>DINI01000007.1 GCA_002426755.1 Flavobacteriaceae bacterium UBA5544
AGCAGAGCGGCACCTATGTCGTGGAGGTGACCAATACCGCCACGGGCTGCGTGAACCTGGACAGTGCCGTTGTGGAGGACAGCTCGCCGCCGGTGATAGTGGTCGAGGTCGCCACACAAGCTTTTTCGGAAAACCACGTTATAACAGCGGTGGCCAGCGGAGAGGGCGAGTACGAGTACAGCCTTGACGGGGGGCCTTGGCAGCAGAGCGGCACCTTTGTGGACGTCACCTTCGGGGATCACACGGTCACCGCCAGGGACACCAACGGCTGCGGGGAGGCCAGCGGCACGGTCACGGTGCTGGACTACCCGCACTTTTTCACCCCGAACGGGGACGGCAGGAACGAAACGTGGAACATTGTCGGATTTGCGGGTCGACCGAGCGCAAAAATTTATATCTTTGACAGGTTCGGGAAACTGTTGAAGCAGATCAGCCCGTCGGGCGCGGGGTGGAACGGCACCTACAACGGGGAGCCGATGCCGTCGAGCGACTATTGGTTCACCGTCGAGTACAGCGAGCCGTCAACGGGACAGCCCAAACAGTTTAGGGCACATTTTACTTTGAAACGATAAAAGAATCAACATGAATTTAAAAAGATTTTGTTTAATAGCATTTACAGGATTAGTGACTCAAATTGGACTAGCTCAAGAAGGGTTGCCAATTTATTCAGATTATTTAACAGATAATTATTATTTAATCCATCCATCTATGGCAGGTGTTGCCAATTGCGCTAAAGTTAGATTGACTGCGCGTAAACAATGGTTCGGGCAGGATGATGCGCCCGCCTTACAAACATTGAGTATTAATGGTAGGATTGGTGAATCTCCATCTGCTATTGGAGCAATTGTATATAATGACAAGAATGGCTACCATTCGCAAACAGGTGCTTCATTGACTTATGCACACCATTTGATGTTCTCAAGAAATGAAATCGATTTGAATATGCTTTCTTTTGGTTTGAGCGCGGGGTTCATTCAATATAAACTTGATGAAACATCTTTTTACCCTGATGGGGCTGATGACCCACTTATTGCAGGGATAGAGCAAAGTTCTACCAACTTCAATATTGATTTTGGCTTTTCATATCACTTTATAAATTTTTACGCACATGCGACTGTAAAAAACGTGCTTAATAATGACGGAATTAATTCAAATGAGAATGGTTTATACAGATTCGATAATTTAAGAACATTCTTATTTTCTGCAGGAAATACATTTAGTAAGTTTGGAAGTGAATGGAGCTACGAACCTTCTATTATGTTTCTTTATAAAGATGGAACCAAAGAATCTTCTATTGATTTAAATGGGAAAGTATATAAAGAAATGGATTTTGGAAAACTTTGGGGAGGTTTATCTTATAGAAGAAGTCTTGATGGAGCTGAATTTTTGGATGAAACTGGCGTAAGCAGTCAAAAACTACAATACATTACGCCTTTTGTTGGAGTTGATTATAAACAATTTGTTTTTGCTTATACATATTCTTACCAAGCGAATTCTGTTGTGTTCAACAATGGCGGGTTTCATCAATTAACCATTGGATATAATTTCAATTGTAGAAGAGAGAAATACGAATGTAACTGTCCTGCTGTAAATTGAGCTACATGATACCTGCATTTTATGTTCTTGATAAACAGATTTTGTACTAATGTATTAGAAAATAAAGTTGTTATAAAAAATAAAAAAGCCTTACACTATTGTAAGGCTTTTTAAGTACTCAAGGCGGGACTTGAACCCGCACGCCCTAATGGGCACAGGATTTTAAGTCCGGCGTGTCTACCAATTCCACCACTTGAGCAAATTTTGGACTGGTATGGAGCGAAAAACGGGATTCGAACCCGCGACCTCCACCTTGGCAAGGTGGCGCTCTACCAACTGAGCTATTTTCGCGTTAAATAATTTTATGAACGTTGCGCTAATTGCGAGGGCAAATTTAATACATTTCTTAAAATACCAAAGCCTTTTTCTTTAAAAAATTGCAATTTTTCAGGCGCGCTTCTTTTTCAATAACATACGCTTGATTTCGTTGAGTTTCATCAAGGCTTCTACTGGTGTCAGCGTGTCTATATCGATGTTGACGATTTCCTCCTTAATGCATTCCAAAAGCGGGTCGTCAAGTTTGAAAAAACTTAACTGCATATCGTTTTCCAAGGTTCTGACTTTATTGGTCAACTCTTCGCTACTATGTGATTTTTCAAGTTGTTTTAGGATTTTATTCGCACGAGAAATGACTTGTTGTGGCATCCCAGCCATTTTTGCGACATGGATACCAAAACTGTGCTCACTGCCTCCTTCAACCAATTTACGCAAAAACAAAACATTATCTTTCAATTCCTTGACAGACACATTGAAATTCTTGATCCGCTTAAAGGTTTCGGTCATTTCATTCAACTCGTGATAATGAGTTGCGAAAAGAGTCTTTGCTTTACTTGGATGTTCATGCAAATATTCGCTGATCGCCCAAGCAATGGAAATTCCATCATAAGTACTTGTTCCACGACCAATTTCATCCAACAGCACCAAACTCCGGTCTGAAATATTATTCAAAATGGAAGCTGTTTCATTCATCTCCACCATAAAAGTCGATTCGCCCATCGAGATGTTATCGCTTGCTCCAACTCTGGTAAATATTTTATCCGTCAATCCAATCGTCGCAGCTTCTGCAGGCACAAAACTTCCCATTTGTGCTAATAACACAATCAAAGCAGTTTGACGTAAAATAGCGGACTTACCAGACATGTTTGGCCCCGTAATCATAATGATTTGTTGGGAATCTCTATCCAAAAACACATCATTGGCGATATACGGTTCGCTATGTGGTAATTGCTTTTCAATGACTGGATGGCGTCCATTTTTTATGTTTAGAGCATACGACTCATCAACTTTTGGTCGTGCGTAGTTGTTTTCTTTTGCCAATTGGGCAAAACCAGATAAACAATCGAGTTGAGCAATCAAGGCAGCATTCTTCTGCACTTCTGGAATGAATTGTGTCATCCAACCCACCAATTCGGCAAACAAACGTTGCTCAATTTCCAAAATTCGTTCTTCGGCTCCAAGTATTTTGGTTTCGTATTCCTTTAATTCTTCCGTAATATAGCGCTCGGCATTGACCAAAGTTTGCTTACGAATCCAATCGTGTGGAATTTTATCTTTTTGCGAATGGCGTACTTCGATATAATAGCCAAAGACATTATTGGAAGAAATCTTAAGGGAAGTGATACCTGTTCGTTCACTTTCGCGCTCCAGCATGTTATCGAGATAGTCTTTTCCCGAAGTAGCCAAACCTCGCAGTTCTTTTAAATCTGAATTATAATCCGAAGAAATCGTATTTCCTTTTAGAATATTAACTGGTGCTTCTTCATTCAAGGTCGCTTTGATGCGTTGACGTAGTTCTTCACACAATTCCAAAGCATTCCCAATAGATTGTAAAGCCTTATTATCAGATTGGGTCGTCAATGCCTGAATCGGAACAATTGCTTCCAAAGCATTCTTGAGTTGAACAACTTCTCGTGGACTGATTTTATTCGTTGCCACTTTCGAAATCAAACGTTCGATATCACCAATTTTTTTGATTTGGTTTTGGAGCTTTGTCAACAGCATAGATTCCTTCAAAAAGAAATCAACTACATCATGACGTTTGTTTATTTTTTCAATATCCACTAATGGCAATGCCAACCAACGTTTCAGCAAACGTCCTCCCATTGGTGAATTCGTCTTGTCAATGACATCAATAAGTGTCACCGCATTTTGATTATAGGAATGATATAATTCCAAATTCTTGATGGTGAAACGGTCCATCCAAACGTGTTCATTTTGTGTGATACGTTGGATCGATGTGATGTGCTGTAATTGATGATGCTGCGTTTCGCCCAGATAATGCAAAATCGCTCCTGAAGCGACAATGCCTTCATACAACTCATCAATCCCAAAACCTTTTAAGGATTTTGTGTTGAAATGTTTAAGTAAAGTTTCATTGGCATAATCATCCTGAAACACCCAATCTTCCATAAAGAAACTATGGAATTGGTTGCCAAAGGTTTTTGTGAATTCGTTCTTTTTTGGTTTGGAAATCAACACTTCACTCGGGTTGAAATTTTGAAGCAACTTATCGACATATTCCTCATTGCCTTGCGAGATTAAAAACTCGCCTGTAGACACATCCAAAAACGAAACGCCAACATACTTCTGACCAAAATACACCGCAGCCAAAAAATTATTGGTTTTGGAATGTAAAATATCATCGTTCAAGGCGACGCCTGGCGTTACCAATTCTGTGACACCACGTTTTACAATGGTTTTGGTTTGTTTTGGATCTTCAAGTTGATCGCAAATCGCGACGCGACATCCAGCTTTTACCAATTTTGGCAAATAGGTATTCAGGGAATGGTGTGGGAAACCAGCCAATTCCGTTTCGGTTTCACTTCCAGCACCACGCTTTGTTAACACAATATCCAATATTTTGGAAGCTTTGACAGCATCTTCACCAAAGGTTTCGTAAAAATCGCCCACACGAAACAACAACAGCGCATCAGGGTACTTTGCCTTGATGGTATTGTATTGTTTCATTAAAGGCGTTTCTTTTTTTGCTTTTTTGGCCAATGGAATTGTGTGTTTAAAATTGTATGTTTGTCATTGACAAATAAGGATTGCTAAAGTACTTATTATTTGATGTTTCTTAAAACGGAATACGGATAAGTTATTTACAATTGTTGATAATTAGAGCTTAAAAAGGTTTGCCACCAATACACTAATGTTTTTTCTTTTAGCTACTTGTGAAAAAGCTATAACAAATAGTCACACCGAGGTTTCACAGCGTCGCACAGAGAAAAAAGTGTTTGAGAATGTTTTAAATCAGCATTCGTGTATTCGTGGCTAAAAAAACAAAGATGCGCAAACTAAAAAACAGAGAACTCGACCGTTTGAGTGTCGAGGAATTCAAACAGACCGAAAAAACACCCATCATCATCGTTTTGGACAACATCAGAAGTTTGAATAACATTGGTTCTGTCTTCCGAACTAGTGATGCATTTTTGATTGAAAAAATCTATTTGTGTGGTATTACAGCAACACCTCCCCATAAAGACATTCATAAAACGGCCTTGGGAAGCACCGAAACCGTGGCTTGGGAATATGTTGAAAACACTATCGACCTCATCGAAAAACTGAAATCTGAAAAGGTGATTGTCGCTTCTATCGAACAAGCTGAAAACGCTGTAATGCTCAATGAGTTTCAACCTCAAACCAATCAAAAATATGCTTTGGTGTTTGGCAATGAAGTGAAAGGTGTGTCACAAAAAGTAGTTTCTGCAAGTGATTTGATTCTGGAAATTCCGCAGTTTGGGACAAAACATTCCTTGAATATTTCGGTAAGTTGTGGTGTGGTGGTTTGGGATGTGTTTGCGAAGATGAAACGCACTTAACTCTCATTACAAATCTCACTCAAAATCCATAAATAATCCTCCCGACTTTCCACAAAATCCCGATTGGAGATATCAATAATCTTCACATTCAATTCCGTTTGATTTTTCAAAAATTCCAGATAACCTGAATTGATTTTATCCAAATATGCATTATCAATCTTCTGCTCATAATCGCGTCCACGCTTTTTGATGTTTTCTTGCAAGCGCTCTGTATTTTGGTACAAATAGACGTATAAATCTGGTTTGGCAATGTCTTTATACATCAAATAAAATAGTTTTCTGTAGAGCCTAAATTCATCTTCTGGCAAAGTGATTTTTGAGAAAATCAAGGATTTATAAATGTCGTAATCGCTCACCATAAAATCCTTGAACAAATCAAGTTGTGATAAATCATCACTGATTTGTTGGTAACGGTCTGCCAAAAAAGACATTTCTAGAGTAAAGGCGTAACGTTGAGGCTCTTCATAAAATTTCGGCAAAAACGGATTGTCTGCAAAACGCTCCAAAATCAATTTGGCATTAAAATTATGGGATATTTTGTTGGCAAGACTGGTTTTTCCTGCACCAATATTTCCTTCGATGGCAATGTAATTATAATCCGAAAAACTGTATTGCTTCACAGGATTTTTCAGCCAAATATGGAAAGGTTCAACCACACTTTCATCAACACAGGCTTCCAAGAGTTCGGAAACTGTTTTTTTAAGCGTTGGATGTATCACAGAAGCTGCAATATCGTTCAAGGGCTGAAGCACAAATTTACGTTCACGCAATTTGATGTGAGGCACCCGAAGCAACTTGGTATCCATGACCAATTCATCATAAAATATGATATCTAAATCAATCGTTCTTGAATCGTAGCCTGCAGTTGTGGTACGTATGCGACCCAATGCTGTTTCGATGGCAAGCAATGTTTTCATCGTGTCTTCAGCAGATAGTGATGTTTCGACACTTATACAACAATTCAAAAAATCTTCGCCATCAAAACCAATGGCTTCAGAATTATAGACTTTTGAAATCGACTGAACCGCTCCAATTTTCTCAAAAACAAGGTCCACAGCATCCTGAAGGTGTTTGAACCTGTCGCCTTTATTACTTCCAAGAGCTATGTAAACTTTGTGAGGTGCGTGCATAATTACTGCCAAAATAAAGAAAACAAAATTACTTTGCAGTATATTTATGGCAACAACTTATCCACAATATGATCCTAAAAGACAAACTTGCCGCACAACGTATTTACTTCCTGCTGGCTGCGTTATTTATTACGTCTTTAGTTGTTTCAAATTTGATTTTTCAGAAGTTTTTTTATTGGTATCCGTTTCATTTGGAATTGTTTGGGACCAAATTATTTGAAATTTCGGTTGGGATTTTGCCATATCCAGTTACTTTTTTAATTACGGACTTAATCAGCGAAATTTATGGTAAAAAGCGTGCAAACGATGTTGTTGTGGTTGGAATTTTTGCGTCCTTATTCTCATTGGGAATTGTGCTGATATCCAATCACGTGCCAGCAACAAGTTGGTCTCCAGTAAATGATGAAATATTTTCGAAAGTGTTTGGAAGTACAGCAATTGCCGTAACGGCCAGTATGATGGCCTATTTGTTTGCTCAATTTATAGACATTCAAATCTATCATTTTTGGAAGCGCTTGACCAAGGGAAGACATTTATGGCTTCGTAATAATTTTTCGACCTTTTCATCCCAATTTGTTGATACTTTGACTATCTTAATCCTACTCTGTTCTTTTGGAATTATTGAATGGGATAAATTTTATGGATTGTTGATCAGTGGATTTTTGTTTAAAGCATTCATTGCTATTTGCGACACACCATTTTTATATTTGGGTGTGCATCTATTTAAAAAACGTTTCAATCTAAAAACAAACGAAGAAATTGAGCTTTTGTAAAACTGCTAAAGTTTTATTAAACTTTAACAGTTCATCAACTTTTACCAACAACTTTGCGTATATATACATACCGAACTAAAACTTTTTCTATTCTATATGGAACCCACAACAAAAAGGAAATCCCCACTTAAAAAAATATTAAAAATCACTGGAATCACGTTATTGATTCTCATCGTTTTGTTGATTGCTGCGCCATTTATATTTCAATCACAGATAAAGGATATGGTGAAGAATTTCATCAACCAAAACGTCAACGCTAATGTAGAGTTTAGTGATGTTAGTTTGAGTTTGTTCAAAAGCTTTCCGCAAGCTTATGTGGAAGTGAGCGATTTGGTGATTACCAATTTTGAACCTTTTAAGGATGAAACCTTGGCGACAGCAAAAAATCTTTCATTCTCAATGTCGGTAAAAGAATTATTTAAAAGTGCCGATGAAGGTGCAATAGTCGTAAATACCATCAAGTTAGACGAGGCACTTTTAACACTAAAAACAAATGCCATTGGACAAACCAATTATGATATTGTTAAAGAGCGGCCAAATGCCGATGAATCCTCAAGTTTTGCGTTTGACATCAACGATTACAGCATCAATAAAAGTGCGATGACTTATATTGATGAAAGCTCAAAATTGACATTTTATATCACTGAATTGAACCATTCGGGACGCGCAAAATTCACGGATAAAATTTCGGAATTGGATACCAAATCGGAGGCCAATATCAGTTTGATTATGGACAGCACTAAATATCTGAACAATAATCATATCAAACTGGATGCCTTGATAGACCTGGATTTGAACAATCAAAAATACACCTTCAAAGACAACAAAGGTTACATCAATCAATTGCCTCTGGAGTTTAAAGGCTACGTGCAAATTATTGAAGAAGGTCAGGATATTGATATTTCATTTGAAAATCCTGGATCTTCATTTAAAGACTTCCTGGCTGTGATTCCAGAAGCCTATTCAAAAAACATTGAGAATGTCCAAACCACCGGAAATTTTAAGGTAAGTGGTATCATCAAAGGAAAATCAACCGAAACAACAATTCCAACTCTAGATATCAGTATCAAATCTGACAATGCATCGTTTAAATATCCAGATTTGCCTAAAAAGGTTGAAAACATTGTGATTGATACACAAATTAAGAATGAAACAGGTAATGTGGATGATACCTATGTTGCTATCAACACATTGAATTTTAAAATTGATAACGATGTATTTAAATCGTCGGCACTGATTAAAAACATTACTGGTAATATGTTGGTGAATGCTGATGTTGACGGTGTTTTGAATCTCGCCAATTTGACCAAAGCCTATCCTATTGAACTTGAAACAGCCTTAAGTGGTATTTTGAGGGCGAAACTGAACACGTCTTTTGATATGAATGCGATTGAAACAAATGCTTATGATCGTATTAAAGCGTCTGGAAATGCGAGCATCACAGATATGGTATTTTCTTCTGACGCGATGAACCATCCAATGCAGATTTCTAAAGCTGATATGACGTTTAATCCTTCGACAGTTACATTGAATACGTTTAACGCCAAAACTGGTCAAAGTGATATCTCGGCAACTGGCACCATCAATAATTTGATTGGTTTCATGTTGAGCAAAAAAGTAAATCTGAAAGGTAATTTCAATCTGAATTCTAATACGCTGGCTTTAAACGATTTTATGTCAGACGAAACTACTACAAGCAACAAGTCTGGAGCGGCCGAAAAAACCACAACGTCTGCTGAAGGTTTAAAGATTCCCGAGTTTTTGGAATGTACTATTACTGCCAATGCCAATACGGTCATTTATGACAATTTAAATCTGAAAGATGTCAAGGGAAATTTAACCATTAAGGACCAACAGGCAAATTTAAGCGGATTGACTTCAAAATTATTTGATGGATTACTAACAGTTTCGGGAAGTGTTAGTACCAAAGCAGAAACGCCTTCTTTCAATCTAAAATTGGATGCCAGTAGTTTTGACATTGCCAAGTCATTTAACGGACTGGAATTATTGCAAAGTATCGCTCCTATTGCCAAAGTATTACAAGGAAAGCTGAACACGAGCATCAATATTTCTGGGTTGTTGGACAAAGAATTTTCTCCGCAATTGAACACCGTTTCGGGTAACGCGTTTGCAGAACTGCTGACCACCAATATTAGTGAGAATCAAAGTCCACTGTTGAATAAATTGGATGGCGCTTTAAATTTTATAGATTTTAGTAAGTTGGATTTAAAAGATTTAAAAACAAATCTAGAATTTGCCAATGGTAAGGTAAATGTGAAACCTATCAACCTTGCGTATAAAGACATCGGCATTACTGTTGCTGGGTCGCATGGTTTTGATAAATCGTTGACGTACGATGCGGTGTTTAATGTCCCTGCTAAATATTTGGGAAGTGATGTGAACCGATTGATTGGTAAAATTAATGACAACGAAGTCAATAAATTAACCATACCGGTGACAGCCAATATAGGTGGGACATTTACAAACCCAACTGTCAAAACCGATTTAACAAGTGGTGTATCAAACCTCACCAAACAGTTGATTGAAATCGAAAAACAGAAATTAATTGGTCAAGGAAAAGATAAAATCAAGGATTTATTGAGTGGAATTGCCGGAGGAAAAACCACCACCACTGGAAACACTACAATAATCGATTCGACTAAAGTGAAAACCGATACAACAAAAACGACTCCCAAAACCGATCCTGTGAAACAAGGTGTCAAGGACGTGCTTGGAAATATTTTGGGAGGTAAGAAAAAGAAGAAAGATTCTGTGAATTAGTTGTTTAATGGTTTATTCTTTTAATTGTGTAATTGTTATATAGCTAGAAATTCATTTCATTTTCAATTAAAAGGCGAAAACTGTTAAAGAAATGTGAGTTTATTTGCTTTTCTCAAATATTAGGTTATAATGTAGTATAGAAACTTATTTTAACCTAAAACAAGTATATGAGACAACTGAAAATCACGAAACAAGTTACCAACCGAGAATCTAAATCACTTGACAAATATCTACAAGACATTAGCAAGCTACCTCTAATTACAGCGGACGAGGAGGTGGAGTTAGCACAGCTGATCAGAGAGGATGACCAAGTGGCCCTCGATAAATTGGTAACTGCTAATCTTCGTTTTGTGGTATCTGTTGCCAAACAATATCAAAATCAAGGATTGACGCTTCCAGATTTAATAAATGAAGGGAATGCAGGCTTGGTAAAAGCAGCGAAACGATTTGATGAAACAAGAGGATTCAAATTTATATCGTATGCGGTCTGGTGGATTCGTCAAGCCATTCTTCAAGCATTGGCGGAACAAGCACGGGTGGTTAGATTACCTTTGAACAAAATTGGATCCATCAATAAAATCAATAAGGCGTATTCATTTTTAGAGCAATCCTACCAACGACCTCCAAGTACTGCTGAAATCGCTAAAGAATTGGACATGACTTTGAGCGATGTTAAATTGTCAATGAAGAATTCGGGAAGACATTTGTCCATGGATGCTCCTTTAAGGGAAGGTGAGGACTTTAGTTTGTATGATGTTGTATCATCAAAAGAATCACCACGACCAGATAATGATTTGATGGCGGACAGTTTGAAGCTTGAAATCAATAGAGCTTTGGAGACCTTGTCCAACAAAGAAGGTGATGTCATAAAACTTTATTATGGACTTGGTGGCGAATTACCTATGAGTCTAGATGAAATTGGCGTAACTTTCGACCTTTCTCGCGAGCGTGTGAGACAGATTAAGGAAAAAGGGATTAGACGTTTGCGTCATACCTCAAAAAGTAAAATATTAAAAACGTATTTAGGATAGACTTAAATATACCATTTCAACTATATAAAAACCATACATGTTAAGAATCGAAATTAAAGAAGGAGAAAACATAGAACGCGCACTGAAACGTTACAAGCGTAAGCACAGAAACGTGAAAGTGATGCAAAACTTAAGAGAGAATCAATTTTTTACAAAGCCATCTGTCAAACGCAGACGCGAAGTGCAGAAAGCTGAATATATCCAAAATTTGAGAGATCAGGAAGATGTTTAGACTTCTTTTGGACTTATAAATTGAAAAAAGACCCACTTTATGATGGGTCTTTTTTTGTTTTTACGGGAGGGAGAATGTTATTGGGTGGAGGCTAATTGTCTTTTGCATTAGAAAGAATGTAAATTGGTGGAGGGAGATTGTTTTTTGCGGGAACAAGAATGTGAATTGGTGGAGGGAGATTGTTTTTTGTTGGGAGGTAAATGTTCTTTGCTGGTGGTGGATTGTCTTTTGGTGGGAGAAGATTGTGTTCTTATGGGAAGAGAATGCTTTTAACTTATGGATTTTTTTCAGATATGGAAAAGCCACCTTTTTTGGGTGGCTTTTAGCTGTAAACTCACAGCAGTGTATGCTCAACCATAGCAAATGAATCACTTTTTATATTTCAATCTTTTTCTTCTGAATAAAAGCACAGTTGAAAAAACTAAAATTAGAATAACAATGATGATATGCCAATTTAAAATTGTAAAGTAATAATCGCCTATATTTATTTCCATAATTTTTGATTCAAATTAGTTCTTTTTAAATTCATCTAATGGGATTCCATCTTTTTTTCTATGTATTTTATTTTCATTTTTAAATATTTCATTAGTCTGAAATATAATTTGATGACCAAGACTAAAACTACAATTATAATTATATAATTTAAATATAGGTATCCTAATGTCCATGGGTCTAATGTTGCATTTGTATCCATTTGATTTAATTACTTTCTCTATTTATCCTATTTTTTTATTTAAAAAGCATCTAGGCACTTGTTAAAGATTGCATACAAAAAGGTTTAAAAATGGCTCATATTATTCAAATAGAGTCATTGTTCCATCTTGATTTTTTTTAAATTTACATCTTTCTTTTTCTATTATTTCTCTATGTGAGTAAATACCATGATGTAGTTCAACAATTTCGACCGATTCGTTGTTACCAAGAAATATAACAAGATCATAATAATCAGAATAATTTATCCCATTTTGCTTTATGTTGGTCAAATTTAAATTAAATTCTTTTTCAATCTCCTCAATATTTGAATAAGAACCGAGTATTATTAGTTCATCCCAATTAAAATCTGTTACATCGGAAAGAGTTACTGTTGTATTTACAATCATTATTTCCTTTTTATTTTTTAGCTAAAATATTATTCGACTTTAACTGAAAAAAATATTGACATGAACAAATTGAAAAAATGATAATCATTAAAATAAATATTCTCTTCATGATTTATTATTTTGTAGGTATAAATTCAGAGGAAAATGTAGCTCTGCAATTAGTTGATAAAGATTCCAAATTGTTTGGGTTATAATAACACACTTATTCTCAAAACTTCTTTACGGTTTTCCTCAATTAAATGATATTTTTTATTCCAGAGAAATACTCACCACATACCCTTCACTTCCTCTAATATTAAAAACCGTTTGGTCTTCAAATATTAAATATTGTCCTTTAATGCCTTTTAAAACGCCGGTATAACTTGGTGTTTTATCTAAATTAAGACTATTCGGTTTATCAGGATATTGCAGTACGGGGAAGTCTATATTGGTCTCGGCATTGGTCTCAATGAAATAGTCTTTGGCCTCGTCTGGGATGTATTGCTTGAGACGTTCGCGCCATTCTACCAGATTTTCGTCTACGATGTCATTCTTTAACATGGTGCGCCAGTTCGTTTTGTCACTGACGTGGTCTTTTAAGGCAACTTCGGTGATGCCTGCCAAATATCGATTGGGCACCTCTACGATTTCGATGGCTTCGTGAGCACCTTGGTCTATCCAACGTGTAGGGACTTGACTTTTGCGCGTTACTCCAACTTTTACATTGCTACTATTGGCTAAATAAACGATGTGTGGTTGCAACTGTACTTTCTTTTCGTAGGCTAAATCTCGGTCTTCTTTGTCGAGATGGGCGGTGCTCAATTCGGGCCGCATGATCCAATCTGCTGCTTGGGGTATGTCGAAAAAGCAACTTTTACAGAAGCCTTGGCGATAAATGGGTTTATTGAGGCCACAATTCAAACATTGATAACCAACAAAATCGATGGTGATGGTTTTATCCAATAATTGGTTCATGTTTAGAAAGTCATTATCGAATACGAGATAGTATTGTATGGGGTGAGAAAACTCGGTTTCCATTTTTGTCAAAACTCCTTGGTACTGCATGAAAAAAAGTATTATTTTTAGGATTCTAAAGATACTAACAAAATGCCAATTCCCATAGTCAATTCGATTGCCGCCTGGTTCTTGAAAAAACGCTTCCATCAAATTGATTTGTTTTTGAAATATCCAAATGAGGTTCAGAATGAACTATTGTTGGAACTTATTTTTATGGCAAAGGATACCGAGATTGGTAGGCAATATGAGTTTTCATCCATAAAAGATTATAAAACTTTTTCGGAGCGATTGCCGATTTCAAATTACGAAGATAATCAAGCAAATATTGAGCGTTCAAGACAGGGTGAAAGCAATATATTTTGGCCGACGCCGATTAAATGGTTTGCTAAATCGAGCGGGACGACGAGTGCAAAGAGCAAGTTTATTCCTGTGAGCTATGAATCCTTGGAGGATTGCCACTATGCCGCCAGTAAAGACTTGCTCTGTATGTATCTCAACAATAATGAGAATTCGCAACTATTTACAGGAAAAAGTCTCCGTCTTGGAGGCAGTAAAGAATTATATACAGAAAATGGTACTGTGTTTGGAGACCTCTCCGCCATCCTGATTGATAATATGCCTTTTTGGGCAGAGTTTAGTAGTACGCCTAGTAGCAAAGTGTCTTTGATGAGCGATTGGGAACATAAAATGCAGGCCATTGTAGATGAAACAATTCATGAGAATGTGACGAGTTTGGCGGGTGTACCTTCGTGGATGCTGGTATTGCTCAATAATGTTTTGGAAACCACAGGAAAGGATAGCCTATTTGATGTTTGGCCCAACTTGGAAGTGTATTTTCATGGCGGTGTCAGTTTTCTGCCGTATGTGAATCAATACAAAGCTATTTTACCAAAAAAAGATTTTAAATATTACGAAATTTATAATGCTTCGGAAGGTTTTTTTGCCATTCAGGACCAAAACAATTCGAGTGAGTTGTTACTGATGTTGGATTATGGTATTTTTTATGAATTCATTCCAATGGATGCTTATGGTACTCCGGAGCAAAAAATAATTCCCTTGAGTGAAGTCGAAATGAACAAAAACTATGCAGTGGTTATTACTACCAATGCTGGTCTTTGGCGATATAAAATTGGTGATACCGTTCGATTTACATCTATCAATCCATATAGAATTAAGGTTTCTGGACGCACCAAGCACCATATTAATGTTTTTGGGGAAGAGTTGATTATTGAAAATGCAGAAGATGCTCTAAAAAAAGTATGTAAAAAGACGAAGGCTGAAATCGTAGATTATACCGTTGCTCCCATTTTCATGCAAGGAAAAGAAAAAGGAGCTCATGAATGGTTGATAGAATTTAAAACGCACCCAACAAATATTGAGTTGTTTAACGAACTTTTGGACAATGCCTTAAAATCATTGAATTCTGATTACGAAGCAAAACGATTCAACAACATTACTCTCAATAGACCTACTATCCACGTTGCGCGCCAACAACTTTTTTATGATTGGCTTAAGCATCATAATAAACTTGGTGGACAACATAAGGTACCACGCTTGTTCAATACACGTCATTATCTTGATGAGTTATTAAGTATGAACAGTACCAGTATTGCCTAATCATGGAGGTTTGTTTTTTAACGGAAAAAAATACAATCCCGTTTCATATAACGAATTTAAATTGTGCTTTATCTAAAATTCTACTAGGTAGTTTTTCACTTACAAATAAGCTACTATATTTACATCATAGCAATCAGGTTTTCTAGCTTACCTACACTAAACATGATGGCTGAAAATAGAAAAAATCCCTCTTAATTATATCTAAAATATTGTGTTTGCAATATTAGTTTCTTAAATCCGAGATAAATAAAAACCACCCGAAAGGAGTGGTTTTATTTTTTTATCTATTTAGATTTTTTTAGGAAACAGCTTTCAAACGTTTTAAGGTAGTTTTAGAAATCTTGTCTTCTGCATAACTTTTGGTAACATTCAATTTTGTTTCCTTGCTTGTAGGCATTTCAAACATGGCATCTGTCAAAATCTCCTCGCATAACGATCTTAAACCCCTTGCTCCCAATTTGTACTCAATAGCTTTTTCAACAATAAAATCTAAAGCTCCATCGGTAATGCTAAACTCGATGTCGTCCATTTCGAATAACTTTTTGTACTGTTTGATGATGGCATTTTTTGGCTCGGTCAAAATTGCTCTTAAGGTTTTTGCGTCCAAAGGATCCATATAACTCAAGACAGGTAGACGACCAATAATTTCAGGAATCAATCCAAAATCCTTTAAATCTTTTGGTATAATATATTGAAGTAAGTTTTCTGAGTCTATAACTTCATCATGTGGTGCCTTGTAACCAATAGCAGCCATATTAAGGCGCTTAGATATCAACTTTTCAATGCCATCGAAAGCACCGCCAGCGATGAATAAAATATGCTCGGTATTGACTTCAATAAATTTTTGGTCTGGATGTTTACGACCTCCTTTAGGTGGGACATTTACAACGGTGCCTTCCAATAATTTTAATAAGGCTTGCTGTACACCTTCTCCAGATACATCACGGGTGATGGAAGGGTTATCACTCTTACGGGCAATTTTATCAATTTCATCAATGAAAACGATACCTTTTTCAGCTTTTTCTAGATTGTAATCGGCGGCTTGCAGCAAACGTGTTAAAATACTTTCTACATCTTCACCTACGTATCCAGCCTCCGTTAAAACGGTGGCATCAACAATGGCCAGTGGTACATTCAGCATTTTTGCAATTGTACGTGCTACCAAGGTTTTTCCTGTTCCGGTACGGCCCACCATGATGATGTTACTTTTTTGGATTTCGATATCATCTTTACTTGCTGGCTGTAACAGACGTTTGTAGTGATTGTAAACGGCAACTGACATTACCTTTTTGGTGTATTCCTGACCAATGATGTATTCATCAAGAAATTCTTTGATTTGCATTGGTTTTTTAAGCATCAATTCAGATGATAATTCTGAATTTCCACTTTGTTTGGATTCCTCCAATACAATGCCATGTGCTTGTTCGATACATCTATCACAAATATGTGCATCGAGACCAGCGATCAATAAATTGGTTTCTGGCTTTTTCCTACCACAAAACGAACATTCTAATTCTTCCTTTGCCATAATTCTTTAAAATTCCAAAGTTAAAAATCCAAACTTCCATACATTGATGGAAAGGAAATTTACTTTGCCTTATTTGCTTTTATGCCTTGCCAAGACCTCATCAATCATACCATATTCCAGAGCTCTATCTGCTTTCATCCAATAATCGCGGTCACTGTCTTCATACACTTTCTCATAAGGTTGACCGGTATGTTTACTGATGATATTATATAATTCTTCTTTTAAGGCAATGATTTCTCTAGCAGTAATTTCAATATCGCTTGCTTGTCCTTGAGCTCCACCTAATGGTTGGTGAATCATGACACGAGAATGCGTTAAACCACTACGTTTCCCTTTTTCACCCGCACATAACAACACCGCTCCCATAGAAGCAGCCATTCCTGTACAAATGGTCGCCACATCTGGCTTAATCAATTGCATAGTATCATAAATGCCAAGTCCGGCATACACACTGCCACCAGGTGAATTTATATATATCTGGATGTCTTTGGAAGCATCTGTACTTTCTAAAAACAATAATTGTGCTTGAATGATATTTGCCACCTGGTCGTTAATGGCAGTTCCCATGAAAATGATGCGATCCATCATTAAACGGGAGAAGACATCGAAAATTGCCACATTCATGTGACGCTCTTCAATGATATTTGGAGTAAGACCAACAGGATACATGCTACTCATTATTTTGTTGTAGTATGTGCTGCTTACACCTTGGTCTTTTATAGCGAATTTTTCAAATTCTTTTGCGTAATCCATAGATTTTTTTCTTTCTATTTAAGGGTTCAAAAAAAGCGTAAAACCTCACAGTTTTACGCTCTAAATATAAGGATTTAATTTATAACTTTTAACTGTAGAATTCTTTTACAAAATCGTCATAGGTCATTTCTTTGACCTTAACATTGACTTCTTTTTTGTAAAGATTCAATAATTTTTGGCTCATCAATTGTTCTGACAAACGCTTCACTTCTTCCTTATTGGATAATATTCTTGATGCGATTGTATCCAATTCTTCATCGGAAGGATCCATTTGTCCAAATTGTGCCATTTGCACTTTGATCATTTGCTTTGCGAAATCTTTCAAATCATCAAAAGTAACTTGTAATTTGTGATCTTCAATCAGTTTGCCTTCGATCAATTGGTAACGCATGCTTTTTTCAGACTTCTCGTATTCTTCTTTCGCTTGGTCGGCATCCATGTGGTCCTCTCCAGCAGTTTGCATCCAACGTTGTAAGAAAGAAGCGGGCAAATCAAATTTTGTGTTTTCGACCAAATATTCTGTGACATCATTCAAGAGTTTTTGATCTCCCTGTTGAGCGAATTGTTTCTCTGAATCTGCCTTGATTTTATCTTTTAGTTCGGTTACAGTGGTCACAACGCCTTTTCCGAATAATTTATCAAACAACTCTTGGTCTAAATCGGCCAATTCTCTGGTGTTGACTTCATTTATTGTGAAATTGACATCGATATCCAAACCATGCGCATCGTCATGAGGCACTTTTAAGAAGTGCATCAAATCATGATCATCTTCGAATAGACCTTTTGTGCTCAATGTAACGACATCGCCAACTTTAGCACCAACAAATTGTTTTTCGGTTGCTTTGCCTTTGAATTTATCCAAAGTAAAAGTCGCCTTGTTGTTGATGTTTTTTTCTTCGTTGACAAATACACCGGTAATTTCAGAATCTTTTGAAACGGTATCTTGAGAAATTAGCTTTCCGTATTGTTTGCGGATATGCTCAACTTGATTGTCAATCATTTTTTTATCAGCAACGATGTTATATTGCGTGATTGGTGTTTTGGTTTTTAATTCGACCTCGAATTCTGGTGCTAGGCCCAATTCAAATTCAAATGAAAAAGAATCAGCATCCCAATCTAAATTATCTTGTGCTTTTGGAAGCGGATTGCCAAGAACATCCAATTTTTCTTCTGTCAAATATTTGTTCAAGGCATCTTGCAACAATTTGTTGACCTCATCCACCAAGACCGCTTTTCCATATTGCTTTTTGACCATAGTCATTGGCACATGTCCTTTTCTGAAACCAGGAATGTTTGCGGATTTACGGTAATCTGTAAGGATTTTTTCAACTTTATCGCTGTAGTCTTCTTTTGCGATATCTACTTTAACCACTGCATTTAATGCATCGATGTTTTCTCTTGTAATATTCATTTTACTTCAATAAAAATTGGGATGCAAAAGTACGTATTCTTTAACATCCCAACAAATTTTTTAACAGCTTGTGCTAAGGTCTATTTTTTATCTTCTTTTAAAATCGAAAATAAAATGGATTGTAAAAAAGATAATAGCAAACTAAATAGCAATGCAACCCAAAAACCACTAACAGCAAAACCATCAAGAAACTTGTCTGCCAATAAAATGATGCAGGCGTTGATGACCAATAGAAACAAGCCTAACGTAACAATAGTAATCGGAAATGTTAGGATGACCAAGATTGGTTTTAAAAGTGCGTTTAGCAATCCTAAAACGATGGCGACATAGATGGCTTCCATAAAACTTGACACATCAACTCCGGGCAAAAATTTGGATAACAACACGACGGCGACCGCGGTAAGCAATATTCGTATGATTAAATTCATTGGTATTTTTTGTTGGTTATTAATCTAAATATAGCACTATTCTTTTATAAAATTATTTACAACGACAAAAAAGTCGGTTGGATTTTCAGCATGCAACCAATGTCCAGCATTGGAAATAGTTTCGATTTTTACTTTAGGAAAATGGGCTTTTATGATGCCTTCATCTTGCAATGAAATATATTCTGACCTATCGCCTCTTAAAAACAAGGTGTCTTTGTCAAATCTAGAATGCGCAGGGAGGGCTTCTCCAACTTCGTTGACATTTTCCTTTAAAGTTTTAAGATTTAATCGAAGAGCTAGTTTCTCTTTCGTTTCCCAGTAGAGGTTTTTTAACAAAAACTGTCGCGTACCAAAATCGGGGACATATCGCTTTAAAACGTCATCGGCATCATTTCTGCTTTTTATTACATCAAAGTCTAACCTTGACAAGCCATTCAAAATATCTTCGTGATGGGTTGGATAATAACGAGGAGAGATGTCGGCAATAATTAACTTTTCAATATATTCTTCATGTTCAACGGCAAATAACATGGCAGTTTTTCCTCCCATGGAATGCCCCAAAAGAATGATATCCTTCAGTTGATGTTCTTCAATATATGTTTTCAAATCCTTTACCATCAGGTCATAGTTGAAATCATTACTGTGAAAGCTTCGACCGTGATTTCTTTGGTCAATTAAGTGAACTTCATAGCCCAGTTCACTGAATTTTGTTCCCAAGGTTTTCCAGTTGTCGCTCATGCCCAAAAAGCCGTGAAGGAAAATGAATGGTTTGCCTTGTCCTAATATATTTGAATGAAGTAGCATATTTGATTTACGATTTTTGATTTGCGAATTGCGATTTTTTTGACATAGTTTTCAAGGATTATTCTCTTAAAGCGAAATTAAAAACTGCAGACTGCGACTGCGACTGAAACCTATTTTAAACGATGCAAATACATGTTAATCACATTTTCAATTCCTAAATATAAACTTTCTGAGATCAGGGCGTGTCCTATGGAAACTTCCAACAAGTCTGGAATGTTATTTTTGAAAAACTGGATATTATCCAAGGATAAATCGTGTCCTGCGTTGATGCCAAGTCCAAGTGAATTTGCCAAAACAGCACATTCGGTGTAGGGTTTTATTGCCATCTCGTTGCCCAATCCATATTGATGAGCAAAAGCTTCAGTATAAAGTTCAATTCTATCTGTACCCGTAGCTTTGGCGCCTTCAATTTGTTTCATCACAGGATCTACAAAGATTGAAGTCCTAATGCCATGAGATTTAAATTCCTTTATGACTTCAATTAAAAAATCTTTATGCTTAATTGTGTCCCATCCAGCATTTGAGGTAATGGCATCTTCAGCATCAGGTACCAAGGTTACTTGGGTTGGCTTAACATCCAGAACCATATCCACAAATTGCGGAATCGGGTTTCCTTCGATATTATATTCGGTGGTTACAATAGGCTTTAAGTCATAAACGTCTTTATAACGTATATGGCGTTCATCAGGACGTGGATGAATGGTAATGCCCTGTGCACCAAAAATCTCCACGTCTTTTGCAAATTGAACTAAATTGGGGACATCACCTCCTCTTGCATTTCGCAATGTGGCAATCTTGTTGATATTAACACTTAATTTCGTCATCGTCTTTACCTTTAAACCAACAAAAATACAAAGTAGAACACGCTTTTTGTGGTTATTTTTAATTAATTTGCATCAGATAGAAATTTGTTATGACCTTACAAGAATTCATCATAAACGATATAAAACCTTTAAACATCAATGATAAGGTAAGTGACCTTAAAATGATGTTCAACGAATTGACCTATTCCCACATTCCAATAGAAAACGAGGGTATATATTTAGGCTGCATTTCGGAAAACGATGCCTACTGTTTTAAGGGTGAAAAAACGATTGTTGATTGCAACTACGCTCTTGAAGGTTTTTTTGTTAGAGACACAACCACGTGGTTGGACATTTTGGAAGAATTTGCACAAAATTCTTGCAATATTATGCCTGTTTTAGGTGAAAACAATAAATATCTAGGTTATTATGAACTGAATGATATTATTGGACTTTTTAATGAAACCCCATTCTTTGCTGAACCTGGAGGTATTTTGATCATTGAAAAAGGCGCTTTGGATTATTCATTCAGCGAAATTAGCCAAATTGTAGAAACTAACGACGCCAAGCTTTTAGGTGCTTTTATCTCTAAAATGGAAGGTGATGTGGTGCAAGTAACTTTAAAAATAGGGGCATCAGGACTTAACGATGTTATCCAAACTTTTAGACGTTATAGCTATAATATAGTTTCGGGCCATGAAGAAGATACCTATATCGAAAGTCTTAAAGAACGTTCGGACTACTTAAAAAAATACCTTGATATCTAATGAAGATAGCCATCTACGGACAAAATTATCAAGGAAACACACATCCAAGTGTTAGGGTGTTGCTGGACATTGTAGTCCAAAAAAAGTTGAATGTTTATATAGAGGCCGATTTTTTTAATTTGATTCAAAAGGAGGATAAGGATATTCGAAAATACGATGCTTTTCATACCTTTAAAGAACTTGACAACACCTTTGAATTGCTAATTAGTATTGGTGGAGATGGTACCATTTTGAGGGCCATCACTTATGTTCGAAATTTGGGTATTCCAATTGTAGGTATTAATACAGGACGGCTTGGTTTTTTAGCGACCATTCAAATCAATCAAATAGATAAAGCTATTTCGAATATTCTTGAAAAAAGATATAAAATTTCAGAGCGTTCTTTATTGAGTATTGAAACGCATCCTGAAAATAAAGATATTCTCCATACCAATTTTGCCTTAAACGAAATTGCCGTCAGCAGAAAAAATACGACCTCAATGATAACTGTTGCCACACATCTTAATGAGGAATATTTGACTTCTTATTGGGCTGATGGATTAATCGTTTCTACACCAACAGGTTCCACTGGTTACTCATTGAGTTGTGGTGGACCTGTAATTTCACCGGATGCCAATAACTTCGTGCTTACACCGATAGCTCCGCACAATTTGAGCGCGAGACCATTAGTGATTCCTGATGCCACCCAAATCACTCTAAAAGTAGATGGAAGGGAAGAGGAGTACTTGATTTCATTAGACTCGCGTATTGCCACTTTAACAAATTCTACAGTGGTTACCATCAAAAAAGCGGACTTTAAAATTAAAATGGTAGAGCTATTGGATGAAAGCTTTATCGAAACGCTTCGAAAAAAATTGCTTTGGGGCGAAGACAAGCGCAATTAAACAATAAAACCTTATAAATACTGTTTATCTGTAATACTATTTCATTCAAATTGTTATAGGCTAATCATATTTATTATATTTGCAAACTTTTAAAATTTTATGAGGTATTTAATCTTAATTTTATTCAGTGTCTGTTTCTTTCAAAAAGCACAATCCCAAATCTACGAGGTGGGCTTTTTTTTAGGAGCCAGTAATTTTATTGGTGATGTGGGTGCTACAAATTACATCGCACCAAAAAGCCCAGCTTTTGGAGGTGTTTTTAAATGGAACAGAAGCCCAAGGCATTCATTCAGATTAACAGCTATTTTCTCGAAGTTAAAAGGCGTTGATGCCAATT
The DNA here is from genome assembly GCA_002426755.1 of Flavobacteriaceae bacterium UBA5544. GTDB lineage: Bacteria > Bacteroidota > Bacteroidia > Flavobacteriales > Flavobacteriaceae > JBPOFM01. The sequence continues at coordinate 22,793 of DINI01000007.1, forward strand.
CAAGTGATCCTCGACGTATTCAGCGCGACTATGAATTTGAAAACAATATTTTTGAGGTTTCAGCAGGAATGGAATTCACATTTTTTGATTGGAATCTTCATGCAGAAGAACCGAAGTCCACACCTTACTTATATACAGGGATAAGTGCGGCCAATTACGACAATTTTTTCTTTGATAATAATGGCGTCCTAACTTCCGAAAACACAAGTAGTTGGGCCTATGGCATTCCAATGGTTTTGGGTTTTAAAACTACAACTGCAGATAATCTTATTTTTGCTGTTGAAGTGGGCGCACGTTACACATTTACTGATGAAATTGACGGTAGTGTTCCAGAAGCTTCCTATAGAGAACAATTCAGTTTTGGAAATACTAATAGTAACGATTGGTATGTGTTTACTGGAATTACCTTAACTTACACCTTTGGGCAAAAACCATGTTATTGCAATTATTAAGTGGGAACTATTAAAGACATACATACAGACAGATTACCTAAGCATCTTGCCATCATTATGGACGGCAATGGTCGTTGGGCAAAGCAACAAGGTCTTTTAAGAGTTATAGGCCATGAAAATGGTACTAAATCTGTTAGGGAAGTCGTAGAAGCCAGTGCCGAGTTGGGTATAAAAAACCTAACCCTTTATGCATTTTCAACAGAAAACTGGAATAGACCAAAAATGGAAGTGCAGACCTTAATGAAGCTTTTGGTCAAATCATTAAAGAAGGAAATCAAAACACTTCAAGATAATAATATCAAACTTCTGGCAATTGGAAATCTAAATGATTTACCAAAAAAAGCTCATAATGAACTTCTTGAGGTTATTGAAAAAACCAAAGAAAACAATGCTATGACATTGACTTTGGCCTTGAGTTATGGGTCGCGAGAAGAGCTTATAAACGTTGTGAAAGAATTAAGTAATAAAGTTAAAAATAATATAATTTCTTCCGATTCTATTGACGAATCCATTATAAATAAGCATCTTTACACGCAAAATTTACCAGACGTGGATTTGCTGATTAGAACCAGTGGCGAACAACGAATCAGCAATTTTTTATTATGGCAAATAGCGTATGCCGAATTATATTTTACGCCAATTTTATGGCCAGATTTTAAAAAGGCAGATTTATACGATGCTTTGATTGAATATCAAAATAGAGAACGACGATTTGGAAAAACAAGTGAACAACTTAGCTAACAAACTACTTTTGAAAACATTTCTTAACACACTTTTCATTGCCTTACTATTTATAGTTTCCAACACCGTTAATGCACAGGACATTAAATTCAATACTGGTCAGAAATATGTTCTAGGCGAAATTTCAGTTACAGGTAATACCAATTTTAGCGAACAAACCGTCATCACCTATTCAGGATTAAGAAAAGGGGAGGAGATTTCAATTCCAGGCGAAGAAATCAGTGCTGCCCTAAAGAAATTATGGAACTCAAAATTGTTTAGTGCTATTGACATCTATTTAGCAAAAGTAGAAGGTAATGTCGCCTATTTAGAGATTAATCTGATTGACCTTCCCGAACTTAACGAAGTAACAATAGAAGGCGTTAAAAAATCCAAAAAGGAAGGAATTATAAAGGACAACAAACTTACCAAAGGAGTCAAAGTCACAGAAAATCTTATTACCACAACACGAAATTACCTTATCAATAAATATAAAAAGGATGGATTTTACAATACTTCAGTTGTTGTAAACACCACAGAAGTTACCGATTCCATTGAAAAACGTCGAGTGAACATGACTGTGAATATTGATAAAGGTGAAAAGATAAAGGTAAAACAAATCACGTTCAATGGCAATGAACAATTAAGTGATAAAAAGCTTCGTAAAGCTATGAAAAACACGAAGCAAAAAAATCCGATACGTATTTTAAAACGTTCTAAATATGTGAAGGATGATTACAAGACAGATTTAGTATCCGTTATCGATAAATACAAGGAAAACGGTTATAGAGATGCGAGGATAATTTCTGATTCTATCATAAAAAATAATGATAAGACCATTTCAATTAATATCAATGTTGAAGAAGGTGAAAAATACACCTTTGGTAAGATTACATTTGTAGGAAACAGTGTGTATTCTGACAAAGTTCTTCATAGTGTTTTAGGGATTAATGAAGGCGATACCTACAATGGTGTGGAATTAAAAAAGCGTATTGCTGATGATACCAGACCAGACGCCCAAGATATCACCAACTTATATCAGAATCACGGTTACTTGTTTTCTACGATCAACCCAGTAGAGGTGAGCGCTGACGGGAATGTGATTGATATGGAAATCCGTATTTCTGAAGGTAAACCTGCCTATTTCAACAATGTCACAGTTGTTGGTAACGAGAAAACGAATGACCACGTTATTTACAGAGAGTTACGAACACGTCCAGGGCAACTTTACAGTAAGGAAAATGTGGTTAGAACCATTCGCGAACTTGGACAATTGGGCTTCTTCGATGCACAGAAAATTGCTCCAAATTTCAAAAATGTAAATCCAACCGATGGTACTGTAGATATGGAGTATTCTGTTGTGGAGTCGGGTGCAAGCCAAATCGAACTACAGGGTGGTTACGGTGGGGGCGGATTTATTGGTACATTAGGTTTATCGTTCAATAACTTTGCAATCAAAGATATTTTTAATGGAGAAGCTTACAAACCGGTTCCTTCGGGTGATGGTCAAAGTTTGGCATTAAGATTACAGGCCAGTAGATTCTACCAAACCTATAGTTTCTCATTTTCTGAACCTTGGTTGGGAGGAAAACGCCCTGTGCAGTTTTCTACCTCATTATCACATACAAAACAATTTTTGTATAATCCTCAAACCAGAGATGCCGACAAAAGCAAACGTTTCAATATTACAGGTATAACAGTTGGTTTGGCAAGACGTCTGTCTGTCCCAGATGATTTCTTTACTTTGTCCCAAGCGGTCAGTTTCCAGCATTATGATTTAAAAAATTATAATACAGGGTTATTTACTTTTGGAAATGGGTATTCAAATAACCTAGCTTACACCATCGGTTTAAGCAGAAATAACACCTTTAACGACCCTATTTACCCAGAAGGTGGTTCAAATTTTGCAGTAACAGCCAAATTATCTGTTCCGTATTCTTTATTCAACAATGTGGATTATGAAGCGTTGAAAAACGAACGTGATGCTCTAGACCCAACAGACGCTGACGATTATGCACGAATTGGAGAGATTGACCAAGAGCGTTACAAATGGTTGGAGTTTTATAAAATCAAGTCAAAATTTGATTGGTATCAAAGTATCGTGAAAAAATTGGTGCTAAAATCGAGTTTAGAATTTGGCTATTTGGGTGCTTATAACAATAATAGAGGTGTCATTCCTTTTGAACGTTTCTTTGTTGGTGGTGATGGACTTGGTAACTATTCACTTGACGGAAGGGAATCTATTGCGTTGAGAGGATATCCAAATCAATCGCTTTCCTCTCAAGACGGAGGTTCTATTTACAATAAGTTTTCTATGGAACTCCGTTATCCTATCACTCTAGAAGGCCAAGCAAAAATTTTCGTTTTGGGCTTTATGGAAGCGGGAGCATCCTTTGATAACTTTAGAGACTATAACCCATTTGATGTGAATCGTTCCGCTGGTCTTGGTTTAAGAATATTTATGCCTGCATTTGGATTATTGGGGATAGACTTTGGACATGGCTTCGACCCACTTCCTGGAGAAACCACTAAAAATGGTTGGGAAACTCACTTTATCATAGGCCAGCAATTTTAAGTTTGGCACGATATTTTCTAATGATACTTTGACGATTTAATAGTAGTGTTAAAATTTTTTGAAATATATTTCGTTAATTTGAAAAATATAAACTCTAAATGACTCGTCGGAATTCAGAAGATTGTCATTTTAGAAATTTATAGGAAGCACCATAAATCATAAAATCACAAACAGATGATAAAATTCAAAGTTCTTTTTTTAATGACAATGATAAGTCTGTCAAGCTTTGTTTCAAATGCCCAACGTGGCGTTAGAATTGGCTATATAGATACGGAGTACATATTACAGAACGTTCCCGAATATCAAGAAGCAACTACTCAATTGGATGGTAAAGTGCAACAATGGAAAGCAGAAATCGAACAACGTTTAAGCACCATTGATACCAAGAAAAAACAATTGAATAGCGAACGTGTACTTCTTACGAAAGAATTATATGAAGAACGATTGGAAGACATCACTTTTGAGGAAGCAGAGATTTTAGACTATCAACAAAAACGATTTGGACCGAACGGCGATTTGATGATTCAGAAGAAGCAATTGATTCAACCGATACAAGATCAAATCTTTGCCGCCGTGCAAGAAATTGCAGGTAACAAACAATATGATTTCATCTTTGACAAATCAGCGGATGTGGTTATGTTGTATTCAGCAGAACGATTTGATATCAGTGAATTGGTTTTAAGAAGCATCACAAGGTCATCCAAGCGTACACAGGCACAAACGAAAACAGAGCGTAGAGCAGCTGAAAAAGAAGATGTTGTACCAGTAATCAACGAAGAATTGGATGCACGCGAAGCAGCATTGGAAGAAAAAAAATCAGCGCGTGAAAAGGCAATCGAAGAGCGAAGAGAAGCACAGCAAAAAACTCGTGATTCCTTAAAAGCTGCAGCTGATGCAAGACGCCAAAAAATATTGGATGAACGCGCAAAAGCCAAGGCTGAACGCGATAGCGTAAACAACAAAGCATCTGATAGTACTTCTGCAAGAAAAGTAGAAGGGAATACCATAGTCCCTCCAGTTGAAACTACAGGAAAAACACCTGCACAGATTGCTGAAGAAAAGAAACAAAAAGAAATTTCCGATCGCGAACAGCGTAAGAAAGAATTAGAAGAGCGTAAAGCAAAAATTATTGCCGACCGCAAAAAAGCAAAAGAAGAACGTGAAGAACAGAATAAAAAGAAAGATTCTGTACCGGATAATAACTAAAAAGTAATAATAACAAGTAATTCAAATTTTAAAAATGAAACAATTTAAAACCCTTTTATTTGCCGCAATCCTATTTATTGGAGCAACAAGTTTTACACAAGCCCAAAGCAAAATTGCGCATATCAATACTAATGAATTGATTGAGGCAATGCCAGAAATGAAGACAGCTAAAGCAGAGTTAGAAAAACTTGGCAAAACATATGAAGCGGAAATTCAAAAAATGGCTGTTGAATATCAAAACAAAATGAAACAGTATGGTGCAGAAGTAGAGACCAAAACTGAAGAAGAAAATGCTAAAAGACAGGAAGAAGTTTTGAGCATTGAGCAAAGTATTCGTCAATATCAGTCAAACGCACAGCAAGACATCCAAAAAAAGGAAAGTGAACTTATGAAACCAATTTTTGAGAAAGCTAAAAATGCGATTCAAAAAGTTGCAAAAGCACAAGGCTTCCAATATGTGTTGGATTCTACACAAGGAAGTGGCGTGTTGCTTGCAGACGGTAAAGACCTTATGGCAGACGTTAAAAAAGAATTAGGATTCTAATTTTTTTTGAATAAAATTTATAATGAAAGCCGCTTATAATAAGCGGCTTTTTTATTTTTGTAGGTATGAGCACACAACCTATTGGTATATTTGATTCAGGTATTGGAGGCACGTCTATTTTTCAGGAAATACACGCCTTGCTTCCTTATGAAAACACCATATATCTTGCCGATAGTCACAATGCGCCTTATGGCAATAAAACAGAAGCTGAAATTGTAAATTTAAGCATCAAGAACACAGATTTTCTTATTAATAGAAATTGTAAAATTATTGTGGTAGCTTGCAATACTGCTACTACCAATGCCATAAAAACCTTACGCGACAATTACGATGTCCCATTTATTGGAATAGAACCAGCCATAAAACCTGCCGCCCTACAAACGCAAACAAAAGCGATTGGTATTTTGGCAACTAAAGGCACTTTATCAAGCGAACTGTTTCATAAAACTACGGATTTGTACAGCAATGGTATTAATGTGATAGAACAAGTTGGAGAAGGTATTGTACAACTCATTGAGGAGGGCAAAACATATAGTGATGAAATGAGAGTTCTACTTAAAGAATATCTGAACCCAATGATTAAAGCCAATATAGACTATCTGGTGCTGGGTTGTACACATTATCCATACGTGATGCCTTTGTTGTTGGAGATGCTTCCAAACCATGTTAAAATCATTGATTCAGGGGAAGCAGTTGCTAAACAAACCAAAGCGATTCTAGAAAAAAATCAATTGTTGAACCATCTAAATAAAAATTCTAAAAATCAGTTTTACACCAATGGAAATGTGAAAGTGTTGAATGATATTTTGGAGCAACAATTCAAGGTGGAGTATTTGCAGTTTTGATTATTCTTTAAACCAACCTGAATATTTTACATAATTGTTGGCAATCCGGTTTATTTCGCCTGAAATGAGATCTTCACTAATGTCCTTTACCTTTTTGGCTGGAACACCTGCATAAATACTTCCAGCTTCGACTCTTGTGCCTTGAGTGACTACAGCTCCAGCGGCAATAATGCTATTACTTTCCACCACACAATCATCCATTACAATGCTCCCCATTCCAATCAGTACATTATCATGGATTGTGCAACCATGCACTATGGCATTGTGTCCAATGGACACATTATTTCCAATAGTGGTGGGTGATTTTTGATAAGTTGCATGGATGACTGCTCCGTCTTGCACATTCACTTTATTACCCATTTTTATATAATGCACGTCACCTCTAATCACCGCATTAAACCAAACACTGCATTCAGCCCCCATTGTAACATCGCCTACAATGGTTGCATTTTCAGCTACATAACAATCATTTGGGATTTGGGGATGGAATCCGTTTACTGGTTTTATAATTGGCATAATTTCTTAATTATTTTAATTAAAGTAAGACAACAATTCTGATTTTTTGGAAGCAGACACCATAATCTGTTTTCCGTTGCTCAACACGACACTTCCACCTTTGCCTTTCACGTATTTGACAATTTCGTTGACATTGACCAAATACGATTTATGGACTCTTGCAAAACTAGTATCATTTAAAGCATCTTCAAAATATTTCAAGGTTTTGCTGACCAATTTTTTCTTGTTAGTATTAAGATAAATCTCGGTATAATTATCATCGGCTTTACAATACAAAATATCAGACGTGTTGATGACTTCAAAACCATCTTGCTGTGGGATGGTTATTTTTCCGTTCACTGCATTTGTTTTGGGAACCAATACTTGGTCTTGCAAAGCGTCTTCTTTGGATTTTATGTCCGTCACATAATCGACTGCTTTGATAAGTTCGTCAATAGAGATTGGTTTCATCAAATAATAGGAAGCGTGGGCGTTCAAGGCATCCATTGCGTAATGATTATAGGCGGTGACAAAAACCGTTTCAAAATCGATGTCACCAACTTTGTCCAACAAATCAAATGCATTGCCATAGGGCATTTCGACATCGAGAAAGACCAAATCCAAATCGTTATTCCGAATAAGCACTAAAGCTTCGTCAACATTTGCGGCTTCACCCAGAATGTGCACGTTAGGACAATACTTTTTGAGATAATTTCTTAAAATATCCCTACTTGTTTCTTCATCTTCGACGATGATGGCGTTTAGTTTCATTTTAGTCTTTTTTTAGTGTCACAACAACTCTAGTTCCAGTGTCTTCAGAATCCTGAAAATCATCTACAAACACATCCACTTTATCTTTATACATTTCATTGAGAATGGCAACACGTTTTTTGATATTGCCCATACCTTTGGAGTTCTGTTTCTTTTGATGATCGGTTTTTAGCTCTTTTGATTTTACACGACCAATACCATCGTCTGTAACAGTTATCATGATTTCATCTTCGCTTTTAGATGAAATGTGAATGCTTAAATGACCCTTTTCAGTTTTATAACGTAAGCCATGCCACACTGCATTTTCGATATAAGGCTGTAGCAACATGGGTGGAATCTGAAACTCGTCCACATTTACATTTTCATCAACTTGTATACTGTAGTCAAACTTGTCCTTAAAACGGAAATGTTCTAACTTGGTATACAATTCCAAAAGCTCAATCTCTTTTTTTAATGGAATAAAATCCTCATCGCTGTTTTCCAACACGGAACGCATCAATTGTGAAAAATCAGATAGATATTTATTAGCTGTACGTTCGTCATTGGACGCAATAAAGCTGTTGACCGAATTGAGTGCATTGAATATAAAATGAGGATTCATCTGACTTCTCAAAGACTTCAATGCCAAAAGATTATTAGCGAATTTTTGTTGTTTGATGGATTTGTACATGAAATAGGCTGTCACCAATAACAAAATCAATCCTCCTAAAAGCGAATAGATAATGAGTTCCTGTCGTTTATTCCGTTCGGTGGTCAACTGATATTTACTTTGGGAAAGCTGTCTATCAGTTTCCAAACTAGTGATACGGTTTTGTTTGGTGGCAATATCGCGACTGAAACGTGCAGCCTGTGAAATTTCCTGTTCTTTTTTCACATAAAGTTCATCGACAATTTCGGTATAATCTCTGTACGTTGATAACGCTTTTTCATAATCGCCTGCATCCTCATAGAGGTCGGATAATTTTCTGGTAGCATCTTTTTTAACCACCAAATCCTCCTTTTTATCAGCTTCTTTGATACTTTTTTCCAAATACGGAATGGCATTGGCATAATCGCCTTTCATGAAGTAGGCATTTCCAATTTTATAATTTTGCTTTTGAGATGTTAATGGACTTTCGTTTGTTATAGTGGAATCTCTTTCAATGTCTTCAACGTCTTTTAAGACCTCTTTTCGTAACTGTATTTCGGCCTCATAGCCTCGATTGCTGTTTTGAAAATCAGCAACAGCTACTTTTTCTTCAACGGCTCTTTTTTTATTTTCTTTTGAAGCAAGATTTAAAGAATTTTCAAAATATCCTTCAGCTTTTTCGGTCTTGCCAGAAGCATTATAGGCTTGTGCAATTTTAGAATTTAAGTCAGTTGTTTTTGGTGCTATCAAATGTTTTTGGGCAACTTCAAGTCCTTTTTTATAGGAATTGATTGAGGCATCATACTTTTTGATAGAACTATAAGTGTCCCCCAATCCTTCATACAAAGTCGTTAACTGATAATTGGAAAGCTCGGATTTTTTTATGGAATTGTAGGTATCAATACTTTCTTGATAATTTTTATTGTTCTCATACGCTTTTGCCAGTTTGAGCCGAACGTCATTGGTTGCGTTATTTTGAAGGCTGATGCGATAATTGGAAACAGCCAAATCATATTGTTTCCACTGCATGTACACATCTGCAAGGAGCTCATAAGCCTGCGCGTTTTCACTTGATGAATTGCTTTGCGACAATGCTTCTGTTACAAATTGAATACTTTTTTGTGCATCCTTTTTTAGATAAGTAGCGGCAGAATCAATCATGGAGTTAAACGCCTTGACATTCTTTTTGTATTTTGAATTCACAGGGTTTTGTTGAACGGCTGGTTTTACCTCTACTGTAATTCGTTCGTTATCCTTAACGGTGTAATAAACGGTTTCAAAATCTTTATGTCTTATGGTTAGTTCATCGCCTCGCCTCACTTGAATGTTGAAAGTACCATCAGTGCTCGTCATTGTATACGCACCACCATTGACCTCAATATTCACCTTTGCTATAGGTTTATAAGTATCGCTCTCGCGAACAGAACCTCTTACCATAAAAGTGGGTTCAATAGTTCGCCTGTTTTCGTTTTGCGCCACAAGAACTTGCAATGGCAAACAAAAGCATAAGAGCATTATATATTTAAGGGTGAATCGCATACTTTAGTTTCGATGGAATCAAACTTACACGTTTTAATTGAGTAATTAAAATCAAAAATTCTCCAAAACGACACTTCAATATCAAAAAAAGAAACCTTTACTCATTTTTTGGAAGGGTTCACTCATTTGGGCTTCCTACTTACTCATTGTCACTTTTTATCAAAGAAAGTTGATTTTAGATTTACGGCATGAATCAAAAAACAATCCGTATGAAAAAATCAATTTTAATAGTTGCATTCCATCTTTTTACTCTTGTTCCAATTGTTGCACAACATTTGGGGAATTTTAATAACGACGATTTTCAAATATCACGTCAAAATATTGCTTTAAGTGGCAATGCAGCCATTTATAATCCTACAGTTCAACAGCAAATCAACAAGGTTCTAAATCCATCGAATGTTTTAACGATTGACTTGAAAGCACTTCAAAATGTCAAAGCGGTTACTTATACGGCAGTTTTTAATTTATCACAGATTGGAGAAACGGCTGCAGAGGCAAATCGTTTAATTAATGAACGCATTGAAGGTGTGCGACAAATACTAAAAGCACAGGGGATTCTTGAAAAAGATATCGTGATTGATGTGATTTCGTTTGTTCCAAATTACGAAATCGAAGTACAAAAAAAACTGTTCAGTAAAACCTATACCGAAGTTCCAAGTGGTTTTGAATTGCAACAAAACATCCATATCCAATTTAAAGCGACTAACCAATTTGAAGACATTCTAACCGCGTGTGCCGAAAACGAAATTTACAATCTCGTAAAAGTTGATTATTTCATTGAAAATATAGCCCAAGTCTATAAAAACCTCCAGGCAGAGCTTTTAAAATTGATTGAGGAGAAAAAAGCATATTATAAATTATTGGGCTTCAATCTTGAAGATTACGATGTGTACGTTGCCGACGATAAATACTGTTATTTTCCAAAGGATTTCTATCGCAGCTACCAAGCTTTTAATAGTGTTTCATTTGAAGCCATTAAGACCAAAAAAGGAGTCACAACAGCAAAAAAACAAACATCCTATTATTATGAGCCCTTATCATATCAAAATTATGATTTAGTCATCAATCCAGCCATCTTGGAACCGGTGATTCAAATAGGGATGAACATCAAATTACAATACAATCCAAAACCAAAAGTTGCAGAAACGAAGCCTGTCGTAAAAACTGAACTGGTACATAAATATTATGTGGTTTCTCCAAATGGAACCATCGATGTCAAAGAATTAAATACAAATAAATAGAAATTATGAAAGCAATCTTAAAAACAACAGTCATGAGCTTGTGCTTGTTCGGGTTAATTTCCTGCAACGCCAACAATAAAAAGAAGCCAGAAACAGATTTGGCAATCGTCGAAACTGTGGAACACACACCAAGTAAACAATTCATCAAAGTCGCTTTGCTGCTCGACACCAGCAACAGTATGGATGGTTTGATAGACCAAGCCAAGGCCCAGCTTTGGGAAATAGTCAATGAATTATCGTACGCCAAATGTGATGATAGTAAACCAAACCTTCAAATTGCGTTGTACGAATATGGGAATGATAGATTGAATAGCGATGAAGGTTATATTCGTCAAGTTTTGGCATTTAGCAATGATCTTGATGAAATCTCGAAACAACTGTTTTCATTGACGACAAACGGAGGAGAAGAGTATTGTGGACATGTCATTCAAACGTCACTGAACCAATTGAATTGGGGTACAAATGCCGATGATTTAAAACTCATTTTCATTGCTGGAAACGAACCTTTCACACAAGGAAAAATTAGTTATAAAGATGCCGCTAAACTTGCCCATAACAAGGATGTGACCATCAATACCATTTTTTGTGGTGATTATGACCAAGGTATTTCAAGCTTTTGGAAGGAAGGTGCAGAGTTGGCTCATGGCAACTATATGGCCATCAACCATAATCATGCTACAACCTATGTTGCCTCTCCTTATGATGACCAAATTTTAATTTTGAATCAAAAATTGAACAAAACCTACGTTGCCTACGGCAGTGTTGGCACACAAAAAATGGCAATGCAAGCCGAGCAAGATGTCAATGCGCAAGGATATAGTGAAGCCAATGCGGTGAGTCGTGCTGTTAGTAAAAGCTCCCATCTTTATAAAAATGATAGTTGGGATTTGGTAGATGCAGAAAAATCAAAATCATTCAAATATGAAGATTTAAAAGATAAAGACTTGCCGGCGGACCTAAAAGGAAAGTCTAAAGAAGAAATCAAATCCTATGTTGCAAAAAAGAGTAAGGAGCGTTCAGAAATTCAAGAAGAAATTCAACAATTGAATGAAAAACGTCGCCAATATGTGATGAATCAGCAAAAAGAGGATAGCAGTAGTTTAGAAAGCGCCATGGTCAATGCTATTAAAGCCCAAGCCAAAAACAAAAACTATAAGTGGGAATAATATTTGAACTTCAATCTTTCTTGTAGAAAAATTATAAAAAATAGCAAAAAAAAAGCCTCAAACAATTGAGGCTTTTTCATCTTTGTTTTTATCGTTATAATGAATAAATCATTCTAAAGGTCACAAAGCGAGGCTGAATAAAATAGTCTGTCGTACTCACCGAAATATTGCTATTGCTACTTTGTGACTGTGTTTTTATGTCCAATAAGTTAGTTGCTTTTATTTCATACTCTAACTTGGCATCTTTATTCTTTCTATATGAAAGTGATGCATTCCAAAATTCAAAACTGTTGATTTTGCCATCTTCATCACTCAATCGGTTATAAGAATAATCTGTTTTGAAGGTAAACGTATTGAAAATCAGGGCATCAAAATCTATGGAAGGGGCCGAGGTAAAGAATTTGTTACGCGTGTTACCTTGGCCGTTATCCGAAATTCCGTATGCATAACTTACTTCAACATTCGGAGCAGTTTTGAAGTTTGTTCTTAAACGAGCAGTATAATTCTGTGAATAATTCTCATTGACCGATTGCTGCCCTTGTATAAATTGATTGAATTTAGAATAATTGAAATTTCCCCTTAAAGTTGCTTGTAATTTTCCAAACCGTCTTTGAAAATTTCCTGTTGCCGTGAATGTTTCGTCTGCAAAGCCTGAATTAAATGGCGAATTGGTTCTGATGACACTTTCAAAATTGGTCAAGTTTCGAATCTGGTCTATACGTTTGCTATAGTTGACACTTCCAAAAACATTTGTATAATTAAACATATTAAAACTAAAATAGGTAAGATTCACATTGTGCGATACAGCATTTTCCAATGCTTCATTACCTGAAAATAAAGAGTTGTAACCATTCAACACTAAACCTCTTGCAAAATTATTCACATCGGTAAATTGTGTTTGCATACGATAGTTAAGATTGAGCGTTTCACTTTTTTTCAATTGGATACGCATGTCAAAATCTGGCAATACCCTAAAGAAATTATCAGTGTATTTTTCATCAAATTGTGTGTTGTTTGTGCTGTAGGCATGGGCGGAAACTCCTGGCGTAATGGTAAAAATACCAGTTTTGAACTGATAGTGGAGACCAGCGTATAAATCAGTGAAATTATAATCAGTGTCGTTTGTATCCAATCCGTCATTGAAGGTAGGCGTAGGGTCAAACGTTGAACCATCATCCAAATACTGAAAAATGTTACTGTTGAATTTTTGATTGCTCAAAATAGTGCCAAAGGTAAAGTTGATATTACTCTTTGCATTTAAGATATTCCAATAATCCAACTTGGCATCAAGCTGATTCGTTTTTACACGCTTATCTTGAGCAATGTTGTAATTCAATTGTGAATCGTCCAATCCCAAACCATCTGCGGTCGTTCCATAGGTTGATTTATCTTCTATAATGGCATTATAAAAAGGGTCTTCATCTTGAATTAAATGCTGTGCTTCAAATGCAAAAATGTTCGTTTCGTTGAGTGTGTAATAATAATTCAAACTTTGATTTAAACGAAATGGGTTGGTATCTTCAAATTGGTCGATGTTTCCAATAACTGATGAAAAGAAATTCTGGTCCTGTGATTCTTTTGTCAAACGGCCCAAAACATCATATTCCAATTGATTGTTGGCGTTAGGCTTATATTTTGCACTTAATTTGACTGTTCCCAAATCACTTTTCTGAAACGTGTTGCTCTGTGTGTCTTCATCAGGAATTCCTAAATCGCTATTGGTATATTGTACAGAGCTGTTTTCCTGCAGTTCAATACGGCTGCTCGAAAAAATGGCAAATCCACTTAAGTCCAAACTTTTATTAGGCGAATAACTAAAGTTGGCCGCTCCCAATTTTGAATTGATATCTTTCGCTCTGTTATTTTGAAGGTTTAAAAAACCTAACCCATTATCGCCTAAATTGATATTGGTGCCGCTCTGACGACTCGGCGCTCTAAATCCGCCACCAAAGTTGAAAAAATCTCTCCTCGAAAATGCAATTTCGCCGATATTGTTGAGGTCACCGATAAAATTCACACTCAATTTTGGACTATAATAAAACAATTTTGGTTGAAATAGATACAAACCATCCGTGTCTGCAATGCCCGAACCAGCAGTGATATCTCCAAACCAAAAGGCCTCTTTCCCTTTTTTAAGTTTTAAATTAATGGCAATATTATCCTGATTGTTGGTCACACTGCTCAATTGGCCAACTTCAGCATAATTCTTCAGAACCTGAACCTTATCGATAGCATTTGAAGGAATGTTTTTGGTCGCCAATTTAGAATCGCCATCAAAAAAATCCTTACCGTCAATCATCACTTTAGAAACGACTTTGCCTTCAACCTCAATCTCACCATCAGCCGTTACCTCAACACCTGGAAGATTTTTAAGCACATCCCCCAGCTTTCGTTCAGTCCCATTGTTAAACGAATAGGCATTATAGGTAATCGTGTCGCCTTTAATGGTTACGGGCATTTCGTATGTTAATTCTACAGCATCTAATGTATTGTCATATTGTAAAGTGAAATCTCTATCAATATCGGCTTCCTTTGCAGCAATCACAGCTTCAGCCGTTTTCATACCGATATAACTAATCTGTACTTTATAAGTGCCGTTTTTCCCTAAATTGAGTTTATATCGTCCTTGCTCATTGGTAATGGCATAGGCTTCTAAAGTATTGGATGTTTGATTGATGGCGATGACATTGGCCAACTCTAAAGGTGTTCCAATGCTGTCTTTGACAACACCTTCTAACTTAATTTGGGCAAATGAATGGCTTGCTACAGTAAGTAGCAGTAGTATAAATAGTTGTTTCATATGATTTTGGTCAATTGCAAAAATTAGTTACGTCCTCCACGACCTCTTCCACCATACATTTCACGCATCTCTTCCATTTTCTTTTTCATGATGTCGTTGTATTCTGCTCTGGTCACTTCTTTGCCTTTTGCTGGTATTTTGATATCTTCCTTTTCATCAGGATTCAATACAATTTTTGAACAAAGAATGGTGGTTCTATTTGCATTGACCTCCAAAATTAAACCAGGAAGCCCCCAATAGTCTCCAGGTCCTTGGTTCACCGGAATTTGAGGTGTATACCAAGCCGTTACAGTGATTGTTTTTGGGACTTCCAATTCATCCATCGGGTTGTTTGAGTCACTCTTTTTTGTGGAATCATTGGTTTTNNGAGTTTTTCACATTTTTATATTGAGGACCGCCAGTAAAACTGCTCATCATTCCTCCCCAACGACCACCTCCACCTGCACCAGGTGCTGCCAGTTTTTCCTCTTCTTTGTAAATGGATTCAGTTCTGTTGAAAGTAAGGATGTATGTTTTTTCGAGCATACTTTTCATTCGCTCGGCGATTTGTTTTTTTTGCTCTTCCGAAATTTGTCCACCTCTTCCCCCAAACTCATTCATATCGACTGTGGTTTTAGATTCGTAATAGGCTTTCCCTTGAAATTCTTTTTGCGAGAACACAGAGCAACTGATTAACAAGGCAAATAAAATACTGAATTTGTGTGTGAATGATTTCATAATTTAAAGTCTAAATTTTTATAAAGATATGCTTATCCTTCCGTTAGACCTGAAAAGTGTCAGATAGTTAAATATTGAAAAGTTAAAATTATCTTAAATTAAAACAGTCATCAAAATAATGATAGGTTTATAATGGTTCAAATTTTCGTACTTTTCAATCCTGTATGAAACAGCTTGTATTTCTATTTGTTTGTTTAACAACTTCAGTGTTTTCACAGGAAACCATTGAGGCAACACTGGTGAAATCAACAGAAATTTCACTTCCAACCATCGTGGACATTGATAATTTTGGAATTCTATATGCCATCAATGAGAATGTATTTCACAAAATAGATAAAGAAAAAGATGTGACTTACAGCAATGTGCAACTCGGGAACATCACATCGGCAAATGCTTTCAATTCACTCAAGATAAATCTGTTTTACAAAAATTTCAATACGGCGATTATTCTGGATAATCGATTGGCCGAAATCTATAAAATCGATTTCAATACCATTCAACCTTACAAAAATGTATCGCACATTTCCACAGGTTATGATAACACCCTTTGGATTTTCAATACCGATTTGCAACAATTGGAACTTTTTGATTATAAAACGAACAAAATAAGGGCCACTTCAATCCCTATTCAGTCCAATGTCATTGATATGGTGAGCAACTATAATTTTTGTTGGGTATTGACCGATGATTCACTTTATAAATATAATTATTTTGG
>DINI01000017.1 GCA_002426755.1 Flavobacteriaceae bacterium UBA5544
GCCAAGAGGCATCATCTACAAAATGGAGTTCCATACGGAAGACAATCGTTTGTTTATTGTAGAATCCAGACGCCCGATTTACACACCAAAGCGCTACAGAAATTTGTTTGGGCAATTGTTGGAGCATTCACCCTATTGCGAGCGGGACATTCGAAAACCGCAAGAATTAGAAACCAATAATGAGTCAGGTGAATTCCTGATAAAAGTAAAAAAACAGGATGATATGTTTGAGATGATTTACGCCTCCCATCCATTCGATGTGGTTGGATACGATGGTTTCAATTATCCATATGCGTTTTCCATTCATGATTTTGAACCCATCACCGGACGTATTCACCAGCCACCACCTGTGCACCAAACGTTTGAAACTGATGCCTTTGTGGTGTGTAGTTTCGTACCGCGTTTGTACGATTACCACCCGTTGAGCATTCCAGCGCCTTACAATCATAGCAACATTGATAGCGATGAGGTGTTGTATTATGTAGATGGTGATTTTATGAGCCGCAACGATGTCGAAGCAGGGCATATTTCACTACATCCCGCGGGAATTCCTCATGGTCCACATCCTGGAGCGACTGAACGCAGTATCGGAAAAACAAAAACAGATGAATTGGCCGTCATGGTCGACACCTTTAAACCCTTAAAAGTTACAGAAGAAGCATTAAAAATAGCCGACGAAGATTATTTTAAATCTTGGCTTTGATTGGAAAAGAGAGAAAGGAAAATAGAAACAATAATATATAAATGAAAAGACACAACTACAAAAATCTCAAGATATGGAATTTGGGAATTGAGATTGTTGATGATGTTTTTAATTTAATAAGTGAATTTCCGAAAGACGAAAAATTTGGTTTAAATTCTCAAATTAGTAGGTGCTCCATATCTATACCTAGTAATATAGCAGAAGGTTCTTCAAGAACGGATAAATCATTTTCTCATTTTATTGATGTTGCTCTTGGTTCCTCATTCGAACTTGAAACACAATTAATAATAGCATTTAATAGAAAATATATTACAATAGAAAAATTAACAAAAATTCAAGAAAAAATAGAAGAGTTTCAGAAAATGACCATGAGTTTTCAAAATAAACTTTAGGTCCCTTTTCTCTTCTCTCTATTCTTTTTTCTAAATTAATTAACAATGAGTAAAGACATAAAATCAGTAGATTACGGATTAGAGAAAATTTTTGAAGGTGCAGAAGATTTTTTGCCACTTCTTGGAACGGATTACGTAGAATTTTACGTAGGCAATGCAAAACAAGCTGCACACTTTTATAAAACAGCATTTGGCTTTCAATCCTACGCCTACAAAGGTTTGGAAACAGGCTCGCGCGATGAGGTGAGCTATGTGCTAAAACAAGACAAAATCCGATTGGTGTTGACCACGCCGTTAAACAGCAAATCAAAAATCAATGACCATATCGTCAAACATGGTGATGGTGTAAAAGTTGTAGCACTTTGGGTCGATGATGCCAGAAGTGCTTACGAAGAAACTAGCAAACGTGGCGCAAAATCCTTCATGGAGCCAAAAGTGGAGAAAGACGAGCATGGTGAAGTTGTGAGAGCTGGAATTTACACTTATGGCGAAACCGTTCACATGTTTGTGGAACGCAAAAACTACAAAGGACAATTCTTGCCAGGATTCAGGGAGTGGAAATCCGATTATAATCCAGAACCGGTTGGTTTGAAATTTATTGACCACATGGTTGGCAATGTAGGTTGGGGTGAAATGAACACTTGGGTCAAATGGTACGAAGATGTCATGGGGTTTGTTAATTTCCTATCGTTTGACGATAAACAAATCCATACCGAATATTCGGCTTTGATGAGTAAAGTAATGAGCAACGGGAATGGCAGAATTAAATTCCCTATCAATGAACCCGCTGAAGGTAAAAAACGCTCACAAATTGAAGAATATTTAGATTTTTATGAAAGCCCAGGAATACAACACATAGCGGTTGCCACCGACGATATCATTACAACGGTGTCAAAACTGAAATCCAGAGGTGTGGAATTTTTATCGACACCTCCAGAAGAATATTATCGAGCAGTACCGGGCAGATTGGAAGAACACAGCCACGCCTTACGTGAAGATATCGAAACTTTAAAAAGTTTAGGGATTATGATTGATGCTGATGAAGAAGGTTATTTGCTACAGATTTTCACCAAACCAGTTGAAGATAGACCAACCTTATTTTTTGAAATCATCCAACGGATGGGAGCCAAAGGATTTGGAGCAGGAAATTTTAAGGCACTTTTCGAATCCATCGAAAGAGAACAGGAATTAAGAGGAACTCTTTAAAAATTATATTATCATAAAAAATTCAGCCTCAATAAGTTCAATTATTTGAGGCTAATTTTTTTAGAGGAAAAATTAAACATTTATTTAACAGCAATGGGATGCCATTAATACAGCTTGTTCCAAGTTTTTTTATATTTTTGGAACAGTAATTGTAAAACTTCCTGTAAATAACAAAAGGAGTATTGACAAGATACTTTTACAATGACATTAAACTATGAAAAAGACCCTACTTATATTAGTTGCGATTTTTAGCTTTCAAACATCCTTCTCCCAAAAGGAACAAGCTTTTCAGTCTGGCGAATGGTTCAAATTCGAAATGAGCTACAGTAATTGGCTAAAAGCTGGAAATGCCACTTTAACCGTAGATGAAACCATCTATAATGGCAAGCCAGTTTATCACGTTGTTGGTAAAGGCTGGACTACTGGAGCCATCAAGTGGTTCTTTAAGGTTAAGGATCGCTACGAAAGCTATTTTGACAAATCCACGGGACTACCTTACAAATCTATTCGTCAAATTGACGAAGGTGGGCACACAAAAGATGTTGAAACTGAATTTGACCAAGTTAATAACAAAGCTTACGTTAACAATAAAAAGCATAAAACCCAAAGTACTCACACCACTGAAAAAAATGTTCAGGACATGGTATCTGCATTTTATTATTTGCGTAATAATTACAACACCGATACCATAAAAGAAGGTGATGTGGTATCTTTAAATATGTTTTTTGACGAAGAAAATTATAATTTTAGATTGAAATATTTAGGAAGGGAAACCATAGACACCAATTTTGGTAAAGTAAAGACTCTTAAATTTAGACCTTATGTTATGGCAGGTCGTGTGTTTAAAGAAGAAGAAAGTTTGACACTTTGGGTCAGCGCCGATGACAATAAAATTCCTTTAAAAATCAAGGCAGACTTAAGAGTCGGTTCGCTACAAGCTAATTTAGAAGCTTTCAAAGGTTTAAAACACTCATTTCAAATTCAATTTGATTAAAAATCATGTCCGACCAAACTAATTTTGATCCTATTTTAAAAGAACTTCAACAGAAGTACAAATCCATCAATCAAGATACCGAAACGCATTTAGAAGGCTTGCTCTACAGCAAGCCTATTACATATTGGGACTATATCCAAACGGATGCCTTGTTGAACCTACAAATACAACGTACCACCTTGCCTGATGAAATGGTTTTTATAGCTTATCATCAAATCAATGAACTTCTTTTTAAGATGATTCTTTGGGAAATTTCCCAAGTTGCAGAAAAAGAAGACTTGGATGTTGTGTTTTTTGAAAATAAAATCATGCGTATCAGCCGTTATTTTGATATGCTGACCACCTCTTTCAATATAATGAGAGAAGGAATGGAAGTCGAACAGTACATGAAATTTAGAAATACTTTGACGCCAGCCAGTGGTTTTCAAAGTGCCCAATATCGATTGATTGAGTTTGCATCCACAGAATTGATTAATCTAATTGATTATAGATTCCGCGCTAACATTGACAGAAACACACCGTATATGCACGCTTTTGAACATTTATATTGGCAAGCCGCAGGAAAAGATTACGAAACTGGCAAAAAATCCACACTTTTGATTAATTTTGAAAATCGATATAAGGACGAGTTTCTCCGATTTATGGAAAAATATAATACAAAAAATCTGTGGACACGTTTTAAAGAGTTGCCAAAAGAAGACCAGCAGGATGAAGATTTAGTCAAAGCCATGCGGCATTACGACTATACCGTTAACATCACATGGGTTATGGCCCATTATAATGCCGCAAAGCATTACATAGAGAGTGGAAGTAAAAAAGTAGAGGCAACAGGCGGAAGCGAATGGAAAAAATATATGCACCCAAAATACCAANNCAAAAAAAATTATTAATAGCACTTTTAATTTCGATAAGCTTTTTTTCTTGTAAAGAAGACAAACAGATAGAAGAACCGGAAGATTTACAGGCCTTTGTTGAACCTGATATTATGGAATTTGGGTTCAATTTAAAGGATTATTTTGTAAAACGTGATACCATTAAAAATGGCGATAGTTTCGGTGCCATTTTACAACGTAATAACATAGGCGTGAGTCAGGTTCATAACATTGCAGAAACCGCAAAAGATTCCTACGATATCAGAAAACTTCAAATAGGCAAGCCTTATACTTTATTGTGTTCCAAAGATTCGTTGCAGACACCAGAATGTTTTATTTATCAGCCTAACAGTATAGATTACGTGGTCATAAAATTTGCCGATTCTGTGGTTGCTTATAAGGAAAGCAAACCAGTAACGGTCGTTACCAAAGAAGCTTCAGGGACGATAATGAATTCGCTTTCCGAAACGATGGAAGCACAAGATTTACCATATCAGTTGATCAATGATATGTCAGATATTTATGCTTGGACTATCAACTTCTTTAAAGTTCAAAAAGGAGATAAATTTAAAATTATATACAAAGAGCGCTATATTGAAGACAATATTTCTGTAGGATTGGAAAGTATTGAAGCCGCATATTTTCAGCATAAAGGAGAAGATTTTTATGCCTTCGGATTCAAGACTGATAGTCTTCAGAAAGATAAAACTTATTTTGACGAAAAATCGAAAAGTTTAAAACGAGCATTCTTAAAAGCGCCTGTTCAATTTAGTAGAATATCTTCTAGGTACAATCTCAACCGTCGCATTGCTTATTATGGCTATGCTCTTAGACCTCATAAAGGCACCGATTTTGCCGCAGGTATTGGAACGCCGATTTTAGCAACAGCAAATGGTACCGTTATTGAATCTACACAAAGAGGGGGTAATGGGAAATACGTTAAAATAAAGCATAACGACACTTATACAACACAATACCTTCATATGAAGGCCCAAAATGTTAAAAAAGGGCAATATGTGAAGCAAGGCGATGTGATTGGTTGGGTAGGAATGACCGGTAATACAGGTGGACCACACGTATGCTATCGTTTTTGGAAAAATGGAGAACAAGTTGATCCTTTCAAAGAAAAACTGCCAACAGCGGAGAGTATTCCGGATAATTTAAAAGAAGAATACCAACAATACATACAACCTTTAAAGGTGCAATTGGACAAGATTCCGTATAAACAAGGAAAGAAAAAACCTTTTTCATCAGAAGAAAATCTTATAAGTCAAGTCGATTAATGGCATTAAAATCTATCAACCCAACCACAACCAACGCTTGGAAATCTCTGAAGTCACATTTCGAAACCATTCAGAATGTACACATGACTCAACTGTTTTCTCAAGACAACGATCGAGCCAATAAAATGACTATCAAATGGGAAGATTTTTATGTGGATTATTCAAAAAACAGGATCACTTCAGAAACTCTAAAATTGTTATTGCAATTGGCTAATGAGGTCGATTTGAAAGATGCCATAACAAAGTACTTTTCTGGTGATGTTATCAACGAAACCGAAGGCCGAGCAGTCGCTCACGTAGCATTACGAGACCCTAAATACACAGATTTTTTTGTTGAAGGAGATAATGTCATGCCAGAAATCAGACATGTCAAAAAGTTGATAAAAGATTTTACCAATGAAGTTGTTAGTGGTGAACGCAAGGGTTTTACCAATAAACAATTCACTGATATTGTCAATATTGGTATTGGTGGTTCTGATTTAGGTCCAGCTATGGTTGTGGATTCACTTCAATATTATAAAAACCATCTATCGACTCATTTTGTAAGCAACGTAGATGGCGATCATGTGAACGAGGTGTTGAAAAAGCTAAATCCTGAAACAACATTATTTGTCATTGTTTCAAAAACATTCACGACGCAAGAAACGTTATCTAATGCCACAACCATAAAGAAATGGTTCTTAAAATCGGCTTCACAAGCAGATATTGCTAAACATTTTGTTGCAGTTTCTACTAATATTGATAAGGTTAAAGACTTTGGAATTGCTGAAAACAACATTTTCCCGATGTGGGATTGGGTCGGAGGGCGTTTTTCCCTTTGGAGTGCTGTCGGATTATCCA
This sequence comes from Flavobacteriaceae bacterium UBA5544, assembly GCA_002426755.1. GTDB lineage: Bacteria > Bacteroidota > Bacteroidia > Flavobacteriales > Flavobacteriaceae > JBPOFM01. The sequence goes on from DINI01000017.1 coordinate 6,291, forward strand.
TTAGCTTATCGGTTGGCTATGAGCATTTTGAAGAAATGCTTCTGGGCGCCCACAAAATGGATCAACATTTTAAACATGAAGAATTTGGTCAAAATATCCCAGTAGTACATGCACTATTGAGCATTTGGTACACCAACTTTTTTGAGGTGGAAAGTGAGGCGGTGATTCCTTATTCGCAATATTTGAATCAGTTTGCCACCTATTTGCAGCAAGCGATAATGGAAAGTAATGGTAAGAGTGTCGATAGAAGTGGTAAAAAAGTTGAATATCAAACAGGAAGTATCATTTGGGGTGAACCAGGCACCAATTCCCAACACGCATTCTTTCAACTAATCCATCAGGGAACAAAATTGATTCCTGCTGATTTTATTGGATTTGCTGAATCGTTACATGGTAACAAAGATCATCAGGATAAATTAATGTCCAATTTTATAGCCCAAACCGAGGCTTTGTTGAATGGTAAATCTAGAAAAGAGGTCATTACAGAACTCGAAAATCAACACCTTTCAAAAGAAGATGTTGAACGATTGACTCCTTTCAAAATCTTTGAAGGTAATAAGCCTACAACAACCATTCTTATCCATAAATTGACACCAGAAAGTTTAGGAAAATTAATAGCGCTTTATGAGCACAAAATCTTCGTTGAAGGCGTTATTTGGAATATCTTCAGTTATGATCAATTTGGCGTTGAACTTGGAAAGCAACTCGCCAATACTATTTTAAAAGAATTTGATGGCAATAGCTCCATTACGGAACACGATGCATCCACACAAAATATTTTGGAATACTACAAATCTTTAACAGTATAATTGTTAAAAACTTCTTAAAAGTTTAGCGTTTTCAAGAAGCTATCCAAAGCCCAAAAATTGTAAATTCAACGTGCAAAAATTTCTTAACGTTTAGTTAAACTTTGACTAAACTAATATGTCGATTTTTGCAAAAAATTTAAATGACTAACAAATAATTTCTAATGAAAAAAACGACTAAAACTTTATTAAACCTAGCTGCTTTGTTGCTAACAACAATTGTGATGGCTCAAAGCACAATTACTGGTAAAGTAATGGGTTCTGATTTTAATGGACCACTTCCAGGGGCTAATATTATCGAAAAAGGGACCACTAATGGCACCACAACTGATTTTGATGGTAACTTCCAATTTACTAGTTCTTCAGCGTCTGGAGAAATAGTAATAAGTTATGTAGGCTACATTAAAAAAACAATTGCGTTTTCGGGAAATCAGGATTTGGGAAGTATTATTCTTGACCCAAGTGATATTGGATTAGAAGAAGTACAAATTATTGCTTCTGTCGCAGTTGATAGAAAAACGCCTGTAGCAGTTTCAACAATTAAAGCGGCTGAAATTGAATTGAAATTGGGAACTCAAGAATTTCCTGAAATACTGAAATCTACTCCAGGTGTATATGCAACTAGAGCAGGTGGAGGTTATGGTGATGGACGAATAAATTTAAGAGGTTTTGATTCTGAAAATGTAGCTGTTATGATTAACGGTGTTCCAGTCAACGACATGGAAAATGGCGCTGTTTATTGGAGTAACTGGGCAGGATTAGGTGATGTAACCTCATCTTTACAGGTTCAGAGAGGATTGGGTGCTTCTAAAGTGGCCGTTGCTTCAGTAGGAGGTACAATCAATATTATTACTAAAACTACTGACGCTGTTCAGGGAGGAAGTATGATGGCTAGCATTGCAAATGATGGGTATTTTAAATATGGCATGACATATTCTACAGGATTAACCGATAAAGGATTTGCTGCCACAGTCAGTGCTTCAAAAATTTCAGGTGATGGATACGTAGATGGGACTGAATTTTCAGGCTACAATTATTTCATAAGTTTGTCTCAACAATTGAATGACGCACATAGATTGTCGTTCACTGCGTTTGGAGCTCAACAAGAGCATGGTCAACGCTTTAATCGTTCGACAATTGAGGAATTACAGGATACCGATTCAGGACCTCAAAAGGCAAACAAAGATTGGGGTTACAAAAACGGAGAAGTTTATCACCAATCTTACAATTTCTACCATAAACCGCAAATGTCCTTAAACCATTTATGGAATATAAACGATAATTCTGCATTATCAACAGCGGTATATGCTTCCTTCGGTTCTGGTGGAGGACGAAGAGATGAAGGCTCTAAAATAGGATCTGCAGAATATAGAATAGGATCTGCAGGGTTACAACCCATCGATTTTGATAGAGTTGTCAGAGAAAATCAAGCTTTAGGTGTTAATGGATCAAGTGATATCATTTCATCTTCTAGAAATTCTCACGAGTGGTACGGGATATTATCCACATACAAGAACCAAATTAATGATAAATTGACCATTACCGGAGGACTTGACGGGCGTTCTTATGTTGGGTCACATTGGTATCAGGTAGATGATTTATTGGGAGGACAATTTTTCTTGGATAATGAAACGGATACCTTTGCTTTTGGTAAGCCATTAAGAGTTGGAGATAAATATAATAAGGATTATGATGGTGTCGTATTAAGATACGGACTTTTTGGACAAGCAGAATATCAGGTCAATGAGTCATTAAACCTTTTTATGGCTGCGGATGTTTCTAATAGCAATTATAAACAAAAAGAGTACATGAATAATACCATTGTAGGAAGCAGGTCGTCTGAAGCTGTTAATTTCGCTGGATATGGTATTAAAGGTGGTGGTAACTATAATTTAAATGGCACCAGTAATGTTTTTGTAAATGTGGGTTATTTCTCTAAAGCGCCATTTTTAGATGATGTATTTTTAGATGAAGATGGAATCGTTCCAAATGCAGACGCAGTAAATGAAAAGGTATTCAGTGCGGAATTAGGCTATGGTTTCCGTGGAGAAAGATTGAGTGCTAATATTAACATATATTATACCAATTGGTTGGATAAATCATTTGGAGGTTCAATCGGGACTGGTGAAGACATATTTTTTTATAACTTACAAGGGATAGACGCATTGCACCAAGGTGTCGAAGTTGATTTTAGATATAAAGCAACCGACGATTTAACCATTACAGGTATGGCTTCTTTAGGAGATTGGCAATGGAAAAGCAATGTGTCTGCAGATATAAGAAATCAAGCTGGAGATATAGTAGATACTGTAGAAGTGTTTGCAGATGGCATTAAAGTTGGAGACGCTGCTCAAACTACTTTTGCCCTCGGTGCAGATTATAAGTTTGGCCAACGATCTAATTTATATTTAGATTATAATTTTGCAGGTGATAACTATGCTTCTTATGATGTTACCAACAGAGGTAGTAATGATTTGCCTGAAGTTTGGAAACTTCCTGATTTTGGATTGTTTGATGTAGGTGTAAGACATTCATTTGACATGGGATCATTTGAAGCAACCTTGATAGGCAAAATAAATAACGTGTTCAATACAGAGTATGTGTCTGATGCCAATGACATCGACGGAACCGCAACAACCGCTTTAGTTTATTATGGTCCAGGTAGAACATATAGCGTAGGATTAAAAGTTAATTTTTAAAAAAATAATTGAAATGAAAAGAATAATTTATTGTTTAGCAATTTTAGGTATAACCTTGGTGGGTTGTAACCCTATGGAAGATATTTACGACGGATTGGATTCTTCTGAAGAGCCAATAGTAGGGAATGACGTTTACACATTAACAAGTGATGATTATGATGAATTAGAGTTGGATTTTGGTAGTTTCAATTCGATTGAGGACGCCAAAACAATTTTGCCTAGTTTTCTCGCAAATAAATATCCTTTTTGGGGACAAGGGTCATCAGTATTAGTTGGCTATCAATTATATGTTGGAAATGCGGAAGGAGTAAGTGATTTGACAAGTTCTGAAGTGTATCAATTAAGTAATTCAGATTACGCTTCTACAGGTAGTGACGCTTTTGGTTTTTATCCAAACGTAGATGCTACAACTAAAATTCCGGATGTTTTGGCAAGTCAAGTTACAAGTCCAACTGAAGGACAAATTGTATTGGCTAAATACAAACAATATTTTGAAAACCCAGTTGTGGGATTGGCAAACTTGGTAGAATATAATTTTGCAGGTAGTTTTGAAGGTTGGGCAATTGTGGAAGAATCAGGAACTGGAGCCGCTTGGACATCACTACCAGGATATGTTCAAGGAAATGGTTTTCAAATTGGTGCGAATGTAGAGTGGCTTGTGTCTCCAACAATTGATTTGACAGGAGAAAGCAATCTTAAGTTTCAAATTGCACATGCTATCAAATATGCTAATGATTTATCATTACTCAAAATTTTGGTTTCTACTGATTACACAGGAGATGTAGGAGCGGCAACGTGGGATGAAATTACCTTGGCAACACCTCCAGGTGTTGATACATTGGATCCATCTGAAGATTATGATTTTTCTGCATATGACGGACAAACAATTAATGTTGCTTTTAAATATGAATCAACAGACTCTGATGCTGGAAGATGGAGAATTGCCAATTTGGCAATTAAAACTCTAGGCGCCACAGGCGAAACAAACGCTAAAGGTGAGTATTTTATGTACACAGGAGGTTCTTGGGAAGCTATGGATGGTGTTTACTATTTAAGTTCAGCTGATTATGATTCTATGGGTACTGGATCAGGACAACCTGGTCAGTATAACAATTTTAGCAGCTCACTTTCTCCAAACAATTATTTACCAACATTCTTAAATTTAACTTTCCCATATGCTCAAGAAGACGAAGAATTGATTGTTATATATGATTATTTCTCAAGTTCAACTGGCGCACAAAGAAGAGGGAATTTATATACTGTAACTGGTGGTGAATTTTTGGCCTACGAATCAACAATTTCTACAACACTTCAGTTTGGTTTTGATAATGGGGTTTGGGTTCCTGATAATACAATAAGATATACTTTAGCTGATTCAGATTATGATGCGATAGTGGCTGCTTTGAGCGCTACATATCCTGCTGCAACAACTAGTATGGCAAACTATGGGAATATGGACAGAAGAGCAGGAAATGCTGCAGAATGGACAAACCCAATGGTATTGGAAGCTGTAAATGTGGTTCTTGACATAATTGCACCTAATGCCGCTGAAGAACAAAAATATGTTGTGACCATCGAAGTTTATAATGGAAGTAACACCACCGAAGACTTCGCCGTAATAAAAATGGACGGTGTTTGGGTTTACCAAAACTAATAGTTTTATAATATTTAAAAAGCCTCTTGATTTTATTCAAGAGGCTTTTTTCTTTAGTAATATTTAGTGTTTCATTAATCTTTCCATTTCAAAGATTCCATTATATGCTGAATATCATTTTTTAGATATATAGCCGCAGGATAAATGGAATCATAGTTAGGCTTCGCATAAAAATAAAGTGAGCCGTTTAAGAAATGTTTAGTGCTGTCTGTCACATAAAATTGCGATTGGGAAGCCGCATTGCCACCAACTTCATAAAACATTCCAAAAACCTTGTGTTCTTTATTTAGATAAGGTTGCTCTACAATCTCATCGGCTTTTATAACGTGTTTTTGGGTGAGATTTTGTGCATCCCTAATTAGATTCATTAATTGTTCTCTTGAGGTCACATTTTTATATGTCAGGTATATGGTGCCTTTTAAAGTTGGATAATCGATATCAACCCCATAAATATTATTGATAGAATCCATTTTGATACTTCTAATACGCTCTGCAAGTTTGTTTTTTTCAAACGTAAAAGGCAGTGTCACATCAACCGTTTTGTAATCTGGTTTTGGATATTCCAAACGTAGATAAGCTTTAGGTTTTGGAATTGGATCATTGCCACAAGCTAAAAACAATCCGGCTAAAAAAGGGAAAATAATATGTTTGGGTTTTATCATAAATGCTGAAATATAACGAAGCTGTTATTTAGAAATTCTAATATCACGCCGTATTCAAAATTGTAAATTTCACTTGCTTAATGCGTTTTTTGTCCAACGCTTCAATAGTGAAAACATAATTTTTAAAATTTATTTTACTGCCACGCCTTGGAAAGATTCCTGAAATTTCCAAAACGAAACCAGCAAGCGTTTCAGCCTCTCCTTTGTTGTTCTCAAAATCTGATTCCTCTTCAAGGTTCACGATTTTGTAAAAATCCTTTAAAGTAGTTTTGCCTTCAAAAGAATAATTGTTGTCATCAATTTTTGTAAAAACAAGATCATCATCGTCAAATTCATCACTGATATCACCTACAATTTCTTCGATGACATCTTCAAGTGATACCACTCCCGAAGTACCTCCATACTCATCGACCACGACCGCCAGATGTACTTTTTTTGTTTGAAATTCGACCATTAAATCATCCAACTTTTTGTTTTCTGGCACAAAAAATGGTTCGCGAAGCAACGTAGTCCAATCAAACTGTTTTCGGTCAACAAAAGGCAATAAGTCTTTAACGTACAAAATACCGATTACCGTATCGATACTGTCTTTATAAACCGGAATACGTGAATATCCATTGTCCACGATTTGTGGCATAATGTCGGAGTATTTCTCTTCTGCTTGCAATGCAAAAATATCGATACGTGGTCGCATCACTTGTTTTACGTCTGTATTCCCAAAGGATACAATTCCTTGGAGGATTTTCTGTTCTTCGTGGGTGGTGTCGCTTTCCTTGGTTAGTTCCAAAGCTTGTGACAATTGGTCAACGCTGATATTTGATTTTTGTTTTCCTAGTCTGTTGTGTATCGCAATTGTTAAATGGCGCATTGGTAAGCTTATGGGCGAAAATAATATATCCAAAATCCTGATGGGATAAGCCATAAAATTTGAAAACTTAATACGATTTCTACTGGCATAGACTTTTGGAATGATTTCTCCGAAGAGCAAAATCAGAAAGGTGACCAGAACGACTTCCAATAAAAATCGAACCCAAGGAATATCAATTTTATAAAAAATGAATTCCCCCAAGTAGGCGAACAGAATGACGATGCCAATATTTATAAAATTATTGGCTACAAGTATGGTCGCCAACAATTTCTTTGGACGTTCCATCAGTTTTGCGATGATTTCAAATTTCTTTGAGCCTTCCTCAACTCCAGTATCCAAATCAGAACGGGTCAATGAAAAAAGCGCCACTTCGGCTCCTGAAATCATGGCGGAACATAACAATAAAACAACAAGTAGAATAATGCCCAATATCAAGGAAACATTATCTGAAGAAAATAAAATGACTAAACTCGTGGGCTCTGGGTCCAATAGACATAAAATTGGTTAAACAAAATTCCTGTTGAATTCAACAGGAACATAATCTTTAAAAAAGTATTAAAATGGAAGGTCATCATCCTTTTCGTCAATCGCATTGTCCTGCCTCATTTCGGCAGAATTATTGTTTGTAGGTTGACCTTGTTTGTCTTTTTTAGTCGTCAAAAAGGTAAAATCTGTACATTGTATTTCAGTAGAAAAACGTTCTATGCCTTTTTCATCAGTCCATTTTCTGGTTTTGATGCGTCCTTCGACATATACCATATCGCCTTTGCTCAAGTATTTCTCGCAGATTTCAGCGCCTTTATTGCGCACCACAATATTATGCCATTCGGTATTGCTGACTCGTTCGTTCGTTTTTTTGCTTGTATATGTTTCGTTCGTAGCAAGTGGAAAACGCCCAACACAGTCACCGCCTTCAAAATAATGGAGTTTCACTTCATCGCCAAGATGCCCAATGAGCATCACTTTATTTAAGGTTCCAGACATATTCAATTAATTTCAACTGCAAAAGTAACCTTTTGCTATGACTTATTAAAAGTAATAAAAAAACAGCAGTTTTTATATTGAAAAATCAAATTCGTCTATAAAGTTACTGATAAGAATAGGGGTTGGATATTTGGTTAATTCCGAAATAGGAATGCCTTTTTCTGGCAAATTGTTCACTTCAATAATCCAAAATTTAGTGTATAAATGCTGATGCGATAATTTATGAATAATTTCGATGTCATTATATAGACTGAACTCATAAGGAATGTCTTTTAAATAATCCATGATAGAAGGATTTTTTTTGAATGTATCGATCTGCAAAGAAGTTTTAGTTTCAACCAAAGGGAATTGATGGAGATTTTGCCAAATACCTTTAGATTCTCGTTTTTCGAAAACGGTTTTCTTATCTGAAGAAATAAATACCAAAAAATTGAAATGCTTATTAGTGACCTTGGTTTTCTTCAATTTGACAGGAAGAACATCTACTAATCCTTTTTGTAATGCCACACAACTTGAATTAAAAGGACAAACCCTGCAATCAGGACTTTGGGGTTTACATTGTGTGGCTCCAAACTCCATAATAGCTTGGTTATAGTCGCCGGGATTGCTTTTATCGATTAAAGAAGTTGCCAAGGATTTGAATTCTTTTATGCCTTGTGTTGAATTGGTAGGTGTGCCTATTCCAAAATAACGCGATAAGGCACGATACACGTTACCATCCACCACTGCAGTTGGTTCGTCAAAACAAATGGAAGCAATGGCACTTGCCGTATAATCACCTATCCCTTTCAGCTTTATCAACTCTTTATAAGAATTGGGGAAGATTCCGTCGAGTTCATGTGCTATATATTTTGCTGTGAAATGTAAATTTCGGGCACGGGAATAGTAGCCCAGACCCTGCCAAAGTTTTAAAACATCACTCTCTTGAGCATTTGCCAAGTCAAAAACGGTTGGAAATTTAGTTACAAAAGCTTCATAATATGGTAATCCTTGCTTAATCTGGGTTTGCTGTAGAATTATTTCCGATAGCCATATAAAATAGGGGACTTTTGTATTTCGCCATGGAAAATTACGTTTATTTATTGAGTACCAATTAGTTAAAGTTTTATTAAAATTCATTTAGAAAAATCTGTAAATGCAAAAGTAAAAGTTTAGAAGGTTAAATTTTAATTAATTAGGCTTGAAATATTGAAATTAAAATTCCTATATTTGCATCCCTAATAATTAATAGTAACCCTAAAAAAAATTTACAATGACAAAAGCTGATATAGTAGCGAAAATTTCTGACAAATTAGGAATTGAAAAAGGAGATGTTCAAGCAACAGTTGAAACATTCATGGAAGAAGTAAAAACGTCTTTGGAAAGCGGAGATAATGTTTACTTGAGAGGTTTCGGAAGTTTTATCATCAAAACAAGAGCTGAAAAAACAGGTAGAAATATTTCTAAAAATACCACTATCAAAATACCAGCACACAACATTCCAGCATTTAAACCTGCAAAAGTATTTGTAGAAGGTGTAAAAACCAATGTTGACGTACAGTAAACATAAAACGAAACATTAATTTAAAAAAACTTGATCTATGCCAAGTGGTAAAAAAAGAAAAAGGCACAAGGTAGCGACGCATAAGCGTAAAAAACGTAGACGCGCTAATCGTCACAAAAAGAAATAAATTAGAAAAAGTAGTTGAGAAACTACTTTTTCGATTTTTTCACAACAACGTTCTTTGATATNNCACAAAGAGGAAGAGGATAACAACTTTGCGGTTGGTGATGTGTTTATCGCCAAAATACGTAAGGTAGTTCCTGGCCTAAATGCCGCATTCGTGAATGTAGGCTACGAGAAAGATGCATTTTTGCACTATCACGATTTAGGACCACAAGTTCCTTCCCTTTTAAAATTCATTAAACGTGTAAGCACAGGGAAACCTACCGATTTCCTATTAAAAAACTTTCAGTTCGAGAAAGACATTGATAAACACGGCAGCGTCACTAATGCGCTAAAAGCTAATCAATCTATCTTGGTACAGATTGTAAAAGAACCAATTTCCACTAAAGGACCGCGATTAAGTTCGGAACTGTCCATTGCAGGGAGGTATATTGTTTTGGTACCGTTCTCCGACCGCATCTCAATCTCTCAAAAGATTGAATCGAAAGAAGAGAAAGACCGTTTAAAACGATTGGTGAGAAGCATTACGCCAAAAGGTTTTGGCGTCATTGTTCGCACAGTTGCTGAAGGCAAACTCGTAGCGGAATTGGACAGTGATTTACAAAATTTGCTGAATCGATGGACAGCAATGTGTAAAAAAATCCATAAGGCACATCATCCAAGCAAAGTGTTGGGTGAAATGAACAAAGCTTCCTCTATTTTGAGGGATATTTTTAATGATTCATTCTCCAATATCGTTGTGGATGACGAAGCACTGTATGGACAAGTAAAAGATTATGTGCATTTAATTGCACCCAAAAAGGAATCCATTGTAAAACATCACAACAACGGTGTGCCAGTATTTGAAAAATATGGCATTGAGCGTCAGATAAAGACCTCTTTCGGACGTACAGTTTCCATGGCAAAAGGAGCGTACATTGTGATAGAACACACCGAAGCCTTGCATGTAATAGATGTAAACAGTGGTAACCGATCCAACAAAGAAAAAAACCAAGAGGACACAGCCTTGGAAGTGAATATGATCTCTGCATCGGAGATTGCACGACAATTGCGCTTGCGCGATATGGGCGGCATCATCGTGATTGATTTTATTGACATGTCCAACGCTGGAAATCGCAAGAAGCTTTTTGATCATTTGCGCAATGAAATGAGCGATGATAAAGCAAAACACAAAATATTGCCTCCAAGCAAGTTTGGTTTGGTACAGATTACCAGACAGCGTGTGCGACCAGAGCGTAATATTGAAACGAAAGAAGAAAACCCGAACGGGACTGGAGATGAAATAGAAGCACCTATTAAAGTGGTGAATCGCATCAACCAAGACCTAGAGCGGATTCTTAAAAAAGACTATAAAAAGGTGACCTTAAACACACATCCTTTTATAGCGGCCTTTCTGACGAAAGGTTTTCCATCGGTACGTTCCAAATGGTTTTTGGAACACAAAAAATGGGTTAAAATACAACCCAGAGATGCTTACACTTATCTTGAATACCATTTTATAGATAAAGATGGTAAAGAAATCAAATAATATCTAGTAGAAACCCTTTTCACTTTTGTGAAGAGGGTTTTTTGTTTTTATCAATTATATTTGTAAGATGAAGCAAGTCTTTGTTTTTTTAGTATTCTTTTTCGCCGCTGCGCATTGTATTGGGCAGATTGAGCGTGACACGATTCAAACTCAAAATGATTCCATCACAGTTGTGGACGACAGGTATCGCGAAGATCAGTTCTATTTTTCGTTGACTTATAATTTATTGACAAAAGCACCCAGTGGTTTGTCACAGCAAGGATTTTCTGCTGGATTTCATTTGGGATTTATTCGAGACTTTCCAATAAACGAACGACGTAATTGGGCAGTGGGAGTTGGCCTTGGAATTTCTTCCAACTCATATAACCAGAATATTCTAATTAAAGAAACTGTTAATGGGGAATATAATTATTCCATCATTAATGAGGATAGTATTTCGTTCAATAAAAATAAGTTTACAACCTATTTGGTAGAGATGCCCTTTGAGTTAAGATGGAGAACATCAACAGCCAAAGATTATAAGTTTTGGAGGATTTATACAGGTGTGAAGGTGGGTTATGTGTTTTACAATTCTTCAAAGTTTGATGGGAGTATTGGCAAGATAAAAAATTCTAATATTGCCGACATTAATGGCTTTAGATATGGTTTGACCCTAAGTGCTGGATATTCTACGTGGAATGCTCATATTTATTATGGGTTGAACTCTCTTTTTGATAAATCGACCATGATAGATGGCGACTCTCTTGATATGACAAGTATTAAGATAGGATTGATGTTTTATATTTTGTAGCATCTAGATTTCGGTCCTTTTTCTCTTTTCTAATATCTCTTTTCATTTTTTTTACAACCAATAATTTAACACAATTAATTGCGGTAAAAGTCCAATAAAAAAGCCAATGATCAATTCAATATTAGTATGTGCTTTTAGATGTAACCTAGACGTGGCAATCGCTCCCAAGATGACGCACATTAAGGCAATGGTGCCGTTGATATTAATTTTGAAATGAATACTCAATGCAATTGCAAACATAAAAAAGCCCGCTGCCGCAATCATGTGAATACTGGCCTTAAACTTCATCATTGCCAATATAAGACATGCCAAAGTAGAGCATAAAATACCCAGAAAGAAATAATATAGCTCTTGGATTTCAGTTGGGGGCAATACGCGGTAAAGTATGAGCGATATAATGGCACAGTTGACAACTAATGGTATAATACGTTCGCGGGTGGTTTCTAAATAAAAACTTTCTACATTCTTGATGGTTTTCAGCAGAAAATATATAAGTATTGGAAGTATAAGTGTTAGAATTGTAATTGAAAATACCTTTGCTTTCATTATTGGTTCTGGGATGAAGCGTGGTGTTTTTGAAAAATAAAAAAGCACACCAAGTAAAGGCATGATAATGGGATGAAAAATAAAAGAGATACTTTTGAGAAAACGGTCTATCATATTTTCTTGCGTAAGCGCGCTACCGGAATATCCAATTGCTCTCTATATTTTGCGACGGTCCGTCTGGCGATAGGGTAGCCTTTTTCCAATAAAATGGCGGCCAACTTATCATCCGTTAACGGTTTGCGCTTGTTTTCGTCTCCAATGGTAATTTCCAATATTTTTTTGATTTCCCGTGTCGATACTTCTTCACCTTGGTCATTGGTCATGGATTCGGAGAAGAATTCCTTAATCAATTTGGTGCCGTAAGGTGTGTCTACATATTTGCTGTTTGCCACACGAGATACTGTGGAGACATCCATTTCTATTTCGTCAGCAATATCTTTAAGAATCATCGGTTTGAGCTTGGTTTCATCCCCTGATAAAAAGTACTCTTTTTGATAGTGCATAATGGCACTCATGGTCACAAATAAGGTTTGTTGACGCTGTTTGATGGCTTCTATAAACCATTTGGCTGCATCAAGTTTCTGTTTGATAAACTGAACAGCGTCCTTTTGGGATTTCGATTTGTCTTTGGCCTCTTTGTAGCCTTTCATCATATCGGTGTACTCACGAGACACGTGCAATTCAGGAGCATTTCTTCCATTTAAGGTGAGTTCCAATTCTCCATCAACGATTTTAATTGCAAAATCAGGCACGATGTGCTCTACTATTTTGTTGTTTCCAGAATAAGAACCTCCAGGTTTTGGATTCAAATGTTCTATTTCGTCAATGGCATCCTTAAGTTGCATTTCCGTAATGTCGAACTTTTGCAAGAGTTTTTTATAGTGCTTTTTGGTGAATTGTTCAAAGGCATTGTCAATAATATCCGTTGCCAATTCTACATCGGGATTTTTCTCTTTTCGATGCAATTGAATACTTAAACATTCTTGAAGGTTGCGTGCGCCAACTCCGGCCGGATCTAATTGATGGACGATGTGCAATACTTTTTCGATACTTTTTTCGTCGGTATAGACATTTTGGGTGAATGCTAAATCATCTGCAATATCTGTTAATGAACGACGTATGTAGCCGCTTTCATCAACACTTCCAACTAAAAATTCTGCAATATCACGTTCATCATCCGAAAGGCGGAATGTATTTAACTGATTGGTCAAATATTGTGTAAAGGATGTTCCTGCGGCAAATGGGATGTCCTTATCATCGTCATCAGCACTGTAATTATTGGTTTGGGTACGATAATCAGGAATATCGTCATCACTTAAATATTCATCAACATTGATATCCTCACCAATTGTTTCAGAATCATCGTATGAATCATCAGAATTATCAAATTCGTCATAGGTATCATCATATTCATCGGATTCTTCCTTGCCCCCTTCTAGGGCTGGATTTTCTTCCATTTCTTGCTTCAAACGCTGTTCAAATGCTTGTGTTGGCAACTGAATCAGTTTCATCAACTGAATCTGTTGTGGTGACAACTTTTGCGATAATTTGAACTGTAAATACTGTTTAAGCATCGATTAAATTTGAATTACTTTAAAAATAAAAAAAACAATCTATATAAGATGTAAATATAGATTGTTTTGTGAAATATTTAGACTTTGAATCGGATTAGAATTCGGCATTTTGAGGTGTTCTCGGATAAGGAATGACATCGCGAATATTACCCATTCCTGTAGTAAACATCACAAGGCGTTCAAAACCTAATCCGAAGCCCGAATGAACTGCGGTTCCGTATTTACGTAAGTCAAGATACCACCATAATTCCTCTTCGCTGATATCTAAAGCTTTCATTTTTTTCTTTAAAACATCTAAACGCTCCTCACGTTGTGAACCACCTACCATTTCACCAATGCCTGGAAACAAAATATCCATGGCGCGAACGGTTTCTTTTCCTGGCTCGGTATTGTCATTAAGACGCATGTAAAACGCTTTGATGTTTGCCGGATAATCAAATAAAATGACTGGACATTTAAAATGCTTTTCTACCAAGAAGCGTTCGTGCTCGCTTTGTAAATCAGCTCCCCATTCATCGATCAGATATTTGAACTGTTTCTTTTTGTTTGGTTTAGAATCCCTTAAAATCTCAATGGCTTCTGTATAACTTACGCGTTTGAAATTGTTGTCAACCACAAAATTGATTTTTTCAATTAAGGTCATTTCAGAACGTTCAGCCTGTGGTTTAGTTTTTTCTTCATCCAATAAGCGCTGTTCCAAAAATTCTAAATCTTCACGATTGTGTTCCAGCACATATTTAAGAACTGACTTCATAAAATCCTCTGCCAAGTCCATATTACCAGCCAAATCCATAAAGGCAACTTCTGGCTCTATCATCCAAAATTCTGCCAAATGGCGAGACGTATTTGAGTTTTCCGCTCTAAAAGTTGGACCAAATGTGTATACTTTGCCTAATGACATCGCATAGGTTTCGGCTTCCAACTGACCGGAAACTGTTAAGTTGGTTTCTTTTCCGAAGAAATCCTCTTTGTAATTGACAGAACCATCTTCGTTTAAAGGCGGATTTTTAGCATCAAGGTTACTTACTCTGAACATTTCGCCAGCACCTTCGGCATCACTTCCGGTGATAATTGGTGTGTGCATGTAGTAAAATCCATTCTCATTAAAATATTTATGAATGGCGAATGACAATGTGGAACGCAAACGCATGACTGCACTAAACGTGTTTGTGCGAGTTCTTAAATGTGCATTTTCGCGCAAGAATTCAAATGAGTGTTTTTTAGGTTGTATTGGATAGGTTTCTGGATCAGAATCGCCAAGTACGGTCACTGAAGTTACGACGATTTCCACATTTTGTCCTTTTCCTTGACTTTCAACCAATAGACCTTTTATATGTAACGCCGCGCCAGTTGTAATACGCTTCAAAATGGCTTCATCCATTTTTTCAAAATCCACAACACATTGAATATTTTGAAGTGTTGAACCATCATTTAAGGCAATAAAACGATTCGCCCTAAAGGTTCTTACCCAACCTTTTACTTCAATATCTTGAGATTTTGCTTCGGTTTTTAATAGACTAGCTATGGTTTGTGATGTCATTTTTGTGAATTTAAGAGTGCAAAGATAAAGTTTTCAAACGTCAAAATTCAAATTCCAAATTCCAAAATTTGAAAAGTTAAGCTTTAGGAATTGGAATGTTCCTCTTCCGTATCGTCTTCTTCAGGAATGATGTTGATGGAAGGTTCTTTCAACACCTCTTTATTTGCGATGCTTCGTTCTAAAGATAAGAGAAGGGAAGGCAAGAGCAATAAGTTTGAAAGCATTGCAAATAGCAAAGTCATAGAAACCAAGGCACCTAATGCAACGGTGCCTCCAAAGCTTGAAATGGTGAACACAGAAAAACCAAAGAATAGAACTATGGAGGTGTAGAACATACTTACCCCTGTTTCGCGCAAGGCTGCGTACACTGATTTTCTGATTTTCCAATGATTGGCTTGTAATTCTTGTCTGTATTTTGCCAAGAAGTGAATGGTGTCGTCCACTGAAATACCGAAAGCGATACTAAATACCAAAATAGTTGACGGCTTTATTGGAACGCCTAAATAACCCATCAATCCCGCCGTAATGACCAGCGGAAGAATGTTTGGAATCAGCGATACCAAAATCATTCTTAACGAGCGAAACATATACGCCATAAATAATGCAATCAGGAAAATGGCCAATGATAATGAAATAGCCAAATTCTTAACCAAATAGGTAGTTCCTTTTTGGAATACCAAAGCTTTTCCCGTCATAATGACGCTATAATTTTCGGCTGGAAAAACCTTATTGATTTTCGTCTGGATATTTTCCTCTATACGTTGCATTTTATCCGTTCCGATATCTTTCATAAACGTTGTGATACGTGCATACTGGCCTGTACTGTCTACAAAATTTTGGAGCAAGTTGGCTTCGGAGGATGAGTTTTTGGCATACGAAAGAATAAAACTGTTTTCTTGGCTCGTAGGCAATTGGTAATATTTTGGATTGCCATTATAATACGCCTGTTTAGAATATTTGACCAAGCTTACCACGGAAATTGGACGCGACAGCTCGTGGGTTTCTTCGATAGCTTCCTCAAGTTCTTCCATTCGTTTTAAGGTGCTTAATTTCATGACCCCTTTTTTGCGCTTGGTATCAATCATGAATTCCAATGGCATGATACCACTGAATTCCTGTTCGAAAAAGCGGATATCTTGGAAAAATTCAACTTTTTTAGGCATATCTTCTATCAAACTACCTGAAATTCGGATTTGAAAAATACCAATAATACTTACCACGAGCAATGTCACTGCCGTAAAATAGATGGAAATGCGGCGTTCTTTTACCATACGCTCAATCCAATTGACAAAACCACCAATCCACCGTCTATTCAAGTGTTCTAAATGACGGTCTTTTGGATACGGAAGAAAGCTATAAATGATAGGAATAATGAGTATGCACAACAAAAATATGCCTACAATGCTTAAGGAAGCGACAATACCAAATTCTTTTAGAAGCGTACTTTCTGTAAGGATAAAGGTAGCAAAACCGGATGCGGTTGTAATGTTGGTCATTAAGGTGGCGTTACCTACTTTCGTTATAACGCGTTGCAACGATTTGGCTTTATTGCCGTGCGATTTGACCTCATTTTGATATTTATTGATAAGGAATATACAGTTGGGAATACCAATCACAATGATAAGAGGAGGAATCAATGCCGTTAATACGGTAATTTCATAATTGAATAATCCGAGGATTCCAAAAGTCCACATAACACCAAAGCAAACTACAATAAGGGAAATGAATGTGGCTCTAAACGACCTAAAGAACAAAAAGAAAATAAAGGAAGTTACAAACAATGCAGCTCCAATGAACCAGCCAATTTCGTCAACAATAATTTGGGCATTTAAGGTACGAATGTATGGCATTCCCGAAACACGAACATCCATATCTTGAGCGGCTTCAAACTGTGCGATTTTTGGCTCCAATTCGTCTAGGACAAATGCCTTACGTTGGGAAGTATTGACAATCTCTTTTTTGAGATAAATCGCTGTTCGAATGGTTTTGGTCTTTTTATTGAACAAGAAATTGTCGTAGAATGGATATTGTTCAAAAAGTTCCTTTTCCAAAGTGTCAATCTGCACCTTCGTATGTATGGAATCTTTGATGAACGGCACAAGTTCAAATTTTTCCTTTTCTGTATTTTTTACAAGTTTCTGTAGGTCTTTAATGGATAAAACTGTTTCAACTTCGGGATATTTTTTAAAGTCGTTTGCAAGTTTATTCCAGGCATTTAATTTTTCAACTGTAAAAAGAGTAGAATCTTTGACTCCAAGCACTATGAGGTTGCCTTCTTCACCAAAGATTTTTAAAAATTCGTTGTAAGTGATATTTACCTCGTTATCATCTGGTAAAAGATTGGCTTCAGTATAGGTGAAACGCATGTTTTTCCATTGATAACTAAAGAAAAGAGTCATCAGAATAATACCGATAAGGATACCAATTCTGTTGCGCAAAATGAGTCTTGCAACAACTTCCCAAAAACTTTTTGAAAATAATTTTGACATATACCGTTAAAGTAGCGACAAAGGTAGAAAAAACGGAAGGAAATGAACCTTAATTAAGAAGATATATTACATCTAAAGTGATATGTTGAACGTGAACTTTAGGGCAATGTTATCTTCAAATTTTGGTAAATGATAGCCACCATACCGATAGGCAAAACTTAATCCGAACCCAAAAAGAAGTTTGTTGATTTCGAAACCAGCTTCAGAGTAGCCTTTTCGCAAGGTGCCAAATTCAATGTCCTTATGCCGATCGATGTCATGCATTGTGCCAATAGCCATTCGTGAAATCAAAACCAATTGAGGTCCATATTTTTCGGTGATTTTAAAAGGTTTTAGAAAATGTTTCAGTTGTAATGTTGCGAATCTGTCTGAAAAGAACTCATTGAAATACATGGTTTCAAAACTGTTAATTCCAGCCACTGAAAAACGACGCATAATAGTTTCTTTTCTGATATTGTTGGGATAGGCATGATACAAATGCGTCAAGGGTGTATAACCAGTAGAAATACCGCCAGAAAGTGTGGCCTCTGTAGAAGACTCACCAAACAAATCAACCTTATAGATAGTTCTGAAATCTGTTTTAAAGAAATTGAAATCGCTATTTAAAACGTCCTTAAAACTTTGCGTGAGTTGCAATGTAAAATTTGGAAACCCTTCTTCTTCCACAATCACATCATTTACAGAAGAGAATTTATTAAATGGATTCCATTGCAGTGAAACTTTTGCGGTACTTAACCTAAACTCCGTATATTCTTTACCATTCACATCAAATATATAGTCGTAAGTCGTCGTAACATTACTTCGGGCCAATTGTGTTTCTGAAAGAAGGTACGGCGTAATTTTATGTTCTAGAGAAATGGCTTTAGTAATATGATGATGAAACAAATCGATATTCAACAATCGAGGTTCGAAAAAGGAAAAGAAACGCTTGTCTGTCATAAAATTTGAGCTTCCTGTTTCCTGTAAATCATCGGTATAAGAAAGGTTTACCCAAGTTTCATTTTCTTTAGAAATTCTAAACCCACCACCAATACTATACTTGAAGGTATGATCTCTAAAACCATACACAACATAACTATTGATGCGGTAGGTGTCTGAAAAATTATTATTTGTAATACCTCCCAATCCAGTTCTAACACCTTCATATTGATTGAACTTGAAAAGGTATCGCAAATCAACATCCAAAAATTTTGTGGGGAAAAACCCGTTGCCTATTTGTTTGAAGAATTTACTTTTCTTGATGGAATCTTGCTCTATAACTGTAAGTGTATCTCCTACCTTTTTTGGGTTTTGGGACTGTGCAGACCATGATAATATAATAAACAATAGAAGGGCACAGTGCTTTTGCATAAATTTAATGGACTAATGAATTTTGAAGATAAAAAAAGCGACACAATCGTCGCTTGTTTTTTATACTGTCATGATTTCTTTTTCTTTGTTATCAAGAAGCTGATCGACTTTGATAACGTATTTGTCTGTCATTTGTTGCACATCTATTTCGGCATTCTTTTGAAGGTCTTCGGAAACATCTTCCAGTTTTTTGATTTCTGTGTTGGCGTCTTTTCTGGCACTTCTAATTCCGATTTTTGCATCTTCCGCCTCGGCTTTGGCTTGTTTTGCCAAATCACGACGACGCTCTTCGGTTAAAGGCGGTACATTTATGATAATGACATCGCCATTGTTCATTGGGTTAAACCCAAGATTGGCAATCTGGATGCCTTTTTCAATTTCTTGAAGCATATTTTTTTCCCATGGCTGAACAGTAATGGTTCTTCCATCTGGGGTATTGACGTTGGCCACTTGGTTCAACGGTGTTTGTGAACCATAATAATTCACCATCACGCTACCCAACATGGCAGGACTTGCTTTACCAGCCCTGATATTTACAAATTGTTTTTCGAGGTGCTTTATGGCGGCATCCATGGATTCTTTTGCAGAATCTAATATAAATTGAATGTCTTCGTTCATTTTAAAAAACTTTAATTTGTGTTTTGGTTTTCAAAAATTAAACCAAACTATCTTATAAATTAACTTTTGTTCCTATTTTTTCTCCTGAAACCACTCTTAAAAGGTTGCCTTTTTTGTTCATATCAAAAACAATAATTGGCAATTCGTTTTCTTGGCTTAACGTAAAAGCTGTAGTATCCATCACTTTGAGGCCTTTACGGATGACATCATCAAATGAAATATGGTCAAACTTAATAGCGGTGATATCCTTTTCTGGGTCCGCATTGTAAATACCGTCCACACGAGTACCTTTTAGAATGACATCAGCTTCAATTTCAATGGCTCTCAACACTGCTGCAGAATCGGTTGTGAAATAAGGATTTCCAGTACCACCTCCAAAAATCACTACACGCCCTTTTTCTAAATGACGCATTGCTCGACGTCTTATAAAAGGCTCGGCAACTTGGTTGATGTGTACTGCAGATTGCAAACGGGTTGGAACCCCAGCATCTTCAAGCGCACTTTGCAATGCCAAACCATTGATGACGGTTGCAAGCATTCCCATATGGTCACCTTGAACGCGGTCCATGCCATTGCTCGCTCCTGCAACACCTCTAAAAATATTTCCGCCTCCAATCACAATGGCTACTTCCACACCTTTTTCGGTGATGGTTTTGATGTCTTGTGCATACTCGGCCAACCGTTGCGGGTCGATGCCATATTGGCGTTCACCCATTAGGGCCTCACCAGAAAGTTTGAGTAGGATTCTTTTGTATTTCATGCCAATTTTTAAGAGGTTACGCAAAACTACATATTTTTTTTGTTTTTAGATTATAAAAAAAGCCTTCCAAATAAATGAAAGGCTTTTAAAATTATCCTAAAAGGAGATTATCCTAAAGACACACGTTTGAAGTCTGTTACTTTTACATCGCCGTAAGAAGCAACGTATTTAGCAACATTCATTTTTTCATCTTTGATGAAGGTTTGGTCCAACAAACATTTTTCTTGGTCCAAAGTAGTGTTGTCAGAAATGAAACGCTCCATTTTACCTGGTAGGATTCTATCCCAGATTTGCTCTGGTTTTCCTTCAGCTTTCAATTCAGCTTTTGCAGCTTCTTCAGCTTTTGCCAATACTTCAGGAGTCAATTGAGCCATAGAAATGTATGAAGGTACATTTTTAAGGGTTTTGCCCAAACGACCTAATTCTTCATTGTCTTTTTCAATCACTGCGATTCTTGCTTCGGTTTCTGATGCGATGAATGCTGGGTCAAAATCTTTGTAAGAAAGAGTGGTTGCTCCCATAGAAGCGATTTGCATCGCAACGTCTTTAGCCAATTCTTCAACATTGTTAACCTTTGCAGAAAAACCTACAATTGCAGCAATTTTGTTGATGTGAACATAAGAACCAACATATGGTGCTTCCAATCTTTCAAAAGCATTCAAGTCGATTTTTTCACCGATGACACCAGTTTGTTCCACCAATTTGTCAGCAACGGTCATTCCTCCAAAATCGGCAGCCAATACTTCTTCTTTTGTGTTACAGTTAAGTGCGATATCGGCAACATCGTTTGCCAATGCAATAAACGAGTCGTTTTTACCAACGAAATCAGTTTCACATCCTAAAACAATCGCGATACCAACAGTATTGTCAGCATTCAATTTTGCCACTGCTGCACCTTCAGAAGATTCTCTGTCGGCTCTTTTTTCAGCGACTTTTTGACCTTTTTTACGCAATACATCAATTGCTTTGTCAAAATCTCCTTCAGCTTCAACCAAAGCTTTTTTACAGTCCATCATTCCGGCACCTGTAGCTTGTCTTAATTTGTTTACTTCTGCGGCTGTTATTTTTACCATAGATTCCATATATTTTAAAATTTAAAAAAGTCGTTCAATTGATTTCTGCGAAGAAAAGAATTAAACGACTTATATGTGTTGTGTAATTGTTATTTATTCTTCTTCGTCAGCTACTGCTACTGCTTTTTTTGCTGCCGATTTTTTTGGTGCTTTTACTTCGTTTTCATCATCACCTTCTTCTTTTTCAGATTTGTCAGACTTACGTTCTGATAAACCTTCCGCAACTGCTGCAGTTACAAGTGATAATACTTTTTCGATAGATTTTGAAGCATCATCGTTTGCAGGAATCACATAATCAACTTCACGTGGGTCAGAGTTGGTATCTACCATTGCAAAGATTGGAATGTTTAATTTTTGTGCTTCTTTGATGGCGATATGCTCACGTTTGATATCCACTACAAACAACGCGCCTGGCAAACGGGTCATGTCAGCAATTGAACCTAAATTTTTCTCTAATTTAGCTCTCAAACGGTCAACTTGTAAACGCTCTTTTTTAGATAATGTCAAAAATGTTCCATCTTTCTTCATTTTATCAATCATAGCCATTTTCTTAACGGCTTTTCTGATAGTTACGAAGTTGGTTAACATTCCACCTGGCCATCTTTCAGTGATGTAAGGCATAGTGACTGCACCTGCCTTTTCGGCAACGATGTCTTTAGCTTGTTTTTTAGTGGCTACAAAAAGGATTTTCTTTCCTGAAGCTGCAATTTTGTGAAGCGCTTGAGACGTTTCCTCGATTTTGGCAGCTGTTTTGTAAAGGTTGATGATATGGATACCGTTACGTTCCATATAAATGTAAGGAGCCATGTTTGGGTCCCATTTACGCGTTAAGTGACCGAAGTGTACACCTGCGTCCAATAATTCTTTTACTTCTACTTTCATTTTTAATAGTTTACGTTCTGTTAATTAGCAATGTTCCATTATGCTGTAAGCTATAAGCTTTAGGCTGTTGGCTTCATTTAGATGCTAAACTAAAACTGGGTTAAAATTTGTTTTTTGAAAAAAACTTGATTGGAAATATGTTTGAAGATATTTCCAATCGAGTTGGTAATACCATTAACGTTTAGAGAACTGGAATTTCTTACGAGCTTTCTTCTGTCCGAATTTCTTGCGTTCCACCATTCTTGGGTCTCTTGTCAACAATCCTTCTGGTTTTAAGATGCCTCTGTTTTCTGCATCAACTTCGCACATTGCACGAGATAATGCCAAACGGATCGCTTCTGCTTGACCAGTAATACCACCTCCATATACATTTACTGTAATATCAAAGTTGCCTTCATTGTTAGTCATGACCAAAGGTTGATTTACTTTGTACTGCAATGTAGCAGTAGGAAAATAAGTCGCCATGTCTTTTTTATTAATTGTAATGTTCCCTTTTCCTTTGGCAACATAAGCGCGAGCAACAGCCGTTTTTCTACGGCCGATTTTGTGAATTACTTCCATTAATTGAATTCGTTTAAGTTAATTACTGTAGGTTTTTGAGCAGCATGTGCATGCTCTGTTCCAACCACAGCAGTTAGGTTACGGAATAACTCGGCACCTAATTTGTTTTTAGGGAGCATTCCTTTTACTGATTTCTCTACCAATCGTGCTGGATCTTTTCCAAACATTTCTGTAGCAGATAGACTTCTTTGACCACCTGGGTAACCTGTGTGACGAATGTACGTTTTGTCATTCCACTTGTTACCTGTTAAGTTGATTTTTTCAGAATTGATAACAATAACGTTATCTCCGCAATCAACATGTGGTGTGAAGCTTGGCTTGTGCTTACCTCTCAAAAGTTTTGCAACTTTAGAAGCAAGACGCCCTAGACTTTGACCTTCAGCATCCACCAAAACCCATTGCTTATCTGCAGTAGCTTTGTTAGCTGAAATCGTTTTGTAGCTTAATGTATCCACACTTATTAAATTTACTAATTAAACATTCCTCTCTCAAAAAGAGTTTGCAAATTTACGATAAGTTATGTGATTACCAAATAGTATGATGTGAATTTTATCGAGAAAATTACTGGCAATCAGTTTCTTTACGTTTTTACCTCGGTTTTGTGATTACAATGATGATTTTTCAATGCAGTTCTTCACATTCAAACCCTTGATATTTTAGTGTAGTTGAGATTAAATTAGCTTCCACCATTTGGGTTTCGACCCGAAGGATATTGTCGCAATCCTCCAAGTCGAAATTCCAAAAGCCGTTTAGATCAATCAATTTATTTAAAAAAGGACGAATAGTGTTGACGTCCTTTTTATTCGAAATAGATGTTTTAAATACCAAAACTGTTTTCATGAGTTTATCTTTCATAAAAGGCTGGAGGTTCAATTCCCAAAGACCTTAAATACACATATCCTTGACCTCTATGATGGATTTCATTATCGATAAAGTAAAATATAGATGACCAAACGGTTCCTTCATACTGTCCAAAAATTTTAATGGATTTTTGAAAATCTTCGGGTTTGATTTGTGCCCAATACGTGTTGATTTCTTCCGTGGCTTTGTCCCACAACTCCAATAATTCGGCTTTTTTGTTGCCATGCTCAAAATGTTCATTCAAAGGAGCTGTTTTGCCAGTGGCAATCTCCTTAATGCCTGGCGCGGCAATCCCCAAGAGTTCCATGACCATTTCGGCAAATGGACGCATGCCACCAATTCTGTGATTGAAAAAGGCATCTTCTGGAAAGGCTTCGATAATTCTTCGAGTTAAGCCTCGATGCCCTTGAAAGTGGTTCAATAATTCTGAAGACGTGATGACTTCATGTGTTTTTTCTGCTGTTGTAGTTTCCATAATTTTAAAATTTAAAGTGGTTTTTATTTCAAAATCAAAATTAATATGGGCAAGTGACAGCCCTTTGTCAGTAGTAAAAAAATAATTTCAATTTTTTTTCAAAACGACTTTCATTGTTGACAGACGGTTGTCACTATTAGTGTATTTCTTTGTAAAGTATTTAAGGATGAATCGATAATTTTTATGAAAAAATTGAAATCAAATTTCGGTTTACACTTTCATTTGAAATCCTATCTTTGGGAGATATGCCATGCCATTATGAGTTTAGATTCTGTAAAACGTTTTGACCGTATTGTTGCTATTTTGGTGCAATTGCAATCGAAACGTATTGTAAAAGCACAGGAATTAGCGGACCGATTTGAAGTCAGTTTGCGCACCATTTATAGAGATGTCAGAACTTTGGAAGCTTCTGGCGTGCCGATTGTGAGCGAAGCAGGCGTTGGCTATTCCATCATGGAAGGCTACCGATTACCTCCTGTAATGTTTACAAAAGAAGAGGCTGGAAGTTTTGTGGCCGCTGAAAAATTTATGCAAAAGTTTTTGGACAAATCACTAGGTAGTTATCATGAATCTGCAATGTTCAAAGTGAAATCGGTGTTGCGAGGTCGCGAAAAAGATTGGATTTCTGCATTGGAATCACAAATCATGGTGGACCCATCGCAAGAACTCTTCAACAAAAATTTGCCAAATGCCTTGGAAATTTTGTTTGAAAGCATTGCCGAAAAGAGACAAGTATTTCTGCGCTATCAAGCGATGACCAGAGAAATGCCTTCCGAACGTCATATCGAACCGGTTGGATTGTTTCATGAAAATGAATTTTGGTATGTGTTGGGCTATTGCCATGTAAGGAATGATTACCGACAGTTTAGAACAGACAGAATGCTGGAAATCAAAAGAACAGAAATCTCTTTCACTTTAGAGCATGGTACGATTGATGAGTATCGTCAAAAAAGTGAGGTTGTTCAGAGAACAAAAGTCAAGATTTTAGTTGACAAAAGTGTTGCGAGATATATCCAAAGTGCAAGAAAACAACATGGGTTTGTTTCAGAAAAAATGAAGGGGAATCAGGTCGAAATGACATTTTTGACTTCTGATTCGGAAAATTGGTTTCCAAGATGGTATCTCACATTTTGCGATTATGCAGAAATCATCGAACCTGAAAGTCTAAAACTTCGGTTGAAAGAGATTTTAAAGAAAGCGGAAAAAAGACTTTGAAGTTAGTTTAATGCGCCTCCAACCAATCCGCTCCAACTCCCAAATCCACATCCAAAGGCACAGATAAGGTATAAGCAGATTCCATTTCGGTTTTTACCAGTTTTTTAATGGATTCCAATTCTGGTTTATAGACATCAAAGACCAACTCATCATGCACTTGCAAAAGCATTTTGGTTTTGTAATTGCCTTCTTCCAATTTGTTGTGGATATTTATCATGGCAAGTTTGATGATATCCGCTGCACTTCCTTGTATGGGTGCATTCACGGCATTTCTTTCGGCTGCACTTCGCACCACGGCATTTCTGGAATTGATGTCATTTAAATAACGACGACGGCCCAATACGGTTTGCACATAACCATTTTCACGGGCAAAATCAACTTGTTCGCTGATGAAGTTACGTAATTTTGGATAGGTGGTATAATAGGTGTCAATTAGTTCTTTGGCTTCACTACGGGACAAATCGGTTTGGTTGCTCAATCCGAAGGCAGAGACACCATAGATGATTCCGAAATTCACGGTTTTCGCATTGGTTCGCTGTTCGCGAGTGACTTCATTAATAGGCACATTAAAGACTTTCGAAGCTGTGGAGGTATGAATATCCTCACCATTCTTAAAAGCGTTTATCATGTTGTCTTCTTCACTCAAAGCGGCAATGATGCGCAATTCAATTTGGGAATAATCCGCTGCGAGCAAGACGTAATTTTCATCCCTTGGAATAAATGCTTTCCGAACCTGTCGACCTCGTTCGGTCCGAATCGGAATATTTTGAAGATTTGGATTGTTACTGCTCAATCGTCCAGTGGCGGCGACGGTTTGCATATAATCGGTATGAACACGTCCAGTGGAGGGTTCTACTTGGGTTGAAAGTGCATCGACATAAGTACTTTTAAGTTTCGCTAACCCTCGATACTCTAAAATATGCTGAATAATTTCATGGTCTTTTGCCAAATAACTTAAAATATCCTCTGAAGTCGCGTATTGTCCTGTTTTTGTTTTCTTCGGCTTATCGACCAATTTAAGTTTGTCAAATAAAATATCTCCCAATTGCTTTGGTGAAGCAATATTGAATTCTTCACCAGCTTCCTTATAGATATTGGCTTCCAAGGTTTTGATGTCGCTATCCAACTGTTCAGAAAGGGAATTCAAAAAATCTTCATCCAGATTAATGCCTTCCAATTCCATATCCGCAAGGACTCGTAAAAGTGGAATTTCAATCTCATCAAAGAGTTTTTGCGTATTGGCTTCAGTTAATTCGGTTTCAAAATGTTCTTTCAACTGCAAAGTAATGTCCGCATCTTCAACAGCATATTCTGTTTGCTTATCCAAAGCGACATCGCGCATATTGAGTTGGTTTTTCCCTTTCTTGCCAATCAATTCCTCTATGGAAATCGGTGTGTAGTTCAAATAGGTTTCCGCCAGTACATCCATATTGTGGCGCATATCAGGATTGATGAGATAGTGTGCCAACATCGTATCGAACAACTTCCCTTTGACCTTTACATTGTACTTCTTTAAGACCTTAATGTCATATTTCAGATTTTGCCCAATCTTCTGAATGTTTTCATCTTCAAAAAAGGGACGCAGTTGTTCAATCAATGTTTGTGCTTCATTTCTATCTTCTGGAAAAGGCACATAAAAACCTTTGCCAGCTTCCCAAGAAAAGGCGATTCCGACCAATTCAGCCACTATTGGGTCAATGCTTGTGGTTTCGGTATCAAAACACACGCTCTGTTGTTTCATCAGATTTTGGATGAACAATTTGGTTGCCATTCCTGAAGCGATACTTTGGTAGAAATGTGAATTGGTTGCAGCGGTTTGTCGGGCAAATTCCGAAACTGCTGATTTAGTTTCTGCTGCTGATGGGTCGCCTCCAAACAATGAAAATTGTCCACTACCAGCAGACGATGGGGCCGTTGTGGTCGCAGCGGTTCCTTTTGAAGCACTTGTGCCTTTAGGCATCTCATTCGTAGCTTCGTCTTTTGTAAATGTCTTTTGAAAATTGGATAACAATTGTCTGAATTCCAATTCTTGAAAAATTGCTTCCACTGCTGGCATATCAGGTTCTGACATTTCAAAATCTTCTTCATGAAAATCTACAGGAACGTCAAGCATGATAGTCGCCAGGGTTTTCGATAGCATACCCAATTCTCGATTCTCTTCAATCTTCTCTTTCATTTTTCCTTTTAACTCGTGGGTATTGGCCAAAAGGTTTTCCATACTGCCATATTGCTTGATGAATTTTTTTGCGGTTTTTTCACCCACACCTGGGAGTCCTGGTATATTATCGGATGAGTCACCCATCATCCCTAAAAAATCAATGACTTGCATTGGGTTTTCGACTTCAAATTTTTTCTTCACTTCGGGAATTCCCCAAGTTTCGTAGCCACCACCAAACATTGGTCGATACATAAATACGTTCTCGGTGACCAATTGAGCAAAATCCTTGTCTGGTGTCACCATATATGTTTTGTAGCCCACTTTTTCCGCTTGTCGTGACAATGTTCCGATGACATCATCCGCTTCAAATCCTTCCTTGACCATAATTGGAATATGCATGGCTTTTAAGATATCACAGATATAAGGAATGGCTGTAGTAATGCCTTCAGGTGTTTCATCGCGATTGGCTTTATAGGCTTCAAACATTTCAACTCTATCGACGCTTCCTCCTTTATCAAAACAAACTGCCAAATGGTCTGGACGCTCACGTTTGATGACATCCAATAGTGAATTCATAAACCCGAAAATCGCCGAAGTATCCTGGCCTTTGGAATTGACTCTTGGATTTTTGATTAAGGCATAGTATCCACGGAAAATCATGGCATAGGCATCTACAAGGAAAAGGCGTTTTTGTTCAGACATATTTTTATTTTTATTTCTGTCACCTCGAGCGCAGTCGAGAGGTTTTTTTCTGCATCGAACCTTAAAAAGTAGTTCTCGACTGCGCTCGAATAGACAGCTTGCAAATTACAAAACTTATGGGTTGAATTGAAATTTATTGAATTGCAATTTGTAATTTTCAACCATAATTTGGAATACGATGAATAATTTCGCAATTGCCATTCACGGAGGCGCAGGAACATTGGTAAAAGGGATGATGACGCCTGAATTGGAAGCAAAATACAAAGCAGCCTTGGAACTCGCTCGAAATGAAGGTTTCAAAATTTTAGAGCAAGGAGGTACGGCTTTGGACGCTGTTGAAATGGCTGTTAAATTACTGGAAGATTCACCATTGTTCAATGCGGGAAAAGGGTCTGTTTTTACTGCAGAGGAAACCCATGAAATGGATGCCAGCATTATGGATGGAAAAACGTTGAATGCTGGCGCTGTGAGTCTGATAACAGGAATTAAAAATCCAGTCAGTTTGGCGCGAGATGTCATGGAAAAAAGCGAACATGTGTTCTTGGCAGGAGAAGGAGCGATGCGTTTTGCAAAAAAGTTGGATTATAATCTTGAAGAGCCTTCATATTTTTATGACGAATTTAGACATAATCAATGGCTGGAAATTAAGGATACAGACCAGTTCCAATTGGACCATTCCAAAAAGAAGGATTCCAAATTCGGAACTGTTGGAGCAGTGGCTTGTGATAAACATGGAAATGTCGCTGCAGCAACTTCCACAGGAGGTATGACCAACAAAAAATGGGGTCGGGTTGGTGATTCTCCAATGATTGGCGCTGGAACCTATGCTAACAATAAAACCTGTGCCGTATCATGTACAGGAAGTGGAGAGTATTTCATCAGAGGCGTGGTGGCTTATGATGTCTCTTGCTTGATGGAATTCAAGCATTTGCCGATTGAAGAAGCTGCAAATGAAGTGATTCAAAAACGTGTGCTCGAAATTGGCGGTGATGGTGGATTGATTGCGATTGATTCACAAGGAAATATTGCCATGCCTTTCAATACGGAAGGGATGTATCGAGGGTTTAAAACTTCAAAAGGAGAACAGCAAATATCTATTTATAAAGACTAAACGACCGATTTAAACAAAAGGCGATTCAATCGGAAGCACTTTCACTTCACGCGTCTCAATATTAAAGCGGTCACCATTTGCCAACACATGGACAATCAAATTGGTCATCGTCATTGGAGTTCCTTGTTTCAATACCTTTTCATTGTTGTGTGTCACATGTTTGGCATCAAAAACGATAATCATTCCGGAACCAATCACTTCAATTTCGGTTCCGTTTTTGATGATTAGACCAGTGTCTTCTGCCAAGCCAATTCCCAATAAATCGGGAAATTTTGCAACCGCTTCACTTTGACGTCCAAATCGACCACGTTGGATGAAGTGAGTGTCAATAATAATTTCTGGAATCAATTCCAACCCTTGCGACATTTGCACAGCGCCTTTAATGAAGGCTTCCGTACTACTACCACCTGAAATCATTTCTTTTGCCATGGCCATTGCACCTGCACTTGTTCCTGCAATCACAAAATCTTCACTCTGATATTTGTCCATCAAAATTCTGTGAAATTCAGTGCCAAAAATCTTTGCCGTGATTTTGCGTTGGTCACCTCCAGAAAACATGACACAATCAGCCAATTGCAAAGCTTCCAAAAATTCAGGTTTATCGGCATGCTTTCTTTTTTTGATTTGGATGACCTTCACATTCTCACAACCCAAAGTTTTAAATGCTCTTTCATAATTCTCTCCTACTTCCTTTGGAATACTTGAAGCGGCCGGAATTACTAATATATTCGCTTTGGTTCCGCCACTTTCCCTTACCACGTGCGACAAAATCCCTTCAGAGATATAGTCCAATTTATAGGATGGTTTCGCCACAAATCCCTTATCCTCATTTCCTCCTATGGGAATCAATGTTCCTTTAATCGTCATTCTCAATACTTATAGTTAGCAATTTGCAAAATTAAGCTTATTTAATTAAAAAAAATTCTATATTTATGAGAATTCATTTTTAACCAACAAAATCCTAAATTTTTATGAGAATACGCGAGATTAATGCCATGAGAGGTCCAAATTATTGGTCGGTTAGACGTCATAAATTAATAGTCATGGTACTCGACCTTGAGGAAATGGAAGAACGTCCTTCCGATAAAATTGAAGGGTTTAAGGAGCGGCTGGAAACAATGTTCCCAAGTATGTATGAACATCGCTGCTCGGTAGGCACACCTGGAGGTTTTTTTCAGCGCGTAGAGGAAGGCACTTGGATGGGCCACATCATTGAACATATAGCATTGGAAATCCAGACGCTCGCAGGCATGGATGTTGGTTTTGGACGTACACGTGGTTATGGTGAAAAAGGCGTTTATAATGTCGTTTTTGCTTATATGGAAGAGTCTGTAGGACGATATGCAGCGAAAGTAGCCGTCGATATTTGTCATGCCTTGATTGAAGGAAAAGCATATGATTTATCCGATGACATCCAGAAAATGCGCGAATTGCGCGAAGAGGAACGCTTGGGACCAAGTACAGGCTCTATTGTGGAAGAAGCAGCTTCNNGAAGGGAAAGCAGTCTGGAAGAAGCGTGCCGCTATGTTGGGTTTCCATTGGTTATAAAACCTGTGGATGGCAATCACGGACGAGGAATCACAGTGAACATCAACAATTATGAGGATGCACTGGTTGCTTTTCGAAGCGCCAAAGAAAGCTCAAAAAGTGGTGCCATCATTATTGAAAAATATATTACAGGTGACGATTATCGCCTATTGGTCATCAACCATAAATTGGTCGCTGCGGCCGTGCGAACACCAGCTCATGTGATTGGTAATGGAACGTCAACCATTCAGCAATTGATTGATGAGGTCAACAAAGACCCAAGACGTGGTTACGGACACGAAAATGTGCTGACCCAAATTACGGTCAACGACTTAACGCAAAGTATTATCAAAGCCAATGGTTATACGTTGGAGTCTGTCCTAGAAAAAGATAAACAATTGTTACTGAAAGATACAGCCAATTTAAGCACTGGAGGAACCGCTGAAGATGTTACGGACATTGTGCATCCAGCCAATGTGTTCATGGCAGAACGCATCTCAAAAATCATCGATTTGGATATTTGCGGCATCGATGTGATGACCACAGATATCAGCAAACCTTTGGAAGAAACAGGAGGAGCCGTGCTCGAAGTGAATGCTGGGCCAGGTTTTAGGATGCACTTGGCTCCAACTGGTGGATTGGGCCGCAATGTGGCGGCACATGTCATTGATAAACTATTTCCAAATGGAGCCAATAGTAAAATTCCAATTATCGCCATTACAGGAACCAATGGAAAAACAACAACGACCCGCTTGATTGCCCATTTAGCAAAATTAAAAGGTCATAAAGTTGGATATACGACCAGTGATGGTGTTTACATCCAAAATCGATTGCTGATGAAAGGTGATTGTACAGGTCCTGCAAGTGCTGAATTTGTTCTGAAAGACCCAACAGTCGATTTTGCGGTATTGGAATGTGCCCGTGGAGGCTTATTGAGAGCTGGTCTTGGTTTCCATGCCTGTGATATCGGTATTGTCACGAATGTGGCTGCAGACCATTTGGGCTTGAAAGGTATTCATACCATAGAGCAATTGGCAAAAGTGAAAGGAGTCATTCCAGAAACCGTTTTGCCGAATGGGTATGCCATCTTAAATGCTGATGATGATTTGGTCTATGAGATGCGCCGAACGGTCAATTGCAATGTAGCCTTGTTTTCCATGGATGAGAATAATCCACGTATTAAGGCGATGCAAAAATTGGGAGGCATTTCTGCCGTTTATGAAAATGGATATATTACGATTTGTAGAGGTGAATGGAAATTGCGCGTTATCAAAGCGGTCAATGTGCCATTGACCTATGGAGGCCGAGCCACATTTATGATTCAGAACGTCTTGCCGGCGGTCATAGCAGCGTATGTAAGAGGTTTCACGATTGACGAAATGAAAATAGGTCTGGAAACGTTCATTCCGTCGCCAGCACAAACGCCTGGTCGATTGAATTTGTTTCAATTTAAAGACTTTCAAGTTCTTTTGGATTATGCACACAACCCAGCAGGCATGCGTGCATTGCAAAAATTCATCGAAAATATTGATGCTACAGTGAAGGTGGGAATCATTGCTGGTGTAGGAGATAGACGAGAGGAAGATACCAATGAAATTGGAAGTATTTCTGCTGAAATGTTTGATGAAATAATCATACGTCAAGACAAGAATCTACGAGGAAAAACAGAAGATGAATTGATTGGCATGTTAGACGCTGGGATTAAAATGAAAGACCCAAATAAGAAAACGACCATCATTCCCAATGAAAAGGAAGCGGCAACATTTGCCATCAAAAATGCTAAAAAAGGATCTTTGGTAGTAATTTGTAGTGATGTGATTCCTGATGCCTTGGATTTGGTCCAAAAGTTGAAAGAGGAAGAAGCCAATGCATTGTACGGATTTTCAACGGATGACATTCCTAATAAATAAAAAAATTCGGGTGGACTTGCTTTAGGTTCCACCCGAATTTACAATATATGAATAGAAGGGTTTTTAAAAAATTGTCAGATTAACAATTTTTAATCTCTTTAACTTTGATTTGAAGACTCTTTCTGTAAGCTTTGACACTGATTAAATCATTGCTTTTTTTGTAATTTAAATCACTCACTTCAGCTTTAGAGAAAGTAATCAAAGCTGTTTCGTTTTGAGCTTTTTGTTGAACGGTTACGTTTTCAATAGTGATAGAGTCATTTTTTTTCACTGTATCGTTCGAAGCAGTTTGACCAAAAGTTAATACTGGCAAAGCAATCATTGCGATAAGGATTAAAACTTTTTTCATGATTAAAACGTGTTTTGATTTTTAATTACATGTCAAAGAAACAACACAATTTGAGTGAATGATAATATTTTAGATATAAAACATCGATAAACGGATAAGATGAATTCGGGCTCAAAAATCATCGATGAAATGCACAAACTCGGCTTGAAGCCCAATAAATACGTTAATGACCAATGGCAGATTATAAGGATAATAAGTTCAATGACCTGTTCAATCGACAAAAGGTAAATCAGTATACTATCGGTAATACCACGTATAAGGAACGCATCAAAAAATTGGATGCTTTGAAGAAAGCTTTGGAGATTACCTATAAAGAAGACATCCGAAAAGCAATGTATGCCGACTTCAAGAAGCCCAATTTGGAAACTGACTTGACTGAAATCTATCCAGTATTGAGCGAAATTAAATTTGCAAAGCGAAACCTAAAATCTTGGATGAAACTACAAAAGGTGGAAACACCTTTGGCTTTGCTCGGTGCCTCTTCCTATATTAAATATGAACCAAAAGGCGTCTGTTTGCTTATCTCTCCTTGGAATTTCCCAATCAATTTGACCTTTGGCCCATTGGTATCTGCGATTGCGGCAGGAAACACGGTCATTATCAAACCTTCTGAACTGACGCCGAATGCTTCAAAAGTAATGTCAATAATCGTAAAGGAATTGTTTGATGAAAACGAAGTCGCTCTGATTGAAGGAAATGTTGAGGTGTCGGAAGCATTGTTAAAATTACCCTTTAACCACATCTTTTTTACAGGGTCACCACAGGTTGGTAAGATTGTGATGAAAGCAGCATCAGAACACTTGACGTCAGTGACGTTAGAATTGGGAGGAAAATCACCCACCATCATTGATGATTCTGCAAATCTTGAAAAAGCGGTGGAGAAAATAATCTTTGGGAAGTTCACCAATGCAGGCCAAACCTGTATTGCTCCCGATTATGTATTATTGAAATCGGACTTGAAACCGAAATTCACTGAACTGTTCAAATCGAAAATCAAAACATTCTATTCTGAAAATGCTGAAAGCTCCAATTCGTATTGCAGAATTGTAAATCAAAAGCATTTTGAACGTTTGGTGTCCTATATTGAAGAGGCCAAACAAAACAAAAGTGTCATTGCATCTGGAGGAAGGTATCATCCAACGGATAATTTTATAGAACCGACCTTGGTCTTTGATGCACGAGAGAATTCAAAATTGATGCAAGACGAAATCTTTGGACCAATTCTTCCAGTAAAAACGTATTCAAATATTCAAGAAACGGTGGAGTATATCAATTCAAAGGAAAAGCCTTTGGCACTTTATATGTATAGCAAGAATAAAAAAAATATAGAGTTTGTTATGAACAATACCAGAGCAGGAAGTGGATGCATCAACCATAATTTGCTCCAGTTCTTGAACCATAATTTGCCGTTTGGTGGCAGTAACAATAGTGGCATCGGCAAATCACATGGATTTTTTGGATTTGAAGCCTTCTCCAACCGTCGTTCCATGATGAAACAGCATACAATTGGAGCTACTGATTTGTTGACACCACCTTATACTGGATTTAAGCAGAAGTTGATTGATTTGACGTTGAAATGGTTTTAAAAAAAAAGAAAGCCGCTGTTGAGAGCGGCTTTCTTTGAGACATAATTGTTTAGAATGTGATTCAATTTCTTACAAGCATTTTTAAGGTTGCAGTCCCAATATCTGAATAAAGCTTTGCAAAATAGATACCTGTTGGCTCATTGATTTCCATGGTTTGGCTATAAGAAGGATTTAAAGTTTTTGAAATCACTTTTTGTCCCATAATGTTGAAGATTTCCAGCGAAGCTTGATCGTTCAGGTTTTGGATTTGTAACGTGTTTTTTCCAAAGAAATTCATTGATACACTGTTGATTTCTTCCATAGGGATATCAAGTGTACCATCTACCCAAATATCAAAATAGGCATACGGATGAAACATTTCGTTTTGTCTTTGGAAAGCTCTCAAAATATAGGTTTCTCCGGGAATAAGTCCTTCCACTTGGTCCGACCCTTGAAAGCAATATATTTCATTACCATTACAAGCATCAAAAACCGCATAATAGTTGTAAATATAACTTGTGATAGTTAGATTTCCAGGTAGGTTGGGCATGGTAAACTCAAACCAGACATCTACATAATCTTCTAGGTTGAATGTGCCACAACCGAATTCTTCATTTATTTCTGACCCCAATGTGTAAAAACTTATTTCTTGTGCTGAATCTGTTATGGTTGGAATAGATTCAGCATTTGCACAAGCATCATTTTCAGCCCTTTCATAGACCCTTAAATTCATGGTTTGAAATTCACTCTCAAACAAAGAGGTTTCAGTATTGAAAAAACGAATTAAATAAGTGTTACCTTCAATTAAATTGTCAATGAGCTTAAAAGAATCAAGTGAGCCTTCAGAAGCATTGCAAAATAGTTCATTACCATTGCAAGCATCATAAACAGCGATACCATTGCCTCCTGGAGTGTCAATAAACAGGTTTCCAGTAATTGGCATAGTCATTTGCCACCATGCATCTGCTATGTAATCAGAATTGCCAGAGCAAGTTTCTTGGGTATCAAATTGAGCACCTGCGAGCTCAAAATATATTGCGGTATTATTTGCTGTTAAAATTGGTAAAACTTCAGCACTGCTACAATCCACGTTTGTAATTTGGTTATAAGTACGAAGGCTGAAATGGTCTCCAAAACTTGGTGAAGTGCTTTGAGACCTGAATACACGCAAGAAGTACGTTTCGCCAGAAACTAAATCGTCAAGAACCTTGTTCTCATTAAAGCAATCTAATAAATTGCCGTTGCATCCATCGTAAATGGCAGCATCAAGATAGCTGGTCATATTTAAGTACAAATTGCTTACAGCAGGCATAGTGAATTCATACCAAAAGTCTGCATAACTATCTGCAACTGCTTCGCAACCGTATTCATAAAAATAGATGGCGTTATCTAAATCCAATTCTATGGTTTGAGAAGTTGTACTTACTGTTAAAGATTCGGTGTTTTGACAACTGGGAAAGGTTGGTTCAATGGCTCTGATGGTAAAAGACTGTGAGTTGGGGTTGTTGAGGTTGCTTCGGAATATTCTTAAGGTGTAATTTTGACCTTGAATCAATCCATCAATATAGGACGCGTAAAAATCGCTATCGCTAAAACAGGCAATTTGTGTGCCATTGCAACCATCGTATAGCGCGAATCGATTAATTGATGTGCCACTTGATATTTCTAAACTTCCATTAACAGGCATTGTAAAATTATACCAGATATCTTTGTAGACTTGTAAAGACTCTCCTTCGCACCCAATTTCGTTGTTTGTATTGGCCTCAACGATATTAAAATTTATGGTTTGCAACGACGAGTCTACCACGATATTTTCTGAATTGGCACAAGTGTCATTGGCTAGTGGTTCTAATGCATAGATATAAAATTCCTGAAAGTTAGGGGTGTTTTGAGATGTTCGTCTCCGTACACGCAATGTATAGTTGTTGCCCTCAACAAGACCTTCTACGAGATTGCTTGTGCTGAAGCAAATAAGTTCTGTACCATTACAGCTATCATAAATATTAAATCCATTAATAGCAACAGAACCATTAATTGATAATTTACCTGCTGTTGGCATTACAAATTGATACCAGACATCCACATAATCGTCCAAAGAGTCTCCTGAACACGCAGATTCATTATTCACAGTAGCAGTCATTAAGTCAAATGCTACAACTTGAAATGAGGTAGTAACAGTTATTTCTTGAGCATTTTCGCAGTTATCATTTGCTGGCTGTGCGTTAACGATAACGCTTGATATGAGTAAAAAGAATAATAATAATTTTGATTTCATAATGATTTACTTTTAGAGGTTAATAGCTCTATTTTAAATTTAGAATAGGGACTGAAGATTCCTAATCTATTAGCTTGTCTTTATATTGCTTCTTTATAAATTCAGCCACTTCTGTTTCAACCGCTTTCATTTTTTTATGATAAAAAGCAAAATACACAATGAGCGGAATCAGAATACCCAGGGCTACAACCAATACGGTAAAAATCATTTGTCGTTCCATAGTTGGGAAATTCCCATTTATGGCAACCCATTTTTTATTTGGGATGACAACTGCTCCTATATTTTTGGACTTGGCTACACCAAGCATTACATTATTTCGTTTTATCACTTTATATTTTCCAGCAAAATGCTGCGATAATGTGCTGTTTAAATCATCAATACTGATGCTGTTTTCTCGGATTTTTAGTTTCATGCGTTGATTTTAGAAATTACGTTAATTAAACCAAGCGCCTATTTTTGCCCTGATAAATTGTCCTGTCTGAATGTTCCGGATGGTTAATTTCAGGACACCAGAATTGGTATTGTCATCCACATTATTAATAATAAAACGCTTTAATGGTTCGGTGGAGGATATGTTTTGTGTTTTTATGACGGCATTGCCTTGACTAACAACTATTTCGGCGCTCGAAGTACCAGCTAATCGCGTAATCTCTATGGTTCCTTTTGAATTGCAGGGTATATTAAGCCTCGCTTCAAATGTGTCGGTAATTTTTTCTGTATATGTTTCATTGGATGCGAAGGAAAAATCGCCAAAACCCAACATACTGTTTGTGGCAGCATAACTTTCACAAGTCCCAGCAATTTTATTCGTGGCAGAATGGTTTTTTACTTTTAAACTTACTTTTTTTCCTTCTATATTTGTTAGAGTGATTATGTTTTCACCTGTAGGGATGGTGCCTTCAAACACCCATTCCCTATGTTGTATGCCATCAATGTAAACTGTAAAAGTTGCTTTGGCTCTTCCATCTGTTTTCTTAAAAATGAATTTGTAAGTGGAGAATTTGCCATCTTTTTCAACCAGCGTATAGGTTTTGGAATTGTTTCCGGTTATGGATATGGAAGTTCGCTTAACCCATACTTCACATTCTTTTTTAGACAATAGCAGGCTGTTAACGGAAGTTATAGTTTGTGCGATAATGTTGGGGCTAAACATAAAAGCGACCATTAGCATCATTATGACATTTAATTTTTTCATTTTTTTAGATTTAAAAGGTTAATAATTTGAGTAGTGTTTATCTTGATTTTAGTGTTATGTGAAGCTCATAATCGCCTTCAGTCAATCCTTCCGCACCGACAACGCCTATAACTACCTGAAAAGGGTTTGCAATAGCCAATAAATCTTTAACCGTTCGGGTATGGTCTTGGGTTTTGCCTCTTTTTTTGTAATCCCATTTATGGTCAGCTTCGCAACGTGTACAACTCGTAAGATTGGGAACTACCTTGCCTTCCGATACTTTACCAACTTGATATGCGTAGATACTAAAATTGGCATTTGGGTTTTTTGGTACTACGGTGACTTCCATTTCAGAATAAGCGGGTAAATCAGTATAGTACAACACGTGGTTGCCTGTAAATTTTTGTTTTTGAGTTTCAGGAAAACAAGCATTATTGCTGCTCCAAGCCCAAGATAAATCACTCATTGGTGAACCTTGGTTAAGATTGCCTGTTAGAACGCCATTACCATTCTTGAAATAGATAGGCTCTTGGCTGTACAAATGCAGTGAGAAAAATAAAAGTGTGAATGTAAGTGAGAGTGTTTTCATAAGTCTATATTTTTATAACTATTTAATGTTGAGATGAATTAAACCATTTATTGAAACGTCTTCAAAAGTCCTGACAGATATTGCAGTAGTCATTGCATTCTCCCATTCTACTTGACCATTAAAGCTCAAAAAGCGTTCTTTGGTGTTGTTGTCAATTAATAATTCAACACCTAATAATTTTATAGATTTGATTCCATTTCGTTCGGTGTTCATATCGTTTATAACAGATACAAAACGCTCTTTTTCTTGAGGATTTTGGTAGTCTTTAATTAGTAAATTATAGATGTCCTCTGGTTTGCCATCTAACAATAGCTGCGCAGCTTTTTGAAAATTTTCTGATTTTGAAGCGATATTTCGTATGGTTTCAATTTCATAAGTACGATTGTAAATCGCTTCGGTTTCTGTTTCTTTTTCAAAAAGATTAATTTTAATGTGTGTGTATTTATTAACTTCGTCATTGCTTAAATTAGCATATAGTAACACTGCTGCATACACAGCTAATTGGTCAGGTTTTTTGGCGTTAATATACGGTCCGCCTTTTAGGTTTAGAGTGATGTGTTTTTCACTCTTTTTTCCAACTTCAGAAGAAAAGCCTTTGGTATAAGTTACTTTTGCGTCGTAATAGTCGCCTATTACTTTGAAGGCTTCTTCTTCTTGCTCTGATGCGCATGAAACTAAAAGTATGATGAAAACTGCAAGAAGTTTTTTCATTGTTAACATTTATTTCTTGATTAATTTTTTTGTAGCAATGCCTTTGATGGTATGGATTTTCATGATGTAGGCTCCGTTAGAAAGCTCTCCAACATCTATAATATCAGGGGCTTGTTCCAGTAATACTAGTTGCCCTAAAAGGTTATAAAACTCAACTTTTTCAATATCTAATGGGTAGTCAATAGCGATAAAGTCAGTAGCGGGATTTGGATAGATAGTCATATTTGAATGGTTAAAGGTGTTAATGCTTAAGGCGCTGCAATCTTCACTGAAAACCGTTTGAGAGTCAATGAGGGTCCAATTTGCGGTACTGTAATTCTGGTCATCTACTTCAATACATTCAAGGTTTGGATTGTTTGTAGTGGCGATACTTATGACGTTTGTATTGTTTCCGTTTTTTAAATTGAGACTTGTTAGCTGGTTGCTTTGGCAACTTAATGAAGTAAAGGCTGTGTTATTGCTCAAATCCAATACTTCTATATCGTTTCCACCGCATGATAGCAAAGACAGATTGATATTGTTGCTTAAATTTAAACTTGAAATATCATTTACGCCGCAATACAAATCTATCAATGCAGGATTGTTGTCAACATTCAAGCTTGTAATTTGATTGTATTCGCAGCGCAATAATTCCAGAAAAGGATTATTGGAAACATCCAAGCTGGTAAAGGCACCATGTCCAATTACTAATACTTTTAGTTGTGTATTGTTAGACAGATCTATGGTCTCTATTTGCGTGTATCCGCATCTCAAGTCTTCCAATAGCGTATTGTTTGACACATCCAAGGAGGTCAAATCATTATAATAACAATGTAATAGCGTGAGTGCTGAATTGTTCGTGACATCCAAGCTCGTTAAGTTGTTGCTGTAGCATCTTAAGTCAAC
This sequence comes from Flavobacteriaceae bacterium UBA5544, assembly GCA_002426755.1. Lineage (GTDB taxonomy): Bacteria > Bacteroidota > Bacteroidia > Flavobacteriales > Flavobacteriaceae > JBPOFM01. The sequence goes on from DINI01000017.1 coordinate 46,848, forward strand.
TAAAGAGGTATTATTGCTAACATTTAAACTTGTAAGCTGATTGTTGAGACAATACAATGTTTCAAGGGCAACAAAATCTTCAATACCTGTTAAATCACTTATATTTTTTCCACTGACATTGAGTGATGTCAAGGTGTTGATATTTGCGGTTGGTACATAATCGTCAAGCGGTCCGGAATCATGACCCAAATCTATCAGTGCCTGTTCAAAATTATCGTCCGGAACATAGGTCATCGGCACCGCACTGCAATCTTCACTAAAGCTGGTCTGTACATCAATATTGGTCCAGTTAGTGGTACTGTAAACGGCATCATCCACCTCTATGCAGGTTAGGTTTGGGTTATTTGAGGCGAAAAATTGTGTAAAGTTGGAGTTGTTGCCGTTTTTGACGTTCAATGATGTCAATTGGTTAGTGTTACAGGTGAAATTGTTTAAACTGGTATTCAGTGAAACATCTAATGATGTGAACTGGTTGTCATGGGCCAAAAGTGATGTTAAAGCTAGGTTGTTACTCACGTCTAAACTGGTTAATTGATTGGTGGACACATAAAGTTCAATTAAACTACTATTGCTACTAACATCTATGCTGGCAATTTGATTATTATTGCATCTCATGTGGGTTAAAGCCGTATTTTGACTAATATCTAAACTACCTATCATATTAACTTCACAGTATAAATTTGTTAGATTAATATTATTGGTGACATCTAAAGTTGTTAATTGGTTGCTATAGACAAACAAATGAGTTAAAGATGTATTTTGGCTTAAGTTGATGCTGGTCAATAGATTGGAATGGCACATTAAGTTGGTGAGTGCAGTAAAATCTTCAATACCCGTTAAATCGGCAATTCCTTTTGACGACACATTAAGATGTGTAATTGTATTAATATTAATCGTAGGCACCTGTCCATCAAGAGGTGCTACGTCATAGCCCAAATCTATCAATGCTTGTTCAAAATCGGCATCTGGGATTAACGTGGTTTGGGCGTTGCTCACTGTGTAAAAACACAATAGAAAGATAAGTAGTAGTTTTGTTTTCATGGCATTATAATTTTGAATTAATAACAATGTTGTAAAATTCCTATTTTGCATTAAGCTGCATTTCATCCTTTTGGGTGATTTTTTGGTGAGTGGGTTTTGTACATTTGTATCCATAAGTTATAGCAATGAAATTTTTGTTCAGTTTCTGTTTATTTCTACTTGGGGCATCCACAGTGGTTTTTGGCCAAGATGCCAAGCCGGATGTCTATCAAGATAGTTTGCAGAAGGTAATTGATAGTAATAATTCCAAATCAATCAAGAAAGAAGCACTGTTTCTTTTAGGGGAACATTTAGTACAGCGCAACCCGGATTTGGCCGACAAAATCGCACAAGATTTAAGGAAAAATTATAATGACAAAGCCGATAGCAGCGAAGTAAGACGCAATGTTTATATTTTGGCGGCGAGCAACCGCTGGCAGGGCGACTATAAGACAGCACTTGATTATTATCAGTTTATTTATGACTATTCAAAACGCCATAAAGACTCAGTGGACATTGCCAAAAGTGGGCACTTCATAGGGACACTAAACATGTATTTGGGCAACAATGTTCGCTCGCAAAATCACTTGTTGGAAGTAGCCTCCATTTACAATAGCATTGGAACGGCACAACAGAAGGCAGACATCAATAATACACTTGCCGGGTTTTACCTCAACATGGACCAATTGGAGAAGGGAAAAGACCAATATCTTTTGGCCTTGGAACAATATGAAAAGTTGAATGACAGTGCTGGTATGGCGAGTGCAAATGCCAATCTGGGCATGTTATATACGGATGTGGGAGAATTTGACAAGGCCGAAATGCATTTGATGAAACAAAAGGTCTACAACAAAGTATTTCCCACGCTTCGAGAAATGGGTTTTCACCATGATTTTTTGGGCGTATTGCGCCAAAAGCAGGGCCGTTTGGAGGAAGCCTATGAAGAGCATTTGAAGGCTTTGGAAATACGGAAAAATTTGAGCAGTACCTATAATTTGTGTGAATCAAAAATCAACATGGGAGAAGTGCTCATCAAATTGGGGCGTTATCCAGAAGCCATTGCGCACTTGAAAGATGTGTTCAACTACGACGAGCATGAATCGCTCTATCAACAGCAGGCTGCCTATGAACTATTGTCAGAAGCCTATGAAAAAAGCGGGAACTATAAAGAGTCATTGACTAATTTCAAAGAATTCAAAAAATTAAGTGACTCCATTTATTCCGAGGAATCTATCGAAATCATTGCCGAGAAAGATGCACTTTACAATCAGCAACTTAAGGATTCTGAAATTTCCTTATTAAATAGTGAAAAGGAAATCACACATGCAGAATTGGCACGCTCTCGTGCTATTCTGATTGGCACAATCATTGGCTTGGCTTTGTTTCTGATAGCTGCAATAGCCCTGTTTGTACTTTACCGTAAAATTAAATTCAAAAATCAAATCATCACCAAGGCACTTCAAGACCGCGAATTGTTGCTTCACGAAACCCATCATCGGGTTAAAAACAACTTGCAGATGATTTCCAGTCTTTTGAATTTGCAATCAAAATATGTGGAAGACCCAAAGGCCTTGGAAGTACTTCAAAATGGAAGAAATCGAGTGGAATCCATGGCGCTTTTGCACAAAAACCTATATTCCGGTGAAAACCTGAACATGGTGAACCTGCAGGAATACATCGAAGATTTGGTCAAGCAAATTTATAATTCCTACAATAAATCCGAACAGGAAATTCAAACAATCGTTAAGGCCAAAGGCATTGTCATGGATATTGAGACTGTCATTCCAATAGGTTTGATTCTGAACGAATTGGTGACCAATTCTTTAAAACATGCATTTCCAAAACACGATGGGGAAAAGCCTTCAATTGCCATCGAAATGACAGAAAATAACGAGCAGTACAAACTGATTGTCCAGGATAACGGCCGAGGAATAGAGAACATCCAGATTCAAGACCGACAAAATGAAACGTTTGGTCAGCGCTTGATTCGTTCATTGACTCAAAAATTAAAAGCCGTTTTAAAGGTCAGAAATGAAAACGGCACACAGGTTTTTGTGGACATTCCTAAAAAAACTAATGGAGCAACTCGTTAAGTAGGGACATGGTTTCGGAACGTGTATGCGTGTCTAATTTCTCATAAATATTTTTGATGTGCGTCTTAATGGTATTGACGCTCACAAACTGTTCATCGGCCAATTGTTGATTGGTCTTGCCTTCATAAAGCCCTTTTAAGACATCAAATTCTTTTAGGGTCAATGGATTTACAATCAAATTGTTAAGGATGTCACGATTGAGTTCAAGTGGTAAAATGAATTTTGAAAAATTGTGCAGGGCAATCTCAATGCTCGAATACAATTCTCGCTCATTGAAAGGCTTCACAATGTAACCCATGGGAAGTGTTTGCTTCGCTCGGTCCACAATCTCCTTTCCGGAATAGGAAGTCAGGTACAAAAATGGAATTTTTTGTGTTTTATTGATGTGTTCGGCAATGTCAAAACCTTCGTAATGGCCTTCAATATTGATGTCTAACAGCACAAGGTCGGGTTTGGTTGTGTCAATCAATTCCAAAGCTTCTGCTTTTTCATAGGCAACACCCACCACTTGATAATCCACATTGGTAAGCATATCTCGGATATCCTCGGCAATAATCGGGTCGTCTTCAACAATCAAAACGCGGATGGCTGACATGAGGTTTTAGTTTCAGTTAAAAATAAAAATAAGTGTTTTAATTGAAAGTTAAGTTTTTTAAGTTGAAGCTTTTGGATTTATTCGATGATTGAGTTCAAAAAGAAGGTGTTAGGAAGTCATATAACGGGCAGTTCAATAGTTCCAAAAAAATTTCAGTCAATCAAAACCTTACGAAGTGCTTTTCCAATGGCCTCACCTTGAGATTGCACGTGAAGCTTGTCATAAACATTTTTTATGTGCGACCGAAAGGTATCAATACTAATACATAAATTGTCAGCAACCATTTTATAACTGTTTCCTTTTGAAATCGAAATTAAGGCCAACAGTAGTGGCTATGGTTTTCGCTGTCCGAAACGAGCATAGCGAACTGACATTAGTATAACCGAAAATAATGAATTCATATAGCTAATCAAACGGATTAATATACATAATCCCTAAAAGCTTTTAAAGCCGCATTGTATTTAGCTTCTTCGGTCACTTTTTTTCGTGAGCCTATTTCGTATATCCCGTCTTCCATTCTTTTGTAAACTTCAGGGTTCTTGATAGAGTCGTGAGGAAACCCATAGAGTATATAATGCATGCTATGAAGTTGGAATAGTTTGCATTGTGGGTTAAATAATTCCATACTGAACCATCTGGAACATTACGTCAAGTGCATCTTTAGCATCATTTTCTAAAAGTTTATTTGGAGTCAAATTAGTATTAACTGCCCTAGTTATCAATGTATCTTTTTGTGAAGGCATTCTATGATGAACAAATGGGTTCCTTTTTAGTCTTATTTTGTCAATCTTTTCTAAAAGAAAATCTGGTAGAAATCCTGTTCCTTTAAATTCTTTAATAAATTTGTCCATCGTGTATTTTGAACGTTTTTCATCGAAACGATAGTGGAAGTATTCTTGAAATCGGCGCTCAATAAAAGCTTGCGCTAGGATTATTGTAGCAATGTATTGACCGAAAATGAAAGAATGGACAGCTTCGTTAAATATTCTGTAGGATTCATCACTACCATATGACCTACGCCCAAAAGGAAAATTTTGATTAAATTTTTTAAGCCTTTTAAGACGTTCATTAAAGCTATCAATATCGTAATTTCTTAATTCAGCGCCTGCTGCTTCAGGTTCAATATTTTCTCCAAATAAATCTTTGTCCACATTAATGCATTAGGTATTATAAAATCTTTTGCTAAAATAGTATAGTGAAATTTTTAACTTGATTACCTCAATTCTTTTCTTAAAGAATTGACTAACATAACAATTGAATCCACAAAGTTTTCAATACCATCATCAATATTGGTCAGCGTGAATTCGTTCAAATCAAAAGATTCTTTAATAGAATTAAGATATTCATTGAGTTTACTAGAGCTTTTTATGAGGTTCTGAAATTCTTTTGAATCAAAATTGTAATTGAATACATGTCCATACCTTGCTTTAAAAACAAAAATAAAATGGTGAGCTTCTGAAAAGTCTCTGATACATTTATATATTTCATCCTTATTTTCTTTCAATGAAAATTCATTAATTTTTTCATTTGAAATTAGTAAAGTCGATTTAGGAATTTGAGATAAGGAACGATTTATTATAGGAATGTAGCTAGTTAACTTGTCATAAGCATCCATTTTTCTCATTAACAAATTGTTTTCCTTATCATCTTGACTTGATTGTTTGCTAATTAAATAAGTAAGGAAACTTAATATGAGTAAACTTATAAAGGATATAGATGAATTTAAAACACCTCCAAAATAATCTCCGAATGCTCCCCAATCACTTATTCTATTTGAAAACGATTGATTCTTAAAATTGATAAAGAAAATCAAAAGAACAATAATAACAACTGTGACACTAATACAAAGCATTATAATTAATAGTTTTTTGATTTTTTTTGATGTCATTTGATTTAATGTTATTTGTTAAGGTATTATAGATATATGTATACAAATATAGTTCATTATCATTTGAAAGGCAGTAGTTTATGATATTCTAATTTGAGACCAAAGAGTTAATTCTTAAACGAGTTCAGAATGACAAGAGATTATAAATTCCTTGTTATTTTAAATTATGGTATTTATGAATGCTTCGCATTTGCTACTACTTGCCTCCTCGCGATATCGTATTAAAAAACATTTTTTGTATCTTTATGTTATCGTATATGAAACTTAAATCCTATACATGGTTGCTTTTCTTGTGTCTGTTGGTACTGCCAATGGGTGCTGCGTGGGCGTGTGGCAATGCTTCTAAAAAGGATGCCACGGAAAAAATGTCTTGTAGCAAAGAGGATAGCAGCCAAAAAGCAACATCTTGCTGTGCTTCGGGTGATACGGACTCTAAACGTTGTGATGGCAATTGTGGCCACGCTTCTTGCCATTGTCCTGTTTCGGTGCATACCACTGTGGCTTTTTATGTGCCTAGTTGGTATGTATCCCATAGCCAAACGTATGTGCAACGCGAGTGGAACTATGTTTCAAACATTCCAAAATCCATCTACTTTTCTATTTGGCAACCGCCAAAGATAGGCTAAACCTACATTGATGACAGCCATAGGTCTGTCTTGTTGATACCTCACTGTGGGTATCTGTTACTATTATCGAATCATTATATATTTAAAATTATGAAACCATTATCATACATTATAATGGCATGTTTGCTTATATCTAGAATGGCATGTCAATCTCAAATCAAAAATCAAACCACTGAATCGGTAAAAATCTATGGGAATTGTGGTATGTGCGAAAGCACCATTGAAAAAGCAGGAAACGTTAAAAATGAAGCTAGTGTGGACTGGGATAAGGATACCAAAATGGCTACTCTTACTTATGATGCCAACAAGACATCACAAAAAGACATTTTGAAGCGCATTGCCCTGGCTGGTTATGACAGTGACCTGTTTTTGGCACCAGATGATACCTATGCCAATTTGCCGGACTGTTGCCAATATGAGCGCGCCAAAACAACCTCTAAAGAAAACGATATGTCTAAAGACCATGCGATGCATGAGGGACACGACATGGCTGGACAGGACAAACATCCGCTTGGTGCCGTTTTCAGTAGCTACTTTGAAGTGAAAGCTGCCCTTGTGGGTTCGGATGGTAATTTGGCATCCAGCAATGCAAAAGCGCTGGTAACTGCCATAGATGCCGTACCAATGGAGGCCCTACCAAATGATGTGCATATGGCATGGATGAAGGTATTGGCACCTATGAAGGAAGATGCCCAACATATTGTGGACACGAAAGATATAGGCCATCAACGTGACCATTTTATTACTTTGTCCAGTACTATGTATGAGGTTTTGAAACTTACCGAACAAGAAACTCCTACCTATTATCAATTTTGTCCTATGGCAAATGATGGCAAGGGAGCGCACTGGTTAAGCAAGGACAAAAACATCATGAATCCGTACTATGGGTCGAAAATGCTGACCTGTGGCAAGACGGTGGAAACTATGGAAACCAAAAATTAAAACAAATGGAACATTCGAATCAACAACATAAAGGAAGTTACAAAACATTTTTTATCATGCTCGGTTGTTCGTTCGTGGCGATGTACATTACGATGTACCTCAACACTTACAGCATCGACCACGTGTATTTCAGTCTCACGCGCTTTTATATGACCTGCCTTGGTATCTCGACCATGGCAGTGATTATGTGGTTTTTTATGCGCAAGATGTATCAGGATAAAAAGAAGAACATCGCCATTCTGCTGGGGAATCTAATCTTATTTGTAGGCGCATTTACTCTTGTGAGGATGCAAAAACCAATCATTGGCGATGTGTTGTGGATGAAAGCGATGATTCCGCACCATTCTATTGCTATTCTTACCAGTGAGCGTGCCGACATCCAAGACCCAGAAGTGAAGGAATTGGCAGAAAGTATTATCGAAGCGCAACGCAAGGAGATTGAAGAGATGAAAGCTATGATAAAACGATTGGAAGATGAACAGTAGAGGATTATCTCTTACACTTGCTATCTTCTGTATAGGCATACTCTCTATTGCGCAAAATGTAGTTCGTTATGACTTAACTGTGACTGATACCATCGTCAACTATTCAGGAAAAGAGAAACGCGCCATTGCCGTGAACGGACAGTTGCCGATGCCCACGCTGACCTTTACAGAAGGTGACATTGCAGAAATTGTGGTACACAATAAGACCAAAGAAAGTACTTCTTTGCACTGGCATGGCGTTTTTCTGCCGAATAAAGAAGATGGTGTGCCATTTTTGACGCAGATGCCCATTATGCCCGGTGAAACCTTTACTTATAGCTTCCCTGTGATACAAAGCGGAACGCATTGGTATCATAGCCATAGCGGACTACAGGAACAGATAGGGATGTATGGTTCACTAATCTTAAAGAAGAAAAAAGACGACCCTACCTTTCGGAAGGGTATTGATGATTTGCCCGAAGTGCCAGTCATTTTGAGTGAATGGACAGACATCAAACCAGAGAACGTGCAACGGATGTTGCGCAATGCCAACGACTGGGCCGCCATCAAAAAAGGTACTACCCAAAGTTATTCGGAAGCCATTAAGGAAGGCCATTTTAAAACCAAACTCACCAATGAATGGAAGCGTATGCTTGCTATGGATGTGAGTGACGTGTATTATGATGTCTTTCTCATTAATGGGCAAAAAGAAAGTCAGTTGAAACAGTTTAAAGCGGGTGATAAAATTCGCTTACGCGTCGCCAATGGTGGCGCATCCTCTTATTTTTGGTTGTACTATGCAGGAGGGAAAATGACGGTAGTTGCCAATGACGGCAATGATGTGGAACCTGTGGATGTAGACCGATTGATTATTGGCGTGTCTGAAACGTATGATGTGGTGGTGACCATCCCTGAAGAAGATACCGCCTATGAATTCTTGGCAACGCCTGAAGACCGTACAGGTTCAGCATCTTTGTATTTGGGCGATGGAAAAATTCAATTAAAAAGTAGAATGCCAAGACTTCAATACTTTGAAGGCATGAAGATGATGAATGATATGATGACTATGGGCGGTAACATGGATGATATGGGTATGGATATGTCTTATCAGCAGATGGATATGAATACTGTGATGTATCCAGAAGTTTCAGGTGCTACACACAATATGGATGGTGAGATGAAGCACGACATGAAGATGGACGGTGAGATGGACCATTCTATGCACCAGATGAATCAGCAAGGTGAGTTGGTAACCCTCAATTATGGGATGCTCAAAGCACCTCAACCCACCACCCTATCAGAAGATGCTCCTGTAAGAGAACTGCGATTTGAGTTGACAGGGAATATGAATCGGTATGTTTGGAGTATGGATAATAGGGTGCTTGCCGAGAGCGACAAAATACGTATCAAAAAAGGAGAGAATGTTCGCATCACTTTATATAACAATAGTATGATGCGCCACCCGATGCATTTGCATGGGCATGATTTTAGAATATTGAATGGACAAGGTGAATATTCACCGATGATGAATGTCATAGATATTATGCCGATGGAAACTGATACCATCGAATTTGCCGCCAATATGGAAGGTGATTGGTTTTTTCATTGCCACATACTCTATCATATGATGGCTGGGATGAACCGTGTGTTTTCTTATGAAAATCAGGCACCCAATCCGTATTTACCCGACAAAAAATGGGCCTATAACAAATTGCAAGCCGAGAGCAACCATTTTCATTTTATGTTTGAAAATGATTTTGCCACCAATGGCAACGATGGGATGGCTATGCTACAGAATACACGTTGGCGAATCGGTACTGAATGGCGTTTGGGCTATACGGATATGCATGGGTACGAAACCGAAACACACATAGGTAGATATATTGGCAAGAACCAGTGGTTTATGCCTTTTATTGGTTTTGATTGGCGCTACAGGGAACATGATGGTGAAGCTGAAACGAATTTGTTTGGACAAGCAAGTACCAAAGACCGTCGTGCCGTGTTGAGTGCCGGTGCTGAATATACCTTGCCGTTGCTGGTGATTCTTCAAGGGGAAGTGTTTACCGATGGTAAAGTGCGTTTTCAATTGATGCGTGAAGATATTCCAGTTTCTCCACGGCTTCGATGGGCGTTTATGGTGAATACCGATAAGGAATATATGACTGGCTTTAACTATATCTTGACACGGCATTTGGGACTTTCTACCCATTATGACAGTGATATGGGTATTGGTTTTGGGGCTACTTTTACGTATTAGTTAGTCGGTTCATTTAGTTGTTAAAAAACCACAAACCTTTTACAGTTCATGGCTTTTCAAAATAAATCAAGTAACAAATAATCTTTATTTAATAAGCTTTTCCAACCGTGCCATCATCTCATCCTTCTCTTTCAGCATACGCTCATACAGCGCAATCTTTTCTTCGTGAAGAGAAATTAATTTTTCAATAGGGTTTACATTGAAGGTTGGTGTATGTCCAGTATTCAAAAAAGAACCATCATTGAACGTATTAGAAATAATGTTAATCGCCTGCTCCTCATCAAAGTTCTCAAAGGCCTCTACGGGAATCTTTAGGACACTACTAATTTCTTTCAACAAGGGCGCTTCAATACGGTCTTTCTGCTCCAATTGGGAAATTTTCTTTTGGCTCCACTCCTCACCAAGGGCATGGGCCAAGGCCTCCTGCTTGATGCCCAGCATCTCCTTAAAACGTTTCACGTTGCGTCCCTGATGTATCGTCTGTTCCATAGATGGCTAAAATTGGTTGTGATAGGTAAAAATAACAAAAATATATGGTGCTACAACGCGAGCAAAGGGATAAAATATCCCACGTGCATACAAAACGTCACAAACCCTTTTGTTCGCGTGGTTTTTTGGGGAGTTCCTTGTTCATAATTCCTGGCTTGGCCGGCTTTGGACGCAAGCGTTCAGGGTCTATAGGGATCCCTTTGGGTCGGTTGGTATTCATGTCATAAAATAACAAAAAAATGGCCATAAATACGAGATAGGGAATAAGTTATGCCATCAGGGAATAGTCTATCCCTTCACAGGTCTGCAACTTTGGGTGAATAAAACAAAAACAACCATGCAAACCACAGACCACCTCTTACAGCTAGACCCCACCCTCAAAAACAAGCTTTTACAACTGACCCATGAAATGTTTTTGGTATCCATCTATCATGCACCCAGCAACACTGGAGCCCACAGCCACATCCTTATAGTGGCACAGTTCAAAAAGGAGATGGAAACCATCGCATCGCGCAAATGGGTACAGGACAGTCTCGCACACCACGGCGTCCAGATCACTGTGGTATACGACCACCAATTGCAATACGGCCAGAAAAAGGGCAATCCATTCATCATCTATCTCTGTCATCCCCAGTTCAATTGTTACACTCACAAAGATTATGATGTCTGTTACGACACCTCTTGGTCCAAAGCAAGCAAAAAAAGAAAGGCCTATCTGAACGCTTACCACCACGACCGCGATCTGCTTCTGGCACAGTCAGAAACATTGACGGCCACAAACGCGATGTCAAGTGCGCTCTTGGCCTATGAATCCCTGTACGTGCACCACATCGGCCATCTCGAGGCACTCTACCTCGGTGCCTATCACCATCAGGACACGCTCCACCAGCGCATCCAACGCTTATCGAGACCAATGCCCTGCATTGAAGGGCTCTTTGTCAAACAGAATGGCAACCGCTACGTGCTCCCCCTACAGTTCGAAGGAGCAAGGACAGACAATCCCTTGGCAATTAATGCCGAACTTCTCGAAAGTGTAAAAACCGTAGAGGAGCAACTCTCCCAAAAGGTACAGCAACGCATCAGGGCATTGAAGAAAATGATGAAACACCCAAGCCCAAAACAAATGGCAGCACCGCTACAGGCATCAAAACCCGTGAAGGTTTTGTCACAGCTAGTCGCCCACATAGTGGAAGTGGCAGACATGGAGGAAATCTATAGGTTTCACAGGATAGACCGCCCAGAGGGCCGTATGTATGGTCTGCTCTTGGTCGGCAAAGGGCTTGGCACCGAACGTCTACAAGGTATTAGGGACTCGGTACTGGCAAAGATGGGAGGCACCTGCGATGTACTGCTCATTGCGCATTCCCGCTCTTGGATTCAGAACAATCTCTACCAGCACCAATCCTTTTTCAAAAGGATAATGGCACCCGAAAACCGAATCTACCAATCGCACCCGCACCACCCACAGCCGCATTGGCTGGAACCTTACACACCGACCTATCCCGATATGGACCTGCTCTCAAAGACAGCACAGCAAATGGCACAGTCCTTTCAAAGTCTTCGGACTTCTGGTCAGGGAAATCACATGGAAGGTCTGGAAATGTTGTTTGGGGTGGCTGTACTCCGATTATTTCGAACCTTGGTGTATGCCAAGTCTGGTTACCTGCCCAACTATCTCCCGGCATGGTCGCTATGGCACTTGGCGATCATGGGCGATCCACAATTGGAGCATCTCACATTCCTATTCCAAAAGTGGGAGGGTGAAAAATGGTTTGCAAGGGTAGACGCATTCGCAAGGTATCACTATGAAAACAATGCCCTGTCAGCCGAAACCATGGAAATCATGGCCGAAATCCTTAAGTACCTTTCAGAAAAGCTAGCGCAAGTAGTGAGACGGTCGTCTTAGTAAAATGCTCACTCAACGCTCCTTCCACACCCGCCGTGGCTTATGTCCTGGCGTCAGGGTAAACAGATACTGGTCGGGGTCCACCACAAACTTAAGGTTTGGCATGTAGGCAGAAAGCTTGTTGAGCTGCACGGCCATCTGTTTGTCCATCACGGACACCAAGATTAAATCCCATACTGCCAATTTTTTTAAATCCTCTGGACTAAAACTCATCCCTAATAGTCGAAAAATGATCTCCAGTTTTGAAAAGTTAAGTTTGGAAATGGCATTGTCGAGCGCAGCAAGCTCCTCAAGGTAATTTGGCTCAATAACGAGTTTGGACATAGTAAATAAAGTTTTATAAACACAAGATACAGCATTTTTAAATATCATTACATGATAATTTGAAACCCAAATAGACCATATTCCTACAAACTGAACATTGCCAACGACCAAAGGTTAAAAGCTAATGGCTAATCGCCACCCATCAACTGATAACTTTAAAATGGTTTCCCATCATAGGTCTTCCGATTTAGCACTTAATACTTGATTCTTGACTATTATCGTAGGTTACAATATTGAATCCTAAAAGTAGGTTCCAATCCATTTGCAGTTTGGGATACCTTCCACAGAGCTTACGTTAATTTTATCAGGGAAGGAAGCCATGACATTAGGGTCGGTTTTGTGAATACTTTCAATCTTGTATTCCACAAAGTTAAAACCAGATTTTAAGTTTAAATTATAGGAGTATTTGACGGTAGCATCACCATCATCCAGCATTTTGGTTTGAATACATTCGCCTTCATACTGAAACGGTTTTTCTACATATATCAATTCATAATAAGAGCCCATAACTGGCTCCATATAAGCTGGATCTTCCACCCAAGGTACCAACGTTTCGTCCGAAACCGTGAAAATTACGCCAACATAACGGTCGTCGCTCGTCCAAAGCGACAGAGCCCCGGTGTGAACGGATTTTATACTATCGGCTTCTGAAACCATATCGCTGCCGTTATCACAGACATCAAAAAGTGTATAAGCCACGTCATGCATAAAATTTTCTTCTGTTTCTTTTGAAATTGCTGGAAGTTCTTTAGGAAAGTCAAATTGAATGTCACCCATTTTGGAGATGGTGCCAATTTTGATGGGGTGTTCCATCCCAAATGGGATGACCATAAGGTTGACCTCCAAATCTCCCAAAGGATAATTGTCCGTTTTTGGTTGGGTTTGTGATTGTCCACAGCTTAAAATTGCGAGACTTATGAGTGTTGTTAAGATTAGTTTCATGATTTTATGTGTTTTTAATTTTTATTTTCCAACGCTTCGAGGCGCTGTGTTAAGGCACCTATAAGTTGTTGTTGTTGCGCGATCAGTTGGTTTTGTTCTTGAATGGCCTTAACCATCGGTGCCAATAAGTCGTTATATCGCACGCTGTAAAATCCATCGTCATCTATAGTGATCGTTCCATTATCGGTTTCACCAAACTGCTTAAGACTTGCTTCGAGTTCTTGGGCAATGAAACCATATTCCGTTTTTTTGGTCTCACTGTTTTTTCTGATATAGGATACAGGATGAAGTGCATTGACAAAATCCAAGCCTAAATTTGTGGTCTGAACACTGTCCTTCAAACGTCTGTCCGAGGTGATGGACCAAGCCACGTTCACCCCTGCGTAACTTATCAAATTGTCTCCAACTTTCACTTGATTGTTCCCTGTGTTTGATGGTACTTGGGCATTATAGCCAAGACCTAAATTGTTCGTGCCGGTAGCATTGTACAAAGCCGAGCGACCGATGGCGGTGTTCCTGTTTCCAAGCGAATTGGAATACAATGCCCATTGGCCAAAGCCCGTGTTTGCACTTCCTGAAGTATTGGAATACACCGCAAAATAACCTGTGGCGGTATTATACTCACCTGTCGTGTTGTTGTACAATGCTCTGGTGCCACTTGCCGCATTATAATTGCCAGTGGTGTTAGCGTAGAGTGCGCGCTCCCCAATTGCCGAATTATTGATTCCGGTGGTGTTTAAAATTAAAGAATTTTGCCCGATGGCCAGGTTGTAATTACCTGAAGTGTTTTGGGTCAAGGTTGCTCCACCTATTGCTATGTTGTATAGCCCGTCAACATTGTCGCCCAAAGCATTCAGTCCCATTGCTATATTGGAACTGCCCGTCGTATTTGATTCCAACGCTTTCATGCCCAATGCAATATTATAGGAACCTTCCGTGTTCTGATTGAGCCCGTTGAACCCAACGGCGGTATTGAAGTTACCAGTGGTATTGTTGACCAATGTGTTGGCACCTATGGCCGTATTATCATTCCCAGTGGAATTTAAAAGCAAGGCATCATTTCCTATTGCCGTATTGTTTGACCCCACAGTATTGGATTGTAAGGCACTACTGCCAAAAGCGGCATTTTTTGTGCCCGTTGTATTCACATTCAATGCATAACTGCCGGTTGCGGTATTATAACTTCCTGTTGAATTAAACTTTAAAACATCGTTGCCAATCGCAGTATTATAGTTACCGGTCAAATTTTGTTTTAAGGCCGACGCCCCGATGGAGGTATTGTTGGTGCCACTTGTATTAAATCGTAAAGCCTCAAAACCGATAGCTGTGTTTGATGATGCATTGTTGTTCCTCAAAGTGTTTGCACCTATAGCCGTATTATTCGAGGCTGTTGAATTGCCTCTCAAGGCATTTGATCCTATCGCAATATTATAGGTTCCTGTGGTGTTTTGGTATAAGGACTGACTTCCAAAGGCGGTATTAAAACTACCGGTCGTATTGATACGCATGGCCTCTCTTCCCATGGCTGTATTTTCATTTCCTTCGGTGTTGGAATTCAACGCCAAATAACCATTTGCGGTGTTGGAAGCGCCAATGGTATTAGAACGAAGTGACCCGTCGCCAATGGCGGTATTGTTATCGCCACTTGTATTACGTCCCAAAGAATTGTTTCCCAAGGCCACATTATAGTTACCAGTGGTATTGTCGTGTAATGAAAATACACCGATGGCCATATTACTGTTTCCTGAAATATTTGAATCTAATGAGGCTTGTCCGATAGCTACGTTATTCGACCCTGTGGTATTAGAGTGAAGTCCTCTACCAATTGCGATATTATTATTTCCGGTCGTATTTGAATATAAGGCTTCATATCCCAAGGCAACATTCAATGGTCCGGAAGAGGCAGGATTTAAGGCATCCTTACCTAACGCAATATCCAATGAAGAAATGGTTCCAAACCTCAAACCATTACGTTTAAAAATAAGATCGACATCATCCGTTGTTCCAAAAAAATCAGTATCCGGATTTGTTCCTGAATTGCCACGTAATCCCCATCCACTGGTACCGCTCTTCGCACTGTAAAGCGCATAGGGAACGCTCATCAATTGGGAAATGGTTGTGAGTGAATAATTGTTATCTCCAGTCGGATCCAATTCGGTCTTTACAAAAAACGGTCCGTTGGCCCAATCGATTTCCATAAACGTTCCCGTGATGGGAGTTCCTGTTCCAATCTGTAAGGTCAACAAACCATTCACGTTGGTCACAGGATTTGGGTTGAACACTTCCTTATAGACTTCCGTTCCGGTTTCGGAACCTTGAAGAACCGACACTCTTACACCAACGGGCTGTGATACGAGCAAATTATTTGTGGCATCCCGAACCACGGCCTGATAGCTCATTTTTTGCGGTGCTTGTGCAAAAAGCGTCAAATTTATAAATGCTATTAAATAGAAAAGTATCTGTTTTTTCATTTTTTTATGATTTTAAAGGTTTTTAAATAGCGGTTGCTTCCAGTTACTGTTAAAATATAAGTAGTGCTGGCCAGTGTTTGCATGCTTATTTCAGTCAGAGAGGGGCGAACAATTCCTTTGCCGACCATTCTTCCGTTGAGATCAGAGATGACATAACGGTAATCGATACCTGCTGGCGAGGTCAATTTTAAATGGATGTCATCAACCGTTGGGTTTGGATACAACATCACAATGATAGGCTCTGCTGTTGGGTTTTGAATATTCAAAGTGGAAAACTCAAATGGCTGCTGCAATCCGTCATTGGTAGAGTTATCAGTATTAGAACCAAACAGATAAAAAACCTGACCAATTGTATCACTTATAATCCCATTTGAATTTGTGACATTCGATCCGGCCGAAACAGTGTTGTTCTGTGAAAAAGTGGAATAGGAACTGAAGCATACTAAAAATGCAATTACGGTTCTTCCTGCATATCGATTATTCATGGGATTAATTTTTAATGAACTTAAAAGTTTCGGAGATTCCGTTAAAAGAAGAAACTTCTATAAAGTACAAGCCCTTGGATAAATTGGAAACATCAATCACACTTTGTTTTGAGAGGTTGTTTTGATAGTGTACTTTCTGCCCCAAGGAGTTATAAATTGAAAAATTATAGTTTTGACCAAATGCCGATGGAATGTTGAGAATCGAGTTTGTCGGATTGGGATAAATAGCAAATTCAGGAATGCCATATTCGTTTGAAGATAACACCGAACTGAAATCTATTATTTTTGCAGCTCCTTTTGTATTGTAAAGCGACGAGCCTACGATAATTTTGCTCCCATCAGAAGATAATTTTACGCTTGTTCCCAAGCGTTCAGGGCTTGAACCTGCAAGAGCAGAGCCCACTTGCTCCCAACTATTGTCAATATATTTATATACAAATGTCTTGCCTCCGCTAAAATTAGTAAAAGGCGCACCCACCGCCATAATTGTTCCATCATCCGATAAGGATACGCTAAAACCCAATTCATCATCAGTTTCTCCATAAATAGTCGTGCCCAATTGAGCCCATGTTCCTCCGATATACTTGTATACACGGGCATGACCTGCTTCAGTTCCACCTTCGTTAATAGCCCCTATGGCAACAATACTTCCATCCCCAGATAAAGAAACCGAATATCCTGCATTTTCATTAGCTGCTTCACCATCAATATCAGTACCCAATTGTTCCCAAGTACTTCCCGTAAACTCAAAAACTCTTATATGCCCTGAATTACCTCCATTGTCATCATTATAAGGCGCTCCAATTGCTAGTATAGTTCCATCGGAAGATAGAGAAACATTCCATCCCGACCAATCACTTGATGCTTCGCCATCAATGTCCTGACCCACTTGAACCCACATATCTGATATATAATGATAGACTCTAACATGGCCAGAATTACTGCCATTACCGTCATTTTTATAAGCGCCTACAGCCACAATGTCTCCATTGGCAGACAAAGACACACTATATCCTGAATTATCACTGCTTGCCTCTCCATCAATATCCTGGCCTAATTGCGTCCAAACACTTCCTGTATATTCAAACATGCGCACATTACCAGAATTGCTGCCATTGCCATCATTGTCTTTTGCGCCTATTGCCAAAATGCTTCCATCATCAGATAAATCAATACTGTAGCCCGAATGGTCTTGTGAAGCTTCTGCTTCAATGACTGCTCCCATTTGAACCCAATTCGAACCATTGAATTGATAGACACTTACTTGGCCGGAGAAATTACCGTTTGTATCAGTATTTGGAGCTCCAACGGCAACGATAGATCCGTCGGACGACATCGCAACACTTTTTCCAAATTGGTCGCCATTGGAATTTCCAATTAAAGTCTGTCCTATTTGAGTTTGCCCTGATGCGGTAATGGTGATTAATAATGTAAAGAGTAGAATTTTTTTCATGCTTTTAGTTTTTGATTAAATATTTAAAGTCTGTTGAGTTATAATTGATTCAATTCATTGATATCAAACGCCTTCCAAAGTGCATCTGGTTCCATCTCGCTCATGAGTTTGACTTGGAATCGGTTTTTATATAGAAAGTCCAGCTCTGTGTGGCTTCCGACATCATATCTTGCAAAAGTTGGAAAGCCATTGCGCACTTTTTTGATATATTTAGTTTCATTGGTATCTACAAAATCATTATCATTTAGGGTGTCTAAAAAGTAGGTGGCACTTCTGTAATTTTCTCCTGCAGCATCCGAAATGGTCAACGTTATTTTTCGGCCACCAAAATGCCCTACTATGGTTTGGTTATTGACAAATGGTGCTTTATCTAATTTCAAATCATAAAGCTGTTTTGGAAATGCTGCTTGCAGTTCCTCACCGGCGAGTGGTGTCAAATTTTGAAGGTCTCGTTTTATGGAGGATTCGCCAACTGCTGGTTGAAGGTTTGACATGGATTCCGTAGTGTCTTCTCCTTTTGGATTCTCTTTACAAGCTCCTAATAGCACTATAAAAAAAATTAGGTAGAATAACTTTTTCATTACGTTTAATTTTTGAAGTTTTTGAGAAGGCTAACATCAAAAGCGTTCCAAAGGGAATTTGGATTCATATCTTTTCCATTCAAGGCTACATACCATCTATTATGATACAAAAACACAATATCGCACTGGTTACTATTTGCTCTGTAAGTACTTATGGTCTTAATGTTGTCTCGTTCTCTATTTTCGTATTTGATATCGTCTATATCTTGCGCTTTGATATTATACACTGTACCAAACAAGGTTGCCTTGCCATAGTTTTTGCCAGCACAATCATAGATGGTGAGCGTTAGTTTGCCATCACCATATTCCGCATATCCTTGATTATTTACAATCTCGACCTCATCGTCAATGGGTAAATTATTAATGGTTTGTGGAAAAGCATTTTTAAATTCATTTTCTGTAAGAGGTGTTTTTTTTGATAAGAAAGTTTTTAGGTCTTCTTGACTCACCTCTGCAATGGAGGTTTGGTCTAAATCTTGGTTTTTTTCTGAAGTTTCGTTTTGTTTGGAACCTTGATTACAAGAGAAAACACACAAACAAAGGCTCAACATTAGCACTATTTTTTTCATGGGTAAAAATTTTGGTTTTTAATATGAATCCAGTTTTTGCAAATCTGATTTTTTGACATAAGTCCACAATACATCAGGATGCTCCGAACCTTCAATAACCAACTTGAAGCGATTGTCGTAAATAAACTCAATGCTATACCGATTGATTTTTGGCTGAAGAAAGGCGATGGTCTTGTAGCCATCTCGTTCCATTTTGATATATTCGGTTCCTTCTGGTCCTTTTAAATCTGAAGTATATGAAAGCTCAAAATTCTTAACCACTGCCGTATTCTTTATACCATCTGTAAGTGAATAATTGAACGTATCCTTAAAATCACCATAACTGGCTGTCGCCAAAGCCTCGCTTGCCATCACAAAAATGTTATAGCGTTTATTGGAGCCTAAATAATCCGGGAAAAAATCATTGAATTGTACCTTGGTAAGCAATTCTAAAGGTTGTTGTTGCTTTTTGGAATTTGGAGTTATGGCATTTATTGGTTTTGAAATAGACTCTTTAGTAGCCGTATTGTCTGACGTTTTTATTCCATTTTTACAAGAAAAAAAAACGCTTAAAATGATTATTAAAATTACCCTTGAATGTTTCATAAGACTTAAATTTTATCTATTCACTACCGATATTCCTGCAGCATACCCATTATTGGGTATATTTGTTAGACTGTACATTTCTTCACCGTTTTTCCATAATTTGGCGATACCTACGTTGCCGGAAGCATCTTCTTCATATCCCGAGGCGTACACATTGTTCCCTATAATTTCTATGTCAAGAATATTGGCGTTTTTAGTGCCATCGGTGATAGGATTTGCCACACCATCAATCCAAACAGTGGCCACATCGATTCCTGAAATTTGTTCCCATCCACCAGAGTAGACTTTATTGTCAACCACTTTTATAGACATGGCATAGGAATCATTAGCGGTATCGGATAATGGTATTTCTACTCCGTTCTTCCAAAGCATGGCCATATCATTGGCATCACTTTCTTTAAATCCTGCGATATAAACATCGTTACCAACAACACATACGGATTCTGAAGTTGAATAATAATCACCGTTGGCAAGTTCGGTTAGAACGCCGTCTTTCCATAGGCAAGCTTTTGTGTGTCCATCTATAGATGCCCTACCCACTACATAAATGTTACTATTGTTAATTGCAATGTCTTTGGCATATGCATTTTCTATGCCGTTGGTTAGAGGTACAGGCAAACCATTGTCCCAGTATGTCGCAACCCAAATACCAGCAGTGTTCCTTTCATAGCCACAGGCAAACACACCACTATTGTTAGCTGTAACAGAATAGAGTGTGCCATCAGTATTGCCAAGGGCATTGGAGTAATTGGTTGCAACTCCATTTTTCCAGATTTTTGGTACATAATGCTGGTCTTCATTGCTGTATTCGTTTCCAGCCACATATACATCATTGCCATACACACAAACGTCATTGGCATTTGAAATGGATATTCCTGCTGTTAATTCTGACGCAATACCATTTTTCCATATTTTGGCATAACTGGTTTCCGATGTGTTGTTTTCCCTTCCGACCGTATAAATATCGACTGGATTTTCTGGGTTTTCAGGATTGCTGGCATCGTCTTTACTGCAAGACAAATAAAAAAATCCAACACAAAAGATGAAAATAAATTTGGGATACTTTTTCATAATACAAGTTGTTTAGTTACATGAATTTATAATCTGATTTTTTGACGGTTTTTGAAATTTTTTCGAGACCCACACACTCTATATGGGCATCTTGTTTATTATTTTTCAAACTTTTCATGTCCATGGAAATCATAAGAACCTTATCATTTGGCTTGAAGTAATTTTTGAGCTGAACCGGGATTTTGGTCTGTTGGTTTTTGTAGATATCGTCAAAACTCACTTCAGCCTCATTGGTGAAGTACATGGTCATTTCGAATTCTTCATTAGTTGCCTTCACACCTTTACAATGGTAACCGCTGATGGTTTTATCAGAGAGTTGCTCAAAGGTGAATTTTGCCGATTCGTCTTTCATTTCTTCCACATCCAAATCGTCGGGCATTTGATTGGCCATCCCAATGTTATTACCTTGGGACGCCATAAATATGATAGTTACCTTATTACCGTTGTCCATAACTGTGAACATATGTTCCATGGTGGCTGATGTAAATCCGAAATAGGGAGCATCCGGTTTTAAATAATAGTCAAAAACCATTTCGCCTTCTTTTGTGGTCATTTTTAACGAGTATTTCCAGCTAAACTCATACGCGCTTGCCACCAGTGATGGATCAGCTTTTTTATGACTTCCACCGCCAAAAGGATTCCCTTCAAATACCTTATCCATTGATTTTGAAGTTTTTTCCGCCGCTTTATTGGCAGTTTTTTCAACGATTGTGTTTTCAACCTTTTGCTCTACACGTTTCTTTAATTTTTTAAGGAATTGGGCTTGAGAAGTCGATATAAAAAACAGTGAACATAGTAAGACTGTAAGAAAACGAGTATTTTTACTTTTCATTTTGATTTGTTTTTTAATGATTTATCTTTAGTGCAAGAAAAAAACCAATTGTTAACCTCGGCCTAAAAATTACCCAGATTTCTATGGAACAACAGTATGTTGATGCTTTAAAAAACAATGATGGCAAGCTTATCAAGGAACTCTACGGGACATACAGGAATGAATTTTTTGCCTTTTCAAAGAAGTACCATGTTGCTCAAGACGATCTATCAGACATTTATCAGGAAGCATTTTTGGCCATCAGGAAACATGCCATTTCAGGGAAGCTTTATGAGATCAATAGCAGTTTTAAAACCTATTTGTTTGGAATTGGAAAACATCTCATCTATAAAAGACTGAAGGACTATGCTTCCAAACAACAGTACGACGCTGTATTGCACAAAGGGGAAGAAGACTATGAGGAAGTGATTATAGACCAAAAAAATAATCTCACCGAAGAACAGTCACTTTTGAGAATATGTTTTAAGCAATTGGGGAAAAGTTGCCAACAAGTGTTAACATTGAGCTTTTACAGAGGACTAACGAATGAAGAGATAGCAACATTAGAGGGTTATGAAAGTGAAGCAGTGGTGAGAAGTCAAAAGTCACGCTGCTTAAAAACACTGAAAGACCTTATCAAAAAATCCCCACTAAAATGATTAATGAAAAGCTCATAGAAAAATATTTTTCCAAGAGGCTCTCGGAAGACGAGCTCAAGGAATTTGAACACCTTTATACAACTGATGCCATTTTTAAAGAGGAAGTTGATTTTCTTACAAATGTGCAATCAGTATCCGCACATGAAGATGATGCTGAATTTAAAAGCGAATTGGCATCCTACGAATCTGAATATTCAGAAAAGAAAACGACTTCAATTCAAAAATGGCTAAAACCTTTTGCTGCATTAGCTGCCATCCTTTTAATTGCCTTGACTCTTAATTTTTTCCTTAATCGTGAAATAAATGAAGAACAATTATTTTCAAACTATTTTGAACCATCAAAAAATGTAAGCGCACCCATCGTACGTTCTGAAACAGACGAGAATTCATTAAATAATGCGTTTATCGCTTATGGCGAAACTAATTACGAACAAGCCATTCTGCAATTTGAAAAAGCTTTTTCAGAAACTAAAAATTCAGAGTTGTTGTTTTATGAAGGAAATGCGCTTTTAGCTTCCGGAAAAACGGAACAAGCTATTAAAAAGTTTGAAGAACATCTTATGTATTCTGATATCTTAACCAATCGTTCTCATTGGTATTTGGCTTTGGCTCATTTAAAAAAGAAAGATACAGAAAGCGCAAAGAAAGAGCTGAATGCCTTGATAAATTCTGGAGAAAAGTTTAAAAAAGAAGAAGCCAATTCACTTCTTAAACAATTGGACTAATTGCTTTCTAAAAAGAATCAAAATCAAAAAAGGTAAAATCAGAAGATAATACCAATAGCTATTGGGTTCCACAAGGGCATCTGTATTTCCGGTCAGTACAAAGCCTGACCAATAATAAGGATGTTTTAAAAGTTCGTCATCTGTATTTTTCAGATAGTCCAATTTGGCGTTTTTAAGCGCTTCATCTTTCGTCTCACCTTGTTTTAGATGCTCATAAAAATAAGTCATCACTTTTGAAGTTGCTTCGTCATCCACTTTCCAAAGACTCATCACCGTGCTTTGAACACCTGCATAGCTAAATGCTCGAGACAAACTAATAACGCCTTCACCATTTTCGTAAAATCCGTTGCCAGTATCACAGGCACTCAAAACTGCCATGTCGGCATTCAGGGTTTCATTGTAGAGCTCAGAAATAAATAAGCTATTATCAGTGTCTCCATAAAAATTGAGTGATGAAAATTCCGGATGCTCTTGGTCAATATTAGAATGCATTGCCAAATGCAATACATTGAATTCATTGGCATGGTTTAAAAAATCAACTTTAGACGCATTTAAATAATCTTTTCCTTCAAAAATCTTAAGAATGGAACTTACTTCTTCCGTAGATTTTGGTAATTTAGAATTGCTATTTGAAGCAGAAAAAGCACCAATTTTTAGATTTTCATAGGACGTCTTCGTGGCTTTTTGCTCCTTATAAAGCAATAGTGACGGTGCATACCCAATAAAAGGCATTTTGTTATCCAAAATCACGGCTTCCATCGGAAAATAATTCAACGCGCCATCTGGTATGATGGTAAGTTTTTTAAAATTAAAAGCATCAATTTTATTGAACAATAGCTGTCTCAATTCATTAAATGATGCCTGATAATTTGGGTCTCGTCGCTTCAAACTATTCAAACAAATTTTTAAACTTCTTAAAACCTTGGCCTTATCTTTTACAGGCAATAATTGAATATCTTCTTTTGATATCAAAAACGAATACAGATGGTCATCAGTCATTAGATACTTTAAAATTGCTTCATCTGCTCTTAAAGATTTTTGCAGATTGGCAATTTCAAAACCCTTAACATTCAATTGATAATACGTATTATTTTGGTTTTTTATGGAATCTTGAATTGCGGAAATTTGATTTTTTAACTCATACACTTTATTTTTCCAAAGTGCTATTTTTTCTGCAGATTCGTCTTTAGCATCCAAAAGTGCATTCTGATAAAAATTAAGCTCCGCTTTAGTATTTTCTTCTTCGTTGATAAGATTTTGAGGAATACGTAATTGCTGCCGCTGGTTATTAAACACATATTTTGAAAAGGTCAATTTGGAACCATTATTTTCAATACTATTTATAGTAGATGCCAACACAGCTTGGTCGCTATCTTGTTCTACACAAAGCTTCATAAACCGCTCATTAATAGCATTGTTGGCCTCAAACAAACTCTCATTATAACGCTGACCCAAGTATAATTTATTGTAAATTTTTGAAGCCAATTCATATCGGTGTGAGGCTTTTATTAGGTACGATTTTAATTTCTTTTCTTTGAAAATTTTAAAATAAAAATCGCCCATCGCCAAAAATCCGTCGATAGTTTCAAATGAAATCAATGGTTTTAAATCATCAAATATTAGGCTTTCCAAATCTTTATCGGAAGCATTCAAAAGGGAAAAAGCAGTATCGAAATATAGTTTGGCCTGGTCCATTTTCTTTAAGCCCTGTGCGGCTTGTGCGTTTAAAACGGCCCATTTAAATCGATTGGAAATGTCCTCATTTTGACTATAAACTGTCAAATCTTCCAATACTCTTTTGGCTTCCTTGTAGTGTTTTGAGTCAATCAATAATTCGGCTTTATATAATTTAAAAGGAAACGATTTTGTGTAGTAGATATCTTTATAGTCGTCTTGAATATCAATGGCTTTATCCAACATGAGGAATGCCTTTTTATTATCCTTTTTATGGACAATTGATGTATAAAACTTTAATGTTGAGCATAATGTATTGGTTTCAAAATTCAGTAGTCTTTTGTCAGGATTTATAGCTTTTAAAATGGTATCAGCGTAGAAAAAAGTTTTTAGAGTGTCTTTTTTTCTTGAATAATGGAGCATCAATTCATACCATCCGGATAGTTTGTCTTCATAGATTTCCTCTTTATTTCGTAAAAAACCATTTTCCTTTTTTGCTATATTGGCTGTTCTTAACTTGTTCTTTTTTAAAATATATTCTTCTGCTTTCTCAAAATCACCATAATAGGAATACCAATAAAACAAATTGCCATAACATCTATAAAGAAATTGTTTGTCATCATCATTATTAAGCTGTTCCCAAATCGATTGTGCTTTTAAAAGCGACCCCAACTCTTTCTTTCGCAGGCCTAAATTTCTATATTCAACTGCTATATTATTATAGGCTTGGGCTACGTCTGTATTAGTTTCTCCAATGATTTCCTTATATAAATTGAGAGATTTTTGATAGTTCTCCACTGCTTTGGAAAAGTCTCCCATTTTACTGTATATATAGCCAATATCATAAATCAGGTCCACAAATGTCTTATCTTTTGCGGAAAGCGTATCTTTTAAAATCTCGTATCCCAATTGTGCTTGCTCCAAGGCATGCTTCCAGTTTCCAAGATAGGCGGTTTCATGATAGATTCTGTTTTGTAGTTGATATTGAAAAATTTTATCAGGATTTTTGCTATTGATATACAAATCGCGACCTTTTGAAGATGCTTTTAAAGCACTGTCCAAACACTGCTCCCGTACTTTTTTGCTGATGGCCTTGTCTGGATTATGGTAACTGTAGCTTTTTAATTCGAACGTAGCACATTTTGTGTGATAATACTTTGCCTTTAGATAGGATTGATAGTCCTTTGAGGCATTTGTATAAGTTTCAATGGCTTGTTTTCTTAAGGATAATGCTCTGTCATACTCCCCTTCATTGTGCAGGGAATCTGCTAGAATTGTAAGGCTGTCTTTGTAAAATATACTTTGTGAGTGCATATAAAAGAGTGGATAGATACATACACAAATAAAAAGCTTAAACTTCATCAGGATTATATAATTGCTTTAAATTTAAAACAATTATTATATAATGATTGAATGATGAAATTACTTTATAACATTATTTTGCCACAATGGCTATACTTTATAATAAATGAAAATTCTTTTCTCTATAACATTTCAAAATATAGGGTTAAGAACATTGAGTTGTATAATCATATCAGGATATATTCATTAACCCGTATAGTTATTTTAGGACGAGTCATCCCCCTAGTAGAGCCTACCTAAAGCTATAGTAAACCTATGGATAAAGGCACAATGGTGATAGAATAAATCAAAATCTATTGTTTGTTAAAGAAAGCAGCTTTTAGGTTCTCATTGACGCCATCTTGATATTTGGTCAGGCTGAAGTACTCATGAATGGAATAACTGCCAGTCACCCCTTTCTTGTTGACCGCAATGTAACCGACTTGGAAGTCTTTGTAATTTTTGTTGGGTTTATTCACAATGCGTCCAATGGCTTCTTCACAGGCCTCTTGCGGTGTTTTACCTTGGCGCATCAATTCCACCACCAAAAAACTGCCGACGGTTTTCACGACTTCTTCCCCCAAACCCGTAGCAACGCAAGCTCCGATTTCATTATCTACAAATAAGCCTGAACCGATAATGGGTGAATCACCAACACGCCCGTGCATTTTATAAGCCAATCCGCTGGTGGTACAGGCTCCGGAGATATTACCATTTTTATCAATGGCCAACATGCCGATGGTGTCATGGTTTTCAATATTGATGATGGGTTTGTATTCGCTGGTTTTCTTCCATTCTTCCCATGCCTTTTTGGAAGCATCGGTCAATAAATTTTCTTTTGGAAACCCAAGTTCGTAGGCAAATTGTTCGGCACCTTTTCCGGCCAACATCACATGGGGTGTTTTTTCCATGACATTTCTAGCCACGGATACGGCGTGCACAATATTTTCAAGAAACACTACCGAACCGCAATTGCCATCTTTGTCCATGATGCACGCATCCAAGGTTACGTGGCCGTCTCTATCGGGCAAACCACCTTTGCCAACGGATTGGCCGGTCTCATCGGCTTCTTCCACCATGCAACCTTGCTCCACGGCATCCAAGGCTGTTCCGCCTTTTTGAAGGACGTCCCAAGCTTTGGCAGTAGCGTTTGGAACGTTCCAAGTTGCAATGACCAAGGGAAGCGAGCCTGCAGAGTCATTGTCATCGGTCAGTACAACTTCAGATTCAGATTTTTTATATGTATCATCACAACTCAAAAGTGAATGTCCTACGACGAGTCCAACTCCTGTCATTGAGGCATTTCTAATAAAGTTTCTGCGTTTCATAATAAACTTTTTTAATTCCCACAATCTCGATAGGTATCGGCAGGGAATCTAATTGCTATTGATTCTCTTTATTTTTTAAACTCATGGAATAAGGCACATCATCCTTCTCATTCGCCCACTTCTTATTCGGTTCTTTGCCCATTTCAAAATTAAGTTGACCTCCTTTTTGAAGGTCATCAAACTTTAAGAAACTATGATTGTAAGGCGTTCCGTTTAAACTTGCCGATTGGATAAACATATTCTTTTCGGAATTTTGGTTTGCTTCAATCACAAACGTATTGCCATTTTCAAGATGAAGTGTTGCTTTTTTAAACAACGGGCTTCCAATCACATATTCATCCACCGCTGGCGTCACAGGATAAAAGCCCAAAGCACTGAAAACATACCACGCCGAGGTCTGTCCGTTATCTTCATCACCACAATACCCATCTGGCGTCGCGGCATACAGTTTGGTCAACACATCCCTAATTTTTTCTTGTGCTTTGTAGGATGCATTGGCATAATTGTACAAATAAATCATATGCTGAATCGGTTGATTGCCATGCGCATAATTTCCCATATTGACGATTTGCATCTCACGGATTTCATGAATCGTGCCGCCATAATAGGAATCATCAAAATCTGGTGGCATTGTGAAAACACCATCTAATTGCGCAACAAATTTTTCTTTTCCGCCCATCAAATCAATCAACCCTTGCACATCGTGAAACACGGACCAGGTGTAGTGCAAACTATTTCCTTCAGTAAACGCATCACCCCATTTTAATGGATTAAATGGGGATTGAAACGTGCTATCTTCATTCTTGCCACGCATCAAATTGGTGGATGGGTCAAACACGTTTTTATAATTTAGGGATTGTTTGTAAAATTTGTCAGAAACGGATTGTTTTCCTAGTTTTTTCGCCATTTGGGCAATGGTAAAATCAGCATAGGCATATTCCAAAGTTCTGGCGACATTTTCGTTGACCTCAACATTATAAGGCACATAACCAAGTTGATTGTAATACTCCAAACCTTCACGACCAACTGAACTTGCAGGTCTGCCATCGCTCACTTCAGCATTTTTTAAGATGGCGTCAAATAGCACATCGACATCTTTTTTATCGACATGTCCTTTTAAAAACGCATCTACAATAATCGGTGCCGAGTTGGAACCTATCATACAATCGCGATGTCCAGGACTCGCCCATTCGGGTAACCATCCCGATTCTTTGTAGGTGTTTGCCAAACCTTCCATGATATGGCTATTGAGTTCGGGATACATCATATTAAAAAACGGATAGACGGCCCTAAAGGTATCCCAAAAACCATTATCGGTAAACATATACCCTTTTTCAACATTGCCATTATACGGACTATAATGAACGACATTATTGTTGGCATCAAATTCATAAAATTTCCGTGGAAACAATAGCACACGATACAGACAGGAATAAAAGGTTTTGATATTATAGGTATTGTCATCTTCAATTTGAATCTTTTGAAGTTCGGTTTCCCAGGCCTGTTTGGCTTTTTCTTTAGTCGTTTCAAAGGAATCGTCGCCAATTTCCCTATCCAAATTCAATTGCGCTTGTTCGGGGCTGATGAATGAAGAAGCGACTTTGACATGAACAACCTCACCTTTTTTGGTTTTAAATCCGATGATGGCGCCAACGTGTTTGCCTTCGCTATCTGTCGTGTTTTCTTGCAATTTCCAGTCGTCCGTCCATGTGTGGGTGACTTCAAAATCTTTGTCGAATTCTGCCACAAAATAATTATGAAAATTATCAGGGACACCGCCCGAATTATTTCGGCAATAGCCAATAATCTTGCGCTCTTCTGGAATGATTTTCACCATCGACCCTTTAAAAAAAGCATCCAACATAATATAGGAAGAATCCGATTTTGGAAATGTAAACCTGAATTGAGAAGCACGTTCTGTGGGCGCAACTTCCACTACGACATCATAATCCGCTAAATACACCTTATAATGATACGGTTTTACGGTTTCAGCTTTATGTGAAAACCAGGATTGACGGTCTTCTTCATTATACTTTAAATCGCCGGTCACCGCCATGAATGAGAAAGCGGCATAATCATTAATCCACGGACTTGGTTGATGCGTTTGTTTGATGCCACGGATTTTGTTCTCGTTGTATTTATAAGTCCATCCATCACCCATTTTTGAGGTCATCGGGGTCCAAAAATTCATCGCCCAAGGTGTTGCAATCGCAGGGTAGGTATTGCCGTTGGACAGACTGTATTTGGAATCGGTTCCCATTAAAGGGTTTACATAATCGACAAGAGCAATTTTTTCTTTTAAAGGTTGTGACTTTTCTTCTTGATTCTCATTTTTACAAGAGAAAACCACAAAAAGGATAATAACGATAAAACTTAAATTCTTCATGGTTTTTTAGACATTTCAAACACAATTTCTCCGCCATTCATAATATCCTGATGCGAAATTTGGTTGTTTTTTACGGGAGTTCCATTGACCAATACCCGTTTGACGTAGACATGTTTCTGACTTTGATTTTTGGTCGTGATGGTCAAGGTTTTTCCATTGTCCAAATGAATTTTAGCCTCTTCCACTAGCGGACTTCCCAAAGCATAATTTGGAGAACCGGGTGTCACAGGATAAAATCCGAGGCTGCTAAAAATATACCAAGCACTCATCTGGCCCGCATCATCATTACCGCAAAGTCCTTCCACTGTTGGTCCGTACATCGTAGACGTAATCATTCTTACGCGTGATTGTGTTTTTTCAGGATGGCCTGCCCAATTGTACAGATAGGGCACATGGTGCGAAGGTTCGTTGCCATGGACATAATTTCCAATGAGGCCATCGCGGGTGATGTCTTCATTTTTCTCGATGTATTTGTCGGCAAGTTCCATTGTAAAAAGGGAATCGAGATGTTGCGTGAAACGTTCTTTTCCGCCCATTAAATCTATCATGTGGTCAATGTTTTGGGGTACGTATAGCCCGTAATTCCAAGCATTGCCTTCTATAAATCCCTGTCCATGCGTATCCAAGGGGTCAAATTCTTTTTTAAACTCCCCATTGGCCAATTTCGGACGCATAAATCCGATGGAAGCATCAAACAAATTCTCGTAATAAGTGGAACGTTTTAAGTAGTCCATCTCAACTTTGGTATTTCCCAGTTGTTTTGCCATTTGCGCAATGCACCAATCGTCATACGCATATTCCAGAGTTTTTGAAACGGATGAGCCATTTTTGTCTTCTGGAATATAGTTGAATTCTTTATAAAAACCGATACCATCAAAATAATCCACATTGGAAGTGCTTACAGAGGCTTGCAACGCATGATTTTTGTCAAAATCGCCGACGTTTTTTGCCATCGCATCCGCAATGACGGAAGTGGCGTGATAGCCAATCATGCACCAATTTTCGTTGGCATAATGGCTCCAAATCGGCAACATATTGTGCACACTTTGGTCGTGGTGTGCCAACATACTTTTTATCATATCGTTGTTGCGTTGAGGTTGTGTGATGTTGAACAATGGATGCAACGCACGATAGGTATCCCAAAGTGAGAAAATAGTGTAGTTTGTGAAACCCTCCGAAGTATGGATGTTTTGGTCGAGACCTCGATAGTGGCCATCAACATCTTCATATAGAATAGGTGATAAATTGGTGTGGTACAGCGCCGTGTAAAAGGTGATTTTGTCTTCGGGCGTCATCGTTTGGACTTCAATTTTGGACAATTCTTTGTTCCATTTGGCTTTGGTCTCTGCTTTTGTTTTGTCAAAATCCCAATGTGGAATTTCGGCCTTCAGGTTTTTCAAAGCACCTTCCGTACTAACGGATGACAATGCAAATTTGATGTCAATTTGCTCGCCTTCATTAGTATCAAAATTAAAATAAGCGCGGATGTCCTTTCCTGCCATTTCTGGGAAGTTTTCGCTTTCATTGAATTTTCGGTAGAAGCCGTTATATTGAATGTCATCATATTTTTTATGGCCATAACTTTTGAACGGTTTTGAAAACGCCATAGCGAAATATACCGTTCGAGTCCGTGCCCAACCTTTCGTTTCGCGATAGCCTGTAATCAACGAATCGTTTTCAACTCGGATAAAAGTCCACACATTTTTGTTATCGTAATGATACACGTTGTACACCAAATCGAGAATAATATGCGCATTGTCCGATTTTGGAAAGGTGTATTTATGAAACCCAACGCGGTCGCTGGCGGTTAATTCTGCCTTGATGCCATAAGTGTCCAAATCCACTTTATAATACCCAGGATGTGCCTCCTCGGTGGCATGTGAAAATGTCGAGAAAAATCCTTTTTGACCATCTTTAGTTTTAATAGGTTCCAAATTCAATTCGCCGACGGTCGGCATCACTAAAAAATCACCTAAATCTGAATGTCCCGTCCCGCTGAAATTGGTATGCGAAAACCCAATAATTGTCGAATCTTTATGCTGGTAGCCAGCACAATATTCATAGGTTTCAGGATTGTAAGACCCGTCCGCTTTTAACATCGGCTGAAAGTTGGTCTGCGGACTCAACTGTACCATCCCAAACGGAGCTGTCGCGCCTGGAAAGGTGTGGCCCATCTTGCTGGTTCCAATCATGGGGTTGACGAATTGTGTATAGTCTGTTTGTGACCAACAAATAGTATTGACTAATGAAATAAATGTTAGAATTAAAATCTGCTTTTTAATCATATGGCAACTTTCTTTTTTGAATTTTTATAGCCGTAGAAAAGAATGTAGCCATAACAACAAATAACAAAAATCAGAGCCAGTTTGAACCCGATGTTGTCGGTCAATAATCCAAAAACAGGAGGAATGATGGCACCACCAACAATTGCCGTACATAGCAATCCGGATGCTTTGGGTTTTAGTTGTCCCAAACCGTCCAGCGCCAAGGTAAAAATGGTAGGGAACATGATGGAATTGAACAATCCAACCGCCAAAATGCTCCACATGGACACAAATCCTGTGGTATTCATGGAGATAATGATGAGCCCAATGGCGATGGTTGCAAAAATTCCCAAGACTTTACCTGGCGTGATAATCTTGGTGAGATACGCCCCAACGAACCGCCCTATCATGGCGCCCGACCAATAGAACGTTACAAAAACCCCTACCACGGCTTTGTTTTCACTCGTGGTAACGCCTGTATTTAAAATTGTTTCTGCGATGGAAGACATAAACTCATTTTGCCTGATGAGGTCGGCAAGATTCATTTCCAAAAAGTAGTTGACCAAATAGCTTCCAATGGCAACTTCGGCACCGACATAAAAGAAAATCCCCAATACACCCATCGATAGGTTTTTGTGTTTTAAGGCATCCGAATAACTGCCAACACGTTCTTCACTGATAAGTTTGGGCAATTTCGCAAAAAAGAAAATTCCTGCAATCACCGCGGTGAAAATAGCCAAACCAATAAATGGTGTTTGCACTGCAGAGGCTTCCGCAATGAGGTAGCTTTCCTTGGCAGGACCAACGAGCATATCAATCTCGTCTTTTGTTTTAATTTTATCACTTAAAATGAACAAGGCTCCAATGGCAGGGGCAATGGCCGTTCCCAAAGAATTGAAAGCTTGTGAGAGGTTAAGTCGGCTCGATGCACCATCTTCGGTTCCCAAAACCGCAACAAATGGATTGGCAGCCACTTGAAGAATCGTGATGCCACCAGCAAGAATGAAATAGGCCAACATAAAGATGCCAAAAACACGATAGGAAGCCGCAGGATAAAATAGCAAACAGCCCAATGCCATGGTCAATAAACCCAAAATAATCCCTTTTTTATAGCCTATTTTTGACAGAATGTAACTTGCAGGAATGGACAGCACGAAATAGGCTCCAAAAAATGCAAATTGCACCAATCCTGCTTGAAAATACGTGAGCGTAAAAAGCTCACGAAGTCTTGGTATTAAGGAATCTACCAAAACGGTGATAAACCCCCAAAGGAAAAATAGGATGGTCAATAAGATGAATGAAGAACGATAAGATTTTTGTTGGGTCATTTTTTTGAAGAGATATTAGAAGTTAGAAGTTAGAAGTTAGATGTTAGAAGGTTAAGTTATAGACTTACTGCGACTGCGACTGCGACTGCGAACTTTCAACTGAAGGCTTCACACTGATTTCATCCACAAACAACCAGGCGCGTCCACCATCCGCATAACCTAAATGTCCTTTTGGTAGTTTACCAAGTTTTTTGCCCACAATTTTCACATATTGTGCGTTTTTGTTTTTTAAAACGAATTGGATGGTTTTTATATTGTTATCATCCGATGGTTTGGCCGCATCTATTTTTTGGTTCGATACCAATTGATAATTTTGGTTGTCGCTTGAGATGTAACACAACACTTCAGTAGGATAAAAAATCCAAGCGTTTTGATTCTGAAGAAAGTTCACAGAAACATTTTCTATGGATTTGGACTCGCCCAAATTCACAATGGCTACCAAATCAGTATCCTGATAGCCTTGCCAAGAACCTGTCCTGAAATCTTTTGCACCTTTAATGCCGTCAATCAATGCCGTTGCACCGCCACCGTTATATTGGTTGGCGTACTCTGTTTTTAG
Organism: Flavobacteriaceae bacterium UBA5544; assembly: GCA_002426755.1. Taxonomy (GTDB): domain Bacteria; phylum Bacteroidota; class Bacteroidia; order Flavobacteriales; family Flavobacteriaceae; genus JBPOFM01. The sequence goes on from DINI01000017.1 coordinate 80,684, forward strand.
CACCAAAGACACATTTGGGTCGATTTTATAAAAGGATGTAGAGACAGAAATACTCTTCTCATCATCTTTTTGGGAATAAACTTTGAGCGTTGCAGGTTCTGACAATAAAAATGGTTTTTCATATTTCATGAACGTGGAATCATTCAACGTATAGAAAATCTCAGCTTCTTTATCCGCATTTGCCAATGTGATTTCAGTTTCACCTTTAAATGCCACATCCCCTTTAGCAATAAATGGAACAGGAACAATCTTATTGTCATCAATTTCGGTTTTTGGTTCATCACCTTCGGCAGTTCCCCATTCACTCGCTTTGTTGGTCATCCATAATTCCAACGTGCCGCCTTCCATAATGTCTTCATGTGAAATGTAAGTTTCATCAAGGGTTCGTCCATTTAATTTTGCATGGTCAATATATTTGTTTTCATCACTCAAATCATAGGCTTTGATATGGAATTTTTCACCATTTTCTAGATTGATGGTCGTTTTTTTGAATAGGGGCGTTCCAATGATGTATTGATTGGAACCTGGCGTCACTGGATAAAATCCCATCGCGCTGAACACGTACCAAGCGCTCATCTGTCCACAATCTTCATTGCCTGAAATGCCATCTGGCGCATTCTTGTAAAGCTCTGTCAAAATTTGATGGACTTTCTCTTGAGTTTTGTAAGGTTTGTTGACAAAGTTATAGAGATATGCCATGTGATGGCTTGGTTCGTTGCCGTGGGCATATTGACCAATCAATCCGGTAATGTCCGCCTGTTCACGACCAGAGGTTTTTGCTTTTGCTGTAAATAAGGTGTCGAGTTGCACATCCAAAGAATCCTTGCCACCCATTAAATCCATAAAACCAGAAATATCCTGTGGCACATAAAAACTGTATTGCCAAGCATTCGCTTCTGTGTAATTAAAATTAACCTCATAAGGGTCAAAAGGTGAAAACCATGTATTTCGGAAACGACCTCGCATGAATTTCGTTTCTGGGTCATAGACATTTTTATAATATTGCGCACGCTTCATAAAGGTTTCCTCATCATCATCCTTGCCCATTTCCTTTGCCATTTGTGCAATGGTCCAATCATCATAAGCATATTCCAAAGTTTTTGAAACGGATTCGCTTTCTTCTTCGACAGGAATAAATCCAAATTCTTTATACGATTTCAATCCCAACCAATTTCGCGTAGCGGAAAATTTCATGGCTTCAAAAGCTTTTTCCGCGTCATACCCTCGAATGCCTTTAAGATAGGCATCTGCAATCACGGGAACGGCGTGATACCCAATCATACAGCCCGTGTAATTTCCGCTTAAATCCCAAATGGGCATGATGCCACCTTCATTGTATTTTGAAATGAACGTGTTGATGAAATCATTGGTTCGGTCTTGTTCGATGATGGTGTAGAGTGGATGTGCTGCACGATAGGTATCCCAAAGTGAAAAAACGGTGTAGTAATCAAATTTTTTGGTTTCGTGGACTTTTAAATCCATACCGCGATAGCGCCCGTCCACATCTTGATAAATGTTTGGAGCAATCATAGTGTGGTACAAGGCGGTATAAAAATTGGTTTTGTAGTCTTTGTTATCACTTTCCACAACGATTTTCTCCAATTGCTTTTCCCAAGTAGATTGCGCTTCAGCTTTAACTTCGTCAAAGGTTTTATCGCCAATTTCGGTTTCAAGATTCTTTTTGGCGCCTTCTTCATCCACCGGACTGATTCCTATCTTCACATAAACAGGTTCATTCTTTGGGTTGTCAAACTGAAAGGCCGCTTTTTTGTTTTTGTATTGACTTTTAGAAGCGCCCAAATCGACCGAAATGGGATGTGAAAACTTGATATAATAATATAGTTTTTGCTGTTTTGCCCAAGCTTTTGAATGTCGATGTCCAGACAATTCTCTGTCTGAAATACGCTTGATGCTGCCACTCAACAATTCGTCACGATGCAATAAATCGAGAATCAACATTTGGTTTTGGGCCGTTGGATATTGATATTTATGGATGCCGCTTCTGGTAGAAACGGTCAACTCAACATCAATGCCTGTATCATCCAATTTTACCTTGTAAAAGCCTGGTTCAGCAACTTCGTTATCATGTGAAAATTTGGAACGGTAGCCACGTTTGCCATCACTTCCATTATTAAATAAAACACTGGTTGTTGGCATCAATAAAATATCACCATAATCGCTGACTCCTGTACCGCTTAAATGCGTGTGTGAAAACCCATAAATATGTTTATCGGAATAATGATATCCAGAACAGCCATCCCAACCATCCAATCGTGTGTCTGGACTCAACTGCATCATGGCGAACGGCATAGTAGCACCAGGATAGGTGTGCCCGTGACCACCAGTTCCTATAAACGGATTGACATAAGAAATTAAGGTGGTATCTTTTTTTGCGGATTCGGTTTTGGGTTTGTTGTCGCACCCAATAATGAAAAACACGACAAATAATACTGTAAAAACTGGTTTCATTAGTAAAGCAATTCTAAATGCTTCCGAAATATACTAAATCTTAAGGGATGGTTAAATTTAATCGTAACATTTTAATAACAGTTTAATTCAATTATCTTTGGTAAAAACTGCTTATATGTTGCGTTGGTTCATTTTTATTATTGTTTTTTTACTTATTTCTTTTTATGGATTCCAAGCCATAAAAACAGTTTCTAAAAATCCTTGGATTCACTATTTGTTTATTGGTATTGGTCTATTGATCGTTGGTAATTTCATCATTCAATTTGCAATGTCTTCCGAAGGTCGTGTCTTGTCGCCTTCAAAAAGTTATGCTTTTGGTTTTTTATTATCGTTCATGCTTTTCAATTTGGTAATGCTCCCATTTCTATTTGGGGAGGATGTCATTCGATTTTTTATGGGTGTTTATGAAAAATTATTTAGTCAAAAACAGGCTTTTCATGTCCCATCCAGACGGAAATTCATAAGTAGTATTGCCATCGCTGTTGCTGCCATTCCATTTGCATCTTTGTTGTACGGTATGTATCAAGGCAAATATAATTTTAGGGTTTTGAAATATGTTTTGCATTTTGAAGATCTCCCAGATGCGTTTGATGGATACCGTATTACTCAAATAAGTGATATTCATTCTGGAAGTTTTGACAATCATGAAAAAATTGAATATGCCGTCAATTTGATCAAGGAGCAAAAAAGCGATGTCATCTTATTCACTGGTGATATGGTGAATAACAAATCGACAGAGATGTTGCCTTGGAAAGATTTGTTCGGACAGCTTGAGGCTAATGACGGTGTGTTTTCCGTGTTGGGCAACCATGATTATGGAGATTATATCGATTGGGAGACTGAAGCTGAAAAAATTCAGAACCTTGAGGATTTAAAATTCATTCAAAAAGAAATGGGATTTGATTTATTGCTGAATGAAAGCCGATTTATAGAAAGAGACGGACAAAGAATTGCTTTGATAGGTGTGGAAAATTGGGGAAAGGGTGGATTTAAAAAGAATGGTGACCTTAAAAAAGCTTCAGAAAGCATTGATCCAAAAGATTTCAAAATATTGATGAGCCATGACCCAAGCCATTGGGATGAGGTTGTTCTGAAAGATGATTATCATTACCATTTAACTTTGAGTGGTCACACACATGGGATGCAATTCGGGATAGAAATTCCTGGGTGGATCAAATGGAGTCCTATTAAATGGCGATATAAACATTGGGCAGGTATTTATAAAGAATTAGGTCAATACATAAATGTTAACCGTGGTTTTGGATATTTGGGTTACCCTGGTCGAGTGGGGATTTGGCCAGAAATAACCGTGATTGAACTCAAAAAGGGTTCTGAAACCTTAAATTCCTAAAGCGATTATTGAGCAAAAGAAAGCTATTTGAGTAGGATATAGTTGAATATGGAAAAAAATATGTAGGTTTGTAATAACACATTTGACTTAAAAAACGATTATATGTCAAAATTTGGGGAATTAATAGATGTTGACATTCCGGTTTTGCTAGATTTTTTTACCGAATGGAATGAACAATCTACTGCAATGCATCCTGTTTTGAGAGATGTAGCTGCTGCGCTTGGCGATAAGGCCAAAGTCATTAAAATTGATGTTGATAAAAATAAGGAGTTGGCGGAAGCCCTTCGTGTCAAGAATTTACCAACACTCATCATCTATAAAAGTGGTGAGATGAAATGGCGCCATAGTGGAGAACAAGATGCCAATACACTCATTGGTATTATACAGGAATACGTTTAAATTCAAAACCTTTTACAGAAAAATATTCTAAAACCTTCGGGAGTGCATATTGCATGCGTTCAGAGGCTTTTACACTATCGTGAAAAACGATGATGCTTCCGGCAGTTGCTTTTGATATGATATTCTGATAACATTTTTCATTCGGAACGGAATCTTTCCAATCAAAAGCTAAAACATCCCACATTATTATTTTATATCCAAAATCTCGTAATGTTTTGCCTTGCCTAGTGGTGATTTGCCCATAAGGCGGACGAAATAACTTAGCAAGTGTAGATTGATGATTGTCGCTTTTTGAATGAATGCATTCTTGAGTTCTTATAACTTCATCAACATATGCTTCCGTTTTGGTTTTCCAGCCTCTGGGATGATGAAACGTATGGTTTCCAATAGAATGGCCTTCATCCATGATTTTATAAAAAATATCCGGATGCTTTATAATATTGTTTCCAATACAAAAAAACGTTGCCTTGGCATTGTGTTTTTTTAAGACGTCTAATGTCCATTCAGTAATATCTGGGGTTGGACCGTCGTCGAAAGTAAGATAAAGTATCTTTTCAGTCGTCGGAATGTTCCAAATGTAATTTGGAAACAGCTTTTTGACAATAAAAGGTGTCTTTACGGGGATTAAATTCAAAACGTTTCTATTGTGATTTCAGGATGCTGTCAATTGTATCTATAGGCAAGTCTCTATCTTCTCTTGGGATTTCTTTTCTAGGATCTTTACCCATAAAATGATTGAACTTTTCAAGATACTTATTGAATTTTTCTGTTTCCTGCATCGCAAAATCTTTGTCTTGATATTGTACCAGTATATCAACCAAACTTCTGTAACGTTCTATGTCGGTAACAATCTCGTCCAATAAACGCGTTTGATTTTCAATAGTCAATTCACTGTAGTATGTCAAACTTTCCTGATACTTTTTAGTCACATCCTTGTAAAGCTTTCTGCCTTTATCCTTGTTGCCAATTTCGTAATAAGCACTGATGTAAGGTTCTAAAAGTGTGTAATAACCATAGTCATCCACAGGCATTTTTTCCATGGCCAAATCCGCAACTTTTTCTGCTTTGTCCAATTTATCTTCATTGATCAATTGCTCAATCAAACGTGCCAAGTTGCCTCTGTAGGTGATACCATTTTTTCTGGTTTCAACATCATAATAGATGTCAGTACCACTATTTCCCCAATCCCAAGCCATGACTTTATCGTACATCAAATCGCTATCTACACGCCCCATATCAAATGGGTTAGCCCTGTCAACTGGTGTTTTGATGGGTACCAATTTATAGCATAGACCATCGAGTTGGAGGTAATTTTTCATCCATATATAATCATCATCACCAAAACTTCCACCGGTGAAATATATTGGACGCTCCCAATTATTGTTGGCTATGATATCCAACATTAGCAGTCTGTTTTTATATAAAGCGCTACCTTTAATCTCTATGACGATTTCATCCACAATCTTATCGGCATCTTTTTGTGCAACAATGCCATTTTTAAGAACTTCTTCCTTATTTACAGGAACTCTAACATATCTAGTAGGGAAATAATTTCCATTGACCATTTGGCTAGGGTACACGCTTGGGTCATCGCCTTCTTGTTGCATTACAAATTTCAGTTTGGTACGCGGGTTGTCGCTCACGATGAAATCCATAAAATCTTTAATATCCAAAGTGTCTTGTGTAATGCCCTTATATGGAATATAATCCCTTGTACCATATTTATACTGGTCATGCGTCAATTGAGACGGAATAGGGTCACTTGTATAGGCTTTACGTTTCATTTGGTCGATGTACCAATCGGTTTGGAAAAGACTTGTGTTCACAACTCTCACATCGCGGCGAATACCCTCGATTTCTTGTGCATACCAAAGAGGGAAACTATCGTTGTCACCAATTGTGAATAATATAGCATTCGGTGCACACGATTCCAAATAGGCCACAGCCATAGAGTGCGCCGTTTCTTTATTCGAACGGTCATGGTCATCCCAATTGTTGGCAGCAAGAATTCCAGGAACTAAAGCCAAGCAGATGATGGTAACCGCAGGTGCCAAAATTGATGATTTGATACTTCTTCTTAGCGCATCAAAAATTGCGTAAACGCCAAACCCAATCCAAATAGCGAACACATAGAAAGATCCCACCACCGAATAGTCACGCTCTCTAGGTTCGAATGGTCTGACATTGGTATAGAATTGAATTGCTAGTCCAGTCATTAGGAAAAACACCAACAGAACCCAAAATCGTTTTTTGTCTTTGTGAAAGAGAAAAAACAATCCTATCAACCCCAAAATCAAAGGGAGAAAATAATAGGTGTTCCGGCCTTTGTTATTTGTTACATCACTTGGCAAATTGTCTTGTGACATTCCCAAGTGCATTTCGTCAATAAGGTTGATCCCACTTATCCAATTACCATGTAAGTCATCATATTTTCCTTGGATATCGTCTTGTCTTCCAGTAAAATTCCACATAAAATAACGCCAATACATATAGCCAAACTGATATTCAAACATATAACCAATGTTTTGAACCAATGATGGTTTTTCTATGTTGAGGTATTGTCCGAAATTTTTCAGGAACTTATTATAATCTTCGTAATCAACCTTGCCTTCAGCCACATTTTGCCTGAACTCACCCACAATAGAGCGCAATTCGTTCTGCATTTGATATTCTGGTTTAATGGAAAAATCCAATAAGCCTGTAAACATCATATAATTTTCAGCATTTTCTGAACTCCACATTCTAGGAAGTATTTGGGCCTGACTTGAATTATAATTTTGCTTTGAATTTTTATAGTCATTAACGATTACATATTTACCTGTTTTATCGTCTTTCTCATATTTTGGTTTGTCATCTATGTAAGGCTCATTTTCATCCAATCCTGTATAAACCTCTGTAAATAAAGGGCCATAAAACAAATGGGTTTCTGGATATTGTTCAAGATTATAATAGGCTAACAGCTCTCGCGCACTTGAGGGGTTGTTTTCATTGATGACTACATTGGCATTTGCTCTAATCGGCAACATTACCCAAGAAGAGAACCCTACGAAGATAAATATCAAACATAAAATTAGAGTGTTTGCATTTTTATGCCCTTTTTTTCGAGTGTAATTCAAGCCATAATAGAAAAGTCCAACAACTATTAACCCAGCAATAATGGTTCCTGAGTTAAAAGGCAATCCAAATGTGTTGACAAAGAAAATTTCCGAAATACTGAAAATCTTTAAAGCATTTGGCAATAATAATTTGAATATAAAAAGAAGGATTGCCGCAGATACAACATTGGCAATTATGAAATTCTGCCAAGTAACGGTTTTATAATTCTTGAAATAATAAATCAACCCTATCGCAGGAATGGTCAGTAAGCCCATAAAGTGAACGCCAAACGAAAGCCCAATAACAAAGGCAATCAAAATCAACCAACGATTACCCCTTGGTTTGTCCATATCTTGCTCCCAACGTAATGACAGATAAAAAAGTACAGCCATAATCAAAGTAGCCATGGCATAAACTTCCGTCTCTACTGCATTGAACCAAAATGAATCGGTAAATGTAAATGCCAAACTTCCTACAACACCACTTCCAATGATGGCGATTTTTTGATTGTTATTTAATTTTTCGTCAGATTTAATGAGTTTTTTCAACAGCATCGTAACTGTCCAAAACATAAACATAATCGTGAATGCACTCGCAACGGCACTCATCATATTTAGCATCGCACCTATCTGTGAAGGTTCTAAAGCAAACATTGAAAAGAACGCGCCAAACATTTGAAATAAGGGCGCTCCTGGCGGATGTCCAACTTGTAGTTTTGAAGAGGTCAAAATATATTCGCCAGCATCCCAAAAGCTTACGGTAGGCTCTATGGTCATGCCATAAACGAGAAGAGCAATGGCGAAAACAATCCATCCTGTGATGGTATTCCACTTTTTAAAGTTGAAATCTGTCATAAAAATATGATGTTTTAATGATGTGGCGAATTTAAGAATAAAAAATAAGGTCACACTAATTTTATAGAAACGTTAAGGAAATTGGCATTATTTTATTTAAAAAATGTTTGTGCAAATCAAACTTTGTTCTAAATTTGCATCCTCATTTAGAGATTGGCCTATGGTGTAACTGGCAACACGTCTGGTTTTGGTCCAGAAGAGTCTAGGTTCGAGCCCTAGTAGGCCAACAAAAAAAGTCTTCCTTTCGGGGAAGACTTTTTTCATTTTATATGATTTTTCTATTATATTTTAAATGTAATTACTGGTCGTTTTGCATGGTTCACCAAATCTTCACTGATACTGCCATTGAAGAAATGCGCAATTCCTTGTCGGCCATGGGTGCTGATGCCTATTAAATCTGCGTCGATTTCGCGAGAAAAGTTTAATATACCTTTTTCTACACTTTCGTCATTATAAAAATTCATTGTGTAGTTGGCAAAAGGGTAATCTTTTATAAAGTCATGTATTCTCTTTTTGGCATCACCTGTATTACTGAAATTATTGGGCGTGTTTACCATCAACAAATGGATTTTTGCATTAAATGATTTGGCAAAATCAACCGCTTGCTTGTAAGTTTCTTTGTTGTCATTCTTAAAATCTGAAGCGAACACAAAATTATCAACTGTAAAATTAGCGTGTTCATTTTTGATGACCAATACAGGGATATCAGAGGTTCTAACCACTTTTTCGGCATTGGATCCCACAAACATTTCCTTAAATCCGCTCGCGCCGTGTGACCCCATTACAATCATATCCACACCGTGTTCATGACAGGTATCAATCACAGCACTAAAGTTATTGTTGGCTTTAACCGTTTCATGAACCGTAAGTCCTTCCAAATAATCACTCGCCATGACCTCTTCAAAACGTTGATGCGCCAATTTCATAAAAAACATAGCTTCAGGGAGTGCGCCACTATGGGTGTTTAAAGCATCAACCTCTTGAAAAGGAATTTCAAGCATATGCATCAAATAAATCTCGCAATCATGTTTTTTTGCTAATTGAGCGGCAACCTTAAGGGAGTTTTCAGCCTCTTTTGAGAAATCGGTCGGAACTAATATTTTTTTCATGGTGAGAAAGTTGGATTAATAAGTCCTAAATTTAATAATAAAAAACGACTTAATTGTGCTTGTGTAAATCAATTTAAAAATTGTATATTTGCACCGCAGTATGGCAAAAGACAAATTTGAGGGGACGGGAAGTCCCCTCTTTTTATAATAAAAAAATGCTGAAAGAATCAACGGTTCAAGCGCTTATTGATAATGGATTGGAAGAACGAAATGACCTTTTTCTAATCGATTTAAAAATTTCTCCAGACAATAAAATCAGTGTGATTATAGATGGGGACAAAGGCGTGAGTGTTGAAGATTGTATTTTTATTAGTCGAGCCATAGAACATAATTTGGATCGCGAAGAAGAAGATTTTTCTCTTGAAGTGACTTCAGCAGGAGCTACTTCACCATTAACTGAAAAGCGCCAGTACAAAAAGAATATTGGCAGAACGCTTCAGGTAAAATCCAAAGAACAACCAAAAATTGAAGCCGTACTGACCGAAGTTGATGACGAAACCATCACTTTGGAATGGAAAGCTAAAGAGCCAAAACCAGTTGGGAAAGGCAAAATAACAGTGAACAAGCAGGCTAAAATTGCGTATGACGACATTTTAGAGGCAAAAGTGATTATAAAATTTTAATTCATAGTAGTTATGGAAAATATTGCGCTAATTGATTCTTTTTCAGAATTTAAGGATGATAAATTAATCGATCGTGTAACGCTGATGGCGATTTTAGAGGATGTGTTGAGAAATGCCCTAAAAAAGAAATATGGAGATGATGACAATTTTGATATCATTATCAATCCCGATAAAGGAGATTTGGAGATTTGGAGAAACCGAATTGTGGTAGCTGATGGTGAAGTTGAAGAACCAAACCAAGAAATTGAATTATCTGCAGCACGCAAGATTGAACCTGATTTTGAAGTTGGAGAAGATGTCGCTGAAGCTGTGAAATTGATTGACCTTGGAAGACGTTCCATTTTGGCGTTGCGTCAAAATTTGATTTCAAAAATTCACGAGCATGACAACACCAATATCTACAAACAATTTAAAGATTTAATAGGCGAAATTTATACCGCTGAAGTTCACCATATTCGGCATAGAGCAATTATTTTATTGGATGATGAAGGTAACGAAATTATTTTGCCGAAAGAAAAACAAATCCCTTCCGACTTTTTCAGAAAAGGTGAGAACGTTAAAGGTATCATAGAGAGCGTTGAGCTAAAGGGGAACAAGCCAACAATCCTTATGTCTAGAACCGCTCCAGAATTTTTGGAGAAATTGTTCGAGCAAGAAATTCCAGAGGTTTTTGATGGATTGATAACCGTAAAAAAAGTGGTGAGAATTCCTGGCGAAAAGGCCAAAGTAGCTGTTGATTCCTATGATGATAGAATTGATCCGGTCGGAGCTTGCGTGGGTATGAAAGGTTCAAGAATTCATGGAATTGTAAGAGAATTGGGCAACGAAAATATCGATGTCATCAATTATACAAACAATTTGCAATTGTTCATCACTAGAGCATTAAGTCCAGCTCGTGTGACATCTGTGAAATTGAATGAAGAGACCAAACGTGCGGAGGTATTGTTGAAACCAGAAGAAGTTTCAAAGGCCATTGGTAGAGGAGGTCACAACATACGTTTAGCTGGTCAATTAACTGGTTATGAAATAGATGTGTTTAGAGAAGGCGCAGAAGAAGATGTGGAATTATCCGAATTCTCTGACGAAATCGAAAGCTGGGTGATTGCAGAATTCAGCAAGGCAGGATTAGACACTGCAAAAAGTATTTTAGAACAAGATGTCGAAGATTTAGTAAAAAGAACCGACCTCGAAGAAGAAACAATTATTGATGTACTCCGAATTCTTAAAGAAGAATTTGAAGAGTAACACATATTTAAAGTATATTACAAGCAATTTATGGCTGATACAATAAGATTAAATAAAGTATTACGCGAACTCAATATTTCCATTGATCGTGCTGTTGATTTTCTAGAATCAAAGGGCGTCAGCGTGGAAAAAAGTCCGAATACCAAAATATCAGAGGAAGTTCACAGTATTCTTTCCAACGAATTTCAAACGGATGCCAACAAAAAGGCGGAATCCCAAGAAGTCAGTGAAGCAAAGCACAAGGAGAAAGAAGAACTGCGTGAACAACGTGAGCGTGAGCTTGAAGAAAAGCACCGAAAAGAAGAAGCCAGCAAACAGGTTGTTAAGGCAAAAGCTGAATTAAGTGGGCCAAAGCAAGTCGGAAAAATTGACTTGAATCCTTCAAAACCAGAACCTAAAAAGGAAGAGCCTAAAGTTGAACAACCAAAAGAAGTTGAACCTGAAAAAGCTCCTGAAGTTAAGGCCGAAGAGGTTAAAGAGGACGTTAAAGAGGTAAAAACCGAAAAACCTAAAGAAATAAAAGAAGAGGAAAAATCAACTTCTGAAACAGAAGAAGACGAAACTCTAAAAACCAAATACCAAAAGCTTACAGGTCCTAAAATTGCTGGTGAAAAAATAGATTTGTCCCAATTCAATAAGGCAAAAAAGAAGAAAGAAGAACCTAAAAAAGCTGATGCCAATAAAGATGCCTCCAAAAAGAAAAGACGACGCATCAGCAAAGGCCCGGCGGGTGCTGGTGACAGCAATGGTAGACCAAACTTTGGAGATCGGAATCAAGGCGGGAAAGGTAATTTCAAAGGAAAACCTGGCAATCGCCCTAGCACAATCAAGGAGGAGCCAAGTGAAGCGGACGTTCAAAAGCAAGTAAGAGAAACGCTAGAAAAACTTCAAGGGAAATCCTCAAAAGGAAAAGGCGCAAAATATAGAAGAGATAAGAGAGATCAACATCGTCAACAATCTGAAAAAGATTTAGAGCAGCAAGAAGCAGACTCTAAAGTGCTTAAAGTAACCGAATTCGTTACAGCAAGTGAGGTTGCAACGATGATGGACGTTCCTGTGACACAGATTATTTCTGCATGTATGTCTCTTGGGATGATGGTTACGATGAACCAACGTTTGGATGCCGAAACCCTTTCTGTTGTTGCTGATGAGTTTGGTTATGAAGTTGAATTTGTCACTTCCGATCTTGAAGATAATATCGAGGAGGTAGAAGACAAACCAGAAGATTTAAAACCTCGTGCGCCTATCGTTACGGTGATGGGTCACGTCGATCACGGTAAAACGTCACTTCTAGATTACATACGTCAAGAAAATGTAATTGCTGGTGAATCAGGAGGAATAACACAACATATTGGAGCTTACGGTGTGCAGCTCGAAGGCGGACAAAAAATAGCGTTCTTGGATACGCCTGGACACGAGGCCTTTACGGCAATGCGTGCTCGTGGTGCTCAAGTAACGGATTTGGCAATCATTGTTATTGCTGCGGATGACGCCATTATGCCACAAACCAAAGAGGCTATTGCACATGCTCAAGCAGCCAATGTGCCAATTATCTTTGCAATTAATAAGATAGATAAACCGGGTGCTAACCCTGAAAAAGTAAAAGAAGGATTGGCACAGATGAATTTGTTGGTTGAAGATTGGGGTGGACAAATCCAATCTCATGATATTTCAGCAAAAACAGGTGAAGGTGTTAAAGAATTATTGGAAAAAGTATTATTGGAAGCTGAAATATTAGAATTGACAGCGAACCCAAATAAAATGGCGAGTGGTACAGTTGTTGAAGCCTTCCTAGACAAAGGTCGTGGCTATGTGTCTACCATTTTGGTACAAGCAGGTACTTTAAAAGTAGGTGATTATGTTCTTGCTGGGAAAAACAGCGGAAAAGTCCGTGCCATGCATGATGAACGTGGTAATAACGTTAAAGAAGCTGGTCCATCTACACCTGTATCTATTTTAGGTTTGGATGGAGCACCGCAAGCTGGTGATAAATTCAGTGTCTTTGAAGATGAACGCGAAGCCAAACAAATTGCAGCAAAACGTACACAGTTACAACGTGAGCAATCGGTTAGAACACAACGTCATATTACGCTGGATGAAATTGGAAGACGTATTGCTTTAGGTGATTTCCAAGAATTGAACATTATCCTTAAAGGTGATGTGGATGGTTCTGTGGAAGCGTTGACCGATTCGTTCCAAAAATTATCAACTGAGGAAATTCAGGTAAATATTATCCATAAAGGTGTTGGTGCGATTACTGAAAGTGATGTGTTATTGGCAACAGCCTCCGATGCCATTATCATCGGATTTAACGTCCGTCCAATGGGTAACGCACGACAAATTGCCGATAAGGAAGAAATCGATATCCGAATGTACTCAATCATTTATGACGCCATTAATGACTTGAAGGATGCGATGGAAGGTATGTTGTCTCCAGAATTGAAAGAAGAGATAACAGGTACCGCTGAAATCCGTGAAATCTTTAAAGTATCAAAAGTTGGAACGATCGCTGGATGTATGGTGACTACTGGAAAAATATTCAGAAACTCACAGATACGTTTGATTAGAGATGGCGTGGTTATCTATACAGGTGAATTGGCATCACTAAAACGGTTCAAAGACGATGCGAAAGAAGTTTCCAAAGGATTCGATTGTGGTATGCAAATCAAGAATTATAACGATATTCAAGAGAATGATGTTATCGAAGCGTTCCACGAAGTTGAAGTGAAAAAGAAATTGAAATAATATTCAATTTAAGTAATAAAAAAAGCGACCATAAAATTTTATGGTCGCTTTTTGATTTTTAGAGTGTTATATCTACAATTTATTTTTTTCCTTTTTGAAGAATAAGATTAATGCGCTTGGGTAGCTTTTCTTAACCTTTAAAAGTGCTCTGTCTGCTTCCAATCTACTTAAGAAATTCCCAACATAAATTTTATAGTTTGGAGTTTCGTATTCCATCAATGTTGGCCAATCTCCGAAGAGGCTGTTTGCTTGGCTTTTTGTGTTTTCAGCACCACTTCTATCCCCAGAATAAATCCGGATTTTATACAAATCAATGGTTTTAGTATCTTTTTTAAATTCCAACAATTTGTCAATGTCCTTGTTGGAATCAATTGTCACTTGCCCAGTTTGTGCGTGGCCTTTGTACGAGAATTGCATGAAAATCAAGCAAATAAAAAGTATTTTTAAAAAGGGTTTTTTCATAATGAAATTTATTTTTTACAAAAGTATATTTATTAAACTTAATTTCGATCAATAATATTATTTAGAATCTTTATAAATTAACAATTAACAGTTCCCTAACATTTCCCAAATCGACTTTAAGTATTACTTTTGCGAGAGATTTTTATAACTGTATTTTTTTCTATTTAATGAAAAAATCGTACCAAAGTTTGGAAGATAATTCAACTAACAATATGCAACAGGTGATACTCCGTAAATTAACCTCGACAGTTCTTCGTTTAGGATTTATAATTTTACTCACGTTCTCAACTTCACTCAAAGCCCAAGAAGGCGATCCTGTCAACGGAAAAAAACTTTTCAATGCCAATTGTGCTGCGTGTCATAAGCTAGATGCAAAAATGGCAGGTCCTGCGCTCCGTAACATTGAGCAGCGTTTGGCAGACGAACAAGGGCTTGATAGAGCTTGGATCACTAATTGGATACACAACAGTTCCGCTGTCATCAAGTCAGGTGATGCATATGCAAATAAAATTTATAAGGAGAATAACAATGGGATAATGACTCCTTTTCCGCAGTTGTCGGATCAGGATATTAGTGATATTTTAGCTTATACTGCTGAAAAAGTTGATCCTTGTATTGCTAACCCTCAACCGGGATGCCCTAACTATGTTGATCCTTCTACTGGTGGAGGAGGACAAGGCGATGGGGGTTCTAACAAATTAATCCTTGGTGCTCTTGCGCTTCTTTTTGCCTTATTGGCAATGGCATTGATTTTAGTTAGACGTACTTTAAATCGTTTTGCTGAAGCTAAAGGCATTCCAGTTGCCCATGATGAAAAAAACATTCCAATTTGGAAAGCATTCGTTCAGAATCAGTTTTTAGTTTTGGTCACCTGTATTTTCTTATTGTTGGCCAGTGGATATTTTGTGTATGGTTATTTAATGCAAGTTGGTGTTGACCAAGGTTACGAACCAGTTCAGCCGATTCATTACTCTCACAGAATCCATGCAGGTGATAATGGCATCGATTGTAAATATTGTCACTCTTCAGCAAGAGTTAGTAAAACTTCTGGGATTCCATCATTGAATGTATGTATGAATTGTCACAAGTCAATTTCAGAAGTAGCACCTGAAACTTTGGCGGAAGGACAAGAGTATGGCGTAGATTACAATGCTGAAATCCAAAAACTGTATGCAGCAGCAGGGTGGAACACAGCTGAACAAAAATACACAGGTGAATCGCAACCAGTTAAATGGATTCGTATTCATAACCTTCCAGACTTTGCTTATTTCAACCACTCGCAGCACGTAAGCGTTGGCGGTATTGAATGTCAAACATGTCACGGACCTGTTGAAACTATGGAAGTAATGTACCAATTCTCTCCATTGACCATGGGATGGTGCATCAATTGCCATAGAGAAACTAATGTAAAAGTGGAAGACAATGCCTACTATACCAAAATACACGAGCAATTATCAAAAAAATACGGTGTAGATAAACTGACTGTTGCTCAAATGGGAGGTTTGGAATGCGGCAAATGTCATTATTAATAAATTAAAAAGCTAGAGTTTTAGTTTTTAGCAAAACACTATCAACTAATAACTATCAACTAATAACTATTAAAGAATATGTCATCAAACAAGAAATACTGGAAAAGTGTTGAAGAGCTAAACGAAAATAGCTCTATTGTTGAGGCGCTTAAACAGAAAGAGTTTGTTTCAGAAATTCCAACCGACGAATTTTTGGGTAACAAATCTGCTTTGGAAGCTTCTTCTACTACACGTCGTGATTTCTTAAAATATGTTGGTTTTAGTACAGCAGCAGCTTCATTGGCTGCTTGTGAAGGACCAGTCATCAAATCCATTCCTTATGTAGTGCAACCAGAGAGTATTATTCCTGGTGTGGCCAATTATTATGCTACGACCATTGCCGATGGATATGATTTTGCGAGCGTTCTTGTGAAAACCCGTGAAGGTCGCCCAATCAAGATTGAAAACAATGATATGGGGTCATCACATGCCAATGCCCGTGTGAATGCTTCTGTTTTAGGTTTGTACGACAGTTTAAGAGTTAAATCACCAATGAAAGGTGGTAAAACGATTTCTTGGGGCACTTTTGATGCTGAAACCAATCAAAAATTAACCGACCTTAAAGTTGCTGGAAAAGAAATCGTATTGTTAACACAAACATTTGCTAGTCCTTCAACAGCAAAATTGATTTCTACATTCAAAGAAAAATATGGAAATGTACGTCATGTAGTCTATGATGCAATCTCTGAATCCGCTGCACTCGATGCCTACCAAGCAAAATATGGTGAGCGAGCTTTAGCTAATTACGATTTCTCAAAAGCTTCAACTATCGTTTCTGTTGGTGCTGACTTTTTAGGAGATTGGCAAGGTGGAGGTTTTGATGCTGGATATGCCCAAGGGCGTATACCAAAGGACGGAAAAATGTCACGTCACATTCAGGTTGAGGCAAATATGTCTTTATCTGGAGCCAATGCCGATAAACGTATTCCTGCAACACCATCACAGCAAAAACAGGCTTTAGCGAAGTTGTATAGCGCTATCACTGGACAATCTGCGTCAGTAAATTTACCTGCACATATCGATGAAGCCGTTCAAAAAGCAGCTTCTGAATTGAAAAAAGCTGGTAGCAATGGTGTTTTGGTTACGGGAATCAATGACATCAATGCTCAAACAGTCGCTTTAGAAATCAATGCGGCATTGGGAAGTAAAGCATTTGATACAAAAACGCCAATCACTACAAGACAAGGAAGTGATAAAGCTATTGCAACTCTGATGTCTGATATGAAAGCTGGAAAAGTAGGAGCCATCATCATGTGTGGGGTAAATCCTTTATATACACTTCCAAATGCTTCAGATTTTGCAGAAGGTTTGAAGAATTCCTCATTAGAATTATCCATCGCTTTCTCCATGAAAGCAGATGAAACAGCTTCGGCTGTACAATATATTGCTGCTGCTCCTCACTATTTGGAATCTTGGGGAGATGTAGAGCTTAAAAAAGGTCATTTTGCTTTGACTCAACCAACAATTCGTCCTTTGTTCGATACAAGACAATTCCAAGACGCTTTATTGAAGTGGACTGGAAGTGATATGACTTATCATGATTTTATCAAGGAAACTTGGACAAGTAGCGTATTAGGCGGAAGCTCCTTTAATCAAGCGCTTCATGATGGAGTGTTCGTGTCTGGTGGCTTATCCGTAGCTTCTTTGATAGGGGATGAAATGTCCTCTAATACTGAAACTACAGAAGAATCCGTTGAAAGTGTTTCTTCAGCTTCAATTTCTGGTGGAGATGCAGCCAGAAGTTTAGTTTCATCTGCTGAATCTAACGGACTGGAACTAACTTTATATAGCAAAGTAGGATTGGGTGATGGACAACAAGCCAATAACCCATGGTTGCAAGAATTTCCTGACCCAATTACTCGTGTTTCTTGGGACAATTATATATCTGTATCAAAAGCCGATGCTGAAAAGTTAGATATAAAAAATTGGCATGAGGCTGATGGTGGACTTAATAGTAGTTTAGTTGAGTTGACCGTAAACGGAGTAAAAGAAACCCTTCCAGTAATCATCCAGCCAGGTCAAGCGGTAGGTTCTATTGGATTGCCTTTTGGTTATGGGCGTACAAAAGGATTAAAAGAAGAAATGCGAACCGGTAAAAATGCCTATAAATTCTATAAAGATTTTAACGCAACCCAAACAGGAGCTTCTTTAAAAGTTGTTGCTGGCGAACACGAATTTGCTTGCGTACAATTGCATAACACTTTGATGGGACGTGGTGACATTATTAGAGAAACCACCCTCGAAATTTTCAACACAAAAGATAAATCACATTGGAATGCTATTCCAATGGTGTCATTGAATCACATAGAAACACCTGTAACTTCTCCTGACGTGGATTTATGGGATGAATTTGACCGTTCAATCGGGCATCATTTCAATTTGTCAATCGACTTAAATGCTTGCACAGGCTGTGGTGCTTGTGTGATTGCTTGTCATTCAGAAAACAACGTTCCTGTTGTTGGTAAGGAAGAAGTAAGAAGAAGTAGAGATATGCACTGGTTGCGTATTGATAGATATTATTCTTCTGAAGAAACCTTCGCTCAAGACGATGAGAAAAAAGATAATTTCTCCGGACTGTTTGGAGACAATGGTTCATTAGGTGGTTTCAATGAAATGGAATCTGCTGCGATGGATAATCCTCAAGTGGCCTTTCAACCTGTGATGTGCCAGCACTGTAACCATGCTCCTTGTGAAACGGTTTGCCCAGTGGCTGCAACCTCACATGGTCGTCAAGGTCAAAACCATATGGCTTATAACCGTTGTGTGGGTACTCGTTATTGCGCAAACAACTGTCCGTATAAAGTACGCCGTTTCAACTGGTTCTTGTACAACAAGAATGATGAATTTGATTACTACATGAATGATGATTTAGGCCGTATGGTCTTGAATCCTGATGTGGTGGTTCGTTCTCGTGGTGTGATGGAAAAATGTTCTATGTGTATCCAAAAAACACAAAAAACCATTTTGGATGCCAAACGTGATGGACGCGAAATCAAGGATGGCGAATTCCAAACAGCATGTTCTGCTGCCTGTGGTAGTGGCGCGATGGTCTTTGGAGACATCAATGATAAAGAAAGTAAAGTTGCAAAACTTAAAGAAGATAATCGTATGTATCACTTATTGGAAAGCGTTGGAACAAAACCAAACGTTCAATATCACGTGAAAGTGAGAAATACAACAGAAGCTTAAATTAATTTAGAAACTATAAACGAATTATGGCGTCTCATTACGAAGCACCTATTAGAAGACCTTTAGTTACAGGCGAAAAATCATACCACGATGTATCTGTGGATGTTGCAAGACCTGTGGAAGGAAAAGCCAATAAAGCATGGTGGATAGTATTTTCTATATCACTAGTTGCCTTCCTTTGGGGAATTGGATGTATCATTTATACCATTTCAACTGGAATTGGAGTTTGGGGTCTAAACAAAACTGTTGGTTGGGCTTGGGATATTACCAACTTCGTTTGGTGGGTAGGTATTGGTCACGCAGGAACATTGATTTCTGCCGTACTCTTACTCTTCCGTCAAAAGTGGAGAATGGCAATTAACCGTTCTGCGGAAGCGATGACGATTTTCTCGGTTGTTCAGGCAGGATTGTTCCCAGTCATTCACATGGGTCGTCCATGGTTAGGGTATTGGGTATTACCAATTCCGAACCAATTTGGCTCACTTTGGGTGAACTTCAACTCGCCATTACTTTGGGACGTATTTGCGATTTCAACTTACTTATCGGTATCATTGGTATTCTGGTGGACAGGATTATTGCCAGATTTTGCGATGATTCGTGACAGAGCAGTCAAACCATTCCAAAAGAAAATCTATTCATTATTGAGTTTCGGATGGTCAGGTNNCATACCATTGTATCCTTTGACTTTGCCACGTCGGTCATTCCTGGTTGGCATACCACGATTTTCCCTCCATACTTCGTTGCTGGGGCGATTTTCTCTGGATTTGCGATGGTGAACACCTTGTTGATTATCATGCGTAAAGTATGTAACCTTGAAGATTACATCACAGTACAACATATCGAATTGATGAACATCGTCATCATGATTACAGGTTCAATCGTTGGTGTAGCATATATCACAGAGTTATTTATCGCATGGTATTCTGGTGTGGAGTATGAGCAATATGCGTTCTTAAATAGAGCAACAGGGCCTTATGCTTGGGCTTATTGGATGATGATGAGCTGTAACGTATTCTCTCCACAGTTTATGTGGTTCAAGAGATTACGTACCAGTATCATGTTCTCATTCTTTATCTCCATTGTTGTAAACGTTGGTATGTGGTTTGAGCGTTTCGTAATCATCGTAACCTCATTGCACAGAGATTACTTGCCATCTTCTTGGACTATGTTCTCTCCAACATTTGTGGATATCGGAATTTTCATCGGAACCATCGGATTCTTCTTTGTATTGTTCCTTCTATATGCAAGAACATTCCCAGTAATTGCACAAGCAGAGGTTAAGACGATTTTGAAATCATCTGGTGAGCGATACAAAAAAATTAGAGAAAGAGGTGATAGTTTGGTTGGTACCGGTTCAGACGAGCGTACCCATAAGGTGATTCCTCATTCTGGAGTTCCTGTTGTTGAAGAAAAATCAACAGCAAAACCACATGACCCTAAATCCATAAACAAACTTTTGGAAGGTATTGGAAGTTTTGACCCAATGACTCAAACCAAAGATGATTTACAGAAAATCAACGGGATTGGTCCAAAAATGGAAGAAGTGCTGAACGGAATCGGAATTTATTCTTATTTGCAGGTGAGCAAAATGACGAAACACGAATATGACTTGTTGGACGAAATCACAGCTTCTTTCCCTGGAAGAGCAGAACGTGATGATTGGGCTGGACAGGCTAAATTATTAATAAACAACTAACAATAGTATGGAAGAATCTTCAAAAGTTATTCACGCTATTTACACAGATGATGATGTATTGATGGCAGCCGTTAAAAAGGTGCGTGCTGAACGTTATCATATTGAAGAAATATATACGCCATTCCCCGTTCACGGATTGGACAAAGCGATGGGATTGGCTCCAACACGTATTGCTATTACATCATTCATTTATGGATGTATTGGTTTGACAGTGGCCATTGTGATGATGAATTTTATCATGATTAAGGACTGGCCTCAAAATATTGGTGGAAAGCCAAGTTTCAGTTATATCGAAAATATGCCTGCGTTTGTTCCGATTATGTTTGAGTTGACCGTGTTTTTTGCTGCTCACTTAATGGTTATCACATTTTATTTAAGAAGTAGAATGTGGCCTTTCAAAAAAGCAGAAAATCCAGACACAAGAACCACAGATGACCATTTTTTGATGGAGATTTCTGCAGGACATAATGTAGATGAGCAATTTAATATCTTGAGAGATACCGGAGCCGTTGAAATCACCTTAATTGATAAAGCACATTAGAATAGTTATGAAACGTATTTATAATATATCACTATTGATGATTGTCCTGATAGCATTTGCATCTTGCAAAAAGGATTCAAGGCCTAATTATCAATTTATGCCTAATATGTATGAGCCTGTGGGTTATGAAACCTATAGTGAATCTGATGCTTTCAAAAATGGGGTGGAAGCACAATTACCTGTAGATGGAACTATAGCTAGAGGTCATGAGCTTTATGAAATACAAAACACCAATGAAGGCTATGATTATGCAAAAGCCAATTTGATAAGCCCTTTGGATTCTACTCAAATAGATGAAACTAAAGGAGCACAATTATATGGGATTTATTGTGCTATTTGTCATGGAAATAAAGGTGATGGTCAAGGAAATTTAGTAAAAAGAGAAAAAATATTAGGAGTTCCAGCTTATAATGACGCTGGTAGAGCAATTACCCAAGGAAGTGTGTATCAAGTTATTTATTATGGGAAAAACGCCATGGGGTCATACGCCAATCAATTAAAAGAAGAAGAGCGCTGGCAAGTTGTTAACTATGTCATGAAGTTAAAATCGGAATTAGGAGGAAATCAGACTGTTAAAGATTCAATATAGATATGTACACAATTTCAAATAGATTAAAGACATTTTCAATCATCCTCATCGTATTGGGAGTTCTTGGAGTGGCTTATGGTTTTATGACATCTCATAAATCTTTGGATGAGGTTAAGTCGATGCTTGTTGAAGAACATTCAGCACATGGAGGTGGACATGCAGCGGCTGAACCACATACAGCCATGGATGTTGAACATGATTCAAATAGTACCCATGACGCTGAAAATCACGTGGCTTCTATGGAAGAACATTCAGGATCGATGACTACAGACTCCACAGATGCAGGATCCGTACATTCTGAAGGGGAAACTCAAATGGTTGATCATTCAAATGTTGATGAAGGCCATTCAACGGTTACCGAGCATGCCGAAGCAAATCACGATGATGAACATGCACATCACGTTCAAGGGCAATTGGCAAAAAGACCTTGGTCAGCACTATATGTAGCGGCATTTTTCTTTATGATGATTGCGCTTGGAGCATTGGCATTTTATGCGATTCAATTTGCAGCTCAAGCAGGGTGGTCACCATTATTGTTTAGAGTTATGGAAGGTATTACTGCCTACTTACTGCCAGGAGCTATTATTGTAGTTGCAATCGCCGTTGGTTCTCACTTTATTGGACATAATAACGAGATATTTATTTGGATGAATGAAGATGTTGTAAAACATGATGAATTGATTCAAGGAAAAGCTGGTTGGTTGAACATTACTGGATTTATTATTAGAGCCATTATATTTATTGGAGGATGGAGCCTTTATCGCCATTTTGCGCGTAAATTCTCAATCGCTCAAGACAATGCTGAAGAAGGCGATAACAGAAATTTCAAAAAATCATTCCGCATATCTGCTGCATTTTTAGTGTTCTACATCTATACAGAATCAATGATGTCTTGGGATTGGATTATGAGTGTTGACCCTCATTGGTTCAGTACCTTGTTTGGATGGTATGTATTTGCGAGCATGATTGTAAGTGCAGTGACAGTGATAGCAATGGTAACAATGTATTTAAAAGGAAAAGGATTGTTGCCACAAGTGAACAATAGTCATATCCACGATTTGGCAAAATACATGTTTGGTTTCAGTATTTTCTGGACATATTTATGGTTCTCACAATTTATGTTGATTTGGTATTCAAATATTCCAGAAGAGGTTACTTATTTCGTAACACGTATTACAGATTATAATTTACCATTCTTTGGAATGTTGGTGATGAATTTTGTTTTCCCATTATTGTTACTAATGAACAGTGATTACAAACGTATCAATTGGTTTGTTGTCATGGCTGGAATTGTGATATTATTTGGACATTATATTGATATTTTCAATATGATAATGCCAGCAACAGTAGGTGATAGATGGTTTATTGGCATTCCAGAAATAAGTTCTATTTTATTATTCGCTGGATTGTTTTTGTTCATTGTCTTTACGGCATTGACGAAAGCACCATTGATGGCAAAACGAAATCCATTCATTCACGAAAGTGAGCATTTCCATTATTAATAACATTATTTAAAGAAGAGAAACGACAATGACTGCTTTTTTAACGATTATAATAGTACTTTTTGTAGCGGTTGCAATCTGGCAAATGGTCAAGATATTTGATTTAGCGCAAACAAATTCAATATCTGAAACCTCTGGAGTTGCAACAGATTATGACAATAAAATCAATGGATATTTGATGATGGGCTTTTTAGCCTTTATTTACATCATTACAATTATTTGTTTTGTAAAATGGGGTGATTTACCATTAATGTCTAATGCAGCATCTGAACATGGACCTGGATTGGACAATTTGATGATCATATCCATGGTCATTATCTTCTTTGTACAGACAGTTACGCAATTCATTTTGCATTGGTTCTCCTTTAAGTATAGAGGAGAAAAAGGAAAAAAAGCATTGTTTTATGCCGACAACAATACGTTAGAGGCTATCTGGACTATCATCCCAGTCATCGTTCTTGCTGGTTTGATTATTTACGGATTGTTCACTTGGACAAGCATCATGAATGTGAATGAGGACGATGACCCAATGATCGTTGAATTATACGCACAGCAGTTTAACTGGACAGCTCGCTACGCTGGACAAGACAATGTGCTGGGAATGGCAAACGTTAGATTGATCGATATTGACAAAGCCAATATACTTGGAGTTGATGAATCGGACCCAAATGCACAGGACGATGTGGTTGCCAAAGAACTTCATTTACCTGTTGGGCGCCCAGTTTTATTTAAAATGCGTTCTCAAGATGTACTGCATTCAGCTTATATGCCACACTTTAGAGCACAAATGAACTGTGTACCTGGAATGATAACTCAATTTGGATTTACACCAACCATCACTACAAAGGAAATGCGTGAAAATCCTGATATGATTGATAAAGTACAAAACATTAACAAAATAAGAAGAGAAAAAAGTAAAGATTTGGTGGCTGATGGAAAGCCAGCATTAGATCCTTATGATTTTGATTATTTGTTGTTATGTAACAAGATTTGTGGAAAATCACACTACAATATGCAAATGAAAATTATTGTAGAAACACAGGAAGAATATGATGCTTGGATAAAGGAGCAAAAAACTTTTAAAGCTTCAATGACCAAGGATGTGGAAGAAGAAACTCCCCAGATAACTGAAGAGGTAGCCCAATAAGAAACTGAATAAAATTCTTTAAAAAGTATATATAGATTATGTCAACACACGCAGTAGATACTCACGCACACGACGACGATCACGGACATCATCACAAAGAAACGTTTGTAACGAAATACATTTTTAGCCAAGATCATAAAATGATTGCTAAACAGTATCTCATTACAGGTACCATTATGGGTGTTATTGGTGTCATGATGTCAATGATGTTCCGTATGCAAATTGCTTGGCCAGAAGAACCAAATGTGCTTTTTGAGGCATTATTGGGTAAATGGGCACCTGATGGTGTGATGGATGCTGATATTTATTTGGCATTGGTAACAATTCATGGAACCATTATGGTGTTCTTTGTATTGACAGCTGGTTTGAGTGGTACATTCAGTAACTTACTGATTCCGTTGCAAATTGGAGCTCGGGATATGGCATCAGGATTTCTAAACATGCTATCTTTCTGGATATTCTTTGCTTCTTGTGTTATTATGCTTATTTCATTGTTTCTTGAAGCAGGGCCAGCTGCAGCAGGATGGACCATTTATCCACCTTTGAGCGCCTTACCTATGGCACAAGGTGGTTCAGGACTTGGAATGACTCTTTGGCTAGTATCGATGGCAATATTCATTGCACAGTCTTTATTAGGTTCATTGAACTATATCGTTACTGTTATCAACTTAAGAACTAAAGGAATGTCAATGACTCGTTTGCCTTTGACAATTTGGGCGTTCTTTATTACAGCAGTTATTGGTGTTATATCGTTCCCAGTATTATTATCAGCAGCCTTATTATTGATTATGGATAGAAGTTTTGGAACTTCTTTCTTCTTGTCTGATATTTTTATTCAAGGTGAAGTATTACATTATCAAGGAGGTTCGCCAGTATTGTTTGAACACTTATTTTGGTTTTTAGGGCACCCTGAAGTATATATCGTTATTCTTCCAGCAATGGGATTAGTGTCTGAAATTATGGCAACCAATTCGCGAAAACCTATTTTTGGATATAGAGCGATGATTGCATCCATACTTGCGATTGCATTTTTGTCTACGATTGTTTGGGGTCACCACATGTTTATCTCTGGAATGAATCCATTCCTAGGATCGGTATTTACATTTACAACCTTATTGATTGCTATTCCTTCTGCCGTAAAAGCCTTTAACTGGATAACAACCTTATGGAAAGGTAATCTGCAAATGAATCCGGCCATGTTGTTCTCCATAGGTTTTGTTTCGACATTTATTACAGGTGGTTTAACGGGAATTATTCTTGGGGATAGTGCTTTGGACATTAACGTTCACGATACGTATTTCGTGATTGCTCACTTTCACTTGGTAATGGGTATTTCTGCGCTTTATGGAATGTTTGCGGGTATTTATCATTGGTATCCAAAAATGTTTGGTCGTATGATGAACAAGAATCTTGGATATTTACATTTCTGGGTGACGGCTATTTGCGCTTATGGAGTATTTTTCCCAATGCACTTTATAGGTATGGCCGGTCTTCCTCGACGCTATTATACAAATACCAACTTCCCTTTGTTCGATGATTTAGCCAATGTGAATGTAATCATTACAATATTTGCTTTGATTGGTGGAGCATTCCAGTTAGTGTATTTATACAATTTCTTTGGCAGTATTTTCTTTGGTAAGAGAGCACCTCAAAACCCTTGGAGATCTACAACTTTGGAATGGACAACCCCTGTGAAGCACATTCATGGAAATTGGCCAGGTGAAATTCCTCATGTGTACCGTTGGTCTTATGATTATAGCAAACCAGGACACGATGACGATTTTGTTCCTCAAAACGTGCCTTTGATGGATGGGGAAGAAGAGTTACAGCACTGAACAATTCCTGTGAAGGCAGGAATCTAGTAGATTAGACTTAATATTGAAATTATGTAGCAAGCCTTTCGTTTTTTGAAAGGCTTCTCTGCGTTTTATTTGTTACCGTGAAATTGGTTGAAAATTATATCGGATTTAATTAGTTTAATTAGTTTAATTAGTTTAATTTTATTTTAATATATTTTAAATCAAACTATTATGAAGAAAGTTTTAATGCTTTTTTGCGCATTTACGCTTGTGACTTTTTCTTGTGAACAGGAAAATAGTTCGCAAAATTCTGATGAAGTCGAACTTAATAAGAGCATAAGTTTTGAAAATTTAACCAATAGTAAGATTGGTGTTGAAAATAAGGGTAAGGTTGAGTTGAATGTATCTGATGAAAAGATAATGGAGACATTCAGAAATTTTGTTAAAATCAACGAGTTGGAACTTGTTCCCCGTTCTTTTGAGGTGGTTAATATTGACAATGCTAATTACTTACGATTCTACAGCGATAATAATCAAGTGTCAACTATTGCATTGTTAAAAAATGAAAATGGTGAGTTTCAAACTGGAACTACGGTTTGTACTTCAGTGGCATGTGCTTCTGGAGGAGGTTGCGTGCCTAGCGGAGTATATTGCACTAAATGTCTTCCTCTTGGCCCTGACGGCCCATCGGGTGACTGTAAAAGGACGACAACAGTTGTGATAGACCCATAAGATAAAAGTTAAATTTTAAAGATTTAGCCCTTTCCAATGGAAAGGGTTTTTGTTTATCTTTGTTTTGATATGAATGATAATCTAAACCCATCCAACGACCATTTTTCTCCTGAAGAACTCGATGTAGAAAAAAAATTAAGACCCTTATCATTTGATGATTTTACAGGTCAAGAGCAAGTGTTGGAAAACCTCCAGATATTCGTAAAGGCGGCCAACCTTCGTAGTGAAGCGTTGGACCATACGTTGTTTCATGGTCCTCCAGGTTTGGGTAAAACCACATTGGCACATATTCTCGCAAGTGAACTGAATGTTGCTATCAAAGTGACGTCAGGACCAGTTTTGGACAAACCAGGTGACCTCGCAGGCTTGTTGACCAACCTTGATGAACGGGATGTTTTATTCATAGATGAAATCCATCGATTGAGTCCCATTGTAGAGGAATATCTTTATTCTGCCATGGAGGATTACAAAATTGATATCATGATTGAGTCTGGACCTAATGCAAGAACGGTTCAAATAAATCTAAATCCTTTCACATTGATTGGAGCCACAACGCGTTCAGGATTATTGACTTCTCCAATGCGGGCCCGTTTTGGTATTCAAAGTCGACTTCAATATTACAATACGGAATTATTGACTACAATAACCCAGCGTAGCGCCTCCATATTAAATGTGCCTATTTCTATGGAAGCCGCCGTGGAAATTGCTGGAAGAAGTAGAGGCACACCTCGTATCGCAAATGCATTGTTGCGTCGTGTGCGGGATTTTGCTCAAATAAAAGGGAATGGTAGCATTGATATTAAGATAGCAAAATTCGCACTACAAGCGCTTAATGTAGATGCACATGGCTTGGATGAAATGGACAATAAAATTCTTACAACTATCATTGATAAATTCAAGGGAGGCCCAGTTGGTATCACAACATTGGCAACCGCCGTCAGTGAAAGTGCGGAAACTATAGAGGAAGTTTACGAACCTTTCTTGATACAACAAGGTTTTATCATGAGAACGCCAAGAGGGCGGGAAGTTACCGAACTTGCCTATAAACATTTGGGAAAGATTAAAAGTGGTATTCAAGGAGGTTTGTTTTAATGTCTTCATCAAAACAAATACCTGAAGTTTCTACATTCACCTTTTTAAGGCAGGCCATTAAGATATTAAACAATCCGTTACCGTTTCACCACAAAAATTTTGAACGTTATGGTGATATCTTTAAGCTCAACATTGGCTTTGGCAATTATGCCTTTTTTTCCAGAGATGCTGAACTGGCGGAGTATGTTTTTCAGAAAAATTGGAAAAACTATACAAAATCGGCAATCCAGACCGAGGACCTTGCCAAATATTTAGGTAAGGGTTTGTTGACATCGGAAGGAGAGTTGTGGAAAAAACAGCGCAAACTTATTCAGCCGGCTTTCCATAAAAAGCATTTGGAACATTTGATGACAACCATCAAAGAAACGATAGTTGCCGAATTATCTACAATTAAAATAAATACCGACGTTGATGTCCTGCCAATCTTTAGCAATCTCGCTTTTAAAGTAGTTGTAAAATCCTTGTTCAGTAACGCCGCTACCAATGCTGAAATTAAAATCCTTCAGGAAGTCACCGAAGAAAACCAGTTGATGTTGGTAAAAGAACTGCGACAACCGTATTTGAAATGGTATTTTCAATCTTTTGGCGTTATTGATAAACACTTGGCACGTTCCAAGGAATCGAGAGCAATTCTTCAAGCCATCATTGAGAGGCGACAACACTCTGCAACCAAGTATTACGATTTGCTGGATATGTTACTGGAAGCCAGATATGATGATGGTTCTTCCATGGGTATGGAACAGCTCATTGACGAGATTTTGGTGCTGTTTGTTGCAGGACACGAGACCACTGCAAATTCCTTGAGCTTTACCGTACAACTATTGGCACACCATACAGAATGGCAGGAGAAGGTACGAACCCAATATCAATCTATTGTCTCGGATGGAAAAACGGATACGATGACGACTATCTTACAATCACAATTGGCAAAACAGGTGATTGAGGAATCGTTGCGTTTGTACCCGCCCGCTTATTTCATGGATAGAGTGAATATTGAAGATGATGAATTTAAAGGTTACCATTTTAAAAAAGGAAGCAGTTTTTTGTTTTCAATATTGGAAATCCATAAACATAAAGAACTTTGGGAACAGCCAGATGATTTCAATCCAGACCGATTTTCACCAGAAAAGGCGAAAACCTATTCATCTCATTATTTTCCATTCGGTGCAGGGCCAAGAAAATGTATTGGAAACAATTTTGCGATTTTTGAAATGATTTTGGCGATTTCCGAAATTTTATTGAAATTCAACATCTTACCTGTTAAGGAAACTATTGATATCAATCCGCTAATTACCTTAAAACCTAAAAATGCCATTGTAAGATTTGAAAATCATTCGCTTTGAACAATAACAAATCAAAATATAGTCAATTCATAAAAGCAGAAGCCAAGCGTCTAGGCTTTATTTCATGTGGCATCAGTAAAGCTCAATTTCTTGAAGAAGAAGCACCACGGTTGGAAAAGTGGTTAAAGAAAAATATGCAGGGCGAAATGCATTATATGGAAAACCATTTCGATAAACGTTTGGACCCAACAAAACTAGTGGAAGATTCCAAAAGTGTAATTTCTTTATTGTTGAATTATTATCCAGAAGAAACCCAAAATCAAAATAGTTTTAAACTGTCTAAATATGCCTATGGAACCGATTATCATTTCGTCATCAAAGACAAACTCAAATCCCTTTTAAATGTTATTCAGGAAGAAATTGGAGACGTCCATGGTCGTGCATTTGTAGATTCGGCACCTGTGCTCGATAAAGCGTGGGCTGCCAAAAGCGGATTGGGTTGGATTGGAAAACATAGCAATTTATTGACGCAGCAAGTCGGTTCGTTTTATTTCATCGCAGAATTGATTATCGATTTGGAACTGGAATATGATTTACCCACCACCGACCATTGTGGCACCTGCACCAAATGCATCGATGCCTGCCCAACGCAAGCCATTACCGAGCCTTATGTGGTGGATGGCAGTAAATGCATTTCCTATTTTACAATTGAATTAAAAGATAAAATTCCGACGGAATTCAAAGGCAAGTTTGACGATTGGATGTTCGGTTGCGATATTTGCCAAGATGTATGTCCTTGGAATCGGTTTTCAAAACCTCATAATGAACCATTATTCAATCCGCATCCGGAATTATTGTCCATGACCAAAAAAGATTGGGAGGAAATCACCGAAGATGTTTTTAAGGAATTGTTTAAAAATTCAGCTGTTAAAAGAACAAAATTTGAAGGGTTGAAGCGAAATATTAACTACCTCAAGGAATAAGGTCCAAGTTCTAATTGTACCAAACAGGTGTAGGCTTACCCAACTGGAAATTCTGAAACCCAAAATCGTCCGTTTCAAAAGAATTAGTGTTAAAAATGTTATTGCCTTGACCAGGAATCGACGGGTAATAGGATAAGGACAACTGAAAGGAGCTAAAGACTAAATAATCGTTTCTCACGATGAAACCAACACCAAAGGAAGAGTAAAGTCTGCTTTTGGTGATACTTCTATCTTCATTTCCCAATAACCCAGAAGAGATATTTACATAGGGATTCAATCGGAAACCCAAAACTTCCCAAGGTGAATAAAACTGTGTTTGAAGAGAAAGCACATATTTTTTTGTCCCCATCAAATCGCTACTAAAACCTGGAATTCCTGCGCTGTTGTTGCGTTGTTCTTCATTGCCATACACTCCTTGAAACCGATTGTTTTCATCAATGGTCAATCGGTCGCCGACAGAATTTAGCCGATTGGTACCAATGAGGAATTGCGGTTTTACGAATTGGCGCATTTTCCATTTCTCACCTAAAGAAATCAAATTGGTAAAATAATTTGCCTGAAACGAAAAGGCTGTTTGTTCAAGGCTGTTGTTTTTGAAAAATGTTCCAAATTCAAAATTGGTACTTAAATAACCCCAATTGAAATAGTTGCCATGCGCTACTTTAGCGCCCAAGTACAAACGATTTTGTTTATTTTTATGTTGAATGCCACCAGTCCCAGCAAAAATAGTTCCAATTGGTACGTCTTCCACAATGCCATCGCGAAAAATATAAGAATCCTGTACGAACTGTCTTGAAGCAATGCCAACACTTCCCATATAAAACGTTTCGTTGGAAAAGTAATTGATACTATCAAAAGCCACATCTGGAGAGTCCATAAAATCTAAATGCAATATTCTGGCTGAAGTAATAAGTTGAGTGGTTCGTTCTTTTTCTGATTTGCCTTTAAAAATTTTAAAAGCTCGACCAACCCAAAAGTCCTGGGTTTGGTATTTCATAGCTTCTTCGCTGATTTCCATCAATTCATTTTCAAAGGACTCTTCACGATAGCGTTCGTTTAAATAAATCCCACCAGCCCATTTGGTCAATGGTGAATAAAATGTTCGTCCGATGCTAAATTCTTTGACATAAAAGCCATTTAAATCGATGTTATATCCAACAGAGGTATTTATAAATGTATTTTTAAAGTTGGGAACAGAATATCGCAAATCATACCCATTTTTCCCATCTCCCAATCGATTGGTGACACTGGTTTTGAATTGGTGGCCATAACCTAAAAAGTTTCGTTCTTTAAGTTGTAAAGTGTTTTTGGAGGTGGATATATTGACTTTTGGAATTAAACTCCAAGAATCAAGGACCTTCACAAAAACATCAACTGAATCTTTGGTATTTTCGGCGTTTTTAACAGTAATTTCAACACTTCGAATGTAATTTTGAGAACGCAACAAACGTTCCGATTCTAGAATGGATAATCCATCCAAAGGCATATTCTTTTTGATTAATAGAAAATTTCGAATTGTAAACGGTTTAGTCCTAATATGAATAGTATTGCCTGTTTTTTCAAGCCAACTGTTTGCTGTCTCGGTACTGTCCGTAAATGAAAAACCAAATGGGTCATGGGATTGAATGTTAATTTTTCTTATGATTTTTCCTTCAAATACACTAAAATCTTGTTCTGGTTTTTGTTTTCTAGGATTATTAGGTTTTTTATTATTAGACCTAAAAATAAGCTTATGGATGAATTTTGTGGATTTCCTCTTTTTGGAATACTCTTCGATTTTTTTGTACACATTCGTTGAATCCTTTTTAGTTTTATCCTGCGAAAAACCATGAAAGCAACTCAATATTAGTAGAATAACCAAAAAATAATTTGCGAATATCTTCATTAAAAACAACGATTGTAATTCAAGTTCGTTCCATTTCAAATATAGTATAATGTCAATGTAAAAATCACCTCCTTTACCAATTTTAATTCATAAGTCTAATTACTTTTTTTCTCTCTTCTTTTGTATCAAATCTCGTACATTTGTCAATCAGAGTAAATCCAAAATTGATATGAGTAAGCAAAGCAAACGTCGCGAAGCATTAGTTTATCACGCCAAGCCGACACCTGGAAAGATTCAGGTGGTTCCCACAAAAAAATATGCCACACAACGCGATTTGTCCTTGGCATATTCGCCTGGTGTAGCAGAGCCGTGTTTGGAGATTGCAAAAGATGTGAATAACGTTTATAAATATACTACCAAAGGAAACCTTGTTGCGGTAATCTCCAACGGAACAGCGGTTTTGGGGTTAGGTAACATCGGTCCTGAAGCCTCAAAGCCAGTGATGGAAGGAAAAGGGTTGTTGTTTAAGATTTTTGCTGATATAGATGTGTTTGATATTGAGGTTGATACTGAAGATGTTGAAGCTTTTATTCAAACGGTAAAAAATATTGCGCCAACTTTTGGAGGGATTAATCTAGAAGATATCAAGGCGCCAGAAGCTTTTGAGATTGAACGTCGTTTAAAGGAGGAATTGGATATTCCCGTAATGCATGATGACCAACACGGGACAGCCATTATCTCTGCAGCAGCTTTGCTGAATGCTTTGGAACTTTCGAACAAAAAAATAGAGAATGTCCAAATTGTTATCAGTGGCGCAGGCGCAGCCGCGATTTCTTGCACACGATTGTATCAAGCATTTGGGGCCAAGAGAGAAAATATTGTGATGACCGATAGTAAAGGTGTGATCAGACAGGATAGGGAAAATTTATCTACTGAAAAATCTGAATTTGCTACCCATCGCAAAATTGATACTTTGGACGAAGCTATGAAAGATGCTGACGTATTTATTGGATTGTCAACAGCAGATATTGTGTCACCGGATATGTTAAGAGCGATGGCGCAAAACCCTATCGTATTTGCTATGGCCAATCCTGACCCAGAAATAGAGTATCAACTCGCTATTGATACACGAGATGATATCATTATGGCTACAGGTCGTTCAGATCATCCTAATCAGGTAAATAATGTTCTTGGATTCCCATTTATCTTCAGAGGAGCTTTGGATGTAAGAGCAACTAAAATCAATGAAGCGATGAAAATGGCAGCCGTAAAAGCATTAGCGAAACTAGCTAAAGAGCCCGTGCCAGAACAAGTAAATATTGCTTATGGTGAAACGCGACTCACCTTTGGTAAAGAATATATCATTCCAAAACCTTTTGACCCACGTTTGATTGCAGAGGTTCCACCCGCAGTTGCTAAAGCGGCTATGGAAAGTGGCGTAGCAAAAGAACCAATTTATGATTGGGAGAAATATCGGGATACCTTGATGGAGCGTTTGGGATCTGATAATAAAATTGTAAGGTTGCTTACAAACCGAGCTAAAATGAATCCAAAACGGGTGGTGTACGCTGAAGCTGACCAGTTAGATGTGGTAAAAGCAGCACAGATCGCTTATGATGAAGGCATCGCAATTCCCATTTTGTTAGGAAGGAAAGAAACGATTCAACAATTAATGGCAGAAATAGAGTTTGATGCCGATGTAGAAATCATCGATCCTAAAACGGATGAAGAAGAAGAACGAAGAAATCGTTATGCAAAAGTGTATTGGTCACACCGAAAGCGAAAAGGGGTTACACTTTATTCTGCAGAAAAACTATTGAGAGAGCGTAATTATTTTGCAGCTATGATGGTCAACGAAGGGGATGCAGATGCGTTGATCTCTGGCTACTCCAGAAGTTATCCAACAGTTTTTAAACCGATGTTGGAACTCGTTGGATTGGCAAAAAATGCTACTAGAGCAGCAGCAACCAATTTGATGATGACACAACGCGGACCGATGTTTTTGAGCGATACATCCATCAATATCGACCCAACTGCCGAAGATTTGGCAAAAATTGCTCTAATGACTGCAAGAACCGTTCGAATGTTTGGTATGGAACCGGTAATTGCAATGATTTCTTATGCAAATTTTGGCTCCTCACCAAGTCCTCGCGCCACGAAAGTGAGACAAGCTGTTGCAATGTTACACGAGTCTCATCCAGACTTGATTATTGATGGTGAACTGCAGACCGATTTTGCACTTAATAGCGAAATGCTTCAGGAAGTCTTTCCGTTTTCAAAATTAGTAGGTAAAAAAGTGAATACGTTAATTTTTCCTAATCTGGAATCTGCCAATATTACTTATAAACTACTCAAGGAATTGAACAAATCAGAATCCATTGGACCAATTATGATGGGAATGCGTAAACCAGTTCATATTTTGCAGTTAGAAGCAAGTGTTGACGAAATTGTGAACATGACCGCTATAGCGGTGATCGATGCGCAACAAAAAGAGAGGAAGGAGCAAGAACTCAAAGCTTCTTTAGAGAAGTAATCAGCTTTTTAATGAAAATAATTTTATTACATTTGAGACTTTAACGAACGCCATTACATGATTACACATATTCAAGGAAAACTTGTCGAAAAAAATCCGACTGATGTTGTTATTGATTGCAATGGTGTAGGCTATCTGCTCAACATTTCACTACATACTTTTTCTCAAATTCCCAATAACGAGAATTTAAAACTATATTCACATCTGATTGTAAAGGAAGACTCCCATACGTTGTATGGATTTTCTTCTTTAGCTGAACGGGAAATTTTTAAAATGCTCATTTCAGTTAGTGGCGTTGGAGCCAGTACAGCCCGAACGATGTTGTCGTCTTTAACCCCGATACAAGTTAGGGAAGGTATTGCACATGGTGATGTAGGCTTAATTCAATCCATTAAAGGAATTGGGGCAAAAACGGCTGCCCGAGTGATATTGGATTTAAAAGACAAAATAATAAAAGTGTACGATATTGACGAACTTTCAAGCGCTAAAAACAATACAAGCAGAGATGAAGCGTTATCAGCTTTAGAAGTTCTAGGATTTGTCAAAAAACAAGCCGAACGCGTTGTAGATAAAATAGTAGACCAACAGCCAGATGCCGATGTGGAAACCATTATAAAGGCAGCATTAAAAAACTTATAACGATTTGAGTACAACTAACTATACTTATCAAAAATCAATATATTATTTCCTGCTAATGAGTCTCATGCTTGTTAGTAGTTTGGCTTTTTCTCAAGATCCTACCGCTCAAGATTCTACCAAAACAGGATATTCGCTTGGCAATATTACGATGCCAAATCCCAACAGTATCGTTTCAAAATACAAATACGATCCACTTTCAGACCGATACATCTATACCGAGACAGTTGGAAATTTTAATATCAATTATCCAATCATCCTTACACCGGCGGAATACCAACGTTTAGTTCTTTTGGAACAACAACGCGCCTATTACAAACAAAAAGTTGACGCTGCAGAGGGCAAAAAAGATGGCACGGAAGAAGAGCAAAAGAATTTATTGCCCGAATTTTATGTCAACTCTGGTTTTTTTGAGACGCTTTTTGGAAGCAATACCATAGAAGTCATTCCGCAAGGTTCTGTTGAGATGGATTTGGGAGTTCTTTATACCAAACAGGAAAATCCAGCATTTTCGCCAAGAAACCAAAGTAATTTTACATTTGATTTTGATCAACGTATCAGTTTGAGTTTGCTCGGAAAAGTTGGAACACGATTACAGGTAACAGCCAATTATGATACCGAATCAACCTTCGATTTTCAAAACCTTATCAAATTAGAATACACTCCAACAGAGGATGATATCGTTAGAAAAATAGAAGTTGGTAACGTGAGCATGCCTCTTAACAGTTCACTTATAACAGGAGCACAAAGTTTATTTGGCGTTAAAACAGAATTGCAATTTGGAAAAACAAGGGTGACAGCGGTGTTTTCTGAACAAAAATCCCAATCACGCTCGGTGGTTGCGCAAGGTGGTGGAACGCTTGAAGAATTTGAATTTTTTGGAAGGGATTATGATGAGAATAGACACTTTTTCTTGGCACAATATTTTAGGGATACCTATGATCAAACCATGTTGCGTTATCCCTTTTTACAAACGAATGTTCAGATTACTCGTATAGAGGTTTGGGTAACTAACAGAACCAATCAGACTCAAAATATTCGTAATATAGCAGCTTTCCAAGATTTAGGAGAACGGGATGTCATCGGATTGGCTAGCCCACCTGCCAACTTTATTCTTTCTGGTGCCACAGCATTGCCAAAAAACGGGAATAACGGTTTTGACCCAACTATTATTGGTGGTCCAAACTCGCAATTAACAGATTTAGTGAGAGACATTACTACAGTCGAACAAGGAATTGTACCTCCTGCAAATGAAGGTTTTGATTTTGGAAAATTAGAAAATGCTAAAAAATTGAATGAAGGTTCTGACTTTATTCTCAATACCCAATTGGGTTATATTTCTTTAAGTCAACGTTTACAAAACGATGAAATTCTAGCGGTTGCTTTTCAATATACCGTGGGAGATCAAGTGTATCAGGTTGGTGAGTTTGCAAATGATGGTGTGAATGCTACGGATGTCGGAGTTGATCCAGGGACGGGGAATCAGACTGTCAATAATCAAAACTTGATTGTCAAAATGCTTAAAAGCCCAATCACCAATGTTAATCAGCCAGTTTGGGATTTGATGATGAAAAACATTTATGACACTGGAGCTTTTCAATTGAGTGAAGAGGATTTCAGGTTGAACATTTTTTATACCGAAGCGTCACCATTAAATTATATTTCTCCTGTTAATGGAGATTCTTTTGGAGTTGACATAAATGGGAATCCCATAAGTCCAGCCACTCCTGAAGAAAACCTCATTCAAAATACGACACTGTTAAGGCTCTTTAATGCGGATCAACTCAACTTCAATAATGATCCTCAAGCGGGTGGTGACGGGTTTTTTGACTTTGTGGACGGAAAGACTGTTTTAGTTCAAAACGGAAAAATCATTTTTAGTAAAGTTGAACCATTTGGAGAGTATCTATTCGATAAGTTATCCACAGGTGGTGAGGATTATGATAATCCTATGACCTATAATGAAAATCAGGCAAAATATGTATATAATGTTCTTTACAACAATACTAAAACGGCTGCTTTAGAAGAAAGTGACAAGAATAAATTCCAAATAAAAGGACGTTATAAATCTTCTAGTGGTGATGGAATTCCTATTGGAGCATTCAATGTGCCCAGAGGTTCGGTTGTGGTGACTGCCGGTGGACGTGTATTGGTAGAAGGTATTGATTATACAGTAAATTATCAGTTAGGCCGTGTACAGATTTTGGATGAAGCATTAAAAGCCTCCAACACACCTATCAATGTTTCGGTTGAAAACAATGCCGTTTTCGGGCAGCAAACGCGTCGATTTACAGGAGTAAATGTTGAACATCAGTTTAATGAAAATTTTTTATTAGGAGCGACCATTTTAAATTTGAATGAACGTCCAATCACTCAAAAAGCAAATTATAATTCAGAATCCATCAACAACACCATTTTCGGATTGAATGGAAATTTTTCTACAGAAGTTCCATTTTTAACACGATTGGTTAATAAACTTCCAAATATAGATACAGATGTGCCTTCCAATTTATCTGTGAGAGGAGAGTTTGCTTATTTAGCTCCTGGAGCGCCAAAAGGTACAGACTTTGAAGGGGAAGCTACTGCTTATGTTGATGATTTTGAAGGGTCTCAAGGTGCTATCGATTTGTTGTCGCCACAAGCATGGTTTATATCAAGTAGACCTAGAGAATTGGGAATCAATCCAGGGGTAGAGGATGATAATGGACCTCAAAACGGATTTAACAGAGCCTTGTTGAACTGGTACAGTATCGACCCCATATTTTATAGTAACCAACGTCCGGGAGGCATCTCTGATAATGATATTTCCAATCTATATACACGAAGAGTTTTTATTGATGAAATTTTTCCAAATGTAGATGTCGTTCAAGGACAAAGTACAGTTATCAATACTCTAGATTTATCCTATTATCCGACAGAACGTGGCCCTTATAATTTTCAACCTGGTGCCCAAAATGGCGTGTTGGCCAACCCCGAATTAAGTTGGGCTGGAATCACAAGACAAATTACTTCTACCGATTTTGAACAGGCCAATGTGGAATATATCGATTTTTGGGTTCAAGATCCATTTTTACCTGGTTCTACAGCTAATCCTGTAACTGGTGGGAAGCTGATATTTAACCTTGGTAATATTTCAGAAGATATTTTAAAAGAT
This sequence comes from Flavobacteriaceae bacterium UBA5544, assembly GCA_002426755.1. Classification (GTDB taxonomy): domain Bacteria; phylum Bacteroidota; class Bacteroidia; order Flavobacteriales; family Flavobacteriaceae; genus JBPOFM01. The sequence continues at coordinate 119,306 of DINI01000017.1, forward strand.
GGTAAAAAGCAATATGAAAATGGTTTGCCTGAAGATGGAAATATCCAACCCTTATTGCCTGTCACACAATTCGGAACTGTTGTGCCGCGTAATCAATCATTGATTTATGCCTTTTCAACAACTGGAGATCAACGTACCAATCAAGATGTGGGTTATGATGGTTACAATGATGCAGAGGAAGCGCAACCAACTCTAAACCCAACGCTAGATGCAATTTTTGCTCCTTACGCAGGATTGCCAGATCCATCAAATGACAACTATGCGTATTTCTTGAATACGGATGGAAATATTTTTCAACGTTACAAGAAATATAACGGACTGGAAGGCAATTCACCTGATGTTTTTTCGGATACGAACAGAGGTTCGACTACCCAACCTGACGTTGAAGATATCAATCGTGACAATACAATGAACACGATTGATAGTTATTATGAATATGAAATAGATATCAGACAGGCTACATTGAATGAGAACAATCCAATGATCAATGACATTAAGATTCGAAATGTGGTGCTTCCTAATGGGCAGACAGAACAAGTGACTTGGTATCAATTTAGAATTCCTATTTCTCAGCCTACCAGGGCAATTGGTGGTATAACGGACATTCGTTCAATTCGCTTTGCGAGAATGTATTTAAAAGAATTCACTCAACCAACGGTTCTCCGTTTTGCAACTCTAGATTTGGTGCGTAGTGATTGGAGACGTTATACTTTGGATTTGGATAACGATGCAACCAATAACAGTGCAAATGCCGAATTCAGTGTAGGGGTTATTGGATTGCAAGAAAATGATGGCAACTATGTATTGCCGCCTGGTGTTGAGTTAGAGCAATTAAACAATAACAACAATATTGTAAGACAAAATGAGCAGTCTTTGGTTGTAGAAGTTTGTGATTTAGAATCTACAGACTCGAGAGGAGTCTACAAAAACATCAATGTTGACATGCGCCAGTATAAAAAATTGCGCATGTTCATGCATGCCGAGGCAATTGAAAACAATGTGCTTTCGGATGGGGATTTAGTTGGTTTCATCAGAATGGGTAATGATTTCACACAAAACTTTTATGAAATCGCTGTGCCACTTGCCGCTACTTCAGGCAGTCTTTCTCCTTCTTCCGTATGGCCAGAAGAAAACGAAATCAATTTAGAATTAAGTGTTTTACAGGAGATTAAATCTATTGGAATTAACAATGGTTCACTATCGGATATTGACCCAACGGTCTATGATGTCACTTCAGGAAGTCCGCAAGAGATCGGTGCTTCAGACCCATTTTTGATTGGGCAGACTCGGGTGTCCATCAAAGGAAATCCAAATTTTGGAGACATTAGGGTATTAATGGTTGGTGTCAGAAGTAATAGTGCAAATAATGTCTGTGGAGAGGTTTGGTTCAATGAACTTCGTCTGGCAGATTTAGAGAATCAAGGTGGATGGGCAGCAGTTATGAGTATGGATACCAATCTTGCTGATTTTGCAAACATTAGCGCTACTGGAAGAACAAGTACCATAGGATTTGGTTCCATTGATCAAAAGCCTAACGAACGTAGTCGTGAAGATGTCAAACAATATGATGTAGTGACCAATGTGAATCTAGGTCAATTATTGCCGAAAAAGTGGGGCATCCAGGTTCCATTTAATTATGGACAAGGAGAAGAAGTCATTACTCCAGAATATGATGAGTTTTATCGAGATATAAAACTGCAAACACAGTTGGATAATACGAACAACAAAGATTCCATTCTAAATGTAAATGAAAATTATACTAAACGACAAAGTATTAACTTCATCGGTGTTCGAAAAACACGTACAGGAGATGCGAAACCAAAATTTTATGATGTAGAGAATCTAACGTTCAATTACTCTTACAACAAAGTAGAACACCGCGATTTTGAAATCGAAAATTCATTGGATCAAAAGGTTAGGGCGGGAGTTAATTACAATTATAGTTTTGCACCGCTGTCCATTGAGCCTTTCAAGAAAAATGATTCCATTTTCAGGAATCGATATTGGAAGATTTTGAAGGATTTTAATTTCAACCCAATCCCAACTAGTTTCTCTGTCAATACCGATGTTTTAAGACAATTCAACAAGCAAAAATTTAGAGAAGTCGATCTTACGGGCGATAATATTGGTTTGGAAGAATTATACCGTAGAAATTACCGTTTCGATTTTCAATATGCCATCAATTATAACCTAACGAATGCATTGAGTTTAAGCTTCACTGCCTCCAACAGCAATATTGTTAGAAATTATTTTGTGGACAATGTCATCAATGGAAGACAAGATCCTACACTTGATGTTTGGGATGGATTCTTCGATTTTGGCGACCCAAATATTCAGAACCAGCAATTGCAACTTAATTATGAAATACCGTTGTACAAAATACCAACCTTTAATTTTTTAAAGGCCACCTATTCTTACACAGGCGATTTTCAATGGCAAAAGGGTTCAGATTTAAACACTAATCTATCGGTAACAGATACCGAGACAAATGAAACGAATGTATATAATTTGGGTAATTCCATTCAAAACTCAAATACCCACAATATCAACTCTTCCTTAAATATGGAGACGCTCTTCAAATACGTTGGGCTCACTAGAAAAGAGGCAAAAGGCCCACGTTCGGCTGTTCAAAATCGAAGAACAGCTGTTCCTGCTGGATTGGATGATAAAGAAAAAGAGAATGGAGATAATGATACTGGCAAAGATGAAAATAAAAAGGATAATAAGCCTTCTTTAGGGAAATTGGCAAATAATGCGAAGGGGGCTGGCACCACAGGAGCAGATACACAAACTCGAAAATCTTCTGCCTCTGTAGGAACAAAAGCATTCAATACCGCTATTGATATTATCACAATGGTAAAACGTATTCAGGTGAACTATACAGAGAACAACGGTACTTATTTACCTGGCTATTTAAGAACCCCAGGGTTTATAGGTACTCTTAAGCCAACATTCGGTTACACATTTGGTAGCCAGAGTGATATCCGCGATATGGTTGCTCGAAATGGATGGTTGACAGTCTATCCTGATTTTAACGAGCAATACCTCGAAAATACAACTCGTGTATTAGAGGTTTCAGCAAATATTGAATTGATTAAAGATCTAAAAATTGATCTAACTGGAGGCCGAACCTATTCAAGAAGTTTAACTGAAAATTTTACAGGAATAGATGATTCTGGAGATGGTTTGAGTGATCGTTACGACCATCAGATTTTGAATAATTTTGGTAATTTTAATATTACAACAGCACTAATCAAGACCGCTTTTAGTAAAAGTGATGAAGTACAATCTGCTGCCTTTGATGATTTTAGGTCCAATCGATTGATAGTTGCCAACCGTTTGGCAAGAGAATTTTATGGAAATAACAATTATCAGGTTGATGCTGAAGGCTATCCATTAGGATTTGGTAAAAACAGCCAAAGAGTCCTGTTACCATCATTTATTTCAGCTTACCAAGGTTCTAGTGCTGATAAGGTTAGTCTAGGAGCATTTAGAGACATTCCAATCCCTAATTGGCAGTTGAAGTACACAGGTTTTATGAGATTGGCTTGGTTTAAAAAGAACTTTAAGCGTTTTTCGGTCACTCATGGCTACAGGTCTAGTTACACTATTAATCAGTTCAGAACCAATTTGGATTATTCGGCAGCCGATCCTTCGTTGACGTATGAGAATCAATCTGCTGATGTCTTGAATCAAGCAGGTGATTTTAAGAATGAGAATTTGTTCAGTAACATCAATTTGGAAGAACAATTCAGTCCGTTGGTAAGAGTGGATTTTGAGATGAAAAATTCTGTGAAGATTTTGGCAGAAGTAAAAAAAGATAGAATTCTGTCTTTGAGTTTTGATAACAATCTATTGACGGAAATACAAGGTAAAGAATACATCGTTGGTTTGGGTTACAGATTCAAGGATGTAAAGATTAGGGCAAAATTGGCTGGTCCAGGACAAATAATAAAGAGCGATTTGAACATGTCTGCTGATATTTCTTTGAGAGACAATAAAACAATCATTAGATACTTGGATTTAGATAATAATCAAATTACTTCTGGTCAGACGATATGGGGAATAAAATATAAGGCAGATTACGCCTTCAGTAAAAACCTTACTGGTATTTTCTATTTTGATTACACATTTTCTGAATATGCAATATCCACTGCTTTCCCGCAAACGACCATCAGGTCAGGGATAACTTTAAGATATAATTTCGGAAATTAATTTTGAATTAAAGGCTTTTAAAAAGTACATTTGCTACAATAAAAAATCAATAAAATGAACATCCCATCCAATTTAAAATACACCAAAGACCACGAATGGATAAAGCTTGAAGGTGATATTGCAACCATAGGTATTACCGACTTTGCCCAAGGTGAGTTGGGAGATATCGTATATGTAGAAGTGGAAACTGTTGACGAAACTATGGAAGCCGAAGAGATTTTCGGAACGGTTGAAGCTGTAAAAACAGTATCCGATTTATTTTTGCCACTTTCTGGAGAGATTATCGAGTTTAATTCCGCTTTGGAAGACGAACCAGAAAAAGTGAATTCCGATCCTTATGGCGATGGTTGGATGATCAAGGTAAAATGTTCAGATTTGTCACAAGCAGATGGCTTACTCTCTGCTGAAGCCTATAAAGATTTGATTGGTGCATAAACAATTGGCATTAACCCTTGCGGTTGGCTACACATTATTTCTAACAGTTTTAAGCCTTATCAGTTTAAAAGGAATCCCTAAATTGGGTTCAACTTTTGACGATAAAATCTATCATTTTGGAGCCTATCTAATTTTTACCATCGCATGGTACAATTTTTTTAGAACGACTTCCACAAAATTTAAAATTTTATTTTCCGCTGGTATAGCCTTCATTTATGGCATAATTGTTGAGGTATTACAAGGGACGTTTACTACTTATAGAACCGAAGATATTGCTGATGTTTTGGCCAATAGTTTAGGAGTCTTAATTGCGGTAATCTTCATTGTCATATATAGAAAGTTAAAGTTAAAATAAATTAATCATTTGCTTTTTTAACTATTTATTGGTTAATTTAGCATTCCTTAAAACCACAAAAGATATGGAATCAAAAAAAAATCCGAAATCTGATGTTAGCCGAAACAGCTCTATTTATTTTGCTGTTGGCCTTGCATTGATGTTGTTGCTTACTAATTTGGCTATTAACTACAAAACCTATGACAAATCAGATCTTGATTTAGGTAAAGTAACGATGGATGATGAGATGGAAGAGGAAATTCCGATTACGGAACAACTTTTAACGCCTCCACCTCCACCACCTCCACCACCAGCGATTCCTGAAGTGATTGAAATTGTTGAAGATGAAAAAGAAGTAGAGGAGACAGTTATTAAATCCACTGAAACAAGTCAGGAAGAAAAAATCGTAAAGGTTGAGCAAGTAAAAGTTGTTGAGGTAGAAGAAGATATTGAGGTTCCCTTTTCTGTGATTGAAAACGTACCTGTGTTTCCAGGCTGTGAAAAAGAAAAAAGCAATGATGCCAAAAGACAATGTATGTCTGATAAAATCAGTGATTTCGTAAACAAGAAATTCAACACTGAATTGGCGGGTGAGTTAGGCCTTTCTGGGAAACAACGTATCAGTGTTATGTTTAAAATCGATAAGAGTGGTGAGATTGTAGGGGTTATGGCAAGAGCACCACATCCAGGATTGGAAAAAGAAGCTAAACGAGTAATTGGTTTGCTTCCAAAAATGCAGCCAGGAAAACAAAGAGGAAAAGCGGTAACTGTTCCATATTCATTACCAATTTTATTCCAAGTACAGGACTAAATAGAATTTAATCTATATATTTTAATCCCATCTAATGATTTTTAGATGGGATTTTTCTTTTTTGGTACGTTTGTTGAGATTCTTTTATGGTATTAACATTCTAAATCATAACTATTATGAAAAACATCAACAACACAGACGACAATGTCAAAATTATTGACAAAACGAATGAAACTTCTAAAAAGCATGATGTCAATTTAAAGAGTAATTCATCGCTCTATTTCCAAATTGGTTTGATTTTATGTTTGTTAGCAACTTACGGCCTTTTCGAAATGAGATTTGAAATGCATCTGCCTAAATTCACGGTTGATCAACCAATTGACGAAGATCCATGGGCTATTATTAATATAGCTGTTGAAAAGGACGCCCCAGAGCCTAGACCTATTGAGAAAAAAGTAGCGATGCTCACTGATAAACCTCCAATTGTTAAGCCAAATGATTTTGTGACTGCTGACCCTACGGAAATTATTACTCCAGATGTAGTGGTGCCTGTGCCAAATCCCGTTGTTAATAATAAGCCAGCGATAGAAACACCCGCTCCTCCTATTCCGGCAATTTTTAATATGAAAGATGTTGAGAAAGTTCCAATATTTCCGGGATGTGAAACTGCAAAAAATAATGCGGAACGAATGGCTTGCATGTCTGAAAAATTAACCAAACTCATTCAGAAAAAGTTCAATACCGATTTGGCTGCTGATTTAGGGTTGGAAGGAATTCAAAAAATTCAGGTACAATTTAAGATTGATGATACCGGTCATGTGACTGACATCAAAACACGCTCGCCTTATTCACAATTGGAAAAAGAAGCAGAGCGCGTAGTGAGTAAAATTCCAGTAATGACTCCAGGGATGCAACGAGATACTCCAGTTTCCGTGGTGTATTATCTGCCTATTGCATTTCAAGTTCACTAAATAAAAACTAATTGTCTCTTTCTAAACCGTTATCTTTCATGGATAGCGGTTTTTTAGTGTATTCATTTTGAAAAAAATAGTATCTTTCGGCTGTTAAAAAGGTTGCTACCATCTTATGAAGAAATTCTTCCTATTCGCTTTTATCAGTTTTCAGTTGAATGTATTTTCCCAAAACACAAACACTTATGAAAAGCCACCTGTATTTCCTGAATGTGAATCTGAATCGTTTGAAAATTTAAAAGCCTGCTTCAATAACAAAATAAATCAATTCATTTTTCAGAATTTTCAAGTTCCTCAAGTTGTTTCGGATGAGAGTTATAAAGGTGACATCAAAGTGCTTTTTGAAGTTGATGAGGAAGGGGCAATCAATATCATGTATGTCGATGCTGTCTACGACGAATTAAAAACCGAGACCAAACGTGTTTTTGGCCTAATGCCTAAGGTGGAGCCAAGCACTTATAATGGAAAACCTACTTATGTTCAATATTCTATTGGTATTAAGATTCCGTTGATAAACCCTGCGGTGATTCAAAATGAAACAGCGCAAACAGAATCCGTAAAAAAGGTTAGGGATTTAAATGAAACTGTTTCGCAAGAGTATGATAGCATCAACAAGAGCCTTGTCAAATATGAAGATTTAGAATACACAAGCCAGTTGAACATTCCGTTTACACACCATTTTTATGCACGATTTGATGCTAATATGAATGGTTTAGGAACCAATGCACATACGGCCGCTAAACCCTTTGTGTATGAGGAAGTGGCTCCATATTATGATTTTGAAGCACAGAAAAAAGCATTGGTCAAAGGAACCGACGAATGGTGGTCACGAAAACTTTGGGATGAGCATTTAGTAGAAGTTCAAGGAAAGGATTTTTGGTTTACAATTGATCCTGTATTTGATTTGCAATTAGGGAAGGACACCGAAGCTGATTTTAGTACAACTTATAATAATACTCGTGGGCTATATGTACAAGGGGGTTTGGGTAAAAAATTCAGTTTTTCAACCTCTGTTTTTGAGAGTCAGGGTCGATTTGCGCAATATTACAATCAGTACGCCTACAGTTTGAAAACCGACGGTGATCCGGCAATTGTACCTGGCAGAGGTGTAGCAAAAAACTTTAAAGACAATGGTTTTGATTACCCCGTGGCTGAAGGTTACCTGTCGTATGCGCCAGCAAATTTTATCAATATACAATTTGGCCATGGTAAAAATTTTATCGGGGATGGCTATCGCTCATTATTTCAGAGTGATGTGGCAAGTCCATATCCTTACATAAAACTGAACACCAAATTCTGGAAAATCAAGTACACCAATACTTGGACTTCTTTGAGGGACGTTCGGCCAGAAGTCACCGAAGATGGGGCTTTTAAGACCAAATACATTGCCAATCATTATTTGAGTTGGAATGTTTCTAAACGATTGAACATTGGTTTGTTCGAATCCGTAATGTGGACCAACGATAATGATAGAGGTTTTGACCTTAATTATTTGAACCCGATAATTTTCTACCGAGCCATTGAGTTTGAAACGGGACAGGATGCCGGGAACGCTATTTTGGGCGCTTCAGCAAAATACAAATGGAACAATAAAGTGAACCTCTATGGTCAATTTATTTTAGATGAATTTTCACTAGATGACATCACAGGAGGAAACAAAAGCTGGAAGAATAAATATGGTTATCAGCTGGGAGTAAAATATTACGATGCCTTTAAAGTGGATAATTTACTGTTGCAATTTGAATACAATCAAGTTCGTCCATATACCTATTCACATAATACAGTCGTACTTAATTATGGGCATAACAATCAGCCGATGGCGCATCTTTGGGGGGCAAATTTCCGTGAGGTCATTTTTATTGGTCGTTATGATTACAGGCGCTGGTTTGCAGATGCTAAATTTATCTTTGGCACACGTGGTTTTGATTTTAATACTCCAGAAGATTCTTTTAGTTATGGTGGAGATATTTATCGAAACTACAACGACCGACCTTTTAACAATGGTGTGAAAATTGGTCAGGGGAACAAAGTAAAAACCTTCAATGCAGAATTGCAAGGAGGTTATATCATCAATCCTGTGAGTCATTTAAAATTGTTCACCAACATTAGTTTTAGAAACTTTAACCCAGAGGCGGAAACCGCTTCAACGGTAAAGAGCAATACAGTCTGGTTTACTTTAGGGATACGTACGGATTTGTTTAATTGGTATATAGACAATTAATCGCTTTTTACATTGCCCAAAAACAATTTTCAAAGTATCTTTGCACTCGCATTATAAAGCTACAAATTGTTTCACATTTGAGTACCACAGAGTCATCCGTTAAAACTACGTCTATTATCACTGATTTTAAGGAAATCACCAAAATGGGGCTCTCTTTAAGTGTCGTGTTTTCCTCTATTGCTGGTTATCTTTTAGGTGCGGAAAGAGTAGATATTACTACGCTCGTTTTGTTGTGTTTTGGAGGTTATTTTATGGTGGGAGCGTCTAACGCCTATAACCAAATTATCGAAAAGGATCTTGATGCGTTGATGGATCGCACCAAAAACAGACCCGTCCCGGCAGGACGTATGTCAGTCAATTCAGCTTTTGCCATCGCCGTTATTTTTACGGTGTTAGGTGTTGCCACATTGTATGTGATTAATCCACGTACGGCAATGTATGCAGCGATTTCCATCTTTTTATATACTTGCGTTTACACACCTTTAAAAACAAAAACGCCATTGGCAGTTTTTGTGGGTGCTATCCCTGGAGCGATTCCGTTTATGCTGGGTTGGGTGGCGGCTCGTAATGATTTTGGAATTGAACCAGGAACCTTGTTTGCAATTCAATTCTTTTGGCAATTTCCACATTTTTGGGCTATAGGATGGTTTTTATTTGAAGATTATCAAAAAGGTGGCTTTTTCATGTTGCCAACTGGTAAACGCGATAAAGGTACAGCGGTACAAATCATACTTTATACAATTTGGACGATTTTAGTCTCATTGATTCCTGTTCTTGGATTTACTGGTGATTTAAAACTGTCAATTGTGTCAGCTATCATTGTGTTGGCTTTGGGTTTAGTAATGCTGTATTACGCCATTCAACTATTTAAAACAAGAACATCAAAGGCAGCAAAACAGTTAATGTTGGCAAGTGTGTTGTATATCACCTTATTGCAAATCGTGTATGTTGCAGATAAATTTATAAGATAATGGATTTAACAGAAGGAACTTTTGAAGAAAAGCATAATAGGGCAAAGAAAATGATGCTTTGGTTTGGTATTATCTCCTTGATTATGTCATTTATGGGATGGACCAGTGCATTTATTGTAAGTAGCAGTCGTGAAGATTGGTTGACCGATTTTAAATTACCTGACGCTTTTATTGTAAGTACAGTTCTGATTATCTTAAGTAGTATTACCTTTATTTTAGCAAAAAGAGCGCTTAAATCAGATAACAGACAGTTGACAACGGTTTTGTTATTAGCTACCTTGGCTTTGGGAATTGCTTTCATCTACAATCAATTTGTGGGTTTCCAGGAAATCATCGATTTGGGTTATAATTTTACTGGGCCAACAAGTAATGTGACCATGTCTTACATTTATTTAATAGCCATGGTGCATATTTTGCACGTGGTTGCTGGTATGATTTGCCTTTTGGTTGTAATTTATAATCATTTTAAACAAAAGTATAATCCAACGAATATGCTTGGTTTTGAACTTGCAGCAACATTTTGGCATTTTATAGATATCTTATGGATTTATCTCTTTTTGTTTTTATATTTCGTGAGATAAATAAATTGATTATTTTTGTGCAACTTTTAATACTTTCTTAACACTAATCGCTAAATATGGATACTACAGTTGTAAATACTGATGCGAATGATAAAGTTTGGAGCGGAGGAAACAAACCTCTGAACGCGAGCTACGGTAAAATGATGATGTGGTTTTTTATCGTTTCTGATGCATTAACATTTTCTGGCTTTTTAGCAGCCTATGGATTTTCGAGATTTAAATTTATAGAATCTTGGCCAATTGCAGATGAGGTATTTACGCACGTTCCTTTTCTTCACGGACAAGAACATCCGATGATTTATGTGGCTTTTATGACATTTATCTTGATTATGTCTTCCGTTACGATGGTACTTGCCGTTGATGCTGGACATCACATGAATAAAGCCAAAGTTACCATATATATGTTTTTGACCATTATAGGTGGTGCCATTTTCGTAGGGTCTCAAGCTTGGGAATGGAAAACATTTATTACAGGTGACCATGGAGCAGTTCAAACAAAAGGAGGAAACATTCTACAGTTTGTAAATGCAGAAGGGCATAGAGTTAAACTGGCAGATTTTGTGACTGCTGGAACACATGAAAGAGTACAACAAGAGCGCAAAAATGGACTTTGGTTTGTAAGTGAGGGTTCACTTCCTACTTACACTATTCAAGAAGTAGTTGCTGGTTTTGAAGCACATCCAGAATTGTCCATTAGAACCCAATTATTGGACGAACACGGACATAAAACAATATTGCCTAGAGCGGAAGCATTAAAACAATTAAAAAATAATGGAAAGAAAGTAGTGGAGGGTGCAAATCTTCATGAAAACGAATATGGAGTTCCTTTGTTCGCAGATTTTTTCTTTTTCATAACAGGTTTTCACGGATTCCACGTATTCTCTGGAGTTATTATTAATATCATCATCTTCTTTAATGTGATTCTTGGAACTTATGAACGAAGAGGAAGTTATGAAATGGTTGAGAAAGTAGGATTGTATTGGCATTTTGTCGATTTGGTTTGGGTATTCGTATTCACATTCTTCTATTTGGTTTAATCGGAAAATTCAATTTAAAAAATGGCACACGGACATAATCTAGCAATATTAAGAGGAACAGTAAAGTTTAAAAGCGTTACCCAAAAAATTTGGGGAGTGTTGATACTTTTGACTATCATAACTGCTGTTGAGGTTATTTTAGGTATCTATAAACCGGAATCATTAAAAGGGCATTTCATCGGAATGAAAATCCTTAACTGGATCTTTATTCTTTTGACCATCGTTAAAGCTTATTACATCACTTGGGATTTTATGCACATGAGAGATGAAAAAGCAAGTTTAAGACGTATGGTGGTTTGGACAGCAATTTTCTTAATCTGTTACTTGGTATTTATTTTATTGCAAGAAGGAGGCTATATCGATACCGTCTACAGAGATGGTTTTATAAAGCATGATTTTTAATCGAATATCATAAGTTAAAAATACAATAAAAGGCGGTTATTTAAACCGTCTTTTTTATTTTTGCACCATGGATAAAAAGCTGGTAAAACGCAACCTCATATTAGGAATTCTTTTCTTTCTTCCAGTGATTTTCCTGTTGTTTTTATATCCAGCACAACATAATTATAATGCATTGGAAATCGTTAACAAAAACGTTTTTGATATCAATGGATTCTCTTCGGATGCAAANNTTACCGCGGCTTTGAACATCAAGGAATTGATTTATGATAAGTTCAAAGGCTTTAAAAAATTTCAAGTGGTAATGGTCTTGCCAAAAGGAACGGAAGATGAAGTCAAAAATCTTAAGTCTGAAATAAGTTCCTACGAAGAATTGAACTATTGGCATTTTGTATTTGCAGATGAAGAAGCAATTCAAAAATTGTTCAACAGTCTCGAAAGCAGAGAACAACTAACGTCAAATTTGGCTTCAGAGCAAATTTTTATTATTGATAAGGAATTAAATCAAAGAGGACGTATGGATGACCGCTCCGATAATGAATTGGCGTCCAAAAAACCAATTCACGCTTTGGTGTCTTATGATTGCATAGAAGTTGCTGAAATCAAAAATAAAATGAGTGAAGACATGCGAATTCTGTTTACCGAATATAGACAGAAACGCAAAGGAGATTTTGATTCTTCAAAAAGAAGGGCAAATGATTTAAAAGGAATAGAAAAAGATTAATCTGAACGTTTTGAATTTATAAAAAATGAGCAAGAAAACTAATTATTCTTATATAGGAATCGCATTTATTATTTTGGTTTTTGGAATTTATTTCGTTCCAAAAATAGTGGATAGAATCACTAACAAAGATGTTTCCAGAACTGAGGACAGAGATTACAAAGTCCGGGATGCACAACCAAAATTGTCAGATTTGGCTTTCATCGAAATCAATGGGAAAGCCAAAAAAGTTCCGGCATTCAGTTTTACAGACCAAAATGGTAAAACGATTACCAATAAAGATTATGAAGGCAAAGTGTACGTGGTCGAGTTCTTTTTTACGACCTGTCCTACGATCTGCCCTCGAATGAGTTCCAATTTGGTGCAGATTCAAAATGCGTTTGATGGTTTTGAGAATTTTGGTGTTGCATCTTTCACCATCAATCCTGAATATGATACGCCTGAAGTTTTAAAAGCGTATGCATCACATTACGGAATGACCAATCCAAATTGGCATTTGATGACAGGAAAAGAAGAGAATATTTATAAACTTGCTAATGAAGGTTTCAATCTTTACACCGCAAAAGATGATGAAGCAGAAGGTGGCTTTGAACATTCCGGTAATTTTGCCCTTATTGATAAAAATGGATTTATCCGTTCAAGAAAGGACACTTCAGGAAACCCAATGATTTATTACAACGGTATGATTTCGGAAACTGAAAAGGTAGATGATGAAGGTCAATCACAAGAAATAACAATTCTAAAAGAAGACATAGCCAAGCTATTAAAGGAATAATGGAGAATTCAAACTTACAAGAAGAAAAAAAGTACAACAAATGGATTGTCGCCCTGTCAATTATAATTCCCTTGGCGGTTGCAGCCTTGTTTGGCGTGAATTTGAGAAAACTCGGTTTTGATGTTGAGCCATTAACTTTTTTACCACCTATATATGCCACCATTAATGGTTTGACTGCTGTGATTTTGTTGATTGCTTTTTGGGCCATCAAAAACAAAAGAATCGTGCTTCATGAAAGCTTGATGCAAACGGCAATTGGATGTTCGGTTATTTTTCTGGTCATGTATGTTGCTTATCATATGACCAGCGATTCAACACCTTATGGGGGAGAAGGCACTATAAAATATGTGTATTATTTCATTCTTATTACCCATATTTTGTTGTCAATCATTATTATTCCTTTCGTATTGATAACCTATGTAAGAGCCATTACCAATAATTTTGAACGTCACAAAAAAATTGCTCGCATCACATTTCCAATGTGGCTGTATGTAGCTATAACAGGGGTTGTAGTGTATTTAATGATTTCACCATATTATGCCTAATTTAAAGTCTAAAATCTTCTTTACGCTGCTCTCTCTTTTCTTATTTATAGAGACCAATGCTCAATGTGCGATGTGTAGAGCGGTATTGGAAAGTGAGGAAGGACAATCCACTGCAAAAGGCGTTAATAATGGAATTATTTACCTTATGTCCATACCTTATATTTTGGTTGGAGGTATTGGATTTTTGATTTATTGGAAATACTTCAGACCCAAAAAAGCCTGAATTTCTTCTTTTTTGCTGTAACAAATTTTTCTTTCAGCAGTCTATATTATAACATCTTAACTACAAGACTTAACAGTTCGTTAGCATAATTCCGTTTGCGATTTATGTAATATTGTAGTTCTAACCATCAATCAATGATACAAATTAAGGATTTACATAAGTCATATCACATGGGCAATAATTCGCTTCATGTGCTGAAAGGAATCGATTTTGAAGTTAAGGAGGGCGAATTGGTTTCGATAATGGGGTCTTCGGGTTCCGGTAAATCTACACTTCTAAATATTCTTGGAATGCTCGACGAAGCAGATTCAGGTACCTATACCCTGGATAATTTTCCAATTAAAAATCTCAATGAAAAAGTAGCGGCTAATTATCGCAATAAATTTCTTGGATTTATTTTTCAATCGTTTAACCTTATCAATTATAAATCCGCATTGGATAATGTTGCTTTGCCTTTGTACTATCAAGGTATGAAACGTAAAGAGCGATTAGAAAGAGCAGAACATTATCTAAATAAGGTTGGTTTGTCTCCTTGGTCGCATCATTTGCCAAGTGAGTTGTCAGGCGGGCAAAAACAGCGTGTTGCCATTGCAAGAGCTTTGGCAAGTGACCCAAAAGTATTGTTGGCCGATGAGCCCACGGGTGCTTTGGATACCACAACCTCGTATGAAGTTATGGAGTTGATACAAGGTATTAATGATGANNTCTGTAGCTTCTGGTATCTTTATTTTAGTAATTCTCCTCGGTTTTGGAAAGGGAATTGAAAATGGCGTGACATCTCAATTTCAGAGAGATGCAACCAACTTGCTAACCGTTTGGACTGGGGTAACCACCAAAGAGTACAAAGGTTTGAATCCTGGTCGGTACATTCAAATGAAGAATGACAATTTTGATAAGATTTCTAAAAAGTATGAAGATTATATTGAATACGAAACCTCAATGTATTCCATTTGGGGAGCTACCATCTCTTATAATAATGAAACGGTAAACTATCAGGTAAGAGGGGTGATGCCTGGACATCAGTTTATTGAAAATGCGGATATAAGTTCAGGACGTTTTGTTAACCAAGCAGATTTTGATGAATCCAAAAAGGTGGCCGTCATTGGAAACAAGATGAAAAATGACCTTTTCAAGGATGAAGACCCAATCAATAAGAACATACTCATTTTTGGAATGAATTTTAAAGTCATAGGAGTGTTTTACGACCCTGGAGGGGATCGTGAAGAACAGCAGGCATACATTCCAGTGTCAACGGCCCAAAAAGTGTTCAATGCGGGAGATAATATTCGCAATATGTTGTTCACCATAAAGATGAGTGACAATTTTGATGAAGCGGTCGCCCAATCTGAATTAATGTCAAAAAACATCGAGGATGAACTCAAACAATTACATACAGTTGCTCCGGATGATGTGAGTGCTGTAAGGGTTTACAATACGTTAGAAGAGGCAAAGAAAATTTATTCGTTGATAGATACCATCAAGGCGGTCTTTTGGTTTGTAGGTATTGGAACTATCATCGCTGGAATAGTAGGTGTTGGAAACATCATGCTTATCATCGTAAAGGAACGAACCAAAGAAATTGGCATTAGAAAAGCGTTGGGCGCCTTGCCAATGTCCATCGTTGGAATGATACTTCAAGAAGCTGTTTTTGTTACAATGCTTTCTGGGTTATTTGGCCTCATTGCGGGTTTGGGACTATTGGAACTTGTCGGGCCTCAAATAGAAAGTGATTTTATAAAATATCCTCAAGTCAATTTTAATATTGCAATTACCACGGTATTTTTGTTGGTGTTTGCGGGTGCTTTGGCCGGATTTATCCCAGCTTACAGAGCTGCAAAAATTAAACCTATTGTTGCATTAAGAGACGAATAATATGTTTAGCAGAGACCGTTGGAACGAAATATTGGAAGCCTTGAATGCAAATAAGTTCAGGACATTTCTTACCGCATTTGGTGTATTTTGGGGCATTACGATTCTTGTTTTGCTCTTGGCATTAACAAACGGATTGAAGAATGGCGTCACTGCTGATTTTGGTGATTTTGCCACCAACTCCATGTTCATGTGGACGCAAGGGACCTCAATGCCCTATAAAGGTTTGCCCAAAGGACGAAATTTCAATTATAAAATTGACGATGTGGCTGCTATAAAACAGTCAGTCCCGAACCTAAAATATGTGTCTCCAAGAAATCAATTGGGAGGATTTCGGGGCAATAATAATGTTATAAGAGGAACAAAAACAGGAGCTTTTGAAATTTACGGTGACTATCCAGAATATATCAAACAACAACCTTTGGATATTCTTCAAGGACGTTTCATAAGCTATTCGGATGTAAATGCGAACAGAAAAATTTGTGTGATTGGTACTGACGTCATTAAAGGGCTATATGATAAAGATGAAGAGGTTCTGGGCACTTATATTAAGATCAATGGTGTTAATTTCATGGTGGTGGGCACGTTTAAAATGAGCAATAGCCAAGGAGATAACGAACAAGAGGCCAGTACTATTTACATTCCATTTACGACGTTTGGACAAGCCTTTAATAGAGGTGATGAAGTCGGTTGGATGGCCATAACCGCAAACGATGGTGTTCCAATCACATCCTTAAAACAACAAGTTTTTGACCTAATGAAATCCCGTCATAAAATCAATCCTGCAGATGAAAGAGCAATTGGACATTTTGATTTGTCGGAGCAGTTTGAACGCGTTAATGGTCTATTTACAATACTTACCATTGTAGGTTATTTTGTTGGAGCCTTGGTATTAATGTCCGGAATTATTGGTATCAGCAATATTATGCTTATTGTCGTTAAAGAACGCACAAAGGAAATTGGAGTAAGAAGAGCTTTAGGTGCTTCGCCATGGACCATTAAATCTCAAATCCTTCAAGAAAGCTTGATATTGACAATACTTTCAGGTATGGTAGGGATTTCTTTTGCCGCATTGGTCATTTGGGTGTTAAATTATCTTTTGGACATGAGCGGGCCTGTGGAGAATTTTGCAAATCCGAGCGTCAGTATGCAAGTGGTCTTCACGGCATTAATCATATTAGTAGTGTCTGGAGTCTTGGCGGGATTGATTCCTGCCAATAGTGCAACAAAAATGAAACCTGTTGACGCATTAAGAATCGATTAAATAACCATCAATCATAATCATATATTAAAATGAAAAGAACAAAAACAGTTATTATCCTTGTCGTTATTGTGGCGGTATTTGCAACGGCCTTGATTTACCTCTGGAAGAAAAATCAAGAAGACCCAATTACGTATACTACTGAATTGCCAACTGAAGAAACCATTACCGTTAAAACAGTTGCCACTGGCAGCATAGTCCCAAAGGAGGAAGTATTGATCAAACCTAATATTTCGGGAATCGTTGAAGAAGTATTCATTGAGGCGGGAGAATACGTAAAGTCAGGCGATTTAATTGCCCAAATCAGGGTCATTCCAAACGTGTCTTCTTTGACGAGTGCAAAAAACAATATTGCATCCAACCAAACTGCTTTGCAAACTGCAAAAATCAACTTGCAAACCCAACAAGCCAATTATGACAGACAAAAAGCTTTGTTCGACAAAGGTGTAATTTCTGCAAATGAATTTGAGGGTATAAAAAATACGTATTTGCAGACCAAGCAAGCTGTTGAGCAGGCACAGATCAATGTAACATCCTCACGTCAGAATTTTGACATCATAAAAACAGGAACTACAAGTGGAATGGGCAATATTGCTCAAACTCAAATTAGAGCCACAGTTTCTGGGATGGTTTTGGATGTTCCTGTAAAGGCTGGAAATCAAGTTATTGAGGCTAATAATTTTAATGAAGGAACGTCCATTGCTTCGTTAGCGGATGTGAAGAAAATGATTTTTGAAGGGAAAGTGGATGAAAGCGAAGTAGGTAAAATTAAAGAAGGATTACCGTTGGAAATAACCATTGGAGCGATTGAAGATAAAAAGTTTGATGCCGTCTTGGATTATATTGCTCCAAAAGGTGTAGCGGAAAATGGTGCCATACAGTTCGCCATCAAAGGCACATTGAAGTCTATTGATTCTACATTTATCAGAGCAGGATTGAGCGCGAATGCTTCCATTATTTTGGATAAAGTTGAAAATGTTTTAGCCATCAAAGAGGCATTGGTACAATACGACCCTAAAACTCAAAAACCTTTTGTGGAAATTGAAGTAGGAGATCAAAAATTTGAAAGAAAGGATGTAGAATTGGGAATTAGTGACGGTATCAATGTTGAAATTAAAAGCGGCATCAAAAAAGGAGATAAGATAAAGGTCTGGAATCAGATTCAGGGAGTTCCAAGTTATGCTCAAAATTAATTATTTCAATTTAATTGTAACACTTTTATCTTTGTATAGACTTATATCATAATTATGAAAAAATCAATCATTTTATTTTTTGTTTTAATAGGAATTGCTTCACAAGCACAAGTTAGGAAATGGACACTAAAAGAATGTGTGCTTCATGCTCTTGAAAATAATATTTCGGTTAAACAAAGTGAGTTGGACGTTAAGGTCACTGATGTTGAAAAATTAACAGCCGTTGGTAATTTTCTTCCATCAATCAATGGGAGCATGAGCGTTTCTAATAATACTGGTTTAAATTTTGACCCAACAACAGGTAATGCTTTTACAGATACCTATCTATCGGCTTCTGGGGGCATAAGTGTTGGTTACACTCTTTTCAATGGGTTACAAAATTTTAGAGAGGTACAGCGTGCTAAAATATCCAAAATGGCTGCACAGTTTAGGCTCACAAAAATGAAGGATGATATTTCCTTGTTTGTTGCCAACAATTACTTACAAGTTATTCTTAACAAAGCGAACCTTGAAGTACTAAAATCTCAAAATATAGTAACGCAAGAGCAACTCCAAAGAACACAAGATTTAGTCGATGCTGGCGTATTGCCAAAAGGAGATTTATTGGAAATAAAGGCCACAGATGCAGGTGAAAAACAACAAATTGTCGCAGCAGAAAACACAATACAAGTATCTTTAATTAGTCTGGCGCAACTATTACTTATTAAGGATTATCAAAATTTTGATATTGAAGACGAAGGTTATGATATTGTTGATGATGGTGTATCTGATAAAGATGTTTACGAAATTATAGCAAAGGCAAAAGAAAATAGAGCAGAAGTAAAGATCGCTGAAAAAAATGTAGAATTGGCTCAAAAGGATGTTCAACTTGCAAAAGGTTCATATTGGCCAACACTTTCAGCTTTCTTTGGTTACGACACTCGTTATAGCGAGGCCAATCCTCCTTTTTTACCTTTTAGTGATCAGCTTTATCTAAATGACGGGGTTGGTTATGGGTTAAGGTTGAACATTCCTGTATTAAATGGATTTTCTGCTAAAGCTGGTGTGCAACGAAGCAAGATTAATTTAGAAAATACCAAATACCAGCTAGAACAAGCCGAGCTTGATCTGGAATCAACAGTCTATCAGGCGTATGTGGATGCAAAAGGCTCTCTGAAATCTTACGAAGCCGCACAATCGGCCTTGGAATCTCAAGAATTGGCTTATGATTATGCAAAAGAACGTTACGATGTGGGTTTGACCAATGCTTTCGATTTTAGCCAATCAAAATTGAGATATGACAATGCAAAAATTGAGGTAAATCGTGCGAAATACGATTATATATTCAAATTGAAGGTTCTGGAATTATATTTTGGCATTCCTGTAGATGAACTTAAATTTTAGTAATTTTAAAACAGCTATTTTTTTAAACACAAACGTTTAAAATTAAATTAACCATCATGAGTAAAACAGTAAAAATCCTATTGATTGCCGTAGTCTTGATAATTGTACTATTATTGGCTGGTTCCAGTTTAGGTTGGTTCGGTAAAAAAGGAAATTTTAAGGAAGTAGAAATTGAAAAGGTAGAGTTGGCTACAATCGTCGAAAAAGTCTCTGCTACTGGAAAGATTCAACCTGAAATAGAAGTAAAAATTTCAAGTGAAGTATCAGGTGAAATTATTGATTTGCCATTTAAAGAAGGACAACAAGTCAAAAAGGGAGATTTACTGGTAAGAGTTAACCCAGATTTAATTCAATCTGCTGTGAGCCGTTCACAAGCTGGTTATCAAAATGTAAAAGCAGGCTTGGAACAAGCTGAGGCATCATTAAGAGAAGCCAAATTAAGTTACGATAGAAACAAACAACTTTTTGAAAAAGGTATTATTTCAAAAGCCGATTGGGACAAAGCCGTGTCATCTTACGAAATAGCCCAAGCAAATAAGCAATCAGCCTATTATAATGTT
Organism: Flavobacteriaceae bacterium UBA5544; assembly: GCA_002426755.1. Taxonomy (GTDB): domain Bacteria; phylum Bacteroidota; class Bacteroidia; order Flavobacteriales; family Flavobacteriaceae; genus JBPOFM01. The sequence goes on from DINI01000017.1 coordinate 139,751, forward strand.
CAAAGTGCAGGTGCATCAGTTAATGAAGCTTTAGATAATCTCAACCGTACTACAATTTATGCTCCAATGAGCGGAACAATTTCAAAACTTGATGTTGAATTGGGCGAGCGTGTTGTAGGAACGCAACAAATGGCAGGTACGGAAATATTGAGAGTTGCCAACCTCAACAATATGGAGGTTGAGATTGATGTCAACGAAAATGACATTGTCAAAGTCAGAATTGGAGACTCAACTATTGTTGAAGTAGACGCCTATTTAAAAAAGGAATTTAGAGGTGTGGTTACCGAGATAGCTAATTCCGCTGGTGAAACTTTAACGGCAGACCAAGTAACTAATTTTAAAGTAAAAGTGAGAATCCTTGAGGAATCATATGCAGATTTAATGAAGGATAAACCAGAAAATTATTCACCTTTTAGACCAGGTATGACCGCAACTGTTGATATTCTTACCAATCAACGTAAAAATGCAGTTGCTGTACCAATCAGTGCTATTGTGATAAAAACAGATACAACCTCGACTAAAAAAGGATATACAAAACCTACAGACTCGACTAATAAACCTAATGTTGAAGAAGAAGAAAAATTTGAATGTGTATTTGTTTTGAGTAACGGAGAAGCTAAATTACGTGTCGTAAAAACAGGTATTCAAGATGATTCTAAGATTGAGATTATTTCAGGTTTAAAGGAAGGTGACCAAATCATCACTGGCCCTTACAACGTTGTTTCCAAGACATTAAAATCTGGAGACAAGGTTGAGCAGAAAAAGGAAATTGAAAAAGTAGAAGAGAAATAATTTGTTCTGAATTGGCATACATACTAAACATAGAAACCGCAACAACCAACTGTTCAGTCTCTCTTTCTAAAGAAGGAGAGATTTTGGTTTTAAAGGAAGACAATAGCCTTACTTATTCCCATGCTGAATCCTTGCATGTTTTTATTGATGCCGTGATGAAATCGGCACAAATTGACCTGTCGCAATTGGCTGCAATTGCAGTGAGCAAAGGCCCTGGTTCCTATACAGGACTACGTATTGGAGTTTCGGCAGCAAAAGGGCTTTGTTATGCCTTGAACGTCCCTTTAGTTTCTGTGGATACTCTTGAATCTTTGACACTGCAAATAGAGAGTGAAGAAGGAGTTATCGTTCCAATGCTGGATGCTCGGAGAATGGAGGTTTATTCGTCCATTTATGATTTTAAATATCATAAAATTAGAGCCACTGAGGCCGAGATATTGGATGAATCTTCGTTTCAAACCTATTTAGAAAAAGGTAAAGTTTATTTCATAGGGAATGGCGTTGAGAAAGCAAAAACGCTTATCACTCATCCCAATGCCATTTTTGTAGAAGGAAAATTGCCTTCCGCAAAGGAAATGGGAACTTTGGCACATCTTAAATATAAAAAAAACGACATCGAAGATGTCGCTTATTTTGAACCTTATTATTTAAAGGAATTTATTGGTTTAAAACCTTAATTCTCTTTGTTAATCTGAACATTGTGAGGATATGGAATATCGATTCCTGCAGCATCCAAAGCATTTTTAGAGCTTTCCATAATATCATAATAAACGCCCCAATAATCTGGAGTTTTAACCCATGGCCGCACGTTGAAATTTAATGAACTGTCAGCTAATTCGGTTAGTCTTACCAATGGTGCAGGATCTTTCAATACTAATGGGTGAGAAGTTAATTGCTCCATCAAAAGCTCTTTGGTTTGCTTGATATCGGAATCATAACCTACCCCAAATACCATATCAACACGACGCATGTCCAAAGCAGAATAATTGACAATATTATCATTGGATAATTTCCCATTAGGAATAATAATTTCTTTATTGTCTGGCGACGTTAGTTTAGTGGTGAAAATTTCAATTTCTTTTACAGTTCCAGCCTCTCCTTGTGCTTCTATAAAATCACCAACTTTTATTGGCTTGAATATCATTATTAGTACACCACCTGCAAAATTAGCCAACGAACCTTGAAGTGCCAATCCAACTGCTAAACCTGCCGCTGCAAGGATTGCCGCAAAGGATGTTGTCTCAATTCCTACAGTGCCTAGTACGACTATAATTAACACGATTTTCAACAACCAACCAATAAGGTTTAGTAAGAACTTTTTGAGGCTGATGTCATAATCACCTTTATCCAAAGCTTTTTTCATCCCTTTAGTGATCATCTTAATAACCCAAGACCCTATAATCCATATGAGAATAGCTGCAATAAGCTTTGGGGCATAAATAATCAGTAAATCATATCCGGCATCAATCCATTTTTGTACGTCCATTTTTATATTGTTTTGTTAAAACTTAAAGGTACGATTTCTCGTTCTAAATATAAAATCCATTGACTGTTGTGCAACAATCAATGGATTTTATAATTATTTATTTTTTTTACTAAAGTGTACTGATGTAGTTAATTACTTGAATCAAATCTTCATCTTTAGAAGTTTTCAATTTATTGGTTTTAATGTAATCAAGGATTTTTTTGGATGAACCAGAGAACTGTTTTGCAATATCTTTTTTTCTTGTTGAAAAAGGTTGTGCATTGGTATCACCAATGACAATATAATACTCATCGTTACCTCTTTTGTAATTAGCTTTACGAGGTTTGTCATAAGTACTTGTTGCAATGCGCTCACCGTAGAACTTTACATTCTCTTTTTTCAATAATTTTAAGTTGTTGTTTGAAGTCAAAACAACGAAGAAATCATTAGAAAGAACACCACTGTCATCCACATATTTAAAAACTTTATATGTTTTGTTCAATCCAATAAAATCTACTTTGTAGTTGTTGAAATTTTTATTTAGTACAAAAACGCTGCCTTTATCAACATCCAATACTTCCATATCGCCATTGTAACCATTGTAACGTGCTTGAAAGTTTCTTTCTTCAAAAGAAGTTAATTTAATAGGGAAATAACTTTCGGTAATATACGGAGTTCCCTCAACATTGATATTGGTTCTTGGTTTGGCTGTAGAAAGCATTAAGCTACCACCAGTGTTGCCAATTTGATTAATATCAGCTACATACTCTTCTTGAGCTGTAGAGATATTGAAACAAAATGACATGAGAAGTGAAGCAATCAGTATATTTTTCATAGTAAAATTTTTACAAAAAAAAGAAAAATAATAAAAAGAGAAAAATTTAAACTGTTAAGATTAATGTAAATAATGCAGGGATGGATTGAAGATAAAACAGCTTTATTTTTTTTGTGGAATAGGCTCCGTAAATCCCAGCAATGACAATACAAATGAGGAAGAATATCATTGTGTTTTTGTCATTTGAAATTAAAGAATAAATCAACCCAGCAGCTAGAAAACCATTGTATAATCCTTGATTTGCAGCCAATACTTTGGTTTCTTCAGCAAATGCTTTGGTTTTTAAACCAAATGCTTTGATGCCTTTTGGGGTGGTCCATAGAAACATTTCCAATATCAAAAAGTAGATGTGCTCTATGATTACAATCGAAACTAAAATTAATTGCAGTGTTTTCATGATTAATTTTTTAATTGAGTTAAAGCTTCTTCAATGGTCGAAACAGGAAGCTTACAAGTTTTATTGACACACACATAAATCAGTGTTTTATCTTTGACATATCTATTTTCAAGTAGGGGTAGTGATTCGGTTTTTATACTTCCGACTGTTATTTTATTTGGCATATAGTGTTCGTTCAACTCTGAAATTTTGTTGAAAGCCTGATTTCCAATAATGGCAACTTCATAAAATGGTTCAGTATAATTAAGCATCAAATCCAACCAATTGGAATAACCAGATGCGTATTCGTGTATTTCGGGTTTTACGTTGTTAAGCATAATTTTGGCAGTTCTATAAAAATGTTCATTGTCTAAATAATGAGATAATTTGAACAGATTTTTGGCCATGATTGAGTTGCTTGCAGGAATAACATTGTCTCTATATTCAATACTTCTACTAACTAAATCGGCATCCTCATTGGAAGTAAAAAAGAAAAGTTTGCTTTGGTCGTCAAAAAAGTGGTCGAACGTATAATTGGTCAAATCTCGTGCTGAAAAAAGCCACTTTGTATTCAATGTTTGCTCGTACAATGCCATAAAAGCGTCAATAGTTGCAGCATAATCTTCTAAAAAGCCGTTAATAGAACTTTTCCCGTTTTTATAGTTATGATTCAATCCGCCATCTTCTCGCAACTGTTTGCTCAATATGAATTCAGCATTTTTAATTGCAATGTCCAAATAGACAGTATCGCCCAAAACACGATATGCATCTATATAACCTTTGAGCATCAAGACATTCCAAGAGGTCAGGGTTTTGTCATCTAATCGAGGTCGCTGTCTTTTGTTGCGTTCTTCTAATAAAATCTTTCGCCAGGATTCTTTTTTTATCAATAAATCTTTAAGAGTCAAATGATATTTTTTTAGAATGGATGCATCGTCATCTTTGCGTATCAAAACATAATTATTGTGTTCCCAAAAACCGTAAGCATTAACATTATAATAATCTGAAAACAACTCGTAATCGTCTTTCAAAATCAATTTTAAATCTTCTTTTTGCCATACATAGTAAGCGCCTTCTTCGAGCTTCCCTTCATTATTATTGCTATCTGCATCCAGAGAAGAATAAAAATTACCTTCATTACCTGTAAGTTCCCGTTCGACGAATTTTAAAGTTTCAACAATGGTTTCTTTATACAGTTCATTCTTTGTAATCAAATAGGCATCAGCATACAAACTAACCAATTGTCCATTGTCATACAGCATTTTTTCAAAATGAGGCACATGCCATTTGTCATCCACAGAATATCGCGAAAAGCCGCCTCCAATTTGGTCGAAGACGCCACCATAAGCCATTTGCGTTAGGGTCAGATTGACATACTCTTGCAGTTTTTTATCTTTTGTCTGATGTGCAAATCGCATTAAGAAATGATAATTATTGGGCATCATGAATTTTGGTGCTCTGCTCATTCCACCTTTAGTATGGTCAAATTGCCTAGACCAATTATGAATAATTTCGGAAATAAATTTGGTACTAAAGTTAGGTTCTTCAGAATTAAAGTTCACTACATCCATGTTCTTGATACCGCGCTCCAATTGGTCTGCATACTCCTGTAATTTTTCAGGATTCGCTTGGTATAATTTAGAAATTTGCTTCAATGCACTAATCCATTGCTCCTTCTTAAAATAAGTGCCACCCCAAACTGGCCGCCCGTCTGGCAAAGCAATCACATTCATTGGCCAGCCTCCAGAACCAGTCATAAGTTGCACGGCATTCATGTAAATTTGGTCAATGTCGGGGCGTTCTTCCCTATCTACTTTGATGCTGATGTAATCTTTGTTCATCGCTTGCGCCACTTCTTCATCTTCAAAACTTTCATGTTCCATCACATGGCACCAATGGCAAGCGGCATAACCAACACTGATGATAATGAGTTTATTTTGTTTTTTTGCAAGAGTTAAGGCGTCATCATCCCAAGCAAACCAATTGACAGGATTATGAGCGTGCTGTAACAGGTATGGACTACTTTCATTGATGAGGTCGTTGGTATATTTGTGGGTCATTTGCTTTCCATTTTGACCTTGACAACTTAAGATGATTAAAAAACCAATAAGTATAAGGCTTCGCATATCTCAAAGTTAACGAAATAATAGTGCATAAAAAAAGCACTCAATACGAGTGCTTTTTTTGATTTTTTTTTAGTTTAGTTGACTTCAAAAGTGATTTTTAGATTCACTCTAAATTCGGTAACCTCATTATCTTTCACAACTGCACTCTGTTCCCTTACATATACCGATTTTATATTTTTCACACTTTTTGCTGCGTGTTTTACGGCTTTCCTTGTTGCATCTTCCCAGCTTTCGTTGGAATTAGACATGATTTCGATAACTTTTAATACTGACATAATTATAAATTTAAATTAATAATTCTTCGAATTATAAAGATACAGAAATTTAACCGTTTATTGCTTCGACAAGTTCAACCTTGCCTTTCATCATTTCCTTTAGCATATTTTCAATTCCGCTTTTTAAGGTAAAGGTTGAGGAAGGACACCCACTGCAAGCACCTTGCAAAATAACCTTGACCGTTTTACTTTCAGGATTATAGGATTCAAACTGAATATTGCCGCCATCGCTTGCTACTGCTGGCTTCACATATTCTTCCAAAATATTGATGATTTCTTTGGAGGTATCATCAAGATTTTCGTAAGTTATATCTAATTGTTCAGATGATTTTTTTATAACTTCTGGAGCATTTGCAATGACGATCTCTTTACCATTTTCAATGTAATTTCTGATAAAGTCACGAAGTTCCATGGTGATATCATTCCATTCTGCCACATCATATTTTGTGATTGAGATATAATTTTCGTCCATAAAAACCCCTTTTACAAATGGCAAATGAAATAATTGTGTTGCTAGAGGAGAATATTTAGCCTCATCAATAGAGGTAAAATCATGAGTTGAGGTAACCAATTTTTTATTCGCCACAAATTTCATTGCGGATGGATTTGGTGTGCTCTCGGCATAGACCGTTACGGGAACTTTTTTGCTGACCGATGTGTCACTGATAACAACCCCATTGTTATTCAAATAATTCTCAATTTGTTCAGCTACATCAGCTTGAACATCTTTCCATTCCACAATGTTATAACGTTCAATAGCGATAAAATTACCTGAAATATAAACCTTCTTCACAAATGGAAGGTAGAATAGTTGCTGTGCCAATGGTGACGCCGTAGCCTCATCAATATTATTGAATTCAAAACTTTCATGATTAGTCAAAAAAGAATCGGCTTCAAATTTTAAGATTGTCGGATTGTTTGTCTCTTTTATCGAAATTTTCATTTGAATTCTAAAATTTATGCAAAATTACAAATTATAAAACTTAAGTTGGCTCTATTAAAGCTAATTTAACGAGGGCTTTAATGCTTTTAAAATTGAAATAATTGTTAATCGGATGTATGTGTTAAACTCTGATTTTTATTCATTAATCGTAGAAAGAATTAGTTAAATTTTCTTAAATTTCCCGCTTATTTAAAAATCCCTTTAAATTTCAGTTGTGGGTTTTATAGTTTAATCAGTTGATTCTTTTGGGATTAAATTAGAATTTGTTTTTAAAGAATTTTATTAAAAACAAAGATTGATTAAATATAAATTTCCATAATAGTCTCTAGATGAAAAAATTTTACTTTTTGATTGCTTTGTTTGTTTCAATAAATGCATTTTCACAAGATGTTTTTATGCAAAATGGAACATTTAATCGATGCGCACCAGACAGGTTTTACGACTCTGGGGGCGCTGCAGGAAACTATAGCAGTAACGAAAATTATGTAACCACAATTTGTGCAACTGATCCAAACGATTTTATAATTTTAGATTTTACCGCGTTTAACACACAATTAGACAGAGATATTTTAAAAATATATGATGGGCCAGATACATCAGCACCGTTAATTGGTTCATACTCTGGGTCTCCGAGCAACAGCCCTGGATTGGTTTCAGCATCAGCGACCAATACAAGTGGGTGTATAACGTTACAATTTATTAGTGATTCGAGCGGAACGGGCTCTGGATTTGCTGCTAATATTTTATGTGCAGAACCCTGTCAGACCATCACACCAACAATTGACAGTACAACACCAATAGCTAGCGGTTCAGGAGTTATTACCATTTTTCCGGGTCAATCTGTAGATTTTAATGGTAGCTCCACTTTTTCTGGAGATGGAACAGATGCAACCAACAATAGTACAGGTGCAATCTATAGTTGGAACTTTGCAGATGGAAGTCCTGTAGTGACTGGTCAATCAGTTTCCCATACATTTAATATCCCTGGAACTTATAACGTAACTTTCAAAGTAACGGATACAAATCCACAGGGATGTTTTGGCACGGCATCCATATCCGTTTTGGTGTTACAGAATATCATAACAGTTAATAATGAGGCATATCCTGAATCGTCCTACACGCCTCAACAACTGATAGAAAATGTATTGGTGTCCGGAGGTTGCTCCGCAGTGGATAATTTTTTAGTTCAGGTGATAGGAGATAATGATGAATATCAAACTAAAAATTATGGATACTTTACAAGAGGTGGTGCCATTGATTTTCCTTTTGAAGAAGGTATAGTACTAACGAGTGGGACGGCATATGATGGTGGAAACTCCATAAATACAAATTTGGTTAGTACAGCCTATAATCAACCAGGAGACCTTGATTTGGAATCAGCATTGGGCCAAACAGGTACCGAAGATGCAGTCTTTATAAAATTCAATTTTGTACCTACCGCAAACACAATTAGTTTCCGATATATTCTGGCTTCGGAAGAATATAATGATAACTATGAATGTCTATATTCCGATAGTTTTGCTTTCTTGTTGAGAGAAGCAGGCACAACAACCTATACAAATATTGCGGTGTTACAGGATGGAATTACACCAGTTAGCACAACGAATGTTAGTATAAATCCAGATTGTACATCAAATCCCCAGTATTTTGAAGGATATAATTCAAATGTATTGTCAGGAACTACGACAGACACAAATTATAATGGTAGAACTCAAGTATTGACAGCGGTTGCAAATGTGACAATGGGAGTTGCCTATGAAATTAAATTGGTCATGGCCGACCAGAATGACGCACGATGGGATTCTGCCATATTTCTTGAAGCAGGAAGTTTTGTTTTGGGTGGTGAATTGGGAGACGATATTACAATTGCAAGCGGCACAGCGCAATGTGATGGAGGAACTATAACATTAGACACCCAAGCGCCTAATGCAACTCATACATGGTATCTAGAAGGTAATGTCATTCCAGGGGAAACGGGACCAACAATCGATGTCACCGAAACTGGAACTTACAGTGTGGACGTATTTTTTGCGGCAGGTTGTGAAACCAGCGATTCTATCTTTGTTGAATTTTATCCAAGTTTTGCAGCTAGTTCAGTTGAAGATTTGTATTTATGTAACCCTGGTACAGCACCTTACAATTTTGATTTAACGGAAAACGACCCTCTAATATTAGGTTCAATTAGCGATACAGCAAATTATGTGATTAATTATTATGAATCACAGGCGGATGCGGATACGGATACAAATAATATCACCACGCCAGATATATATTCAGGAACTGATGGCCAGACAATTTATGCTAGGTTAGAATATCTAGGTTCAGATTGTTATGATACCACTTCGTTTACTTTAAATATCATTGCGCAGCCAACCATCAATCCGGTTTCAGATCTTGCAGTATGTGATGATTTTTCAAACGACGGAATTGAGCAGTTTGATTTAGAGACTCAAAGCGCAACAATTCTCGGTAGCCAACCTTCAACGAATTTTCATGTCACTTATTATGCCTCTTTTGCAGATGCCAATTCTGGTTCAAATGCCATTCTAGGTCCATACCTAAATACAGTGAATCCCCAACCTATTTATATAAGATTGGAAAGTGAGGGTAATGCAAATTGTACAACAGTTTCTTCAAATCCAGTTTTTAATTTGGTAGTGAATGATAGGGCTTCGGCGAACGAACCAAACGATTTATTTGTGTGTGACGATGCGAGCAATGACGGTTTTGGACAATTCAATTTACTTCAACAAACCCCTACAATATTAGGAATTCAACCATCATCGGACTATACGGTTATATATTATGAATCACAGACGGATGCTGAATCGGCTAATAATCCTATTTCTAATCCTTCCAATTATACCAACAATTCAAACTCTCAAACCATATATGCGAGAGTTTTTGAAAATATTACTCCTGATTGCTATGGTATCACCACCTTCAGCCTAACGGTTAACCCTTTGCCCTTTGTCACTTCAGTAGTGACCCTTTTTGAGTGCGACGCCAATGGGATTGGGACTGCGGATTTCATGTTGGGGGATGCGACATCGGCTGTACTGAACGGCCAGTCTGGGGTCACGGTGACCTACCATTTGACGCTGTCCGAGGCGGAGTCGGGGACTGGGGCTCTTGGCGACCCTTACACCAGCACCGGCAGTGCGCAGACCCTCTACGTGAGGCTGGAGGACAGTTCCACGGGCTGTTACAGCACCACGACGCTGGAACTGATGGTGAACCCCTTGCCGGTTGCCAACGCGCTTTCGGCCCTTGAGGTGTGCGATGACAATACGGACGGGGTGGCGCAGTTCGACCTTTCGCTGCGCGATTCGCAGGCACTGAACGGCCAGACGGGCATGGCGGTCACCTACCACGCCACACAGGCCGATGCCGATTCGGGATCGGGCGCTCTCGTGATCCCGTATACCAATAGCGGCAGTCCTTTCCTGCAGACCGTTTACGTGCGGGTCGAGGACGTTGCCACCGGCTGCTACGACACGGCGCCACTGGACCTTTTGGTCAACCCGCTGCCGACGGTATTCCCGATATCCGACTACGCACTTTGCGACGACAACAACCCAGGGGACGGGCAGGAGCTTTTTGACCTTTCCACCAGGGATGCGGAGGCGACCGGCGGCCAGCCCAATATCAGCGTGAGCTACCACCAGACACAGTCGGATGCCGACACGGGCACGGGCGCGATTGCCGGGCCGTTCCCGAACGCCGGCAGTCCGCAGACCGTCTATGTGCGCCTCGAGAACACGCTTACGGGCTGCTCGACCACCACCACCTTCTCCCTTATCGTCAACCCCTTGCCGACGGTCATCGCCCCTACGCCTTTGGTGGTCTGCGACGACAATGTGCCGGACGGGATCACTCAGATTGACCTTACCGTTAAGGACAATGAGATAACTGGGGGTGACCCAACATCAGTTGTTAGCTACCACCTCACATCTGCCGATGCCGTTTCCGGAACGTCCCCGTTGCCGATACCGTATACCAACCTTTCCAACGGGCAGACGGTCTATGCCAGGGTTGAGAACAGCACCACGGGCTGTTATGACATCACGGCGCTCGTTCTCCAGGTGGCCCAGGCCCCCGTGGCCTTTGAGCCGGACCCGTTGGGCTACTGCGATCCGAACAACGACGGCTTCGGCATGTTCACCCTTTCCGATGCCGCGCCACAGATAACGGGCGGAGCGCCCGGGCTGTCCCTTTCCTACCACGAGACCCTTATCAACGCCCAGAATAACGCCAACCCGCTCCCGACCGA
>DINI01000006.1 GCA_002426755.1 Flavobacteriaceae bacterium UBA5544
CAATTCAATATGTTAATGAACTTCTCTCTCTTTGCAAAAGGACTTTCCTCCTTAAGCGGGTGCAAATATAAAACCCTTTTTCTTCTCTGACAAACAAAAAATCAAAATAATTTAAATTATTTTTTTTGTTTCTGTTTGTTGCTTAAAAGAACGCCCCGCTTTGCGCCTTGCCCAACGGCCTTCCGCTTTTACGAGGGTGCAAATATACAACCGTTTTTTTATTTCCAGCAAAACTTTTCCGAACTTTTTTTGAAGTTTTTTTTTAAGGATTTTCCTTAAAGCTGATTCATAGGTTATTGCGTTTGGGATTAGCTACGATTTATATTATAAATTTTGAATTGGGGATGGTCTGCGTTAGGGATTGAGGCATTGTTGGAGCTCTCCAGATTTTTTAAAAATCTGGAAGCGACTGCCGAAAGCCCGACCTCGCTTTTTGGCGAGGTAACGCTCTAACTATAAAAAGAAGTTCCAAACGAGCCCAAAACGGACCGTAAAGTCTCTGTAGGGATAGTTGGGGGCGGAATAATAATTGTATCCTGTGAATGAGGAGTTGAAATGTTCTGCCTTCAGAAATATTCGGGTCTGTCTTATTTTTGCATTGATAAAGAAGTCGAGCCGAGGAAAGCTTCCAAGTTCGGTATCGTTTTGAACATAGAATTCGGCCAACAATGGGTCGTAGGCGTTCATATTATATTTTGTGAAATAATTGAATATCACCCCTGTTTGAAGGAACATTGCCTTTTTGAATAGATCGCTTGAAAAATAAAGTGTATTTCTGGTGATGATTTGCGGAATGTTTATGATATTATCTCCATTTAAGACTGTTTGGTACATAATCGTATTATCCAAAGCGAACTTCCCGTATTTAATTTCTCTTCCTGCCTTAAGCCTTAAATAATTTATTGTGGCACTACTTTGGAATGGCTTTACATTGCCCAACTCATCTTGTCCGAAGTATGCATAATTAGTAATTGTGCTATAATCGAATGATATTGTCGCCAGTTTTTGAGACATAAGATCAAAAGACAGCTGTTGTGTACTTATATTATCATAACTACCACTATTATCCCAATTATAATTTATATAATCACTTTGATATAAGAGCCAATTATAATTGGGTGCGTGCGAACTGGTATTGAAAGTCCCTTTTACAAACAGATCATCAGTAAGTTTGTATGAAGCTTGAGCCGTTAGAAAATTACCATTAAAATCGCCGGACAGGTTAATGCCTATTTCTCCATTGACATCAAACTGTCCAATTCTTTTTTTGTAACTTCCTCCTACGTTAAAAACACTTCCTTTTAAACGGTTTGGAATTGTTTGATTGTTTAATATGACCAATGAATTATACCCATAATTATAATTATTATAGTCAACGTTAAAAGTCAGATCACCTACAATGTTGTTTTTATAATTAAGAAAAAATCGGTTATAAAAATTTTCCAATGTTACCTTATCATTTAAAGTCGTTTCTCTGAACGAATCACCGAAGTAATCAGATCGTGAATCTTGACTAAATTCGTAATACTTGTCTTCAAAGGAAATAACTTGCCCAATTGCTATTATATTATTTGACAGAGAGTCTTTCTGCTGAAGCAAATTATATTGATGTTCTAAATGAAATCGTTTGCCCCTCAAGGTGTTTTGTGCATTTTCAAAATTAGGATCAAATACAGAACGATCTAAAAACTCATCTTCCCCAGATTCAAAATTCTGAACTCCTTCATCTGTTAATCCTCCATTTTCTTCATTTAAGACATCCTGCATAAATATGTGTGCTCTAGCCTGATATCTATCGTTCTTGGTTGTGTAGTTTGTTGTAAATCTAAAATTACCTGTACTTGTCAATATATGTTGATATTTACCAAGAGAACGTAATCCCTTATAAGCTATGGAGAAATTAAATTGTTTAGAAATATTAGTTGTAAAAAAGGCATCAAGCAGCTGTCCTTGTTCAAAAGCCGTTTTATACATTAATTCCGTCAAAGGTGTGGGAGCCTCAAAATAATTGACATCTTCAATTTCCATATAATTAAAATGTCTGGCCCTTGCGGCGAAGAGAGGCATTGTAGTAGTGTTTTGAAAATCGAGACTTAAAGTGTTATATGCTTGTCCTATATTGGAAAATGCAATCAGTTCAAAATTATCCTTTCTTAAATAGTTGTATTTATATTCCTTTTGGATGGTAAGTGTGGTATCAACATTGGTAGTGTCTTTTGAAAACGAGATGATTTTGTACATATCTATGGTTGCGCTTTCATTTTTTACACCTTTGTTTGTGGTGCTTGTTCGAGAAACTGCTGTCGTATCATTTACAACCCTTTCATCCAAATTTTTTTTAAGTGGGGTGAGCTTTTGCGCATTTGCATTATAGAAGCAGATAAACAGTATGAAAATCCAGAAAAATTTGCCCATAGGTTTTTAATATTCCGCAAAAGTAAAAATTTAAAACGGTTTAGTTTTAAATAAAGTATGAAGAGGTTTGATTTGTAAAATAAAAAACCATCAAAAGTAAACTTTTGATGGTTTTAAATCTTCATTATTTGCTTATCATACACTCCATAAGAAGTGATGAATATAAATTAATTTTGAGGTGTCAATACTGTTCTTACAGTAAATGCCGTTGTAAAAGTCGCTTGTGTTAAATTTAAAACAAACGTATCTGAACAAGGATCGTAAGTACCTGTTCCACCCGGTCTGTTTGGCGATGTACCGGTCATAGTAACAGAACCATTGGCATTTAAAGTTAAAGTACCATTATAAACTAATTGTCCTTGGTAAGCAGGATTTCCGGTCAAGTTAGCCACGAAATTTGGCCCCCAAGCTGAATCAATAGACCAAGAAGTTGCCGACAATTGAGTCAAATTCGCAGTATATGCATAATCCTCATTATTTGTGTCGTCTAGACCTAATTCATCAGAATAAACACTTGCATTATAAGCAGTCCCGACATTGACAGAGCAAGGAATTGTAATCCTGTAGCTTGTAATACTGTTTTCATCAGCGCCAACAGTAACACCATCTTGATCAACACTTTGTAATACAACGTCAAAAATGACCAAATCTGCAACATTATCTAAGTTAGAGAAAGTCAAATCGATTGTTGGAAAAGGGAAACGATCATCAACTGGCTCAACATACATAGAACCTGTAGTAGACACATAAGGAGTGAAATCCCCTTGAACCGCAACTAATGAATAATTAACATTTAATCCATTAGGATATTGAGGAACATTGATACTTACCGGCAAACTAATGTCAGTCGTCAAAGAGCTAATTGTTCTTGCAGCGGTAGGTGGAGTAAATTCAACCCATCCTGATGTTGGAACATCCTGAAATCTACCATCACTCTCACTACAACCAAAACCAAGAACCAATAATAAAGCGCAAACTATTTTTATAGTATTTTTCATAATTATTATTTTTTATTGTTTAGTGAATCTAAAAGTTGTTTGATACGGAGGAGCTCCACAACCACCATCAGTCACATACTCTGTTAATGTCAATTCAAAAACTGAATCGTCATCAGCGTCATAGTTTGCAGGTACTGCTCCAGGTCCCAATGTAATTGCAGGTTGCCCTTGTACACATACCAAACCTGTTCCGATTCCTGGTGCAACGATGACTTCGTTACATACCAATCCAAAAGGCACAGTTGAAGCAGGTTGTCCAATACCCAATCCTTCCAGATATACAGCCTTAAATTGTCTGGTTGTAGCACCAGTAGAGGTAATATCTAAAATTTGGTCAGAAAAACATTCCACACCATCTTCAGGGTTTATTGCCGTAATTTGTTCCATGAGGTAGCTACCGGTAAAAGGAGCGTTCACAGGACATACCTGAAAAATCGAAATTGTATGGTTCGCTGCAGAAATTTGACCACCACCATCGATAGAAACAAGATTGATAGTAATAATTTCAGCTGTTGTTTCAACAGAATTATCAACACCAGTGACGGTTAATTGACCAAAATACTCATTTGCTGGAATTACAACAGTTGTTGGTACAGAATAGTTTTCTGATGCAGCTGTTGTAAGTGTAGGACTTGTATTTACTGCAACAGTTACTGTTCTATCCGAGCTAGATAATGTATTTACACCAATTTGCACGTCTACACTACCAGTATCATCAATAGTAACCTCTAAAGCCGATGTGGTTTTAGAAAAGAAAACTAACGTTTGACCCGTATTTGGATCAAAAATTACTGGTTCAAAATCACCACAAGAAGACAATAGCAAACTTATGGCAAGAAATTTTATAAAATTTTTCATATTAAACATTTTTTTTTAATTATATCCAGGTGCTTGTTCAATCACAGTATTTCCATTAGTCTCAGCTAGAGGTATTGGAAAAACAAATCTGTTATCACTTGCCGCCAGTGAGCAAGGCGTTCCGCCTCCACAGTCAGCATCAGCTCTTTCAAAACCAGCATTGGTAATACTATTCGTTCTTCTTACATCCACAAATCTATGACCTTCATAAGCCAATTCTTTTTGTCTTTCAATAAGTATTTCATTTATAGCAGCTTGTAAGGTAGAGAATGAAGACTGTACAGTTGAAGAACCAGTTCTTGCATCGCGCACTTGTTTCAACAATAATGCGGCTCCATTATAATCACCACCTTTAGCCAATAATTCTGCTCTAATCAAATACATTTCTGATACCCTGAATACTTTGATATCATTTATGTAATTGAATCCTCCCTTACCTAAATATTTACCAATATTATGTACATTATTCGCAGGATCCGTTGTTGCAAGGTCCACGTTGACAGGAAATCTAATATCACTTGGATTTGCGCTAATCAAATCATAAAACTCATTAGACATTTCCAAGAAAGCACCTCCTGTACCGGTAAAATACCACACTCCACCTATGATTTGATCATTGGTACCTGCTATTCTGTAAAGTTTAAATATCACCTCGGTATTATCAGAATCATCTCCAAACATGTTCACATATTGAAGCTGATCTGCTAAAGGATATTCTGCAATTAGAGTTTGTGTAGCGGCCAAACCTTGAGCAGAGTTGCCCGAATATAAAGCTGTTCTCGCTCTCATAGCAGTTACAAAATCTCTTGTCACATAACCTACATCTGTATAAGATGGGTCAATTAAATCAAAAGCTGTATCTAAATCTTCATTGATTCTTTCAAAAACTTCACCAGTTGTCAAACGAGGTAATTGTTCAAAAACAACAACGAAATCAGAATACGGTATACCAGGCGCAGCAGCGTCAAAAGACACTCCATAATAAGAAAGCAACTCCAAATGTAGAAAAGCTCTTAACGCATAACAATCACCTAAAATTTTATTGTATTGCTGTTGTTGTGATTCTAAAGGAGTTATTGTCTCTGCAGCAGCTAAAACTCTATTAATAGAATTAATGGTTGCATAATCGTTCAACCACATATTTTGAGCCTCCGCTGAACCAGGATTTAACACCCAATTGTGAAAAGCTACTTTTTGACCTCCATTATCAGCGCCAATTTTAGTATCGTCTGTAAAAGTCGAACCATAATCAATGGTGTTGAAAGGGCTATATTGTCTGTAAATAGCATTCAGACCATTTTGCAAATCTGCAACACTCTGGAAAGCCACTTCTGCTGGAATATTATCCTCAGGTAAAATTTCAAGTGCATCGTTGCAAGAACTTAATGCAAACATTGAAACCATAGTTATTATAAATATTTTTTTCATGTTTATTCTTTTTTTTTAAAATTCTACATCAAATCCTACGGTGACAGTTTTAGGAGTTGGATATTCAAAGAATGTACTAGCTATGTTTGATTCTGGGTCGAAACCTCTCCATTTAGTAAATGTCAATAAGTTTTGACCTTGTACATAAATTCTAACATTAGTAAATAACTTTGTTCTCTCTAACATATCTTTATTCAACGAGTAAGATAATGACACATTTCTTAATCTTAAGAAAGATGCATCTTCCAAATATCTGTCAGTTGGATTTGAAATTCTCAATGAAGCCGCGGTGTAACCCGGTATATCAGTAACATCACCAGGCTGTTGCCATGCTCTTAATACAGCTGTTGACATATTCAAGAAACCTGCTAACGAAGTATCTTCAATCAAACCATAACTTCCGTTCAAACGCCATTGGTCAGCAGCATAGGTGAACAAAGCGTTAAGTGAAAATCCTTTGTAAGAGATATCAGTTCCAAAACCACCAACATATTTAGGATCTTGTGTCTTATCTAAAAGCACTCTATTTGCAGTACTGTACACGTTAGTAATATTTCCATCAGCATCAAAGTAAAGCAATGTACCATCAGCAGGGTTTACACCGGCATTTCGCACTCTATAAAAAGTTCCGATTGGATAACCTTCAGCTAATGCAGTTCCACCTCCCGCTAAAATAGGATCAGAATAATTCTCTCCTAAATTAGTCAACTCATTCTTGTTGTATGCGATATTACCATTCACAGACCATTTAAAGTCGCCATCCAATATTCGGTAATTCAAACTTAACTCAACACCTTTGTTGGTAAGTGACCCTAAATTCGCGTTGATACTTGTAGTACCAGAAAGCAACGATAGTGGTTTTGCGATAAACAAATCTGTAGTTTCTTTACTATATACATCGATAGTACCTGTCAGTTTGTATTTCAATAATGAAAAATCCAAACCTAAATTTAACTGTGCCGTTTCTTCCCACTTCAAATCAGGATTAGCTATTTGTGCCAATGAATAGCCAATAGTTCCATTATATCCATCTCCAGAGCTGTACAAACTACGTGAATTAAATGCTCCACCAACTCTTTGGTTACCAGCCACACCATAACTAGCTCTTAATTTAAGCTCGTTTATGACACCGTCTTTATTAAAGAAAGACTCATTGTGAATATTCCATTTTCCAGAAACAGACCAAAAAGTTCCCCATCTGTTAGTATTGGAAAATCTTGCAGCTGCATCTCGACGAATAGAAGCTTGCAATCCATATCGATTGTCATAATCATACTTACCAACAGCATAGTAAGAAAACAAGCCGTCATTAAAAGTTGAACCATAAACGTCTGGAATATAATATTGGGCTTCATCATCACCTTCAGTAACTGAACCAGAAGTAATACCACTACCCGATCCTACAAGTTTTGGATCTAAACCGTACCCTACAAAACCATAATCCTTGAAATGAGATTTATTATACTCAAGACCTATTGTAAAATCAAAATCATGTACTTCGTTAAACACGTTTGAATAGTTAGCATTTGTATTTGCGATAAAAGCCGCATTTCTTTGATACCCTTCAAATAAGCTCCCTTTAATCAAGGAATTTGGATCAGGAGTAATGTCTCCTCTGATACTTTCAGGTCTTACAATGTTCTCAAATTCCTGATGTTGGTAATCAACACCTATAGAAGATCCAATGGATAGATTTTTAGCAATTTCTAAATTACCACCTATTCTTCCAACGATTTTCATCTCATTTTCGTCTTCAGAATTAAGAGCATTGGTATTTAACGTAAGGTATGGTGTATTTAAGAAACCATTGATATTAGCCGTGCCAGTAGGAACTCCGTTAGCATCCACCTCACCTCTAGAATATGGGTTCCCGTTGATGTTTAAAGATCCATCAGGATTAAATGGTGAGAAGAAAGGCAAGGCAGTATAAGGCGCCAAGAATGGATTATCCAAATCACCTCCGCCGTTTAACGCTCCTTGAGGCAAATTGTTCTTACTGAAGTTAATGGTAATGTTAGAAAACACATCTAATTTATCATTAAGACTTGTTGAAACATTTGAACGGAAAGTGAAACGTTGAATTTTACTTCTAGCAGTAACACCTTCTTGTTCTAAATAAGCGATTGAGTTATAGGATGTTGTTACATCACCACCAGTCGTAATATTGACCTCATGAGAGTTTGTAGTACCTTTTCTAAAGAAAATAGTTTTCCAGTCGGTATTTACGGAATTAGCCAAAGCAGCGATATAAGCATCTGACTTTCCGGCACCCAAACCAATATTGTTAGCTCTTTGATAATTTAAGATTTGTTCCGAATTCATTACCTCAAATCCTGGATCGTTATAAGTTGATTTACCATATTGAGTGCGGTAAGCAACTTTAACTCCTCCACCTTTTTTACCAGTTTTAGTGGTTACAATAATAACACCACCAGCACCTCTGTTTCCGTATAAGGCAGAAGCAGAAGCGTCTTTAAGTACAGATACATTGGTAATGTCATTTGAGTTCAAACTTCTAAAGTTATCCTCATCAACTGGAACACCGTCAATAATGAACAACGGCTCAGTATTACCATTGATAGAGTTTCTACCTCTCAACAACACGGTACCACTCGCACCTGGTTGACCAGAACTGGTTTGGATATTAAGACCTGCTGCTTGACCTTGAAGAATTTGGTCTAACGAAGCATTAGGAACTTGTTCAATGTCTTCAGCTTTTACACTTTGAATTGCCGATGTTACATTGGATGCTTTTTCAGTACCATATGCTACAATGACAATTTCTTCCAATGCCGCGGCATCTTCTTGCATTAGAACATTAATTGTGCTATTCCCACCTACACTTTTTTCAGTAGTTTTCATACCGACAAAAGAGAACACAAGAGTTTCGTTTGCACTTGCTTTAATGGTATAATTACCATCAAAATCTGATTGCACTCCTCTAGTAGTGCCTTTTACAATTACGTTCACGCCCGCCAAAGGAAAACCGTCGGCTGCTGATGTAATTGTTCCTGAAACAGATTTCTCTTGTGCAAAAGAAATTTGAATCATAAACGCCATAAAAAGCGTCATTAACCATGTTAACTTTAATTTCATAAAACAAT
The DNA here is from genome assembly GCA_002426755.1 of Flavobacteriaceae bacterium UBA5544. Lineage (GTDB taxonomy): Bacteria > Bacteroidota > Bacteroidia > Flavobacteriales > Flavobacteriaceae > JBPOFM01. Next base: position 8,804 of record DINI01000006.1, read on the forward strand.
TATTTGAGTTAGTCTAGCGCAAACATCTTAATAATATATTAAATAAACAAGTATTTAACTCAAAAAAATGTTAATGCCAAAAGGCATTCAGCGTATTCACAAAAGGCTGAAAACACCTGCCCTAACTATTAATTAGATGCACATTCTTTTAAAAGGTTGCGTTAAAATTTTAACTTTGTTCAAACTTTAACATTTTGGGCCTACAATTAAAGTTAACAAATTGTGAATATGAATGCGGAACCGATGAAGCTGGAAGGGGTTGTCTTGCTGGCCCAGTTACGGCTGCGGCTGTAATCTTGCCTGAAAATTTTAAAAATACTTTGTTAAATGATTCCAAACAACTTTCTGAATTTAGGAGAGAAATTTTAAAAACAATCATAGAAGATGAAGCCATTGCCTTTTCTTTTTCTCATGTATTTGAAGAAAAAATTGATGAAATAAATATCCTAAATGCATCCATTCTAGCAATGCATCAATCCATAAATACATTAAATATTGTTCCTGACTATATTATTGTGGATGGTAACCGATTTAAACCTTACCAAACTATCCCGCACCAAACCATCATTAAAGGTGATGGAAAGTATCTAAATATTGCCGCAGCCTCCATATTGGCCAAAACCTATAGAGATGCCTATATGTGTCAAATTCATGAAGAGTTTCCCATGTATAACTGGAAACAGAACAAAGGCTACCCTACAAAGGAGCATCGAGAAGCCATCAAAAAATATGGGGCCACTAAATATCACCGAAAATCATTTAGATTATTACCAGAACAATTAAAATTAGACTTCTAACTTTTTATATTTGCAAAAAAACTTCGTAATGAGAAACCTTTGGCTCCTGATTCCTTTTATCTTTATTTTAATAGGATGCGAAAATGATGCAACAAGAAGTTCAAATTTAATTTCACTAGTACCAGAAAATGCTTCCATTGTCATTAAGACCAAATCTATTGAAGGTTTAAAAAGTGTTTTTAAGAATAACGGTTTATTGGATGAACTTTCAAATTATAATGATGTTAAAAATATTCAATCGCAACTTAAGTATCTAGATTATCTAAAACCTTCCGACAATGTTTTGATAAGTTTCGGAAAAAACGATCAAGACAGTTTGCAAATTGCATTGGTCACAAAATATCATAAGGGATTGTTCACGTTGGATTCTGTGCCTAATCGCACAATCGAAACATATACCTTTAACCATTTGACCATATCAAAGACCACTATCAACAATTCTATCGTATTCAGTACTGTGAAAGATAGCATCTTCTTTGTGTCAAATGACCGAGCACTTACAGAATCAGCCTTCAAAGACAATAAAACTGTCAATAAAGATCTCGTCAATATTTTTAATACGGCCAATATTGATAAAACGGTTTCGATACTCATCAACACAAAACATAAGAATTTGATTCCATCATTTTTCTTTACCAAGGCTTTAAATGACGTTCCGTTGTCAAACTATTTTATGCTCGATGGTGATTTATCCCAAGACCAATTGCTCTTCAATGGAATTACAAAAACGATTGATTCCTCAAAAAGTTTAATAAGTGTTTTTAAAAATACCATTCCGCAGGAAAATAAAGTGTCAAAAATTTGTCCACCTGATGCTGATGGTTTTTTGAGCTTAACATTTAACAATTATAAGACCTTTAATGAAAATCTTTTGAAATTCAGGAAAGACAACACCTTACAACCAACATCACTTTTTGATACGGCAACAGAAATTGGTGTTATTTATCGAGGTAGTGAGCAAGCTATTATTGTCAATTCTCTTGATGCAACTGCAATGGCTGATTTGCTGCTCACTCAAAACGCCAGTGAAATGTATCGTGAAGTTGAGATATTTCCTTATGATCAACCTGAACTTTTTTCAACTTATTTTGCCCCATTCATTACGTATACCAATGCTTCGAAGTATGCAAATATTGACGATTTCTTCATTTTTACGGAAAGTGATGGGTTATTGAAGGACGTCATTTCGAGTTATCAAAATACATCCACCCTATCAGAAACTTCGAGTTTTCAAAATATCATGGAACAAATGAGTGATGAATCCTCATTGATGGTTTATTCAAATTCATCACAATTAAATCAGATTTTGAATACGAACTTTTCTGAAGAAAAAAGCCTCAATATTGATGGTTTTAAGTCCAACGCCATTCAATTCATTCAAGATATTGATTTTGCACACGTCAACGTCATTATCAAAAAGAGCAAAGGCAAAACTGTTGCCAACTCCGTTTCAGAGGATGTTAGCGTCACCTTGGACAATGATTTGTTGACCAATCCGCAATTTGTAAATAACCATACAAACAATCAAATGGAAATTGTAGTACAAGATGTAAAAAACAATCTATACCTTATTTCCAATAACGGAAAAGTCCTATGGAAAAAACAATTGGAAGGAAGGCTTTTAGGTACTGTCGAACAGATTGATATGTATAAAAATGGACGATTGCAACTTGCTTTTGCCACACCAAACCGTGTCTATGTTTTGGATAGAAATGGGAAAGACGTCTCCCCTTTTCCGTTAAAATTCAACGACAATATTACGCAACCCTTATCTGTTTTTGATTATGATAATAAGCGCGACTATCGTTTGATGGTGACTCAAGGAAAATCGGTATTAATGTACGATGGTCAAGGAAAAACGGTTAGTGGTTTCACTTATAAAAAAGCCGACAACACCATTAATACCCAGCCAAGGCATTTTAGAATTGGCAGAAAGGATTACATTGTATTTGTGCAAGGGAAAGAGCTTGAAATTCTGGATAGAGTCGGGAGAACACGCATCAATGTAAAAAACAATATTTCATTTTCAGATAATGAAATTTACTTATACAACAATAAATTTACTGCTACCACAATTACAGGAGATTTGATTCAAATTGACGAAAATGGTAAAATGAGTAGTCTGAATCTCAATCTCGGCGAGAAACATTCCATGACTTCTACCAGCAAAACCTTGGTGACATTATCTGATAATATTTTAAACATCAAAAACAATCGAATTGAAATGGACTTTGGGGTTTATACTTCGCCAAAAATCTTTTATTTGAATGATAAAATCTACGTGTCGGTCACCGATTTACAAACCAAAAAAATCTATTTGTTTGATAGTCTTGGGAAGGAAATCAATAATTTTCCTGTCTACGGGAATTCGTCCATTGAACTTGGAAATATTGACAATGGAAAAGGTTTGGAGTTCGTTACAAAAGGTGACAGTAATTCTATTTTGATTTACCAAATGAATTGATTCTGGTTTTCTAAATATCTTAATACATATTAAAACGAAAACGCCATAAAAATTTCTTTGGCGTTTTTTGTATTTATTTTACTACTTTAGATAAAACCAAATGTATCAAAATGAACAAACTGCGCATTGTTTTTGCTTGTTTCTTGTTCTACAGTCTAGCGCATTCCCAAGATAAAATTGTGGATATAGACTTTTTGAAGGCCTCAAAAGAATTCTATAAAAATCTTGAGTATGACAGTGCATTTGCCTACGCTAAAAAAGGCTTTGATTTTTATACATCACGAAAAAATGATTCCTTGGCTTTCGTATCTGCTTTGGAACTTTATCGAATAAAAGACAAATTAGACACCAACGACACTATAAGTTATTTTTTTCAAGCTGCTGACATTGCCAAAAAAAGTAAGAGCGCCCTTCTGGACATTGAACTCTATTATGCGAAAGCACATCTGCTCTATTCCAAGGATGAATATGCTGAAGCCCTTCCTCTATTCTTAAAAATTGATTCCGTTTCTAAAAACAATTCAATAAAAAACAAGACCGTTATCCATGCAATCATTAGACGGTCTGAAATTTTTCGACTCAAATTCACGCAGGAGACTACTGAAATTGCAGAAAAGTTGCTGTTGGAAGCCTTGCAAATGGCCAAAGATTTAAAGGACGAAGAAATGATTCATTACATCTACACCTATTTAGCCGATGTCAGTGGCTTGAATGGTAAAAATGAAGATTTCAAATACTACAACGATTTGGCCTTTGATTATTATCAAAAAAAAGATGATGTCCGAAACCTCTCCCAAGTATATCTTTTAAATACCGGGTATTATTTGAGCATCGATGACCTTGAAAATGCCAAAAAAACCCAAGTTGACAGAATTAATTATTTAAGGCAGAAAAATGACATTGTCGAACTGGCACGTGCGTTAAATTATAATGGAAGTTTCCACCGCCGCAAAACAAAAGATTATGATAAATCTATTAGCAGTCTTTTGGAAGCCAAGATGCTTTACAATACAAAAATCACTTACCTATTAAAAACTGACAATTACAATAGGCTGCTATATAACTTGGCGTATGCCTATCAGGAAAAAGAAAACTACAAACTGGCATTTGAGTATTTGGATGAAGCCACAGAATTGCGCGAAGACATCCTCAAAAAGACCAACAAGAAGTTAACAACAACCTTGGAAGCCAAATACGAAACAGCAAAAAAGGAAAAGGAAATAGCCTTGTTGACAACCCAAAAAACCATCGCGGAGCAGGAAAAAAGAAACCAGACCTATCTATTTCTCGGTTTGTTGAGTCTTGGTATCATCGTCGGTGGGTTTTTGCTTTATGCCTATAGAAACAAACTCAAAACCGCACAAAAATTAAAGGAATTGGATGGTCTCAAATCGAAATTCTTCGCGAATATCTCTCACGAATTCCGGACACCTTTAACCTTAATCAAAAGTCCTTTGCAATTGCTTAAAAACGACGAGACAGATTCAACCAAGACCAAACAATTAAACATGATTGAACAACATTCGGACCGAATGTTGGCATTAGTGGACCAATTGCTGCAACTCTCAAAAATAGATTCTGGAAATCTGAAATTGATGCTTCAAAAAAGCAACCTTTCTTCATTCTTGGAATCATTGGTGGAACCATTCCAACTGAAAGCTGAAGAAATTGATTTACATTTTGATAAAAACATAGAAAAATCGCATAAGAACGAATGGTTTGACAAAGACGTGTTGGAAAAAATCGTTGCCAACTTACTATCAAATGCTTTAAAGTATACAGAGGAAAGACAATCAATATCCATTCAATCTTCTACAAAAAACAATGAATTGCAACTTTCCATCGCCAATACAACTACGCTTCAAAATAAAGACGTTGCAAAACTGTTTGAGCGTTTCTATCAAGATAGTCAGTCCAATGAAGGCGTAGGTATTGGATTGGCATTGGTGAAAGAATTGGTCACGCTCTATAAAGGACGCCTAGAAACTTCAGTTCAAAATAATATACTGACTTTCAATATTAGTTTGCCTTTAGATAAAGAATTGTTGAAAGATGTCAGCGTCATTTCCGAAGAAAAACCTCATATTCAAAAGCCAATACTGACCGCAACCCAAAACCTTGAAGAACTTCCCATCATGCTGATTGCGGATGATAATGCGGACATTCGCTCGGTACTAAAGGATATTTTTAATTCAGAATATCACATTTTGGAAGCGGAAGACGGTCAAATAGCTTTGAAACTCGCTATAGAAACCATTCCAGATATCATTATCAGTGATGTGATGATGCCAAACATGGATGGCTTTGAACTGACCGAACAATTGAAACAGAACGAAGCCACATCGTTCATTCCCATCATTCTTTTGACTGCAAAAACATCAGATGAAGCCAAGTTAAAAGGCTTACAGATTGAAGCCGATGATTATGAAACCAAACCTTTTAACCACGAAATTCTAAAAACAAAAGTCCAACAGTTAATCGAAGTAAGACATAAACTGCGTGAACGTTATAGCAAAGAACTGATTCTCAAACCTACAGATATCACCATAACATCTGCAGACGAAAAGTTCATCGGGCGCTTACAATCTGTTTTGGACAAAGAGCTTTCAAATCCTAATTTTTCTGTTGACGAATTTTCTAAAACCGTTGGAATGAGCCGAATGCAGCTTCATAGAAAATTGAAATCCTTGCTTGGAGTCACTGCGTCTGAATTCCTTCGTAACGAACGCCTCAAAGCAGCTTCCATTCTTCTTAAAAAAGGGAATGTCAATGTTTCTGAAATTGCATATAACGTCGGCTTCAATGATGTTTCCTATTTCTCCAAATGCTTTAAGGAATTGTTCGGGGTTACACCTTCAGAATATGCCTTGAACCCTTAACAAAGCCACTGTTTTTCTACATTTTTCACGATGTTACATCTGTCATAGAGGTTGTTACATGCGTCATAATGCTTTTTAATCTTCCCAACTAATTTTACTTCAAACAAAAATTGGATGCGACATCCATGTCAAAAAAGAAGACCCATAATTATTCCGGTGAATTGGAAAATTTTCCCTCAACTAAAGTGTATCTAAATGTGAATTATTTAGAAAAAGGAATCTATGAGTTGCATATCATTCATAAAGATAAATTGATAAAAAAAACAACCTTTAAAAAGTAATATCATGAACAAACTCAAATCTTCAATAATGAAACCTATCTCAAAACTCATGTACATCTTTTTAATTTTTGGCATGTTTCAAAGTTGCGAAACAGACGTACCTGAAGAAGACAACACACCACCAACCTTTCAATTGACCATTTCTGGTGATGGCTTCACCAGACATTTTACACAGGCTGATGATTTTGACAGTTTCCAACTCAACCTGAATTCTCAAGCTGAATACAGTTTTGCCTTGGTGACTGCGGACCAAGGTGGCGTTGAAGAAGCATCGCTTCAATGGTGCACCGATGGTGTGCAACTCATTAGTGACATCCCTACGGATTGGTTTGTCACAAATTCTGGGTTGAGCACTTTCTTGGTATGGGAAGGTGATAGTTCAAATCCACTTACAGGCAATGCGTGTTCGGGAAATTTCACCGTTCAGGCTGGTCAAAACGAATTGGTTGGTTGCCCAATGAATGTATTTGTGAAGGATTTTGGCGGCGAGTCAGGAGATTCAAATACAACATTTAAGACGCTAAATCTATTGATAGGCTATAACACGCCCACCGAGATAGTTTACTACGATTAATTCTATATACAACAAACTCTTAATCATCATATTATGAAAACACACATCAAACTTACATTCCTAATCGCACTGATATCGATGGGTGCAAATGCCCAAATCCTTAAAAAAGTGACAGACGCTGCCCAACGTGGTGTAGAACGTACTGTCGAACGAAAAGTAGAAGAAAAAAGTGAAAAAGAAACCGGAAAAGCCATGGATAGCGTGCTGAACCCAAGCAAAAAGGACAAGAAAAAAAGCAAGAAAGACAAGTCCAAAAAATCGAAAGATGAAAACAACGTATTAATCGACAATACAGATAACAATACCAGCTCAAAATCAGTCAAATCCAATAGCGATTTTGTGCCTGGCGGAACAGTTCTATTTTCCGATGATTTTTCACAGGATGCCATTGGCGATTTCCCTGCCCAATGGAACACAAATGGCAGCGGCGAAGTGGTCACCATCGATGGATTGAATGGCAAATGGTTGAGCGTGATGCACAATTCCATCATCAATCCTGTGATGGACAAAGCCCTACCTGAAAATTCTACCATTGAATTCGACTTATTTCTTCAGGCAGATGGACAACAATCCACACCATTCATTCAATTTGGTTTGACGCCAGTCCGAGACATTCTAAAGGAAGATATGTTCTATAAAAACCGTTTCTTCATCAACCTACATCGCTATTCCGAAAAGGACGGACAGACCTTGGAATATGGATTGAAAAACGATGTCATTGGCAACAAAAGTGATTTTCCTCTGACCAAATACTCCAACAAAGTGTTGCACGTTGCCATTGCCATCAACAAAACGAGAATTCGTTTGTATCTGGATGACAATAAGGTCATTGACTTACCCCGAGCCTTAACCACAGACATGCTCAATAATTTCTTTTTGAACAACAATTACCTCATTCCTGCTTCAGAGATTCCGATGTTTATCAGCAATGTTCGAATCGCTTCGGCAGATGTGGATGCACGTAGCTTGTTGATTAAGGATTTAATGGAAAAAGGCACCGTATCCACAAGCGATATTCTGTTTGATGTGAACAGTGATGTTCTGAAAAAAGAATCCTTCCCTATCATCAAACAATTTGGGGATGCCTTAATGAGCAATGCCTCGCTCAAAATCAAAATCACCGGACATACCGATAGCGATGGCTCTGATGCTGCCAATCTGACACTTTCACAAAAACGTGCTGCAGCAGTCAAAACCTATATCACCGAGAACTTTGCCGTCGCAGGTTCAAGAATCCAGACGGATGGCAAAGGTGAATCACAACCCGTTGCTCCAAATACCACAGCAGATGGCAAGGCAAAAAACCGTCGTGTGGAATTTGTAAAACTCTGATACCATGAAAAAATTAGCCTTCATAACGCTTTTCATCTGTTTCTCTTCAGGATTTCTATTCTCTCAAGACACTAAAGAGGAGAAAGCTCTTAAAGCCTTGGTTGATGCAGGCATGGTACGTCAAGAAGGAAACCATCTCATCTTTAAAGTAAAAAGAGCAAGTGATACCGCTCAAGTCAAAATGATGTATGGCGCTCTTTTTTCCAATAATAAATATGCAATTGGTTTTGATGTAGACGGAAAATATTTTGGAGAGAAGAAAAAACCAAACCCTTCTATTTTGACCACAAAAGAAATAGAATCAAACAATGAAACACCTGTGTATGATGTTGCCAAACCTAATACTGCAACAGTAACTGAAAGACTTCTAACACCTGATGAACGCTTTCTTCAGTCTGGAGCATTTCTCATTCGTACAGCAAAAGATTACAGATATCTTACCATAAAAGATAATGAGCCAGCGGACAAGTCGCAAGTGTTCATGAACTCGTATGTAAACAATCCGAACAGGCAGCAATGGAAATTCATTCCACAGAGCGATGGTTATTTTAAAATACAGTCCGAGAATGGACTTTGTCTTACACAAGGACTTATTCCAACCATGAAAGCGTTCACAAACCCAGATACACAATTGTGGCGACTGGAAGATTCAGGTGATGGTTTTTATAACATCGTTTCAAAAAAGAATCTATGCATGTATTTACCCAATCACAGAAACATCGAGGGTGGAGGTGTCAGTTTTAGAAACCAGAACAACACAGTAGAAGAAAAATGGCACTTAATACGATGGACCAACGACGGACGACAGGTTAGTTCGTTTTCACCTGAAACCCATGGGTTCCGTTTCATCAATACCTTCAATGGTGAAGACATTATCCGATGGGGTGGTTTATGTGGTGGTATGGTCTATACCTCGTTGGATTATTATAATCATGATAGAACAGTGCCATCCCAATATTACACACCTGCCAATGGTACGCCACTTCAGTCCTATATTTATGAACGGCAAAATCATTCGATTTGGGACGTGAATTCAAAATGGAGTGAACTGGAAGTCGCTTATAATACTAGAGCTGCTGAAATTTTTAGATGGGGATTGCAAGGAACTGGAGGAGGACGTTTGGAAGAATTAAAAAAATCAATAGATGAAAATACTCCAGTTCCGGTTGGATTGTTTGCAGGCGGTGTGCGCGGAAAAGACAATAGTAACGGTGGCAGACATGTTGTTTTGGGAGTTGGTTATGCCATGGGTCGCTATGTTGGTGACTTGGGACCACATAAAGAGGATTATAAGATGTTTATTTATAATCCCAACGAAGGGAATGTATTGCGTACACTGGTTCCGGACCTAAAAGAGAATTGCTATTTTGAAGTAGAAACGGGCAAGGCATGGCGTACTTATTTTGTTAATAAGCGCTATGATGACAGTCATTTACCGCCGCAAAATATTCCAAATTATCCAGAAGGCCAACCAGAAGGAAGTGTGCGGCACTTGTATGCAACATTTGAAACAGGCAGTGATGACTTGCGAGGTGGAAATGACAATGTAAATATCACCATAAAATATAAGGATGGAACAGAGCAACTTTTCCTAAATGTGAATGATGGTGCCAGATGGGTAGACAATAGTATTCAAACAGTACATCTTACATTAAACCGCGCAGTGCAAAAGCAGGACATTGACTATTTTATTCTTGGATTCACAACTTCAGGGATGGTAGGTGCAGATAATTGGAATTTATATTCTTTTGAAGTAAACAGTGGGCACAACGGTATCCAATATGCACTAGTTTATCCACCAACTGGGGCAGATTATTATTATCGCTTTTCGGCAAGACAACAATTCAATACGATTTATACGTCGCCTTAATTAATCTATTCAAAACAAAAAATCACTCATTCTAAAAAATCAATCTCATGAAAACACAAATTTTAAAATCAGCGCTTTTAATAACCTCAATGGTTATCGCAACGAGTTCATTTGGCCAAGTCAAACAGAAAAAAAGCACCAATACCATTAACCAATCGACAAAACCGGTACTTACCGCCCCAATTGTGACCCAAAATGTCACAGAAATCAAATTGGAAGACATTACCGAATGGCTTTGTCCTAATAAATTGGTTAGAGGAGACAGGGAATTTGGAGGACATGGCCCAAAAGTAAAGAGCGAAGTTAAATTAAGGTTAGCCAATAATGGCAAGGAAATTTGGGCCGATGTTACCCTATGGGCACAAGAAACCGTTCACGACTTTAGTACAACGGAGGGCAAATGGAGCAAAAAAGTATATGACGTTCCTTACGGAAAAACCATAGACAGAATCACATCGGACACTGCCTCAAGAACGGAATTCATAAGCCCAGCGGCAGGATTTCAATTTTTGGTGCCTGGCGCTGACGTGGCCCAAGGTCTCGAGGTGTTTTTTGCAGGTCAGGAAATTGCCAATGCTGTTTTGGCTGCACATGGATTACCGGGTGATATTTCGCAACAGTCTGCAAAAAGACTGGCCAGCAGTTATTTAAAAGGCAACACCGTCATTAAAGTTGCCGCATTAGAAGGCACCTTGGTCAAGTTTTTCCACATTGTGGGTGATACTGGTGGCGATGATATTAGCAATGATGACAACTGCAATGATGACACTAGAATTGAGAAAATAGAATTTTTCCCAGTGAAGGTGATATTTAAATAATACTGAAGACACATAATTAATTTATAATGAAACTCTTAAAACCTCAACACATGAAATCTATAAAATGTTACCTTTCGATTGGTCTAATTGCTATCCTCTTGCTATCATGCAGTAAAGATGATGATGGCGGAAGCCAACCTACGCAAACATTGCTTTCCAAAAGCATAACGAGTTCCCAAACCACCACCTATGTGTATGATGACTCCAATAGAGCCATAAGCTTTGATGTGGTTGCCTCTAATCCAATAAACAATTACTCGGGTAGTTACACTTACAATAGTTCAGGACAATTGACAGACGTGCTATATGACAATGCCTCTAGCGAAGACGACATTAAAAGTGAGTATTTCTACAATAGCAGCGGACAGATTACAAAGATTGAAAATTATTTGGTTTCCGGAGGCATTGCAACGCTGGATTCCAAATCGGAGGCCATTTACACCACTCCAGGCAAGGTGAGCGTCTATCAAACAGAAAGCGGAGGCACGCCATATTTGTACGTGGAGTATTTCCTGGATGCCAATGGAAACACCACAAGCCAACGTTCCTATTCTCCAGAAGGGTTTTTGATTGTCACAACCGACAATTCTGATTTTGATGACAAACATGCGTCTTCGTTATCGTTGCCAAAAACCAATTTCGTTCGCAATGTCAATAACTACAGAACAGTAACCGTGACAACCTTCGGTGGAACGCCTAGTGTGGGCACCTATGTCTATGAGTATAATGACGAAGGCTATCCTACACAACGTACCACCAATACAGGTAGTGTGGTGACCTATGAATACATCCAAAGATAACCACAAAACAATCCTATGAGAACACAACTGATTGGAATTTTACTTTTATTGATGGCCACGGTCACATTCGGACAAACATCAGAACTTGCCAGCCTTACCAATGTGCCAGCCTTGGTTCCCGAGAATGACCCACCCGTGGATGGAAGCGCTTCCGGCGAAACACTGCTTTTTGACAAATTGGTTATGATTACGGGCGTCAGTCCATCTGGGACAGAGACGAAGATTCATTTGTACATCAACACGACCAATGGCGATATCGCGACCATGACTGGAAAATCAGGCAATGCCGAAGACGGCAGCTTCAATATCGATGACCCCAAATTCCAGATGACCTATTACAATCCGCATGGAAGGGTCTATAATTTTTATACCCGAAAAAAGAATGGGGACATGGTTCGGTACATGAGCACTCTCAATACAGAAGTGGTGGCCTTCAATGGCGTACTTCCTTTTCAACGCACCACGGTCTATCGCACGGGTGACGGCATCAATCCATTGCCACAACGTTTTGAAGTATCACAATTCAAGGCTTCGGGAAACAATGCTCCTACGCTGGTTCTTTGTGGAGGCAAATCTGGTTCCAAGCCCAATAAGTTGCTCTTGAAACGTTTTATCGGCTATAGTGGCATTGGTTATGTTAAAACAGATGAAGGTATCTATATGGTGGTGAAAATGAAGTCAGACCAAGGCAGTTTTACAGCCAACAAATGGAAAAGCGGGCGCTACAAAATCACTCTATCTGACTTTAAACATGTGGAAGGCGAAATGTATACCGACATGGCTTCCAACAATGAACAACAAACAGCCAAACTCGAAGCCAAAACCTTTACGGGGAATTGTGCAGATATAGAAAGTCGCATCAATCAACTGAAAATTGAACAGAAAAAGAAGGAAAAAAAGAACATTGAGGAGATGTCCAAAGGGAATGCCATGACCGATGCCAACGTAAGGAACGCCACGAAAGGTGTCTACGGCGACCCTGTGGAACAACTGGAAATTGCCTCTTTGGAAGTAGACCTCAAGCTATGCAAGATTGAAGAAAAACGCATCAAAACAAGATTTGATGAAGAAAAACGCTTTTGTCTGATGGAAGAGAAAGCAAGAATTCAGCAGGCAGCCAGTGAACTCACCGCTTTAAAAGCACGCTATTCTGGTCCTAATGACCCGCCATTACTATTAACCCCAGAATATAGAGATATCGATAAACGCATGCGAACCAAATCATCCACCTGTAATTAAATTTTAAATTATGAAAACAATCAAAACATTTGCCCTTGCTATTTTAGTTGCCTTGAATCTGTCGTGCAGCAACGATGATGATTCCTCCAGTATAGAACAAGTCTATTATCCTACACAGATTTCCACCGTATATGCAGGCTCTACCAGTGCTATCCTTATGCATATTGAATATGATTCCAATAATAGAATCTCACAGTTTGATTTTGTAAATGGCACACAGACCAATACCTATGATACCTCTTATAATTCCGAAGGAAAGATAGCGTCCATTGTCCATACCAAACCCGATGCGACTACGGTAGAATATGCGTTTGCCTATAATAATGGCAACGTCTCACAACTCACAATTACCAACGGTACCAGTTCTATTCCAATAGCTGTGGCGTATAATGAATTTACGAACACCTATAGCGTTCCCACGGGTTCTAGCGACCTGATATTTAAGTATGATGCTACTGGAAATATCATCGACATTGATACCGGTTCCGGAAACATTCAGTTCAGCTACAATAGCAACTCTGGTGTTTACAAGAACATTTCAAACAGCTTTCCATTGACATTGGTCTTGTCCTTGGGTTCTTCATCCGCCAACTTATTTAACGGACTTATGTTCTCCACCCAACAATTAACAGGGATGACGTTGTTTTCTAACAGCATCAATATAGAAACAACACGAGACGAGAACAATCTCATAACCACAAACAGGTTTATCAATGCCACTACCTTCGAAATACAATCGACTGCCACGGTTACTTATGAACTCCGATAGTGAACGCTAATTGCTATTATTCTTTTTTTCTTAAAAACGACAAGCCTAGGTTTGGCGTTTTTTTTGTTTTAATTCCCTGTAAAATTATGTAGTATTGCAGTCTTCAAAATAGCAAGCTATACCATGATAAAACGTACCAAAGCATCCTTCAATAAATGCATCCTACATAAGGTGGGCAACAAGTTCAACAGCACCAAGAATGCCTTTTCGGAGCAACCTATTGACTTTGATGAAGTCAGTTATGATTTGATGCTGGGGTATTTGCTGCGTCCTTTTGGAAGCGTGGTGGAGAGCTATCGGTTCAATCATCATAGCAACATCAACCTCAACGAAATCAACAGTTATGCTTCGCAACTTTTTGCAGATGAAAGCAATTTTGTGGAGATTTCAAAACACATCGTCACGCACTTGTTTGAACAAAGCAATTCGGCACAAATTAAAACCGGAGATGTGCTGGTGTGCTTATTTAACGACATTCAATATGACGAGATGTATGTGAATGCGGTGGGCATCTTCAAGATTGAAAACAAGAGTGAGTTTTTCCAGACTTATTTGGAAAATGGCAGCTATGACATCATCACCCAACGCGGTATTCCCACCAAAAAAGTGGACAAAGGCGTGTTGATTCTAAACACTGCCGACACCGAGGGCAACATCGTGTTGAGCGTGGACAACAACAGCTATGATACCCAATACTGGACCAAGCACTTCTTGAACGTGAAGTATCCAGATGATGCCAATCAGCATACCAAGAACTATATTGAATTGTGCCGTGAGTTTTCAGAAGAGGTACTTAAGACCAACTTTGGACCGCAGGAAAAAAGCAGCTTTTTGGCAAAGACGGTCGACTTTTTTAAGGAAAACGAAGTCATCAATGTCGAATTGTTTAAGGACGATGTATTCGAGGATGATAAGCACAGAGACCTTTTTGACGATTATAAGAAAGGTTTTGAGACCGATAGGGCGGTTTTGATACGCAATCAGTTTGACGTCTCTGAAATCGTCTTAAAAAAGCAAAAACAAAAGATAAAGACCGAAATAAAACTCGATACCAACATTCAAATTAAATTGGACGTGGACGCACCTGACGCCTCTGCCGAATATTTAGAACGTGGCTATGACGATGTGAAAAAGATGCACTACTACAAAGTGTTTTTTAATGAGGAAGCATAATAAAACAGAAATAGGATTTTCCGAATATTTTGTCTTACTTGCTATGAGAAACAAATGTAAGTAAGAACTATATTTTCAATGAAACGATTAGTATTCCTTTTTGTCCTCACGGGGTTTAGCATATTTTCTAATGCCCAAGAAACTACTTATGAAACCCAAACCAATCTCCGGTATTACGATGCAGCCAAGAATACATCAGACTCCTATATATCAGAGCGTTGTGTTTTGGACATCTACTATCCTAAAGACCTTGAGGACTTTGCCACAATCATTTGGTTTCACGGTGGCGGATTAATTGGTGGAGAGAAATTCATCCCAGAAGCGCTTAAGGGACAAGGCGTAGCAGTAGTGGCAGTCAATTATCGCTTGTACCCAAAAGTGAAAGCTCCTGTTTACATTGAAGATGCCGCATCAGCAGTGAATTGGGTCTTCAAAAATATTTCAAGTTATGGAGGTGACCCTTCACTTATTTTTGTTTCAGGACATTCAGCAGGTGGGTATTTGACTAGCATGATAGGCTTGGACAAATCTTGGTTACAACAGTATAACATTGATGCCGATAGTATAGCAGGTTTGATTCCTTTTAGCGGCCATGGCATTACACATATGACAGTGAGGAAAGAACATGGAATTCCAGAAACTATACCCACAATTGACAATCTTGCTCCTTTATACCATGTCCGGGCTGATGCACCTCCACTATTGTTGATTACAGGAGACCGAAATTTGGAATTATTGGGACGTTATGAAGAGAATGCTTACTTTTTTCGTATGATGAAACTTGTGGGGCATAAAGAAACGGTTTTGTATGAATTAGATGGTTATGACCATAGCGGAATGGCAGAACCTGCATTTCCTTTGCTGCTTAAAGAAGTAAAAAGAATAATCAAGTTGCATACAAAGCAGTAAATCAACAAATGTCGAAATTCCCCATTAAATATAAATTTATTAAATTAGCCCTGTCCACACTCACTTTCCCTACTTTAAATCGTTGTGCGCAGTAAGAAGAATTGACAAATTCTTAAATAGATGAGCAATCGAAATAAGAAAGTAAAACAAATATTCCGAATAGCATTTATTATTGCAAGCATAGGATCTCTGTACTTCGTACCATGGATATTGGTAAAAGCTTGGATAATGCCACTTCCAGATACAGTTCAAGAACAAGCAGATGAAGCTATTGGACTTGGATTTGATGGAATGATCGTATATGTAGATGAAGCTGGGAAACCGCCGGAGTTTTATGCTGCTGGTTGGCATGATCGAAAAAATAAAATACCAGCCAAACCGCATGCCTTATTTAAGATTGCTAGCATTACCAAGCTATATATTGCGGTTGCCACTGCAAAATTAGTCAAAGAAGGTCGTCTGTCGTTAGATAGAACACTTGCCGATTACTTTCCAGAACTTGTGGGTAGAATTGAAAATGCGGACAGAATTACCTTGAGAATGATGGTTCAACATCGCAGCGGTATTCCCAATTATGTAGATCATCCCGATTATTGGATAAAACCTCCAAAAAACAAACAAGAAACACTTGAATATGCACTCGATTTGCCTGCTGACTTTGAACCGGGTGAAGATTATGGGTATTCCAACACCAATTATATGTTGATTTCTGATCTTATCGATAAAGTGCTGGGATATGGTCACCAACAATATATCAAGGAGAAAATTTTATTGCCTCTGAATCTCAACCACACCTTCGGTTCGCTTGACGATGTGAATTTAGATGATGTAATGAGTGGATATTACGTTGGGTTTGAAGACGATTTAAAGACTGAACATTCAGGCTTAATGATAGCTACAGCAGAAGACGTAGGTAAATTTTTGCGGGCATTAAACGATGGCTCCGTATTCAATGAAGGGGAACAGGATATTTATTCATCCATTTACGAATATGAGCATACTGGTCTGATTCCTGGATATCAAAGCATTGCCAAATACCACAAAGACATTGATACGGTTATCATTCAATTCAATAATACGACCAACTTTGATGGCTATGAATGGAATTTAGCGGAAATAGAATATAATCGCATGGTTAAAATAGTGAGGCGTCGTAAAAGTTGAAAACCGTTAATTCCACAGGATCATCAATATAAAATTATATACCTGCAACATTGTATCTTTTAATTCGTCTTTAGGAAAATAAAAGACGAATATGAAAATATTGCTTTTAGCATTTATTGCATGTTTCATTATGTCCTACAGTTTTGGACAAAACAATTTTATACAGATAGAAGCCAACAAAACTTTAGGCCTATTCAGTTTTTTAGAAACTAGTTCTGGGCAATTGGGCACTTCTAGTTCTTTTCAAAAATTTATCAATGATTCGTTGAAAAATGATCAACAATTCGTGCAGCTGGTAGAGACATATTCAAAGCTAAATTTAAACTATTCCTTAAGACGGCAAGAGTTTCCCAACGATCGATACTCCTCTACCACAGCAAAAGATTTACTGTGGATAGCGGCTTCAAACTCTAGCAATATTGATGATTTTAACGAACGAATTATCGGGCTTTTACCACACCAAACACAAGTACAGTTAATTACAATGTTTAAAAAAGCGGAGCCTTATTATACGACCTTAATTTGGGAAAAAGAGCAGGAAAACATTACCAGAATTCAAAACCAATTGGAACCTTATAAAGACCAAATAAAACACTTATACCTTAACATCAGTCAATTCTATAACACGTCATGGGATACCAGTATTCCATTTAAAATCATGCTCTACCCGATTCCATTAAGAAATGGTAACACCACTGCAATACCAAAAGGAAATGCGCTTATTTGTGGTTTTCTGTCCAATAATGAAAAGGATTACAAGGACCGATTGGGCGTCATTATTCATGAAATGTGCCATATCCTTTATAAAGAACAACAACCTGATGTGCAGCACCAAATAGACGAATGGTTTGCAACTTCCAAATCGCCTTACGCATCACTAGCCTATTCTTTCTTTGATGAAGCCTTGGCCACCGTTTTGGGCAACGGTTGGGCATTCAAACAATTGCACAACGGCATCGATACGAACGAGTGGTACAATAACAAACATATTGATGGTTTTGCACATGCCTTGTTTCCACTGACAGAAAGTTATTTAGTAGATGGCAAACACATAGACCAAGAATTCGTCAATCAAGCCATAGACTTATTTGAAAAAAAATTCCCAAAAGCTACAGAAGAAACAGCCATACTGATGAACAGTCTTCAATTATTTGCAAACACCGATAAAGAAGAGGAGATAAATGCTATAGCAGATGGTATCCATACCTATTTTAATATTCGGTCTATGTGGCTTTCCACACCCACCCTATCAAAAGAATCCAAAGAAACATTTGATAAAAAAAACACCACAAAATTGTTTATAATAGAATCTGATAACATCAATACTTTAAAAGGTATACAAGAAACATTTCCCCACATTAACATTCAAACACCCCTAAACACGATTCGTGTAATAAAAGATGACACTTCCAAAAGCACTATTATAATTATGAATATGAACAGTATTGATAATTTGAATTCAGCCTATAAAATATTATCTGATATTACCTATTTAGAAAATGAAATGACTTATAAGATACAATAAGTTACTTTAGCTAATTTTATGGAATGATTGCAGATTAAATATGAATGAACCATTGTGAATGCAAAATGAAATATTAAAAACACTTGCAGGTATTTTATGCATCTTTATTGGGCCATATCTGTATTTACATTACCAAAAGCTAAAGAAAAATTCAGAAAGGATTGGATATTATGCAAAGTATCAAGTTTATGGTATTGGTTTGTTCATCATTGGGGTTATTCTTATTACTCAAGCCTTTATTAGTATTTCTTTGCTATAATTTCTATTTTCGGTTTAAGTTGATAAACTTTAACGCACGTTGGCAAATCCCTTAAAGAAATGACAACATACATACAAACTATCTAAAGCCTTAACTCTGAATTTTAAGAAAACCCATTTACTTCACCTATGCGTTTAATCCGAAAAATTATATCAAAAATTAAAAATCGTTTGAATCACGCCAATCATATAGGCGACATGGCGCATATACTAAAGGATTTAAAACGTCGCGGCTTAAAATGCAATTCTATTATGGACGTGGGAGCCAACAAAGGTGGCTGGAGCAGATTAGCTAAAGCTGTTTTTCCTAAAGCTCAATTTTACCTAATAGAACCACAAAGAGAAATGGAAATTTACTTAAAGAAATTTACGTATCATTTCCCCAATTCATTATACTTTTTAAAAGGTGTCGGTTCAGAAAACGAGATTTTAACCCTGACCGTATGGGATGATTTAGTTGGCTCATCACTTCTACCAAAAGAAAACATATCACTTTTACAATCCGGAAAACAACGAAAAATTGATATTGTAAAGATTGATGATCTTATAGTCGAAAATAATATTATCATACCTGAAATCATAAAATTGGACATTCAAGGATTTGAACTTGAGGCATTAAAAGGCGCAGAAAGTACTTTTGGAGTTACTGAAGTGTATATTGTTGAAGTATCACTTTTTTCGTTTTCAGATACTCCTGGAATGCCTATTTTATCTGATGTCATCAGTTTTATGTTGGAAAGAAATTATGTGGTTTATGATTTTGCAGGGTTTTTAAGACGACCTTTTGATGGTGCGTTAGGACAATGTGATATTTGTTTTGTCAAAAAAGAAGGGTTTTTAAGAGCTTCCAATAAATGGAAATAGAATATTCTCTATTGTGTATCTCCTAAACTTATTGCATCTTTATAAGACAATGACAATTTTAAATCGATGAAACACAACGGCAAATCCATGAGGCCTTTTATAGGCAGTAAAGATTTTGATACATCCAGACGCTTTTATAAAGATTTAGGGTTTGAAGAAAACGTATTGGGACATGACTTTTCAGTGTTCCACAGTGGTAAGTTGTCCTTCTACCTTCAGGCATATTACGTGAAGGATTGGGTAGACAACACAATGGTGTTTATGGAAGTGGATGATGTGGAACGATTTTATAAAGAATTGGTGGCTTTAGATCTTCCTTCCAAATATAAAAACGTCAGGGTAAAACCTGTTGTTCACCTCGACTGGGGAAGTGAGTGTTTTGTACATGACCCAAGTGGTGTGTTGTGGCATTTTGGGGAGTTTAAATAGTGATTAGTGATTAGTGATTAGTGATTAGTGATTAGTGATTAGTGATTAGTGATTAGTGCAAAATTATTCATTGTTAATTGTTAATTGTTAATTGTTAATTGTTAAACAATCAACCGTTTCACTTCATCAAAATCCAATCCACCATAATTGCCTGAACTCATCAACAGCAATGCTTTGTTGTCAAAGTTCTGTGAGAATAGAAAATTCTTGAAATCATCAGGGTTGGTGTAAATAATCAAATCATCACGCTCGAAGGCATTGGCAATTTGCTGATGGGTAACTTCTTCCAATTTCTTGATTTGAACAGCATGTGGTGAGTAGAAGACCACGGCTATATCGGCTGCATCCAAAGCACCTTTGTATTCTTTTAAAAACTCGGCATTCAAACTGCTATAGGTGTGCAATTCCAAACAAGCTACTAAAGTTCTGTGTTCGTATTGTTCTTTGACTGCCTTGGTGGTGGCTTCCACTTTACTTGGTGAGTGTGCGAAGTCTTTATAAGCGACACTATTCTTACTTTCAGCTATTTTCTCCAAGCGTTTGCTGGCTCCTTTAAAGGTCGCAATGGCTTCATAGAAATCATCTTCATCGATGCCCATGTGTTGGCATATCCATTTTGCACCTGCGAGATTGTTCAAATTATGCTTACCAAAGACTTCTATTGGCAATGGCCCTTCTGGTGTTTCGAGAAGGGTTTGTCCATCTTCAACAGTATACTCTGGTGTATGATATGGGAGTTTACGAATCGTATTTTCACTGGCTTCCACCACGCGCTTCACTTCCGGGTCTTCTTCGTTGTAAGTGATGCTTCCGCCTTTCACAATACTATCCACAAAGATTTTGAATTGCTCCACGTAATTCTCATAGGTTGGGAACACATTGATATGGTCCCAAGCAATTCCACTTAAAAGAGCAATATTTGGTTTATATAAATGAAATTTTGGTCGTCTGTCTATTGGGGAACTTAAATATTCATCACCTTCCAATATCATGAAATCATTGTCTTCCGTCAATTTGACCATGACATCAAACCCGTCCAACTGCGCGCCTACCATATAATCCACATTCCTATCATGATAATGCATCACATGAAGAATCATTGAGGTAATGGTCGTCTTGCCATGGCTTCCACCAATGACCACACGGGTTTTATTTTTGGACTGTTCGTATAAAAATTCGGGATAGCTGTAGATTTTGAGTCCTAAACTTTGGGCCTTTACCAACTCTGGGTTATCCGCTTTAGCATGCATCCCAAGTACTACTGCATCCAACATCGTATGGATTTTTTCAGGAAACCAACCGTAGGCGGAGGGCAATAAACCTTTATGGTCCAACCGTGTTTTGGAAGGTTCAAAAATCTCATCGTCACTGCCTGTGACCCTGTAACCTTTATTGTGGAGTGCCAAGGCGAGATTGTGCATGGCACTACCTCCGATGGCTATAAAATGTACGTTCATGATGTTGTTTTGTCGTGGCTCAAATATAGGATTTTGGGTTGGAAGTTGGAAGCGCGACGGATGAAGAATTTATAAAAAAAGGCGGATGGCGGAGGACGGAAGACAGGTGACGAAGAACTGGTGACCGAAGTCTAATGTTTAAAGTTTCAAAATAGCTGTCCTCTCTTCTTTAAATGGTTTGATGTCTGGCAATTCTGCAATAGCCAAGTCGATATACCTTAAAGCTTCCTGTTTCTTTCCTTTGTGTTTATTGATTTGAGCCAAACGATAATTGGCCCAAGCTTTTGGAACGCCATCTTCAGCGGAATAGTTTTTGAGATAGGTATTAAGGCACATTTCGCCTTTGTCCAATTCCACATTGTATTCAGCCGCTACTTTTCCTATTTGGTAATGAAGTGCGTTGCGTTTATGCACTTCGTGGTTGTCTTCTATATTGGCAATGGCTTTTTCAGGTTGTTTTTGCTTTTCGTAAAAAGTTGTAAGTTTTTCATAGCAAGTCATGGAGCCACCTTCCTTAATCGCCATTTTATAATACCTTTCAGCGAGTGCAGGTTCTTTGTCATACTCATAAACGTAGCCTTTGGCCAGATAACCATCCACTTTGGAAAGTTTTTCGAGTTCGTTGGCATACTTTAAGGACTTGTCTACGCTACCGCCCACTATGCCCGGCAATTGGATGTATAATTCCACCAATGCCCATCGTGTATCAATATGTTTTGGGTCGAGTTCTGCGGCTTTTAAAAAGGCATCCTTGATATCTCCAATCATGCCAACCGCCTTGAATTTATTCACCTTTAAGGCTTTCATGCCCATCGCACCCCCATATTTGTAGTGGTAGTTGGCGGTATTGGGTTTTGCATCCACTAATTTCTTGTACTGTTCAATGGCACTATCCCATTTCTGTTGCTGTCCATATGCGTCTCCCAAAAGTTCAATGCCTCTTAAATCATTGGGATGTTCTTGGACATAACGCTCCATCTCTGTTTCGGCTTTGACAAACTGCTTTTTTTCCAACATTTTTTCAACATCCATAAATGTGGATTGCCCCAAAAGGGTAAAAGGCACTGCAAAAAATAATAACAAAAGCTTCATATAAGTTAGATACGAAAAACGTACAATAATGGTTTATTTGGTTTAATTTTAAGGAATCAAAGATAAGCGTTTAATGACAACCTCCATACTTTCACTCATCGAAAACAGGAGTTCACTCATTCTGTTTATTAAGAACGATATTTGGCATTTATATTGCATAGAAATGATGAGTCAAACATCAAAACACTGTTAAACCATGAAATACTTTGCATCTATACTAATGATATTTTTATTCGCACATACCGCACAAGCCCAATCCAAGGATTACAATGACCTATGGAAAAAGGTTGAAAAACTGGAAAACGACGGTTTGCCAAAGTCGGCTTTAGAGATTGTCAACCAAATTGCCGCACAAGCGAAAAAAGACAAAAACGCACCACAACAAATCAAGACCTTACTTTACCAAAGCAAATATGCTATGACTTTGGAAGAAGAGGCACAATTAAAAGTAATGGCTGATTTTAAAAACGCCGTTGCAAATAGTGAAGCTCCAACAAAAAATGTTTTGGAGAATATGCTCGCCACAATATATTGGCAATACTTTCAGCAGAACCGATGGAAGTTTTACAATCGAACCAACACAGCCAATAAAGTAGATGAGACAGACTTTCAAACATGGGATTTACAGACGCTTTTTGATGAAATCCATTTGCATTATAAAAAATCCTTGGAGAATAGTTTGTTGCTTCAACAGACCAAATTGGATGATTTCAGTGCCATCTTAATGGAACAAGATGGATCCAAAACCTATCGTCCAACACTTTACGATTTATTGGCGCACAATGCCCTCGAGTTTTATAAAAGTGATGAAAACAGCATCACAAAACCCGCGTATAAATTTGAAGTTGACAATACAGACTATTTAAAAGAAGCAAAAGATTTTGCAAGCTTAAACATCACTTCCAAGGATTCCACTTCCTTACAACTCCATGCCTTACAGCTCTATCAACAGTTGACGTCATTTCATCTGAATGACAAAGAACCCTATGCTTTGGCAGATGTGGACATCGAACGTTTAAAGTTTGTGGCCGAACATGCCACTTTTGACAATGATGAAATGCTTCTTTTGGAAACCTTAAAAGCAACCAGCATTCGCTTGCAATCGCACGAGGTATCGGCTTTATACAATTATGAAATCGCAAGCATATTGAACGAGCAAGGAAATCGCTACACTCCAAAAACCAACGAAGAGCCACGATGGAACATCAAGGAAGCTCTTGAAATCTGCGATAAGATGATTGTCAAATATCCTAAAAGCAGAGGCGCTCAAAAATGTGAGGGTTTGAAGCAGGAACTACTTCACCCATCACTCCAAATTACCACAGAAAATCGTTTGCCAATTCAACAACATAGTCTGATGAAGGTAACCTATAAAAATCTGGAATTGTTGGATTTCAAGATATACCCTATTTCAAGATCCCAACTTGAAAAATTCCATGAACTCTATCGGCAGGACGAGCAATTAGCATTCATCAAAAAACTGAATGTAAGCACACAGTTTCAAAGCTCATTAAAGAATGAAACCGATTATCAAAATCATGCTTCAGAAATCGTCACTCCCAAATTGGCGAATGGCTCTTATCTCATCTTTGCTTCCAAACCTGATAGTGATGATAAATTCTTTGCCTATAAAACCATTCAAGTGACTGATATCGCTTTGGTCAACACAAGCGAAAATGCGAAAGAATTGTTCCAAGTCATCAATCGAAACACTGGGAAACCTTTGGCATCTGCAACCGTTAAACTATCCTATAAAACCAATTATAATGGTTCTACAATTCGGGATACCAAAACAACGGATACAAACGGTCAATTCTATATCAACAAAGACAGCAAGCGTTTGATGGATTTGAATATTGAAGTAACACACAATGGCGACACTGGCTATTTTGAGGATTACTATGTAAATCAATATTATAAAGACAACAAGCAATCCTTAACTAACACCGCTTTCCTTTTTACGGACAGAAGCATCTATCGTCCAGGTCAGGTAGTGTATTTTAAAGGGATAGCGATGACCACCAATGAAGGTAAGTCGGAAGTGACGCCAAATTTGTCCACTAAAGTCGTTTTGTATAATGTCAATGGTGAATTGGTCAAAGAAATGACTCTTAAAACCAATGAGTATGGTTCAGTAGCTGGCGAATTTATCCTTCCAAGTGATGGATTGACAGGACAGTTCAGAATTCAAATGATAGCGGGAAGCAATGCTGTTACTTATTTTTCTGTGGAAGAATACAAACGTCCAAAATTTGAAACGAAATTTGAGCCCGTCACCGACACCTTTAAAGTGAATGATTCTGTTACTGTACAAGGAACTGCATTGGCATATGCTGGCAGCAATATTACAGACGCCAAAGTGGTCTATCGCATCAGCCGTCAGGTCAACTACCCCTATTGGTATTATTGGTACCGTCCTTGGTTCAACAGCGAGCCACAGGAAATTACACATGGTGAAAGCGTAACGAACGATAAAGGCGAGTTCGAAATGACGTTTAAGGCACTTCCTGATGAGAGTGTGGACAAAAAAAGCCTACCTGTGTTTCAGTATGAAGTCACTGCGGATGTTATTGATGTGAATGGCGAGACACGCTCTGCCACCACCATCGTAAATGTCGGTTATCATGCTTTATTGGCAACGATTACCATCGACGACCAACTCGACAAAACAAAGAAAGACCATAAACTATCCATCGATACACGCAACCTTAACGGTGAGTTTGTTCCTGCTACAGGAACGGTTAAAATCTATAAACTCAAAGCGCCGCAAGAGGTGTTGAGACCGCGCCCTTGGTCAACGCCAGATTACAAATCGATGTCCAAAGAGGAATTCAAAAATTTGTTTCCTCATGAAGCGTATGACGAAGAGCACAATCCAGATACCTGGGAGAAAGGCGATTTGGTATTCGACACTAGCTTTGACACGTCAAAATCCAAAGAAATTGAATTGGGCAACATCAAGAAATGGGCATCAGGTCGGTATGTTGTGGTGTTGGAAAGCAAGGATAAGTTTGGACAAGTCGTAAAGGATGAAGCTAGAACCACTCTTTTTGATGAAGATGATAAAACCCTTGCCGATAATCAACTGTTTAGTGTTACAAAAGATAAAAACACTTACAATATAGGCGAAAATGTTGTGATGACTTTTGGTTCGTCTGCAGAGAATGTCACTGTGACGGTCGATGTAGAGAAAGACCACAAGATTGTCAACACCTTTATCATTCCTTTGAGCAACAACAAAAAAACCATTGCTATTCCTGTTGCCAAAGAGGATTTGGGTGGCTTTTCTGTGCATTACAGTTTTGCGGTGTTCAATAGTTTTCAATCGGGAACAGTCGCCATTTCGGTGCCATATCCTAAAACGGATTTAGAGATTGAAACTGTAACCTTTAGAGATAAGTTACAACCTGGCACCGACGAGACTTGGAGTTTTAAAATAAAAGGCCCAAAAGGTGACAAAGTAAGTGCAGAACTCTTGGCAAGTATGTACGATATGTCTTTGGACCAATTTAAACCGCATGCTTGGAGTTTTTCTCCATTGGCAAAACCTATCTATTATTCATATTCAAAACGGAATGGTGGGCGTAGTTTTGGGGTTAATGATTTTAGTGTTTATAATGATTATGAATACGGTTTCAATTATCCTCATCAGGATTATGACCAATTGAATTGGTTTGGATTTTATTTTGGATATGGTGGACGACTCTATGAAAATAGACGAATGTATAAATCATCCGCTCCTGTTTCTGCTGGCGTAGTTAATATGATGGTTGCGGAAGAATCGGAAGCGATGGAAATGGATGCCGGATATTCTCTTGGATTAGCCGGAGAAAGAATGACCCTTACTGATACAATTAACTCTTCATATGAAGAATATAATAAAAAGAACAAAGAAGAAACTTTCGACAACATCCAAGTCCGCAAAAACCTTCAAGAAACGGCCTTCTTCTTTCCACAATTACAAACCGATGCCGAAGGTAATGTGAGTTTTAACTTCACAACACCAGAAGCTTTGACTAAATGGAAGTTGCAATTATTGGCACATACCAAAAACTTGGAAAGCACTACGACTACGTTAGAAACAGTGACCCAAAAAGAGTTGATGGTCATTCCAAATGCACCACGCTTTTTAAGGCAAGGCGACCAAATAACAATTAGTACAAAGATTGCTAATTTGACAGACAAACAATTATCAGGACAGGCAAAATTATCCTTAACAGACGCAATGACTGGTAAAGATATTACCTCAACCTTGCTCAACTCTTCCCCTTCGGGGAAGTCGGATGGGGCTTCCTTTATCGTCGATGCTAAAGGCAACACCCAAGTTTCATGGAGTTTAACGATTCCAGATACTGTGGATGCAGTTCAATATAAAATCTTGGCGAAGTCTGGTGATTTTAGCGATGGCGAACAGAATGCACTTCCTGTGTTGACGAATCGCATGTTGGTGACTGAAACGCTTCCAATGTGGATTCGCAGTAATGAGACTAGAACCTTTACTTTGGATAAGTTGAAAACCAATACCTCATCAACCTTAAAAAACCATAAGTTGACGTTGGAGATTACGTCCAACCCTGCTTGGTATGCCGTTCAGGCCTTGCCTTATTTGATGGAGTATCCGTATGATTGTAATGAGCAAACGTTCTCTCGCTATTATGCAAATGCATTGGCAAGTCATATTGCGAATAGTAATCCTCGTATTCAAGAGGTGTTCAATCAGTGGAAAAACACGGATGCGTTGTTGAGCAATTTGGAGAAGAATGAGGAACTGAAAAACATCCTTATTCAAGAGACGCCATGGTTACGTGATGCACAAAGCGAAACGGAGCAAAAGAAACGCATCGCTTTGTTGTTCGACATGAACAAGATGAACAACGAACTCAATTCCGCGAAACGTAAGTTGGAAAACAACCAAATGAACAACGGCGCTTGGTCTTGGTTTGAAGGCGGGCGACCAAACCGCTACATCACGCAACATATCATTACCGGTTTTGGACATTTGAAACAACTGAATGTTACTGCCGATGGCGAATCGCAAATGATTAAAAAAGCGATGAACTATTTGGATGCTGAATTCGTGCAAGAATATAAAGACCTTAAAAAGTACAACAAGAATGTGGACCTGAACAAAGACCATTTGAGTTATACACAATTGCATTATCTGTATATGCGCAGTTTCTTCCCAGAAATTGAAAAGAGTAAAGAAGTGAAGACCGTTATTGAGTATTATCAAACGCAAATCCAGAAGTATTGGTTGTCGCGTTCGTTGTATGCAAAAGGTTTGATGGCCTTGGTATCCCATAGAGCGAGAGATGCTAAAACTGCGGATAAGATTCTTCAATCGTTAAAAGAAACGAGCATCACCAATGACGAATTGGGCATGTATTGGAAAGACAATAAAGCCTCGTGGTTCTGGTATCAAGCACCTATTGAGACACAGGCTTTGATGATTGAAGCTTTTGGAGAAATTGATAATGACATCAAAACCATTGATAACTTGAAGATTTGGTTACTGAAGAACAAGCAAACCAATAGTTGGAGTACCACTAAATCTACTACCGAAGCTGTGTATGCTCTATTGTTGCAAGGCAGCGATTGGTTAAGCGTGACGGAGGCTGTGGACGTATTGGTGGGCGGCCAAAAGATTGAACCTTCCAAGTTAGAGAATGTTAAGGTTGAAGCTGGCACTGGTTATTATAAAACAACCTGGAATGGCTCTGAAGTGAAAACAAAAATGGCTGAAGTAAAACTTACCAAGAAAGGTGATGGAATTGCTTGGGGCGCTTTGTACTGGCAGTATTTTGAGGATTTGGATAAAATTACCTCTGCCGATACACCATTGAGTTTAAAGAAGAAATTATTCCTTAAAACCAATACAGACAAGGGCGAACAAATTTCGGAAATTACCTCTAACACAAGTTTGAAAGTTGGTGATTTAATACGAGTACGAATCGAATTGCGAAGTGACCGAGATATGGAGTTCATCCACATGAAGGATATGCGTGCGGCAGGTTTTGAGCCTATCAATGTGTTGTCGCAATACAAATATCAGGATGGGTTGGGCTATTATGAAAGCACTAAAGATGCAGCGACCAACTTCTTCTTTGACTATTTACCTAAAGGAACGTATGTATTTGAATATGATTTACGTGTGAACAATGCTGGTAATATGAGTAATGGAATTACCACCGTTCAAAGTATGTACGCACCGGAGTTTTCTAGTCATAGTGAAGGTGTTCGAGTTAAAGTGAATTAAAAAAAGGGCTTCAAAATGAAGCCTCTTTTTTTATCTATTAAATGGATATTCATTGATCCAGTTGAAGCCACGATTGGTCATTAAGAAACTTTTTTTGGTGAGAATTTTACAATTCCCTTTGATGGTGTCATTTTGAATGACTGTTTCAAAATCAAATGTGCTTTTGGAAATTTTATAATTTAATATAAATGTCTTAGTGGTGTCTTCACTATTTGTCAAAGTCATTATTTGTTTTAACGTATCGATTTTGGCGTCATAATACTCGCTTGACTTATCCATCTTTACAATTTGCAAATACCCTTCCCTTTCCGAAACAATATAATGCCAACGCCTATTACTGGTAGAAATTGGAGAAAGAGAGGTGCCATTTTTTTCAAAATAAAACACTTCAAATAAGCCAAAGACCGCTGGTCTGGGAGCATCTTCACCAAACTGCTTTTGATAATCAAATAGCTGGTACATTCCAAAAACAAATGCATAGGCAATGACTAATGCTTTAAAGCTCATCAAGATTATTTTTATCCATTTCTGTTTGAAATGAGGCTGTAAGACGGGTTGCAAACTGACGGTTTTCTTGGTGAAAAAGAAAATACACAAAGTCTTTAAATCTTTAGAAAGCAGGAATAGCGTCATTAAGACCAAATGTGTAGACAAAAGCTTGACGGGGACATCGTAAAAGTAGTTCACCGCCATCACGTTTGCAGTAGTCATTAGGGTGATGATGGCTCCTGCAGTAAGAGTTCTTCTGAAGAGCAATAAACCTGCCATTACTTCAGCGATTCCCATAAAGAGATTGTATCCTTTTGAAAACCCCAGAAAGGTCCATGCCAAGCCCATTGGGGAAGATTCACCATAGGATTGAATCAATCTGTAAAAACTTGGCGACGGGAATTGCAACTTAATGATTTTGAACAATCCATAGTTAATTAGCATCAATCCAACATAAAACCGGACGGCTACGGACAACCAATAGTATAGTTTGATGTAATTATTCCGATTTCTATCAAAAAATGACCAAATAATAGTGCCAACAACAGCAGTAATCAGAATCATCAATACGATGATGTAGTCATAGGTTGTATCTCCGCTACCGTTGGTAAATACTGTAATATCGTAGGGCAGATGCAAGATGTGTTTCCCTACCCAAGGCACAAGTTTTTGCAGCCATTCATTAGGCTTTTGCATTAAAACGTCCCAGAGGGGATAGGCTCCATTATTTTGGAACACAATGTATAATAGCAGATATATAAAACTAAAACGGAACCCGATTTTTTCTAAAGGGTTCCATTTTAAACTGTAGTTGGTTGTTGCTTCCACCTGATGGATGATTTTAGCAGTTAAATTACAAATAAAATTTGCACAACTATCTACATGCTAAAATTTAATATCAATGACTTTTCGGCATTGTAGGCCTCACCTCTATCTTACTTGGAAGTGTACGTTCGTTCATTTTTAATAGATCAACTACCAATTCGCCGATGTCTTCGCTTTGTATTTTCCANNGTACTGACCTTGATGTTGTGCTTTCTTAAGTCTAACATGACGGATTGTGTGAAGCCTGTAACTCCAAATTTACTTGCGTTGTAAGCGGAGCCTTTTTCAAAAAAGTTCGTACCTGCCAAACTTGAGATGGTTATGTAATAGCCTTTTGATTTTTTGAGTGCTTCGACGCTGGCTTTAATGGAGTTGAAGACACCTGTAAGATTGGTATCTATGGTTTCGTTCCACTGTTGGATAGTTAGGTCTTCTATGGACGCAAAGTGCCCCAGACCTGCGTTGGCAATGACGATGTCTAATTGTCCGAACATTTCTACGACTTGCTTAACGGCTTTTTGCTGGCTTTCAAAGTCGCGGACGTCGGCTTGTATGCCATAGGCCTTGACTCCCGATGTTGTGGCTTTATCCAATTGTTTGGATGCATCCAAAGCGCGATCTTCGTCTCGGCTGGTGACGACTACTTTGACGCCTTCATTCATTAAACTTAAGGCGATACCGTAGCCTATGCCTTGCGTGCCTCCCGTGATGAGGGCAACTTTATCTTTTAAATCTTTCATGTATCGATGTTTTTACCAAAGTTACAAAACATGATGAAGACTGCTAAGGATGGTTTATTAAAGTGCTGTTAAACTTCGTTACTTTCTTTCTGGTGGATATTTTGATAGAACTTTCTGTACAATCGCATTTAGTTGTTCTTCGCGTTTTTCGGGATTGGCTTTTGGGTTATAGGAGCTTTCGCTGACGGCTTGCCAGAAGAGACCAGATTTGTTGTCGTCGATGAAGTCGAAGATGATTTGACGGTTGATGTTGTTCTGCCCCATCGGGATGCCTATGGAAATGCCGCCACCGATATTACCTCCGCCGCCTCCTACTCCAACGCCGACATTGTTGCGTGCTGCTTCTTGGTATTCGCTGCTTTGTATGTTGATGAGAAAATCGGGTGTGTCGGACAGGGTGTAGCCTCGGCTCTGCATTGTGGCGTCGAGGGCGTCCAATAGGCGTTTTTTGTCGAGGTCGCTTAAGCCTGTGTTGAGCGGGGTGTAGTAGTTATAGGTCTTATAGGTATCAAAATTGGTGGTTTTGTCGTAATCGTAATTAACGCGCACTGGTGAGCAGGCGGTGATGAATGCAAGTAATAGAATTATTGATACGGATTTCATNNGTTTACGAGTTGAAGTGTTTAGTTATTGTTCCTAATATTTAAGCATTATTTTAAAAACTCTTTAACGCGAGTGTAATAATCCTCCCCAAAATATTTCATGAATTCTCCATTTGGTTTTAAAGCAAAAAAATCCTTCACAATTATTATGACTTGTAAAAATAGTATTGTAAAAAAACCCAGAATCTTGGTGAAACTTTTTTTTCTTTAAATATTCATCTTTGAAGAACACATCTTCTGAAAACACAAAGAAGTCTACAGCGTTATTAAATCTACTGAAGTTTGATGATATTTTAACGCCCTTATCTACTCTTCTAAAATAGCCTTTTTTGCTACTGTTCATTCCAAAACAATTTTGACCGTATTGATGATAATTAATCAAGATTGATTTTTCATCAGGAATAGAAACACCGAGTTCCTTTTCGATGGCGGCCTTTACGCGATTATATTCATCGGTATCCAATTTTCCTGTAAAAATTTCTATGCTTTCTATATAAGCCTCGTTGTAAGTTGTATTGAGCCCTGAATTGAGGGCAGTTGATTCTTGAGCGTTGCTATAGTTTGAAAACAACAATACCACTGTGACTAATAAGATTCTATATCTGTTCATTTCTTTTATAATTATTTGGAAGATCCTTTTATGTTAAATAGCCAAAGCAATTAAGTTAAAATTATTGACATACGGTTTCATTCAGGAATAAAAATTGACTGATTATTGTATTGATGAAGCGGTTCAGTGTAATTAATGAATCAACTGATAAGAATTATCCTAATTCGTTAAATTAGTGGTTTGAAGAAGAAACCCTATGACCTCTAAACATTGCCTGAATTGCGTCACCGAGTTAGTAGATGCTTTTTGCTCGGATTGTGGACAAAAGACGGACACACGTCATATTACTTTTAAGAAATTTTTGTTTACCGACGTTCTCCACGGCTCGTTTAGTATTGAAAGAGGGATGCTGTTTACTACTAAACAGGCCATGGTTTGCCCAGGAAAAGCGGCACTAGATATATTGCTGAAAAGCGAAAGGGGTATTATAATATGTTTCTTTTGTCCTTGTTTGTATTTGGATTGATTTTATTTCTTCGGCATTTTTATACTGAATTGGAAGTTTGGAACAGTCACGTTTTAGCCGTTTGGGTGATAACTTAATGCTGAGTTGATTTTCTGATGGATTGTGGTATTAATTGACGCCAATTAATACCACAAAAAAAGCAGACAAAAGATGTCCGCTTTTTTTAACGCCAAAGAAAAGTGTTCTTTGGTCTTTCTTAACTAACCAACCATTACAAAGATGGGGCAAATATGACGGTTGTGGTTACATAATTTCAGATACTTTTTATATAAATCACATTTTTTAGGTTGAATCGTGTAATAGTTAAGTCAATTAATCGTTAAATCGATTAATTGTTCAGCATTTTCCACAACTTGTCCTTCAATTCGGTAAGGCCTTGCTGCGCCACCGATGATATAAACAGATAATCTATAGGAAGTGTTTTATCTAGCTCTGCCTTCAATTCTGCCTTGAGCTCATCGTCGAGCATATCGCATTTGGAGATGGCGATGACACGTTCTTTGTCCAGCATTTCTGGGTTGTATCGACGAAGTTCGTCGAGGAGTATTTCGTATTGTTTGTGGATATCTTTGGCGTCGGCAGGAATCAAAAACAACAAAATGGAGTTACGCTCTATATGGCGTAAAAAATAATGCCCCAGTCCCCTTCCTTCAGCAGCACCTTCGATAATCCCGGGAATATCGGCCATGACGAAGGTCTGGAAATCGCGATATTCTACAATGCCCAAATTAGGTTTAAGCGTTGTGAACTCGTAGTCAGCAATTTTTGGTTTGGCAGAGGTGACTACAGATAATAAGGTTGATTTTCCTGCATTGGGGAAACCTACAAGACCCACATCGGCAAGAACTTTAAGCTCCATAAGGATATCTTTTTCCTGCTTCGGAATTCCGGGCTGTGCATAGCGCGGTGTTTGGTTGGTGGAGGTTCTAAAATGCCAGTTACCAAGTCCGCCCATACCGCCTTCAACCACAATTTTTTCTTCGCCATTTTCGGTAATCTCAAAAAGAACTTTATCAGTTTCGGCATCTTTCACAACCGTTCCCAAAGGGACATCGATATATACATCTTCGCCATCGGCACCTGTGCTTCGAGAGGCACTACCATGCTCCCCATGCCCAGCTTGAATATGTTTTTTGAACTTTAAATGCAGTAAGGTCCAAAGGTTTTCGTTACCACGAACAATGACATGTCCGCCGCGCCCTCCATCTCCTCCATCGGGTCCGCCTTTGTTGATGAATTTTTCACGGTGCAAGTGCATGGAGCCTTTGCCCCCGTTACCTGAAGTGACGTTCATTTTTACATAATCTACGAAATTGCCTTCGGTCATTGGTCTTGTTTATTTGTTGAATTGGGTAATCGTGTAACTGTTGAATGTGTAATTTTTATTTGTTATTTTTTTAATTGGGATTTCTTTAGGGCGTTTATTTTGTTTGACACTTTATTTATTTGCTCTCTAATGACCGTGTAAATATCTTCGTCAAGATAGTTTAATCTTCTTGCAATGATGAGCTGATTTAATAATTCCATCGTTGAACTAAAAGCTATTGTTGAAAAATGTGCTTTGTCTTTGTCTGTGATTCTTGATGTTCCTTCAGCTATGTTCGACGCGATTGAAATAGCACATCTTCGCATCTGACTTGTCAGCGTATATACTTCAGAGCTCGGAAATGTTTTGGTGATGGTATAAACTGATTCAACTAAATCTATTGCATCTTGCCATACATGTAACTTCTCAAACGAATGCTCATACATAATCTATCAGCGATTACACAGTTCAACGATTCAACATCACTTTTACAATTTATCAATGACAGCGCTCAATCGCTCTGTGATGTCTTCAATACTACCGACACCGTCCACACCAAAATATTTGTTCTGTGCTTTATAATAGTCTTTAAGGATGGCTGTTTTTTTATAGTATTCGGTAACACGGTTTCTGATGATGGTTTCATCCGCATCATCTGGCCGCCCACTGGTTTTACCCCGTTCCAACAGGCGTTGCACCAAAATTTCATCATCCACTTCAAGCGCTATCATAGCACTGATTTCGGAATCTTTTTCGGTTAACAATTCATCCAAGGCTTTTGCTTGGGCATCCGTTCTTGGAAAACCATCAAAAATAAATCCCTCTGCTGTAGAATTTTTTTCCACTTCTGCCGCCAACATATCTATTGTGACTTTATCTGGCACCAATTCGCCTTTATCCATGTAGGATTTAGCCAACATGCCGAGAGCCGTTTCATTTTTGATGTTATATCGGAATACGTCGCCTGTAGAGATATGTATGAGATTGTACTTTTCCTTTAAAAAATTGGCTTGTGTTCCTTTTCCTGCCCCTGGAGGTCCAAATAGTACAATATTTGTCATGTGTTGTGTCGTTTTTAGTTGATATACTTCTGGGAAATCTCTTCCCAAACCGTCAAAATCCAATCCGTATCCCACGATGAACTTTGTCGGAATCTCGATACCAACATAATGTAATTTAAAATCTTTTTTGTAAGCCTCTGGCTTGTAAAATAATGTAGCTATTTTTAGTTCCTTGACGTTTTCATTTCTAAAAATGCGGTGGACTTCTTCCAAAGTTTTACCCGAATCTATAATATCTTCTAGAATGACGACCGTTCTACCCGTCAAGTCTTGGGTTAAACCAATCAACCGCTGTATGTCTTCTGTGGATTTTAAACCTTCATAGGATGCCAATTTGATAAATGTCACCTCGCAAAGTTTTGGGAATTTCTTTACAAAATCGCTTACGAACATAAACGAACCATTCAAAATACCTATGAACACGGGAATCTCATCACCCAAATCGTTGGCAATTTCTTTTGCCATACGCGCAACGGTATCTTGTATTTCCTGTTCAGAAATAAAAGGTTTGAAGTATAAATCGTGTAATTTAATCAAGAAAAACAGCTTTTAAAGACACAAAGATACGGTTTTGATTTACGATTTACGATTTTTGATTTACGATTTTAAGAGTTTAAACGTATTTTTGTACGATTAAAGGTTAATTCTTTTTCAAACTAATTTTTAAACAAAAAATCGTCCGCTTTAGTGGGAAAACAACATGAATTATTTTTCTTCAGATTTTAAACTTGGCATTCTTGGTGGTGGGCAATTGGGCAAAATGATGCTTAATGACACCCGAAAATTTGATATTTATACCTGTGTGTTGGATCCTAGTGATGATGCACCTTGTAAAATAGCATGTAATGAATTCACAAAAGGCGATTTGATGGATTATGACACCGTCGTGAACTTTGGAAAAAAAGTGGATGCGCTTACTATAGAGATAGAAAACGTTAATGTAGATGCACTGGAAACATTGGAAAAAGAAGGCATCAAAGTCTATCCATCCTCAAAAACCTTAAGAACCATTCAAAATAAAGCCACACAAAAATTGTTTTATGTGGACCATGGCATTCCAACGGCAGACTTTGTGCGTTTCGCGTACGTTTCGGAGATTGAAGATGCTATAGATAATGGTGGACTACATCTGCCTTTTGTTTGGAAAGCAGCACAATTTGGTTATGATGGCAATGGGGTGAAAGTGGTGAGAACCAAAGAAGATTTAAAGAATTTAAAAGATGGGGAATGCATTGCGGAAACCATGATTCCATTTAAAAATGAACTGGCTGTCATTGTATGCAGAAATGCTAAAGGTGAGGTAAAAACCTATCCTGTTGTGGAGATGGAATTCCACCCTGAAGCCAACCAGGTTGAATATGTGATTTGCCCAGCAAGAATCGACTCTAAAGTGGCTATGAAAGCTCAAGAAATCGCATTAAATGTTTCAAAAGCATTCAACCATGTTGGTCTGCTGGCTGTGGAAATGTTCCAAACCCAAACCGATGAGATTTTAGTGAATGAAGTTGCACCGAGGCCACACAATTCGGGTCACCATACCATTGAATCGAGCTACACTTCACAGTTTGAGCAGCACTTGAGATGTGTGTTAAACTTGCCGTTGGGAAAAACCGGTAATAAAGTTGCTGGTGTGATGGTAAATTTAGTAGGTGCTGAAGGTTATAATGGCAATGTGATGTATAAAAACATTGAACAAATCATGGGGATGGAAGGTGTAACACCGCATATCTATGGCAAGAAACAAACACGACCATTTCGTAAAATGGGACACGTCACCATTGTGAATGAAGATTTGAACGAAGCGAGGAGTATTGCGGAACAGGTGAAGCGTCGTATTAAAGTAGTAAGTGAATAAGTTATGAATAAAGTAGGAATCATCATGGGAAGCAAAAGTGACCTCCCAGTCATGCAAGATGCCATAGATATATTGAAAGCATTTGGCATCGAAACCGAAGTGGATATTGTATCCGCACATCGCACACCAGAAAAATTGTTTGATTATGGCAAACATGCCCATACCAGAGGCTTTGTAGTCATCATTGCTGGCGCTGGCGGTGCTGCACATTTACCTGGAATGATTGCATCATTATCTCCGCTTCCCGTTATTGGTGTTCCTGTTAAAAGCAGTAATTCCATTGATGGTTGGGATTC
Organism: Flavobacteriaceae bacterium UBA5544; assembly: GCA_002426755.1. Classification (GTDB taxonomy): domain Bacteria; phylum Bacteroidota; class Bacteroidia; order Flavobacteriales; family Flavobacteriaceae; genus JBPOFM01. Next base: position 46,004 of record DINI01000006.1, read on the forward strand.
TGTATTGTCTATTCTACAAATGCCTGGAGGTGTACCAGTTGCAACAGTGGCCTTAAACGGAGCAAAGAATGCTGGTATTTTGGCGGCACAGATTTTAGGATGCTCCGATAAAAAAGTCTTGGATAAAATCATCGATTACAAAGAAGGATTAAAAGCAAACGTCATTGCTTCTTCCAAAGATTTAGAATAAAAAAGCCCCGAATTTCTTCGAGGCTTTTTTCCGCTATTAATCAATTATATATGAGGAACATTTAAAATGTTGTCTCTATAACTCCGACAAAAATAAAAATATATTTTTATCATCATTAAAAATTATTGAAAAAGTTCAAAATAAATTGTAGTTACCTTATCAATCTTAACGATTTTTAACAGCCAAGCTACTAAATTACTTACAAAATAATATGAATATTTTAAATACTCCATTTGCAACTCCCTATAATACAGCTCCATTTTCCAAAATTGAAAATGAACATTTTTTACCTGCGTTTAAAATAGCTATTGATGAAGCAAAAAAAGAAATTGATGCAATAACAGCTTCATTGGAAAAACCATCCTTTAAAAATACAATTGAAGTGTTAGAGTTTTCTGGGCAGCAATTAGATCGGATTTCAAGTATTTTCTTCAATTTGAATTCTGCTGAAACCAATGATACCATTCAGAAAATTGCCCAGGAAGTATCGCCATTGTTATCAGAATTCAGTAACGATATCACTTTAAATGAAGATCTGTTTAAACGCGTAAAAGCAGTATATGATATAAAAGACACGTTAGATTTAACTGTGGAACAACAGACACTTCTCGACAAAAAATACAAAGGTTTTTCTAGAAATGGAGCTAACTTGCCGAAAGACAAAAAACAACAATTACGCACTATTGACAAACAATTGAGCCAACTCAAACTTAAGTTTGGCGAAAATGTTTTGGCCGAGACCAACAATTTTGAAATGTTGATTACCGATGAAAGTGAATTGTCAGGTTTGCCAGAAGGCACCATCGAAGCCGCAAAACAATTGGCGGAATCCAAAGATAAAGAAGGATGGTTGTTTACATTGGACTATCCAAGCTACATCCCTCTCATGACCTATGCAGACAATCGTGAATTACGTAAAAAACTAGCCATTGCTGCCGGAAAAAAAGCATTTAAAGGCGACGAACTAGACAATCAAAAAAATGTTCTGGATATTGCAAAACTTCGGTTTGAACGTGCACAATTGTTAGGCTATAAAACGCATGCCCATTTTGTGTTGGAAGAACGTATGGCTAAAACCCCTCAAAAGGTCGAAGCATTTCTCGAAGAGTTATTGACAAAAGCAAAACCGGCGGCTTTGCGCGAGTTTTCCGAATTAAAAGAGTTTGCTCAACAACTGGATGGCATCGACCAAATGGAAAAATGGGATTCTGCCTATTACGCTGAAAAATTGAAACAAAAATTATTTGATTTGGATGATGAGAAACTCAAGCCATATTTTAAATTGGAAAATGTCATAAACGGAGCATTTTTAGTGGCAGAAAAACTATACGGTTTACATTTTGAAGAAATCACAAACATTGACAGGTACCATGATGATGTATTGACCTATAAGGTGACGGATGAAAAAGGGGATTTGGTTTCTATTTTTTATGCAGATTTCTTTCCTCGCCCTGGCAAACGAAACGGGGCATGGATGACCTCCTACAAGCCACAGTACGTTAAAGACGAAATCAATGAACGCCCCCATATTTCTATTGTTTGTAATTTCACCAAGCCAACGAAAAGCAAGCCGTCCTTATTGACCTTTAATGAAGTGACAACATTATTTCATGAATTTGGTCACGCACTACACGGCATGCTGGCCAACACTACCTACCCTAGCCTTTCAGGAACCAGCGTGTTTTGGGATTTTGTTGAATTGCCTAGTCAGGTATTTGAAAATTGGTGCTATGAAAAAGATGCATTGGAATTGTTTGCCACTCATTATGAAACAGGCGAATTGATTCCAATGGATTTGGTCCAAAAAATCAAGGATTCAGCAGCGTTCCACGAAGGAATGCAAACCCTGCGTCAATTGAGTTTTGGATTGCTTGATATGAGTTGGCATGGTATCAATCCGATTGGAATAAAAGATGTTAAACTGCATGAAACACAAGCTTTTGAAGGTACCCAATTATTTCCAGACGTTGCAGAAAACTGTATGAGTACGTCGTTTTCCCATATTTTTCAAGGCGGTTATTCTTCAGGGTATTATAGCTACAAATGGGCTGAAGTGTTAGATGCGGATGCTTTTGAATTCTTTCAAGAAAAAGGAATTTTTGACAAAGAGGTTGCCACAAAATTCAAGGATAATATATTATCACAAGGTGGTATTGAAGACCCGATGGTGCTTTACAAACGCTTTAGGGGTCATGAACCTCAACCCGATGCATTGTTGAAACGAGCTGGATTGGTTGAAAAATAAGAATCCGGTTTCTGGATGTTAGAGAGTAGTCGAGAACTAAATAAGATTCGATTTGATTCAACATGAAATTATTTGCGTAAAAAAATAAACTTTCAATAATTATTGAAAGTTTAAAATATTTCATATATTTGTGTCATGGAATATCAAGAAGCAAAAGACAAGTTTATTAATACCTGGGGAAGCCTTGGTTCTCTTTGGGGCATCAATAAAGCCATGGCACAGATTCAAGCCTTGCTATTTATCTCAACAAAACCGCTGTCTATGGAAGACATTATGGACGAACTTCAAATTTCTAGAGGCAACACAAGCATGAACTTACGCCAACTTATGGATTGGGGTATTGTCACCAAAGAATCAGTGCCAGGTGAACGAAAAGAATTTTTTACCACTGAAAAAGATGTTCAGGAATTGGCGCGCGTGATAGCAAAAGAACGTAGTCGCAGGGAAATTCAGCCAGTCATCAAAATTTTAAATGATGTTTCTTCCATTAAAGATGATGGCACCGAGAAAACAAAAGAACTTATTAAACAAACCAAAGCTTTGCACGATTTAACAGAAACCGCAGATGCGATGATTAATAAATTAGTGAACCAACAACAAAATTGGATCACCAAGTCTTTGATGAAACTCATTAAGTAAAAAAATTTTAAACTATACTTTCAATATTTTCTGAAAGTTTAAAATATCCGTTATGAAACAAATTCACTACTTTAATATGTTTGCTGTAGGATTACCAATAACTCTTTGTTTACTAGGCCTTTTAGATGAGACTTTTCTCTTTTACGGGTTAGTGTCTACAATACTGACTGGGTTGATACAACTCATAATAGGAATAAATATGTTCATTGATGAACCTAAAAGTAGAAGTTTAACAATTTATCTATCATCTGTTGTCTTCTTCTTCTTACTATGGTTTTTATCAGGTTATACGCCAAAATATTCAGAGGAACTGATCTGTATACTTTTGGCCATACCTCCCATTTTAGCAATTTTTCTTACCATAATTATTATCAAAAAAATGAAAAAATGAATATATCAATCCCAAACTGGCTCATCATCCTAGGAGGCCTTGGCCAAATTTTTACAGCAATGATTTACCCATACATTCGTCATCAAGTTTTTGATTGGTATAATGATGTTAAACAATTGAAACCCTTGAATCAAGAAATTGCAAAAACATATGGAAGATACATACAGGGTCTTAATTTCTCATTCGGATTGATCGCTATCTTGATTCCAAATGATTTAAAAAATCATAGCCATTTGGCCATCGCAATCACAGGACTAATTGCCGCTTACTGGGTTGGAAAAGTAGCTACTCAAATCGCTTATTATCCAATGTATGACATTCCAAAAAAGAGACTATTCAAAATTGGAAGTTATGGAATGAATGCTCTATTCGTTCTATTCGCAGTTGTTTACACGCTCTTATTCATCTTTAACATCATTTAAACACAACTCCCATGAAATCCACAGCAATCACACTTCAAAAATCTTTAGAAAAAAACAAAATAGAAATGGTGGACTTCTACAATGAAGCCACAGAAGACTATGAGTTTTGGAGCAAAGACTATAACATGCATTTTGGTTATTACATTCCTTTTAAAACATGTGTTTTTAAACGAGATGCCATGCTCAATGAAATGAACAATCAAGTGTTGAATCGTTTGGATATTACAAAACGCAAAGCATTTTTGATAGATTTAGGTTGCGGAATGGGTGGCTCCATGCGGTATGCCTTGAAGAAGAACAAAAACCTATCAGCGATTGGAGTGACGCTTTCAAATTTTCAAGTAAAAAAAGGAAACGAATTGCTAAAAGATTTGAATGGCACCATTCTGAAAGAAGATTATAACCATACTTCTTTTGCATCCAACACATTCGATTCGGCTATGGCTATTGAAAGCTTTTGTCATTCTGGGCATAGTGATCAATCTGTAAAGGAAGCTTTTAGAATTTTGAAACCAAAAGGAAAATTGGTGATTGCCGACGCGTTCTTGAAAAAAGATGAAACACAACTTTGCTATGGAAGTCGCCTTGCATATCAAAAACTCTGCAATCATTGGAGTTTAGAACGGCTTGAAACGATTGACAATATGGTCCAAAAATTAAAAAAACAAGGCTTTTCAGATATTCATATTGAAGATGCCTCTTTTAGGGTTGCTCCTTCTGTGCTTCATGTGCCTTTTGCAATCATAGGTTTTGTGATTAAAGGCCTGTTCTCGTCAAACCCATTGAAAAGGGAAAGTCTACATAATCTTAAAGGTTCGTTTTATGCATTGGCTTCAGGATTGCATATGAAAAGCTTTGGATATTATATTATCACCTGTAGTAAGAAAACCTAACAATGCCATTTTCTGTAATGTCAAAGGATTTATGGTCTGATTGATAATATTCACTTTTTTACCTTATTTTTGATAAAAATTGCTAAATCATAGATGCCAGACCATCAGCTAAATCCGAACAAATGGATAGACCTGTATTCCGATTATCTCTTTAACTACACCATTACACGTGTAAATGATAGAGAGATTGCCAAGGATTTGATACAGGAAACCTTTTTTGCTGGGCTCAAATCGATGAAGAATTTTAAAGGTGAAGCCAGCGAACGCACTTGGTTGATTTCGATTTTGAAACGGAAAATCATAGATTATTATCGCAAAATCAATTCCAATAAAGGGAAAGCAGAAGTGCGAATGTCCTATATCAGTGATGACCAAGAAGGAGATTGGCTCGAAGAGCGTGTGGAAGATGAAGGCTATCTCAATGCAGAAGAATCAATGGAAAATACAGAACTTGGAGATGCCATTTATAATTGTATGAGTAAGTTATCTGACAAACAAGCGACAGTATTTAAAATGAAAACCATTTTGGGTTACGAAACAGAAACCATTTGTAATGAATTGGACATCACTGCGTCTAACCTATGGGTCATATTACATCGTGCCAGAATACAAATGGCTGAATGTTTAGAAAAAAAATGGTTCTAGCTAACAACAAACCCTTTCAAAATGGAAGATGATTCAATGAAAAAAAATTTCCTTTTCATATCCTGTGAAGAGGCTTTTCATATCTGTGACAAATCGCAATATGGTGAAGCTACTCTATGGGAAAAGATTAAATTGAACTTGCGTTTTATTTGGTGTAGATTCACGCAGGCCTATGTAAAGAAAAACCGTAAGCTCACAAAAGCCATAAAAATTTCAAAAGTGGAATGTCTTCAGCAAACCGAACGCGAACAATTGATTGAAAGATTCAATCAGCAGCTACAAAACAAAATGTAGCAGGAGCCAAACCATTGGAACTCCCTCCACCCAAAACGACGTATAATATTTCGCTTGTTTCTTTTTTGAAAACACCAAAAATAACAACATAATTAAAGTAATCAACAACGAAATGATTAGTTCATTAGGGTTGAGCTCATCTTTGAAATATTCAATAAAGAAAAACAACATCCCAAAAATAATTCCAATAATTTTTGTGTTCTTGATGCCAATTTTTTGGGGAATGGTAGACAATTTCAAACTATCATATTGAAGGTCCCGTATTTCAAAAGGCAACATCAGCACCACGATAAAAACAAACCTCTGAACAACAGTCAACCAAACATCAGCATCAAAACTGTAATCCCCGTTAAGCAGCGGTAGTAAAACCGTAACACCTGCCCAAACCAAACCAATAACATACACTTTTAAACCCCCAATATTCCGCAGGTTTTTTTGTTGGTCCATAAATAAATGTTTGGGCAAAAAAGGAACGGCGTATAAGAATGTGACGATTCCAAACCCCGCAATATACATCAAGGATTCGGCTTGCAATTGTAGCGCACAATAGCACATCACCACAAAACAAATCAATGAAAATACTTGAATCACTTTCAGCCAACGTGCCAAACTGCGATGGTGGAATTTTGCCAAGCCGAAATATTTTACAAAGTTATAGCCTGTTATTGTAGCAAAAAAAACAAATAGCAGTACCCATTTATCAAATGGTTGTTCAAACTTAATCAACGTTACCCAAGTCAAGGAAAATGCCGACAATGCCACATGGATGCTACTATCGATATAAAAATCCAAAAGCTGTTTGAAAACCCTCATATAACAAAAATAAGCAATGTGTTAATAAGACCGTCCAATCGTTAAAAACTTTAGTTTTACTTAACTAAAAATGGTCAATATTTGTGTAATTTTGCGCCACAAAACACAACTTTATTTTAATGAATACAAACGCTTTCGCACTTCGTCATATTGGTCCTGATGAACACGACCAAAACCAAATGTTGAAAACCATTGGTATTGACTCCCTAGACCAGTTGATTTACGAAACCATACCGGATGACATTCGATTAAAAAACGGTTTGAATCTAGATGAGCCAATGACTGAATATGAATATTTGAACCATATTCATGAACTCTCAAAAAAGAACAAGGTGTTTAAATCGTACATTGGTTTGGGCTATCATCCGACCATTGTTCCTGCGGTGATTCAGCGAAATATTTTAGAAAATCCAGGTTGGTACACAGCTTACACGCCTTATCAGGCTGAAATTGCCCAAGGCCGTTTGGAAGCTCTTTTGAATTTCCAAACCATGGTTACCGACCTTACAGGAATGGAATTGGCAAACGCATCTTTGCTTGATGAAAGTACCGCTGCTGCTGAAGCAATGAGTTTGTTATTTGCAGTTCGCGATCGTGACCAGAAAAAAAACAACGTCAATAAATTTTTTGTTTCGGAAGCTATTTTGCCACAGACATTATCTCTATTGCAAACGAGGGCAAATCCGATCGGCGTAGAATTAGTAGTTGGCGCAGAAGATTCTTTTGATTTTTCTTCTGAATTTTTTGGAGCCATCCTTCAATATCCGGGGAAAGACGGTTTGGTAAGTGATATTAAATCCTTCATCAAAAAAGCGAATGACCATCAAATTAAAGTAGCGGTAGCTGCAGATATTTTAAGTTTGGTAAAACTGGAAGCTCCAGGGAAATTCGGTGCTGATGTTGTAGTTGGAACGACACAACGATTTGGAATCCCGATGGGTTATGGTGGTCCACATGCGGCTTATTTCGCAACGAAGGAAGCTTACAAAAGAGATATCCCAGGCCGAATCATTGGTGTGACCAAAGACATGAACGGTAATCGCGCCTTGCGAATGGCGTTGCAAACAAGAGAGCAACATATCAAACGTGACAAAGCGACTTCAAACATTTGTACCGCTCAAGTGCTATTGGCTGTCATGGCTGGGATGTATGCAGTGTATCATGGACCAAAAGGCTTAAAATTTATTGCTGATAAAGTTCACCATACTGCTTCAAGTGTGGCGGAGGCATTGAGCCAATTGGGTTACAAACAGAAAAACCATTCTTTTTTTGATACTATTAAAATTGAAGCCAATTCGGCAAATATTAAAAAGATTGCTGAACGTCACGAAGTGAATTTCCATTATCCGAATGCAGATACTGTTACAATTTCCATCAATCAAACAACTTCTTTGGCTGATGCGAATGAAATCATTTCAATTTTTGCTGAAAACCGTGAAAAAGAAACTATCAAATTAACTTCTATTTCAGAAGCCAATCATATTTCAGAATCCCTGCAACGCGAATCCGATTTCTTAACTTTGGATGTATTCAACAAACACCATTCAGAAACTGAATTGATGCGTTATATCAAAATGCTTGAGCGTAAGGATTTATCCTTAAATCATTCGATGATTTCTTTGGGTTCTTGTACCATGAAGTTGAATGCTGCTGCCGAAATGTTGCCGTTGAGTTGGGCAAATTGGGGAACGATGCATCCTTTCTGCCCTATTGAACAAGCAGAAGGCTACCAAATTGTATTGAAAAAATTGGAAGACCAATTGACCGAAATCACCGGTTTTGCTGCGACTTCTTTACAACCAAATTCTGGTGCCCAAGGTGAGTACGCTGGTTTAATGGTCATCAAAGCTTATCATGAATCGCGTGGCGATCACCATCGAGATATTTGTTTGATTCCATCGTCCGCTCATGGCACCAATCCTGCGAGTGCTGTGATGGCTGGAATGAAAGTGGTTGTGACCAAATCCACGGATGAAGGGAATATCGATGTCGACGATTTGCGTGAAAAAGCGCTTTTGCATAAAGATAACTTATCGTGCTTGATGGTAACATATCCATCTACGCATGGTGTTTATGAATCAGCCATTAGAGAAATTACAAAAATTGTTCACGACAATGGCGGACAAGTTTATATGGATGGTGCCAATATGAATGCCCAAGTTGGATTGACCAATCCTGGAAATATCGGAGCTGACGTTTGCCATCTTAACCTGCACAAGACATTTGCCATTCCTCATGGAGGTGGTGGACCAGGGGTTGGACCAATTTGCGTTGCCAAACAACTCGTTCCTTTTTTGCCTGGGAATCCTGTAATCAAAACGGGTGGTGACAAAGCCATTACGGCTATTTCTGCGGCTCCTTTTGGTTCTGCTTTAGCCTGTTTGATTTCCTATGGTTACATTACAATGTTAGGAGCGGAAGGCTTGACTCAAGCCACTAAAATAGCCATTTTGAATGCCAATTATATCAAACAACGCTTACAAGGTCAATTTGACACATTGTATTCTGGCGAACGCGGTCGTGCAGCTCACGAAATGATTGTGGATTGTAGACCATTTAAAGAAAACGGCATTGAAGTGACTGACATCGCAAAACGATTAATGGATTACGGATTCCATGCGCCAACTGTTTCTTTTCCAGTTGCTGGAACTCTGATGATAGAACCGACTGAAAGTGAAAGTAAAGAAGAAATGGATCGATTCTGTGACGCCATGCTATCTATAAGAAAAGAAATTGACAAGGCTTCAAAAGAAGAGACAGCGAACGTTCTAAAAAATGCGCCCCATACATTGGCGATGCTTACATCAGACTCTTGGGATTTCCCATATACACGAGAACAGGCTGCATATCCATTGTCATATATTCAAGAAAACAAATTTTGGCCTTCGGTAAGACGTGTGGATGATGCCTATGGAGACAGAAATTTAATCTGTACCTGCGCACCTATCGAAGAGTATATGGAAGCATAAAAGGGTTCATTCTTAATACAAAAGCTCTCTTTCAAACTATATGGAAGGAGAGCTTTTTAATTACATATATTTACCTTTATTGCGCTTTTGATAATAATTCGATAATATTATTCAAAAAATCCATAAAATAGAGGCATCCAATACGAATATTAATTACATTAGTCGATTGAACTACAATTACTAGTAAAATGTCCATTAAAATCACGGGAACAGGTAGCTACATTCCGAGCAGCATAGAAAAAAACGAAAATTTCCATAAACACCATTTTTTAAACACAGATGGTAGTAGTTTAACGCATCCCAATGAGGTGATTATAGAAAAGTTCAAAGCCATTACCGGCATTGATGAGCGCAGGTATGCATTTGATCATTTAACATCTTCAGATTTAGCTTTTTTTGCCGCAGAAAAAGCCATCGTCGATGCCAATATTGACCCCGAAACATTAGATTACATCATTCTTGCCCATAACTTTGGAGATGTTAAGCATAATACCATTCAAAGTGATATTTTGCCATGTTTAGCTTCACGTGTCAAACATAGTTTACGAATTAAAAACCCTAAATGTGTTGCTTACGACATCCTTTTTGGATGTCCTGGCTGGATTGAAGGTGTCATACAAGCCAATGCTTTTATCAAAGCAGGAATCGCTAAAAAATGCTTGGTGATAGGTACAGAGACTTTGTCTAGAGTTGTGGATAAGCACGATAGAGATTCCATGATTTACAGTGATGGTGCAGGCGCAACAATCATTGAAGCAACGAATGATGAAGGTGGTATTTTGGCTCATGAAACTGCAAGTTTTACGTATGATGAAGCTTATTATTTATTCTTCGGAAATTCAAACAACAAAGACTTATGTCCAGACACTCGTTACATAAAGATGGATGGTCGTAAGATTTACGAATTTGCTTTAACGAATGTACCTTTAGCAATGAAAGCCTGTTTGGAAAAAACAGATATCGATATAAAAGAAGTCAAAAAAATCTTTATCCATCAGGCCAATGAGAAAATGGACGAAGCCATTTTGAAACGGTTTTATAAACTTTATAATACAGAAATTCCTGAAGGCATCATGCCCATGAGTATTCAGGAGTTGGGAAACAGTTCGGTGGCGACCATTCCAACCTTATTTGATATGGTTAGAAACAATGAAATCAAAAACCAGCATCTCAATAAAGGTGACATTATCATGTTTGCAAGTGTTGGCGCAGGAATGCACATTAATGCAATCGTCTATAAATATTAAAAATGTACGAACATACATTTCCCAATAAACGCTACAAAAAAACCATTGAATTTTTAAAACAGCACGTTCCTAGCAGGACTTCGATTTTGGATTTGGGTGTTATAAATCCGTTTACGGAGTTTATGCAAAAAGAAGGCTACCAAGTGGACAACACCACAGGCGAAGACTTGGATATTGATACATCGGCCATTGAAAATTCAGATGCGACAGTAGTAACTGCTTTCGAAATCTTTGAACATTTGTTATCTCCATTAACGGTTTTAAAAGCCATAAAAACAGATAAATTAGTGGCAAGTGTGCCCTTGCGTTTATGGTTTTCTGAAGCTTACAAAAGCAAAACTGATATGTGGGATAGGCATTATCACGAGTTTGAAGATTGGCAGTTTGACTGGTTACTCGAAAAAGCAGGCTGGAAAATCATCGCAAGAGACAAGTGGACCAATCCTACGAAAAAATTAGGCATTAGACCTTTGTTGCGACTTTTTACTCCAAGATATTATATAGTTTATGCGGAAAGAGCTTAACTTTGAATTCCAAAAGCTTCTGTCTTGAACTTTCACATTATCATTCCAGCACATAACGAAGAAGACTCCATTGGATTGACTTTGGAATCTTTAGTGAAGCAAACTTTATTGCCAAAAAAAGTTGTGGTTGTCAATGATCATTCGTCCGATGCTACTCAAAAAATCGTTGAAGGTTTTACTGCAAAATATTCTTGGATTTCTTTGGCGAATAATTCATCTTCTGATGAGCATTTGCCAGGCTCAAAAATCATCAATGCATTTTACAAAGGCTATGAATTATTGGATGAACAGTATGACGTCATATGCAAGTTTGATGCAGATTTGATTTTCCCAGAAAATTATTTAGAAACATTAGCGAAGCATTTTCAGACAAATCCAAAAGTAGGGATGGCGAGCGGCTTTTGTTATATTGAAAAGGATGGTCAATGGATTTTGGAAAATCTAACTCGCAAAGACCACATTCGCGGTGCGTTAAAGGCCTATCGTAAAAAATGTTTTCTTCAAATAGGAAAACTAAAACCTTCAATGGGTTGGGATACTGTGGATGAATTGCTTGCTAAATTTTATGGTTGGGAACTATTGACAGATGAATCACTGCAAGTGAAGCATTTAAAACCTACAGGAATAAGTTACAACAAAGCTTCCAAATATCTGCAAGGCGAAGCCATGTATAAAATGAGATATGGTTTTGTGATTACCTTTATTTCAGCCTTTAAACTAGCTTATAAAAAGAATAATTTTTCTTTATTCAAGGATTATATAAACGGCTTTTTCAAAGCCAAAAAAGAAAGAAAAGATTTTTTAGTGACTGAAGAACAAGGTAAATTTATCAGGCAACTTCGTTGGAAAGGTATGTTGAATAAATTTAATTAAAACTCCAATCTTTGTAATCGCTTTGGGCTTCTAAAGTAGTTTCAATAGCATCATCCATTTCTGGGAAAAAATCAATTCCTGTCAACGTTTCAATAGAATCGACAGAGACTACAAAATTGTATAAAGGTTCATTGGAATCTTTGTTTGGCATTAAAAAAGCAATCATTTTTACCTTTCCTTGGTTGGCATCCATAATGATTTTGTAGAATTGATTTGGTACCGACACTCTTTCATCTCCAATGGTTTTCATTTTACCTTTTAAGACACCACCTGTTACCACAAAAACACCATCATACTTACTTGCCCAATAGCGTGTTTTCTGTTCCAAAGTGTTCCAAATACCAGAATTAAAATCATGGTCTTGAGGACTTATGTTACTTGTTAAAAACGTTTCATCATGAGCTGTTTTGCTGTACTTTCTGTCACCAGCAGGACATAAGTGACCTCTGTCGTAATCAGAATTTTTATAATTTCGCCAATCTGCCGCACCAGTTTCTACTGCTTTATCAACTTCAAAATAAGGGCGCTTAAAATTGGAATTGGACAGTTGTGATTTCTTTAATTCATAAGCCACCCATTCTGCTTGTTCATGAGGTTCGCTATAAGATAAAGAATACCCTTCATGATGAATGATTTGCCCTGTTGTACTTGTTGGTAAATAGAATTCTTTGGTGTTGGGTTTTGCTTCTTTGCCACCTTCGACGATAGCAGAAACTTCTTTTTCCTTTAAGAAATGCTCATAGCCGTACACTCCCAAAACAATCAGGATGGCGATAAGTCCGTAAAGTGTTTTTTTGTTCAAGTCTATTCAAATACAAATTCAAGCGGTTGCCCGGTGGCTCCATTTGGAAAACTTATGCCCAATAATGATGAAATAGTTGGCGCAATATCTGTGATTTCCGTTTTCTGATACGTTTGCCCATGTTTGATGCCTTTTCCAAAGAATAGTAATGGAACATGCGTATCATAATTTAGAGAAGATCCATGTGTGGAACCAGTTTTGGAATATGAAATAATGGAGGGGTTGTAAACGAATATAATATCTCCCGAACGTTTTTGGTTATAGCCATTCTGAATTAATTCTTCAATCCCTTTTGTGAATGATGCTCTTATCATACTTTGAGCAGTGTAAGCTTTGTCAACACCTTCGTAATTGATAATTTCATTGACAATAGCTTCTTCGACATCATTTATATTCAAATTCAATTGTTTAAGGATGCCCTTATTTAAAAATATTTGATTGTTACTAATGTTTTCAATCAATTCTGAATTATTATATTTTGCTTTCAAAAAATCAGAAACTTGCTTTTTAAATCCAGCACCATCAAAATAACCAGCAGGAATTTTTAAACTTTGCAAGTAGGCCGGAACCTCAACTGCGGCATGGTCTGCTGTTAAAAAAACTACATAATTACCTTTGCCTACTTTTTCGTCCAATCCGTTGAACAATCGTTCCAAATCCTTATCCAATCTTAAATAGGTATCCTCAATTTCTTTGGAATTGACACCAAAATTATGACCCACATAATCCGTGCTAGAGAAACTCACCGTAAAAACGTCGGTAATATCATCTTTTCCAAGTTGTTCGCCATCGATGGCAGCCAAGGCAAAGTCCGCCGTCAAACTATTGCCATAAGGTGTAGCTTTCAACATTTCATAGCCACGATTTTGATTCATTAAGGTCTTCAGATCATAGGGAAATGTTGCCTTATCTTTTCCAGTAAATCCTCCTTCAAAGGTATTTTCATCAGATCCGCTTTCAGTGTAAGTGGAAATATCATATAGAGTATTCCACTCTTTCATATAAGAACTGATAGTGTTAGATTCATTAAATGTTTTTACCCAAGATGGTAATTCTGTCATATAAAAAGTACTAGTTATCCATGCGCCACCCTTCATATCACCAGTAAACCAATAGGCAGCATTTGCGGTATGTCCTGCCGGTAAAATGGCACCTCTATCTTTTAAGGAGATCCCTATGGTTTTTCCTTTTAATTGAGTAAACAATCTGTTTTCATCTGAAAAGGTGGTCGTCAACATTCTGTGTGGTGACATTTGCCCCACATACCCTTCGGCTCCTAATCCTTCTACAGAATCATCAGAGGCGCAATAAACACTTTTCTTTGCATATTTGTCATACCAATCGTTACCTATAATACCATGATATTTGGGAGTTGTACCTGTATATATAGAGGTATGACCTGGAGCAGTATAAGTTGGTACATAATTAAAATGGTTATTCTTGCAATTGAATCCTTCATTCATCATACGTTTAAAACCTCCATCACCATATTTATCATAAAATCGGGTCAAATAATCGTAACGCATTTGGTCAACAACAATTCCAACAACCAGTTTTGGATTTTCAGTTTTGACTTCGACATTTTGATTTGATGATGTAACAACTGTTTGTGGAGATTGGCAAGAAATTGCAAAAAAAGATAGAATAACGATTGAAAAAAAATGTTTCATTTCCAGTTTTAATTTTATAGATTTCAAAAATACGGCTTTTCAAACAATCATAATTTTAAATAAAGGTTAATAACGTTGAAGATTTTTATAATTTAGCAGTCACAAATTTTACTATGTCATATCTACATAATATTGGCTCCTATTTTATAATGATCAAGGAAATCTTTCGCAAACCGACCAAATGGTCTGTAATGCGTCACTTGATTTTTAAGGATATTGACGATTTAATCATTGGATCTTTGGGAATAGTATCCTTCATTTCGTTTTTCGTTGGTGGTGTTGTAACGATTCAAACAGCGCTGAACATTAACAGTCCATTAATTCCTAAATACTTGGTGGGTTTTGCGACACGGCAATCAGTTGTTTTGGAATTTGCACCTACTTTTATCTCCATCATTATGGCAGGTAAGGTGGGTTCCTTTATAACATCGAGTATTGGTACCATGCGAGTTACGGAACAGATCGATGCTTTAGAAGTTATGGGAATCAATGCCGTCAATTATTTGGTGTTTCCAAAATTCATAGCGCTGATGCTGTATCCTTTTGTAATTTCCATTGCAATGTTTTTAGGGATTATTGGAGGTATGGCGGCATGTGTGTATGGTGGATTTAGTTCTCTGGATGATTATATCACAGGTGTTCAAATGGACTTTATTCCCTTCCACATGGCTTACGCCTTTATAAAAACACTTGTATTTGCATTCCTTTTGGCTACGATACCTTCATATTATGGGTTTTATATGAAAGGTGGCGCACTTGAAGTTGGAAAGGCCAGTACAACCTCGTTTGTTTGGACCAGTGTGGCCATCATTCTTTTAAATTATATCTTAACTCAATTACTGCTTGCGTAATGATAGAGGTCAACAACATACATAAATCTTTTGGTGATACGGAAGTATTAAAGGGCATCAGTACGACTTTTGAAAAAGGAAAAACAAACCTGATCATTGGTCAAAGTGGTTCTGGGAAAACCGTGTTTCTAAAATGTCTTTTGGGACTTTTTATACCAGACCAGGGCACCATTAGTTATGATGGAAAAGATTATTCTAAATTGTCTGTGGATGAACGTAGTGATTTGCGTGCAGAAATGGGAATGGTTTTTCAGGGCAGCGCTTTGTTCGATTCCATGACAATTGCCGAAAACGTCAAATTTCCCTTACGAATGTTTACAAAACAAAGCAAAAGCGAAATGGAAGATCGTGTTGAGTTTGTTTTGAAACGTGTGAATCTTGCCGATGCAGGGAAAAAATTACCAAGTGAAGCTTCTGGNNGAACCAAATTCAGGATTGGATCCAAGAACGGCGACTGTGATTGACAATTTGATACAGGAAATCACCCAAGAATATGATATTACAACCATGATCAATACCCACGATATGAATTCTGTGATGGAAATCGGAGAAAAAATCATTTTCTTGAAAGATGGATTGAAAGAATGGGAAGGCTCCAATAAAAACATTTTTAAAACAGATAATGAAGCGGTCACCAATTTTGTCTATTCGTCCGATTTGTTCAAGCGAGTTCAGAAAATGTATCTAGAGGAAGACCAATAGCGTTTAATTTTCTCTCTTTACTATCAAGGTATCTAAACTATATTTTTGTTTCAGCCAGCGATGGAGCTTATCTTTTTGCTTAGCAATCTCCTCTTCCGTTACCGATGAATTCCATTTTGCCGTAAACACTGCAATGGTATCAATCCTTTTGAAATTTGAACTGATGACGCTTGCATAAGATAGATCTTCAATAGTTTCATAATTGATTTTCACTTCCTTGCTCAATTCAACAAAAGGAATCTGCAAAGCTTCATATTTTGAAAGTTTTTTGACTTTATCTTCCAAAAAGACAATTTTTTCTGATTGTGACAATAGATCTAGTGAATCCCGGTAACGCAATTGTGACATATAACGCAGATTGTCCAAATTCTTTGATTTATTTTGATTAAAAACCATAGTTGTATTTGACAATGCTGGGTAATCCTTCAGTCGTCCCCGCAAAACAGAAATCGTATTGTCTGGAATTTCATCCAAGCCAAAACTGTTAAACTCTATAATTGATTGCTTGCCTTTGACGTCTATATACTCATAAATGGCATTTTTCTTGATGAAATCTGAATGGGGTAACTCATTTAATTCTTTGTCAATAAATGATTTTGCAGCATTTTCAAATTTACTTTCTTTCCAAACGTTTATAAACGTAATGACTGCGGGAACCATAACCAAAATTGCAATTACTGTAGCGATCCGACTTGTACGCTTTCTTTTGGCTGAATTGGCGTATTTGAGCATCGGAAAATTCAAAATCTTGACCACTAAAAAAGTCGCTAAAGCAATAAAAATCGTGTTAATGGTAAACAGATACATTGCCCCGAGAAAGTATTCCATATTGCCTTTAGCCAAGCCATAACCTGCCGTACATAAAGGCGGCATCAACGCTGTAGCAATGGCAACACCAAATATGACTGAAGCAATGGTTCCCTTTTTTGTACGGGCTATTATTAATGCCAAGCCACCAAAAAAGGCAATCAATACGTCTCTAATATCTGGCTTCACTCGACCCAATAATTCCGAGGTATCTTCACTTAACGGAAAAAATTTAAAAAACAAAAAGGCGGTTGTCAAGCTCAGTACTATCATAATCAATAGATTAAGTAAAGAACGTTTCAAGGTATCAATATCATTAATGGCAATGGAAAGCCCAACACCTAAAATAGGACCCATAAGCGGAGATATTAACATGGCACCAATAACCACAGCAGGCGAATTGGCATTTAATCCTATGGAAGCGACAAAAATAGAACAAATTAAAATCCAAGCCGTTGCACCTTTAAAAGGGATATCACCTTTAATGGCCGCTAAAGTTGCATCTCTATCAGTGTCTTCCCGAAAATCCAACAATTCACTAAAGAATTTCTTGATGCTTTGCCACAACCCTTGAGCATCCTTTTTTACTGCTTCTTTAGATTGCTCTACCGCTTTATCATTATTGGTTTCTTCTTCCGAAAAATTGAATTTATTTTCTGCCATATTCTATACTCATAATCAATAACAACGCATTGTTACTACATTATCTAATTTTTTCGCTATCCGTACTGTTCGCCAAATTTATCTTTAACTTTTTGCAGTACTTTTTTGATGTCTTGTTCCTTTTCTTTCGGGAATATAAGCAAAACTTCGTCTTTATCAACAATAATGTAATCCTTCAACCCATCGATGACAGCTATTTTTCCTTTTTTGGTTCTAATCATATTTCCCGAAGCATCTTCTGTTAATGTTCGAGCATTTACGATTGCATTTCCATTTGGGTCTTTATCGAGTTTATCATATAAACTGCCCCAAGTTCCAAGGTCGTTCCAATCAAATTCTGCAGCCAACACATACACATTTTTAGAATGTTCCATGATGGCATAATCTACCGAAATATTTTCAGCATCCGCATAGTTTTTGGCAATAAACTCGTTTTCATCATTTGTATTATAAACCGGAATACCTCCTTCAAACAATCGATAAAGTTCTGGTTGATTCTTTTGGAATGCCTGAACCACACTTTTAGCGCTCCACATAAAAATACCTGCATTCCAAACAAAATTACCTTGCTGTATGAATGACTTTGCAGTCTCATAATCTGGTTTTTCCCTAAACTGATTGACAGGTTTTATGTCTGTAGTTGCAGTCTTTTCAAACTCTATATAGCCATAGCCAGTATTTGGAAATGTTGGCTCAATGCCCAGTGTCATTAAAGCGTCGTTTTGTGCACAAAAATCAAATGCCTGTTGAACGTTTTTGCTGAATGTTTGCTCATCTTCAATCCAATGGTCACTAGGCGCAACTATCATCACAGCATCAGGATTTTCTTTTTGAATCTTTAATGCAGCATACAAAATACAAGGAGCTGTATTGCGCATGGCTGGCTCCAATAATACTTGCCTTTGTGTAACTTTTGGCAATTGCTTCAAGACTAAATCGTTGTACATCGCGTTGGTTAGAATAAAAATATTTTCTGACGGAATCAACTGCTCCAATCTTTGAAACGTTTTTTGTATCAACGTATCACCAGTTCCCAACATATCATGGAACTGTTTTGGAAAATCCTGTGTGCTCACAGGCCAAAACCTAGATCCGACTCCTCCTGCCATCAAAATGGCGTAATAATTCTTGTTTTTCATATGGCTACAAATTTCTGCGAAAGCAGGAATTTAATTAATTTATATTCAAAATATTCTATTTTTCACTAACATCAACACCCATTGGAGACTACCTACTTATTCCATCACCTCCACTTCTGCATTCGGATTGAAAAGATATAATTTGCCCGAAACAAGCTCTAAACCTTCATAACGAATGCGTCGCTTTTCTCCCTTTTTAAAAACCCTCCCATTATATAACTTAAAGTGTGTTCCAAACGGCACTTCAAAAATATAGGTTTTATTATTAGGTTGGTCATATTGTTTCAATGCTAACGCAAGCTTCACATCAGTATCACTGCTCGCTTTTGGATTTTTGAAATGTTTTGCCAATAATGGCAACAATTCCAACGGAAAAATAGTAGGGTTCAGTACTGGCAACATCAAATGTTGAAAGGTTTGCTTCCACTCTTTCCCATGTGGTTTAATATAGCGACTGAAATTCTTATAGGCTTCAAAATGAGCAATTTCATGTATCAAGGTGATTAAAAACCGATAATGGTTCAAATTGCCATTCACAGTAATTTGATGCTTTCCGTTAGGCAACTTTCGATAATCACCATGACGTGTTTTTCGCTCATTCTTTATTTTTACCGATAGGTTATCATGCTTTAATAATTCTAAAACATAGGGAATTGCCTGGTGCGGAATATACTCTTGAAGCGTGTTGTGCATGGTGCAAAAATAAGGGTTTTCTTAACACCAAAACAATTGAAGTTATGAGAAAAAATGGCTAATTTAGTAGAGAATTTTATCTGAATCATAACATAGAACTTTCTTCAAACACTATGGCATTTATAGATTATTACAAAATATTGGGCATTGACAAGAAAGCTACTGAAGCCGAAATAAAAAAAGCCTATCGAAAGCTCGCCAGAAAATACCATCCAGACCTCAACCCAAACGATAAAGAAGCGGAACAAAAGTTTAAGAACGTAAACGAAGCCAATGAGGTGTTGAGCAATCCTGAAAACCGAAAGAAATATGATAAATACGGTAAGGATTGGAAGCATGGTGACGCTTATGAAGAAGCACAGCGCCAACAGCAGTCCCAACGTCAATACCAATCCCAAGGCTTTGAAGGTTTTGGAGGTCAAGAATTTGCTGGTAGTGATTATTCAGATTTTTTCGAATCCATGTTTGGAGGAGCTTCACCAAGAGGTCGTGGTCATTCAGCCTCCTTTAGAGGCCAAGATTTCAATGCCGAGTTGAATCTCAATTTGAAAGATGTCTATGAAACGCACAAACGTGTTCTTACGGTAAACGGAAAAAATATTCGTCTTACCATCCCTGCAGGTGTTGAAAACGGACAGGTGATTAAAATTAAAGGACAAGGTGGCGAAGGTTTGAATGGTGGCCCAAAAGGAGATCTATTGATACAGTTCAATATTACCAACAACACAAATTTTAAGATAGACAAACACGATTTATACACCACAGTAGATTTAGATTTGTACAAAGCCTTATTGGGCGGAGAGATTACCGTCGATACCTTTGATGGTAAAGTGAAACTTACCGTGAAACCCGAAACCCAAAATGGCACGAAAGTAAAACTTAAAGGCAAAGGTTTTCCTGTTTATAAAAAAGAAGGACATTTTGGTGATCTGTACATCACTTATCAGATAAAAACGCCTACGAACCTTTCATCAAAAGAAAAAGAACTATTTGAAGAACTCTCTAAATTAAGACAGTCATGAGCACCGAACATTTTATCCCATTAAAAACCATTTGTACACATTATAAGATAGAAACAACATTTCTTGAAGGTTTACAGGATTATGGACTCATAGAAATTACGACCGTCGAACAGTCACCATGCATTCATCAGAACCACATTAAAAGCTTGGAATCCATGATACGATTGCACGATGATTTAAATCTCAACTTTGAGGGGATTGATACGGTATTAAATTTATTGGAGCGTATTGAAGAATTGCAATCAGAATTGCAATCAGTGAAAAACAGATTGGGGATTTACGAGAAATTTTAGAAAACCCTCCATATCCAATGAATATAGAGGGTTTAAAGACTACATTTTTTTATTTCTTTTCATTCGATATCTCACAAATCCAATTACAAAAGCTACAACAAGTACTAAAGGCCAGATATATATAATTCCAACAAAAATTGCCTCAATCAAACCCCATCCAAATACCAATCCCTCCTTGGTTTTTGACCAAACCGATTTATTATAAACCATCGGTTCTGCCTTAAAATTTACAGCCTCATAGAGATCTATTTGTAATGTACTATAAGCTACTTTGCTAGTCAGATAGTTCAATCGTCCTTGCGCCGATTCAATTTCTTCTTGTATGACTCTCAACTTATCTTCTGTAGCCAAAATATCCTCAACCGTTCTGACATTCTTCCGCAAGATGAGCTCATAACGTTCCTTGACTTCAATTTTTGTACTTAAACGTGATTGCAAATCCACGTATTCTTCGGTCACGTCTTTTGTAGTAATGTTTTCATAATCGGTAAACTCTGAGACCACATCCACAGAATCCATCATCGAATCAAAATACATGGCAGGGATCTTAATGGTAAAACGCATCTCCTTTTTAAACTGGTCATTCTCAAACCTTAAATCAGAAATATAAGCATTATATGTAACAGCCATGCGTTTGATGTCGTTTGCAGCTTTTTTTACATCTTTTACTTTATATCTAGAATTTGCTGATTTAATGATCTTTAAATCTTTCGGAACCTTATTGGTGGACACATCAGATTGTAAATCATCTAATTGTTTTTTATCTATGGCTTCATACTCCTCCGAAACATCAACGGCAGACACCTTAACCTCTTCTTTGTAGATGTCACTTTCGCTACAGGCATTAAAAGGACCTATAAATAAAATGAGAATCAAAATTTTAAACACTGTTTTAACTGTAATTGCTTTCATATTTTATATTTTTAAGAATTATGAAAACAAACCTAAACATCAAGCTTAAAATACTATTGTAAAACCATTGTAAAGCAATTGTAATTTGTTTTACAATTTCATTTACTACTATAATTCAGACGATTATAAATCTTGACACCCGAGAACACATATCATTTTTCAAAACTTAAATCGGCAGTGACCAATGTTTTTTTAGAACATAATTCTGCCTCAACATCTATTCATGAATGGAAAGGTGAGACCATAACCGATTTTCAAGAAGATTTATTTAGAAAGGTTAAGGCTAAAGTGAGTGAAAAATGGTTTTATACTTATTTCAAAAATGAGCCGGACAAGTTGCCCCGTATTGATATGTTGAATCTTTTGAGCAACTATGTAGGCTACAAAAACTGGAACGACTTTAAAAGCGCACAAGCCAACCCTCCAAAAAACGTATCAAGAAGAAAATTGAAAATCGGCGTTTACGTTGTGGCTACGATTATATCATTATTTGTTCTGATTGTATTTGGAATGAACTCCAAAAATGAATTTCATTTCTGCTTTGTTGATGAGATCAAAAATCAACCAATCACAAACATTGCTTTGGATATTAAAATGTATCAGGACAATGAATCTCCACTCTATTTCAAGACTGATAGTTCTGGATGTTTCAACTACATAACCGAAGCCAACCGCATCAAGTTTGTGGTACAATCGCCATATCATAAAACAGATACCATTATAAGATCTATTAATTCAAACATCAATCAAACCGTCAAATTAACAACAGATGATTATGCGATGATGTTAAGCTATTATACCAGCGGCAACGTCAAGGATTGGAACAAGCACAAAGAAAAGTTGCAAAAAATGATAGCCGATGATGCCCAAATATATCAATTGTATTCGAACAACATGAACGTGGAAATTTATTCCAAAGATGATTTTGTGAGGCTCTTGACAATTCCAACCAAAAGCCTAAATCACATTCAAATACTGGAGAAAACAATGATGCAGGGAAAAATTGTAAAACTTAAATTTATGGTATTATGAAAAAAATCATGTATATACTGATGTTTTTACTTTGGTTTTCATGTGCCAATGAAACCAAAAACAAAAGCCTCGAAGTTGCTACTGAAGAAGCATATGAAATCCCAATAATAGAGCCTAATAACGATGATTCCAAAGTATTTAATTATGAAACCTTGGCATCTAAAAAATTAATGGATTATTTTGAATTGGTACGTCTTAGACAAGAACATCCCGAATTTAAAAAAGATATCACATTACAGCTGCAAAACCTATTTCATGATACTTTTTACCTAACCAATTATCAACATGTAGAAAGCATCACAAACATAAAACAAATGGAGGAGATCATCAAAATATCTGACTCTGTTCAAAAAATAAAACTCTATTTTGACGTGAATACTGATAACAAAACTTATAAAGATTCCACCTTAGCAATTATCACAACTAAGTCAGTAATAATCGATGGAGATACTCTTACATCAACCAAAGTGGCGTTTGAAAAGATAAAATAAATGAAAGACATCGACAAAAGCACACGTATTGCTAATTATCTTATAGACATATTAGTGATATCTTTACTTTGGATAATCTACAGCCTGCTGTTTCAACCTTATAGTTCAGATGGGATGATGTTCTATGTACTGATGTTTTTTTATTATTTAATATTTGAAGCTACCACTGGACAGACTTTGGGCAAAATGTTCACCAAAACCAGAGTAGTGCAAAAAGATGGCTGCAATCCAAACTTTCAAAAAATCTTAATGCGTTCTTTTTTAAGAATCATCCCTATCGATGCATTGTCTTATATGTGTGGCAGTGAATTAGGCTTACATGACAAACTCTCGTTTACCAAACTTGCAAAAAAAACGTCATAAGTTTGTAGAAATAGAAACCAACAAAAAACCAAAAATATCCTGATGGTTATACGGACGATACTAAAAACCAATTGACAACAATCTGAATGTACCGCTCGTTTTTTAATCCTAATTTTATAATCGCAAATAAACAATGTAGTTTTGATTCTATACCGAACAGAAATAACAATCCAACACGAGTTATTAATAATTAAAAAACAGGACACTTCAGTGGATAAGCCACTGCTTTGCACACAAAAATTTTAATCATGTACAACAAATACTGCATTCGACGGCATTTAAGAACCCCTATTATAATATTCACATTTATTTTTGGATTTAGTGTATCAGCACAAAAAGTCAAAAAGAAGGAAGAAAGAAAACCTGGGAGTACAATCCAGTACTATGTTCTAAAATCAGATAAAAACATTAAGCATGGACGCTATAGTGAAATTGGTTTTCGATCTAAAATCCTGTTGGAATCTGGCAATTATGTGAATGGCAAAAAAGAAGGCTTGTGGTTTGGAAAATATATGGGAAAAGGCAGTTATAAATACTCCGGAAAATATAAAGACGGCAAAAAAGTAGGTGTCTGGTATTACTTCGATTATAAGGAGAATATCTTGCAAGAATATAATTACGATTCCCAAAAAATGATTGTAAACAATGACTGCGACACGGGTCAAACTTATGAGACCTATATTGATCAAATATGGACTCCAACACGTCTCGATTGTGCACCCTCATACATTGGTGGTCATTTACAAATGTGTTCATATATTAATCAAAAATTTTTGCATCATTTCAATCTTGAGGGCAATAAAAAATTTGAAAACAAATTGAAGAACGCAGAAGATCCCGTAATTATAAACTATTCGTTTTCTGTTTTGGTTAAAAAAAATGGTACTATTGGAAAAGTTAAAATGGAAGAATTTGATGTCTCGCAGGGTTTAAAAAACATTTTTCCTGTTCTTGAACTTAAAGAGTTTTTTACAAAAGAAGTACAAGCGCTGACAGATGTCTGGATTCCAGGAATTCTCAATGGTGAAAAAGTAGATGCCTACTACAAGATTGGCACCTACAGCATAACTTCTTGGAACAAGGATTTTGATAAGCATAAAAATTGAATACATTAAATGCGTAATTCTAAATTCTCAATTTTACATTTCTTTCAAAATCACCGCCCCAAACAACGACACAAAATGTTTCAATAATTTAGCCTTTACTTGAACTTCATCAACTTTTTCGACACCAAGTTCGAGATTTAATGACGTCACAGCTTTACCCCGTATCCCGCAAGGAATAATATTATCAAAGTAACCTAAATCGGCATTGACATTTAAAGCAAAGCCATGCATGGTAACCCAACGACTCGCCCTAACTCCCATAGCACATATCTTTCGGGCAAAGGGAGTGCCTACATCGAGCCATACGCCTGTTTCGCCTGGGCTACGTTCGCTTTTGACGCCATACTCCGCAAGGGTGAGGATGATCATTTCCTCTAAAAAACGAAGGTATTTATGGATGTCGGTAAAAAAGTTTTCCAAATCTAGAATTGGGTAGCCCACAATTTGTCCCGGACCATGATAAGTAATATCTCCACCACGATTGATTTTATAAAAAGTGGCCCCTTTGCTTTTAAGTTGGGTTTCATTTAAAAGTAAGTTAGATAAATCACCACTTTTGCCCAAAGTATAAACGTGCGGATGTTCTACAAACAGAAAATGGTTACTGGTCTGTAAATCTGTCCCTTCACGACGATTTTTGATTTTGGTATCTACAATGGCTTTAAAGAGTTCTTCTTGGTAATCCCAAGTATCTTTGTAATCTTTATATCCTAAATCCTGTATGTCTATAGTTTTGTTCACGTATTAGTTTTCCAGCTCTACTTTTAGGTTCAAGATAGAATCATCGTCATGAATGGTATCCCAATCCACTTTTAAGGTCAGGGACTTACCGTCTTCGGAGATTACAGCCTTATTGCTGGACACAGATTTGATACGTCTCGGAAACGTGTATTGCACCGTGTAAAACGAACCTTTGAACAGGTCTTCAAACTGGGCTTCTATCTGTTTTGCCATCTCCTCACCACCATCATCGGTATCCTGTTCATTGTTATAACCCATGTCATCGCTTTCTATTGGGTAGTCTTCAATTACTGTTTCCTCAATGATTTCTTCCCCTTCTTCCGCTTCATCTTCCATCTCCACCATTTCATCTTCAATTTCAGGTGTTACAGTTTCCTTATAATTGATACGCTCAAACACATTGTCTCTGAAGGTGTATATGACTTTAGTTTCCTGCTTATAATCATTAATACCAGCGTTATTTGCCTCTTGGTTGCCTCCATAATCAAAAATCATGTTGGTGGCATTGTCGAGATTCTTTCCAATAGACATGAGGTCATCAAAATTTTTGAAGTTCTTGCTGATGGCGTAGTTAGAGACACCATTGGCCTCATCTTGGTGCACCTCAAACACCATCCCTCTCAATTTATTGAGTTCTTCTTGCTCTTCAGGCGACATGTTGGAGATGCTATCTTTATATTGAATGATCATTTCATCCACACTGACAATAGTGTCCATTTTTGCTTTAGGCTCGCGTTCGATACTTTCAGGCCTATTGGCGTTGGCATAAGACAACATGGGCGATAGATCGTAAGTAGTTTTGTAACTGCCGCTCATATCGTTATTGAAGACTATCGATTCGGTCACATTACAGCTCATCGCAACAAAAGCCAAGCAAATAACAGTTAGAAAAGTTGAAAGTTTCATACAGGTTGAATTTTATTTCTAAACTGTAAAATTACGATATTTTGACTGATAATTAACGAATGATACGTCACGATTGTTTACCAAATGTACTTACTAATTCTTCGGATTATTCAAAATGACCAAAGCGGCAATAACGCCCGGTACCCAGCCACAAAGCCATAATAAAAATGTGATAACAATAGACCCACAACCTTTGTCGATAACTGCCAAAGGCGGGCAAAAGATAGACAGGATAACTCTCCAGATACTCATGATGATTTGATTTTGATGATTGATGTATTGATTGGACGTGCAAACAGACTATTTGTTACAGTAGCAATCCGCAGGGTAATTGTATTTCATTTTCAAATAAAATATAGTAGATTCGTAGCATGAGAACAGCACTCGTTATATTGTGTTTTATAGCGGCCTCTTTTTCAGCAAAAGCGCAATACAAGTTCAGTGGCCATATCGATACCAAAAAATGGCACGATAACGTATATCTCTCTATCATTGAAGACTACCGTAAAATTTCGGGTGTCTATTCCGAACAAATTATTGCGCGTGCAAAGACCGATAGTTTGGGTTATTTTGAATTTACAGGCAATCAATTGGAAAACGTAAATCGCATTTATAGACTTCATGTTGATAATTGTTTTGACGACGACCAAAACCAAAATCATTTTGACGGGCATTGCGATGATAGTGAAGAGGTCATTTTTATTGCAAAAAACAAGGATACGCTTGTATTTCCTTTTTCGTTTGATAAACAGATCTTTTGTGATATAAATTCCACCAACGAAAAATCGATGGTATTCGTAAAGATTGATTCTTTAAGAGAAAACATGCGATATGCATTTGCGGAATACCGAAGCGAAGCCAACCGTAAGCTCAACAACAAAAAATGGTTTCAAACCTTACAGGATTATGGCAAGAGTCTTGATGAACCTATTGCTGAACTTTATATTTATTCATTTTTATCCAATAGAGGCAATGATTTGCACGAGCATTATATTGAAGATTTAAAGACGAATGACTATTATGAAGATTTGCTGAAACGTTTGCAAGAACGCTATCCCAATTCCTCCTACACTAAACAGTATCAAGCAGAATTAAAATCGGATGAATATATTATTTCTGGAGGTGAAGAAAAATCGTCCTTTACTTGGATGTACATCTTGATTCCTATCTTTATCTTTTCATTGCTTTTTAATATATATTTTGGTCTGAAATTAAAAAAATCACGAGCCAAAACACTGGAAACATCAAAAGAACAATTGACCAAACAAGAACAGAATATTTTAGAGCTTTTATTGGAAGAAAAGTCGAACAAAGAGATTGCAGATGCACTTTTTGTGAGTTTAAGCACGGTTAAAACACACCTAAATAACATTTATAAGAAATTAAATGTACAATCTAGAGACGAAGTTAAATCTTTGTTTAATAGTTAGTTATAAAATTCAACCTAGGTACTAGTACTTAATTCAACCTATCATTTTTGTCTTTTTAAGCAACTTTTTGTGATGTTTGCTTTCATATTAATCAAAACTACAAACAGTATGAATTTATCATTAAACAAATTAACCAAGGTATATGCAAGCCTTTTATTTTTTGCATTGATCTCCACATTAGGTTTTTCGCAAAATAAAGTTGCAGCAGAAAAAGTAGGTAAGTTTGATTTCTTAACAGAAGAAATTGACTACGGTAAAATTGAACAACATGCCGATGGTGTGCGAGTCTTTAAATTCACGAATTCAGGAGACGCTCCAATTGTGATTACAAATGCAAAAGGATCATGCGGCTGCACGGTACCAACCTATCCTAAAAATGTAATCCTACCGGGAGAAACAGGTGAAATCAATGTAAAATATGCGACGGATAGAATCGGTGCATTTACAAAAACTGTGACCTTAACTTCCAATGCTTCTGAACCTTCTAAAGTTCTTAGAATTAAAGGGGAGGTTTTAAATCCAGCAAAAGACGATACGAAAGAGGCTAAAATCAACTAGTTTTTAGTTTTTGCCTTTTCAATAAAATCTACCTAAAAGTTGTATGCTAATTTTTTGAAAATAGTGTAATTTTGCACTCGCCTGTTACAAAAAGCAGGAATCAAAATTAATTAGCATGCAACTTTCTGAACAAGAACTCATCCGAAGGGAAAAACTAGACAAACTACGCGAGTTGGGTATCAATCCTTATCCAGCCGATTTATATCCTGTAAACCATACTTCAAAACAGGTTAAGGAGCAGTTTGAAGAAGGCAAGAAAGTCATCATCGCAGGACGATTGATGTCGATGAGAGTGCAAGGGAAAGCCAGTTTTGCTCAACTTCAGGATTCCGAAGGAAAAATACAAGTTTACTTTAATAGAGATGAAATATGTCCGGGTGAGGATAAAACTTTATATAATGAAGTTTTCAAAAAACTCTTGGACTTTGGTGATTTCGTTGGTGTAGAAGGCGAATTATTCACTACGCAAGTAGGTGAAAAATCAGTGCGTGTAAAAAACTTTACACTTTTAAGCAAATCCTTAAAACCTCTTCCTCTTCCAAAAGAAAAAGATGGCATTATTCACGATGCATTTACCGACCCTGAACAACGTTACAGACAGCGTTATGCTGATTTGGTCGTAAACCCGAATGTCAAGGAAGTATTTATCAAACGTACCAAGCTCTTCAATGCCATGCGTCAGTTTTTTAATGATGCAGGTTATTTTGAAGTGGAGACTCCTGTCTTGCAACCTATTGCTGGTGGCGCCGCGGCACGTCCGTTTGTGACGCATCACAACAGTTTGGATATTCCCTTATATATGCGAATTGCCAATGAGTTGTATTTAAAACGATTGATTGTTGGCGGATTTGATGGTGTATACGAGTTCTCTAAAAACTTCCGTAACGAAGGAATGGATAGGACGCACAATCCAGAGTTCACCGCTATGGAAATCTATGTGGCCTATAAAGATTACAACTGGATGATGGATTTCTGCGAACAATTGTTGGAACATTGCGCAATGGCTGTCAACGGAACTACAAAAGCAACATTCGGAGAGCACCATATCGACTTTAAGGCACCATATGCTAGAGTAACGATGGCAGATTCCATCAAGCATTTTACAGGGTTTGATATTACAGGTAAAACTGAAGATGAGATTCGTCAAGCCGCAAAAGATATGAGGATTGCTGTGGATGATACGATGGGTAAAGGGAAGTTGATTGATGAAATATTTGGTGAAAAATGTGAGGGCAACTACATACAACCAACCTTTATTACCGACTATCCAAAGGAAATGAGTCCGTTGTGTAAAGAACATAGAACAAATCCAGAATTAACAGAGCGTTTTGAATTGATGGTCTGTGGAAAGGAAATTGCCAACGCCTATTCCGAACTGAATGATCCAATCGACCAACGCGAACGTTTTGAACACCAAATGGAGTTGGCACAGAAAGGTGATGATGAAGCAACAGGGGTTATCGATTATGACTTTTTGAGAGCATTGGAATACGGTATGCCACCGACATCTGGGATGGGAATTGGTATGGACCGACTTATCATGTTCTTGACTAATAATCAATCCATACAAGAAGTATTGTTCTTCCCTCAAATGAAACCGGAGAAGAAAGCAATTGCAATGACCGACGAAGAAAAAGCAGTATTTGCAATATTAAAAGTGAACTCACCTATCGAGTTGAATACGTTAAAAGATCAATCTGGTTTGAGTAACAAAAAATGGGACGCAACCATCAAAGGCCTGACCAAAAACAAAGTGGCCAAAGTCATCAAGACAGATGATGTATTGTTTGTGGAACTGGCTTCATAAGTTCCAATAAAAACATATTTTAGAATTAACGGAAGAGAACCACTCAGAAAGTGGTTCTTTTTTGATTGACTAATTTTGTTACTTTAGTAATCTCTTAAAAGTGGCCAGAAATAATTATGACACGAAAGACAGTCAAACTTTACACATACATTGTTCCCATCGTTGCTTTAGTGGTAGTGTGCATTCACTTTATTCTTGCGGGAACAACTAAACTTTCCCCTTGGAAAGGTGGAGGTTTTGGAATGTATGCCGAAGTGCATTATTATTATAGTGATTTGGTTATTGGCAATCTCAACAAACCGCTCGATTCAATCATAAAGCAAGATAGACAGGTCGCTGAATTTGTCATGGATGTCAAAAGGACTCCAAATGACCTAACCCTAAAACACATGGCAGAATTGGTTTCCAAATATGCCAATTCGGATACGCTAACAGTTCAGATATGGAAACCTTCTGTCGATTCCAAGTCTTCAACCTACTCACGTGAACTTGTCAATCAATATCAATACATCAAACCATGAGCCATCTGAATTGGAAGCATATAAAGGAAGTGTTGTCAGACAAAAGCACTCTAGGCTTGAATCTTTTATTCATTTTTATGATTGCTTACCTTATCATCACAGGTGGCGACCATCGAAAGATCAAATTGTTTTTGCTTTGTGGAGGATTGTTCTTGTTGGTATTCTTTGTCAAAAAAATAACGCAACCATTACTGTGGTACATTTTTTTGGTAATTCTTATCAGCGATTTGATATGTGACTATTTTGTGAGGGCGAATCATCATTTTTTTTTGATTTACATAACGATGGTCATCATTGTATATCTGCACAATTCCCGGCTGCAAGACCTTGTTACCAATATCAAATTACTGGCGGCAATTGTGTTATTGTTTTCTGGAATTCAAAAACTGGTGTCTCCACAGTTCGTTTCTGGTGATTTTTATTATTACATGATTAATACTGGAGGTTTTTTTAAGCCAATGCTGTATTTCAACGAGAACATGAATGATATCGTACTGAGCAATAAGGCTCAAATAGCAGAACTTACACAAAGTGACCCAAACAATTTAAAAACAATAACGCTACAAAATATTCTTCCCAATCTCGATGTTTTGAGCCACGTATTTGCTTGGGTAACTATCATTATGGAGCTACTTTCAGCCATTTTGATTCTATGGAAACCCAAACATATTCTAACACACATTGTGTTCATCTTATTGATAATGGGAGTTTTCTTTACACGTTTTGAAAATGGTTTTTTAGCATTATTGGCCATCAGCGGTGTTTGGCTAAGCGAGAACTATAAAATCAGGGCAATATATACTGGTTTAGCCATTGTGTCTTTAGTATTCATGCTGACGAAAATTGGATTCTATTAATTGAACTGACAACGTATAGCAAAAGCTATGTCAAAAACAATTATTTGTAGATTACGATAGAGAATACTCCTACTTAACTTAAAAACAGATGGTTAAACCAAAAATAACGAGTTAAAAAAAATTATATTCGACTTAAATTTCGTATCTTCATTTCTCTAACAATAACCTTGGACATTTTTTAAATCAGATGACAGACGGCTTCATTTGATTATGTTCCCCACTTGATTAATAATTCACCCTAACATTCGTATTGGTTAACGCCAATAATTAACAGCTACAAGCTTGGTGTAAAAATTGTTTTTACTATTAGGCTTTCTCGATTAAGAATGAAAACGTTTGTGTTTCTTAGCTATCATTATAAAAAAACCAGAGCGTTAAAAATTGCGTAAACATATCATAAACGCAAATATTTATAGGCAACCATAACAAAAGAAGTCAAAAAACATCACCTCGTCCACTATGGCAAGGATTTTGATTTCTTTCATAAAGTACCAAATCTTTAAATGAAATACCATGAGAACAGTATTACTATTTTTCCTTGTCGCTTTGACAGCACTATCCACAACTGCTCAATCTATATATGGCACTTACTCTAACAAATGGGAAGCATCGTCAGGAGAAGCGATTGAATATTCTCTCACATTGTTAGAGAATGGTAATTTCGTTTTTATTTCTACACGAACCCATCTTGATGCTATACCTGACAAAAAACTGAAAGCAAAAGGGACGTGGCAATTAGATGGTCATTTATTGGTTCTCATTACGGCGACTAATGAGGATTCAGAAAATACCCTCGAAGCGAATTTAGATATGAACAAAGCAAAATTCAAAAGCGTTTCACCTAGAAATCCAGATTTCAATTTAGTAAAACCGTCCTTAAAATTTTATGAATCCAATGTTTTTTATGCTAAAGATATGGAGCTCATCAAAACGGATGCTAGTGTGACTTCTTTAGATTAAAACATATAATTGCAATTGTGGCAAGACTATTGATGTTGATTTATCTTTTAAATCAACATTTTTTTATGAAACAATTTTTACTTGTTATCGCATTTACGTTTATTTCCTTGAATGTACTTCAATCACAAACCGTAGATGGCACCTATGAACGCAGGGTTGGAACTATTTTAATTGATACCCTCGTTTTAAAACCAGACGGAACGTTCACCTATCATAATTATCAGAAATTCGACAAACCAAATCCAGACAAAAATCGGTATGCCAATGGCACTTGGAAAATGGAGAAAAACATTTTAATGCTTTATTCTGAAGTCAAAGTCGATTCAGTCATAAAACCCTTAAACTTTAACAACTCAAAAGCCAGATATATTTTCAAATCGCCAAGAGACAAATCTGACAAAGTGGTCAAAACTGCCCTGAAATTCTATGAATCTGAAATCTTTTGGATTAAAGGCATGGAACTCTTTAAGATTGAATAAAAATATTTTTCTAACATCATAGATGAGGAAAAAGCTCTTGAAATACTTATTTTAGAGGCATGAAAGCAGTAACCGTCAATCAACTCAAAAAAGAACTCATCACCTGCACCCCCAACGAACTCGTTGAGCTATGTCTGCGACTCTCCAAATTTAAAAAAGAAAACAAAGAGCTNNAAAAAATTCAGTCGATATTCTCTCAAGAAAGAAACTGAAGTGGAACTACTACTCTACTTCTGTTTAAAATTAAAAGAGTTCAAACCTTCGATACATAAAAATGTAACTTTAGTGAATATATATACCAGACAGTTATTATTAATCAAAAAGATAGTTGCTACCCTTCACGAAGATTTGCAATATGACTATCAACTTCAAATTGAGGAATTAGAAAATTCATTTAAACGACTTTAAAAGAAAAATATAACCAATACAACGATTAATTCCGATAGAATTCAACTTTTTTATTACTTTCACACCTTTCAATAATTGTGAATATATTACGCCCAAATGAAAAAATTTAATCTATTGGCAGTGTTAGTTCTGCTGCTTGTTTCTTGTCAAAAAGATGATGAAACAATTGTTCCTCAATGTGAAATTCCAGTTAATTTATCGGTAAATGACATAACATTCAATGGTGCGACATTAACATGGCAAGACAATACCGCTAATAACGGCTCAACCAACACCGCAACTTTTAAAATTGAATACGGGGTATCAGGTTTTGTATTAGGCTCTGGAACCACTCTTACATCTACAGTTATATCTCTAAATGTAATTAACTTATTACCGAACACGGCTTATGATTTTTATGTTCAAAAAATTTGCAGTTCAAATAATACAAGTGTTTTTTCAGATGTAGGCACTTTCACTACCTTATCACCTCCTGTGGTGACTGAATTTCGATCAACCTTGTCGGAAATGAATCTTTTTCAAGGAAGTTTAAACAATTTACACCCAAGCCCCTATGCTTTTGAATACGATTTGAATACCAGATTGTTTACCGATTATGCACACAAACAACGTTTGATAGTTTTACCAGAAGGCACAGCACTTGCAAGTAATGGAGATGGACTACCTAACTTCCCAGACAATACGATAATCGCTAAAACTTTTTACTACAATGTGGATGATAGAGATTTATCTCTAGGAAAAACTATCATAGAAACACGTGTCCTTATAAAGAAAAATGGTGTTTGGGAATCTGGGGATTATAAATGGAACGCTTCTCAAACGGAGGCAACTTTAGATGGAGCTGGAGGAACTGTTGCTGTAGCTTGGATTGACAATTCTGGCACGACCAACAATGTCAATTATCAAATTCCCTCAAACACAGATTGTTTTACTTGCCATCAAACCAGTGGAAGCATGACTCCCATTGGACCGAAATTGAGAACCTTAAATTTTGAGGTAAACGGTATCAACCAGTTGCAACGTTTAAAGGACATGCAATTATTAACAGGTCTATCAAGCCCTTCAGATGTGACAGTGTTGCCTGATTGGCAGGACACATCTGCAACTTTAGAAGAACGAGCAAGAGCCTATTTTGATATACAATGCGCGCATTGCCATTCTGCTGGTGGATTTTGCGAAATAGAATCAACTTTAAGATTGAGCTATGAAACATCTTTAGATGATTCAAAAATTGTGCAAAGAAAGAACAGTATATCTACTCGGATCAATACTTATAATTCAGGATTCAGTATGCCTTACATTGGCACCACCATCATACATACAGAAGGAGTCGCCTTAATACAAGCGTATTTGGACACTTTGTAAAAATTTAAAAGATTCAAAAAGACTGCTGAATAGCGGTCTTTTTTTTGTTAAATACAGCCTTCAACATTAGTTAAAAAAATCTTAAATTAAATGGTAACTTACAATCCCATTTAAAGATTACTTATTTTACATCCTTAATTTAAAAACTATCCGATTTTGAAACATGTTACTTTAAAAATCTGCTTCATGCTGTCGATATTCGTAGTAATGTCATGCTCCACAGCAAAAAAAGCAGGAAAATCTAAAGCTGATGCGAATGCCAGTGCTGATGCAAAACCTACCAAAAAACCTGGAAAAGACGATATTCAACCGTATGAAAAGGTCATCACCAAAGAGGCAAAAACAGATGATGGACTTTTTAAGGTTCATAAAATAGATGATAGCTACTTTTATGAAATACCAGATTCATTGTTCGAACGCGAAATGCTTATGGTAACTCGTATCGCCAAAACCGCAAGCGGTTTGGGCTTTGGTGGCGGCAAGCAAGACGAATCCGTTTTGCGCTGGCAAAAAAAGGACAAAAAAGTATTGTTAAGGGTTGTTTCTTATAATGTAGTTGCCTCTGATTCACTCCCTATTCATGAAGCGGTTGTGAACTCTAATTTTGAACCAGTTCTTTTCACCTTTCCTATTAAAGCGTTCAGCAAGGATTCATTAAATACAGTCATAGATGTTACTGATTTGTTTTCTAAAGATGTAAAGCTTTTAGGTTTTCCGGAAAGAGCTAGAAAAGAATACAAAGTCTCTCGTCTGGAAAGTGATTTATCTTATATAGAAAGTGTAAAAAGTTATCCACTTAATATAGAATCACGTCACGTAAAAACTTATAATGCAGGCGAACCACCTTCAAATTCCGAAACAGGAACCATCACTTTGGAAATGAGCAACTCTATGGTATTGTTGCCAAAAGTTCCAATGAAACGACGTACGTTCGACCAACGTGTAGGATGGTTCACAAGTGGACAAACAGATTATGGATTGGACGTTCAAGAAAGTAAAACTGTAAGATATCTAGACAGATGGCGCTTGGAAGTAAAACCAGAAGATGTTGAAAAGTTTAAACGAGGTGAATTGGTAGAGCCAAAAAAACAAATCGTTTATTATATAGATAGAGCAACGCCAGAAAAATGGCGCAAATACATAAAAGAAGGTATCGAAGACTGGCAAGTTGCGTTTGAGGCTGCGGGTTTTAAAAATGCCATTATTGCAAAAGATCCTCCAACAAAAGAAGAAGACCCAGATTGGAGCCCTGAAGATGTACGTTTTTCTGTAGTTCGCTATTTGGCTTCTCCAATACCAAATGCTAATGGACCACACGTCAGTGACCCAAGAAGTGGCGAAATATTAGAAAGTGACATTAATTGGTACCACAACGTTATGTCATTGCTGCGAAATTGGTTTTTTGTTCAGACCGCAGCCATCAATCCAGATGCTCAAGGTGTAAAGTTCAAAGATGAAATCATGGGACGCTTGATTCGTTTTGTATCATCTCACGAAGTTGGTCACACACTCGGATTGCCTCATAATATGGGAAGTAGTGTAGCTTATCCTGTGGATAGTTTACGTAGTGCAGAATTTACTCAAAAATATGGAACAGCGCCTTCTATTATGGATTATGCGCGTTTCAATTATGTTGCGCAACCAGAAGACAAAGGCGTTGCTTTAATGCCTAACATTGGTGTTTATGATAAATATGCCATTTCTTGGGGTTACAGACCTATTTTAGATGCTAAAACCGCAGATGACGAAAAGAAAACATTGGATAGCTGGATTTTAAAGCATGCCGATGACCCTAAATACCGTTTTGGAAAACAACAAAGTGGTGGTGTTATTGATCCAAGCAGCCAGACCGAAGATTTAGGTGATGATGCTATGAAAGCAAGTATGTATGGTATTGCCAACATGAAACGTATCATGCCAAACCTCATCAAATGGACAGCTGAAGACGGAAAAGATTATGATGATTTAGGAACGATGTATGAGCAATTGTTAGGACAATTCAACAGATACATGGGACATGTAGCGGCTAATATTGGTGGTGTATATGAATATTATAAAACATATGACCAGGATGGTGCGGTTTACACACATGTAGATAAAGAAAAGCAAAAAGCAGCTATGGATTTCCTTCAAAAGCAATTGTTTGAAACGCCTGAATGGATGATTGACAATAACATCTTCAACAAAATAGAAAGTGCCGGTAATATTGAGCGTATTAGAAATATGCAGACCAGAACACTTAACAATCTATTGGATTTTGGCAGTATGGCTCGTATGAGTGAAAATGAAACCATCAATGGAAAGGATGCCTACAGCTTGTTGAATATGATGCAAGATTTAAGAAAAGGCATCTTTAGCGAATTGAATAGTGGAAAAGCAATTGACCCATACAGAAGAAATTTACAACGTGCGTATATTGAGCGCATGGAGTATTTAATGACCAAAGACCAAGAGCAAGTGCCTGCACAATTCAGACGTTTTATTTCAAGAACGAGTGTTGACGTAAACCAATCGGATATCAGAGCAGTGACGAGAGCGGAATTGAAAACCTTACAAAGTGCAATTCGTTCAGGATTGGGACGAACAAGCGATTCGATGAGCAGAATTCACCTTCAAGATGCTTTGGAGCGTATTGATGCGATTTTGAATCCGAAAGGATAATCCAATATCATACAAAAAAAGGCTTCCAAAACGGAAGCCTTTTTTATTTTAAAATAGTTTCCACGCCATTTCGATAAACTTCGAAATCAATCAAATCATTATGGTGTCCGCCATCAATTTGAATAAATTGAGCTTGGGCCTTAGGCAAATCTTCGAACAGTTTTTTACCCGATTCAAAAGGCACCACGGCATCATCGGTACCATGAAAAATGGTAATCGGACAATCCACAGCCTTGACAAACTCAAAAGTTGGAATTTTATATTTCAATAAATATTTAACCGGAAATATCGGAAATCTATGTTGAGCCACATCCACCATGCTGTAATAAGGCGTTTCCATAATCAATTGCCTTGGTTGATTCTTTGAAGCAACATAGCTGGCAATACCAGTTCCCAATGACCGTCCATACAATGTAATATCTGCTTCTTTGTACCGTTTTTTCAAATAATCATAACATAATTGCGCATCCTTATATAGGGCTTGCTCACTCAATGTGCCTGTACTTTTTCCGTAGGTTCTGTAATCCATAATTAGAACATCATAGTTCTGTTTAACAAAATATTCCGCAATCAATCCCCATCGCGACAGGTCACCAGCATTCCCATGGAAATATAGAATGACACCTTTTGGAGTATCTACTTTAAAATGAATAGCGTTAATGACTCCATCATCGTGTGTCTTCAAAAACACTTCTTCGTAAGGTTGTGAAAATTGATAGACATGATCTTGAGCTAAAACCGTTGGCCTAAACAGGATTTTTTCTTGTATAAAATATAACGATGCACCAATCATAACATAAAGTCCTAAAAGGATAAGAATTGTTTTTTTTAGTCTACGGTTTCGAACTGTGTTGGACATTGATACTCGTGGTTGTTAGGTCAATTTTTTGAGGTTTTGAATTGAGAATATCGTCAAGCATTTGATGATACGATTCAAAATTATTAAGGTTTTTGTGTCCTCCACCAATGACCGTATGCAATTTAGTCAGTTTCGGATTGATTTTAGACAACTTAACGCTTGTATGATAAGGAATCAATTTATCATTGGTACCATGGATGATATGAATTGGGCATTGCACATATTTAAGCCATTTGTAAGTTGGCAATGGATATTTCATTAGGACTGATAATGGCATAAACGGCGCATAACGTTTGGTCACATTGGTCAAGCTATAATAGGGGGCGTCCAATATCAATAACTTCGGATTGTTCATCGAAGCCAGTTTAGCCGCAAAACCCGAACCCAGAGAACGTCCATAAAGAATGATTCTATCTTCAGTAGTCAATGCTTTTAGTTTGTTATAAACCTCTTGCAAATCCCGCTTGATCGCTTTTTGTGAACGTCTTCCGGTACTTTTTCCAAAGCCACGATAATCGACCATCAATACATTATAACCATGTCGGGTAAAATCGACCGCAAACTTCCCCCAACCTTTGATACTTTTTGAATTCCCCTTGAGGTATAGCACAACACCCTTTGACTCTCCTTTCGGAATAAATCGTATGCCGTTAATAACAGCTCCATCTCTAGTTTCGAGATTATGTTCTTCAAATTCTTGGTTGTCATAATTAAATTGAAAATCCTTCGGAAGTTTCTCTGGTTTGAACAACATATAATCCTGCAAATAATACAAAGCGATACTAATGGCAACGTAAATGATTGCAATGGTGATTAATGTGGACAGCCAATAGACCATGTTGCTAGGATTTCTCGATACAAGATATAAAAAAAGGCTTTAGCATACACTAAAGCCCTCTAAATAAGAAATTAAAGAAATTTACAACCCTAAGGTTTCAGTTCCCTGTTCGTAAATGACATCCACAGGAATATTGGCATCACTCAAACGATCCAAATCTGCCTGCAATTCTGCTGAAATCAATCCTTTTTCGTCCACCAATTTGGCAACACCATCATAATCACCATTTCCTTGAAGCGTTAGAATCATGTTTGACATTTCTTCCATTGCGACAATCATCTTGTCAAAATCGACTTTATAAGTCCCATTTTCGTTTCTAGTAAATGCTCCTTTTTCTTTAAAGAAATTAAAACGAATCATATTTGCCTTACCATGAGCCGATGAAGCTCCAAAACGTACAGAACGGAAGATCCCAGCCATAAATGTGACCATATTATCTTTTAAATCGTCTTTCAATTCGCCTTTGGCATTCAACTGTTGAATCATATATAGTCCAAGAATATCTGCCTTGCCTTCTTCCAAAGCGCTGGAATGCTCCTTTAAGGAAGTTCTTACTGTTCCTTTGCCATTAATGGTGTTTTTGATTCCCAAACCATGGGCCACTTCGTGGAACATAGTGTTAGCAAAAAACGCATCAAATGTGATATGTTTGCGCTGGCTTTCATCAATCAACACATCAGAAATTGGCAACATGATTTTATCAAACTTCGCGCGCATTGCGTTCTTCAACTGCAAACGGCGTGTCCCTTTTTTCAATTGCACCTGCTCATCATTTGGCAAATTAATCGCTATCGTTTTACTTCCTGCATTACAATCACCAGCGTAATAAACCACATCATAAGCGTTTAAATCGCTATCCGTTCCTGGGGTTTCTTTTTTATAGGCTGCATCAACAGGTAACCCAGTTTGAAGTTCTGGTAAGTAAGCACTGAAACGAGCTAAACGCTCACTCCATTCCATATCTTTGATAAGTACATATCCTTCATGAGCCGCTTTGTTCCCAAACAGAGCATCTTCATAGGTTTCAATTGGCCCTATGACAATATCCAAGGTGTTGGTCTTCATGTCCATCCAAGCGAAATCACTTGGCTGGTAGTTGTCATCCAGCAAAGCTTGAGCTCTTAATTCTAAATAGTTTTTCAAACCAGCATCGTCTGCCAACTTGGAAGCTTCCAATAACAAATCAGAGACTTCTTTGACTTCTTTTTCAAATTGTTTGTGGTAAGGAATGGAGTACAATTTCCCTAGAGAATCACGACGTACAAAATTGTAAATACTAGATTTATTCTCAATAGTAGCGGCCTCAAATTCCTCTTTGGTCATATCTTTTGGATAGAAATTGGCACCGGCTGGCTTGGCTCCCACGCCCTCCACAAATGGCTTGTTTCCATCTAATCGATCCCATGGACCATAATTGATAATGGTGAACTCTTTAGTGTCTTCGTCCGTTATGCTATTGAGCAACTCATTTTTGTCCCCATACGCCTCATACCAAAACAAATCGTTCATTTTATTTGCCGCCTTTATAAGCAGTGGCAGCATTTTTTGTTCGTTCTCTGTAAGTTTACTGATATCAGCCGTTAACTTTACGGTCACATATTTACTTAAATTGTTTTGCATTTCTGTTTGCGTTGTCTCTTCACTCATTGGTTCTTCTTTCTTCTCCTCTTTGCAAGAAAAAGCTGCTAAAGCCACCAAAGAACATAGGATTATTTTTTTCATAATATGTTTTAAATTGATTTGCTCAAAGTTAGTCAATTTCCAAATCAATACATAAATGGAAGTTTAAAACCTCGCAACTTCAAAAAGCGGCGAGGTTTAAGGTCAAAAAAATTAACCTCATCATCAAAACAAAAAGATCATATAAACGATAATTCCTTCTGCAATTCCTGTAACGATGCTCATACCAAGAATGTCCTTAATTTTGCTTTTCAGAAAAAAGATGGCACTCAAAATAGCCATGATGGCTGCCAATAAAATCTCCAAGGCATCAATTTTGGATAACAAATAGGTAATACCTGTAAATGATGCTGTTATCAAAAGAGTAATGGCGCAGAATCGGATAATTTCATTTTTAGAATAATTTCCCTCAATAAAACCTTTCTGTAAATCCCTTAAAATGGAAAGTACAAAAAGCAATGGCACAACTGATAAAAAGGGCGCAAAGATGACTTTGATGCCTTTTACGATTGACAAATCGTTATAAAAGAAAAAAGCAATTGCAGTAAATGCGAGCAATCCGGTTACGATGATGGACTGAAACGTAAATAATAATTCTCGTTTGTTTGAGTTCGACTTTGGTGTAGGGCTACTTGTGATGATTGGATTCATAATTTTAAAATTTTGATGATTAAACGTTTGTTTTGATTAAGCAGATAAAAAGAACACATGGATGGCCAGTGAAAGCAACACTCCGCTTAAGATACCGTTGGCTTTAAGATTATTGTATAAAATATAGTTGAGCACATAGCTGCTAATGGTGGTTGAGTTGATTAAATGTGCAAAAATGAGGTGATTTTCCAATTTTTGACCCGTTAGATATTCTGTCAATTGCATCGCCCCAACCCCAAAAATTACAGCTAGTATTAACAACAGGGTCGCAGGCTTTTGGTTTTTTAGCTTATAGTCATCTGTATTTTGAGGCAAAAAATGCTCTATCAGTATAAATCTGACAAAAAACAACATTGGAATTGGAAACATGATGGATGCAATAATTTTAATGACATCCTTTAAAGTCCTTATTTCATCATATCCCAAAAACACCAGATAGATAAACACCACAACCGAAACTCCAGTCGTGACGATAAAAGCCATATTTAAGTTCTTCAGCTTCATCCCGCTACTTAAAAACCATTTGGTACATTAGCATTGGACGACATAAAAGCAACACAGCTGTTATAACTTTCAATACATTTTTTTGAAATTCTACCCGAGTTGATGGCTACGGTAAGCATACAAGCTGTAAATAGCATGGTTTTAATAACTAGTTTCATAATGTTTTGTTTTGATGATTACAGGGCAAATTTGCGATAGTTGAAGTAAAGTGAAAATTCAATTTTTTAAAATAACTGACGATATATTTATGCATCAAAATTAATTATAGCCTATATTTACTATATAAAATAACATATTACAGACGATTGAATGACCGATTTAAAAGCCATTATTTCCACCTTTTCTTTAGAAGAACAACAACAATTTGTGAGTTATCTCGAAAAAAAGAACAAACGGAATGACACCAAAAACATTCAATTGTTCAAGTTATTGGCGAAGAAAGAAGAGCCGGATGATATCTGTTTCAAACTGTATAAAAGCAATAAAAAAGATGCCTATCACGCCTTGAGAAAACGCCTATATCAATCTTTGATTGATTTTATAGCAAATTCTAAAATGGAAGAAGAAAATTCCGTGGATATGCAACTCATCAAATACATTCTTGCTTCCAGGAACTTTCTTCTTCACAACCAAGCAAAAGTAGCATATAAAATTCTGGACAAAGCTGAAGCACTTGCAAAAGAACATCACCTGTTTTCTATCTTAAATGAAATTTATCACACCAAAATCCAATATGCATATACCAATCCTGATGTTGATGTAGAAACCGTAATTAAAGCCTTCAAATCAAATCAAAAACAACATTATACTGAAGACCAACTCAATATTGTATATGCTAAAATCCGCCAAATACTGAATGACATGACCTACAAAGGCGAGGTTGTGGATTTTCAGACCCTTTTGAACGACACACTTTCAGAATACAACATAGACATCAATGAATCGCTCTCGTTTAAATCTCTATACCAATTAATGACCATTGTGAGCATCTCGGCATTTGCGACCAACGATTACCTTAAAATTGAGCAGTTCTTAATTGACACCTATAAAACAATCCATCATCACAAAACAAAGGAGAAAGAACTCTTCTATCATATTGAAGTCCTGTATATGATTGCAAACACCTTGTTTCGAAACAAAAAATTTAATCAATCTCTATTGTATTTAGAGCAAATGCATCAATACATGAATCAAAACAACGGTAAATATTACAACAACTTTAAGTTGAAATATAATTTATTATTGGGATTGAACTATAACTATTCAAATCAGCAAGACAGAGCCATTGAGGTATTGGAACCATTCAAAATCAATAAACATCCCGACTTGGAGTCGTTACTAGATATCTATCTGAGCTTAATTATGTTTTATATTCAAAAAGACGAATTCAAAAAAGCGATGCAACTGTTTTCGAAATTTTATCATACCGATAATTGGTACATTGAAAAAGCAGGAAAAGAATGGGCAATTAAAAAAAATCTCATCGAAATAATACTACATATAGAATTGGAACATATAGACATGGTAGAATCAAGGTTGAAAAGTTTCAGAAGAACCTATTCAAAATATCTGAAACAAATCCAACAAGAAAGAGTATTAACGTATTTAAATCTGCTGGAGTCTTATCACAAAAATCCCGAGCAAGTAACTTCTACTAAATTTAAAGAAAAGGTGGAAAGTTCCTTTGTATGGTTGGAAGCTCGACGTGAAGATATTTTCGTGATGAGTTTTTATGCTTGGTTAAAAAGCAAGATGGAGCACAAACCGCTTTTTACGACTACTTTAGAACTTGTAAAAATGAGTCAAACTGTTAATTAAATTCTAAAAATTGATATATTTATTAAACTATTCAACAAATCAAAAGTCAAAGCAGTATAAACAATAAAAATTAAACAAAATGAAAAACCTATTAATGATAGCAATCGCATTTGTAACCATCACTGCAACTGCTCAAGAAAGAAAAAAAGAAGACCACAAAGGAGACCGAAAAGAGCGCATGCAAAAGCTCCAAGACATGACTCCAGAAGAAACAGCAGAGTTTCAAACAAAAAAAATGACGCTCCAGTTAGATTTAAACGAAAAACAACAAGCTGAAGTCAAAAAATTATTCAAGGAGGAAGCTACTACGCGAAAAGCCAAAATGGAAGAATTTAAGGCCAAAAAAGAGAAAGCGGACGGTGAAAAATTGTCAAAAGAAGATCGTATGAAAATGCAAAACGAACGTTTGGACAATCAAATTGAAATGAAGAAAAAAATGAAAGCCATCCTAAATGACGATCAGTACGCAAAATTTGAAAAAATGCAGGAAGAGCGCCAAGAAAAAAGAGGTGATCATGCCAAAATGAGAAAGAACAAAGAATAGTTTTAATGATTGATAGTTAGTTTTTGAAACAAAAAGGCATTGGTTTTTTAATCAATGCCTTTTTTATTTGTGTTTTTGTCTTAAAAATTATTACTTTAGTTGCTACATTTACAAAAAATATATCTGATGAAAAAAATAATTACATTTTGCTTTTTTGCTTTTGCCCTAGTACTGGGAACACAAACAGTTTCAGCTCAATCGATAGTGGAAGTCAACTCTCTTGCTTCCAAAAAAACATTGGAGCTCAAAAAAGTAGTGAAATTCGATAACGATACACAGGATT
Organism: Flavobacteriaceae bacterium UBA5544; assembly: GCA_002426755.1. Lineage (GTDB taxonomy): Bacteria > Bacteroidota > Bacteroidia > Flavobacteriales > Flavobacteriaceae > JBPOFM01. Next base: position 90,565 of record DINI01000006.1, read on the forward strand.
TAGTATATCAAACCTACCAGGAATTTGTTCAGAAAAAATTGGATGCTGACAAACTAGTAGCCGAAGGAGGCACTCTTTCTGCTGAAGAAAAAGAAAAAATGAATACAATGCTGACTGAAAAGTTTAAAACTATATTTACAGAAGAAGAGTTTATGCTTTATGAAGCATATACCGAATCGCAGAAATAATAATTCTTATTTATTTACAGAAAAGGCTTTCACAATTACTGAAAGCCTTTTTTGCTTTTTAGAGTCTAGCCGCTACCTTCTCAACAGCTTGAATGGTTACGTCCAAATCTTCATAAGTGAGCGCATCACAAATAAACCATGTTTCAAAGGCACTGGGGGCAATGTAAATGCCTTCTTGAAGCAATCCATGAAAGAAAGATTTAAAAGTATCGTTATTGGCATTTGCGGCACTTTCAAAATTAGTAACTGGCAAAGCGTCAAAATGAATTGAAATCATAGAACCAACCCTATTTATGGTATGTTCAATTCCAAATTTGTCCAATGCTTCTGCACAGCCTGTATGCAAATACTCCGTTTTCTCTGCAAGACGACTAAAAATCGTTTTGTCAGTGTTCAACTCGGTTAACATCGCCAAACCAGCAGCCATCGCCAAAGGATTCCCACTTAAAGTCCCAGCTTGATAAACGGGTCCAACGGGAGCTAAATAATCCATAATCTCATGTCTCGCCGCAAAGGCCCCAACTGGCAATCCACCGCCAATTACTTTTCCAAAGCAAACAATATCGGCATCAATACCATAGAGCTCTTGTGCGCCACCTTGTGCCAATCGAAAACCAGTCATGACCTCATCAAAAATGAGCAAAATATGATGCGCATCACAGATCGTTCTTAATGCGTGCAAAAACCCATCTTTTGGAGGTACACAACCCATATTCCCCGCAACGGGCTCAATAATGATACAAGCTATTTCATCCTTATTGGCGGCAATCAATTCCTTTACGTTATCAATATCATTATATTGCGCCAAAAGCGTGTCTTTCGCTGTTCCAGCTGTGACACCAGGACTGTTAGGAGTTCCGAAAGTGATGGCACCGCTCCCAGCCGCAATCAAAAAGGAATCACTATGACCATGATAACAGCCAGCAAACTTGATAATTTTATCCTTCTTTGTAAACCCACGTGCCAAACGCACAGCACTCATACAGGCTTCAGTCCCCGAATTGACAAAACGTATTTTATCAATATTCGGCACCATCGAAACGGCCAACTCCGCAATCTTTGACTCGATGGCTGTAGGCATCCCAAAAGAGGTTCCTAATTTGGCCTTTTCAATCACAGCATCAACCACCGGTCCATAAGCATGACCCAAAATCATAGGTCCCCAAGAATTGATATAATCGATATAACGGTTATCGTCGGCATCAAAGACATAAGCGCCTTTCGCTGACTTGGCAAAAAGTGGCGTGCCTCCAACAGCTTTAAAAGCCCTCACTGGAGAATTGACACCACCGGGAATAACTTGTTCAGCTTGTTTGAATAGCGCACTACTGCGTTGATAGAGCATGTTTAATTGGATTTGATAATAAGTATTTGACCAAGTTTTAAATCGTTATTGCGCATGCCATTCAAGCGTTGCAATTCTTCAATGGTCATATTGTAGCGTTTTGACAAAGAATACATGGTGTCGCCCTTCACCACTTCATGCGTTGCAGTTGATGCACTGGTAGTTTCTGTGCGTTGGGTTCGAACCCTGGGCGTATGACCGAGAACTTCCTCATCAAATTTATACAGCTGAAAACGTTCGATTAAGCTGATGAGCTTTTCAGGGTATTTTCGGTCGGTTGCATAACCGGCTGCGCGCAATCCTTTAGCCCAACTTTCATAATCATCTTCATCATGCTTGAACAAACCAGCGTAACGACTTCTTTTGGCCAAAAAAATGGAATGGTCCTCAAACGACTCTTCGGCATGTTTATATTTTCTAAAACACTCTTGGTTTTTATCATCATCATGATAAATCTTTTGTCCAGTCCAATCATGACATTTAATCCCAAAATGATTGTTGGCTTCCACTGCCAAACGCCCTTGTCCTGAAGCGGATTCCAAAATACCTTGAGCCAAAGTAATACTTGCAGGAATTTTATATTTACGCATCTCTTCTTTAGCAATGGCACTGTAATTGGCAATATATTCTTCGGTGCTGTTAGCAAATGTTTTGCGATTTTCCGTATTTACAACAATCTCCTCTGGTGTTTCAGCAGGCGTTTTTGTGTCATCCGTTTTGGTTCTTACTACAACCCGTTCGGTACGGTGCGGTGCGTTTTTCTTTTTGGTGACAATGCGCTTTTTAGAACCACAGCCGACAAGTGTTAAACATAGCATCAAAATGACAAAGAGTTGCTTCATAATATAGTTTCAACCGATTAAGGGTAACTGTTTTTGTTTTAAAATTAAATTCATGCCATCAATCCCTTGCAAACCTCCTGTATGGATAGCCAAAATTTTTGACCCTTTAGGAAAGTATCCCTTCTTCATCAAATCAAAAATCCCAAACAGCATTTTTCCAGTATAAATAGGATCTAAAGGAATGTTGTAATTGGACTTGAATGCATTAATAAAACTGATTAATTCGTGATTTATTTTGGCATAACCACCAAAATGATAATCTGTAATCAATTCCCAATTATTTTTCGTGGCAAATTTAGGGATTTCTTCCCGTAAAAAATCACCTTTTAATGCAGGAAATCCAAGTATTTTTTGATGCGGTTGACTCCTGTTGATTAATCCCGAAATGGTGCCTCCAGTTCCAACTGGGCAACAAATATAATCAAAAGCAAAATCATGGTCTGTTAAGATTTCCTCACATCCCTTAATAGCCAAGGAATTGGTACCTCCTTCAGGAATCAAATAAAAATTGCCAAATTCGTCCTCAAGACTCTTCACAAAAGCATCTGATGATTTATTCCGATAGTCCTCTCGTGAAACAAACTTAAAAACCATTCCACAATCTTGTGCAAATTGAAGCGTAGGATTACTGTCTATTCTGTCAAAAAGTTCCTCGCCTCTGATAATTCCAATGGTAGAAAAACCAAATTCTTTTCCAGCGGATGCAACCGCCGCAATATGGTTAGAAAAAGCACCTCCGAAGGTCAATAACCTTGTTTGGTTTATTTTTTTAGCCTCTACCAAATTATACTTTAATTTACGGTATTTGTTACCGGAAATTTTAGGGTGAATCTGATACTCTGGTTTTATAAACAACTCATTTTCAATAAGCACATTCTGATTGGCTATGATTTTAATCATTTCAACGTTTTTCGGTTAACAATTAATTAACATGTCCAAATTTAGAATATTTTTAATCCTTGAAACTTGCTCTGGAGATATTCTTTGAAATTAACCTAAAATGAAAGAAAATCGTTAAGCCTAATTTTGTACAAATTAATAATTACCGCTATGATTAGAAAATTACTATTACTTTACTTCTTTGTTGGATTAATTGGAGGGCAGGTTTCTTCACAAACTGTGACCATAACTGCACCTGGCAATGGTACATTTACAGTGCCTTGTGATGTGACATCGCTCACAGTAGAGGTTTGGGGCGCCGGTGGTGCTGGAGGTGGATCTGGCACCAATAATGCCGGCGGCGGAGGAGGAGGAGGAGGAGGATATGCCTTCAATACCCTGACTGTAATTTCTGGACAAGTGATTAACTACACAATTGGAATTGGAGGAAATGGAAACAACAATTCCAACGGACAACCGGGAGGTAACACTACATTTTTGTCTCTGACAGCAAACGGAGGCGCAGGGGGACTCAGAAATGCTGGAGCTGGTGGCGCTGGAGGTGGCGCAAGTGGTGGCAGTCCAAATACTTCCGGAGCTAATGGAATCGACGGCTCTACCACCGGAGGAAAAGGTGGCGATGGCGCTAATGGTGGTGCTGGAGGCATCGGAAACGTAAATATTAATGGTTCACCAGGCACATCACCAGGCGGTGGCGGCGGTGGCGGCGAAAGAGGAAGTAATAATCGAGCCGGTGGTAATGGAGGTAATGGACAAATTCGTATTACCTATATCTCTGCCTTTTCTACATATAACGCACCAACATTTCAAAGTGGTGTAGAACCAATCACAAATGTCACTTTTGCAGGAATTAACAGGACCACATCGGCAACTGTTAATGGAACTCCTGCTTTAGAATCATTTTGTGATATTGCCACGGTCTTACGAGGAAATGCGACAAATCCCATTTCTTTAATGGGAAATACCGGTGGAAATTATGATGATTATTTTAGTGTTTATATTGATTGGAATCACAATGGGACTTTTGATAATAATACAACCGAAAGATATTATATAGGAACCATTGGAAATTCAACAGGTATTGATACCCAGGTTTTAAATGGTAATATTAGTGTTCCAGCTGCTGCCTTGCTTGGACTGACAAAAATGCGAGTGATGAAACGCTATAATGCATACGCTACAAGTGCTACTCAAATTAATGCTGGTTTTGGTCAAGCGGAGGAGTATGTGGTAAATGTACTCGCTCCAGCACCATGTTCAGAACCAACAGCACAAGCCACTAACCTTGTGTTAAGTGGATCCGGCACCACGATTTCTGGAAGCTTTACAGCGGCATCTCCTGCACCTGATAGCTATCTAGTAGTTTACAATACAACAGGAACGCCCCCAACTCCATCGGACGGAACTGCTTATACCATTGGTGGCACCGTAGGTGTCGGAAATATTGTAGCCGATATAGATGGCAACACCAGCTTTGCCGTTAGTGGTCTAGCGGCGACCACTCCTTACTATTTCTTTGTGTTTGCATACAATAATGCGGCTTGTACGGCAAACTATCTGACATCAAGTCCATTAACAGGGACTAAAGCAACAGGCAATTCTTACTGCGCGCCCACCTCTTTCGATCCTGATGGATTATATATTAACCGATTGGCTTTTGTGGGAGCACTAGTGGATCCACCCGCTAATAACTCCACATATAGTGCTTCAGGATATCAAGATTTTACTGGATTATCTCCAATTGCAGTCCAAGCACAAGGGGAAGGTGTAAATGTTGTTGCCTATGCAACTGGTAACGTACTCGGTAGAGGAACTTGGAAGGCTTGGATTGATTGGAATAAAAATGGTGTTTTTTCTGCAAGTGAATTAATTTATGACATTTTTGGTTTTGCCGGCGGCGGTGCAACTTTTGGATTTAAAATCCCTGCTGGTCAAGCACCTGGGGATTATCGAATCAGAATTCGTATAAATAACGGACTTGATTACTATTATTATCCATATGTCCTGGAGACATTTGGATTTGATTTTGGCCCTTGTGATCCTTTCTCATCTAGTTATGATGTAGATGATTATGGAGAAACAGAAGATTATTTATTTACCGTGATCGCTAGCTGTCCGTCACTTATTACAGATGTTGTAGATGATGAAACCTGTGGTAATGGTTCATTAACGCTGGGAGCTTCAGGCACATCTGGAGTTACCGAGTTTAGATGGTATACCACAGAAACTGGCGGAGTTCCTATTGCAACTACGGCCCCGGTAGGTTTAACAACTACATGGACAACCCCAGTGTTATCAAGTACGACTTCCTATTATGTTACTGCATTCAATGGAAATTGCGAATCTTTAGTTCGTACTGAAGTGATTGCAAAAATCAGTCCCATTCCTGTCGTAACATTTACGCCATCTTCACCAATAGTTTGTGGCAATGATGATATTATTCAGTTAACTGCGCAAGCTGATACGGAAAAAGTTTATCTAATTGATGAAAAATTCGATGTCAATCTAGGTGAGTTTTATAACATAAATAGTGATGGCAACCCTTCCGCAACAGATAATAAAACAAGGTGGGCAAATAGAACAAGTGTCTATATCCCCACTACAAATGTGAATGTTTGGTATCCAGCTATTTCTTCCGGTTTTGGACCGGATCGTTTTGCACTGGCAATTTCTGATCCTTCTGATCCCAATTATCCAACAGTACCGGTCGAAAATTCTTTAACTCTCATAAATCCGCGAGACACTGCCGATTTTATAAATTTAACATTAGAATTAGAGTTCTTTTATTCCAGATATTTGCCAGGTGGACTTAACCCAACATATGAATATGCTGCAATAGAGCTCTCCACCAATAATGGAGCAACATACCCAATTCAAATTGCAAATTTCACATCAAATCAAGGCATTGGAACGAGATTCGTTAAACTGTCTTATGATTTGACCGCATATATAAATCAGCCCAATCTAAAAATTAGAATACGTCAATATTCATATGCCGACACCAATGGATGGCTTCCTGGTGGCATAGCGGTAGACAACATTCAATTGTATGGAGACAAACCTCTTAATACAGCATTCAATTATGACACTACCACAATAGATGCGTATACGGATGCTGCAGGAACATTAAGTTATACACCAAATACTCCTATAACAACCATATATATCAAACCTTCTGATATACAACTTGAAAACGCGTCTTTTACTATTTCTGTAGATGCATTATTATCCAATGATTGTTCTGCTACCGGTATAGTAAATATTACCAACAATACCAAAGTATGGAGAGGTAATATAAACTCATCTCAAGATTGGGAAGCAGCTAATAACTGGAGACCAATTGGTGTACCAACTGCCGACAATTGTGTAATCATCCCTTCAAATGTTAAAATACCTAATGATGGTATTCCAACACCTCCTATATTATATGAGGCCTATGCAAAAAATGTAACCATCAAAAGCGGAGGAAATCTAGAGATTCTTTCTGGAAACAACTTAACGGTAACTGATTGGATTCATAATGAGGGCACCAATAATTTTGACATCCGAAACGATGCCAGTTTGATACAAATCAACGATGTTCCCAATACCGGGCCATTAAAAATGGATCGCACTGCCATGGTAAAAAAGACCGACTATGTCTATTACTCTTCACCGGTTGATGGTTTTTCCATGACCAACCTGTCAACTGGAACACCAAGTGCGGTTAAATTTAAATGGATTCCTACCACCAATCCGGGTGGTGGATTTCAATATGGCAACTGGGCTACGGCTGGTTCAGATATTATGGGAAGAGGTGTAGGATATATTGTGAGAGGGCCAAGTACTTCTTTAACCGCCCAATCGTTAACTGCAACATTCGATGGAACACCACGCAATGGAAATATAGCAGTTCCTATTACAAGAGGGACCTATAGTGCCCCCACAACGACTTATCAAAACAGAACGGTAACCAGCGATGACGATAATTATAATCTTATCGGCAACCCATATCCATCAGCAATCTCCGCAAATGCTTTCTTAGGTGACGTACAGAATAATAATATACTCGGAAGTATCTATCTATGGCCTCATGGGGGAGTCTATGACCCTAGCAACCCAGATCCTTTTTATCAAGATTTTGTTTACAACTATGATAGTGATGACTATATCACTTATAATTATATGGGACCTGTTCCTGCAGGATTTAATGGCTATGTTGCCGCAGGACAATCATTTTTTGTTTTGATGACAGATGCACCAGGCAATAACCCAAGCGATGTTTATTTTAAAAACGGAATGCGCGTTACCAATAACAATAATCAATTTTTGAGAACGACTGCAAATACAGATTCTAATGAATTAAATGAAATGCCAGTAGAACGCCATCGCATTTATCTAGATTTGATATTACCAGACGGAAAAATAAGTTCAACACTTGTGGGTTATACTCCAAACGCAACCTATGATAAAGACAGGTTGTTTGATTCTCCAATCATAGACATCAGTACTAAAAATTTATATTCAAAAATTGGAGACGAGAATATGATCATACAAGGAAGACCAATGCCTTTTGATCAGAACGACCAAGTGTCATTGGGTGTTCTAATTCCACAACAAGGGATTTACACTTTTGCAATTAGCAGTATAGACGGTTTATTTACCAACACTGACCAAGATATATTCCTTGAAGATCTTTATACAGGAATAATCCACAATTTAAAGAATGCACCTTATATGTTTAATGCCCCGACAGGAAGATATGACGACCGCTTCATATTGCGCTATACCGACGAAACCTTAAGCACCCCAGAGCAGCTTGCCGATTTCGGTTTCAACATCATCGGCCTAAAAAACTATATCAAAGTAACCTCTGGCAATAGCCCAATCAATACCGTCACAGTGTACGACGTTTTGGGCAGGATTCTCGCAGATTACAAAGATATCAACACGTTAGACTTTAATGTAACATTACCAAACCAAAGTAAAGGCACCTTAATTGTCAAAGCGACCTTATACAACGGTCAGCAAAAAATCAAAAAGGTTATTCATTGATGATATCAAACAAATCTATAAACACAAAGACCCACTTATTCAGTGGGTCTTTTGGTTAAAAACATCAAAACTTAATAAAACTCCAAAAACTATCATACAAATCAAACCTTTGTAGCAGTTTTAGCAAAACCCAACCCCAACTTTCACTGAAACCAAAAGTGGGGTTCACCCGTGTTTACTTAAGGTCTACCTAAAGTCTACTTAAGGTCATCTTAAGGTCTACTTAAGGTACAGATCATATGAACTCTATCCTCAAATAGTGCTAAATTTTCACAGAAATAAATCAGTTAAAGATAATGCCGGAAATTCCAGATAGAACGCTTTTTAAGATAGCATAGAGAGTCTTCCCTTGCATAAGCCTCTCGCTCAAACGAAATATTTCGATACGCCAATGCCCAATTTCGATAGCGAAGATACCGAATCAAAAATTCCAAAACATACCACACAAAAAAAGGAAGCACCAACAACTCTAATTGTTGTCTTAAATGAATGCGCTCATGGTTCAAAAACACGTTGTTTTCCTTGAGACTAGAATACTTTACAAACACAAAAGGGAATAACGTAATACCTGTATACCCCTTCGGCACCATATATTTAGAAACCAAAATCATAAGTTAACTCCTTCAAAAATCTATCCAATTTACATTATCTTTGTAATATATGAAGAAAATTGTCCCACTTGAAGAAGGCGATTACTATTTAACGCCTGAAGGCTACCGCTGTTTTACAGAACAATATCTACTAAAACGAGGTTACTGTTGCGAAAGTGGATGCAGGCATTGTCCCTACGGTTTCAACAAGAATTCATTAAAAACAACCTAATGCAAATAACAAAAACATCCTTTCAAGAACAAATCACAGAAGGAATACCCACAATACTACCTCCTGCTAAACCGTATGACGCTTCCATAAATCATGCACCCAAAAGAAAGGATATTTTATCGCCAGAAGAAAAGAAACTAGCATTGCGAAATGCACTACGCTATTTTGATAAAAACCACCACGCCGAATTATTACCAGAATTCCAACAGGAGTTGGAGACCTATGGCAGAATCTATATGTACCGATTGCGCCCAGATTATAAAATGTACGCAAGACCCATAGACGAATATCCTGCTAGGTCAAAACAGGCGGCGGCGATCATGTTAATGATCCAGAACAATTTAGATTACGCCGTGGCGCAACACCCCCACGAACTGATTACCTATGGAGGCAATGGTGCCGTATTCTCCAATTGGGCACAATACAGGTTGACCATGAAATATTTATCAGAAATGACAGAGGATCAAACTCTGGTAATGTATTCGGGCCATCCAATGGGTTTATTCCCTTCGCACAAGGAAGCTCCAAGAGTCGTGGTTACAAACGGAATGATGATTCCTAATTATTCAAAACCTGACGATTGGGAAAAATTCAATGCCCTCGGAGTCACCCAATACGGTCAGATGACGGCAGGGAGCTATATGTATATTGGTCCTCAAGGTATCGTTCACGGAACCACTATTACGGTTTTGAATGGCTTTAGAAAAATAAAAAAGTCACCTAAAGGCAATTTATTTGTCACTTCAGGTTTGGGAGGGATGAGTGGCGCACAACCAAAAGCCGGAAACATTGCAGGATGTATCACGGTCTGTGCAGAAGTGAATCCAAAAATCACGCAAGTGCGTTTAGATCAAGGTTGGATAGATGAGAAAATAACCGATTTGGACGCCTTGGTTGAAAGAGTGATAAGGGCAAAGAAAGACATTGAAACGGTTTCCATAGCTTATCTTGGAAACATTGTGGACGTATGGGAGAAATTCGATAAAGAAAATATCCACATCGATTTGGGAAGTGACCAAACCTCCTTGCACAATCCTTGGGCGGGCGGTTATTACCCTGTAGATATGTCTTTTGAAGATGCCAATGATTTGATGGCCAGCAACCCTAAACTATTTAAAGAAAAAGTACAGGAAACGTTACGACGTCATGCCAAAGCAATTAACAAGCATACCGAAAGAGGTACATACTTTTTTGACTACGGTAATGCCTTCTTGTTGGAAGCTTCACGTGCTGGCGCAGATGTAATGGCTGAAAACGATATCGATTTTAAATACCCTAGTTATGTGCAGGACATTATGGGACCTATGTGTTTTGATTATGGTTTCGGACCATTCCGTTGGGTTTGCACCTCTGGCAAGCCAGAAGATTTGGCCAAGACTGATAGAATTGCATGTGATGTTTTGGAAGAAATAAAAAAACATTCACCTCAAGAAATCCAACAACAAATGGCCGATAATATCCAATGGATTAAAGGCGCCCAAGAGAACAAATTGGTAGTCGGGTCACAAGCTAGAATCTTGTATGCAGATGCCGAAGGACGTATGAAAATAGCAAAAGCCTTTAATGATGCAATTGCGAAAGAAGAAATCGGATATGTTGTACTAGGCCGCGACCATCACGACGTTTCAGGCACGGATTCCCCTTATAGAGAAACAAGCAACATTTATGATGGTTCTCGCTTTACGGCAGACATGGCCATACACAATGTTATTGGCGATAGCTTCAGAGGCGCTACATGGGTAAGCATCCACAATGGTGGTGGTGTGGGCTGGGGTGAAGTCATAAACGGAGGATTTGGTATGGTTCTTGATGGTACTAAAGACGCAGAAAGACGGTTAAAGTCAATGCTTTTTTGGGATGTCAATAATGGCATCGCCAGAAGAAGCTGGGCGAGAAATGAAGAAGCAGTTTTCGCCATCAAACGTGCTATGGAATTAGAGCCCAATTTAAAAGTGACACTTGCAAACTCTGTTGACGACTCATTACTAAACTCGTTATAACCATAAATAAAAAAGCAATGAAAAGAATTATTAAAATAGTACCAATTATGATGCTGTTCGTGTTAATGGCATCTTGTAGCTCTGTAAGAGTAGCATCCGATTATGATAAAAATGCTGATTTCAATCAATACAAAACCTTTGCTTTCTACAAGCCGGGGATTGACAAAGCTGAAATCAGTGATTTAGACAAGAGAAGGATTCTTCGAGCCATTGAATCTGAATTGATGGCTAAAGGTTTTACAAAATCTGAAAACCCTGATATGTTAGTGAGCATCTTTACCAAAGCGAGAGAACAAGTGAATGTTTACAACAATGGATTTGGACCTTACGGATATGGTTGGGGATGGAGCCCATATTACTGGAACAATTACAATACATCAGTATCAACTTCTACAGAAGGAACTTTGTATGTAGATTTCATTGATGCCAATAAAAAAGAAATGATTTGGCAAGGTATGGGAACTGGTTATTTATCTCAAAAAATGGATAAAAAAGAAGAACGCATAAAAGAATTTGTCGCTAAAATTATGGAAAAATATCCCCCAGGAATGCAAAAATAATCGGAAGAAAAAAATCGTAAAAAAGCATCAATACCTTGTATCGATGCTTTTTTGGTATAAACAATAGAGAATTTTAGTCTTCATTTTTAAAAGTCTATCTTTGCCGACTTTTAGAAACATGTATTATGACCTTACTACAGAAGACCATTAAAAATTTCACACAAAATCCAAAAAATGATATCCTATCAGGTTTAACCGTTGCATTGGCGCTTGTGCCTGAAGCGGTCGCCTTTGCGTTTGTTGCTGGCATTGACCCACTTGTAGGGCTTTATGGCGCATTTATGATGGGAATTGTCACTGCCCTTTTCGGTGGAAGACCAGGTATGATTAGCGGAGCCACTGGCGCCATGGCAGTTGTAATGGTGCATTTGATCCAAAAAGGAAATGAGGTAGGTGTTACTTTAGAAACTCCAATAGAAAATCTTGGCTTACAATGGCTATTCATCACATTGCTTTTTGTGGGTGGCATTCAAATACTTGCAGGAGTCTTTAAATTAGGAAAGTTCGTACGCCTTATACCCCACCCTGTTATGATGGGATTTGTCAATGGTCTTGCCATCGTCATCTTCTTATCCCAATTAGGGCTTTTTAAAGAAACTGTGAATGGTGAAACCCAGTATATGTCTGGACAGGCCTTATGGACTATGTTAGGCTTTGTAGCTTTGACCATGGGAATTATGTTTGGACTTCCCAAACTGACAAAGAAAGTCCCTGCCGCTCTTGTGGCGATCGTTGTGGTTGCCTGTATCACTATTTTTGGTGGGATTGAAATCAGTACCGTTGGTTCGTTCATAAGAGAAGGTGGCGGAACTGGATTAGAAGGAGGATTGCCAACATTTCAAGCGCAAATTTTTGGATTATTGGATACATTACAAGGCCATTGGGATTTGATTCTTTCAACAGCTTTCATTCTTGCGGCAGTCGGATTAATTGAATCGTTGATGACACTCAATTTAGTTGATGAATTGACAGAAACTCGCGGAAGTGGCAACAGAGAATGTGTCGCTCAAGGAAGCGCCAACATCTTAAATGGTTTGTTTGGAGGTATGGGAGGATGTGCTATGATTGGACAATCCATTATCAATGTCAATTCAGGCGGCCGAGGACGATTGTCTGGAGCTGTTGCCGCTGTAGCTTTACTTTGTTTTGTATTATTTGGAGCGCCTTTAATAGAACAGATACCCATAGCCGCATTGGTTGGGGTAATGTTTATGGTCGTCATTGGCACATTTGCCTGGAGTAGTTTTAGGATTCTTCACAAAATACCAATGGCTGACGCGTTTGTATTGATCGCTGTATCCGGCATCACCGTATGGCAAGATTTAGCCGTGGCCGTAATTGCTGGTGTGATTATGTCTGCCTTGGTATTCGCTTGGAAAAATGCTACGATGATTAGAGCACGTAAGCATATAAAAGATGATGGGACTAAAGTTTATGAAATTTGGGGACCTCTGTTTTTTGGTTCGATACAAAACTTCAATGCTAAATTTGACCCTAAAAATGACCCTGACAAGATTGAAATTGATTTTATAGAATCAAAAGTAAGTGACCATTCCGGTATCGAAGCATTAGAAAACCTTGCCGACAAATACATTGCTCTGGGAAAAGATATCAAACTGACGCACTTGAGCCAGGACTGCATTACTTTACTGCTCAAAGCAAATCCAGGATTCAGCAAGGTTATTGAAACTGCCATTGACGATCCGAGATATTATGTAGTTTCAGACGTAATGGATAGCGAGGTTTAAACTATTTATTTCAAACAAAAGCAAGATTCAAATTGAAATAGTTTAGCATCGAAATACATATCACAAAAAAAGGTTTCACCATTGCGAAACCTTTTTTGTTATTATAAACTTCTATCCATTAATAGAATTTTGCTCTGTGATCCTCAATATCTGCTGCCTCTTTTAAAGCTTCAAATACTTTCGTTTGAGATTCATTTACTCTAGCTGTTGTCAATCTATTTGCAACGGCTTGATAGTTATCCAATTTAGGCGCTTGTGTTTTGTTGGTGACAGTTAACATATAAACACCTTTATCACCATCTATCAGACCTGAAGATTCTCCTGTTTTCAATCCAAAAGCAGTTCCTACTACTTTAGGCTCCAAACCAGCACCTGCCAAAGTTGGATTCTTCATATTAACAGCTGCCGCAGTCATTACAGATAGGTTTTTATTTTTAGCGATCTCCTCAACTGTTTTTCCTTTGATTCCTTCTCTAATCATTTTAGCTTTCTTCTCTTTTCTGATTTCAGGAATCACAGTAGCAGACGCTGCCTCCACATTCATCAAGCCTTTCTCGTTGATGGCTGATACTTGAGCAACCACATACCCTCCGCTTGGTATGGAAAAACGTTTGGTGTCACCAACTTTTGTTCCATCCTCAAAGGCCCAACGAACAATCGTTCTTTGACTTCCAAGACCAGGGATATTTTCATCCAATTCCTTAATTCCATTTACTGGTTTGACCGCCAAATCTTTTTCTTTCGCTACCGCTTGAAAATCTTTATCCTGAATAGCGATTTCAAAATTTGAAACATTATTGAAAGATGCATCAATTGTTCTCTCTGATGGTTCTATTTTTTGTGCCAGTGTTGCAACCTTTACCAATCTACTGTTTCCTTTTTGGCCTAAAATTTCAATGACGTGGAATCCGAAATCAGATTTTACAACTCCTAGATCACCAGTTTTGTTTTCGAACGTATAATCTCTAAATGCCGGGACCATTGCGTTATAAGCATACCAATCTAAAACACCTTCCTTTTCATTACTCACTTTATCAATAGAGAAATCCAATAAGCTCACGAATTTTTTTCGATCACCTTTGATAACGCTCAACAAGCTGTCTGCTGTTGCTTTCGCTTGTTCTTCAGTTTGAGTTGTTTCTTCAGTTGCAGAACGTGATCCAATAAAAGGAATCAAAATATGTCTTGCCTTCACAGAATCCGGCAAGCTTTTTTCTGCTACAACTTTCGTAATTTTAATCATATTACTGTCGGTGTAAGGGCCATAGTATTGACCTACACCTAAATTATAAATAGTATCTTGAACGGAAGCAGGCAATGTTTCTTTCTTCACAAAAGCATCATTGTATTTTACATCCGAATAAGTGTTGATAAATCCTTCGATATCATTCGTATTTCTAAAACCAACGACGGTGTCATTCAATTTTGAAACTTCATTGTATTCTACTTTGTTGTCCATCATTGAAAGAACGTTATTTTTCACTTCCTCTTCATCTTCGGCAGAGGCAACTTCTTTAAATTCCACAAAATTGATGTCTCTTGAAGCCTCAACTTCAAATTTTTTCTTGTGGTCTTCCATGTAAGATGAAATTTCAGATTTTGAAACATTTACAAGACTATCTGCAATTGTTGTATATGCCACTTGAACATATTTTAAATCAACGGTTTCATTCTCTAAATTGTATTCCACTTCTGCTTCACCAATAGTACTCGACACTCCAGCTTTAATCATATTGAAATAAGACTGTTGTTGACCGCTGACCGCAATTGATTTTTCGCTATCAACCCATTCGTCATAGTTTATCATTGAGTTTCCTATTGGAGCTCTCGTAGGACTGATAGCCTTTAAATTGGCAATAAATTCGTTCAATTTGTTTTCATCAAACACACCTGCCTCATTACTGAAGTCTGGAAGACTGGAAAGATTTTGCTTTAACAACTCTCGCATTTGATCTTTTTCAACCGTCAATCCTAATTCTTCAAATTGTTTTTGCAACACGGCTCTGCGCACTTCTTGATCCCAAACACGATTCATAGCTTGTGTTGAAGTCCCGTTAGGACCCATTTGACGTTGTGCCAATTCCACTTTACCCATAAAGTCCTCACGATTGATGTCTGTACCATCGATGGAAGCAATGACGTCTTGCGACCCGGAAAACGCACTTGAATTTCTGAACAAGTCAGAAAGCACGAATGAAAATAAAGCTAATGCAATAATTGCAATAAGGAAAATTGAACGTTGTCTAATTTTATTTAAAACTGCCATTTTGTTATTTGTATTATAAAATAATAAGTGCGCGAAAATACCATTTTCTATTAAATAATGAAAGTAGAAGTTTGTTTTTTTGAGTGTTGCGGGACGATGGGTGGTTGTTTGATGTTAAGACACTTAAAATCGCTCTATTTTTCTCAAAAAAAGGGTGAAAATTAAATAAACAAGTGGTCGCTTCAACACACGTTTTAAACTAAAAATTTGAATGAAAAACTTGTGTTACACTAGAGCTTATTACAGATTAATCCTCATCGAGAACCTTCAGCATGACCAGATCTATTTTGGTGGAAGTCACTTCGAGGATGGTGAAAATAAAATTCTCAATCTGCACTTGGTCATTAACTTGAGGAATCTCTTCGGTTTCATCAACAATCAATCCTCCAAGAGTTTCATAAGTTTCGCTTTCGGGAAGGTCTAATTTGTAAGTCTCATTGATATAATCCACTTCCAACCTCGCAGAAAATTTATAATTGCTTTCATCAATTCTTTCTTCTATCAATTCTACGGTATCGTGTTCGTCCTCTATTTCTCCAACCAACTCTTCTACAATGTCTTCCACAGTGATGATTCCTGAAGTGCCGCCGTATTCATCAATAACGATGGAGATGCTTTTCCGCTTTTTGGTCAAAAGATTAAGAACATCCTTTACCAACATAGTTTCAGGCACAAACTCTACCGGCATGACAATGGACTTAATGCTTTTTGGTTTTTTGAACAATTCAAACGAATGTACATATCCCAAAATATCATCGATGGTGTCTTTATATACCACAATCTTCGACATTCCTGTTGATGTGAATAGTGCGTTCAGATTTTTTATAGAGTCTTCAATATCTACCGCAACAATTTCTGTACGAGGTATCATGACTTCTCGGGATTTTACTTCCGAAAACGCCAAAGCATTCTGAAAAATTTGAATTTCGCTATCTACTTCGTCATGTTCCTCGACCGATTCCATTTGCTCACTGATATAATTGCCCAACTCTACCTTGGTCATTGCCAACTGTATATCATCTCCTTGACCTTTAAAAATATGTTTGATCACCATATTGGAAATCCAAATCACAAAATCTGAAATGTACCAAAAAATCACATAAAAGATGTAGGCAGGAATTGCCAATAGTTTCAGCAACGAGTTGGCATAGATCTGAAAAAACACTTTTGGTAAGAACTCTGCCGTAATAAGAATAATCAATGTAGAAATGATGGTTTGGGTCAACAAACTCAAATCATTCAACAGATAATTGAGAAAGTCATAATCGGTTGGCAACATGGAATGAAACCAAGCCACCAGCTTATCACCCATTAAAAATCCATAGACCACCAGAGCAATATTATTACCAATGAGCATGGTTGCAATAAACTTGGAAGGCTTTTCAGTGATTTTTGATAAAATTGTGGCAAGAGGACCCTTTTGTTTTTTCTCAATCTCTATATGTATCTTATTTGAAGAAACATAAGCGATTTCCATACCCGAAAAGAAAGCCGATAAAATAAGCGATAAAATAATGATGAACACATCGATATCCATAAATTATCTTTTGTTTCTATCCTCCATTTTTTTGGCAAAACGCATTCTAAAGAAAAACATAAATACTGCCAATGCTGCAATTACCAACATCATGTAGGCTCTGTTTCTGTCAGAATTCCAATTGATGACCGCTTCATATATAAACAAAACAGCAAATGCCAAATATGCATATTGAAAGAATTTTTGAATCTTCATGTGGGTAAATTTGATTATGTATGGCAAAGATAACTAATTATTCATCTAAATAGATGATTCCTGTTACCTCTAATGCTTCAAAATTCTTGAAGTCTTTATCAGAATTGAATCCATTACCAGAGATGATTTTGGTAGGTGACTTTAACTTGAAGGCTTCGTTGGTGAAAATCTGCTCATTCTTTTGGTCGTAATACAGTTGATTGGCAAAAATACTGTCGCCTTCTTGAGTCACGATAATCACATTTTTCTGCAAGTCTATGAGGTCATTTTGATTATAGGAAATGGCATAATCGGAAAGAATCGTGCTTTTTTGCCCTTTGTCATAAAGCAACAATTTGATGCCATCAGGAAATTCCTGAAACGCAAATTCGCGATTGGAATAATCTTTCATTTTTGGGCTCAAAAGATTGGCCTTGACTTTGCCAGAATCGGTGTATTTTAAATTGATATTCTCTGCGATGCCCACAGGTTCATTTTGAAGCACACCAATCTGTTGGACTTCCTTAAAGTTGTCCTTACATGAAAAAAACATAGTCACAACGATGGCTGTGACTATGTTTCTAAATATATGTGTGTTCTTTAATTTCATTTACAATTTTGGAACTGTAACGCTTGATCCAATCCAACATCCAATTTTGATGGTGGTTCCTTCACAATTACAGCTAAAGATATCTTGTTTTGAAGGCGCTCTACCTTCATAATTTGCAATCAATTGATCCGCATAAGATTTCAAGCTACCATCCACTTTAGCAGCTTTTCGTGCTTCAGCAGCTGCCAACCAATACACAGCTCTTTTGTTGAACACTGAATCACCACAATCGTTCGCGCTGGCAGCATACATCTGTGCAATCTCAAGATAAGCTCTACCCATCGATGGACTTAAGCCCAATGCTTTTTGGAAATAACTTCTAGCAGAACCATATTGTCCTTTCTTTTTCAAACTTTTTCCAATTTCGTAAGCTCTTTTTGCTTTTTTCAATGGATCTTTTTCAAGGTCATATGCTTGGTCTAAATACTCATTACCTTCTTTTGTTTTTCCTTGAGAAAACAACAAGTTAGCAACGAAATATTTAGTATCTGCTGAAGGTGATGCTGCGTCATAAGCCTTTACCAGTTCAGTATACAATGGATCGTCTGTACATTCTTTATTGTACATTCTGCTTACCGCACGTTGCAACCATTCTGAATTTGTCTTGTTGTTTTCGAAATCTTTTTTGTACAGAGGAATTAAGTTTTCACAATTTGCCAATTGACCCAATTTGGTGTCCATGCTACCAGAAATATTATTATAATTTTCCAAATAACTTTCGTAAGACGCCTTGTATTGTTGTTCTTTAGAAGTTAATGCCGTTCCTCCTTCTTCTTTCTCTACAAGTGGATTTAATTTTAAGGTATAGTTATCTATTTCCTTGCTGATTTTTTCACTAACATCATCATATTTATTAAACACAGCTTGAACATCAACTTCTTTTGCATCATGCATATCCACTACAGAAGAAAAATAAATGTAAAGTGCTCTTGGGCTAGTGAAGTTATCTTTGTCTTCTTTAAAAGCCTTGTCCAACATATCATAAATCTGTTTGTTGGTTGCATTCAATTCCTTTTTGAAATCGTACATTAATTCGCCTTTGTCNNTAAGCATAAATGGCACGGTTGAATTTTGGACATTTAGTTCTGACCTTCATCCAAGGCTCGTATGCTTCGTTAAGTTTTTTGCTTTTGTAGTAATCTGTAAAAATAGTTAAGTTAGTCATGCACTCTTCGTCTTGTTGAGCAAAACTGTGGTTAAAGCCTAACAAGAGGGCTGCAACTACTAAAATAATTCTTGTTTTCATCGTGTTATTCATTATATGGTTAATCATACTTGCTTTTTTGGAACCATCTGTCATTTAAAGATAAACTAAATTGGAGATTTATAAAATTCTCTTGGATTAAATTTTGGTTCGTAGTTCCTCGCTTACCTAGTTCAAGTCCAAGATTCCCGTTAGAGAACAATATACTGTTTATCGGGAAACCTAATCCAAAAGACATGCCAAACTCATTGATGGTTTCGTTATTAATTTCCAAACCTGTATTTTCAAAATGCAATCCAGCTCTATAAACCACTCTTTTCCAGTATTTTGAAAAAGAATCGTAATCTGGAATAAAAAATCCTCCAATGGCTATTGTGGAAGCATTAACAAACTTCGCATTGGTCTGGTCAAAAATTGGATTTGAAAACTTGCTGGTATTTTGAAATGTAAATTCTGTACCCACAAACCATTTCTTAGGTTGTCCAATCCCAGCTCCAAAAGAGAATCTTGAGGGCAATGTTAAATCGGTTGTCTTTAAGTTTTGTGCTTCAAGATCTGCATCAATTGTGTTGATTTCAAACTCCTGTCCAGTCACTTCATTAAGTACGATTGTGGAGAAAGATCTTGTATTATTTGAAGTGATATCACTTTTTGGTGAATACGTCAGTCCAGAAGTCAACTGCAATTTTTCATTCAGCATCGTTTTATAGCTCAATCCCAGGTTGAAATTTAAACCACTCAAATCTGATCTATTATTCTCTCTTGATTGGTACTGAACTAGTTCATTATTTTCATCATATACAAAAGCTATCGAACTGTTTTTAATATTTCCAAAATTATAACTGACATCTATTCCAACGCTCAATTCTTCACTTATTTGATATCCCAGACCTGCAAAAGCTTTATTCAGTCCTCCTTCACCTTTGTATCTATTACTCGTGAGTCCATCACTATTATCGGATTCCAATTTATAACCTACAGATGTGTAAGGTAACAATCCAAAACCTAAACCAAATTTCCCCATTGGTAGAGAAACGGCAAAATAATCGAACGTTGTCGTATTTGCTTTATCACTTCCAGAATCACTTTTTAAATTGACACTACTGTAACTGCCACCAATAGCAAACTTTACCGGTCTACTCTCTGCATTAAACGGATAACCTTTTAAATTTGAACCTGCGTAGCTGGCAGGATTTCTTAAGTTGACATGGATGCTATCTGTAAAGATGCTTAAGCCTCCCATACTTCTGTTCTCCACAGTACCTTTAAATTTTAAGCTACCAATTCCGTAGAATGAATAAGGAGATGCTGTACCTTCTTGAGCATGAGATTGAAATGCGATAACAGCGATTAAAACTATTACAAGTTTTTTTATCATTAGTGTGAATTAAATTCTAGAATATAGTTCAAACCCTCTAAAAGAAAATTTGAGTTCGCAAATATGCCATTTTTTAATTGTTTTGACAAGAAATTGGCATCACCACCTGTTAAAATAACTGTTAAATCTTCATATCTTTCTTGATATTCATCAATAATGCCGTCAATTTCTTTTAAAATACCAAGAACAATTCCTGAATGAATCGAGCTCGCGGTGGTACTTCCAATCAACCCTTCAGGCATTTCTGTATCTAATAACGGAAGATTTGCCGTTAAGGTATTGAGTGTTGTATATCGGAGTCTTATCCCTGGTGAAATGGCACCACCTAAATATTCATTATTCTTATTAACAAAATCATAAGTTATACATGTACCGGCATCAATGATGAGCACATTACTATGAGGAAATTGTTGAACAGAAGCACTCACCAATGCAATCCTATCCACCCCCAAGGTTTGTGGTGTTTTATATAAATTTTTAAAAGGAAGGTTTGTGTCTTTGTTCAAAACGAGTACATTTAACTGCTCTTGGATGGCAAAAACGACCGTTTCTTCCAACTTTCCAACCGAAGACACTATTGATTTTGTAATAAATCTATATTCTTTTATAATTTTTTCGAACGTTTTAAGAGCTTCATCACTCTTCACTATTTTTTTTTCAATGAGTGTATCCTGCTGAAATACAGCAAATTTAACCAAAGTATTACCAACGTCTATAATGAGGTTCATGTGCGAAATAAAAGCCGTAAATTTACAAAAAGGAATTTTTATATATTTTAGTTTTGTGAATAATAAAAATGAATATATATTTGCATCCGCATTTAAGCGACTGGTACCTTAGCTCAGTTGGTAGAGCAAAGGACTGAAAATCCTTGTGTCCCTGGTTCGATTCCTGGAGGTACCACATAAAAAACCCGAACAATTGTTCGGGTTTTTTTGTTTTAAACTGATAAGTAAAAAACTATTTACTCGCCATCAGCACTGTATCTATAATATACACAATACCATTAGATGCTTCTTGGTTTCCTAAAATAACTTGAGCCTTTTTGCCAGAACCATCTTTGATGATGTATTGATCTCCACTCATTGAGAAAGTCAATTCGTCACCTTTTACAGTTTTGACTTTATAACTTCCTTTGTTGCTCTTAATAGCGGCTGCCAACTGATCCGAAGTAATTTTACCTGGAATCACATGGTACTGTAGCACACTTGTCAACATTTCCTTGTTCTCTGGCATCATTAAAGCATCTCTCTGTTTTTGTGGCAACTTCTCAAAAGCCTGATTGGATGGGGCAAAAACGGTGTAATTTCCTGGTTCAGAAAGCATCGTGGCCAAATCAGCCGATTTTAAAGCCGTAACTAATGTTGACAAATCATTATTGTTCATTGCCATACCTGCGATACTATTGGATCTCGCTTCTTCTTTCATGGCATCTTCTTTCGCCTTCATCTCCATTTGCTCTTGTTCAGCTTTTTTAGCGTTTTCCATTTCCATTTTTTCGGTTTCCATACGCATTTTTTCAGCTTCTTTTTTATCATCTTTACAAGATGTTAGTGCAATTGAAGAAAACATCAACGCAACCAATACAATACTTAATTTTTGAAATTTCATAATTCTAGATTTTAAATGGTTATAAGTTATATACGTAACCATTATGCTATTGGTTTGATGATGAGCCTTATTTAATATAAAATTAACAAAGGTTAAAGTCAGATTTACCATTGATGAATCATCTTCACAAAGTATGAGTTTTATGTAAACAAAACTTATAACTTTCCTCCAACTAAATGAGATACTAATAATTTCATAATCATCAACCTATTCACTGATTAATATGATAAATTTGTAATCCTAGATCAACATGCTTGGAAGAGATTCATAACGATACAACAAAACCTACAAAGAAGAAGTATAGAGTTTTCAGAATATTAGGCAGGATTATTTTGGGGCTTATTATTTTCTTTATTCTCCTCGTTCTTTTTATTAGAAGCCCTTGGGGTCAAGGTATTATTGTTGATAAAGCAGTGTCTTATATTTCCAATAAAACACATACAAAAGTTGCCATAGAAAAGCTGTTCATCACATTTGATGGCAATGTTCAATTGGAAGGCCTTTATTTAGAAGATAAAAAGGGTGACACGCTCGTCTATTCTAAATCGCTTGAAGCCAACGTGCCACTTTGGTCGATGATTCGTGGCGAAGGCGTGGGCGTAGATGCACTGGAATGGCAAGGTGTTCGTGCCAATATTGTCAGGAAAGATTCCATTGAAGGATATAATTTTCAATTTTTAATGGATGCATTCGTCACCGCTGATAGCTCAACGGTCGCAATTGATTCCACAGCAGCGCCATTAAAAATTGTTTTGGGAACTTTGAATTTTAAAGATTTTGATGTTGTTTTTGATGATGAAGTTATTGGGATTGATAGTAGATTTAAAATCGGGACGCTCACTGCCAACATGAAAACAACCGATTTGGAGCATATGAAGTTTGAGGCATCCAAATTGGAATTGACCAATTCCAATATCAAATTCATCCAAAAACCTGTTCCTAGTATTCCTGAAGAGAACCCTGCTCCTTTGCCTTCTTTATCGGTTGATAACCTGACCTTGACCAATGTGGTTGCAAACTATCAATCCTATGGTGATCGAATTGCCGCCGATTTAGACATTCAAGAATTCAATGCGCAATTACCAAATATTGATTTAGCGAACAGTGATTTTGAATTAAAAGAAGTGAGACTTCATAATTCATCCATCATACTACGCACCGAAACAGAAACCAATGCCGTTACCCAGAAAGTAGTGGAAGTGACCCAGGACATCAAACAAGATATTAAAACTTTTGAATGGCCAGAATTGAGATTAGCTATTGGCTCGGTTGATTTTCAAAATAATGATTTCAGTTATTTTGTAGGTTCGGCAGAAGCGAAAAAAGGCAGCTTCAATCCAAATGCCATGGTGCTGACCGATCTAGATTTGCAAGCAGACAACATCAATTTAAAGGATAAAAAAGCTGAACTTCATATTGAGAATTCAACGTTTAAAGAAATTTCGGGTTTTGATTTAAAGGAATTGAGGCTCAATTTTAGCGCCACTGACAATACTTTAAAAATTACAGATTTAAAAACGGCTTTAAACAACAACAAATTACAAGCAGAAGTACAGCTAGATTACCCAAAACTTTCCGCACTGATTGAAACGCCAGAGAAATCTAAAGTTGACCTTGACATTCCAAGCTTCCAGGTATCCTTAAAAGATGCTTTTCTAATTCAACCGGAATTGAAGCAAAATGAATATTTATACACTTTAAGCAAAAAATTAGTGTCAGGAAATTTAAGAGCCAATGGCTACCTGTCCGACATTAACCTACCTAAAACAAATGTAGATTGGGGAAGCACACATATTGCCGCCAACGGAACCATTCAGAATATCACAAACCCTGAACAATTAACATTCAATATTCCAAATTTTTCTGCAAGTACAACAAAATCTGATGTTGTTCAATTTATAAATGAAAAAGATTTGGGTGTCAACCTTCCATCTGATATCAAATTGGACGGGAACCTAAAAGGTAATTTAAATGATATTTACACCAAAGCTAAATTGACCACTTCTCAAGGATTAGCCACTGTGGATGGGCATTTTAAAAACGCTAACACTTTAGAATTTGATGCAAATCTTTCCATCGATAGCTACAAACTCAACGAGTTGCTCCAAAATGAACAATTGGGAGCATTAAGTCTAACCGTGACGGCAAACGGAAAAGGCAAAACTATCAACGATCTCGATGCCAATCTTGAAGCAACGGTTTCCAGTTTTAAATTCAATAACTACCATATCAAAGATTTAAAACTGGTAGGTGACATCAAAGATGGACGTGGAAAAGTAACCTCAAATTACAAAGACAACAATCTCAATGCAGACTTATACACAACTGTAGTTTTGGATTCTATTGCTCCGGAAGCAAATATCGAATTAAATATCATTGGTGCCGATTTACAGGCACTTGGATTGATGAAACGCAATGTCAAGACCGGCATGAAGATTTTCGCCGACTTTAAAGGAAATGCCACAAATTATGATGTTGCAGCCATTGTAGATAATGGTGTTGTGGTCTATGACAACAAAACCTATTTGATTGGTGATTTGAATGCGTTGGCACACGTCAAGAAAGACACTACATCGGTGTCTGTAAAAAATAAACTTTTGGATGTGGTGCTTCAATCTAATGCAGATCCGCAAACATTTAGCAAAGCCTTACAGCGTCACGTATTCAGTTATTTTTATAGAGATGAAAAAGTCCCAGACAGTATCACCAATCCCGTTAATTTGAAATTCCGTGGTAAAATTATTCAAGCTCCAATACTGAATGAAGTTTTTTTAGTGAATGTTCAAGATTTAGATACTGTAAAGATAGATATCGATTTTCAAGAAAAAGACCGTCAGCTCAAGGCAAATATCACGGCGCCTCACATCAATTATAGCGGTTATGAATTGGATAGTCTTGCTTTCACTATGGATACAGATAAAGAAAAATTTATTTTTGACCTTGGGTTTAATAATATAAAAGCTGGACCACTAAATATCAAAAAAACAATCATCAAGGGAAATCAAGCAAACAATGAACTATCACTTGATTTTATCGCTTACGATGATGTTGATAAAATGATTCAAGTCATGAGCAAAATTACTGGCAATCGAGAACGCTTGCGATTTCATGTATTGCCAACTGATTTAATCCTCAATAAAACACCTTGGAATACGCCCGAATCCAATGAAATTATTATTACAGACAAAAATTTAGAGTTCAATGACTTCAGATTCGATAAAGGTGACCAGTCGGTAGAAATTACTGATAAATTACCTTCCATTTCCAAAGACCATATTGCAATTGATTTTAAGAATTTCAAGTTAAGCGAATTTTTGACTTATTTAAATCCTGATGAAAAGTTGGCAACTGGAAATCTTAATGGCGATTTCATTCTTGAAGAGCCATTTGCTGATACTGGAATTGTAGCAGATTTAGACATTTCACAATTAAGTTTTATGCAAGTGGATATGGGAACGTTAAGTCTGGATGCCAAATCGCTTGGAGGTAACAGTTATGATTTTAATGCCGATATGAAAGGTGGTGAAATAGATTTGGACTTGAAAGGAGATTATGTCGCGAATGAATCAGGTGCAAATCTTGATTTAAACTTGGACATCAATAAGTTCAATATGTCTGCGCTCACAGGGTTTTCACAGGGTGAAATTACAGAAACAGATGGAAGTTTTTCAGGAAATTTCAAATTGAACGGTACAACAACGGAACCAAAATACGAAGGAAATTTGAACTTCAACAATGCCGATTTCAAGATTAAGATGTTCAACGCCGCATTTACTTTGGCAAATGAAGACCTAAAAGTGAACAATGAAGGTTTGTCCATGAACAACTTCACAATTCGAGATGAAAACCAAAACACCTTGGTCGCTTCCGGCACTGTAGGAACGGAATCTTTTATCAACCCAACTTTCGATTTAAAAGTGAAAGCCGATAACTTTCAAGTGTTAAATGCCACTAAAGAAGATAATGATTTCGTATATGGAAAAGCAACTTTTGATGCCGTAGCTGAAATTACTGGCGATTTACAAATCCCAAAAATTGACATGAATCTAACCGTCGGGTCTGATACAGATATTACGTATGTGATGCCTTCAGCAACAGTAAATATTGAAGAACGAGATGGCGTCGTCATATTTGTCAACCGAGAAAATCCAGATGCCATTTTAACACGAACGGAAGAAGTGTCAGCAACTATTAAGGGATTTGATATTTCCGCTTATGTTAAGGTTGGGAAAGAAGCGGCAGTGACCATTATCATAGATGAAGATACTGGTGATAATTTTAAAGTTTCAGGTGAAGGTGATTTGAATTTTAACATGAATCCAAACGGAAATATGAATCTGGCTGGAGTTTACGAAGTTCAGGATGGCCATTATGAATTGAATCTTTATAGTTTAGTGAATAGAAAATTTAATATTGTTTCAGGTAGTCGCGTCACATGGTCAGGCGACCCATTTGATGCTAAATTGGATATCAAAGCGCTCTATGAGGTAAAAACCTCGGCATCATCGCTGATGGCTCCTGCATTTTCAGGAGAAGATGCTTCCGTCACTGGTAAATTCAGACAAGTACTTCCCTTCTATGTCTATCTTAATATTGATGGTCAATTGACAGAACCTAAAATTGCTTTTAATTTAGACATGCCAGAAGATGAACAAGGCGCCATTGGAGGCCAAGTCTATGGAAGAGTGCAGCAATTAAATCAGCAGGAAGATGAGCTCAATCGCCAAGTATTCTCCTTATTGGTTTTGAACCGTTTTTATCCAGACCCTGGAAGTGATGGCAGTACAGGTGGTGTGGCATCTATTGCAAGGGACAATTTAAATGACGCCGTATCAGACCAACTCAATATGTTTTCTGATAAATTATTGGGCGACTCTGGTTTTGAACTTAATTTCGGATTGGACAGTTACACAGATTATCAAGGTACTTCCACCCAAGAACGAACACAACTGGACATCGCTGCACAGAAAAAATTGTTCAACGACCGAGTGATTGTGAGTGTTGGCAGCGAAGTGGATGTTCAGGGCAGTAGTTCAACAGGTGAAGAAACACCAATCATTGGAAACGTAAGCATCGAATACATTTTGACAGAAAACGGCCGATATCGACTAAAGGGCTTTCGACGCAACGAGTTTGAAAACGTCATAGATGGGCAAACGATCGTTAGTGGAATTGCATTGATTTTTACACAAGAATTCAACAAATTCAGCGAACTTTGGGATGCCATGGTAAAGTCGTCTACCAAGACAGAAAAGCAAATGGAGGCGGAAAGAAAAGCGGCAGAAGAAGCCCAAAAAGCCCAAGAAGAAGCCACTGACGAAAGCATCGAAAAAAAGAAAAATTAATCATATAAATTGAAAACTCTTTTAAAATATAGTTTTAGCTGTTTCATCATCTTGGGATGTTTATACTCATGTAGCATCGCCAAATACATTCCAGAAAATGAGCGCCTTTATACAGGAGCAAAATTGGAAATACAATCTGATTCCATCGTACAAAATGAAGATGCACTAAAAACTGAATTAGAAACAGTGTTAAGCCCAGAACCCAATTCAAAATTTTTGGGAATGTATCTCGGGCTCTATTATTATTACAAAAATCAACAGGAAAAGCCTGGATTCATCAACCGTTGGCTTAACAAAAGATTTAATGAAGAACCTGTTTATCAATCAGATGTCAAACCGTATGAAATTGAAGACCTATTGTTAAACCGACTCGAAAACAGAGGATTTTTCTACAGCCGCGCTTCTTCAGAATTTGAAGAAAGTGAACAAAAAGCGTCTATAGATTATGTGGTAAAATTGAGAAATCCGTATCGGATGAAAACATACCAGCTCGACTCATTACCTGCACCAATTTATGAGGACATTAAAGAATTGGTTGAAACTTCGCCATTTGAGACAGGAATGCGATTCGATTTATCGAGCATGAAATTGGAACGTCAGCGCATCGATTTCAACTTAAAGAAAAAAGGTTATTACAATTTTGATGATTCCTTCCTGATTTTTGAAGCAGATACCAATCGTTATGACAATAAAAGTTTCGATTTGTTCCTAAAGCTGAAAAATGCGGTTCCACAAAAATCCATTATTCCTTATAAAATTTCCAAGGTCAATATCTACCCCAGTTATGACGTTGCAGACTCTATTCAGAAACAAACAACTCGTTACAACGATAAGAATTATATTCAGAAAGAAGAGTTTTTTAAACCCAACCGCCTTGACCCATTTATCAAAATTGAAGAAGGTGAACTTTACAATCCTGAAACCTCTCGTAACACTGCTAGACGTTTATCTACGATTGGTGCGTATAAATACGTCAACATTCAATATAAGGAAATCGATACGTTGGCAACGGACAGTTTAGGCCTTTTGGAAGCTAATATTTATTTATCGCCATTGAATAAACGTGCCTTTAGGGCTGAACTACAAGTCGTCACCAAATCAAATAATTTTACAGGTCCAGCATTAGCTTTGACTTATAGCAATCGAAATGTTTTTGGAGGTGGTGAGACTTTTAATACCACAATAAAAGTTGGATATGAAGCGCAATTGGGTGGCGGTCAGAATTCAGGTAAGACAAGTTTGGAATTGGGTTTAAAGAATGAATTGATTTTCCCTCGTGTCATTTCACCGTTCAAAATCAGTGAGGATTTCTTTGAATATTCCATACCTAAAACAAAAACCTCTATCAGTCTTGATTATTTGAATCGAACAAAATTATATACCTTACTTTCTGGAACCGCTTTGTTCGGATATGTGTGGGATGCCAACAAATATGTCACCCATCAAATTAATCCGATATCCATCAATTACACCGAACTGACAAATGCCACACCAGAATTCGAAGAAATATTGGACGACAATCCTTTCTTACGACGAAGTTTCGAGCAGCAATTCATTTCTGGTCTGACCTATTCATTTACATACAATGGAATGGTAGATGCTAAAGTTCATCAAAAATATTTCAATTTCACCCTAGATATTGCTGGAAATTCCATCAGCTTATTAGGCAAAGAAGAAACGCCTGGTGCGCCAAAAACCTTTTTAGGATTAGAATATGCACAATATGCAAAGGCCGATATTGATTTCCATTACCACTTTAACTTTTCGAAAGAACAAACAATTGCAGCTCGTTTATTTGCAGGATATGGATTGGCATATGGAAATTCTGATGTCGTGCCATTTGTAAAACAATATTATTCGGGTGGACCTTACAGTGTTCGTGCCTTTAGAATTCGCTCATTGGGACCAGGAACCTATAATGCTGATGAAGACGCCAATGCCACCGGAAGTTTCTTTGACAAAACAGGAAACATTCGATTGGAGGCTAACCTTGAATACCGTTTTCCAATAGTATCCTTTTTCAAAGGCGCCATATTCGCTGATGCAGGAAATATTTGGAATTCCAAAGAAAACCCAACATTTAATGGAAAGGATAAATTTACGTCCAATTTCATTAACGAACTTGGTATGGGCGCAGGTTTTGGACTTCGTGTGGACATCCAAAGTTTTGTCATCCGTTTTGATTTGGCGGCTCCTTTTCATGACCCTTCAAAAGGAGAAGGTAAACGTTTTAATTTTGACGTTGCCAATCCTATCCTCAATTTTGCGATAGGATATCCTTTTTAATCCCATTTAAAATTCCTTATATTAGCGTGTTTGTTCAAACCTTACCATTGTGTTAGGTTTGGAAGAAAATATAAATTCTAGAACTTAAAAATGACTCAAAAAAATAAAGAACAATTCATGCTCGAAGCCGTGAACGCGGCATTGAAAGGCATGAACAACAATGAAGGTGGTCCGTTCGGATGTGTCATTGTTAAAGATGGAAAAATCGTTGGAAGAGGCAATAACAAAGTCACCTCAACAAACGACCCGACCGCACATGCTGAAGTCACAGCTATTAGAGATGCTTGCAAAAACCTAGGCTCTTTTCAATTGGATGGCTGTGAAGTTTATACATCTTGTGAACCTTGCCCAATGTGTTTAGGGGCCATCTATTGGGCACGACCTGATAAAGTGTATTACGGAAGCAATCAACAAGATGCGGCAGATATTGGCTTTGATGACGAATTCATTTATAAAGAAATTCCATTACCATACGAAAAACGAAGCATTCCTTTTGAACAATTAGGTAGAGATATTGCATTGGAACCCTTCCAAAAATGGAGCAAAAAAGACGATAAAACCGTATATTAGTACGACTCTTGTCAGTTCGAGTGTTCAGAAAGCTTTCGAAATGTGTCGAGAACCGAAAGATTAACGTTTTAAAAAAATTGTCAGTTCGAGTGTTTTTGGATAATCGCCAAGAAGCGATTATCTAAAAAAGTATCGAGAACCTTTTACAATAATGATTCAATTCATCCTCAACAATAAAACCATCAAAACTGATTTGCCTTCGGGAATGACGCTTTTGGATTTTGTGCGCTACGAGCAACGTCTCACTGGAACCAAAATTGGGTGTCGTGAAGGTGATTGTGGTGCGTGTACCACATTGGTTGGAACGCTAAATGAGGATGGAACTGAAATTTCTTATCAAAGCATCACCTCGTGTATTTCTCCTTTGGGAAATGCCAATGGCAAACATATTGTAACGGTTGAAGGTACTAACCTCCAAGAAAAACTAACGGCAGCCCAAAATGCCATGAAAGACAATTACGCCACACAATGTGGTTTCTGTACACCAGGATTTGTCGTTGCATTGACCGGTTTTGCTCTATCGAAAGTCGAAAAGAATTTTGACAACGCACTCGACGCCATTAGTGGAAACATTTGCAGATGTACAGGTTACAAATCCATTGAACGTGCAGCACATCAATTGTGTGGGAATTTGGAGTATAGCAAATCTGCCATTGCACTAGATACCTTGATTCAAAAAGAAGTTATTCCTTCTTATTTTAAAGACATTCCAAAGCGTTTACAGGCGATTCAAAAAGAATCCAAACCTCAAAAAAACAAAAAAGCAGTCTATGGAGGTACTGATATTTATGTTCAAAAAGCAGATAATTTGATAGATGCCGATGTTTACAATATTGGGTTCAATCCCGATTTAAAAGGTATTAAAATTGAAGGTGAAGTTTGCAGTATGGGAGCAGGTACAACCGTCACCGATTTATGGAACCATGGAGAATTGAACCGTTATTTTCCGAATTTGAGGAAACATCTAAAGTTGGTGTCGTCCGAACAAATTAGAAATATGGCGTCCTTCGGTGGCAATTTCGTCAACGCCTCACCAATTGGCGACATGACCATTTTCTTTTTGGCATTGAATAGTGATATCATTATTCAAAATCAAGATGGAAATGAACGTACCATTGCACTAAAGGATTTCTATAAAAGCTATAAAACCTTCGATTTAAAAGAAGGTGAATTGCTGAAAACGATTCAATTCAAATTACCGACAAAACAGTCCAAATTCAATTTTGAAAAAGTCTGCAAACGTACCCATTTGGATATTGCGAGTGTTAATTCCGCCATTCATTTGACAATGGAAAACGACACGATTTCTGAAGCACATGTTGCGATGGGTGGCGTTTATGAAATCCCAAGATATTTGCATAAAACATCAGAATTTTTAGAAGGCAAAAAATTAACTATGGAACTAATTCTCAAAGCCAACGACATCCTTCAGGATGAAATTTCACCAATAAGTGATGTCCGTGGTTCTTCGGAATATAAGCGTTTATTGGGACGGCAATTGTTTTTTGCACATTTTACGGAATTGTTTCCAAAGCAGTTTCAACTCAACGATTTTGTAGCCCATGCATAAAAACACATCACATAACGCCCTCGACATTCTAAAAAATGAGGTAGAATCTTCGCTGAAAAAAAGCGTCAAAAACATCGATTCCTACACACATGTTCGTGGCGAATCACTCTATGTGGATGATGTGAATGTGCGCCAAGGCACTTTTTTCGGGGTCGTGTTTGATTCAACCATTGCTCATGGAAAAATCAAATCCGTCGATTATTCCAAAGCTGCCCAACTCGAGGGTGTCATTCGCATTTTCACTTATAAAGATATTCCTGGCTCCAATGAAATAGGTGGTATTATTGCCGATGAACCATTGTTCGCGGAAGACGAAGTCCATTTTTCAGGCATGCCAATTGCCTTGATTGTTGCTGAATCGGAATTTATTGCAAGAAAAGCCAGACGTCTTATAGACATCGAATTTGAAGAACTGATAGTTATCACGATGGCGAAGGATGCGAAAGAAAAAGGGAGTCTCATCAACAAACCTCGCACCTTCAAATTGGGCGAACCTGACAATGCTTTCAAAAATTGCGAGTACATTTTTGAAGGCGAAACGTTTTCCAACGGACAGGAACATTTATACATCGAGGCGCAAGGTGCTTATGCCGAACCGCTCGAAAACGGCAATATCAAAATCACCTCATCCACACAAGGCCCAACAGCTGTTCAAGCAACTACAGCAAGAATTTTGGGCTTTCCAATGCATAAAATTGAGGTGGATGTAACACGACTTGGAGGCGGATTTGGCGGAAAGGAAGACCAAGCCACACCTTGGGCTGTTATGGCCGCTTTGGCAACTTTTCACTTGAAACAATCGGTAAAATTGGTTCTCAACAGACACGACGATTTACGAATGACCGGAAAGCGCCATCCTTATGAAAGTAGCTATAAAATCGGATTGTCCAAAGATTTAAAGATTCTTGCCTACGAAGCTGAATTTCTTCAAAATGCTGGCGCAGCAGCCGATTTATCGCCTGCAGTCGCGGAACGCACCTTGTTCCATGCGACCAACAGTTATTTCGTTCCAAACGTCAAAGCAACCGTTTATAGTTGTAAAACACATTTGCCACCAAACACGGCTTTTCGTGGTTTTGGAGGACCACAAGGCATGTTCGTCATTGAATCTGCCATCGCGCATGCTGCCAAAGAAATTGGAGTGTCACCAATAAAAATACAGGAAACCAATTTACTTCATGAAAACGATGAGTTTCTATACGGACAAATCGCCACCAAAGTTGAAGCCAAAAATTCATGGGATTCAGCCAAAACTATTTTTGATTTAAAATCGCTTGAAAAAGAGGTCGAAGCATTCAATAAATACAATAAAGCATTCAAAAAAGGTTTGGCCTTGATGCCAATTACTTTCGGAATTTCATTTACCAATACCCAAATGAACCATGCACGTGCCTTGGTTCATATTTATTTGGATGGAAGCGTTGGAATTTCTACCGCTGCCGTTGAGATGGGACAAGGCGTCAATACCAAAATGCTTCAAATTGCGGCACAAGTGTTTTCAATTGATAAGAACAAGGTTAAAATTGAATCCACCAACACGACAAGAGTTGCCAACACCTCACCTTCCGCAGCAAGTTCAACCGCTGATTTGAATGGCAAAGCAACTTTAAAAGCCTGTAAAGCTTTACTGAAACGATTGAAAGAAGTAGCTGCCATGGAATTAAAATCTTCTGTGGAACAAATTGAATTGAAGGACCAATTTGTTTATGTCAATTCCAAAAAATCAGAAATGACTTGGGAACAACTGATTGCCCACACGATGGCCAAACGCGTTGCCCTGACCGAAAACGCCCATTACGCCACACCAGAAATCCATTTTGATAAGACCAAAGAAAAAGGTCACCCCTTTGCCTATCATGTGTACGGAACAGCAATAACCATCGTCACAGTCGATTGTATGCGAGGCACCTATATTTTTGATGATGTGAAAGTTGTTCACGATTATGGAAAAAGCATGAGTGAAGGGATTGATTTGGGACAATGTGAAGGTGGCTTGGTACAAGGCATCGGTTGGATGACCATGGAGGAAATTGCCTTTAACGACCAAGGAAGTTTATTGTCAAATGCTTTATCAACTTATAAAGTCCCAGACATTTTTTCTATTCCAAGAAATATTGAAATTTTGCCATTGGAAACCAAAGGCAACGATATGGCCATTTTAAAATCCAAAGCAGTTGGTGAACCACCTTTGATGTATGGGATTGGAG
This sequence comes from Flavobacteriaceae bacterium UBA5544, assembly GCA_002426755.1. Classification (GTDB taxonomy): domain Bacteria; phylum Bacteroidota; class Bacteroidia; order Flavobacteriales; family Flavobacteriaceae; genus JBPOFM01. The sequence goes on from DINI01000006.1 coordinate 124,762, forward strand.
CGTATTTTGCGATTCAGAATGCTGTGAAAGCCTTTAATCCTAATTATCAGCTTAAATTTCACGCACCAATGACACCAGAGAAAGTATTGATGGGTCTTTACGAGAATTAATTTTGGCTACAAAACTTCACTACAAAAAAGCGAATATCCTCAAAGGCGCCCTGATTTATAGTGCTGGCGACAGTGTGGCTGCCTTTTTGTTGGATGAGTTTTCCGTCTATCGATTGCTTGGCATGATGTTGATTGGAGCTACGTTCTATGCCTTTGAGATTCCGAATTATTTTGATTGGATTGTCAGAAAATCAGAACATTTAAGGGGCATTAAAGCAACCTTGGCCAAAACCGGTTTGGCGATGCTGTATTTCAATCCGTTGTGGATTGCGAGGCATCTGCTGTTTATCAATCTATTTTCAGGTCAGTTTGAAGATATCGGCTGGAACCTTTTGGAAATCGCTGTATTATCTTTTTTGGCTAATATTTTGATTTCTTTTATGGCGAATTATATCATCCAAAATCGTTTCAAAATGAAATGGCGTTTCTTGGGAAGTGCCATATTTTCTGCAATCATGGCGATTTATTATGCCTTAAGCGAGACGATTTTTGCTTAAATCATCCAGAGAAATCAATTCATACTTTTGAATGTGATAATGAACAATCATCTCACAAAGCAAAGAACTACGAATCACCATAATCAAGTGCAGGTCTGAATTCGTTTCCAGTTCCTTGATTATTTTTTCAGCCGCATTGTGCAATCCTTTATTTTGAAGTTCGAGCTTTCCCAATTCATCAATGACCAAGTATTTGAAATTTCTTTTATCATTCGAAGTCAGGAGATACTCATTAGCTGTTTCAAAAGAGGATTTCAAAAATTTGAAGTTCCCAATCGAAATTGTTCGTTCCTCAATCTCTTCCTCCACTTCCATCATGAATTTTTCCTCATACTTAATTTTCAAAAAATACCGTTTTCCATTGAAGTCATCAGGACATAAAATTCCATCCACATCTTTACGGTTTTGAGACCATTCCAATAAAGCTGTGGTTTTTCCTGACCTTATATTTCCAGTTAAGATGTAAATCATTCGGTATTTGTTTCAAAATGAATACAATTCGAAATACTTTTAGCCATAAAAAATTCAAATCGCTTATACCCTTTCAAATGCTTCGATACTTTCCAAGTGTATGCAATAATCTGACGAAAATATGGGAATAAATCCATTGCATTAGTGATATCACTTCTATATTCCGATTCTTTTCGATTCAGATAATTTCGAATTAGTTTTAATAACAATGGACCAATCACCAAATACCATAGCATCAAAATCAGAAAGCTTCTTAAAACTATGTAAATCGCTTTTCCCCATCCAAACAGAGGTCCGCCAAAAACGGTAAATGCCAATACAATGATTGCAACAGTAATCAACCAGACCCAAATGATTTTGGATTTGAAGGATTTTCGTTTTTTATTGATTTGAGTGGATTCGGTTTCCAATTCCAAATGGAAGGTGTGTTCCTTTTCTTCACTGATAATCCTTAAAATATTTCGGATGAAAAAGCCTGCCAGAATGCCACCAATTCCATAGACTACAAGATAAATTCCGACTAACAAATTTGTTGGTGAGGTTTGAGAGATAAAATTCATTTTATCCTGAACCCAATAGCCATAAATATCAATAGCTTCCCAAAGGTTCTCTCCATAGACAATGGTCAGTACAATCAATTTTTGAAATGCGGATTCTAAAAACGTCACAAATCCCAAAACCATCAAGGTTGCACCTTTCCATGAAAAATTGGACAATAAAAAAGCGCCAAAAAACGCCTGGAAACTCACTGCAATATAAGCAGCAAAAGGAGAATAAGGACTCACTGCCATTTTGATAATCAAAACGATGACCAAAGCTTTTAAGATAGCTTGCCATTTGTTTTCGGCGTAATAGGCAATTAAACTAATGAGCAAAATGGAAATGCCACCAACGATAAATCCCGTAAATGGAGAATTGAACACATGCAAAAACCCACCCAATCCAGACTCGTTCAAAGCCCAAAGTGCAGTTAACTTATCAAGAATGGATTTGTTATTTTTCATTTTGTACTGACCTTATCAGCATAATGAACTTGAAGCAATTGCGCCACGACACTAATGGCGATTTCCTTTGGTGTATCACCACCAATGTCCAAGCCAATCGGACAGACCACATTGCTCAACCCTTCTTCAATGCCCATTTCCTTGATGAGCATATTGTTGAATCGTACGCGTTTGGTTTTACTTCCAATCAATCCCAAAAATTTAGTTTCTTCTTTCAAAGCCATCGAAATAATATCGAAATCGATGGTATGGTCGTGGGTCAATACCAAGACATAAGCGTTTTCATTCCAATTGACAGCATCCTTAAAGGTTTTGAAATCATTCAATTTAACCTGATGGACATTTACATGAGATTCCAATTCCAAATTTTCAAACCAATTTTCTCTGGAATCAATCAAATGCACTTTGAACGGTGTACCTTCCAACAAATGCACAATTTCAACACCTATATGCCCTGCGCCAAACACAAAAACTTCGGGAGATTGATTCATAGGTTCTATCATAAATTCCACTTTTCCACCACAACATTGTTCAAATTCTGGACCTAACGTATAATTCGATTCAATGATTCTATTTTCTTCGATTGCGATGATTGCCTCCTCAATAGCTTTAAATTCCAATTTCCCGCCACCAATGGTTCCAAAAATTTTCTTGTTTTTGGTCACAATCATTCGAGAAGATAAGACACAAGGTGTTGAACCCAAGCATTTTGTCACTGTTACCAACGCTACGGCTTCTTGCTTCTGTTTAAAAACATTTAATATGTCAAGCCAATTTTCCATTGTGATGTAAAAAGTGATTAAAATTAAGATTTTTTCCGACGAAAGTCTATTGCTTATAAATTTCTATGCTTTTGGGGGAAATTCCTGTTATTTTTACAATCGCATTCCGACTTAAAACTGTATCTTCCATTTTTTCGTAGATATAAACACTAACAAAATTATCATGCAAAAAACCTATTACGACCCTGCAGACCTTAAAAAGTTTGGTAAAATTTCTGAATGGAATGAGGAACTGGGCGGCAAATTCTTCGACTATTACAATTCCGTTTTTAAAGAAGGTAGTCTTTCAGAACGTGAAAAATCTTTGATTGCACTTGCCGTTGCCCATACCATTCAATGTCCATATTGCATCGATGCTTATACAGGCGATGGATTGCAACGCGGCATTACCAAAGAAGAAATGATGGAAGCCTTACATGTCGCAGCGGCCATCAGAGGTGGCGCATCGTTGGTGCATGGTGTGCAGATGATGAACAAGGTGAATAAATTAGAAATGTGAAAAAGCTAGAAGTTTGAAGCTGGAAGACAGAAGCTTTTACCACAACTTTTTACATTTAACTTTTAATATTTAACTTCTTAATGATTAAATCCCTACATAAACGCGAGAGCGAATTAGCAAACAGCAAACGACAAGTCGAAATTTTATCGAATGGCATTTTCCAAAAAGGAGACTTGCCAAAATTTAAGGATAAAATTGAAGAGACTGGCCAGTTTCCGCTAAAAGCTAAAAAACTTGAAATCCTTCAAATCAATGTTGGTTATATGTGCAACCAAGTTTGTGAACATTGCCACGTGGATGCTGGTCCTGACCGAAAGGAAATCATGACGCGCGAAACCATGAAACAATGTTTGGAAGTCATCAAAAATACTGGTGCACATACCTTGGATTTGACTGGTGGCGCTCCTGAAATGAACCCCGATTTTAGATGGTTTGTGGATGAAGCGTCCATGGCGGGAATCAAGGATTTTATCGTTCGCTCAAATTTGACCATCATTCGTGCCAATAAAAAATACCACGATTTGCCTCAATTCTTCAAGGAGCATAACGTCCATGTTATTTCTTCAATGCCCCATTGGACCAAAGGAAAAACGGACAAACAACGTGGTGATGGTGTGTTTGATAAATCAATTCAGGCATTAAAAGATTTGAATGCCATTGGTTATGGTATGCCCGACAGCGATTTACGACTGGACTTGGTTTATAACCCGTCAGGAGCATTTTTACCAGGAAATCAAGCCAGTATGGAAAAGGATTTCAAAAAAGCATTGTTGGATGATTTTGGGATTCAGTTCCATAATTTATTCGCGATTACCAATTTACCGATTGCCCGATTTTTAGATTACTTGATTGCTTCCGAAAATTATGAAGATTATATGTATTCCTTGGTGGAAGCCTACAATCCTGCAGCGGTTAAAAATGTGATGTGTACCAATACGCTTTCTGTAAGTTGGGACGGGTATTTGTACGATTGTGATTTTAACCAGATGTTGAATTTACCCGTCAATAGCAAAGCCAAACACATTTCTGAATACAACGAAGAATTGCTGGAAGGTCGCAATATCGTGATTTCACAACATTGCTATGGCTGCACGGCTGGTGCGGGAAGTAGTTGTCAAGGAAGTGTTGCTTAACATATGGAGAACGCAAAGACAGCCATATTAATTTTTGCAAATTCTGCCCAACAGGAAGCATTTCTTAAACCGTTCAAATCGTCTGTAATTGATGAATTGAATAAAGAAACGCTCAAAAAAGTAAAGTCAACGGGGCTTCCTTATTTTATAATTTCTGAAAAAGAACAAATTGGAACTTCATTTGCAGAACGGTTTACAAATGCCGTGCAATCAATTTATGACAAAGGTTTTTCCACTGTCATTTCTGTTGGAAATGACACTCCCCATTTAACCACTAAAAAAATACTTACAGCTGCAAACCAGCTTGAAACTGATGACGTAGTTCTCGGTCCAGCCATGGACGGCGGTTTTTATTTGATGGGATTGAAAAAGTCCCATTTCCACAAAGACACATTTCTCAACTTACCTTGGCAGACATCGCAATTATCGAAAAGATTCTTTTCTGTTCTAAATTCTCAAAATCTTCAATTTTCACTTTTGGAAGTTCTTTCCGATTTGGACACCGTTTCGGACATAAAATTGATTGTTCAAAGTAAAAAATCAATCACGTCAAAACTCAAAAAACTTCTTTTGGCTTCTATTTCTGAAGCTGAACATCTTATTTTATACATTCTATCCCATTTTCAAAATCTGTTTGAAACCAATCACTTCAACAAAGGTTCTCCAATTTTGATTCATTGCTAATCATTCGAAAAATATCCATGTCTGGTGTTTTTCACTCTTTCTGAAGTAACTATCAGAGTGATTTTTATTAACTAATGAATTAAAATTTTATGAAGCAAATCTATGTTGTTGCGTTGCTATTATATTCATGTTTTAGCCTTGCACAGACCACCATCACAGGAACCGTAACCAGTTCTGAAGATGGTCAACCACTGGCTTTTGTAAATGTCGTTGCTTCGAGTGGAGCTTCGACAAATACGGACGCAGAAGGAAATTACACTATTAAAATAGTATCTATTGAAGATAAAATCCAATTCTCTTATGTTGGATTTACAACACAAAGCATTATCGTTGGCAATCGAACGGTTCTCAATGTAGAACTAAAGGAATCGCTCACCAATTTAAATGAAGTTGTCGTGACAGCGTTGGGTTTGGAACGTGAAACCAAAGAATTGGGCTACGCAGTTCAGTCCATTCAATCGAAAGAAGTAACGGAAGTAAAAACTGTGAATTTCTTGGATAATTTATCTGGAAAATTAGCAGGAGTTACGGTGACTCAAGGCGCAACAGGTGTTGGGTCGTCTTCAAAAATCACGATTCGTGGTGAAGCATCCTTTTCAAACAATAATCCACTGTTTGTGGTGGATGGCGTTCCCATCAATAATGAAACGGTTTTTCCTACGACCAATGAAGCCGCAGCAGGTTTTCAAGAAATTGATTTCGGGAATGGTGCCATGGAAGTCAATCCTGATGATATTGAATCTGTAACCGTCCTGAAAGGTCCCAGTGCTGCCGCCCTTTATGGAACGCGCGCATCGAATGGTGTTATTGTTATTAAAACAAAGGATGGTAGCAAAGCAAAAGGGTTGGGTATTAGTTTTAATTCGTCTTTGTTTGTCGACACAGCGTTTCGATTGCCAAAATTTCAAAACGAATATGGCCAGGGAAATTCTGGTCAGTTTGAATATGTGGACGGACTTGGTGGCGGTACCAACGACCTTATCAGCTATTCTTGGGGCCCGCGTTTGGATACCGGTCTGTTGATTCCACAATATGACAGTCCTGTGGTTTTGCCAGACGGAACCATCGTTCGTGGCGCCGATACAGCTCTTTACAGTGGCTTGGACATCACTCCTACACCATTTGTATCACATCCCGATAATTTGAAGGATTTTTATAAAACTGGAATTACCACGATAAATAATCTATCGATTTCCAATGGATTTGATACAGGTAATTACCGATTATCGTTCACCGATTTAAGAAGTGAATCGATTATTCCTGGCGTGAATTTGGATAGACAAACGGTTGCCGCAAATCTTAATTTTGAACCAACTGAAAAAACCGAATTTACATCTTCCATCAGCTATGTCAATTCTTCAAGCGACAATAGACCTAGCAATGGTTACGGAAGTGAAAATGTCAATTATGCTTTGGTAGCTTGGGGCCCACGTTCTTTGAACATTGAAAATATGAAGAACTATTGGCAGCCTGGTTTGGAAAATATCCAGCAATTTTCATTCAACTATACCTATTTTGACAATCCATATTTTACTTTATTGGAAAACAGAAATTCCTTTGAACGCGACCGAATCTTTGGAAATATTTCCGTGAAACAAAGTTTCACAGACAATTTCAGTATTACGCTTCGTTCGGGAATGGATTATTCCAGTGAAAAGCGGCAATTCAGACGTCATTATAGCAGCAATCGCTTTAAAAACGGTGCGTATGGAGAGCACGATGTTTTATATCGTGAAGTGAACACGGATTTTCTCATCAATTACAATAATCTGTTTGGCAATTTTTCTTTTGATGTGTCTTTTGGAGGCAATCGTTTGGACCAAACAGCTTCCACGAAACAGTCGCAAACCACGAGTTTGGCACAACCGGGAATCTTCAATTTGAACAATGCTGCTTCCCCAATTGAAGTCTATCAATTTGATTCCAAAAAGCGCATCAACTCCATTTATGGATTGGCAAAATTTGGATATAAAAACTTTTTATACTTGGATATCACAGGCAGAAATGACTGGTCGAGCGCCTTGGCTACGCCATTTTCTGTAGATGGAACGTCGTTCTTCTATCCTTCTGCTTCGGCAAGTTTTATAGTATCAAACGTCACTCAATTACCTGAAGTGTTTTCGTTTGCAAAATTAAGAGCGAGTATTGCCCAAGTGGGTAATGATACGAGTCCGTATCAGACTTCTGGAGCGTTTGTTTCGCAAACACCATTCAATGGTCAACCAACATTTAGTGACCAAAATTTTATTCCGAATGCCAATTTAAAACCAGAGCAAACCACGTCCTACGAATTTGGGGCTGACGTTCGTTTTTTTAAGGATAGATTGAATTTTGATGTGACCTATTACAATGCCACAACCAAAGACCAAATCATTTCCTTGCCCATTGCCATTTCTTCAGGCTACAATCAACAAGTCGTGAATGGCGGAAAAGTGAAAACGCAAGGAGCAGAAATTGTCATGGGAATCATTCCAATTCGAACAGAAAATTTTACATGGAACAGCAGTTTCAATTTCAGTACAAATCGTTCAACCATTGAAGAATTGCCACAGGCGGATGGAAGACTGACGCTGGCTTACAGCAGGATTTACGATAGTGCCAATCAAACCGTTTGGTTTCAGGTGGAAGAAGGTGGTCGTGTCGGCGATATTTACGGAACGGGATATTTGAAAAATGACAATGGTGATTTTATTATTGATGCCAATGGAAATTATATTGCAGACAACACCTTGAAGAAAATAGGCAATTACAATCCTGATTTTATTTTAGGCTGGAACAACTCTTTTAACTACAAAAATTGGAATTTGGGATTTTTGTTTGATTGGCGGCAAGGTGGCGAATTTGTCTCACGCACACGAGCTTTGGCAACAGTCGGTGGACAACTAGAGGAAACGTCCTATCGACCAGAAGAAGGCATCGTGGCACAAGGTGTTGTGAACACAGGAACTCCAGAAAATCCAGTCTATGTACCAAACACAACTGCTATTTCAGCAGAAAGTTATTACAGGCAATTTTATGATAGAAATCATGAGGAAAATAACACCTATGACGCTTCTTATTTGAAATTGCGCCAGTTTTCAATTGGATATTCTCTAAATCTCAAAGATGGCTTTCTAGGCCTGAAAGAAGGTGCCAATGTAGATTTCTCTATCATGGGAAACAATCTATTTGTCATTACCGAAAATCCGCATGTGGACCCAGAGCAACTGGCCGTTCAAGGCAGTGGATTTGTGAGCGGCGTGGAAGATATGAGTTATGCGACCACTCGAAGCATCGGATTTAAAGTTGGGGTTAATTTCTAAAATTCAAAAACATGAAAAACACATTCTATATAATCACATGCATCAGTCTGCTTTTAGCGACCAGCTGCACAAAGGATTTTGAAGACATTAACACCAATCCAAATGCACCTAATTCGGTCCAACCGAGTTTGCTGCTGCGACAGGTAATTTACAATTTTGGTGACGAAATGAGTTATGAAGGTTTTGTGGCAGGTGATTTGTTGTCACAGCACAGAACTGCGATTGATTTCAATTTATTTGATAGACACGCCCTAAAATCACCGCAACTTGGTGGAAATCCATGGCCGATTTTCTATACCAATTTACGTGACAATGAAATTATCTTGAACCAATCAAGAAGCATTCAAACCTATAAAGTATATGAAGGTCCAGCCCTGATTTTAAAGGCTTACATGGCTGGTGGCTTGACAGATTTGTTTGGTGATGTGCCCTATTTTGAAGCTTTTAATGGCGTCAATGGAACGGTGACTCCTGCGTACGACAGTCAAGAAGATATTTATCTGGCGGAAGGTGGTATTTTGGACAATTTGGATAAAGGCATTGCGGCCATCAACTCATATAATGATGCCATTCCCTTGGAAGGAGATATATTATACAATGGTGACTTGCAGGCTTGGGTAAAATTTGCAAATTCATTGAAAATCAAACATTTGTTAAGGATTTCAAATCAAATTGATGTATCGGCACAATTGCAAGCCATCTATGATTCTGGCAATTATATCACGACTAATTCTCAAAATGCCATTTTTAATTTTACAAATACCGAACCGAACAATTTCCGTTTGGCGCAACTCCGGATTGGTGATTTCAACAATTTCGTCTTATCCGAAACGATGGAAGATATTTTGGTTGACTTGAACGATTCCAGAATCGGAAGATTTTTTAGACCGTTTGCAAATTCAACATCGGGTGACTTCAATGGATTGCTGAATGGCATCGACGCCTCGCAAACATCTATCGCCTTATCCGATTATTCGGTAGCAGGAACGGCTTTTAGAGAAGATACCTCAACATTGGATGCCAATTTTATAACCGCTTGGGAAGTGAAATTTGCTTTAGCAGAAGCAGCAGCCATAAATTTAATCACAGCTGATGCTCAAAATCTTTATGAAACAGGCGTTGCACAAGCTTTCGAATATTGGAACACTACTTTGCCTGTGGATTACCTAACAGGACCAGCAGCTTACAACGCTCCAGGAACAACTCCAGTTCAGCAAATCATTACACAAAAATGGATTGCAAATCTCATCAATAGTTACGAAGGTTGGGTGGAATACAGACGCACAGGTTTCCCAGAATTGCGAACCATTTCGGCAAGTTTGAATGAGAATTTGATTCCAGTAAGAATGCCTTATCCTGCGGAGGAAGAAGCGTTGAATGCTGAAAATTACAACACGGCTGCAGCGGCCACAAATGGAAATAGTATTAATGCACCAGTGTGGTGGGATGAGTAGATAAAAATGGATGTAATCAACTGGCAATGGGCATTAATCATCGGTTCGAGTGTGATACTTTTTATCATATCGCCCTATGCGAAATCGCCTAACCAATTTTTTAGAGCTACAAAACTCAACAAAAAACCCAATGCTTTCGTATTGACAGGAAGCCTCATCATTTCATGGATTTTTGCCAAAAGCATCACCAATGCTGCTAACCTCGGTTTGGATTTTGGAATTGTCGGTGGAATTGCCTATGCTGGTTATTATCTCTCGTTTGCTGTTGCCGGAATTATCATTTACAGAATGCGAAAATATGGAGGCTTTAAAAGCATCCATCAGTTTTTGACAAGCAAATTTGGTCGTAGTGCGATGGTATTATTTTCAATTTTGATATCCATTCGCTTGTTCAACGAGGTTTGGAGCAACACTACGGTTATTGGCACCTATTTTGGTCCACAAGGGAGCGAGTCATTTTATTGGGCGATTATTGTTTTTACATTTTTGACCTTGGCATATGCCATGAAAGGCGGTTTGAGCAGTTCAATTTTTACGGATGTGATTCAGATGGGATTATTTTCAGTCTTGTTAGGTGTCATCCTTTGGAGTATTTTTACCAAAGATGATTTTACTATTAAAGAAGCCGCAACTTCCGGCACTTGGAGTTTTGAATTGGGATTGAATCTATTTTTTGCCGCGATTATCCAATCATTTAGTTATCCATTCCATGACCCCGTGTTGACGGATAGAGGTTTTATCAGTTCACCAAAGGTCACGTTAAAAAGTTTTATGTGGGCAAGTGTTCTCGGTGGGTTATGTATTATCTTATTCAGCATCATAGGCGTGTATGCACAAAGCAAAGGAATGGTCGGGCAAGCCGCCGTGGAGGTTGGAAAGGCATTTGGAGTGGTGATTTTATTGGTCATCAATTTTATCATGATTACGTCAGCCGCCTCGACCCTGGATTCTACTTTTTCATCCTTTTCAAAGTTGCTATCCATTGATTTAAAAATGGGAAAAGATATATCATTAGGTCGTGCCTCTATGGCAGCCGTGGCGATTTTGGGTACATTACCGATTTTGTTGGATGCCGAAATATTATCAGCCACCACCATTTCTGGAACCATGGTCATTGGTTTGACGCCGGTTTTTATATTTTGGAATATGGAAGTGCCAAAAATAAGTTTTCACTTAAGCGTTATTTGTGGATTGATTTTTGGTTTTCTTTTGGTCTTTGAACTATTTCCGAAAGCGCTCATTTTTACGAATGGCAAATACGCTGACCTACTTTGGGTCAATGTTTTTGGAATCACAAGTTGTATGATTTTATATGTAATACCCAAATGGATAAAAAGATAAAAAATATCGGACACTTAAAGGGAAAAGTCCTGTTGTTTGGAGGTGTGTACAGTAACCTTCAAGCATTGGAAGAATTAAAAAGCATCTCCGAATCCTTGGGTATTCCTGCAGAAAATTGCATCTGCACAGGCGACATCGTAGGCTATTGTGCCCAACCGGAAGAAACTGTGCAACTGTTTAAACTTTGGGGCGCTCGAAGCATTGCGGGAAATGTTGAACTACAATTGGCAGAAGGCGCCGAAGATTGCGGTTGCGATTTTAGAAAAGGCTCACGTTGTGATGGATTCTCCCAACAATGGTATCCATATGCACAGAGTCAATTGACAAAAAATTCATTGGAATTTATCGCCACATTGCCTGACCATATCACTTTCGAATTTGCTGGCAAAAAAATAATGGTGGTGCATGGTTCTTATTTTAATACGTCCGAATTTATTTTTAAATCGACGCCTTGGGAAAACAAGAAACCCAATTTTTCCGTAAGTAATAGTGAGGTGATAATTGCTGGTCATTGTGGTTTGCCGTTTCATCATCAACATGAAAATTTATTGTGGCTGAACCCTGGGGTTATCGGAATGCCGGCCAATGATGGAACATCGAAGGTTTGGTACGCCATCATGGATGATTCCAATGGGAATTTAAATTTTGAACATCATCGGTTGGATTATAATTATGAATTGGCGAATAAATTAATGCAAAACGGACTGTTACCTGAAGCCTATGCTCGAACCATAGTTACAGGAATTTGGGACAACACCGAAATTTTACCTGATGTTGAAAGTGGCCTTCAAGGTTTGGAAATAAATTTGTAGAAAAGATGTAAGACCGCTGCGCTGAAAGATATAAGAATATAGACTTGTTTACTAAAAGATTCAAAATATAGAATATTAAATAAGCTAAAAGATAATAGGACAACAAAAATCATTATGAGATTACTTTTTTTCATATGTATATCTTGCTTTACATATCAAGTGAATGCACAAAATTCATTGGACGATTTGCTAAAACATTCTACGTCGCATGAGGTCCCTTTTATATCCGTGCAGGAATTGGCAATGCCAAAAACGAATGCCGTTATTTTGGACGCAAGAGAACAAGAGGAATATAATGTGAGTCATTTGAAAGATGCCATTTTCGTGGGCTACAATCATTGTAAAATGGATTCGCTCCGAAACATTTTAACTAATAAAAACCAAAAAATTGTGGTGTATTGTTCATTGGGCATTCGTTCTGAAACCATCGCAAAAAAACTTCAAAAAGAAGGCTATACAAATGTTTACAACCTCTATGGAGGCATCTTTCAATGGAAAAATGAAGATTTCCCTGTTTTTGATTCTCAAGAGGAAGAAACAGAAAATGTTCATGTGTTTTCCAAAACTTGGAGCAAATGGCTTTTAAAGGGAAACAAAGTATATGAGCTAAATTTAGATAAAATTTAACCCGTCAATAAAAATATTTGGCCGTCTAAAACTTAACTTTGGATTTTTAATTTTCAATTTATAATTCATGGGATTATTTTCCACAAAAGAAACGGACGGCGACAACGAAATGGCTACCGATTTTCATTTCCCTACCTCAAAAAAAGCATTGATAATTTTCACCCGGAATCCTGAATTGGGAAAGTGCAAAACCCGTTTGGCTAAAACGATTGGCGACGAAAATGCTTTGGAAATTTATAAATTCCTTTTGAAGCATACAGCCGATATTTCTAAAAATATCAGCGCTGATAAATATGTGTTTTATTCCGAAAACATAAAAAAGGAAGACCTCTGGGAACCGTCTATTTTTAGAAAAAAATTGCAAAAGGGCACAGATTTAGGGGAACGAATGCATCATGCGTTTCAAGAACTTTTCGAAATGGGCTATGAAAAAGTTGCTATTATTGGTAGTGATTTGTTGGATTTGGACGCAGAATTGGTAAACAACGCTTTTGCCCAATTAGATTTTCATGATTTGGTCATCGGTCCCGCAAAAGATGGAGGTTATTATTTATTGGCAATGAAAAACCTTTATGACAAAATATTTTCTAATAAAGATTGGGGAACGTCTTCTGTTCTAAAAAACACTTTAAATGACTTACAAAATAGTAATGTTCATTTATTGAAAGAACTAAATGATATCGATACCTTTGAAGATATAACACATTACGAGCAACTAAAAAAATTCTATACAACCCATGATTAAATTTATAAACGAAACTGTTGAATATTTACAACACAAAGGCTTTGAAAACCCAGAAATAGGCATCATTCTTGGAACCGGTTTGGGTCAACTTATCAACGAAGTTGAAATCCTTCACGAAGTCAGCTATAATCACATTCCGAACTTTCCAACGGCAACCGTCGAATTCCATAAAGGCAAACTGATTTATGGCATTCTCGAAGGCAAAAAAGTCATTGTGATGCAAGGGCGTTTTCACATTTATGAAGGCTATTCCCTTCAAGATGTCACCTATCCTGTTCGCATTATGGAAAAATTGGGCATTCATACACTTCTTGTTTCCAATGCTTCGGGAGCGGTCAATCTCAACTTCAAAAAAGGTGAATTGATGTTGATTGACGACCATATCAACCTTCAAGGCAGTTCGCCATTGGCATTCAAAGGTGTCGAACATTTGGGTGAACGCTTTACGGATATGAGCCAGCCTTATGATTCTGAAATCAATTCAAAATTCAAAGCCATTGCAAAAGAGCACAACATCACGCTTCACGAAGGCGTTTACGCGAGCGTCGTGGGACCCCAACTAGAAACTCGCGCCGAATACCGAATGCTAAAGATTATCGGTGCTGATGCTGTCGGAATGAGCACAGTTCCAGAAATCATCGTTGCCAACCATTTAAAATTAAAAGTGGCTGCCGTGTCAGTTTTGACTGATGAATGCGACCCAGATAATCTAAAACCTGTGGACATTACAGAAATCATCGCGATGGCCGAAAAGGCAGAACCGAATATGATTACTCTTTTTAAGGAATTGATTAAATCTCTTTAAACTTTAATATAAATGGATGAGATTCCTGGTTTCACAGGAATGATTATGGAAAAATACATCGACATCATTACAAAATCGTATTCCGGTTATTGGAATTATCTCAAACATCAGATGATTGAGGTAAACCACTGGGACAACTTTTTTTATGGGTTGATTGTAATTTCGCTCGTGGTTTGGGTGTTGGAAATCATTTTTCCTTGGCGCAAAAACCAATCCATTTTTAGAAAGGATTTTTGGTTGGATACGTTTTATATGTTCTTCAACTTTTTTATTCTGAATTTGATTGTGTTGATTGCCCTGTCCAACACCACGGCTGAATTTTTCAACGACATTCTTGGCATTTTCGGATGGCATATAGATAGTTTACAGGTATTTGATGTAGATGAATTGCCAAAGTGGCTGGGCTTGTTCATCTTTTTCATTGTCAGCGATTTTGTGCAATGGAACACGCATCGATTATTACACCGAGTCCCTTTTCTTTGGAACTTCCATAAAGTCCATCATTCGGTGAAGGAAATGGGATTTGCAGCGCACTTGCGCTACCATTGGATGGAACCTGTGGTTTACAAATCGCTTTTATACATCCCAATTGCGATTATTGGAGGCTTTGATGCGCAGGACGTGGCCATCGTTTACTTTTTCGCCATCATTATTGGCCATTTGAACCATGCCAATTTGGGTTGGGATTATGGGATTTTGAAATATGTGTTCAACAATCCGAAAATGCACATTTGGCACCATGCGAAAGATTTGCCGAAGCATGTAAGGTATGGCGTGAATTATGGTCTAACTTTAAGCATATGGGATTACATTTTTAAGACCAATCATATTCCTCACGACGGAAGGGACATTGAATTGGGCTTTGACAAGGATGAAGAATTCCCCAAAACCTTCATTAAACAGACCATTTATCCCATCAAAACTGGGAAGTAATTTTTTCCGTAAATACAATACACTCTAAAATATAACACCATGAAATCTTTCATTAAATTTTCCATTCTCACATTTTTGGCTTTCACTTTGAGCAGCTGCAATTTACTTTCTGCCGCAGGCATTTCCAGTAATGGTCAGCCAACAAAAGAAGCCAACGATGAACTCACGTCCACAACAGCCAACAGCTCGGTGAATGTTGACCACAGCGATTGGGATAAATTGCTTAAAAAATATGTAAACGAAAAAGGCTTTGTAGATTATAAAGGTTTCAAAAACGACCAAGCCAAATTGGATGCATATTTGGTGAAATTATCAAAATTTGAACCTTCCGACGATTGGAGCGTTCAAGAATTGTTGGCATATTATATCAATATTTACAATGCTGCAACCATACAATTGATTGTCAAAAACTATCCAACAAAAAGTATCAAAGACCTAAAATCACCTTGGACAAAAGGATTTGTAAAAATTGGAAACAAGGAATTGTCCCTTGGAGCCATTGAAAATGGTGTGTTGCGAAAAATGGATGAACCAAGGATTCATTTTGCCATTAATTGTGCTTCTATTTCTTGTCCAAAATTGATGAACGAAGCTTACACAGCAGCAAAAATCAATGAGCAATTGGATGCTGCTGCCAAGGAATTTATCAATGGTGATAAAAATGAAATTTCTGAAAACAATCCTAAACTGTCCAAGATTTTCGATTTCTACACAGGCGATTTTAAAGTGAATGGCAAAAAGGATTTGATTGCTTACATTAACCAATACAGCAAAGTCAAGATAAATCCGAATTCGAAATATTCATTCAAAGAATATGATTGGAATTTGAATGAGCAAAAGTAAATCCTCATCTTTGCTTCATACTTTATGATTAGCATCATCATTCCCATTCTAAACGAAGCCGAAACGATTGGCAAACTGATTCAGTATCTGCTTGACAATTCTTCTACGAAATATGTTTCGGAAATTATAGTTGTCGATGGTGGAAGTACAGACAAATCCGTCGATATCATACAAGGTTTTGAAGAAGTTATCTTGCTGAAATCAGAAAAAGGACGTGCCAAACAGATGAATCTTGGTGCCAAACATGCTGAAGGAACGATTTTTTATTTCTTGCATGCCGATACCTTCCCACCAAAAGATTTTGACCAATATATTATGAAGGAAGTCAAAAAAGGAAATGTGGCCGGCTGTTTCAGAATGAAATTTGACAGCAACCATTGGTGGTTGTGTTCTGCCAGTTGGTTTACACGTTTCAATTGGCGCGCCTGTCGCGGTGGTGACCAAAGTCAATTTATTACGAAAGAACTCTTTGATTCCATTGGCGGTTATGACGAAAATTTTGTGATTTACGAAGATAATATCCTGATTGATGAATTGTACAAACGCAATCAATTTGTCGTGATTCCAAAAACTTTAAAAACCTCGGCGCGGCTCTACAAAAAACATGGTGTTTGGAAACTACAATATCATTTTGGAATGATTTATTTCAAACGAATGAAAGGCGCTGGTGCTGAAGAATTAATTGCGTATTACAAAAAGTATATCTGCTAGATAATTCCTCTAATCCTTTAAAATTTCGTTGAGGGATTGTTGATTTCTTCCCTTTTCATCTGGATATAATTCCATTAAAACTTCACTTTGAAATATCTTTTTTGAATTCACATCGATAGCTGATAATTTTCCAAAAAAAGCAGCACCCGTATCCACATTCCAAACGTTAATAGCGTTCATCGGTTCTACTGAATTAAAATTAATTGTAGGAGTATGTCCGATGTAGATTTCGTTGTAATGCAATAATCGTTTTGGATACAATTCAGAGTTTTTTTCAATACGTTTGTCCATGGTCAAAGCCATTTCCCAAAGTGTACGGTCGTAATAAAAAGTGCTTTTATTCACTTCCCGTTCCACACCATGCATGGATGTAAAACCAGCATGAATAAACAATCGCTTCTTATCATCCAAGTGATACAATTTCATGTTCTCAAAAAACTCAAGATGTGCTTGTTTTTCCTCCTTCGAAAAACCGGAATAACTTTCAATGGTTCCTTTGCCTCCATGATTTAACCAAACAGGTTCCGCATTTTGAGTTCGCAACCAATCTTCGCACCACGCATCATGGTTGCCTTTGATGAAAATACATTTTTGAGTTTTGGAAAGTTCTATGAGATATTGAATTACCTGCGCCGATTCACTCCATCCGTCGACATAATCGCCTAGAAAAATCAATTGGTCATCTTTCGAAACTTTTATAAGACTTAACAATTTCTCCAAGCCTTTCAATCCGCCGTGAATGTCTCCTATTGCAAATATTTTCATGATTTAATTTAAGGTTATGAATTCCACTGGAACAATTTCGGTCAACCAAACACCATTTTGCGAACAAAAGAAAGTATAATTTTTCTCATACATTTTTCCAGATGCTATTTTAAGAATAATAGGTTTTCCTCTGCGGCTTCCAACTTTCAAAGCCGTTTCTATATCCTTGCTCAAATGAACGTGTTGTCTTTCCATTTTTAGTAATCCATTCTCTAGAATGGACGAAATGAATTTTTCAACTGTTCCATGATAAAGAAATTCAGGCGGCTCAACGGTCTCCAATTTTAAATCAACCTTTTTTATAGAATGTCCTTGATTTGCTCTTATTTGAGACTTATCATCATTAAAGGCAAATCGTTGTTTATCATTCGTTGTGACCACTTCCCACAAATCTTCCTTTGAAAAGTGTATGTTTCTGATTTTGGATTTCTCAATGAGTTCTGAAATATTTGCCCATCCATTTTTATTCAAATTCAAATCGATAGTTTCAGGTTGATGACGAAGCACCAAACTCAAAAACTTACTGATATGGTTTTTCTTCTTTTCATCCATTTAAAAGTCCCTCATAAATTGTATAATTTTCATCATCAAAACACACAAACAGTATTTCTGAAATCTTATCACTTTCAAAATTTTTGACCGTTTCAATAGCGATTTTGGCAGCTAATTCCTTTGGAAAACGATAAATACCCGTGCTTATATTAGGAAATGCAATTGACTTCGCATCATTATCTTCAGCCAAACGCAAACTGTTTTCATAACAATTTGCCAGTAATTGTTTTTCCTTTTCAAGTTTTGAACCACCATTATAAACAGGTCCGACAGTATGAATAACGAACTGTGCTGGTAAATTTCCTGCTCCAGTAATCACCGCTTCTCCTGTTTTACATTTGCCCTGTCTATTTCTAATCTTTTGACATTCTTCCAGAATTTTTGGCCCTCCCGCTCTATGGATTGCACCATCAACACCACCTCCACCCAATAAAGAAGAGTTAGCAGCATTCACAACAACATCTATCGGAATTTTGGTTATATCGCCTTTGATGGTTTTAATTTTCATTTTAGTATTAATTATTTGCGTAAAATTTCCTAATGATTTCTTCCACAGGCTTATTCTGCGGTGTAAATTGAGAGTCCTTCTCCCCACCAGATTTGTCATGGTCATGAAACCATTTCCACACAAAACCTCCAGCAAACCAGTCTTCATTCCATACTTCTTCAAAAAGTGACTGCATGGCGTTCGACTGGGCTTCAAAATTGATACCCTCCATATCAATATCCGCTTTCCATGGTTGTTTACCGGCATAATCCACACTTCGATAACCATATTCTGTGAATAAAATTGGTTTGTTCAACTGTGTAGAAAATATTTTTAAATGGTCTTTATAAGGCGCCCAACCTTTTTTGCATTCCTCCAACGTCGGTGTTTGCGAGTCACTCAAAGGAAAATACGCATCAACTCCTATAAAATCCAAATCTGCCCAAAACGGCGTGCGGTCATATTCGTTCCAATTGGCGGCATACGTCAATTTTCCTTTATATACTTTTTTGATTTCCACAATCAATGAGTTCCAATACTCTGGGCGTTCGTCAATAAAACTTTCCAATTCGGTGCCGATGCAAAAAATATCAACCTTGGAATCTTGGGCGGTTTTTGCATACGTGAGAATAAAGTCAGAATATGAAGCTTCAAACAATTCCCAATCTTCATCATGCGCCATTTTGATAAACCCGGTAAATTCACCTCGCACCCAAATTTGAGGTTTCAGCATGACCATTATTTGATGCTTGTGCAAAGCTTTAACATACTGTTGCACACCCTTTGCTGTTTCACCAAACCATTGCCTGTCGCTATTGAAAGAGATTTCTGGATGTGCCAAATCGCGAACAAAACCAAAGGGCATCACAGAAGCATAATTGGCATTTAGATTCATCACTGGCATCACATGCTTATCTTCAATCGCATCGCGTGACGCCACAAAACTGACGCCGTTTATTTTGTCTGGTTTTTGGACTGTTGCACTACAGGCTACCATCATACAATAGAGTCCGAAATATAAAAAGTAAGAAATCGTCTTCATGCTTATTAAATATCCTTAAATTTAAACAAACTCAACTTAAACCAGTAAGTTTTTATTTTAACAACGACAAAAACTTCATAATTTCTGTAAATGGAACACATTGTCATCATCGGTAACGGCATCTCCGGAGTCACTGCTGCAAGGCACATTCGGAAGCTTTCAGATAAAAAAATCACCATTATTTCTGCCGAAACTGAATATTTTTTCTCCAGGACCGCGTTGATGTATATCTATATGGGCCATATGGCCTATGAGCATACAAAACCGTATGAAGATTGGTTTTGGAAGAAAAACAGAATCGATTTAAAATTTGGGTTTGTAACAGCGATTGAAACCAAAAGTAAAACGCTTCATTTTGAAGATGGTGACACCGTTAACTATGACAAATTAATCATTTCTACAGGTAGCAAATCGAACAAATTTGGTTGGAAAGGACAAGATTTAAAGGGTGTCCTCGGACTTTATAGCAAACAGGATGTTGATTTATTGGAAGAATTGGCTCCGAACAATGAGGTCTGTAAACGGGCAGTCATTGTTGGTGGTGGTTTGATAGGTGTAGAATTGGCCGAAATGTTGCACACTCGAAACATTCCTGTGACATTTTTAGTCAGGGAATCGAGTTTTTGGGGAAGTGTATTGCCCGCGGGTGATAGTGAAATGATTAGCAGACATCTCAAAAACCATCATATAGATTTAAGATGTTCCCGCAATTTGAAAGAAATTATTTCGGATGAACATGGCCACGTAAAATCTGTGATTATTGAAGAAACCGGCGAAGAAATTCCATGCAGTGTAGTTGGATTGACACCTGGTGTCTCTCCCAATATAGACATAGTCAAAACATCAGGAATTGAGACTGATAAAGGCGTTTTGGTTAATCGTTATCTCGAAACAAACATTGAAAACGTATACGCCATCGGCGATTGCGCCCAGCAACGTGAAGCAATTGGCAACCGAAAACCCATAGAAGCCGTTTGGTACACAGGTAGAATGATGGGTGAAACCATTGCGCAAACCATTTGCGGCAATCGAATAGAATATAAACCTGGACATTGGTTCAATTCCGCCAAGTTTTTTGACATTGAATATCAAACTTATGGTTGGGTATTTTCGAAACCAAAGGAAGGTAATGCGCATTTTCATTGGAAGCATGAAGACGATACCAAATGTATCACCATCGAATATGAAAAAGCTACCAATCGCTTTTTGGGCATCAACACTTTTGGAATTCGAATGAAACACGAGGTTTTTGACCGATGGTTGACCGAAACCAATCAAATGGATTTTGTGGTGAACCATTTGAAACAAGCCAATTTCGACCCAGAATTTTACAACTCTTTTGAACGGGATATCTTGATTGAATATTCAAAACAATTCAAACCAACACACGTATGAGCAACAAGTTAAATCCCAGCATGTCTTTGGCGAAGCCAGATTCTCAAGCATTGACTACCACACAAAAGATTGCAGTGACTATTGGTATGATTGGATTCTTTATTTTGATATTGGCATTCTTCAACGTCAATTTCCCTAATAAGCCGCTATTTCTCATAATTTCTTTGATTCTAATGACCGTTGGAACCGTCATTTTTGCGAATAATGCGTATTTGACCAAGTATGAAGGCATCAAAAATGATGGTGTTTGGTTCAAATCGATGTCGTCAAGAGGTTTTTGGGGCTGGATAACAGGCATTGGATTGACTCTATTTTATGTTATTCTGTACTTCAAGGCCGAGTGGTTTGGCCTTGGTAAAGATGGTGTGGCAAACACAGGACTTATTTCATTGTTTGACCCATTGAGTTATGTATTGAATGGTGGACCAGCAAGCCAATGGTTTGTATATGGAACTTTATACACGGTTGCCATTTTAATTTTTGGATATAAATTCATTTTAAAATACCGTCACAATAAATATGAGCGCATCAGAACATTTTCGGTGATGTTTTTCCAGTTGGGGTTTGCTTTTTTGATTCCAGAATTTATGGCGCGTTTGAATTCGGATTCGTTTAGCCTTCCTTATTATGATTTAAAAAATATTTGGCCTCTCAACTATTACAATTTCGAACAATATCGTGTGGATTCAATGATTGATGCGGGCGATATTGGAATCGGATTGTTACTTTTTGGGATTGCTTCCATTTTCATTATCACACCCATTTTAACCTACAAATACGGAAAACGATGGTACTGTTCATGGGTATGCGGTTGTGGTGGCTTGGCAGAAACCGCTGGAGATTCCTTTAGGCAGTTAAGTGATAAAACTCAAGTGGCTTGGAAAATCGAACGTTGGGTGGTTCATAGTGTCGTAGTGTTTGTAACCTTGATGACAACCGCCGTTATTTATTCCTATTTAGGTGATGATTCCAGCAAATATTGGTTGACAAAGAATGTATTTTTAATTGGAGTTGCAACATTATTGACTTTGGTTTTTGCATTAGTCATGATATTCAAACGTCAGGAATTGGCAAAAGACGCCCAATACGGAGCCATTGGCTATTTCGTCATTATTATGACGTTGATTGGAATGCACTATTTCAGTGGAACTGACAATGTGTTTTTATTCGATACAAGCTCACTTAAAAAAACGTATGGTTTGGTGATTGGCTCTATTTTTTCTGGAGTTATCGGAGTTGGCTTCTACCCTATTTTTGGGAGTCGTGTTTGGTGCCGTTTTGGTTGTCCAATGGCAGCCATTTTAGGATTTCAACAACGTTTATTTTCAAGATTTAGAATCACGACCAATGGTGGACAATGCATTTCTTGCGGAAACTGCTCTACTTATTGCGAAATGGGAATCGACGTCAGAGCGTATGCCCAAAAAGGCGAAAACATCGTTAGAAGTAGTTGCGTCGGTTGCGGCATTTGTTCTGCGGTTTGCCCACGAGGAGTTCTAAAATTGGAAAATGATTCTATGAAAGGTCGAATCAATCCTAATGAAATTTTATTGGGAAATGACGTGAATTTAATGGATTTGGTGAATCAGAAATAAGTGTTCAGTGGTCAGTTACAGTTTTCAGTTGAATTGACAACAAAACAATTGACGACTAAAAATTCACATCATTTCTTTGCCAATCTGCGCCGTTGCGAGAATATCAAATAAAACTACTTTTGCACCAAATTTTAAAAACTCAATGCCCAACATAAAAGTTATCATTCCAGCATTTAACGAAGCAGATTCCATCGCGCTTGTCATTCAGGAAGTCCCAAAAAACGTCAGCGAAATCATTGTGGTTGACAACAATTCAACTGACAACACTTACCAAATTGCACAAAAAGCAGGAGCAACGGTTTTGAAGCAACCAAAGATGGGATATGGAAACGCCTGTCTTAAAGGAATGGAATATATTGCTAATCAGCCCATAAAACCAGAAATTATTGTATTTTTGGATGGNNCCTTTTCGCGCCATCAAATATCAAAAATTGCTCAATTTGAAGATGGAAGACCCTACTTATGGGTGGACTGTGGAGATGCAATTAAAGTCCAAACGCCAGTGTTTATCGTATATTGAAGTACCTGTACACTATAAAAAAAGAATTGGTGTATCAAAAGTATCAGGAACCATAAAAGGTACTATATTTGCAGGCGCAAAAATCTTAAGTTGGATTTTTAAATATAGCTTTAAAAAATGATTATAGAATCACTTATTATTGTAATTTACACTGTGGCTATCGTATTGATTTTCATGTACGCATTGGCTCAATTGAATTTATTGTTCAATTATCTGACCTCTAAAAATTCTGGAGATGATTCAGAAATTTTTGACTTCGAAAACCCCGAAGAAGTTCCTTTTGTGACGATTCAATTGCCTGTCTTTAACGAAATGTATGTTATGGACCGTTTATTGGACAACATCGCCTTGATTGATTACCCTAAAGACAAACTTGAAATTCAAGTTTTGGACGACTCTACCGATGAGACCGTCAAAACCACTTTTGAGCACGTTGAAAAACTAAAACAAACGGGGCTTGACATTACCCATATCTGTCGAACAGACCGAAGTGGTTTTAAAGCAGGAGCTTTGAAAGAAGGTTTAAAAATCGCTAAAGGTGAGTACATTGCCATTTTTGATGCGGATTTCCTTCCTGAACCAAACTGGTTAAAGAAAACCATTCCTTATTTTAAGGATGAGCAAATCGGTGTTGTGCAAACACGTTGGGGACATATCAACCGCAACTACTCTACATTGACAAAAATTCAAGCTTTTGCTCTGGATGCGCATTTTACATTAGAACAAGTAGGAAGAAATAGTAAAGGACACTTTATCAACTTTAACGGAACCGCTGGAGTATGGCGTAAAACCTGTATTCTTGATGCTGGAAACTGGGAAGGTGATACCTTGACCGAAGATTTGGATTTGAGCTACAGGGCGCAATTGAAAAATTGGAAATTCAAATATTTGGAAGATGTTGAAACGCCTGCTGAATTACCAGTGGTGATTAGTGCTGCCCGTTCACAACAATTCCGTTGGAACAAAGGTGGTGCCGAGAATTTCCGCAAAATGATGTGGAGAGTGTTAAAGTCAAAGAATATTTCACCGAAAACGAAATTTCATGGCATCTTGCATTTATTAAATAGTACAATGTTCTTGAACGTATTTTTGGTGGCTGTGTTGAGTATTCCAATGCTATATATCAAAAATGAGTACGCTCACTTACGCTACTACTTCTATTTTATGAGTTTCTTCGTGATGAGCACTATGATATTCTTCGTGTGCTATTGGATGATGTATAAGAGCATCTATGGCAGCGGCTTTAAGAATTTCTTCAGTTATGTGAGAACTTTTTTTACGTTTTTCTCAATTGCAATGGGCTTTTCTCTGCACAATTCTATTGCAGTTTTGGAAGGTCATATTGGTAAGAGAAGTGAATTCGTAAGAACTCCAAAATTCAATATTAGCACGTTGAAGGACAGTTGGAAAGGCAACAAATACTTGGCAAAAAATATATCATTGAATGTCATTGTTGAAGGCGCGTTGATGTTATATTTTGGTTTTGGTCTGTACAGCGCATTTGTGGTTGGCGACCAAGGTGGTGATTTTGGACTGTTTCCATTCCATTTGATGTTATGTATTGGATTTGGATATGTGTTTTTTAAATCGTTGACATCTAAAGCTTAAATATTTATAAGAATATAAGTTAGACCTCACTAGTTTCAGAACTTGTGAGGTCTTTTTTATTTTAGATGTACTTGTTAATATTTAAGTATAAAAACGACTTATCTTGCAAGACTAACCCATCATATCGTTTTCTTTATTGAAAACATACTTTTTAATCTGTTCAATGTTCAATTCGACATTTTTAAAACTCCATAAAATTCCGATTTTGTTTGCGCTGTTGAGCGTAACTTTTTATGTATCGTTCGCCTATGATTTAGTGAGAACGGATTATCCAAAACTACTTTTGCTCTATTCCGCCCTGTTCTTTTTGTTCTATAAATTGGTTCAAATCACAAAATGGAACTTCAAGTTTTCGTTGGTTTTAGCTCTTCTTTTTAGATTGGTGTTCCTTTTTGCCATTCCAAATCTTTCACAGGATTTTTATCGTTTTATTTGGGATGGGCGCATGATTCTTGAAGGTATGAATCCGTATTTATATACACCAGAATCCCTCATCAATGTCGGAAAATTACCGGTGGCTCAAGCACAGGAACTTTATCATGGCATGGGAATATTAAACGGAAGCCACTACACCAACTATCCACCAATCAAGCAGCTTATTTTTGCAATTGCAGCTTTGTTTTCAAATGAAAGTATTTGGGGTTCTGCTATAGTTTTTAGAATATTTATCATTGCGGCAGATTTTGGGACCTTATATTACGGAAAGAAATTATTGGAAACATTCAAAATGCCAGTCCACAACATTTTTTGGTATATTCTAAATCCGTTCATCATAATTGAACTAACAGGAAGCTTACATTTTGAAGGAATTATGATATTCCTGTTCGTATTTAGCTTATACTTATTAAATACCGGAAAATGGAAATGGGCTGGGGTCGTTTTTGGGTTGTCCATATCGGTTAAGTTGATTCCTTTGATGCTTTTGCCATTGTTTTATCAATGGTTTCAAAAGCAAGAAAAAGGCATTTTAAAATTATTAGGCTTTTATTGCATTGTTGGCGTTACGACATTACTTCTATTTGCGCCATTCATTTCCCCTGAATTCATAACCAATTATTCAAAAACCGTTGCTCTATGGTTCGGTCAGTTTGAGTTTAATGCAAGTTTCTATTACATTGCTCGTGCGATTGGCTATGCCATTACGGGCTATAACGAGATTGCAACTATTGGAAAATTTATTCCAGTAATTGTTTTGATTGTGCTGCTGATGATAACTTTTTTCAGGAGTAATAAAACGTTGCCGCATTTGATATCTGCGATGCTATTGATTACTACTTTTTATTACTTTACATCCACTACTATTCACCCTTGGTATTTAGCAACATTGTTGGCACTATCCATTTTTACCAACTATAAATTTCCTTTGGTATGGTCGTTTATGATTGTCTTGAGTTATTTTGCTTATTCGCATAAAGATTACTCCGAAAACTTATGGGTAGTCGGGCTGGAATATTTAGTGGTATATAGTATGTTCGTTTGGGAAGTGCTTATCAAAAAATTTAACTCTCAAAAACCTCTTGTGAGTTCGCAAAACACTTAAACTCTACCGTGTAATCGTTCGGGTCTTTGACGAAGAATGATTGGTGCTCTCCAACTTTATTCTCAAGAAATTTGACTTCAGAAACAATATTATATTTTTTGGATTTTAGTCTATCCATGACCGTTTGCCATTCTGTTTTTTCAAGGATAATACCGAAATGAAATGACGGTAGAATATCTCCATTAAAATTATAGCTTTTACATTCAAATTTAAATGGTCCACACTCTGTAAATGTAATCTGATTATTGTAAAGATTGACATCAACCCATTTAACGGCGGATCGACCAATTTTGGCCCCTAGTGTGTCAACATAAAAAGTTCTTGTCTTATTGATATTTATACAAGGTAATGCGAGATGGAATTGTGTTGCCATAAGAAGTTAGTTTACATAAAGTTAATGAAAAAAAATTCTCAATATCATCTTTTAAATAAAAATATTCATTCAGAAACTAAAATTGATGGCAATAAAAAAGCCGCCAAAAAAGGCGGCTTATATATCACTTAAATGACATTAAGCTTAATGTTCAGGTTAAAAGTCAAATATGTGTTGATATCTATTCAACGTCCATATCTTCATCCATTTCTGGATCTTCTTCTCCCATTTCTGGATCTTGAACTGCATCTGGATCATCTGCATCAAAATCTTCATAATCGTCTTCATCATAATTTTCCATTGTGACTTGCAGTTTGGTACTTACCTTTACCAAATATTTGGTATCGTCCGTAGTTACTTCAACAGCTTCAACGATTTCATTATTGGCATTTCTAAATGTGATAATGTTTTCATCATCGTATCCATCAGGATATTTTTCGACCAATAATGACAAGATTTCCGGTGTCAATTTTTTAAAATCAACAATAACACGTTTAAGATTGTCTCTTTTGTTACTCATAAATTACATATCTAATAGGTAGGCAAAAATAAGTGGTGCAACAATAGTGGCATCACTTTCTATTATAAATTTTGGTGTGTCTATATCTAATTTTCCCCAAGTTATTTTTTCATTTGGAACAGCTCCAGAATAAGATCCATAACTTGTGGTGGAATCACTGATTTGGCAAAAATAACTCCAGAATGGTGTATCGGTACGTTCCATATCTTGGTATAACATTGGGACAACGCAGATTGGAAAATCGCCTGCAATACCTCCTCCAATTTGGAAGAAACCAATTCCATTTTCAGAATTATCTGTGTACCAATCTGCAAGGAAGGTCATGTATTCGATTCCAGATTTCATGGTACTTGCTTTCAATTCACCTTTAAGAACGTAGCTGGCGAAGATATTACCCATGGTACTGTCTTCCCAACCTGGTACAATTATAGGCAAATTTTTCTCTGCTGCTGCATACATCCAAGAATTTTTTATATCAATTTCGTAGTATTCCTCAAGAACACCACTTAAGAGCATTTTGTACATAAATTCGTGTGGGAAAAAGCGCTCACCCTTGATTTCTGCATCTTTCCATATTTTGTAGATATGCTTTTGCAATCGACGAAAAGCTTCTTCTTCTGGAATGCAAGTGTCGGTAACACGATTTAATCCTTTTTCCAACAAATCCCATTCATCTTGTGGTGTCAAATCGCGATAATTTGGAACTCTTTTGTAATGTGAATGCGCAACAAGATTCATAATATCTTCTTCAAGATTAGCACCTGTACAAGAAATAATCTGAACTTTATCTTGACGAATCACTTCTGCGAAAATTTTTCCAATTTCTGCCGTACTCATTGCTCCCGCCAAGGACACTAACATTTTTGAGCCTTTTTCTAATTGCGCCTCGTAACCTTTAGCGGCATCAACCAATGCAGCTGCATTGAAATGCAGATAGTATTTTTCAATAAAATTTGTAATCGCTCCTTTAGTCTTCGTCATTATCGTCGAATTTAGAAAATTTATTTATTGATGACCCAGACTCTTTAAAATTACTCTCGTAACCATCTTCTACATTGTCATCCAAGAATTTATAACTTAACATTTTATAATATAGTTTTGCGGCCAAAAAATCTGAAGATTTATCACGTTCGTCAGGACAAAGCTCCATGATATCAAATCCTACTACATTTTTCTCTTCAAATACTTTTCTTAAGAAATCAAGAGTTTCATACCATAATAACCCTCCTGGTTCTGGCGTTCCGGTGGATGGCATGATTGATGGATCGAATGCATCCAAATCAATCGTTATGAAGACATTGTCTGTCATCTGATCAACAGCACTATCTGCCCAAAACTCGTCATTGACCATATCATGGGCGAAATATGTTTTTTCTTCGTCCATTACTGTAGTCTCTATAACATCCATGCTTCTGATACCTACTTGAATCAGATTAGTGGTTTGACTTGCTTCATAAACAGCACAAGCATGGTTGCATTTGCTTCCTTGATATTCTTTACGCAAATCGGCATGGGCATCAATTTGAAGCACTGTCAAATTATCAAAACATTCATTAAACGCACGAATAGTTCCAATTGAGACAGAATGTTCACCACCTACCGCGGTAACGAATTTATTGCGTTTGATATACTTTTTTACAGTTTGATGCACTTCGTCCACCATTTTTTCAGGTGATGAATTCTCTGTAATCGCATCAGCAAGATAAACCCCCTGTTTGTAAACTTCAGTACCTGTTTCAATATCATAAGTTTCCATGTTTTCTGAAGCATCCAAAAAAGCTTTTGGGCCTTTATCTGCTCCTTTTTGCCAAGTACTTGTACCATCGTAAGGTACTGGTATCAAAACGATCTTTGCTGTTTCTAATTTGGAATATTCTTCGTCTATTCCTGCATACGTTATATTACTCATTGTAACCTAAAATTTTAAGTAAGTCTTCACTTTTTTGTTGTTCACTAAATAATTCGGTTTTTAAATTACCGTTTTCGTCTTTATCAATTAAAATATGTTTTGGCGAAGGTATCAAACAATGTTGCAAACCTCCAAATCCGCCGATGGTTTCTTGATAGGCTCCTGTATTAAAAAAGCCAAGATACAAAGGTTTTTCTTTATTATACTTTGGAAGATAAATAGCATTCATATGCTGCTCGCTGTTGTAATAATCATCACTATCGCAAGTAAGGCCACCAAGTAAAACACGCTCGTAACTATCGTACCATCGATTGATTGGCAACATGATAAAACGCTTATTTATCGCCCAAGTATCTGGCAAGGTAGTAATAAATGACGAGTTGATCATGTTCCACTTTTCTCTATCATTTTGTTGCTTTTGATAGAGTACCTCATAAATAGCACCTCCACTTTCACCTACAGTAAAACTTCCAAATTCAGTAAAAATATTAGGAACTGGAACTTCTTCTTGATCACAAAATAATTGGATTTGATTAATGATTTCATCCACCATATATTCATAATCGTAATCGAATGCCAAGGAGTTTTTGATTGGAAAACCACCTCCAATGTTAAGACTATCCAAAGTTGGGCAAATATGCTTTAAACTAGTGTAGACTTTTAAACACTTAGACAATTCATTCCAATAATAGGCATTGTCGCGAATACCCGTATTGATAAAAAAGTGTAGCATTTTAAGCTTAACTTTCTTGTTTTCCTTAATTTGATTTCTGTAAAATGGAAGTATGTTTTTATACCCTATTCCAAGCCTTGAGGTATAAAACTCAAATTTTGGCTCTTCTTCTGAAGCAATTCTAACGCCAATATTTATTTTCCCTTTGATTTCTTGTGACAACAAATCGATTTCCTCATAATTATCAATAATTGGAATACAGTTTTTATGTCCATCATTGATCAATCGAGCAATATTGGTGATGTATTGCTCACGTTTAAAACCGTTGCACAACACGTATGTTTTATCAGATATCTTTCCTTCAGCCTTCATTTTCTCCACAATATCAATATCAAAAGCAGATGAGGTTTCAATATGAATGTCATTCTTTAAGGCTTCATTCAAAACATGCTTAAAATGGGAGCTTTTAGTGCAGTAGCAATAGTGATATTTACCTTTGTACTTATGCTTTTTAATGGCTTTGGAAAACCAGCTTTTAGCACGATTGATATTGTTGGATATTTGAGGCAAATAGGTAAACTTCAAAGGAGTTCCGTAATCTTCAACGAGTTTCATCAAATCGATGTCATGGAACTGCAAATGTTTATCCTCCAATTTGAATTCATCTTGTGGAAAATAAAAAGTTTGATTGATGAGATCAATATATTTTGTATTCATTATGTGTTATTAAGGTTTAAAATTCTGAAAAAAAAATTGATTAGAGTAATAAATTCTTGATAAATAATGAAAAAATCAAACTTGAATCTGTTGGTGCGAGGTAATAGTCACGAAGTTAAATCGCTTGTAATTAAGCAATTGTAGATTAGAAGCGAGCTTTAAAATTTGGTAACTTATCTTATAAGTTGCTTTTGAAAATGACTTCTTAACATTCAAAAGCCCAAACGTAAAAACATATTTCAATTGTTCAGCTGTATGAATTACAAAAGAACTATAAATATTTTAAAAACAAAGATGTTTTCGATTTTTTTTGGAGAAATTATGGCAACATTTTTAAGGTGTTCACCTCTTGTTCTGTCAAATGTTTCCAATGGCCACGCGGAATGTCCTTTTTGGTCAATCCAGCGATTGCAACACAATCTAATTTTACAATTTCATATTTTAAATGATCAAAAATTGTACGTATCAATGTGTTTCCTGTATTCTTTATTTTTAACCCTATTTGATTTTTTGATTCACCATCAATATAACTAATTTCTTCAACATTGACAGCCTTTCCTTCAACTTTTAGTCCTGCTTGAATCTGTTTTAAATCTTCTAATTTTAGATTCTTATCCAACTCTACTTGAAACAATCTCGGAACACCATTTTTTGAATTGGTGAATTTTTTAATCAATACATCGTCATTTGTAAACAAAATCAATCCCAAGGAGTTTCGACCCAAACGCCCAATTGGTTTGATACGAGCAGTTGTAGCGTTGGCGACCAAATCCATGACAGTTCGGCCCTTTCCTTCACTTGTGGTGGTGGCAAATCCTTTTGGCTTATTCAATAAAACATAGGCTTTCTTTTCAGGAGAAATACGTGCACCATCAAATTTCACCTCATCATCAAGTTTTACTTTATAGCCCATTTCCGTAATGATTTTCCCATTCACAGTCACACTTCCTGTGGCAATGTGCATATCAGCGTCACGGCGTGAGCACATTCCAGAATTGGCTATGTATTTGTTCAAACGGATTTCATCTGGATTTGATTTTTTAACGGGCGCTTTCATCTCTGATTGTGTCCTATCTGCGGGACCTTGACGCTTTTTCATTGGTGCATTGCCTCTTGCAAAACTTTTGCTTTTAGCATTATCCCTGCCTCTGCCAGATACTTTATTGGTACCCTTACTTTCTCCTCTACCTGAAGATTTCCCTTTTCCGCTACTGCCTTGATGTCTGGTCATTTTTCATTTCTTTAAGTTGCAAAGATAATCTATATAATTACGATTAACGATTTATTTTCAAATTCGGTTGAGAACCACATTGACGTTTATTAAGACAATGCAAAATACACCGGCAACAATTATAAATTTCAGAATATTGTGCAATATGAGATAATGCGTTTTTGTTCTTGATTTCCAAAGGAAAAGAATGAAAACCATCAGTAACAAGGCACTCAAATAAAAGAAATAATTCATGTGCCCAATATTGAAGTGTTTTACCAAAAGGATGGTGGGAATCAAAGTTAAAAATGCTAAAACCGTCAGCATTATTTTTGAGACATTTTCACCATAAACGATTGGAATTGTTTGATAATTCTGCGCCAAATCACCTTTGATGTTTTCCAAATCCTTGGTCAATTCTCGCATGGAGATAATCAAAAATAAAAACATGGCATGCACGAAAATGACGTGTTCAAAATTTTTATAATAAATAAAAATGGCAAAAAATGGTGTGATGGTGAGAATCGCTGATGTGAGATTTCCTATAAATGGTAATTTTTTGAGTTTATGTGAATAGAACCAAATGCCAAAAATATAAGCAGAAAAGAAAATCACCGCATTGAAAGACACATAGCTGGCCATGACCACGGCAAGGAAATTCAACACGAAATAGAAGGACAGTTTTGTATTTTGACTCACTAATCTATCCAACATGGATTTGTTCGGACGATTGATTAAATCTTTCTCGGAATCATAAAAATTGTTGATAATATATCCAGCCGCAATCGTGGATGCGGAAGCCAAGACCAACATAAACAAATTCAAATCAAGAACGACTTGCCGCAAAGTTTTATCATGCGCCAAAATATAAATGGACGTTAAGTATTGGGCAATGACAATGATGAGAATGTTATACCCACGAACAACAGAAAACATGCTAAAAAACTTCAGCAATACATGTTTTTGTTTTCTGGATAACATGATTTGAAATTTAGAAGTTGTAGACCACTTCTAATTTATAATTTGCAAGTGATGATTTTGCTTTATCAATGTCTTCGGTGAATCCTAAAATATAGCCACCGCCACCAGAACCACACAGTTTTAGGTAATAATCGTTGGTGTCAATTCCTTTTTTCCATAAATCATGAAATTCTTGAGGAATCATCGGTTTGAAATGGTTCAACACTACTTTTGATAATTTTTTTGTGTTGCTGAACAAGGATTTGACATCTCCTTTCAGGAAGTCCTCCACACAAGCATCCGTATGTTTGATGAATTGGTTTTTCAACATTCTTCGGAAACCTTCCTGTTTCATATTTTCCATGAAAATACTGACCATCGGAGCGGTTTCACCAATAATGCCACTATCCAATAAAAATACAGCACCTTTGCCATCCGTTTTTTGGGAAGGAATGCCCGTGGCTTCAATATTATCTTTAGAATTAATAAGAATTGGAATACTCAAATAACTGTTCAATGGGTCCAAACCTGAAGACTTGCCATGAAAAAACGATTCCATTTCAGAGAAAATCGATTTTAATGTCAAGAGTTTTTCACGCGTCAGATTCTCTAAAACCGTAATTTTATTTTGAGCATATTTATCATAAATTGCTG
This sequence comes from Flavobacteriaceae bacterium UBA5544, assembly GCA_002426755.1. Taxonomy (GTDB): domain Bacteria; phylum Bacteroidota; class Bacteroidia; order Flavobacteriales; family Flavobacteriaceae; genus JBPOFM01. Next base: position 158,035 of record DINI01000006.1, read on the forward strand.
CAACCAATGCACCACTACTGCCAACTCCATAACCTTGAGGAATGGAGGAATCAAAGTACATTCCTGCATTGACATCTGCCTCTAAAGATTCGATATCAAAAGTCACCAATTCAGGGTTGATGGTTTTTAGATGCGCCACAAATCGTTTAAGATTGTTGTTGGATTTGAGAGCCGTTTCAGACTGAAGCCCGTCCGTTTTCAATGCACCATTATAAAAATTATAAGGAATTGATAAGCCTTTGGAATCTTTGATAATCCCATACTCTCCGAAGAGTAAGATTTTTGAGTAGAATAGCGGTCCTTTCATGATATTCAATTGATAATTAACAATGCATAATTGATAATTATTTTTGTTTTGCCGTTTTTATGATACTTGTAAGAAGTTTTAAAATTTCTTTTATATCAAATTGAATACTAATATATTCAGAATTATTTAAATAACCTGTTTCTTTCAGCAAATCTAACCAATATTCCGTTTCATTCGCCTCTTTCAACGCCACAGAAAGCTTATGGATAAAATCAGCTTTGCTTTCGGCATGTTCTGCTTCCCTTACATTGGCTCCAACGGATGTCCCAGAACGCAACAATTGCTTGGAAAGTATATATTCCTTCTTCTCTTCAACTAAAAACTTATACAAATGTACGATTCTAATCGCAAATTGATAACTTTTTATTTTTACAACATTGTCGCTCTTCATTATCAATTATCAATTTTACATTGTTAATTGCCTGGCACCAAACCCGATTTGGTCGCAAATATAATGTCCATTTTGACAATATGCAACTAACTCACTTTTAATAAACTCCAAGATTTTTGTGGTTTCATTTTTTGGATAGAGCACATGAACATTCGCCCCTGCATCCAACGTAAAACTAACATGAAGCCCAGTATCTTGTCTAAATTGCCAGATTTTATTGATGATTTCCAAGGTATTTGGCTTCATCAAAATAAAATAAGGCATACTGGTCATCATCATGGCATGTAGCGTCAAGGCTTCGCTTTCAATTAAAGCAATAAAACTGTCCAAATTACCAGATTCCAGAATTGGTTTCAGTTTTTCAAGATTACCGTGTGCTTGTTGAAATCGATTCCCTGCATATGGATGATTGTGCATCAAATTATGGCCGACAGTACTGCTGACTTGCTTTTCACCTTTATCAACCAGCAAGATAGTATCTTGGTATTGTTTAAAATTCTTGTGTACTTCGTATGGATATTTGATTCCGTATAAATCCGTGCTGCCTTCAATAGAATCAGTTTGTCCCCAAACGATTAAATCGCCTTCGATACTTCTGCATGCGCTTCCCGAACCTAAACGTGATAAAAAAGATACTTTTTGAGTGAAGAATTCATTTTTTGTTTCAGGTTGAAGCCTTTTTTCAATACTCATCAAACACAAAGCCAATGCACTCATTCCTGAAGCTGAAGAAGCAATTCCTGAACTATGCGGAAAGGTGTTTTTCGTTTCAATTACAAAATGGTACGTTTTTAAGAAAGGTAAATAAACTTCAACTCTTTCAAAAAAAGTTTGAATTTTTGGTTTGAAATCATCCTTCTTGTCACCATCCAAAAACACCTCAAAGGAAAAATCACCAGTGTTTTCTATTTTAGAAAAGGTCAAAGAGGTGATTGTTTTGCAGTTATTAAGTGTAAAACTTATTGATGGATTTTCAGGGATTTGGTCTTTCTTTTTCCCCCAATATTTAATGAGTGCAATGTTACTTGGCGATTCCCAAGTTACTTTTCCATTTTGAACACTCTGTGAATATGCTTTAGGAATAAAATCTTGTTCTGTCATTGGCTATTCTTCTGCTGACAAAGATAACAGTTTTACTATTGTGTTAAAGTTTCTTGCCGTACCAATGACTTTCAATTTTCGTTCGAAAGTAGCCATATTGAATTTTGCCTTACCATACCCTGCTGAACTATGAAAATATAGAGTGTCATCTTTTATAACAACTTCTTCATTTTCATACCACATTGATTTGACTTCCTTCAACAATTCTTTGTTTGGAGTTTTATTGAGCATGATGAAATAGCTCTGTTCTTTTATTTCATCTGAAAATGGTGAGGCGTCAAAAACGTCTTGTAATTCACTTCTTGTCTTTACAATTACCGACACCTCAAAGCCGAAATGCGATTTAATGGCTTTTTCAATTTTGTCCTGTATTTCATTTGATTTCATAGACGACCGCAACAGCACATTGCCACTTTGAATGTAGGTTTGAACGTTTTCAAATCCTTCTTTTGACAATAACTCTCGAAGTTCTGCCATTGGGACTTTTTTGTGTCCACCGACGTTGATGCCTTTTAGGAGTGCGATGAAAATTTTCATTTTAAATTGATTTTGCCACAATGTATGCTCCAGTCCATGCATTTTGAAAGTTAAATCCTCCAGTAACGGCATCCACATTAATGACTTCTCCTGCAAAATACATATTGCCATGAAGTTTACTTTCAAAAGTTTTAAAATTGATTTCTTTTAAATCGATGCCTCCAGCGGTGACGAATTCTTCCTTAAAAGTGCTTTTTCCATCTACTTTGAAGATGGCTTGGGTTAATTGTGATGCCAAATTTTCTAATTGTTGCTTGTTAAGGTCCGCCCAACGCGTTTCGTCTTTCATTTCAGAAGCTAAAACAAGTTTTTGCCAGAGACGTTTTGGCAAATCGAATTGTGCGGATTTAAACACGGTTTTCTTGGCCAGTTCAAGTTTGAATATTTTTAATAACTCTAAACAATCGTCAAATGACTTTCTGATAAAATTGACCTCTATGTCGAATTGATAATTTCTTTTTGCGAGTTCAATCGCTCCAAACGCGGATAGCTTTAAGATTGAAGGAGCGCTCATACCAACGTGTGTAATAAGTAACGGTCCTTCGCTCCAAAGTTCTGTTCCTATTACTTTAACCTCAACATTTAATGCGACGACTCCTGGGATATCCTTGATTCGTTCATCTTTGATATCGAAAGTAAAAAGGGATGGAACTGGTTGCACAATTGTATGGCCTAAATCTTCCAGGAGTTTCCAGATTTTTGGGTTGCTTCCGGTGGCGATAAGAAGTTTTTCGCAAACAAATTCATCAGTTTTAGTATTTACTTGAAAACCTCTCGACTGCGCTCGAGGCGACAGATTTGTTACACTTTGATTATACAACACTTCAACATTATGCTTTTTTGCTTCTTTTAAAAAACAATCAATAATGGTTTGTGAACTGTCTGTGGTGGGAAACATTCTACCATCTTCTTCAATCTTTAATGGAACGCCTCGTTTTTCAAACCACTCTATGGTATCGCCAGTCATGAACTGATGGAAAGGACCGAGTAATTCTTTTTCGCCCCTGGGATAATTCTGTATCAATTCCGAAGGTATGAATTCGGCATGGGTGACGTTGCAGCGACCACCACCTGAAACTTTCACCTTTTGAAGACCTTCCTTTCCTCTTTCGAGAATAGCTACTTTTAGTGAAGGATTTAATTCTGCAATGTTGATGGCTGCAAAAAAACCGGCAGCCCCTCCTCCAACGATAATGATATCTTTTTCAATCATAGTCTATCTGGCTTGTCGGAGATGATGCCATCAACACCATATCTTTTCATTCGTGCGATAGTATCATTCATATTAGCGGTCCAAGCAATAACTTTATAACCTAACTCGTGTGCTTCCCTGACGATTTTTTCCGAAATAATTGCTGTGTTCGGATGAATATACTGTGCTTTTACCGTATTTCCAAAGTCAATTGCCTCCTCCATGCTTGCTTTAGTCAGCACGCCCAACGGAATGCTTTCATCTATTTGATAAACATCCTGTAACTCTTTGTACTGAAAACTTGAAACGATGAAATGATTGTAAGAATAATTACGTTTTTTGATATATGATTTAATAATCTCACAGGTTTTAGTGGCAGTTCCAACTCCCTTTAATTCAATATTTAAAATGCACCGAGCGTTGATGATGTCTAAAACTTCAATTAGTGTTGGAATTCGGTATTTATCGCCAACTCTTAATACTTTGAGCTCATCGAGAGTCCAAGAGGAAATTTCACCAGAACCATTGGTCATTCTATCTAAAGTCAAGTCGTGAAAAACGACGAGTTCACCAGACGCACAGAGGTGTACGTCAATCTCAATGCCATCAACGCCCATTTCAAGAGCTTTCTCCATGGATTCTATCGTGTTTTCGGCTATATATGCCGCCGCGCCGCGATGACCTATTTTAATCATAGCTTTATTTTTTTATTTAGGCCGCATGAGTCCCTCTTGTGCTACCGAAGCAATAAGTTTACCATCCCGGGAGAAGATATTTCCTTTTGCAAACCCTCTGGCGCTGGATGTATTGGGCGATTCGATAGCATATAACAACCAATCGTCAAAATCAAAATCTCTAAAATACCACATGGAATGATCTAAACTAGCCGTTTGAGTGTTGCCCCAATGTGCTTTGCTCGCATGACGGTTCATAGCCGCTGCTAGAATATTGTAATCCGAAATGTAGGTAAGTATTTGTTGCTTAGAAGCCAAATCAAGGTTGGACGTATCTCCATTGAGCTTGAACCAGACGTTAGTGACCGGTGGCAAATTTTCTTTATTGAATGGGTTGACAACCTCAACGGGTTTAAATTCGATAGGGCGATCTATGGACATGTAAATCTTGGTACGTGGTGGTATAGCTTCACCAAATTGCTGCAACATGTCTGTCCAACTCAAAAGTTCTTCAGGTTGCCTAATGCTTTTGGGCATGTCTATCTGATGACTGTAGCCTTCTTCCTTCTTATGAAAGGATGCAGAAAGGATAAAGATTGTGGTTTCGTTTTGATGAGCTGTGACTCTTCTAACAGAAAAACTTCCGCCATCTCTTACAATGCTTACATTATATGAAATTGGCAGCTCCAAATTACCAGGTTCTAGAAAATATGCGTGCATGGAGTGTAGAATTCTTCCATTGGCGATGGTTCTCGTAGCTGCATTAATGGCCTGAGCCAATACTTGTCCTCCGAATACGTTTGGGCTCCCTACCGTTTTACTGTTTCCAATGAACTCGGTGTCACTAATCTGTTGAAGTGTTATAAGTTGGAGTAGGTCGGTAACAGTTGTCATGATAATAGATGTTTATTCTCTTCAAAGCTATTAAAATGTGATATTGAATGCTACAAATTTTATAAATAGTTTAAGATATTAAATTTTTGATTGGTTTAGTATCGTTTTATATTGTTTAAAAATACCAGATATGACATTTCAACAATTAGTTATCAGTACAATGCTATTAATATCTTGTGATACGGGAAAGCTTCATCTTCTGGCCGATGTACCCAATCATTTGAAAGAAGTTTCAGCCGCAGAAGTGACTTCAAAATCTGATTTGATTTGGATTATTGAGGATGCCGGCAATGACAATCATGTGTATGGTCTGGACAATAAGGGTAAGATGAGAAAGGATTTAATCGTAATGAATTCTGAAAATAAAGACTGGGAAGATTTGACCAGTGATAAAGAAGGGAACATCTATATTGGCGATTTTGGCAACAATTCAAAAAAGCGAAAAGACTTTGTGATTTATAAGATCCCAGATCCTGATAACGCAGATGACAGAGTCACAGCTGAAAAAATAAATTTTACCCTTCCAAAAGATATGAAATCAAAAGATTTTGAAGCGTTTTTTTTATTGGATGACTACTTTTATATTTTTAGCAAAGAGAACAAGTCGTGTGTATTGATAAAAGTCCCAAACCAAATAGGAAGCCACGTTGCAGAACCTGTTACAGATTTTAATCTTGATGGGAAACATCACAAAATCACTTCTGCAGATGTGAGCGATGATGGTAAAACCGTGGTATTGTTGAATCACGATAAATTATGGAAACTTTCCAACTTTGAACCTGAACATTTTTTTAAAGGATCCATAGAAGAATTGTCCTTTGACCACTCTTCACAAAAGGAAGGTGTCTGTTTTAAAGACAACTCTACCGTTTACTTAACTGATGAGCGCAATAAAACCGAGGGTGGCAATATCTATAGTTTTAATCTAAATTAAAATTTCAAACCAAAGCCAAAGGAAAAACGCAGGCCGTCCTCTCCAGTAAACAGATTGAAAGTTCCTGAAACCGAATCAGCTGCCGTTACCCAAAATCCGCCACCGTAATCGTTATGCCACTTGTCCGAATAGTCATTTTTGAGCCAAACACGACCCACATCGCCACCCGCAAACAATCCAAATTGCAATGGAATAAATCTGGTCTTCAAGGTTGGAAGCGAATAACGAACATCTGCACTGCCTATCAAGGAGTTGCGACCTGTAAACCGCTCTGTGCGGTAGCCTCGCAAGCCATTATTCCCGCCAATGTTTGATGCTTGATAGAATTCGAAATCACTTCCAAAACGGAATTGTGTCCTTAAATCAGTCTTTAAAACCAATCTTCTATTCTTTGAAAGCGAATTGTAAAATCCTAGATTGGAATTGATGTACCCGTAAACAGCATCAATATCATCAACATTTGTTTTTCCGCCTACATTCAACAAAAAGGTCATCCCTTTAGATGGGTTAAGTGTATTATCAAAACTTGCATAGTTATATTCTGCCTCTAGTGCTGTAAATACTTTTCGACTGTAAAAATCTTCATTGGTAGTTGGAACAAAATCTGTGATGAATCTATCATTTGTATTTTCAAGTTCTATTCCTTCAATAATGGCTTTAAATTCGTAATCACTACCGAAAGGTGAACGTTTAAGAAACCCAACTTCAGCCTCATATATACTTGTTTTTACTCGATTGTAATCTAAATCCAGTTCATCATCATTATTGATGGTCTGATTACCGTAGCCGAAAAAGTTTCGAGTAAAGTTCTCTGACGTAAATCGTCCTCCAATGTGCAAATTCCAGTCGGCAAATATATTGGCAAACTCTCCATTATATTTTAAATCAAATCCATTGGTTGCGAAGAAATAACCACCATTAAAGGAATGCTGCTGGGAAAACGGATTCCGCTGAAAGCCTTTTACTGTGTAGGTGTCAGCAATTCCAATTTTGATGCCATCGTCTGGGTTATATCCAATACTTGGTGTAATAATATTGGTTCTAACAATCGTTTTTTGAAAATCGAACAAATTCAAGTTGTAAATGTCTGTCAATTTGATCTGTGCACCTCTATTTTCTTCAATTGTATTCTTCTTGGTTTTGTGATCGTATATTTTAATACGTCGCCCATTTTTGATGATGTAGGTGTCATTTTCTTGTCCTCCAATGATTCTTGTATAAATCATATTATTGGCCTTTCCTGAAACTTCAAATATATCTTTATCATCCAAACCGTAAATCCAAAGCTCTTTTGTGATGTCCTTGTTATAAGTTCTATCCAATAAAACATCAGCTTTTTTTCCATCCTTGATGCGGGATATTTTTACATGTGTTTCGTTGTCACCGCTTCGGGTTATTTCAAAATAATCATCTTTGTCAGTTCCTGTTATGACCACCAAGCTGTTCAAATAATCGTAGTATCGTTCTGCTATATCGGCTAAATTGGCACGTCTTCCTTTTAATTTGGTCTTAATATCCTCGAGCGAAACATCCTGGACTTCTTTTGGCACTTTACTGAAGGCTTCATCTATTACCTCATCGGTTATATTTTCTTGAAGAAATTTAGCCTGTTTCAACCAAGCTTCTTTTTCGGATTGTTGAATCAAGACTCTATCCAATTTCACCCCTGCACTGTTCATCCATTTGATGTCTTTTGCTTCAGCATCATACACCTGCAATTGCTTGGTAGCACCAGTAATTACTTTAAGTACATCTAGCAAAGCACCATCAAAATTGGAAAACACTTGATCTCTATCTCTCGGAATTGGCTTGTAAACTTTATCGCCATTTTCTTGATCAAATTGAGCCCAACGCCACTGGTCTTGGTGCCTGTCCCAATCACCAATGAGCATGTCAAATAGCCTAGCTCTTACATAAGCGTTCTCATCTATTTTATATTTTTCGTCCTTTCGTATTTTTTCGATAATGTCATGTGTACTTTCTATGTCATCTGCATATCCAAATGTTCGCTCATTTGTATAATTATCTTCAGGGCGCTCTTCTATCATATACAATTCTCCGCCATATTCATTATTAAAATCTCCCATGTATTTGTGTTTTGGGATGTAATACAGCTTTGGGTTTGTGTGGTATAATTTTGCAGCATGCGACAAATCTGGGATTGCCAAAAATGCATAAGGATGAGCTGCTGTATAGAAATCCAATATTAGATTTTCAACTTCTGTTTGTTCAAAATCATCTTGAATATAAGTGTCTTTAAATACAACCGCTTGAAGATACTGTGTGGCACTTTTCCGCAATGCTCTCATGTTCAATTCTCGTCCATCTTTTGTTTTCAATCTTAACGAACGCGTTTGATGACCACCGCCTTTTCTAACAATTTCCAAACCACCATACAAAGTATCTAGGGTTGCCACTTCGGCATTTATTTTTTTGCTGTAAAGATTGCGATATCTTTCGCCCAAAAGTGTTTCATAAAAACCTTTCTTGTCTGTTTCTTCATCGGAATACACTGAAACTTCCACCTCATTAGGAAATTCATTAGGCAGTTTTGAAATATCAAAATGCTTTGTCGGTGGATACACTTCTTTCTGAAACAGTAATTTTGGCTCTCCATTTTCTGATCCGAAATATTGCACCCAAGAACCTCCATCCTTAAAAACAGTATAGACTGCAAAACCTTGCTCTCCATAAGAAAAATGACCATTATCAGCCAATGTAGCATATGAATCTTTAGACCCCGAACCACTTACAATTTGCTTGATATGTTCCGTTTCGATGTACTGTAACGTATGCTCATGACCAGAAACAAATGTTATTGTACCACTATCTGTCGCCAAGGTTTCGATACGCTTCATGAGATTGTTATATAGCTCATTGTATCTGTCTTGAATTGAAACACCTCCTTGCGTACGAACTTGTGTTATCAAAGAGGAAAAGAATGGCACAGGAATATCGCTTTGGGTAGGAAATAGATGTTTGTTTAAAGCAAATTTACCACCATGGACGCCATTCGTGTACATCGGATGGTGCATTGCAATAACTACTTGTTTGCCTTGAGCTTTTTTAATTTCACCTTCCAATTCCAATAATAAACGTTCTCGGGTTTTGATTTCACAATCATCATTAATGGTTGGATGATGGTCCCAATTTTCAAGATACCATTGCGTATCGATAATTATCAGTTGAACCGTTTCGCTAACATCGATACTTTCCATAGGACATCCATTTTGTGGAAAAAAGGACTCATCACCAAGTGCTTTCTCAACATAATCTTCTTCATCCTTTAACCCTTTTACGCCATCTGCATACCATTCATGATTCCCTGGAATAAAAATTGTTTGTCCTTTGAACCCTTTTACAGATTCAAACTGCGCGTCCATGTGATGCTCTGCTTCTTTTCTATAACTGTCATTCTCATTAGGCATTCCCGCTGGATAAATATTGTCTCCCAAGAACAAAGCAAAATCATTTTTTGTGTTTTTATCCTTAATATATGCTTTAAATGCCTCTAATCCTACCGAAAGTCCATTAGCCGGAGAAAGACCAGCATCACCAATTAAATAGAACGTTCTATCGACTTCTTTATCTGGAAATACATTTTTTTCATCATCTTCATATCTCACTTGTGGCTTGTATGTAGAACATGCACTGAAAATAAGAAAAACGATGAATGATGTGATTATTTTTAAACTGTGGTTCATATATAAATATTTGTTATGCTATAAATTTTAGAAATCTTTTGTGTTTTATTTTTCCCAAAGACTGTCCGTAAAAAAATGTTTGCAATCCAAAAAATGCTGGCCAAAATTAAACCCTGTTTTGCTAGCAAGCTTCTCAACTTCGTGCAGTGAAAACTTTTTTGACAACTCTGTCCAAATTAATTCATTTTGTTCAAATTCAATACTTGTTTCCAACTTTTTTAACTGAACAGTTTGTTTTTTCAAGCTGACCAAATAACTTTTTACTTCTCCTGAAATGGCATCATATTGGCAATAAAAATCGAAATCGTCTATCTTAAAATCCGCTTCAAACTCGCGATTGATACGTATCAATAAATTAATGTTGAAACGTTTGGTGATACCGTTTGGGTCAAAATAAGCTTGACGAATGGTCAAAGGATTCTTTTTTAAGTCAAAACCAATCAATAATTTATCACCTTCATTCATATTCTGATGAAAAAGGTGCAATAGATTTTCGGCATCTTTTGGGACGTAATTACCAATATTACTTCCCAGAAATAACAACAGACTCGGAACGTTACTGTGTTTTTCATCTTTCAAGATTTCAAAATAATCACCTACTTTGGGCTTTATTATTAAATCCGGCAGACGTTCTTTTAAATTTTTGGAAAGAACGTCTATGGCCTCCTTTGATATATCAATGGGAACATAATTGAATTTTACTTTTTTGAGTTGTAAATGTTCAAGTAATTTAAACGTTTTGAATCCATCACCAGCTCCAAGTTCGATAATATTGAATGGTTGAGAAAAGTTTAATGCTTGATAAATTTGTTCAGCTTGAAGCGATAGAATCTCGAACTCGGAATCCGTCAGGTAATATTCAGGCATTTTCATGATTTCCTGAAAAATGCGACTGCCGTTATCATCATAAAAATACTTTGATGACAGGTGTTTTTCTTTAGCCATCAATCCTTTGATGACATCTTTTGCAAATGTATTATTCATATGATTTGACAAGTCTAATTCCGGAAAACATCCAGCGCAGATTTGGATGGAAAAAATTTCTATAAGTGTTTCTGCTGTGGTTTTTTGGAGTAGCAATCGATGCGCCCCGAAGCACCATTTGGTTGACCATAAATTTTCCATTATATTCACCAATGGCGCCTTCAGGTTTTTTAAAATTGGGATAGGGCAAAAAGGCAGAATTGGTCCATTCCCACAATTGTCCGTGCTCTAATTTTGAAGATGCAATTTCCCATTCAAACTCTGTGGGCAGTCGCATGCCTTTCCATTCGGCAAACGCCCAAGCCTCATAAAAACTAATGTGCATTACGGGTTCTTTTGGATTCACTTTTTTGAAACCCTCAAACGTATAAGAGTGCCATTCGTCATCCTTAAGATGCCAATATAGGGGCGCAGTTATTTCTTCATTTTGAATAAAATCCCAACCTTCTGCATGCCAAAGATTGAAATCCTTGTAACCTCCAGCTTCAATGAATTCAATATATTCCTCATTTGTGACCAACTGATTGGATATTTCAAATGCATTCAAATACACTTTATGCCGACCCAATTCGCAGTCAAAACAAAAACCATCACCATTAAAACCAATTTCGTAAATGCCTTCTTCAATTTTAATGAACTCTGAAGGAGCATCAACTTGCTTTAAATGAACATCCGTCTCAAATTTTGGAAAGGTGGGTTGATTCCCCAATATATATTTAATGTCGTAAAAGAACAATTCTTGATGTTGCTGTTCATGCTGCAAACCGAGTTTGATGGTTTGTTTGGCTTCTTCTGATGGATTTTCATTCAAAAATTCAACCATTTGGTGGTCAACATACTTTCTATAGTCATAAACCTCATCGACCGTTGGACGCGTCATTAGGCCACGATTGGGACGTAAAATACGCTCGCCGGCATTGTTGTAATAACTGTTAAAGAGAAAAGCAAAATCTTCATCAAACCATTTATATCCTTCTTTATTTTTTGAAAGTACAAACTGCTCAAAAAACCAAGTGGTATGCGCCAAATGCCATTTTGGTGGCGATACAAATTCTGTAGGCTGCACGGAAAAGTCTTCTGTTTTTAATGGCTTACAGAGTTGAACAAACCGATTTCTGTTATGTAGATATGCTTCCTTTAACTCCATTGAGACGGCTTTTTATCTAGAGCAAGGTTCAAACCTTCCATTTTATTCATATTAACAAAATGAGAGAATTTGTTTAAAAACAATCGCAATTTTGGATTGATAAACATCTCGCAAAATGGTTTTGTTGGATTTTTATAATAATAATTTGTGATGGCTTCTCTTGAAGGCCTAAATGCTTTAAAAGGCAACACTTCAGTTATCAATTTGTTGTCGAATTTCACTTGAAATTTCGCCAATATATCCTTAACGACTTTGTTTTGAAAGTCATCAAACGTATAGATTGCCGAACGGTATTTGCTTCGCATAGAATGATTGGATGTGCTGTTGTGCGTTAGCAAATGTATTTCAATCAATGTGTTTAGATTGACACATTCCGTATTAAAGTTAACGATAACCGCTTCGGAAAAGGTGGCCTTATCATCAATTGAAGCCACATAACCTTGTTCAACCTTTTCAACACCGATGATGGATTGGAACACAGCTTCGGTACACCAATGGCAACCTCCTCCAAAGGCAATTCTGGTCTCGTTTTTCATGTTTATCGATTTGAAAGGACCGTTTACAACAAAGTGAACTAGCTGCTAAACATTGGCACTCTTTAATTTAACGGCGTGTAACTTTCGCAATTTGGCCAACTTTGGTGTTATCACAAAACTGCAATAACTTTGGGATTGATTATTTATGTAATAATTTTGATGATACTCTTCAGCTTCATGGAATTTTTGCAACGGACTAATTTCAGTCACAATCGGTTGATCAAAATACTTTGATAAATTGCTGATGACCAATTCCGCTGTTTCCTTTTGAGTTTCGTCATGATAAAAAATCACTGAACGATATTGCGTCCCCACATCGGCACCTTGTCGGTTCAGGGTGGTTGGGTCGTGCGTCGTCATGAATATTTCCACGAGGTCTTTATATGAAATGACCGTAGAATCAAAAGTGATTTGCACCACTTCGGCGTGCCCAGTAAGTCCTGAACAAATCTCACGATACGTAGGTGTTCCCGGAACGGTTCCACCTGTATAGCCTGACACAATTTTTTGGACGCCCTTTATTTCTTGAAACACAGCTTCTGTGCACCAGAAACAACCTCCGCCAAAGGTTGCAAGTTGTATTTTTAGGTTGCTCATATTACTTTTTTTCTAATGTAATGGATTCGGAATTCACACAATAACGCAATCCGCTTGGTTCGGGTCCATCCGGAAACACATGACCCAAATGACCATCACATACATTGCACATCACTTCGACACGGACCATCCCAAAACTGGAATCCTTTTCATATTTGATGGCGTTTTCCTTAATGGGTTGCGTAAATGCTGGCCAACCTGATTTTGATTCATACTTGATAGTGGAATCAAACAATGGCGTATTACAGCAGACACAATTATACTGTCCCGCATCATATACGCTACATAGAGCGCCTGTTCCCGGTGCTTCCGTGCCTTTTTTTCGTGTGATTCTATATTGTTCAGGTGTCAAAATTTCCTTCCATTCAGATTCGGATTTTTGCACTCTCTTATCTGGTTTTGGATTTCCGTTTACAGCAAAATCCATTATATGTTTCCAAGTCAGCATAGATTTATTCTTTTTTTTAAAGTTATTGATTTTAGATTTTCTTTAGTCGAAATTTAACGTTTTGTATTACAATTCAAACGAAATGGAGCCATCTTCTTAATTAATTTTTCAGTAATTTGCTATCAACTTTTTATAAAATACCATCATGTCTGCACTAGTAGAGAAAACTGACAAATTTGTCTTCGATTTGTTTAAGGAACAACTTCCAAACAATTTTATATATCACAATTACACCCACACAAAACGTGTTCTAAAAAGTGTGAAGGAAATTGTCGAGAACAGTGATATTTCTAAAGAGGACGCTGAAATTGTTCAGTTAGCGGCTTTATTGCACGACACTGGATATATCAAGAAACGTGAAGGCCATGAAGAGGAAAGTGTTAAAATCGCAACCAAATTTTTAGAGGAACAAAATGTTCCCCAAGAAAAAATTGATGCTGTGAATACGTGTATCATGGATACTAAATTCAAAGATTCACCACATTCCCACTTGGGAAAAATCATTCGTGATGCCGACTCTTCCCATTTTGGCAAAGACTATTTTGATGAAGCGAGCGAGTTTTTAAGAAAAGAACTTGAATTGCAAGATGTCAAAACGTTCACTGCAAAAGAATGGTTGAATGAAAATATTGAAGTGCTTTCTACAAAACATCAATACTACACAGATTATGCTTTGAAAAATTGGCAGAAACAAAAAGAAGAAAACCTGGCATCACTTATAGAGGATAAAAGAAAGCAAAAGAGCAAGCTCAAAAAAGAAGAAACCAAAGCAAAATTAAAAGCAAAATATAAAGATGAAAGTCCAGAACGCGCCATTCAGTCGTTCTACAGAACCGCTTTGCGAAACCATATGAAATTGAGCGATATCGCAGATACAAAAGCCAATATTCTATTATCAGTCAACGCTATTATCATTTCATTGGTATTGGCCAACCTTATTTCAAAATTGGACACCAATCCGTATCTGACTTACCCAACAGCATTATTTACGTTGGTTGGGGTTATATCCATGATTATGTCCATTATTGCGACACGACCAAATATTACCACTGGCACATTCACGAAGGAGGATGTTGCCAACAAAGATGTCAACCTTACTTTTTTTGGTAATTTTCATAAAATGGAGTTGAAAGAATTCGAGTGGGCCATTGGAGAGTTGGTAAACGACAAAGATTATATCTATAAATCGATGACCAAAGACCTTTACTTTCTCGGAAAAGTGTTGGACAGGAAATATCGTATTTTGAGAGCGACGTATACCGTGTTTATGGTTGGTATTATTGTTTCGGTCATTGCGTTTGCAATTGCTTTGAAATCGAATCCAGGTGCAAACATACAAGATGTTTTAGAGCCAGACACAAGCGGGATTATTCAGAAAGCATCAAAACATTCCGAAGTGGCGATGTCCGATTTTGTAATTACTTCTGTAACTCATTAATCAAATCATCGTAGGTGTAAAAAGCAGCTTCATCATCTTTTGAATGATAAAGTATGGACACTCTAATAGCCTTTAATCCAGTGACGCCCTGAAGGTCTTCGAGTTCAACGAGCTCCATATCATTATCAAGCACATTCTTTGATTGAAGAAATTTGATGTATTTTAAATATTCTTCTTCATCTGATTTTTGGGAATACACAATGGCTATTTTACCTTTTGCAGTGACACGTTCGTTGCTTCCTTTGATAAATGCCTTATCTACACGTTTTTTTACAACTTCGTAGCGTGCATTATAGGTGCCATCAACATCAAATTGTTTTTCATCCATTCTAAACCGGATGGACATTGGCTGATTGAACACTAAAATCATCGAAGCTACATCAAGCGCAATCGGATAATGGTCTCTATTTTGATAATATTCGCTTTCCATTTCGCACATCACTTGAAGTTGCCATAATCTCAAGTTGTAAAGATAAATCTCATTGAAGCTTTCTTCTTTGGTAATGGACTCTCCAATGTACATGTTGTGCTCAACACCATCGGTTTTGTAGCGTTCAAAATAATGTGGATACATCTTTTGTGCTTCAATTTGCTTGGTATCTATAATTGCGGACATGTTTTTGTTGATGAGCGCAATCGTATCATCATAGTTTTTTCGATAGTAATAAATGACATTTAAATTGCTATCGATTTTAGAGAAATAATCCTCAATAGCCTCTTTTGAACGTGAATTCTTTTTGAGCAAAAATTTAAATACAGGTTCGACGTCCTTCTTTAAGAAACTGGTTACTTCGTGTTCGCTGTCCACCTTAAAGTTGGTTTCAATCTCTGTTTGAAATAAGTTCAACTGAAACTTCAGTTGCTCATAAATAGGAAGATGTTTTTCCTCTATAATGAGGTCAAGTATTTTGTTGACGAGATTTAATTGTAGTGACAAATCCTTTTCAGTAGCCAAATTCCGAGCTTCTGAAGAACCTTTCACATCTATTTGACCAAACAATGGATACACATTCTCAAACGCAATTTTACTGAAAGAAATATTGTTGCCAAACTGCTGTTTGTCCTTAAGAAATTTTCTAGCCGCTTGTTTAAATTTCCAGACTACACTTGGATGAATCGAAGTGCATTCTTGCTGGATAATCGCTTCTATCAAATTTTCTTCTTCAGCCTTGGAACGCAATACAGACGACACGATATAAGGCATCACATCGATGAGTTTGTTTGCGTTAACACTATTAAGTTCCTTTGGTTTTTCTGATACGATTTCCAAAACACCGAGTAATTTCCCATTGTTCGAAATTGGTGCGAAAATGGCACTTTTAATTCCTTGCTCATGCAACACTTTGTATTGTGCTTCTCCATCAGAAAGTTTGAAATACTTCTCAACATCTGAAATAGAAAAATAAGCATTGTCACTAACCAGAGCTTTATACGAGCTTTCACAAAGGGCTGTTTTACAGGATTCCAAATCTTCGTTAAAGAGCAGATAACTATCAATACCTTCACCTACAACTCGTTCAAACATCTGGTCTTCTTCATTGTAAATCACAAAACCTACCTTAATATTTTTAATATTGAATAAGGACTCAAAAGTTTTCTGAAGATTACTTATAAAATTCCCATTTTTTCGTTTACCAGAAACAAGCAAGCTCGATTTGATTTCAGAAATTGCCGTATCGTCTGTCACGTCAAACATATTGTTGATGACAAAGCCTTTGAAAACGTAACTGTTCGGAGGAAATTTCTCCTTCCACAAGTCTATATCATCAAACGAATCCAATAATTCGTGAAAATCGGCTTCGGTGATTTTTGGCGCATGCTCCGTTGGAAGAATCTCGGTAAAGTCTGCATTGTAAAGTATTTTATAGGTACGAAGCACACCGTTGGCATCAGGAATTTCATAAAAAAATGGCCGTTTGTAATCCACATTAAAACCATAGCAAAACCTCAAAATAATTACACAAGCTACGCGATACTTATCATCTTCAGGCATGTTTTTTATAACCAGTTGATAATCTTCACCAGCATTTTTTATAATAGAACGAAAGCGTTCAGACGAATTAAAAATAAAATCATGATAGGGTACCGAAGCCGTTTTTATTTCATTACCAGCTAATATTGGGGAAAACAAATCCTGTAAAATAAATCTGATTTCTTTTTCATATTTGGTCAATAATGAGATATCACTGAACCCTTCCCTTAAAATTGGGATATCCTTTTGTTGCGCTAAAATACGCTTTGCTTTGTCAGATACAAACGAATCTTCACTTTCAGCAAGCAACTCGTAATGTTTTAGCAATTGATTAAAGCTAACTTTTAGCGTAAAGGGTGATTCTATATTTTCGTTTAAGTCTTTCATTCTACAATAAGTCTTTCAAATTTACGAATAATTACAATATCCGAAATCTGATTTAACTTAAGCTTTGAATGACAACGATTAAACTAAATGACTTTTAGGCTTACTTTGAATCCATTAATAGATGGTATTCCCAAGGTTTAAGAGATAGTTTATTGTCCATAGAGGATATTACTTCGTTGGTCATATAATCCGTTTGTTCTACGATTTCACCTGCATTGAATGTCTGTGCTTTGCTGGACAAATTGGCCACATAAGTTAATTTTTCGCCATTGTGCTCCCGCGAAAACATCAACACATTTTTGTTTCCTGTCTCCACTTTAGTCACTTTAGCGCCAATCATACTTTCTGCCAAAGCTGGATGCGTGTTTTTCAAGGTCCCTAATTTCTCCAATAACGGCCACATGTTTCCTTTTGTTTTTGGAATGGAATCTTTCTCGAAAAACTTAAGTCGATGGTTCATATCATACTCCATTCCTGAATAAATCAAAGGCATTCCTGTAGTCATATATTCCAAAGCCAACATTGCTGGTGCGGCATCTCCCAAACGCTCACCGATGGTTCCGCTCCAAGAATTTTCGTCATGGTTGGTAATGAAATTCATCATGATATCATCTGTTTCATATTTTGCATTGCGTTCATCCAAATACGTGTAAAAATCGGTCGCCACCTTCTCGCCTTTTGCAATGTGGTTCATCATATGGTGACCATCCCAAGCATACCCCATGTCAAATAAATCTCCTTTGAACAATTCTGGTTCCCAGGCTTCCGCTAACATAAAAATATCTTTGGTTCTTCTCAACTGTGGAATGGCATCTTGCCAAAAATCCAATGGCACCGAACCCGCCACATCACAGCGGAAACCGTCTACACCTTCTTCTTTCAACCAATATTGCATGTCCTCAATCATTTCCTTACGCATGTCTTGATTGTCGTAATTCAAATCGGCCACGTCGGTCCAATCGGTGTCTTTTGGGTGCGTGATGTTTCCATCGGCATCTTTCGTGTAATAATCTGGATTGTTCGTAATCCAAACGTGGTCCCAACCTGTATGGTTTGGCACCCAATCCAAAATGACGAACATGCCNNTTGATTTTGGTAAAATCTGCCACAGCATAATAGCTTCCCAAATATTTAGCCTGTTCAGCTTCTGGAAAGTCAGTTGCAAATTTGCTGTCGGCTCCGCCTGTGGCTTTACGTTTGGTTTCGCTAATTGGAAACACAGGCATCAACCAAATAATTTTTACGCCCAGTTGTTTCAATTGTGGGATGTCTTTCGTGAACTCATCAAAATGTCCTGATGCCGAATACTGTCGAATATTGGCTTCATAAATAACGGCCGTATCAATGGCATCTTTTGTAATCGTTGGAATGGTATCTTTAGTTTCTACAGCGGTATCATCCTGTACCATTTGCTTTTTATCATCTTTACAAGCCGTCAATGAACTTGCAATTATCAAGGTAAGAATCAGTTTTTTCATGGTTTAGTGTTTAATTTTTTAGTTCTAATAATACAATACTATATGGTGAATCTATGACAGCGTTCCCATCAACGACTTTTACTTCTTCACCAGAATAGCTATCGGTTAAAATGTCATTGATCTTGAAAATCTTTGAGACATCCAATTTTTTGGTTCCTTTAGGTAAATCCAATCCGATGACCACTATATCGGTATAATCATCTTTGGTATAACTTCGATAAAAAACATAGGGTGTTTCGGTAATCATTTGATGGATTCCGGCACCAACGGCAGGATGATTTTTTCTAAACTGACCCAGTTTTTGCCAATGTTTTAAAATGGCTTGGGTATCTTCGGAAGAATTGATATCCTCCCAATTCATAAACGAACGCAAAGTTGCATCGCCCACAGTACCCTCAATCAACAACGAACGGGCCGATTCATCACCATAATACGTTTGGGACGTCCCAGGTGACAAAAGTAATTTAGTTGCTGTTTCAAAAGGATTCTCCCGTTTGGCATCGTAAGGTTGTCCATCGTCATGAGAAGCGAGATAATTCAAAAGACCGTAACCATTCAAGTCTCCATGAAGTGTTTTGGAATACTTACTAAACACGGTTTCATTGTCCTGCTGCAAGGCATTCCATTTGAATTCAAAATTGATTAAACTCTCAAAGGAATTGTCAAAATAATCAATCTTTTCTCCTCCTAAATCATAGGCTTTTCCTGCTGAAATGCCATAACCATAGACTTCGCCCACAAGGTAAAAATTGTTATCGTCCATCACTTTGTCAGGATTGTCAGTTTTGTATTTTGAAAAAGCATAATCACATTCTTTTTTGAATTCTTGCCAAACAGATTCTTCCGTGTGTTTTACTGTATCCACACGGTAGCCGTCAATTCCAAAATCGGTGATGTAATCGGTCAGCCATTTCATGATATAAAATCGTGGTGCACGAGGATGACCCGTTCGTTTGAAGAATTCGTCCAATTCCGCAACCTCCTGTTCATATCGCCCTTCTGATTTCCATTTTTCAATCAATTGCGGAGGCAATTCGACATCATCATTGCTTTCAGTTCTGATGTCTGGAAGGTTTTTTACCAAGGTACAAGTCACGGTCGAATCATAGGTTGTATAATCACATTGTGGTGAAGTTCGTACCCATTCTTCTGGCCAAACTGGGTCTTTATCCGTCACCGGACCTGTGTGGTTGATGACCGCATCCAGAACAATTCGGATACCGTTTTTATGGGCAGTTTCTACCAAATTCCGCAAATCCTCTTCCGTTCCAAAATTTGGGTCGATGGCTGTCCAATCGCTGGTCCAATAGCCGTGAAACCCATAAGTCACACCTGTTCCTTCGTCTGTACCTCCATGGATTTGCTCCACGATGGGCGACAACCAAATCGCATTGACTCCCAACTCGTTGAAATAACCGTCTTTAATTTTTTGAGTTACACCATTGATATCGCCACCTTCAAAACCTCGCAATTTTCCTGTTTCTGCAGTTCTGTCAAAATTAATATCGTTGGAAGTGTCGCCATTATTGAAACGGTCCGTCAAAAGGAAATAGAGATTGGCACCTTCCCAAACGAAAGGAGCTGGAGTTTTCGAGGCTTCAACAACATTGTCATTGCCTAACTTATGTTTGCAGCTTGAAAATGTTATCAGGATGAATAATATGACTACTAACTGCTTCACTTATTTAGTTTTATTTTGATTTCAGTTTCATTTTTAGTGTTCCAACTTAAGGGAATGAAAAGCTGTTTTGTTTGGGAATCCCAAGTTCCATTGATTTTATTACCATCAATTTTGATGCTTTTTGGTTGACTTGAAATGTTACGAACAATGACCATAACCGTTTTGATTGATGACGCATAATTCTTTCCTGTTTCGGCCTCAAGTTCCAATTCCAATTCATCTTTTTCAAATTCACTTTCAAACTGCAACACTTCATACGAACCAGTTTCAAAATCATTTGGTGTTACCCCATCGTCGTTGTATAACTGTCCTTTGCTTTCTTTAACAGAGGCATCAAAATAATAATGCAATTCAAACACCTCACCTTTATATTCCTTGGTGCTTTGCATTGGTTTTGCCATCGGAATGAAGGCGCCAGCCTTTACATAGGTTGGAATATAATCTTCGTGGGTTTTGATGGTTTTCCTGGTTCCGCCTTCAAATTTTTCATCTGTATAAAAATCAAACCAAACATGATTTTTTGGAAAATAAACGTCTTTTTCAGTAACGCCAGATTTCATAATGGGTGCAATCAAAAAAGCATCTCCCCAAAAATATTCAGAAGCATCAGTTTGTAAACTTTGAGTGTCATCTTCAAAAAACAAAGGACGCATCAACGGTGTTCCGTGTTGATGGTTTTGGAATGCCAAGGTATAATTGTAAGGCAATAATTTGTATCGCAATTCGATGGATTTCTTTGCCAAAGCCTTTGTTTTTGGTTCTCTGAAAATTGGTTCGGCAGGCACCGCTTCTTGAGCGTGAGGACGATAAATAGGTTGAAAAACGCCATATTGTAACCAACGCGTATATAATTCATCATCCAAATTGTCGCCTGCAAAACCTCCCAAATCAGAATGCATATAACCTAAACCTTGCATTCCCATTTGAAGCGCAATTTCAGGTTGGCTTTGCAATCCTCCCCAACTCCTATTGACATCTCCCGACCAAGGTATCATCCCAAATCGTTGTGAACCCGACGAACCTGCTCGCATCAAAATAAAAGGACGTTGATTTGGGAAGTCGGTTTTGTATCCTTCATGCACCAATCGGGCCCAATCATGCCCGTAAATGTTGTGAACCTCATCGGCCGTTCCTGTGGCGTGAAGTAGTTTTGACGGATGGACTTCTGGCTCGCCCAAATCACCCCAAATGCCAGTGACACCCATATCAGCAAGACCTTTGTAAATATCCCAAAACCAGGCTTTCCCTTTTGGATTGTAAATATCAATCAATCCTGTATTGCCAAAATAAAAATCAAATTTGAACGGATTACCCAATGAATCTTTTGCCAAAACATCATTGTCAACCGTTTCCTGCCAACGCTTGGAAGTCGTCAAAATAAAAGGCTCCGTTACCAAAATAGTATTGACGTTTTTGGATTTCAAATCCTTAATCATCTGTGTTGGATTTGGGAACGAATCTTTTAAAAATTCGAGATTTCCCATATGACCTTGAATGTCTTTCCCAAACCAATAAATATCGATGATGACAGCATCCAACGGAATCTGTTCATCCCTAAATTTTTGTACTGTTTCTTCTACCTCTTGTTGAGTATGATACCCAAATCTACTGGAGAAATTCCCCAAAGCCCAACGTGGCGGCATGGGTTGTTTCCCTGTCAAATCAGTATAATTATCCAACAAATCATACCAAGAATCACCAACCACCACTTGATAGGTTTTACGACCGGAAATGGTTTCGTAAGTCAGCGTATTGTTCTTTTTGCTGTCCAAATCCAGAAAACCGATAGGTGCGTTGTCAAAATGAATCAAATATTTTTCAGAAGACATCACGATGGGCATCGTGTAATTCATCAATTCCGAATGCGTTTCATAACCATAATGCGCTCGATTATACAATTGCAATCGGTAGCCTCGACGATTCATGCCCAAAGCTCTTACGCCACCGCCATAAAGCACTTCCTCTTTATTCAAATTGAATTGAATGGTTTCCAGACTATCATTTTTGACATAACCCATTTTCTCCGAAATGATGGGTTTGCCTTTGTAGGCATATGAAATTTGAAACGGTTGCTTTTGGATATGGACCGAAATTCCTTTTGTTTTTAATTCAACTGAATTATCGGATTGGATGAGTTCTGAAGGAACAGCTTCAGGATTTAAAATAACTGCATGCGATGATGGATTGAACGTTTCGCCTTTGGGAATAAAGCTTGTCTCTACAATCACATTATTATACGGTACAATTTTGTAAACGCCATCATTGACCTTTATCTCCAATTGATTGTTCTTAAAATCNNAATTTTTTCATTTATCGTTTTAATAAAAATGTCAATGGAATGTCCAATCTTTTTTGCCAAGAGATTTCAGAATGGTCGGCTCCTTGAAATTTTAGATTTTTATAGTTGGTGTCATCATAACCTTTTTCTTCCAAAATACTGCTGACTTGTTTTGCATATTTTGGGTAGAATTTATCCAAGGTTTCTGTGCCATAATCAAAATAGATTTTATGGTTCTTTGGTGAAGGAACTTCCTTTGTCATATACTCAAAAAACGTGTTGGCCAATAAATCGCTGTCGTTTGGATTGCCTCCTGGCCAATGTGTGGACAAACAAGCCGCACCGCCAAACACTTTGGGATATTCGCAGATGGCATACATGGAAATCAATCCGCCCATACTCGAACCAGCGACAAACGTATTGTCTTTATCGGTCAACACAGAATAATTGGCATCGATATAAGGTTTCAATTCCTCTACAATAAAACTCAAATAGTTGTTTGAGGTCACAGAATCGAATTTGAAATTGTTTTTGTTCGCTTCGACTATCAAAGAATCTCTTGTGTGTTCTGATAAAGTTTCGAATGGTTTTTGAGGAAAATATTCGCTGTGCCTCAATTCATTGATATTGAAAGGCGCCACGACGATAAAATCTTTGGTAATGCTATCATTCATCAATCGAGTGGCAATTTCATCCACCATCCATTCCTGATGGTTCCAGGTAATGCGACTGTCGAACAGCATTTGTCCGTCATGCATGTAAAGAACCGCATATTTTTTATCCTTCGAATAATTTTCAGGCAGCCAAATATCCACTTTTCTAGGAGGAATGAAATTCGACGGGAAATCATCTATCCGTAACAAGGTTCCGCTAGAAAAATCGCCTTCAACCGTTTCAGGCTTCACTTTTGACGTGTCGGCAGGTTTGATGTTTGGTTTCTTTTGGTCGTCTTGGCACGCCACCAATAAAACAATTCCAAGAACTACTATAATGAGTTTTTTTAACATTTAAAGATTTGGTTTTAGCTTTCGCCGGATTTAATTGAGTTCGATAATCATCGAAGATTTTCCCTCAATAGTCAATTCATTTTCCAGTGAAATGGTTGTTCCGGAAATAATTTCTTTTCCTGTTTTTGAATTATGAATCATTTCCTCAAAACGTTTCAAACCGATGGTTTGCGCATTAGGATTATTGTTGATAACGACCATTACCTTGTCGGTTTCATTATATCGAAAATACACATAGACATTATCATAAGGCACAAAATGGATGGTCTTTCCAAAGTGGATAACCTCTTTGTTTTTTCGCCAATTGAATAGTTTTTTGGTGATGTCAAAATAGGCGTTTTCAGTTTCATTTCTTCCAGAAGCATCAAATGCATTGTGGTCATCGCCTTCCCATCCACCAGGAAAATCGCGTCTAATATCGCCATCGCCTTTGGTGTTTTTGTCACCCATCATTCCGATTTCGTCCCCATAATACACCTGTGGAATTCCACGAATGGTTGCAATCATGGTCATTGCCATTTGATATTTTTTCAAGTCATTTTGATACAATTCATTGAACCGCATGGTATCGTGGTTGGCAACAAACACCAATATATTGTTGATGTCTGGATACAAAAAATCGTTGGCAAAATTCTCATAAGCTCGTACCATTCCTTTATCCCAACCTTGTTCATCTTCATTGAACATCACTGAAAATGCGTCATGCAGGGTAAAATCCATTACAGTTGGCAAATAGGAATTGTAGCCATCGATGGCTCCAATCTTGCTGTCCTTTTGCCAATACGCCATTTGCGCTTGGTCGTGCATCCAGACTTCACCAGTGATGTTGAAATTTGGATATTCATCCATAATCGCTTTGGTCCATTTGGAAATACCGTCTTTATCATTATACGAATAGGTATCGACACGCAAACCATCCAAATCCGCATATTCTATCCACCAAATGGCATTTTGAATCATATAATTTAGCGCCAACGGATTGCTTTGATTGATATCTGGCATGGTCGTGTCGAACCATCCATCCATACAGGCTTCGGCGTCCGCTTTTGAGGCGTTGCTGTCGAACTGTGTGGTCATTCGGTAATTGCTCCGTTGAAACCCATTTTTGCCCTCATTCCACATATGAATCCAATCTTTGGTTGGCAAATCGAGAATCATCCAATGTTTGCTTCCCCAATGGTTGGTAACATAATCCATGATGAGTTTCATGTCGCGTTTGTGCATTTCGGTCGCCAAACGTTTGTAGTCCTCATTGCTTCCAAAACGTGGGTCGATTTTGTAATAATCACTTTGGGCATAGGTGTGATACGAATATCTCGGTTCGTTGTCTTCCAGCAACGGCGTACTCCAAATGGACGTAACACCCAACTCCTCCAAATAATCCAAATGATTGATAATCCCTTGAATATCACCTCCATGTCGGCCAGACGGATGTTCACGATTTGCTTTTTCGGCGGTGTCATCTGTGCTGTCAATATTAGGATTGCCATTTGCAAATCGGTCCGGCATCAATAGATAAATGATGTCACTGCTGTCAAACCCCTTTCTTGACGCAGAATTGGCACGTCTTTGTTTGAATTCATAAGGTTTATTAAACACCACTTTATTTCCTTTGGAGAAATTGAGTGTGTAAGTGCCAGCCTTGACATTTTTGGTATCAATGGTAATGAATTGGTAATTCGGATTTTCCATTTTTTTGGCAGAAATTATCTTGATACCATCAGAAAATGATACATCGTATTGCGCAATATCTGTCCCATGAACCATTAATTCCAGTTCGGAATGGGTCATGCCTTCCCACCAAAAGGGAGGTTCAATTTTATCTACCTGTGAAAAAAGAGTCATGCTAATTAAAGGTAATAGAATTTGGATTAGTTGTTTCATTTTTTTCGAATTTAGATAAGATTAATCGTTCCACATGTACTAAACAGTCACCAAATTATTTGGTTTGATGGTCACTTGTTTATCATTCACGAAAATGTTCAATTCGTCAGTTCCATTCAATTCAAATTTTGTGCTGTCTTGCGTGACATTCACTTTTAAGATTTGATTCCTGAAATTCACTTTAAAGGAATAGCCATCCCATTGTTTTGGAATTTTAGGTTCAAAAGACAAGGTGTCTTTTTTAATTCTCATGCCACCAAAACCTTCCACAATGCTCATCCAAGTTCCCGCCATGGATGTGATGTGTAAACCTTCCTCCACTTCGTGATTGTAATCGTCCAAATCCAAACGTGAGGTTCGTAAATAGAAAGTGTAAGCCTGTTCCATTCTATCCAATTTTGCAGCTTGAATGCTGTGAACACATGGTGATAACGAACTTTCATGGACCGTAAAAGGTTCGTAAAAATCGAAATGTCGTTCCAATTCTTCGGTTGTGAAATGGTCTTCAAAAAAGTAAAATCCTTGCAGTGTATCCGCCTGTTTGATGTATGGTGAACGCAAAATTCTGTCCCACGACCATTTTTGATTGATTGGGCGCTGTGATTTATCAAGGTCGGCTACTGTTATCAACTCTTTATCCAAAAATCCATCTTGTTGTAAATAAACTTGATGTTTTTCCGAATATGGGAAATACATGTTGTCTGCGACTTTTTGCCATTTTTCCAATTCGTTTTTGGACAATTTGGCTTTGTTCATGATTCTTGTGTAATCAGAATCATAATTTTCCTTTACTCTGTCGATATTTTCAATCGCATACTCAATGCACCATTTTGCCAAATAGTTGGTGTACCAATTGTTATTGACGTTGTTTTCGTATTCATTTGGACCCGTAACACCGAGAATCACATATTTGTCATGTGCTGTTGAGAAATTGGCACGTTGATGCCAAAAACGCGCAATGCCAATCAATACTTCCAATCCTTTTTCTGGAATGTAGCTGTAATCGCCTGTGTATCTGTAATAGTTGTAAATCGCGAATGCAATGGCGCCATTTCTATGGATTTCCTCAAAAGTGATTTCCCATTCGTTATGACATTCTTCACCATTCATGGTCACCATTGGATACAAGGCTGCACCATTTGTAAAACCTAATTTCCCAGCATTTTCAATGGCTTTGTCCAAATGATGGTAACGATAGGTCAGCAATTTACGAGCGACTTCTTGGTCTTTGGTCGCCATATAAAAAGGAATGCAATAGGCTTCGGTATCCCAATACGTACTGCCACCATATTTTTCGCCTGTAAATCCTTTTGGACCAATATTCAATCGTGCATCTTTACCAAGGTAGGTTTGATTCAGTTGGAAAATATTGAAACGAATCCCTTGTTGAGCTTTGACATCACCCTCAATGGTGATATCTGCCATATCCCAAATTTTCGCCCAGGCTTCTTTCTGGGTTTCCAACAATGCATCAAATCCTAATTGTGCCGCTTTTGATAAGATTTTATTTGCTACTGAAACTAATTCGTTTTTATCATGATTTCTATCAACCGTATAACCTCCAAATTTTGTTAAGGTAATCATATCCCCTTTATTGACTTGGTTTTCATATTGAAATTCAATGGAATCAACCGTTTCATTGATGCTTTTTTTCGACTCTAACGTTTTTCCATTCAGTGCGACTTGCGATTGCATCATCGTACAGACATGAAATTTGGTTTTCATGGTATGTGATGTGATGAATGCCTGTTCGCCATCAAAAGAAACATCCAGCGTATTCCAGAATTTATCGTCCCAATTGCTGTCTTCGTTGGTGATGCCTGCATCCAAATACGGCGCAAAAATCAATTGGGCATCGTTGTTCAATACAGTGACATTATATTGAATCGCACCAATTTCATCCATTTCCAAACTCAAAAAACGTTTGGTCTCTACCTTTACTTCGATGAAATTGTGAAGAGTCGCTTCAAAACTTCTGGAGAGCCATCCTTCTTTCATGTTCAATTCCCTACGGAAATTTTTCACTTCCTTACAGTTTGCCAAATCCAACGCTTCGCCATTGATAGTGACATTGATGCCAATCCAATTTGGGGCGTTCAACACTTTTGCGAAATATTCCGGATAGCCATTTTTCCACCAACCCACTCTGGTTTTATCTGGATAATAAACACCTGCGATGTAACTTCCTTGAAACGTCTTGCCAGAATACTGCTCTTCAAAATTGGCACGTTGACCCATGGCACCATTGCCGATGCTGAAAATACTTTCTGAAGATTTGACGCGCTCGGCATCAAAACCTTCTTCAATGATGGACCAATTATTTGGTTGTATATAATCTTGATTCATTTTTTTTATAGATGTTAGATATTAGATATTANNCTCTTTAATTAATTCATTTAAAAAATCTGTGCTAATCTCCGTGAAATCATTGAACACGTAATCTGCTTCCTTCAAGGTTTCCTTGTCGCCAATACCTATTGACACCATGCTTGCGATGTTTGCCGCCTTTACGCCCGCTACCGAATCTTCAAAAACGATGCAGTCTTTGGGCTCACACTTTAAATGTTTTGCAGCATTTAAAAACACCTCCGGATTGGGTTTTGCCTTTGAAACATCATTGCCATCCACAATCACTTTAAATTTGTCCAGAATGTTTACCTTTTCGAGAATCATTCGAGCATTTTTGCTAGCGGAACCTAATGCGATGTGTTGATTGTTGTCAATCAAAAAATCCAATATTTTGACCACATCCGGAAGAATTTCGCTTTCATCCATTTTGTTGATGTAGCTTAAATAATCATCGTTTTTGAGTGCCATCAATTCCATGAATTCGTCTTCAGAAATGCTTTTGTTGCCCCAACCAAGAATTTTTTCAAGGGATTTTACACGGCTGACGCCCTTTAATTGTTCGTTTTGATGTTCTGTAAAATCGACACCGATGCTATTGGCAAGTTTTTTCCAAGCCAAAAAGTGATACTTTGCCGTATCGACAATGACGCCATCGAGGTCGAATATGAATGCTTTTTTATTCATTTATTTGAATTGTTGCTTTATCGTTGACCATTAATGAAAGGATGCCTGCCAAAATCATGGAACAGCCACCTATCAATAAGGCATAAATCGGTTCATTGTTAAAAAATTTGGAAACTAAAAATCCTAAAATGGATGCCGCTACCAATTGAGGAATGACGATAAAAAAGTTAAACACTCCCATATAATAGCCCATTTTTGATGCTGGTAAAGAACCTGAAAGCATTGCATATGGCACAGACAAGATACTTGCCCAAGCAATACCCACGCCAATCATTGGAAGCCACTCAATAGTAAAGGTTGTTGGATTGGAAATAAAATATAGAGACATTAATCCCAATCCTCCAGCGACCAAAGCCAAAAAGTGGGTAAATTTTCTACTTGTTATTTTTGCCAATAACGGTAATAAGAATGCTACAGCTGCAGCAATAATATTGTAGTTGGCAAACATTTCACCCACCTGATTTGCCCCTGTATTATAGGCAAGGGATGTGGTATCGGTCGTTTTATAAATATGTTCTGTGACGGCTCCTGTGGTGTAAATCCACATAGAGAAAAGTGCAAACCAAGAAAAGAATTGCACCCAAGCCAATTGTTTCATCACTTTGGGCATCATCTGAAAATCGTTCATAATGGTTACGAACCCGTTTTTAGTGTGATTTTTTTGCATCATCCCTGAAATAATCAGGGCTACACCTCCAAGACTTATCAAGCCCAAAGTAAGTACGTACAAATCTTTTTTCAAATCTTGATAATACACAAAATAAGTCGCCAATAAACCGACCGCGAGTGCTATCAATCCTTTGGACAAATGTGATTTTCCGTTGTTATGATACCAATCATCAGAGAAATCTTGCTTGACAGGTTTGGATTCATTTTCTGCATCTTCAAAGACTTTCATTTCTTCAGGTGAATATTCTTTTGAACGCAAAACCGTCCAAAGGACCGCAATAAAGAAAGCGGCTCCTCCAATATAAAATGAATACTTTACCGAATCGGGAATGATGCCTTCGGGAGCTGTATTTGCCACTCCAAAATATGTAAGAATCAATGGTAACTTTGATGCCACATAAGCTCCAATACCAATGAAAAAACTTTGCATGGCAAATCCTTTCGTTCGTTGATGGTCTGGCAAATTATCGCCAACAAAAGCCCTGAAAGGCTCCATGGACACATTGATGGACGCATCCATAATCCACAACATTCCTGCTGCGAACCAAAGTACTGGAGAATTTGGCATGACAAACAATGCCAATGATGCCAGAATTGCTCCTACTAAAAAATAGGGCCGTCGTCGACCTAATCTTGAATGCCAAGTCCTATCACTGAAGTATCCGATGATTGGTTGTACAATCAAACCTGTAAGCGGTGCTGCTACCCAAAGAATTGGAATATCATCAATTTTTGCTCCTAGAGTTTGAAAAATACGACTGACATTGGCATTTTGTAGGGCAAAACCCATCTGGATTCCCAAGAATCCGAAACTCATGTTCCAGATTTCCCAAAATCCGATCGTACGCTTTTTCATTATAGTATGTTTAAATTACTACTATTGATAAGCGATATACTTATCAAAACTTATTGGTGAGAAGTGAAAATATAAGTTTTGATTATAATTGAATCAGCGGTAAATATACTAAAGTTTTTAAATAAATATGTTAAATAATTTATTTCGTGGATTCGCGCTCTATCAAATTGGTTTCAATCACTACGGTCTGGAATCGCTCCTCTTCTTCCTCATGTTCGAGCTTATCAATCAATAAATCCGCAGCTTTTTCGCCCATTTCCTGACCGTGTTGACTAACAGTGGTCAAACTTGGAGTGGCATGTTTTGAGAGTACCCCATCGGTAAATCCAATGAATTGTACGTCATCTGGAATTTTCAATCCACGCTTACGAGCAACTTTCATGGCTATGATGGCGTACAATTCATTGACTGCAAACACGCCATCGATTTTCTTGTTCTTTTTGAACAAATCTTCGATTTCAGCTTCCAAAGAATCTAAATGGTCTTCCGATAACAATTCGTCATCCACCTTTAAAATCAATTTTGAATCCAGACTCATTTTATGTTCCTCAAGAGCTTCAATATATCCTTGCGTCCTTAATCTTCCAACGCTGACGTAGTCTTTAGTTGTTATCAATGCCACATGTTTGCAACCATTCTTCAATAGTTTGTCCACTGCATTTTTTGAACCTTTCATATCGTCAATAATCACTTTGTCACAAACGATATCATTCACCACTCTATCAAACATGACGATAGGCATTCCTTGGCTAATTGTTTCGTTAAAATGATGATAATCTTGTTGTTGAAGTGTCTCT
Source organism: Flavobacteriaceae bacterium UBA5544 (assembly GCA_002426755.1). GTDB lineage: Bacteria > Bacteroidota > Bacteroidia > Flavobacteriales > Flavobacteriaceae > JBPOFM01. The sequence continues at coordinate 188,961 of DINI01000006.1, forward strand.
TTTGCAATGGATAAAATAAAGCCATCAATACTCCCATTGGCCAACATTTGCATGTTTATCACTTCCTTATCAAAAGACTCGTTGGACAATCCAACAATGACATTGTAACCACGCTTATTTGCAACCAATTCAATACCTCTTATTACTTTTGCAAAAAAGTGATGGACAATCTCGGGGATAATCACGCCAATGGTCTTTGTTTTTCGATTTTTGAGACTTAAAGCAATGTTGTTGGGTCGATAGTTGTATAATTTGGCAAAAGCCTGAACCTTATCCCGTGTATCTTCGCTGATTTCGACGCTATTTCTCAACGCTTTTGAAACAGTTGAAATTGAAACATCCAATTCTTTTGCTATTTGTTTTAGGGTAACTTTTCTCTTCATTTTATTTTTGGAATAGAAGGACAATTTAGTGAATTAAGTTGAACCATCTAATTTTTGTAATTCCGAAGTTCACATTTATAAGGGCGTTTAATTGTTTAGTCGATAAAATTTGTGTATTTTCATTGAAATCTACCCAATTAAAAAAAAGTTTTTAACACGAAAACGTTTTCGCTAGGTAAATACATTCGACTAACAATGTATATACTTAAATTTTACATAGATTTAACCCGAGAAGTGAAAATATTGTTAAAATTTTAAAGCAACTAACTCTTAAGAATAGTGTATGAAAACATTTTTAAATAGTTTATTATTATTGGCATTACTATTTCCCTCAATTTTGCTGTCGCAATCCACCGTTTCGGGCACAGTTACTGAAGCGAATAGTTCATTGCCTGTTCCTGGTGTGAATATCATCATAAAAGGAACAAGTACTGGTACGACAACCGATTTTGACGGAAAATATTCAATCAATGTCAAAACTGGAGATATCCTTGTATTTTCTTACGTTGGATACTTAACTCAAGAAATCGCATATACCAATCAGTCTACATTAGATGTAGCAATGGCCGAAGATGCAGCCAAGCTAGATGAAGTTGTAGTCATTGGTTATGGTACTACAACTGTAAAAGACGCTACTGGATCATTGGAAAAAATTGATTCGGAAACTTTCAATAAAGGAGCCATAGTATCTCCTGAAAACCTTTTGGCTGGTAAGTCTGCAGGTGTTAGAATTACAGCCTCCTCTGGTTCACCAGGTTCTGGAGCAGAAATCAGGATCAGAAATGGGGGTTCATTAAGTGGAAACAATAGCCCATTAATTGTTGTTGATGGAATCCCGTTGAGCGGACAAAGCATCAACTCTATAAATGCTAACGAAATTGAAAGCTACACAATTCTAAAAGATGCTTCGGCTACAGCAATTTACGGTTCACGAGCTACGGCTGGGGTTGTTATTATTACTACCAAAAAAGGAAAAACAAATGCTCCCCTTCAAGTAGAGTACGATGTACAAATGTCAACTGGAAAATTAGTAGATAAAGTTGATGTATTAAGTGCTGATCAGTTCAGACAATTCATCATTGCTAATGGAGGTGACGAAAGCTTATTAGGAAATTCAAGAACGGATTGGCAAGATGAAATTTATGAAGCAGCTTCTGGCGGAATTCATAACGTAACTGTTTCTAAAGGTTTTAAAAACAGCTCTATACGTGTTAACTACAACCTTGCAAACCAAAATGGTATTTTATTGACTTCGCAATACAGAAGAAATGCAATCAACCTAAATTATGAGCACCGTTTATTAGATGACCATTTAAAAGTAAACATCTCTTCAAAAGGAAGTTTTGTGGACAATCATTTTGCCGATGAAGGCGCAATTGGTAGTGCACTGTTTTTTGATCCTACACAGCCTGTAGAAGGCAATTATGGAGGATACTTCGAATTTGAAGATGAAGACGGTGTAAGAGATCTTGCTCCTAGAAACCCAGTTTCTTTATTATTGTTAAGAGACAACAGACAACGAGCAAAAAGAAATATTTCAAATATCCAATTGGATTATAAATTTCATTTTTTACCTGAATTGAGATTCAATGTGAATGCAGGTTTTGATTATGAAGAATATGATGGACGTTACTTTACGAATCGCTTTGCAGGGTTCAACAATTTAAGTTCGGGTCAATATCCGGCTGAAGGAACTTATTTTGGAACGAACAAAAACAGACTCTTGGATCTTTACTTCAACTACAAAAAAGACTTAAACTCTGTTTTAACTAGAATTGATGTGACTGCAGGACATACTTATCAAAGATTTTACAATCTTGGGGAGTCTAGAAATCTAAATACCGCGACAGGAAATTTTGATGCCATTGTACCACCATCTCCTTTTCAGTTGATTTTGGAATCTTATTTTGGAAGAGCTGAATTCACTTTAGCAAATAAATATATTTTTACTGGTACCTATAGAAGAGATATTACTTCTAGGTTTTCTCCAGACAATAGAAATGGAAATTTCCCTTCAGCAGCCTTTGCATGGTTAGCTTCAGATGAGGATTTTCTTAAAAATTCAAACACCTTGAGTAATTTAAAAGTTAGATTAAGCTGGGGTATTACAGGTCAACAAGCTATTGGAGGATCATTTCCTTATTTAGGTGTTTACAGCCAAGGGGATATTGCTTCACAATATCAATTTGGAAATCAATTTGTGCCAACTATCAGACCTGAAGGTTACAACGAAGCTCTTAAATGGGAAGAGGCAACCATGTTTAACGTTGGTTTAGATTACGGTCTTTTTGGTGACAAGATATCGGGAACAGTGGATTTATACTACAGAGAAAATAAAGATTTATTGCAATATGCTCCAGTACCTGCTGGAAGTAATTTAGAAAACTTTTTAGATCAAAATGTCGGTGAAACCGTCAGTAGAGGTATAGAAGTGGGTATCAATTTTTCTCCAGTGAAAACAGATAATTTCAATTGGGATGTAAGTGCCAACTTTACATTGAGCGATGTAGAAATCACAAAGCTTACCTTAAGTGATGCTCCTGGATCTATAGGTACTCCAACCGGACCAACATTATCTGGTGGTGTTGGAAACTTGATTCAAATTAATACCGTTGGGTATGAACCAAGCGCATTTTATGTTTTTAAACAGGTTTACGATACCAATGGTCAACCTCTAGAGGGTGTCTATGCAGATTTGAATGGTGATAACATCATCAATGACAGCGATAAATACCGATACCAATCTCCTACACCTGACGCCTTTTTTGGATTCACATCAAGTATGAGCTATAAGAATTTGGATTTTAGCTTTACATTAAGAGGAAGTTTAGGAAACTACATGTACAATAACTTCAAGTCTGCAAATGGTTATGGAGAAGCCATTTTAAATCAAGTTGGTAACATGCATTATGGCAATGGAAGTACAGATGTGTTGAATACTGGCTTTGTAAATAATCAACAGTTTTCCGACTTATATGTTGAAGATGCATCTTTTATGAAATTAGATAACATCTCATTAGGCTATAACATTCCATTCGACAAAATTAAATTCAGAGCCTCATTAACCGCTCAAAATGTGTTCACCATTACCGATTATTCTGGTTTGGATCCTGAAATCGCAAGCGGAGTTGATAATAACGTTTATCCTAAACCAAGAACTTTTGTTTTAGGATTGAACTTTACATTTTAAAAAAAGAACTATAAAAAAGAAAATTATGTTAAACAAAATTAGAAAAACAGCGCTTCTTGCTTTCGGACTTTTGGCAATCGTTTCTTGTACAAAAGAGATTGATGACCTTAAGCCAATCAATCAAGCGACAGCCGACAATGTCTTTGAAGACCCTGCGGCATACCGTTCGTTTTTGGCTAAAATCTATGCGGGTCTCGCAGTAAGTGGTCAGCAAGGACCCGCTGGAAACCCGGATTTGGCCGGATTGGATGAAGGATTCTCCAACTATATGCGCTTGTATTGGTACATGACAGAGCTTACTACCGATGAAGCCATTATAGGATGGAATGATGGAACTATCAAAGATTTACACTATCAAAATTGGACCGCTGGGAATGAATTTATCACCACCATGTATTCTAGGGTTGCTTATCAAATTGCTCTTTGCAACGAATTTATCCGCCAAACAACAGAGGATAAATTAGATTCTAGAGGTGTTGATGCTACATTGAAAGCTCAAATCAAAACCTACAGAGCAGAAGCTCGTTTTTTGAGAGCTTTAAGTTACTCACATGCTTTAGACATGTGGAGAAATTTTCCTTTCGTAACTGATGCTGATGAAGTGGGTGCTTTTTTACCTCGACAAGGTAGCGCTCAAGAGATTTTTGATTACATTGAATCTGAATTGATTGCAATTAACACTGATTTAGTTGATGCTGGTCAGAATGAATATGCAAGGGCTGACAAAGCCGCAGCTTGGATGCTTTTATCTAAACTCTATCTTAACGCCCAAGTTTATGTTGGTACAGAAAGATACAGTGACGCAAGAATAGAAATTGAGAAAGTCATTGGTTCTAATCAATATAGTTTAGAGCCTAACTACGAGCATTTATTTTTAGCTGACAATGATCAATCCAACGAGATTATTTTTCCGATTGCCTTTGATGGTCTATTCACCCAAGCCTATGGAGGTATGACCTTTATGGTCCATGCTCCCGTTGGCGGAAGTATGAGTGCAGCAGCATTTGGTATCAACAGTGGATGGGCAGGTGTAAGAACTACGAGTGCTTTTGTTGAAAAATTCCCAGGAATGGAAAATTCAGCCGATGGTCGTGAGTTGTTCTATACCGCTGGTCAATCGTTAGAAATTAATAATGTATCTGCGTTTAATAATGGTTATGCTATCGCTAAATATAGAAACGTAGATAGAAATGGAAATGCTGGATCCGATCCATCAGGTAACTTTCCTGACACTGACTTTCCAATGTTTAGATTGGCAGATGCGTATCTAATTTATGCCGAAACCACTTTAAGAGGTGGCGGTGGTTCTGTGGCTACAGCTGTTGGTTATATCAATATGTTAAGAGAAAGAGCTTATGGAGATACGAGTGGCAATATTACAACTACAGATTTAACCCTTCCTTTCATACTTGATGAAAGAGCAAAAGAATTACATTGGGAATGTCATAGAAGAACAGATTTGGTCCGTTTTAACCAATTTACAGAAAATGGTGTTTGGCCATGGAAAGGAAATGTTGCAGGAGGAACAACTACTTCTTCATTTAGAAATATTTTCCCTTTGCCAACGTCTGACTTAAGTGCAAACCCTAACTTACAACAAAACACAGGTTATTAATTAAAAAAAATACAGTAATGAAAAAAATTAAAATTTTATTAGTATTATTCGTAGCAGCTTTAGGCTTTAATTCTTGTTCGGAAGACCCTATTCAATTTACCGCTCAAGCGCCTGGTGCATTAGCTTTCACTAACTCATTCTCTTCAGAATATGTTATAACGCCTGCCACTTCAGGCAATTTAGGTGAGCGTTTTACTTGGGAGTCAGCAGATTTTGACGTACCAACAGCCGTAACTTATGATTTACAAAGTTCAATTCTAGGTGATTTTAGTGACGTTGATGTTGCCGGTAGCACTTCTGGCAATGAAATCGCAGTGACTGTTGGAGATTTATTATCTCTTGCAGCTCAAGCTGGTTTAGATAATGATCCAACAACCGAAGATAAGCCAAATACTGGCCAAGTTTGGTTCAGATTAAGAGCTTCTATTGGAACAGGTTCTGAAGAAGTTTTTTCTGCAGCTCAAGCGCTTACATTGGTACTTCCTGAAAATACAGAGGTCGAAGCGGTTTGTGAATTTGACCAATTATATGCAGTAGGGGCAGGTTTGCCAACTGCTGGATGGGATTGGGCAACACCTGTAGTATTTACATGTACTGGAAATGGTGTTTATTCTGGAAATGTAGAATTGACTAGCGATGGTGATGCCAACTTTAGATTCTTCACGGAAGCTACCAATTGGGGTTCAGGAAGAAACTACCCTTACTATGCTGATGGTGGTTATACTATTGATGCAAATTTTGTGAATGCAGCGGATGGTGATAGCAATTTTAAATTTGTTGGAACTTCTGGTCTTTACAATCTACAAATCGATGACGTCAACAAAACCATAACTTTAGGAGATCCGGTTGCTTCAGGAACTTGCGAAGTAGATGTGTTATACGGTGTTGGAGCAGGATTACCAACCGCCGGTTGGGATTGGGCAACTCCGGTAGAGTTATATTGTTCTGGTGATGGCATTTGGTCTGGAAACGTTCAGTTCCAAAATAACGGTGGGGCTGACAACAATTTTAGATTCTTTACTGAAGCTACCAACTGGGATTCAGGAAGAAACTATCCTTACTATGAAAATGCTGGTTATACTATTGATCCTAATTTGGTAAACGCAGCGGATGGTGATTCTAATTTTGCCTTTATTGGAACTAGTGGAACTTATTTCCTTACCATCAATACTGTTACTAAAGTGATTACATTAGAGTAATAGCCTATTGAAATCTGTTTATAAAGTTTAATTATACAATGAAAAGGCTATGTTGGACATAGCCTTTTCTTTCTAATAAAAATGTCATGAAAAGAATTTTACAATTTTTAATGTTTTCACTTTTAGCATTGCCCAGCTTTTCGCAAGTGCAAAATGCTACTTTTACTTTTACCCCAGCTTTATTTAATGAAGATGAACAAATCACCATTACCGTATCTGGCGTTGACCCCACTATATGGAATGCCGGACAACCTGATAACATATATTTATGGGCTTGGGAATTGGATCAAAACAATAATACCGTTGGTGGTCCAGCAACAAATGGAACATGGGATAATTCTGATGAAGCCCAAAAAATGACCAATAATGGCAACGGTACTTATAGTTATACATTGACACCAACAACTTTTTATGGTACTACTGGGATTGCAAAAATGGGAGTCCTTGTAAAAGCCAAAAATGGAAACGGTGACAAAAAATCCCAAGACTTTATAACACCAGTTGGCAAAGTTCAAGTGACAATCAATAATCCAACATCTGATCCTGTAGTGGTCAATCCTGGTGGAAACTTACCTATTTCAGCAGTTATGAGAGTGCAGGGGAATACTGTGGTTGGTGCTTTTAAAGTATTTTTAAATAATACCCAAATAGCTTCAGGAAATGGATTTCCAACCTACTCAACTACGTTGACGAATTTAACCACCAGTGGTGTTATAAAAGTTGTTGGTACTCCTCAAGGACAGACGGATTCTGGTGAAAAATCAATTAATCTTATTATTGCTCCAACCGTAACCACTCAAGCTGTTCCAACTGGAATGGTGGATGGAATCAATTACAATCCTTCAGATCCTACTAAAGCGACTTTAGTTTTGAACGCCCCGGGCAAAGAGTTTGTCTATGTTGCAGGAAGTTTCAATAATTATCAAAGAAACAGTGCCTATTTAATGAAGAAAGACGTCTCCTCTACTGCAGATTCGAATAAATTTTGGATTGAATTAACTGGACTTACTCCTGGTCAAACTGAAACTTATCAATATTGGGTGTATGACACTAATCCTGTTACCAACTCTCCTGCGGAGGTAAAAACTGCTGACCCATTTTCAACTTTGGTATTGTCTCCTTTTGATGACCCAGGAATTCCTTCAATTTCTTATCCAAATATTCCTGCCTATCCAGTAGGTCAAGAACGCGAAGTAACCGTTCTTAAAACAGGTGAAATCCCTTATAATTGGCAAGTGACAAATTTCACTAAACCAAAAAAAGAAGATTTAATTGTCTACGAAGTTTTAATCAGGGATTTTGATGCCAACAGAAATTATCAATCTCTTATCGATAAAATAGATTATTTCAAAAATTTAAAAGTCAATGCCATTGAACTTATGCCCGTGATGGAATATGAAGGGAACGAAAGTTGGGGTTACAATACAGCATTTCACATGGCTTTGGACAAATATTATGGAACTGAAAATAAATTGAAAGAATTTATTGATGCATGCCATCAAAATGGAATAGCTGTGATTCTAGATGTTGCGCTTAATCATGCTTTTGGCAGAAATCCGATGGTGCGCATGTGGATGAACGATCCTGACGGAGATGGTTGGGGTGGACCAAGTTCTGAAAGTCCTTATTTTAACCAAACAGCGACCCATTCCTATAGTGTAGGTGATGACTTCAATCATCAAAAAGCGATGACCCAAAACTATGTTAAAAGAGTTGTAAAACATTGGATCGAGGACTTTAAAATCGATGGATTTCGTTGGGATTTAACCAAAGGTTTTACACAAAATTGTCAAGGCAATGAAGGGTGTACCAATGCGTATCAGCAAGATAGAGTTGATATTTTAAAAACCTATGCTGACTATTCTTGGTCTTTAGATCCAAATCATTACGTGATTTTTGAACATTTAGGATCGGAAAATGAAGAAAAAGAATGGGCTAATTACAGATATAATGAAGGTAAAGGTGTCATGATGTGGGGAAATATGGTTGGACCATACAACCAATTGACTATGGGCTTTAATTCTAACAACAACATCGCTGGTATTGGTCATAAATCGCGCTCATCATTTCTTGGAAAACGCGTTATGGGTTATGCCGAAAGTCATGATGAAGAACGTTTGATGTACAAAAACGTCACTTTTGGAAACAATTCTAACGGGTCTTATAATGTAAGAGATTTGAACACTGCATTGGGAAGAATGTCCGCTCTTGGAGCAGTCACTATTCCAATTCCAGGTCCAAAAATGATTTGGCATTTTGGAGAATTAGGCATGAACAATTCAATTTATACGTGCAATAACGGAACCGTTAATGACGAAAGCGGAACGGATGGCAACTGTAAATTGGACACCAAACCGCAACCACAATGGACCAACAATTGGTTAGGCGATGTAAATAGAAGTAAAATTTACAATGATTGGGCACGAATGATTCAATTGAAAACGGGCGAACCTGTTTTTGAAGGCGATTATGATATCAATTCAGGAAACACTTTGACTCCAAAAGTATATGTTTTTGACAATACTTTACCATCAACAGATCTTAAGAACGTAGTTATTCTAACAAATTTTGATGTGACCACACAAAACGTGACTCCAAACTTTCCTTATACAGGTACGTGGTATGATTTGATGGATGCCTCAGGGAATACTTCAATAAACGTGACAAATACAACTACACCTATTAGCATCGCTGCCGGCCAATTTAAAATGTACGGGAATAAAGCTTCTACTTTAGGAATTGAAGACATTGATTCTGGTTCACAATTTAAAATATATCCAAATCCTGTGAACAATGCTTTTTACATTAATAAAGCTGTTGATAATTTAAGCATCTATGATTTGACAGGAAAGATTGTGAAAACATTCAAAGGTAATTTTACCGAACGTGATTCTTTTGACATTTCTGATTTGACCCAAAGCATTTATTTGGTGAAGATTGAAAATTCAAACGGACAAATCCTAACTTCTAAATTGATTAAGCTTTAGCCTAGCTTAATACAACATGAATGTTTTCAAAAAAGGCTTCCCAATCGAGGAAGCCTTTTTATTTTGTTTGATTCTATTCTAGATTCACACTAATTATGGAAATTCCGTGACGGTTCTCCAATTCATCTTCAGGGATTTCCGGACCAATTGAAAATTGAATGCTTTCAACACGTCTTATATCAAAATCTGAAGAGATGTCGTGTTCTAAATAATACGGTAGAAAACTTGGATATGGTCTCGGCAAGGTGACCGTTTTGACAGGTTTTAAATCTTTTATAGCTAAATTGTAGTTCTTTAATTCCGTGCCAATCTCAATCACATTGCCATAGGCTGAACCATCATCCATGACGAGTGCTATTTGAAGTTTACAAGGCTTTTCATTTAAAGCTTTTCCATAAAAAACAATATCCGTTTTTGAGCTCACATCATTTTTTCGGCCTGTCATTTCATCCACCACAAAATGCTTGAATGAATAATCATAGATTGCTTTTGCATTTAGGTTTTCGTTATCTACCACAAACAATTTTTCAATATTCATTTGATACTCTGCTTCATTTTGATTTGTAGTTGGCACCAATCTAAAATCATTTCTCCACTCTTTGACCAAAACATCTGCATCTTCATAGGCATTAAACAAATGAATTGGATTTGTTTTTGGAACCACGGTCACTTTATAAGGTTCCCTGTCATAAAAATCCCAATCAAAAGGTCGCCCTTCCTTTGCTGCTGGATAGGTCAGGTAGTCTTCGCCGGTCTTAACAATGATATTATAATTAAGATATCCCACAGAGATTTTATCCGCAGGAATACTTCCCTCATAATGATAAGCACTTGTTTCCTTTAAATCGATAGCAAATCGCTCTCTACCCAAATAACCAACTGCCTGAATTCTTTCAGGAACGTCTGGCGCCACGTATTGAACTTTGATGTCCACCGCAGTACCTGCAGAAACTTCCAAAGAAGGTTTGTGTGTTAGCCATGCACTATCCACAGTTGTTTCGGGAGCATAAAAATCGTTCAGTTGATTTGTTTTGAATGCATCTGTTTTTGACCAGTTTTTTGTGATGCCTTTCCTAGAAAGCATATAAGTTCCAGGTCGAATTTTGAACGAATTATCCTCGGTTTTGGTAGAAAATGAATTGTCATCATTAATCGCTTCAATGTTAAAACCAGTACTTAAATCCTTCAAATTAATGGTCATTTTATGTGTTTCCCATTTGATAACGCCAACCGTTTTCTTCAAACTATTTCTTCCAAAAGGATTGTCCACCCAAACAGCATCTGGCATCACTTCCAATCGCCATAAGCCATCATCAATTTTATCCAAGAAGTAAGCTCCTGCCCCTTCGTATTGGACAATTGAAGAATTGCCATATCCAGCAAGTTCCTTCAAACTATTCTCATTTTTAGTAGTTGTGTTTGTTGAGTTCGTATAGAAGAATTTAAGTTCAGAATTGTATTCAGCCAAATCAGACTTATAATCGACCTTAAAATTTCCAAAGGAATTGTTTTCAGGATAGGTCCCAAAATCCGAATACATTGGAATTTCATGAAATACTTCCGAGCAAATTTTCAAGGCCAACGCCTTTGATGGCGTATAGTTTAAATTCATGTAATGCGTGTTGTACTCGGTGTTATAAGGTGCCAAGTACGTTGGGTCATAGGCAAAATGTGTGGCAATCTGAATGCCTGCACTTCTAAAACTTCTCGCCATGGCTGGATAGATATAAGATTTGCCAACATCGGCCGCATCAAACTCATAGACCAGTTTAGCACCGCGATGTTTTTTGATGATGTTGTCAAAAGGCATATAGTAATCGTTCACATTTGGCAATAGATTTCCTGATAATTCCTGTTGATACCCCAAACCTGTTGGATACCATTGGAACGTGCCACCTTGCGCCCCACCTTTGAAATAAGCATCCATAAACTGAACCGCGTGACTCATGTTGTAAAATATTGGTTTCTTGGTTCCTGTTTTTTTCATGGCGTCGACCATTCCTTTTACAAACTTGGTGACATCCTCTGGCTTTCCTCGATGGTGTGGCTCGTTGCTGACCTCAAAGGCGATGATGTTTGGTTCGTCTTTATAGGCAACCTTTGTATAGGGATTCACATGATTCAGAAACTGATAGAGATATTTTTGTTGTGCTTTGATGGCNNGTGATGACATAATTGATGTTATGCTCTTTGAGTTTTTTCAATAAATAATCGAACGTTTCCAGATATTCATTCTCCAAAAGGTTGCCTTCTGCATCACTGATTTGCGTGTCCCAAACATGGACTCGATACAAATCAAATCCCAAACGAGTGAAATGATACACATCATTGTCTATAGCTTGTTTGGGGTCAATGCCCATTTTTTTTGCATTTCTGTAGGCGTGTGCAAACGGCACCGTATAATTGACACCAAACCCATGCACTTCTTCCTTGGTTTTTTCCCAACGCATGACACCGTTTTTGTCAATGATGACGTTTCCTTTTGTCTTATTGTTTTGTGAAAATGAAATGCCAAAAGAACAAATCATCAATAGTAGTAGTGTTTTTTTTGCAATCATAAGTCTATGCTTTATAAAGATTATCTGCCAAATGTTTTAACGTTTGAGCAGCGGATTCCGGCGTAATATCACGTTGTGGCGTGGCAAACAATTCATAACCGACCATGAATTTCTTAACTGTCGCACTACGTAACAAGGGCGGATAAAAACTCATGTGCCAATGCCAATGCTCGTTCTTTTTGCCGTTGCAAGGTGCTTGATGAATGCCGCTTGAATATGGAAAGGATGTATTGAAAAGTTTATCATAGACTTTTGTCAACACTGAAATGGCCTCTGCAAACAAAATGGTTTCTTCCTCCGACATTGCCAAGACATCTTTTTGCGCCGACTTTGGAATAATCATCGCTTCGTAAGGCCAAATTGCCCAAAACGGCGTCAAGACTGCAAAGGCTCTGTTTTCAAAAATAATGCGCTCCTTGAGTTGCAGTTCTTGTTTTAAATAATCACTTAACAGAGTTTTTTGATGGGTTTCAAAATAACTCAATTGTTGGCGGTCTTTCTTGATGATTTCATTTGGTAAACTCGATTGGCTCCAAATCTGTCCATGAGGATGTGGATTGCTGCAGCCCATAATTGCGCCTTTATTTTCAAAAATCTGGATGTATTCAATATTTTTTAGTTTGCTTAAATTCCTGAATTCATCTTGCCACGCATACACCACTTTTTGAATATCCCTAACGTTCATTTGCGCCAGGCTTTTGGAATGGTCCGGACTGAAGCAAATCACTTTGCAAATGCCTTGTTCACTTTCGGCCTTAATCAAACCATTTTCAATTTTAAAAAATTTGGAATCATCTTGTAAGGCGGAAAAATCATTGGTAAACACAAAAACATCTTTATAATCTGGGTTGATTTCACCATTCGCCCGAACATTTCCAGCACAGAGATAACAGGTTTCATCGTATGTTGGTCGAACATCTTTGACGCTTTCCTCCTCTTGCCCTTGCCAAGGACGTTTGGAGCGATGTGGCGACACCAACACCCATTCTCCAGTGAGACTGTTGAACCGTTTGTGCGAAAAATTGTGGATATCTGAAGTTGTGTTCATGCTATTAATTTTTAAATGAGATGTGTGCCCTGCGACAATTTAATTTTATAAATGGAGCAATGCTTTCCGTATTTTTTATAGTATTTTTCTGAAATATCATCAGCGTAAACTTCCATGTCATCTTGATGCACAATATTGATGGTACAACCTCCAAAACCACCTCCCATCATTCGGGCTCCAATAACTTTTGGGTGGGTTTTGGCTTGTTCCACTAAAAAATCCAATTCGGGGCAACTGATTTTAAATTGGTGTTGTGCGCCATAGTGTGCATCAAACAACAACTGACCCAATTCGTTCAATTTATGATGCTCGATGGCTTTGCCTGCCTTCAAAACACGTTCGTTTTCCTGAAGAATGTAAAGTGCTTTTTGATATTCGACTGGGGTTATTTGAGATTCAATCTGTTTTAAATCCTCTTCGGAAGCGTCTCTTAAAAAATCGACTTTTAGCAATCTCGCAACCTTTTCGCAGACATTACGTCTGTCATTATATTCGGCATCAACAAGGTTGTGGCTCACATTGGTGTTAATCAACATAATGCCATATTCCTTAAAATCGATATGATATGGAATGGCCTCCTGTGTTCTGCAGTCCAATAACAATGCATGATTTTCTTTCCCAAACATACTCGCATATTGGTCCATAATCCCACAACGAACACCAACATAATTGTGTTCTGCCTTCTGCGAAATCAGAATCATCTCGTGTTTGGTAAGATTCAAATTGAACAACTCATTCAATCCAAAAACAATGCTGTTTTCCAACGCCGCAGACGAAGACAAACCTGCGCCTTTTGGAATATCTCCAGCAAAAACAACATTAAAAGGTTCTAGTTTGATGCCTTTTTTCTGAATTTCAGCAACAACACCAATCACATAATTTCTCCAATTACCGTTTGGAATTGGCTGAATGTCCTCGAATAAAAATTCATATTCTTCCTGCGCGTCCAAGGCAAAAGCGGTACAAATGGAAGCACTACTTTTCCCAATGGCAGCGATAATTCCTTTATTAATGGCCGCTGGAAACACAAAACCTTCGTTATAATCGGTATGTTCACCAATCAAATTGATGCGTCCTGGCGAACTGATGATTACGGGTTTTGATTCAAATTTTTGCTTGAACGTGTCCGTTACTTTTTCTATTAATGCTTCATTCATATACTTCTGTCATTCAGAATCGTTACGTTTATTTAACGAATGTTGATGGTCCATTTGACCCCAAACAATTCTTGAGGATGCAATGTTTTCAGTCCGCGATTGTCGTTGAAATTATTTGCTGAACCGGTTTGAGGCTCTATGGCGATGGTTTTTCGGTTTGGTGGAATGTATAATTGAAGGAAATTATCATCCGTTGAAAATGAAAAATCCATTGTGTACTCTGGTGTCTTAAAAGTCAACTCCTTTTTGTTCAGCATAAAACAATCATCCAATTGCATATCGTCTATCTGAATTTCTTTTGGGAACTCCATGAGTTCTTCGTGCGTTGGAATTTTCTGGTCATTCACCAAAATTTTCTTGTTGCAATCGATAGTCAAAAAACTGTTTTTGAGATTGCTCGATACAAAATACGGATGCCAACCGACCGTAAATGGAAATGAAAAATCATCGGTATTTTTGACCTCAACTATCAATTCAATTGATTTCGACTTTATGATATACGATAAGGTCATAAGATATTTAAAGGGAAATCCCAAAGGTTCGCCTTTTTCAATATAGCGAATGTGAACAATGGCGTCATTCTTAAAAGCCGCATAGTGCACAACGTCAAACTTTTTGTTGTACACCAATCCGTGGATGGCATTGTTCTCTTCGGGTTTGTTGATGGGCAACTGATAGGACTTATTATTGAATAAATAAGCACCATTCTCAATACGGTTTGCGAAAGGGAACAAAATTGCAGAAGCGTACGATTCTTCATAAGGCAACGTTTCCTTACTGGAAATAATGGTTTTGTTATCCATGACCAATTCCTGCAAACTGCCACCCAAATTCAAATCGATTTTGGCATATACCATATCTGATTGCATTACTTCAATATAATTGGAGCCCTTGCGTTTTATGTGCTTAACTTCGAACATTTTCTACAGTGAATTTCTAATAATCAAAGAATTTGGGTTTTCAATTTTCACGAATTCCTTATTGCGAATCATTTCTGCCAGACGTTTTCCCATAGCGTTAAAGTCGGTCGAAATGGTCGTGATGCCACCTTCCACAATTTCTTTCATCATGGTGTCGTTATAGGAAATCACACCCACATCTCTGCCCAAAACCAATTGCTGGTCCCGTAATTTTTTAATCAAAAAAATCAAGCTTTGGTCATCCAAAATCAAATAGACTTCGCCCTTTTTCAATTCCCTGTTGGTTAAGGAATCAATGACTTCATATGCGAATTTTGTATGCTTTCGATATTTTTGAAACCCGTTCAACATCCCAATAGGTTGCTTCTTTTCAGGAAACAACAGCACCACTTTTTCATAGTTTTTGATTAAGGAATGAGCCGAAATCAGACTATTGAAAATATCTTTTTCAAAATTTTGGTAAATGGCTGGATATTGAGATAATTCGGCATTCGTTTGGTCCAAAATATAGACTTTATCACTTGGCAATTTTTCAATAATCGTTGCGGTATGCTTGAGATTGGCAGGCATAATCACATAATAATTATAATCGCCAATATTGTCATAAATGAGTTTGCGGAACATGTCTTCATTAAAATGATGAAAGTAAATATCCACCTGAATGTTGTCATCCAATTCATTGATAAACGACGTGTACAAATCCTCCTTAAAAGCATTCAATTCATCAAACAAGAGGAATATTTTTTGCGCCACATTGATATGTTCGCTCTTGACGTAATAGCCCTTTCCAGCCACAGATTCGACAATACCTCTGGTTTTCAACTCGTTGAATGCCATCAAAACCGTATCACGCGACAATGAAAAAGTGTCCCTGATATGATTGACCGACGGGAGTGCATCTCCTTTTTTAATCATACCGCTTGTGAGCCCATCTTCAATGGACTGTACAATTTGCTTGTATTTTGGAATCCCCAATTGCTTTTTAACAGAAATTAAACTCATGATGCAAATATAAAATAAAACTGGTAGGTACTGGTATGGTTTTTAAAAAATTTATAGTATTTTTACTGAAAATAAATTTCCATCATGACTAAATCTGTCTTTGTTCTGTTTTTTGTTTCGTTAGTTGTTAATGGGTCATTGTGCGCCCAAGAAAGAACCGTCCAAACTCTTAAAGACCATTGGAAATTCACAAAAGGCAATCCTAAAAATGCGTCACAATCGGATTTTGATGATTCAAAATGGGAAGATGTGACAGTTCCTCACGATTGGGCGATTTATGGCACATTTGATAAGGAAGTGGACAAACAAACCACAGCCATCACCCAAAATGGTGAGCAAGTAGCGACAGAAAAAACGGGCAGAACTGGCGCTTTGCCGTACATCGGTGAAGCTTGGTATCGCACCACTTTTTCAGTACCTAATTTTGATGGCAATAAAAAAGTGCTCATTCTTTTTGAAGGCGCCATGAGCGAACCCGAAGTGTTTATCAACGGAAAAAAAGTAGGGGAATGGAAATATGGGTATGCCTATTTTTATTTTGACATTACTGAATATCTTAATAATACAGATAACAATACCTTGGCCGTAAAGTTGACCAACAAAGGTCTGTCCTCTCGATGGTATCCTGGAGCGGGTCTGTACAGAAATGTAAGTATCATTACAAAGAACAAACAAAGCATTGACCAATGGGGAACTTTTATCACCACGCCATTCATCACTCCTGAAGTTGCGAAAGTCAATATCAAAACAAAAGTATCGGGGGAAAATTTGAGATTCGTCACTGAAATCTTGGACGCTGACGGTTTCAATATCAATACAGACACTACAGACAAAATGTTTGGCAATCAATTTGAACAAAACATTGCTGTAAAAAACCCAAAACTTTGGAGTCCGGAGACACCGTACTTGTATACAGCCGTTTCAAAATTATATTCTGGAGATACTTTGAAGGATGAAGTAAGGACTAAATTTGGAATCAGAGAGATAAAGTATGATGCCAAGACAGGTTTCAGCCTCAATGGCGAAGTCCGGAAATTTAAAGGTGTTTGCTTGCACCACGATTTGGGTCCTTTGGGAACTGCGGTAAACATTTCGGCATTGAGACGACAGTTGACCATACTAAAAGACATGGGCTGCAACGCCATCCGAAGTTCGCATAATATGCCATCACTTGAGCAGTTGGAACTTTGTGATGAAATGGGGTTTATGTTTTTGGCCGAAAGTTTTGATGAATGGGCAAAGCCGAAAGTACAAAATGGTTACAATCTTTATTTTGAAGATTACGCCGAAAAAGATGTGATAAACTTGGTACACGCCACCCGAAATCATCCGTCCATTGTCATGTGGAGCGCTGGTAATGAGGTGCCAGACCAATGGGGAAATGAAGGTGTGAAACGAGCCAAATGGTTACAGGATATTTTCCATCGTGAAGACCCAACACGTCCCGTGACTGTTGGCATGGACCAAGTAAAAGCCGTGATGGAATCAGGATTTGGAGCTTTATTGGATGTGCCTGGACTGAATTATCGTGTCCATCTATATGAAGAAGCATTTGAAAAATTTCCACAAGGTTATATTTTAGGTTCCGAAACTGCTTCCACCGTGAGTTCTCGTGGTATTTATAAATTCCCCGTGGAGAAAGCCAGCATGAAAACTTATGATGATTTTCAATCGTCATCCTATGATTTGGAATATTGCAGTTGGTCCAATTTACCTGATGATGATTTTGTGTTGCAGGATGACAAACCTTGGGTCATTGGCGAATTTGTTTGGACTGGTTTTGATTATCTCGGCGAACCCACACCTTATGATGAAGCTTGGCCATCGAGAAGTTCCTATTTTGGGATGATAGATTTGGCTGGAATCCCTAAAGACCGATACTATTTATATCGCAGCCGATGGAATACAGACGATGAGACTTTGCATATTCTTCCGCATTGGAATTGGGAAGGTCGTGAAGGAGAAACCACGCCTGTTTTTGTGTATACCAATTATGATAGTGCCGAATTATTCCTGAACGGAAAAAGTCTGGGTATCCAAAGGAAAACCAAGGACACACCACAAAACAGATATCGATTGATGTGGATGGATGTCAAATACGAACCTGGAACCTTAAAAGTGGTTGCACTTGATAAAAATGGAAAAGCCATTTCAGAAAAGGAAGTAAAAACCGCAGGAAAACCACATCAATTGATTCTTGACCCAGATGTAAAAACCCTGAAAGCGAATGGTGAAGATTTAGCCTTCGTGACCGTTTCTGTGGTGGATAAAGATGGGAATCCGTGCCCTACAGCAACCAATCAATTAAATTTTAAAGTAAAAGGCAAAGGTTCTTTTAGAGCGGCTTGCAATGGTGACGCAACGTCTCTTGAGCTATTTCATTTACCAACCATGAAATTATTCAGCGGGAAATTGGTTGTCATCGTTCAATCCTCAACGGAAGGAGGAGATATTGAATTAAATATTACAGGCAAAGGATTAAAAACAGGTACTGTGACATTGAAGTCCCTGAAATTGTAAAAGACCTAATTCAATTTCTTTTTCAACATACATAAAACGCCCAATTCCTCACGGGATAGATTCTCATTCTTTTTTAGAAGACGATTGACTTCATTTTGAAAATAGTTGATTGTTTTTCCATCGATATACTCTTCAATAATTCTTGGGTCGATGTAAGAACCACGAGCTACGGAAGGTGTATTTCCTAAATGTTCACTCACTTTCACAACAGCATCCCGAATGTTTTTGTCCAATGCTTTTTGGTCCTTTTCTTCCAGTGCTCCTATTTCGTCCAAAGCCATAGCGGCTATGACTGTACCTGCCCAAGTTCTGAAGTCTTTTGCTGAAAATTCCTCTCCCATGACTTCCCGAATGTACTCATTGAGATGTTCACTTTTTACATCTTGTCTATGCCCTTCTTCATCAATGAACTTAAATATTTCATAACCCGGCAAATCATCAATTTCTTGAACAATTCGGGCCAATTTTTTATCAACAACATGACGTTCCTGCTCTTTCCCAGATTTTCCAATGTAATTAAAAATCAATTCATCACCGTCTATCTGCATATGTTTGCTGCGCATGGTGGTCAATCCATAACTATGATTTTCCTTGGAATAGCGGTCACTACCAGGTCTAAAATAAGCAGCTTCAAGCAAACGAACCATACATGCCAAAACTTTCTCTCGTCCCAAAGTGCGCTTGCGAAGATGTTGGCCTGTCACACGTCGCATATGCTCCAATTGTTCTGCAAAATGTAGAATGCGGTCAAATTTTTGTTGGTCTTGCTGCTCTCTAAATTTTGGATTATAAATGTATTGCTTACGGCCTTTATCATCCCGTCCGGTCACCAAAATTTTAGCACTTTTCTTGGAATCAATCTCAACATCCGTCCACGCTGGTGGAATCACCAACGATTTGAACCAATCCTTTAACTTTTCATCTGTGATGGTTTGGTTGGATTTGTCCACATATCGAAATCCCTTTCCATGCCTTTTCCTGTAATACATGAGCTATTTTTAGAGGAACTAATTTAAAACAAATTAAAAATGGAAAAGCAACAATTGTTAACTCAAAAGGAAAGAAGACTATCTTGTTTAACTTGAAAAATTTGTCATAAAAAAAGCCTCAACATACATTGAAGCTTTTCTGTCAGTACAGGCGGGGAGACTCGAACTCCCACACCTCGCGGCACTAGATCCTAAGTCTAGCGTGTCTACCAATTCCACCACGCCTGCAACTTATATTCCGAAAAGGTATCGGAATTGGGATGCAAATATAAACAATACTTTGAATATTCAAATAGCTTCTTTACTAAAATGTTCCTCCCAATTTTTGTACTTTTGAAGAAATCGAAAGCATATTCACTCCTTTTCGGAAATTAACACACAATTATTCATGAAAGACATACAATCCTACGTCCATCAGCATAAAGATAGATTTATCAATGAATTGATTGAACTTCTCAAAATTCCATCAGTCAGTGCGGATTCCGCCTACCAAAAAGATGTTTTGAGCACTGCTGATGCAATTAAAGCTAGTTTGGAAAAAGCAGGTTGTGACCATGTAGAAATTTGCAAAACAGATGGGTTTCCAATTGTATATGGTGAAAAAATAATTGATGAAAACCTGCCCACTGTTTTGGTCTATGGACATTACGATGTGCAACCGCCAGACCCTATGAATCTTTGGAAATCTCCACCATTTGAACCTGTCATTAAAGAAACAGAATTACATCCAGAGGGAGCCATTTTTGCACGTGGCGCTTGTGATGATAAAGGACAAATGTATATGCATGTGAAGGCTTTGGAGTTTATGACTTCTACCAATCAATTGCCATGCAACGTGAAGTTCATGATTGAAGGCGAAGAGGAGGTTGGCAGCGTCAACCTTTCAAAATTTGTAAAGACCCATCAAGAGAAACTTAAAAATGATGTCATCTTGATTTCTGATACTGGAATGATTTCAAAAGATACACCATCCATCACTACAGGCTTGCGAGGTTTGAGTTATGTAGAAGTGGAAGTCACTGGACCAAACAGGGATTTACATTCTGGATTATATGGAGGCGCTGTGGCAAATCCAATCAATATACTCTGTAAGATGATTGCTTCGCTGCACGATGAAAACAACCATATTACGATTCCAGGATTTTATGATAAAGTAGAACATCTTTCAGATGACGAACGGGCTCAAATGGCGAAAGCACCATTTTCATTGGAAACTTATAAAAAGGCTTTGGATATTGAAGATGTGTATGGTGAAAAAGGCTATACAACCAATGAGCGAAACGCCATAAGACCGACATTGGATGTGAACGGCATTTGGGGAGGTTATACAGGTGAAGGCGCAAAAACGGTTATTGCCAGTAAAGCTTATGCGAAAATATCGATGCGATTGGTACCACATCAAGATTGGGAAGACATCACAGATTTGTTCAAAACACATTTTGAAAGCATTGCGCCAAAAGGAACCAAAGTTGTGGTAAAACCTCATCATGGAGGTCAAGGTTATGTCACTCCAATTGATAGTGTTGGATATCAAGCCGCGTCAAGAGCGTATCAAGATACTTTTGGAAAAGAGCCCATTCCACAACGCAGCGGAGGAAGCATTCCCATTGTTGCGCTATTTGAGCAGGAATTGAAAAGCAAAACAATTTTGATGGGATTTGGTTTGGACAGCGATGCCATCCATTCACCTAATGAACATTTTGGGATTTGGAATTACTTGAAAGGGATTGAAACGATTCCTTTGTTTTACAAATATTTCACAGAATTGAGCAAATAGATTTTTGCGCTTAAAGGCATTAAAACATAAAGGCTCAAAATTATGAGTTTATTAATGGCGAAAAAATCGAATTAGTCCTTCACTATCTTAAAAGTTCTTGATTTTTCGGAAGACTTCACTTCGACGAAATATATCCCATTGGACATCTCTTTTAGTGACATGGTAATTTTATCACTTTGGATTGTTTTAGTTGAAACGAGTTTCCCCGACACATCAAATATATTTATGGTTACGTCTGTTGCAATTCCCAAATCGATATGCAACTCATTCTTTACGGGATTTGGATAGATGGAAACTTCACTATCCGTAAAACTGTCGATTCCTAAAGTCACAAATGCATAGCAATCGCTTTTTTCTATACAACTGCCTGAAGTTATTTCAACCGAATAATTACCATTTTCTAATGGATTGAACGTTCTACTTATAGCACCTGAAATCGGCAATTCTGTATCGCAATTATACCACTGATAAGTTGCTCCATTTTGATTTGCGGTTAATGTTGTAGCGGTAGCCGATAACCGATTGTCTACACCAATTAGTCCTGCTTTGGTCGCCATGTACCCCAAAATCACTTTTGTCAGTTGATGGTAATAAGGCATGTCCAAAGTCGCAAATCGATCACCAGAACCATGATAAAAAGGCGTTTGGTCGTTATTGGACCAAGCTTCGCCAACCAAAACTGCCGAATACCCTTGACTCCAAAATCGTGAGTGGTCACTGGCTGTCGTTCCTGGATTGACTACATTCACATTCAAAGTAAATCCATAAGTGGGATTGTTCAGCACAGAAATAATATCATCCTTCATCCCTAGAGAATTTCCAAAATTTCGCACATCGATATCAAAATCATCATCATTGTCACCATCATAGCCCATCATATCAATATTGAGTACGCCCAGTATATTATCACCATTGCTTGCCGCTTGTTGTGCATAATAATTGGAACCGATGAGTCCATTCTCTTCTTGGTCCCAAAGTGCATAAATGATGGTGCTATCAAAACATTGAGTGGATAAAATCCGAGCAATTTCCAAAACTGCCATCGTGCCACTGCCATTGTCATCTGCACAATAATTAGCTACGGAATCGTAGTGTGCACAAATAAGATAAATGTTGTTTGGATTCGTTTTACCGAGTTGTGTTGCGATGATGTTACGCCCATTGGCACTATAAATTTGGTCAGTGATTGTCAGATTATCCAGACGGGAAAATTCATGCTTTATGTATTCGGCTGCCAAGTCATTATTATTGCTTTGTCTATTTAAAATAGTTACCGGGTTACCATTGACAATCGTAGGGATTTCGCCCGTAAATTCCTGAACCTTTACGGATAAAGTATCCAAATTCACTTTATTGATTAAATCTCCAATGGTTTGTGAAAACAGATCATTAGAAAACAAAAAACCACATAATATAATGAGAATCAGTTTTTTCATCTTTGGGGATTGCAAATATTTATGTTCCAAAGATAACCTATTTAAATAAAAATTTACTGATGAATTTGGAAAATCAAAATTTTATTCTACATTTGTAGAGTACATTCTAAAAACGTAGAGCAATGCAATTGACAAAAACAGAAGAAGAATTGATGAACCATCTCTGGAAGCTTGAAAAAGCTTTTATGAAAGATTTATTGGAAGCATACCCAAACCCAAAACCTGCTACAACGACAGTTGCGACGCTCTTAAAACGAATGACGGACAAAAAGTTTGTGGGTTACACGCTTTATGGAAAGTCGCGCGAATATTATCCGTTAGTGAAAAAGAAAGATTATTTTTCAAAGCATGTCAATGTACTCATCAAAACGTTTTTTAATGATAGTGCCTCACAATTTGCTTCCTTTTTTACGAAGGAAACCGATTTGACCAAGAAAGAATTGGAAGAACTCAAAGCAATCATCGACAACGAAATCAAAAACAAATAGCTATGTTGGAATATCTCTTAAAATTCAGCGCATGTTTGGCCATTTTCTTGGTGTTCTACAAATTGTTTTTGGAGAAAGAAAACATGCATCAGCTAAAACGTTATTATTTGTTGTTGGCTATTTTTAGTGCGCTTTCAATTCCGCTCATTACATTTACAACTTACATCGAACCTGTAATATCAACTGTTACTGAATTTCCAAGGGTTCAAAATGTGGATATACAGCCTGAAACTCTACAAGAACCAACCAATTATTTACCAATAATTTTATGGAGTTTATATGGTGTAGGCGTTCTTCTTTTTGGAATCAAATTTATTTTGAATTTATCTAAAATCGTCTTCAAAATAAAACAAAACCCAAAACACAAAGCACAAAATTTTACACATGTTCTGTTACGTGATTTGGTTACACCACACACATTTTTTAGTTACATTTTTCTGAACAAACAAAAATTTGAAACACAACAGATTCCACACGAAGTGTTTATTCATGAAGAAGCTCATGCAAAACAAAAACATAGCCTCGATGTACTGCTCATCGAAATTTTACAAATTATATTTTGGTTTAATCCTTTGATTTATTTCACAAAAGAATCCATCAAAATGAATCACGAGTTTTTGGCGGACGAAGCCGTTTTAAAACAAGGGATTTCACCTTCTCTATATCAACAATTATTATTGACATTCTCATCAAATGTTATAGAACCTCACTTGGCAAACGCCATCAATTATTCATCCATCAAAAAACGATTTACAGTTATGAAAACACACACATCAAAACAGAAAATTTGGCTGCGAAGCCTGTTGCTATTACCGTTGGTCTCACTTACGCTTTATGGGTTTAGCGAAAGAAATGTGATTGAAAAACCGATTGCTCAAAGCAATTCAAATCCTCAAAATGTCAAAGCAGCTATCGACACAAATTCTGAAAAAGATTATTACTACAAAAATGTTACCATTGAATTTGTTGATAAAAACAAGAACATTCTTGAATCAAAAAAATATTCTGAATTAACAGAAGAACAAAAACTTCGCTTGCCAAATCCTCCTAAAACGCCCACAAAAAAACAGCCAACCCAAACAGAACTGGACACTTGGAAAGATGGGAAAATCTACGGCGTTTGGATTAATAACAAAAGAATCAAAAATGATGTATTAGAAAAATCCGAAACTTCAGACTTTAGCTTGTATTATGTAAGTAAACTTGAAAAAAATGCTGTGAATTATGGCAAACATTACTATCAAGTAAATTTATACACCAACGAAGAATATAAAAAATTATACCGAAACGGCGTGCAGCCATTGGGAGAAGGTGCTGTTTTGAGATTAATGTCGAATACCGATGAAGGTTCATATCCGGTTTTAGAAATTTCCTTCAATCCAGATATTTTTAAACTTAATGGAAAAGAAACATCACTCGTACAACTAAAAGAAGATTTTGCCAAAGCGACCAATAATTCAGAATCCGATTTAAGAATCAAAACTGTTGGTGGCATCAAGATGAGTTTGATCACTGAAATCATGGATGAACTCAAAGGCGATCTAAAACAAATAAGATTGGATGAAGCTGCTTATATCATTGGGGATACAACACAACAAAAAGCAACTGCGGAAGAAATCGCAGAATACAATAAATTAGCTTCCCAACACAATGACAAACCAGAAAAACTTCGAATCATTAAGCAGATAGATTTTGAGAGAATGGAATACCTCTACAAAAAAATGTCTAAAGAGCAACAGGCTAAAGCTGAACCATTTCCAAATTTCCCACCTCCACCTCCTCCAGCAACTGGCTTCGTAAACGTAAATGGCGAAACCTTGTTTGTGATTCATTACAATCCGAAACGTTACTATAACAAAAAAGGCTATCTAGTAGATAAAAACGGCAAAATATTAAATGGCAACATTCAAGTAAATGCATCTGATGTGCTTCCTGGTCATTACATCACCAAAATTTATAAAGATAACAAAGTCGTAGTTGAATTCAATGACAATATGCAAAAGCAACAACAAGCAACTGCGGAAGAAGTCGCAGAATACAATAAATTAGCTTCCCAACACAATGACAAACCAGAAAGAAACCGTATTTATAAACAAAAGGATGTTGAGAGAATGGAATACATTTACAAAAGAATGTCAAAAGATCAACAGGCAAATGCCGAGCCATTTCCAAATTTTCCACCTCCACCTCCTCCAGCTCCAGAGTCGCCAAAAGCCATGAAGGTAAAAGAGGTTCCGCAACCTCCAGTTCCAGCTGACGCAACTCCTGCGCAAAAGAAGAAAATGCAAGCTACAATTGACAGTTATGAAAAAGAAGTTCCTCCACCACCTCCACCACCAGCACCAAAATCACCATTAGACCATGTGATAGAAATGGCAAAAAAAGGTGCTACATTTTATTATGAGGGAAAATCGATTTCATCTGACAAAGCCATTGAGCTTTTAAAAAAGAATAAAGAGCTTAATATCTCAACCAAGCAATCGGATTCTAAAAACCCCAAGGTTTATATTTCTAAAGAACCAATCACCATAAACAATCCAAAAAAACAGACGGGTTTTATTGGAACTGAAGGCATGCCAAAACCAACAGTCAAAAATGCCGCTAGTCATTTAAAAGTGATGAACAGACATGGCGCAAAATTCTATTTAGACGAAACAGAAGTTACATTCGAAGATGCTCTAAAAGCAGTCAGGAACAACAAAAATGCTGATATCAGTTCAACAACCGAACCACCGATTGTTGAAATAGAAAGCAAATTCATTGGTGATTTTGGCAAGAAATAAATATAATTTTGTGAAATTAAATTGAGCCTCAAGTACAATGAGGCTTTTTTTTATTTTCTTAAAATGTAACAAATAGCCTAACTTAACGTTCTAATAGTCAATCAACCAAAAATCGAATCTGTTATGTTAAAAAAATTCTTCATCATTTGTTCTGGTTCAGACAGTGATATTCTAGACAACTGTTCCAACGGCGAACAAAATAAATATGCCGGTATCGGCGCTACAGTTTTCTTTACAGCTGTGATGGCTTTTATTGCAGCCAGTTATGCGCTTTATACTGTTTTTGACAAAACTTATTTGGCTGTTGGTTTTGGCTTGGTTTGGGGCTTGCTTATTTTCAATCTCGACCGCTTTATCGTTTCTACCATAAAAAAACGTGGCAGCTTTATGGACGAGCTGATTCAGGCATCACCACGGATTATTTTGGCAGTGATCATTGCAGTAGTGATTTCAAAACCTTTGGAATTGAAAATTTTTGAAAAGGAAATCAACCAAGTGTTATTGGAGCAGAAAAATGAATTGACACTTGCAAACAAAGGTCAGATTGCTCAACAATTCACTCCTACAATTGAAGGGTTGCAAAACGATATCAAATCCCTCCAATCTCAAATTGATACCAAAGAAGCTGAAGTAAACGCACTTTATGATGTGTATATCAATGAAGCTGAAGGTACGGCCGGCACTAAATTATTGGGAAAAGGTCCGGTGTATGCTGAAAAAAGAGAAAAACACGATGCTGCTCTGGCGGAGTTGCAACAATTGAAACTGGACAACAAAGAAAAAATCTCGGGGATTGAAGCTCAAATATTACAACTTCAAACAGATTACACCACTAAAGTCAGTGCATCGCAACCTATTATTGATGGTTTTGATGGTCTTATGGCACGAGTAAACGCGTTGGGCGAATTGCCGTGGCTGCCACCCTTTTTTATCTTTCTATTGTTTTTGGCGATTGAAACGTCTCCAATATTCGCAAAACTCTTATCTCCAAAAGGGCAATACGATTTTAAACTTGAAGATGAAGAAACCGCTGTAAAAACTTGGGTTGAGCAAAAAGTCAACGAGCGCAATGTGTTATTGAAAACCGATATGGCCATCAACAACAAAATCTACAATGACATTGCTGATGAAGACGAGCTTTATCAATACAAACGTAAAAAAGCCCGCGAGCTCATGCAACTACAAGCAGACGCCTTTTTTAAGCATCAAAAGAATGCACTTTGATTCACTTATAACAAATAAAATAGGCTTCATCATAAAATCCTGACGATGAAGCCTATTATTTTTTGTTGGTTGTTGTAGCTAGAGATGGCTTCTTAAGCCGCCGTTTCTTCAGATTTAAAATGCTCATATAAATCATCACATCCCATTCCAATAATGGAAAGGTTTTTTTGTCGTGAAATCGATTCGTTGTGCAATTGCGCCAAAGCATTGACGCCATAACGGTCGATACTTGTCAAACCTTCAATACTTAAAGTTAATGAATTGAACTTGTCGAAGATGTTTTTAAATTCTTTGTTGAATACATAAACATTCTGTCTGTTTAGTATTCCCTTGATTTTAAAATGGTTGTTGTAACTGGTGATTTCAATATTCATAATAACCCAATTAAAAAATTAAACAATAGATTTGGTGCTATTAATCAGGGAATTATTGTATAAATATTATACTATCATACGAGTTAGCAAAAAAATTCCGTTAAACGGTCATTACAATAGTTGAAATTTACGCTGTGGTAATTTAAACCGATAAACCGAAGAATGTAAGCATTTTAACTATCAAAATTTTCTGTCAGGATCGAACATATTCATCTCCATGGAAGTTTTTTTGTCTAAAATAATTTCAGAAACTAGTTTTCCCGTTCCGGTCCCCATACTCCAACCCATCATAGCATGACCTGCTGCAATGGTCAGGTTTTTACATTTTGAAGATTTGCCAATATAAGGCAAACCATCAGGTGTTACAGGGCGCAATCCACAGGCGGCATCGTTTTTTTCGTCTTCTGATAATTTAATTTCAGGGTAATATCGTGTCACAGCATTGGCAATGGCTTCGACCCTCACTTTATTAATGTTGTGATTGATGCCTGCAATTTCCATAGTTCCGGCAAAACGGGTAAACCCATTCATAGGAGTTACGGCTGCCTTGGCTTCGCATAAAATGGCCGGAACCTGAATTCCTGTTGCCGTTGCGCTATTGATTCTATAACCTTTTCCTGCTTGCAACAATAGTTTCAGCCCTAATTTTTTGCTCAACATATGACTCCAAGAGCCTGCTGCTAAAACAAATTCATCCGCTTTTAATGTTTGATGCTTGGTTTTGATAGAGGTAATCATTCCATTCTTAACTTCTAAATCCTCAACTTTTTCATTGGAAAAAAATTGAACACCTTTGCTCTTTAAGTGCGCCTTCATTTCGGTCATAAACTCGTGCGGCGTCGTATGTGAATCACCCTTATAATAAGTTGCGCCTTTAACATTCAGTTTAACGTATGGTTCCAATATCTTCAATTCTTCAAGATTGATTTCTCGTGCTTCAAGTCCTTCACGATTGGCCAAATTTGCAGTTTCTATTTCTTCTTCCAACAATTTGTCGGTTTGACAGAGCATCAATAAACCTTTCTTTTCATAATGAAATGTAAAGTTTTCGTCACGTTTTATATCATCATATAAATCTTGGCTCATTAATGACAAATCCTTTATGGCAGGAATTGCTCTTTTCACATGATTGGCATTGCACGACTTGTTGAAAGCCATTGTCCATTTTATAAAATCAGCATCCAATCTTGGTTTGATATAAAGCGGACTCGCTGGATTGAACATCCATTTCAAACCTTTTTTCATAACACCTGGAGCAGACAATGGCACTATATGGCTTGGTGACAAATAGCCAGCATTGACATAAGACGCTCCTGCATCCATATTGGATTGGTCGATAATTGTGACTTGATGACCCTCTTTTTGAAGATAATATGCAGAACATAAACCTATGATTCCGCCACCAATAATGATTACTTTTTTACTCATTTTTTTAGTGACTGTCACATCGAGCGGAGTCGAGATACGGTTCTCGACTCCGCTCGAACTGACAGGTATCTTTTATTTATATAACTTGAAATCCAAAAGCATAAGGGTCGTCGTCAGAATCTATGGTAATGGTATTATGACCATAAATTTTAGCCCAACCTTTGACGCTTGGAACAATTGCTAATTTACCTTCTAAAGTCGCTTCTTTTTCAACACGGCCTATAAATTTACTTCCTATGAAACTCTCGTGTATAAAGTCTTCACCGACTTTCAGCTTGCCTTTGGCATATAATTGCGCCAATCTTGCCGATGTGCCGGTACCACAAGGACTTCTATCAATCGCCTTATCGCCATAAAACACCGCATTTCTGCCAGATGACGTCGGGTCAATTGGTGTTCCTGTCCACAATAAGTGCGTTACATTTCTAATAGTGTCATTTTCTGGATGAATGAAGTAATTTGGATACTTTTCATTGATTCGTTGTCTGACCACTTGGGAATAGTGAATGATTTTTGACGCCGAAAAATCTTGCACTCCTGAAAAATTTTGTTGAGGGTCAACGATGGCATAATAATTTCCGCCATAAGCGACATCAAAAGTTATCTCACCGAGCTCCGGACACTCAACTTTTAAATTTTCAGCAGCCAAATAACTTTTTACATTGGTCAGTTTTACCCAATCGACCTTATTACCTGTTTGCTGATATTCTATTTCCACCAATCCTGCCGGTGCTTCCATTTTAATTTTTCCTGGAATTTTTGGTGTGACCAATCCTTCCTCTATGGCAATCGTAATCGTTCCAATAGTTCCATGTCCGCACATTGGCAAACAACCGGAGGTTTCTATAAACAAAATCGCAAAATCATTTTCAGGATTGTGTGGTGGATATAAAATGGAACCACTCATCATATCGTGTCCACGAGGTTCATACATCAAACCTTTGCGAATCCAGTCGTATTCTTTTAAAAAATGCTGACGTTTTTCGCTCATGGTGTTTCCGACGAGGTTTGGACCACCTTCCTTAATTACCCGTACGGGATTTCCGCAAGTATGTGCGTCAATGCAAACAAAGGTACTTTTACTCATTTTTCACTTTCTGAATATAATGATTTACTCGCTCTTCCAAAATAGACAAGGTTACTGTGCCTTGCTCCAAAATGATTTCATGAAACTCACGGATATTAAATTTAGCACCCAACTCCTTTTCGGTTTTTTGGCGCAGCTCTCGTATTTTCAATTCGCCTATTTTATAAGACAATGCCTGTCCTGGCCAAGAAATGTAACGGTCGGTTTCTGTATTGATTTCGTGAAGGGACAATGCTGTATTTGAAGACATGTAATCCACAACTTGTTCACGTGTCCAGCCTTTGGCATGGATTCCTGTATCTACAACCAATCGACAGGCGCGCCACATTTCGTAGGTGAGTTTTCCAAATTGTTCGTAAGGTGTTCTGTAAATGCCCATTTCATCCGCTAAAAATTCTGAATATAATCCCCATCCTTCACCATAAGCGGATAGATATAAGTTTTTTCGAAACTGTGGAATACTGTCCCCTAATTCATTGTTCAAACTTCCCTGCAAATGATGTCCAGGAACTGCTTCGTGCGCTGTCAAAGCAGGAATGGTGTACAGTGTTCTACTAGGCAAATCGTAGGTATTAACCCAATAATAACCCGGTTCTGTGCTTTCTTTATAAGTGCCAATATATCGCCCTCCTGTATATTTTGGCGCAATGGCATCGGGTACAGCGGCAACTCCATACGGTTTGCGTGGCAAGGTTTTAAAATAACGTGGTAATTGCGCGTCAATACGTTTGGCAATATCACGCGCTATCATCAATAATTCGTCGGGAGTTTCAGCATAAAACTGCTTATCGGTTCTTAAGAAATGGAAGAAGTCTGCAAAACTTCCCTTGAAGTTCAAATCTTTGATAATCTTTTCCATTTCGGATTTGATACGCGCAACTTCCCTCAAACCAATTTGGTGAATATCATCAGCAGTGTATTGGGTACTTGTGGTGTAATAATTGATTCTATTTTGATAAAAATCCGCTCCGTTTGGAGTTTCTGAAATGCCTAACGTTTTTCTTGTATTTGGAAAATATTCGGTCTCAAAAAAGGATTTGATGCGTTTGAATTCAGGAGTGACTTTTGTTTCAATTGCTAATTTAGCAGCTTTTAAAACTGAATCTTTTTGGGTTTCAGATAAATCGTTTGGCAAATTTTTAAAAGGTGAATAATAAAAACTATCCTCAAAATTTTTGACGATATGGTCGTTATAAGTCGATTCATATCCTTTAAAAATAATCAATGGTTGCGACATTCCCTTTTTTAATCCTTCACGTAAATTCTCAAGATTTTGATTGACGAATTCTGGTATCGCATTCAACATTTTTAAATATTCCTTTACTTGCCAATAATTCGCCAACGGCTTGACTTGATATGTTAAATCGCTATGAAATCCAGCATCCGAAAGAATAGGGTTAAGGAACTGCTCAAATTTGTAAAAGTCAATTTGGTCCTGTAAGACAAACGCCAAAAGTTCAGCGGAAATGTGCTCGGTTTCGCTCAATCCTACGGTATCTATTTTCGACAATTCATTTAGAATCTTCTGGGCAAAATCAGCTTCCGATTTAAAATAGTCTTTTGTGTACAATCCCAAAGGAAATTTGGACCTATCAAAACCCTCGTGTTGCTGATAGTCTTTAATCAAACTATCCAATGCAGCGGACGTATTTTGAGCGATTCCACTTTCAGTTCCAAATAATAAAAACAGGAAAGCAATTATAAAAGGTTTAAAAAATTTCATATCCTATCTTGGGTCAGTTTGTTATCGATGGAGCGAAAAATTTTCAATGGGTTTTCGTTCTTCAATTCGTCGGGCAACAGTTCATTCGGCCAATCCTGAAAACTGAAAGGTCGCACCCAACGTTTGATGGCATCTGTCCCCACCGAGGTAAATCGGCTATCGGTTGAGGCAGGAAACGGTCCGCCATGTGTCATGGACGCACAGACCTCGACACCGGTCGGAACGCCGTTGAAAATGATGCGCCCAACTCTGTTTTGCAAGGCTGAAACGATATTTGGGTAACTTGAAATTTCGTTTTCCCCTGCCATAATAGTTCCAGTCAATTGGCCTTCCAAATTTGAAATGATTGTCTCCAATTGCACTTCATCCTCACATTGAACAACTATGGAATAAGGGCCAAATACTTCCTGATGTAGGGTTGGGGTTTTAAGAAACGTCTTGCCATCCACTGTTGCCACAGCTTGTTTGGCGAAGTTTGGTTTTGTATCTGTTGTATATTCTGCGGACAGAGTTATACCGTTTTGGGAGATTGCCTTTTGCTTATTCCTATTGAAGGTCTCATAGATATTTGGATGCAACATACTTGAAGGTTCAATTTTCAATATCTCATCGGAAAGATTTTCGATGAAATTTGAAAGCGCTTCACTTTTTATCCCTAATAATAACCCTGGATTGGTGCAAAACTGTCCCGTACCCAAAGTGATGGAACCTGCATAGGTTTTTGCCAATGATTCGCCTTTGACTTTTAAGATTTCTGGAAGAAATACGACCGGATTGACACTTCCCATTTCCGCAAATACAGGAATAGGTTCATCACGTTTTGCAGCCAAATCAAAGAGTGCCTTTCCACCTTTATAACTTCCTGTGAATCCAACCGCTTTGACCTTTGGATGCTTTACCAATCGTTCCCCAACTTCGATACCGCTGCTGTTCAAATTTGAAAACACACCATTTGGCATTCCTGTTTTTTGTGCAGCTTTGATGATAGCGGAAGCTACCAATTCGCCCGTACCAGCATGCATAGGATGCGATTTGACAATAACAGGACAACCAGCAGCCAAAGCCGAAGCAGTATCACCACCAGCAGTTGAAAATGCCAACGGAAAATTACTAGCTCCAAAAACAGCGATGGGTCCAACTGGAATGAGCATTTTTCTAATTTCCGATTTTGGTAATGGTTGACGATTTGGCTGTGCAGTGTCTATGGACGCTTCAACCCAAGAGCCTTCCTCTAATAAGTTTGCAAAGGATTTTAACTGGCCGATGGTGCGCCCGCGTTCGCCTTGAGCCCGACCTTCTGGCAATCCAGATTCGGAACAGTAGATTGTTATGAGTTCATCTCCCAAGGCTAAAATTTCGTCAGCTATTGCATTTAAAAATTTTGCCTTTTTTTTGCCTGAACTATTTCTATAGGTTTTAAATGCCTCTGACGCCAAGTCCACAGCTTCCTCAATTTCTTCTGACGTAGCTTCGGTAAACACAGAATTGTTTTCAAGGTTCAATAGTGGATTGAATGTTTTGTAAGTCTTGTTTCCTTTTGAAGATTGTTTGTTTCCTATGTGGTTCTTTCCTGTTATCATAAGCTTCCCTAAATCCCTCAAAGAAGGGACATTCATTTACTGGGTCTATTTTAATTAGTATTCTTTTTTTGCCACGAATACACGAATAATTATTAAAAAACATTCGTGCATTCGTGGCTACTTTCTTTTACAAATTTTTATAATCTGGTAATTTTGGTCTGTTTTTTAAACTATCCTCAATGATTTTAATCACTTGTTTGCGTTCATCACCATGTAAAGGTAATCGAGGCGCACGGACATTTTCAGTCCCAATTCCTGTGTAAACTTCTGCCAGTTTTATATTCTGTACTAATTTAGGGTTTATATCCAACTCTAGCAAAGGCAAAAACCAACGGTAAATTTCGATGGCTTCTTTGATGCGTCCTGCTTTTTGAAGTTCGTAGATGGCAACGGTCTCGGCAGGAAAGGCGCACACCAAACCTGCAATCCAGCCGTCGGCACCCATCAATAAACTTTCCAAGGCGATGGTGTCCACACCTGTCATGATTTTGAGTCGGTCGCCAAAACGGTTTTTGATTCTGGAGACGTTTGAAATATCTCGCGTGGATTCCTTCACCGCTTCAATGTTTTTGCATTCCAGCAATTCTTCAAACATATCCAAAGTCACCTCAACTTTATAATCCACCGGATTGTTATAGACCATAATTGGCAATGAAGTACTATTGGCAACTGCTTTAAAATATTCAACCGTTTCTCTATCTCCTGATTTGTAGCGCATCGGTGGCAACATCATGAGCCCTTTTGCACCATCTTCTTCGGCTTTTTGTGCTGCTAAAATGGCTCCTTTCGTACTTTGTTCTGCAATGTTGATAAGCACAGGAACTTTACCTTTTACAATATCAACCGTCGTGGTGGTGAGTGTTCTTTTTTCATCGTCCAACAAGGTGCTGGCTTCTCCTAAAGTTCCGCCAAGGACAATGCCATGAACACCTGCGTTGAGTTGCGCTTGGATGTTTAGTTCAAATGTTTTTAAATCGAGTTCGTCGTTATCCGTGAACTTCGTCGTGACTGCAGGCATGACGCCTTTCCATTGTATGCTCATAATTCATCATTTTTGATAATGTAAAAGTAGTTTGGATTTG
Source organism: Flavobacteriaceae bacterium UBA5544 (assembly GCA_002426755.1). Taxonomy (GTDB): domain Bacteria; phylum Bacteroidota; class Bacteroidia; order Flavobacteriales; family Flavobacteriaceae; genus JBPOFM01. Next base: position 223,511 of record DINI01000006.1, read on the forward strand.
ATAGTCCGGTTAATAGACTTTTATCCTTTTATGATACTTTATTATCCAATAAATGCATAATTAACTTATTTTTGAATAGTTTATGCCAAATTATAATTATGAAAGTATTGCCATTCAAAATTCCCAAGCCAGAAGCAGATGGATTGGTTTTTCAAGTTGATAAGGAAGATGCTTTCTATGATAAGCTTCACCAGCACGAGGAAATTCAATTGAGTCTTATCGTGGAGGGCGAAGGCACTCTGGTGGTTGGCGACACGATTAATTATTATTCCAAAGGTGATATTTTAATTATTGGAAGCAACATTCCGCATGTGTTTAAAAGTGATTTGAGTGGTTCGCGCTCTTCACATATGCTAACCTTGTTTTTTACCAAGGATTCTTTCGGAAAAGATTTTTTTCAAATTGAGGAATTAAAAGAACTTGAAAACTTCTTTTATCGTTCCAAACAAGGTTTTAAGGTAATTTCTAAACAGAAATTGATAAGAGAATTATTTCTTCAACTAGAAAACGCTTCAAAATTGAATCGCTTTATCATCTTACTTCAACTTTTAAAAATTGCCTCTACAGCCAATTATAAAAGTTTGTCCTCGTTTATTTATGACAAAAAATATTCAGACAATGAAGGAACGAGAATGCGAAACGTATTTGAGTACACCATGAATCATTTTGATAGAGATATTTCGTTACAAACCATTTCTGGAATAGCCAACATGACCAAAAATGCTTTTTGCAAATACTTTAAAAAACGCACCAATAAAACCTATGTACAGTTTCTAAACGAACTGCGTGTCGAGCAAGCATGCAAACTTCTATTGGCAGAAAATGATTATTCCATAGTTGAAATTGCCGAGCTTTGCGGTTTCAACAATATTTCCAACTTTAATAGGCAGTTTAAGGCTATGAAACAAATGAATCCGAAGAAATTCAAAACACAAAAAAAGGCTTACTATTCAAAGTAAACCTTTTCTAATTGGTCGGTATTTAGTTTTACTATTTGGCAAGTCCGGCCACGTAGGTATAAATATAATCCCCATGTCTGCCATCAAAATATTTCGCAGTCTTTTCTTCCATGGCTTTTCTGGACGCTTCATCTTTCCAATATGCTTCATAAAGTTCGGTATCCTTATCAAACATTTTGTCCAAGTCCGCCAAAGAATCCAAGAAAAAGGCCTCTATGGCTTCTGTTCTGTCAGAACCCCAGGCGTGTGCCATTGGATAATAAGCTTTGATATATTCATTTTTGTTGGTGACGTTGTCAAAGTACTCTTTGTCCAACGCATCAAATTCTTCATCGGACCCTTCGCCAAACGCAAAATGGCCTTTACGCACGTAGCAAATCATGTCCTTGGTTGGTGCCGTCGTCATACCTTTTGCATTGGGCATAGTTGCATAAATTTCGTCGGAATGGTTATCCGAATAGTAGGCGTTTCTCTTTTTGAAAAAGGCAGTTCGAGCTTTTTCATCTGACCACGCCGCTTTTGCAAGTTCAGCATTCCTATCGGCTGCTTTACCAATTGCTTCCCAAGTAGGATAGGTTTGAACATATAACAATTCGGTATTGTCCGGTGTCATTCGATGCAAATAAAAAGAGGCACTTGCGACGTGCTCATTTTTCATCGTGACTTTATCCAAATATTCCTTTTCGACTGCTTTCCATTCGTCCATTTTAAAGTCTTTGTTGTCCATATTCCAATGCATCGTGGTAACAGTAACAAATTGTGGACGGGTTTGTTCCTGGGCAAAAGTAGAAATGTTGCACAGTAAAAGCATGACAGCCAATACCATGAAAAATCGGTTGATTGTTTTCATAATAGTAAATGTTTAAAATTAGTATAATGGTTAAATAAATACGCCTTTAAAGATTTAGGACTGTCTTTAACTGATGTAATCGATGATGTGCTATCAATCGTTTTTTGTGGAGAGAATCAAATATACGAAAAAAATATTTTTTATGTATTTGATTATTAAATATTTATTAAATAAAAAAAGGCTTACATAATTCTGTAAGCCTTTTCTTTAGTCTCGATTTCAATATTAGGATTTCTTGACGTATTTGGTAATGATGACTATCTGTTGGCCATCCACTTTACCTTCGATGTATTCGGCATTTTCATGGTCAAGCCGAATATTTCTCACAGCAGTTCCTTGTTTGGCAACCATACTTGACCCTTTTACTTTTAAATCCTTTATCAACACGACTGAATCGCCATATTCCAAAATAACACCATTCACATCGCGATGGATGATTTTGCTTGATTCATCTTCATGTTCACCAGTAGCTCTTGCCAATGCTAAAGCTTCATCATCGAGATACATCATGTCCAACAAATCTTTTGGCCAACCTTCTCCTTTCAACCTCTGAAGCATTCTCCAAGCCATTATTTGTACTGCCACGTGCTCACTCCACATACTGTCATTGAGGCAACGCCAATGGTTTGGATGCATGTCCGCCTTACCTTCAATTTGGTCCAAACAGGTTTTGCACACCAAAACATCGTTGGCCACATTTTCGTTTAACGATGGCGGAATGGTGTATTGCGACAGTTTTTCGTTTGAAGTGCACAGTTCACATTGATTATTGCTTCGGTCTTGAAGCATTTGGAGGACGCTCATATAGCTTTATGTTTTTGATTGAGAAATGAAATTTCTGAAAGGCAAATTTATCACTTTATTGAAGAGATTCTCGCATTTTTTTGGTCATTCCCTTCACCACCATGTCATACGAATGGTCAATGAGTTCTGATAGAAATTTCGGGGAAATCTCTCCAGAATTTAAAGACACTGTATTCCAATGTGTTTTGCTCATATGCCAACCTGGATTGATACTATCATACTCGGCACGCAATTCTTGGGCATAATCTGGGTCACATTTTAGGTTGATGGATTTTTCGCCTTTTTCCCATTTTTCCAAACCGACCAGTGCAAACATTTTTCCCAGAACTTTAAACACAAGCGTATCCGCATCAAAAGGAAAATCTTCCGTGACACCCTTTTTTGAAATGCAATACTCTTGAAGTTGTTCGATGTTCATCTAAATTATTTTAAAATTCGTTCCATGACTTTTTCGGGATGCTTCAACTCGGTATATCCAAATTGTTGGTACAATCCATGAGCATCAGAAGTTTTAAGCATCCATACTTTACACGACTGCAATTGAGGATTCTCGTTGATGGCTTTCATCAATTGCTTGGAGTATCCTTTGCCTCTATGTTCTGGTAACACAAAAACATCCATTAAGTAAGCAAATACTGTATAATCAGTAGCAATTCTCGCAAAACCTATTTGATTTCCATCTAAATACAATCCAAAACATAAGCAATGTTCAATTGTTTTTTTCACTTCATCCGTTGTTCGACCTTTTGCCCAATAGGTTTCGGTTAAAAATTGATGGATGACTTCAATTTGCAATTTATTTTTATCAGTAGAAATTTCTATCATTGGTTGCCTATTTTACCCAAATGCGTGTCATGAAATGAGGTGTTATATTTTAAGCCATAACCAAAAATTCTGTCCATAGAAGCATGTGAAAACAGAATAATTCCAATTAATTGGACAATTTCATTAGACATGTAAACTCCAATTAAGTAAACCATAATGGCCAACCCTTTATGGTGAAAGATATTATAAAGGATGGCTCCAACCTTTGAATTCACCAAATAGCCAAGCATCCCAATATCTGGTGTTAAAATAAGAAGCAAAAACCACCACCATGCAAAATCAAGCTGATTAAACGCAAAAATCCCTAACACAAACATGAACAACTCTTCCGTTTTTAAAACTGTTTTCATCATTCCAAAATTTTATATAAAACCGGTTTACTTGGAGTTGCATCATTTTCAAAAGGTGCAATCTGTAGATTGAGCAGATAGCTACCGTCTTTTACTTTATTCGGTACATAAATAAATTCCGTAATGGTACAATCCATCCTTCTGTTTCCGTCAAAATCCCAAAAAGCCTTATGAGATAACAATTTTCCACCATCGTGCTCTCTGTCTACACTTGGCAAATCTATCAACACATGTTTGATGCCTTTTTCCCGAATAAAAACCATCGCTTCTTCCAATAAATAAGTCCAATTGGTTTCAGAATAGTGCCTATTTTTCTTTGCCTTCATATTTGGCATCGTGCGAATGACCAAAGCTTCTGGTGTTTTATCCTTTAACAGTATTTCTATCTGATTTTTTGAAATCACTGTATCCTTAAAATATTTTTCAGGCGCTACTGAAATCAGCTCGGCAGTGAAAAAAAATTGCTTAAGGTTTTCATTGATGGAATGAAATTCTTTTGTGATATGTCCAATACATTCGGTATGTGTCCCGTGTGCATGCGGATTGAAATGAATGTTATTGAAATTAACATCGGCACCTTTTTCAATGCTACCAACCCAATCACCCAGCTGTACAGGTTCAATCTCGGGTTTGCCGATATACCAGACATTGACATTCTCTTTAGTTGCTCGCAGTGGAATGGAAATGTCCAGCGGCTTCGATAAATCAACTTTAATTAATTGCGAATGATGTTCGATAATTGCTTTCAAGATAAATTGATTTTAAATAGGTCTGAAGCGATACCATCGCTTAAAAATTTTCCCTTTTTGGTAACCAATAATTTGCCATCATCAAGATACAACAAATCTTCAATTATATGTTTTTGGGATTGCTCCAAAAGATAACTTTTATAATTGTCTCCAAAATCATGATGCACCTTTTCAAGGGAAACGCCCCAAATGGTGCGCAGACCTGTCATCACATATTCATTGTATTTATCAGTTGTTGAAAGTGTTTCGGTTTCTATTGGAAGAATATTCTGCTCTATAGACTTAATATATTTTGAATTGTTCCGCACATTCCAACCACGTTCGTTTCCATTAAATGAATGTGCAGAAGGTCCAATACCTAAATATGGCTTCCCTTGCCAATAGGCAGAATTGTTCTTGCTGAAATAATTGGGTTTTCCAAAGTTGGACAGCTCGTAATGCACAAATCCGGCTTCTTCCAGTTTTTCAATCAAGATATGAAATTGCTCTTGGGCCAAGTCCTCATCCACATTTTTAATGATGCCTTTTTTGATGAAGGATTCCAAAGCGGTTTTCGGTTCTACCGTTAAGGCGTAGCTTGAAATGTGTGGAATGTTGAAGGACAACGCCGTTTCGATATTTTCAATCCAACCTTCATTGCTCAAACCCGGAATGCCATAAATCAAATCGACCGAAATATTATCAAAGTGGCGAGTTGCCACAGACAAACTTTCTTTTGCTTCTTGACTGTTATGTGCACGATTCATCAATTTTAAATCGTCTTCAAAAAAAGATTGGATGCCGATGGAAAGTCGGTTGATACCAATGGCTTTGACATCCTCAAAAAGAGTTCTCGACTTCGCTCGAACGGAAAGTCGCGAAGAAGATAAATCATCAGGATTGGCTTCCAATGTGATTTCTGGATGGTCTGCAACATCATAATTCTTGTAAACTTCATCAATCAACAATCGTAATTCTTCAATCGTTAATAAAGATGGCGTTCCACCTCCAAAGTAGATGGTTTCAACGGTTTGGTTTTTGAATTCGTCTTTGCGCATTACCAATTCTTTTGTCAATGCATTGACCAATTCACCTTTCTTTTTTAAAGATGTTGAAAAGTGAAAATCGCAATAGTGACATGCTTGTTTACAAAAGGGGATATGGATGTAGATGCCGCTCATTTAGTGTTCAGTTTTCAGTTGCAGTCTTCAGTATTAAATTCAAAAAATTTTAAGCAATAAGTCCATTGAAAACTGTGACTGCGACTGTTTACTTTTTAACTCTATCTTCATTCTGCTTCACAAAAGCGCCCCAACCCGAATAACTTTTACCAACTTCAATTCGTCCTTCGTTATAAAAGTGACAAACCGCCGCTGCCAATCCATCGGTTGCATCGAGGTTTTTTGGCAAAGTTTTTAGATTCAACAAACTTTGTAACATTTTGGCGACTTGTTCTTTGCTGGCATTTCCATTGCCCGTGATGGCCATTTTGATTTTTTTTGGAGAATATTCTGTGATTGGAATTTCCCGACTTAAGCCTGCTGCCATGGCAACACCCTGCGCTCGACCAAGTTTAAGCATACTTTGAACATTTTTTCCAAAAAACGGTGCTTCAATAGCGATTTCGTCCGGATGATGTGTGTCAATCAATTCAATAGTACGTTCAAAAATCAATTTCAGCTTCAAGTAATGGTCGTCGTACTTTTTTAAATCCAATTCATTGAGTTGCATGAACTGCATCGATTTTCCCACGACTTTTATGAGTCCAAAACCCATAATGGTCGTTCCTGGNNAAAGTGATGGTGGCCAAGTTACCATTGAAAGAGCCATAACCATCCGTTACTGGGTCAAAATCCTTTCCAAATCCATAGATATAGGAAATGTCGGTAAATAACGAAATCGTGTCTGTCATTCCGTAATGAAATTCGATGCCTGCCATCAGGTTTAAAAATGACAATTTGTTGTCAGCATAATTTCCTAGTGGTTTTACAAACGTGTATCCTGGACCTGCATGACCTACCACACCAATGCGACGAGGAAGCAATCCCCAAGCGCTCCCTGTATCATAAACTACTTGCAGGTTGAGACGTGAATAGTTATCCTTGAATTCAGGGGAATCATCTGAATTTGAAAACCGATTGAACCCAAAATCGAATTTGGCACCCAATTGCTCTTTAAACATGTACTGAACCCCTAAATTGACGGTGGGAAAATTAATGGGTTTCGCCTCGAATGTTTCTACAAACCCGCTTGAAGACGGACTGTTGACCCCTAAAGAGATTTGAGCCTTGAGAACACTTTTGGCATTTTGCGCCAACGACAGCATACCATAAGTCAATAGTAATGCCGATAGGATATATTTTTTTAAGGACATCGGTTTCTGATTATAAATGGTTTAATTTGTGACAATGAATAACACCTTGCCATACAAAACTAAACAATTCTTGATTGTGCTGCTTAAATTAAGTATAGTTGTTGCGGCATTTTATTTTATTTATCACAAGTTGGCCAATAATCCAGAATTACAATTTCATGAATTCCTGGATATTTTACATGAAAAAGATGTTTTTTCGGTCAAAACAGGTGTTTTTTTGCTTCTTTTGACGCTTTTTAATTGGTTTTTTGAAATTTTGAAATGGAAAACTTTGGTGTCAATTGTGAGACCTATTTCAATAAAAGATGCAACGGAACAAAGCTTGGGAGCTTTAACAGCATCCTTGCTGACACCAAACCGAATTGGTGAATATGGCGCAAAAGCCATGTTTTACCCAAAACCTCTCCGAAAAAAAATTATGTTGCTCAATCTCATTGGAAACATGGTGCAGATGACCACCACCATTTTATTTGGTATTGCAGGGCTTCTCTTTTTATCAAAGACACATCCTTTGCCAATCAATATTTTGAATATTTCCATTTTTGGAATTATGGGTTTACTTATTTTGGTGGCAATTTATTTCAGCACCAAAAAACATCGGTTTGAAGTGAAAGGTTTTTCATTGAAAAAAATCTCAAGATTTGTGTATTACATTCCTTCGGATATAAGAATCAAAACCGCTTTATTTTCAGTCATTCGATTTGTGATATTTTCATTTCAATTTTATTATTTACTGACTGTTTTTGGCGTTCCTTTAGATTATTTTAATGCCATGATAATCATCAGCAGTATGTATTTACTGTCGTCAATCATTCCAAGTATTTTTATTTTTGATGTGGTCATTAAAGGAAGTGTCGCCGTGTATCTGTTTTCAATTGTAGGCGTGAATGAATTGACGATTTTAAGCATCGTCACCTTCATGTGGTTATTAAATTTTGTCCTTCCGAGTGTGTTTGGCAGTTATTATGTGCTTAATTTTAACCTTCCAAAAGCCAAAAAAGAGTTATGACCTTAATTGCCATCACCATCACAATCCTATATCTCATCTTGATTGCAAGTCTTATTTATGGCTTTGATAAAGTGGAAGATTTCTATTTGAAGGATTTAAAGCCAAAAACCAAATTTTCAGTCATCGTCCCATTTCGGAATGAGGAACATAATTTACCAGCGTTATTGGCATCTATTGCTAAATTGAATTATCCCACAGCAATGTATGAGGTCATTTTTGTGGACGACGATTCCGAGGATGGTTCGCTTAAGGTTCTCCACACCTTCAAGTCCCATAAAGACCATGCGCATGATTTTTCAATCCTTAAAAATGCACGCGTATCAAAATCACCAAAGAAAGACGCCATCACATTGGCCATATCAAAAGCCAAATACGATTGGATTGTAACTACCGATGCTGATTGCGTTTTACCAAAATTTTGGCTCGATGGTTTTGATGAATTCATCCAACTTCAACAGCCAGAATGTATCGTGGCTCCAGTGACCTATTCCAGAACCAACAGATTTTTGTTTCGTTTTCAGCTTTTGGATATTTTGAGCTTGCAAGGTTCTACAATTGGTGGTTTTGGTATTCATAAACCGTTTTTATGCAGTGGTGCCAATTTTGCCTACAGCAAACAAATTTTTGAAAGGGTCAATGGATTCGAAGGAAACGACACTATTGGAAGCGGCGACGATATTTTTATGCTCGAAAAAATTGCAAAAGCCCTTCCTGAAAACGTGAAATTCCTCAAATGTGAACAATCCATCGTTCAAACCTTACCTCAACCCAGCTTTGATACCTTGGTTTCACAACGTATCCGCTGGGCAGCCAAGACAGGGTCCTATCGTAATTTGTTCAGTAAATTGGTGGGCATCATTGTATTTTTAATGAATGGAGGTTTATTGGTTTTTGGTTTATTGGCCATCGTTGGTATTATAAACCCAACAAGTTTTCTTTATTTGTTGGTCATCAAATTTGGAATTGATTTTCTGATGATTTTTAAAACCGCAAATTTTACAAACCAAAAGGATGTGATGACCTCCTATTTATTTGCCTTTTTAATGTATCCCTTCTTTACGGTTTATATCGTTTTTTCTTCCGTATTTAAAGGTTATAAATGGAAAGGGCGTGACTATGTCAAATAGTGTCGGAGTCATTTATTTTCGTTAGATTTACTAATTAAAAATTGCTTTAATTATGAAAAAGATACTTTTACTCCTATGTGTATTATTGAGCTATTCTTCGCTAAAAGCACAAGAAACCTATACTGTAAATGGTACAGAACTTCAATTAAAAACTGAAGTCAACGGAAAATTGGATTTGCTTTGGAATATTATTGATAATCAATATCGATATTTCATAAGAACTTCTGATAACAAAATTACGGAGCTAGTAAACACTAGAGATGATAACGATACGTATCAAGAAGAGTACAAGAAAACACTAGAAAATGCAACCTCGGGGTTGTCTGCCGAAAAAGTCAACTTAACGCTTCCAAGTTTGATTACTTATCTAGAAACCTATAACAAAAGCCAAGATTCCAATTTTACTTCTACACATTCAAAAAGCAAAGCCCAATTGCGCTTATCGGTTTTTGGAGGTATTACCAATAGTCCATTTGTATCGAATCCTGACAACGTAAAAACACCTGTTTTTGGCGCCGAACTAGAAGTTTCGGAAGGTAAAGAATCACCACGTCATTCAGGTTTTTTTCAAATTAGACATGTGCTTGAAGACAAAGACAAGTTTCCATATTCCACCACAGAATTATCGTTAGGCTACAGATTTAGATTTATTAGATCGAGAGGATTTAATCTGTTTGCAGATGTTAAAGGCGCAACTGTCAATTTTTCAAAATCCACCATTCCCGTAGCGGCAGATGGTGGTGCGATAGCTCTCCAAGAGGTTTCCGATACAGCTTTTGATGTCCCTTTTATTTTTGGCATTGGCGCTGATATAAGGGTTTCAGAATCTAGTTTTATTACCATTGGCTATAATCAACTGTTTGCAGTTCTTTTAGACAACCAAGATAATTTTTCTACGGATGTGACGGTGGGATATAAAATGAAGTTGTAACTTCTTCTAATTTATATTTACAACCACTGGCAAATTGAATTCAGTGGCAACTTGCTGGCTTCTCTTGATGGCTGGGTAAATTTTTGGCAAAGAATCAAAACTATGTCGTAGTAAACTATCCAATTGCGGAATTTGTGCTTTGGTCATTTCACTGCTTACAATGTCTTTTATGCTGAAATTGCCTTTGTTATCTATGTATATTTTTAAAAGAATGGTGTCACTGACATCTTCTGTAACGATGATGTTTTGTTTTGAAAGATTTTTGTTCAGTCGATTGCGGAGGACATCTTCAAAGCAGGTTTTTTTATTGGCAGACGAATCGCAAATTGAAAATGTTGGATATTCATCCACATCATTCCAATTAATGGATTTCAACTCCTCCTCAAGAATCTCTTTGGTATCGATTTTCTTTTTATTGAAGTAGTCGCAAGAGGTCAAAACCACAAGGATTGCAATAAGGATTAGTCGCTTCATTGATACTGCTACTGAACCCGAAAAGTACAATTTTTTTTGAAATTAATCTCTTGTTTGGTTATAGCGTCAATGGGATTTAATCATCTGCCTTAAGGAATCTTTCTTCTTTCAATTCTTTAATGCGCTTTTCCACCCAATACTTATATGTGCTTTGTGGGTATTTAGATAGAAAATCTTCATGGACTTTTAATCTAGTATCAATATCTTTATAATATCTATCTTTTGCATTGAGTAGATAAAATTGTGACATTTGGTTATATGGGTTGATTTTTAATGATTGGTTCAACGCTTCAATACCTTCCTTATATTTCTCTTGACGATTGTAGGCATAACCAAGTTTTCTATACTCCACATCTAAAGGAATATCCCTTATTTCCAAAGCCAATGCCATATATTTTGCGGCATTTTCAAAATCATCTAGCCCCTGATATAATTGTCCTTGAATAAATAAGTTTTTATAGCTCTTTGGATCGTATTGCAAGGCCAACAGACCTTGCGCTACCGCCTTTTTATACTCATAATGACTAGCGTAGCAAAAGCTCAAACTTTCATGAATAAACTGTGATGATTCTCCGAGTTCAATCAGTTTTTCGAACCATTTGGCAGATTCCCTGTAATCTTCCATCCAATAATAATTTTGGGCTTTTAAACTGATAAGCTCTACATTATTGGCATAAGATTTCAAGCCTATTTCTATGTATTTCAAGGATACTTTATGTTCTCGTTTTACTAAAAACTCTCTGGCAATCTTGTAAATGGCTTTTTGGTGTGTGGAATCCAATTCAAACGCTGTTCGAAAATGCTTCATAGCGATAGAATCATTCAAGTTTTCTAGCGTCACTCCAAGTTCGTATTGATAATTTGGATTTTTATCATCCGAATACACCAATTCATCAAAAAGTATTGCGGACTCTTTATAATGTTTTGTGCTGCGGAGCAACTTGGCATAATCAAATTTCAACAATACATTCTCCGGGTGTGCTTTCAAGGCTTTACCATAATTTAAAAGTGCTTCGTCATAATTGCCCAAAGCCATATAAGCTTTTGCAATAGGCTCATACACGTCCGAAGGTTTGTCGTGATCTTTATAGCGCTCAATGGCCTTTGAATAATTACCAGTTGCAAACAGGTTGTCCGCATCGCTCAAAACCGAAGTTTGGGCTTCGGTTTTGAAAACAACTAACACAGAAAATATAATTAAAAATCTATTCACTGACTTCAAATAAGATTGGTAAGCTATACGGTACAACGACATTTTTACCTTTTTGTTTTCCTGGAATCATTTGTGGCAAGGCACTAATGACTCGAATGGCTTCCGCTTCCAATAGCGGATGCGGTGCTCTCGATTTTACGTCGTAAATTTTACCGTCTTTGCCTATTTTAAAAACAACTGAAATTCTTTGCCTGCCTATTAATCCGGCTTCCTTGGCAATTTTTGTGTTGAAATTTTTGTTCACGAAATCCGAAAGCGTGTTTCTTGTGCAATCTCTAATTTCATCCATAGTGGGAAGAGATTCGCATTCACTAAAAGTAGGCGCCTTCTCAATCACTGAAAATGGGACTTCTATAGCACCCTCATAATCGTTAGCAACAAATTTGTTACTTGAAACGTCTATTGTCTGGCTCGTTTCTTTTAAATTAATAAACATTGGATAGGCTCTTTCACCAATAGCGCCGCCCACCTGAAGTTCTATAAATCCTTCTGGTACTTTTTCATTTTTATTGTGTACAGAATACCTAACCTCATCTTTTTCATAATCAATTTCTGCCCAAGCTACATAGTCAGAATTATTTCTTAAAAAGGATTCATAATCATTGTGAATCTTTTTTTGTTCATCAGTCATTTTTCCAGGCATCTTTAATGTATAGGAAAATTGTTCCAATGATAATTCGGAATTTTCAATTTCGGCTTCCTTTTGGCATGAAGTATACATCAACATCCCAAAAACCATTGGAATCAAAAGTGCATATTTTAATAAATGGATACGGCGTGATTTTGATCTGCTTAACATAACGATTCGTTTTTTGATTAATGACTGATTGAAAAATGTATTAGTAAATGAAATATGTTCGGTATCGAAGACCTGGGAGAGCAACTTCTCATAATATTGCTTTTTATCACCTTGCCTCATCGCCTTGGAATCTGCAATATATTCGTGCAAGGCCATCAACCTATTTTGATACATGTAAATTAATGGGTTGAACCAAAAAAGAATGCGAAGCAGTTCAAATAGAAGTAAATCGACACTATGCTTTTGAGATACATGCACCAATTCATGTTTTAATACGGTTTCTCGTTCTCCTTCTTTGATCCATTCTCCAAGAAAAATATAATTGAAAAATGAAAATGCTGCATTGCTCTTCAAAAGATTTACAATGACAAGATTGCCGTTCCACTGTTTAGGATTTTTTTGAATGAGTGCACTTATTTTGATGATTTTATAAATAAAAACCAAACCTGCCAATACCATTCCAGCATAGAGCATAAGGTCCCAACTCCATATAAAATTTGAATTTGTAATGGCTTCCGATTGTATGTCGATTTGTCCATTTGCAACGATTGGTTTTACCTCACCAATAATGACTTCTGGTAAGCGAATCACAAATTGTTCAGGAACCATGGTTCGGATGCTCTCAAATTTGATGAATGGCAATATGATTGAGGCTATGGCTGTTGTGAGCAAATAGAAACGATTCCAATTAAAAAACGTTTCTTTCTTGAGAAATAAGTCATAGATAATCAAAAAGAAAAGTTGGAAAGCGACGGTCTGTAAGATATAGTGCAGCATGTCAATCTTCTTGTTTGTTAATGTCCTTTAAAACAGATTCGAGTTCTTTTAAATTGATATCGTTTTTCTTGACAAAGAATGACACCATACTTTTAAAGGAACCTTGGAAATAATTGTCTACTAGCGAATGTAAACTCTGGTTGCTGTATTCTTGCTTTTGAACCAATGGATAATACAAATGACCTTTGCCTTCCTTTTCATAATCGACAAAACCTTTGCTTTCCAAGATCCTCACAATCGTGGAAACCGTATTATAAGCTGGCTTTGGTTCCGGCAATTCATCAATAATTGCTTTGACATTGGCTTTTTGCAATTGCCACAATATGTGCATAATCTCTTCTTCTGCCTTTGTGAGCTGTTTCATCTAACTAATAATTTAAAAAGAGTTGAATAATAATATGCTAATATAACTAAAATATTAGTTTAAACTAAATAATTAGTTATAAATTTACATACTGAAGAAAATACAAGGCATGACAAAAGAATAAAAACCCAATAATTATCGAGCGATACTTATTGGGCTTATTCTTTTTTTGCTATTAATTCAACAAATTACTAGAGGGATTACTATTTGTTTGTTGACTTATTCAAATATAGATAAGTGGTTTTGTTTTTTATTGCGGAAAAACCGTAACATCATTACGGAAAAACCGTAGTTATCAGTCATAGCAAGGGATTGCTCGCTGATTAAAAACGCATTAAAATCAAGAAAAAGTGAAATTTTAACATTTCAATCTATAAAAACCCCTTTTTTCTGGCTTCACTTATTAAGGTTTCATCCTTTCCATCTTCAATTGAGAAGAGTTCTTTGAGTTGTTTTTTTCGTTTTTCGATGGAACTCATAGACAAATCAATATGCTCGGTCAAGCTTCTTGTCTTGATTCCACGAGACAATAAATGAAGAATTTTTCGATTGGTTTCGTCAATCTGTATTTCGTTGACAATCAATTTATTTAAAAACTGATTGACTGTACTGCTATAATATGGTGGTGACACCAAAATATGTTGAAACGCTTCTGCCAATTCACTAGAAGTCAAATCACTTTTGATCAAAAACCCATCAGGACTTAAATTTTTAATGATGTTGTGAATACGATAGGATTCATTGAACATCGTAAGTATTATGATTTTTGAATGTGGCATCAACTGTTTTGCCAATTTAGCCAAATCTTCACCAGAGGATAACAAACCATCTTTAGAGGCCGGAAGGCTAATGTCAAAAAACAGGACGTCATATGGTTTTTCCCTAGCCGCCTTGCGCATAAGCAAATCTGCCGATTCGCAGTCATTTGCCGTGTCTATAATTAGGGTTTGATTATCATTCTTGGTTGCCATCAAGGTATTTTGATAGCCTTCTATAATAATGGGGTGGTCATCCACCATTAATATATTGATTACTTGGTTCATAGTTGGTTATTTAGAATAGGGGATTTGTATTGTGATGGTGGTTCCTTTGTCGATTTCAGACTCAAACTGAACAGTTCCATTGACCTCATCCACCCTTGCATTGATGTTTTTGAGACCAATTCCTTTTTTACTTTTACTGACAGAAAAACCTTTTCCATTGTCGTTAATGGTCAATAAAATTACATTATTTTTTAGATGAAAACTAATATTTATATGACTGGCTTCTGCATGTTTGTAGATATTTTGCATCGTTTCCTGTAAAATACGGTAGATGTGAATTTTATTTTTGTTGGAAATGTGCTCCCAATTGATATCATCGGTATAATAAAAGTCATACGTAAGTTGATAAGCTTGGGTTTGATTTTGAATGAGAGTTTCCACAATGTCCATAAAACCAGAACCAGCAACAAAATCGGTATTAAGATCGTGGGATATTTTGCGGATATCGTCCTCTATCACTTTAAGATCCTTAATGTATCCCATTCTTTTTTGAATGGCCTCTTTACCGTCGGAAAAATTAAGACTGTCCAAACTTAAACGCGTTCCAAAAAGTCTTCCAAGAATGCCATCGTGCATTTCTTGTGAAATACGTTTTTTCTCATTTGCCCTTGCCTCATCGACTTTATCCTGTTGAGAAAGCATGAGGTTATAGATTTCTTCGTTCGTCTGTTGTTGCTCTCTTTCGAATTTTAATTCCTTGTTTTTGGCCCGTTGCGTAATAATAATATACAATAGGAACAAAGTAAGCAATAAGACAATGGAGACAATCAACAGCCAAAAACGCTGTGTTGCAATGCGCTCATTTTCTTGTTCTATTTTGTCTGTTTCAAACTGTACGCGTGCAAACTTATTACGGATACCACGTTCGTGCTGCAAGAGGCTGTCGCTTAATTTGATATGTTCGTTCAGATATTTTTTGCCCTCTTCGCCTGGCTTGAGTTCTGACAGAAGAACCATTGTTTCCAATAATATATCATTTGAAGAAGCTTCTTTCGCTAAGCTGTAGGACTTCTTCGCATAATTTAAAGCACTGTCTAATTTATTCTGTCCTTTATAAAATTTCGATAAATCAATGGTCACCGCGAGTTTGGTAATTTGATCACCAAGACTATCACTTAACCTATAAGCCTTTTTGAGCATTTGCTCAATAGCATCGTAATCCTTGTCGCCTGCTTCAAATTTTGTAAATGCAATATTATCAAGCAATAGGGGATAAAAAGTAGGGTCGTCAATAAATAAATCTTTATGGCTTATAATATCCGTGTATAGTTCTAAAGCCTTTTTATAGTTTTTATTTTTTCTAAATATAGAAGCCTGATTATGAATTGAAGTATATTTATCAGAAAGTCCATCATCCATTTTATTGGCTATAGCTATTGCTTTTTTGTGATACTCCATCGAGGTATCATATTGTCCTAAATCAAAAGAAATAATACCCAATAAATTATTTAATGTCCAAGCATCTCCCAAATATTTTTCAGTTTTGGGCAATCCCTCCAGCAATTTAAGAGCATGTATTGCCGTTTCTTCACTGCCTAAATAATCCTTTTCTATGTGTTGTATAAATGATAAATATATAAGTGGTGAAATTTGAAATCCCTTATTTTTGGCTAGCCCATAGAATTTAATCGCATTGGTATAATAGTAGTAAGCACTATCATTTTGCATATTGACCTGATGATAATAACCCAAATTATTATTTACATTTCCAATAACCAAAGTGTCCTTTAGTTGCCTAGCTGTCTTTAAATTTTTATGATTGATTTTATAGAAATGCTCAAAATCACCTTGATAGAGATATACTGTAGATAAAATACGCCGACTTCTAAGTATAATGGAGTCGATTCCTGTTTCTTGGGATAATTTTACGGCCTTATCCGCATACTCAAAACGTTGATCCAATGTGTTTTTAGAATCATCTCCTTTAGATCTTAAGACAACAATGCTATCATACTTTGAAGATTTCAAAATAGCCTGTCCTTGAGTAGCAAAAGATATTAAAAGCAATAAGAAAATTAGCTTTCTAAATTTAAACACGCTTAATGGATTAATGAGTCTTTCAAATTTAGAATAATTATTCTAATGTTATTCAATAATGGGAAATAGAATTCCGTTAAACAGGAAGTTTCATTAAGCAAAAAAAGCCCTTATTGTTTAAAATAAGAGCGTGGACTTTATATAAGTTCATGTATTATCCTTGTGTAGGCAAATCGACTTTGGTTCTGTTGTGAGTCAGCAGATCATAGTGAGCTTTTGTAGTCTCATAAGTATTCACAGAATCTTCGGTTGGTTTTTTGTTTGTTTGGCTTGATACTGATACAAATAATGCTAATAATAAAGTAATTTTTAGGGCTTTCATGGGATTCATTTTAGGGTTAATCATTTATTGTAAATTGTTAGTTAATTAATAATATTAGGGCATGCGAAAATGCCGTTCGAGGGAAGAATGGATTATTAATTTTTTGACATAAAATGCCAATAACGTTTAAATAAAATGAGGGAGGGGAAAGCAATCGAAATTGCTCATTAAAATGGATAATTAATTTCCTTGATAAGTGTTTGGGGCTTAAGAAGGACTGCTAATATATGTTAATCACATTGCAAATATAAAATAAAATCGATAAAAAGCTAATTAAGTTCGATAAAATGCATTTAATGCATAATTTTATTAACAGCTTATCAACATTTGGAAGTTTTAAGACAATTTAGAAATTTGAGATACCTTCGTTATTTTAAACATAATCGATACATTAAAACTGCGGCTCTCTTTGCTTGAACGGAGAGATGCTTAAGGTTTCCTGTTTCATGGATTGTATGGTCATCATCTCCGCCAGTAAGGCCCAATCCATCTATAGCCATGTCCACATATCCAGAAGTAAAGGAAATGTCTGCAGCACCTGCATTACGTGGGTTGACGGCCGTAATTGCGCCAAATCCCAAATCTTGACTGACGGCATTATATTTTTCTAATAACGCTTCATTTCCAGTTGTTGGCGCTAAAGGAGGATAACCACCATCACCGAACACAATCTCTGCGGAGGTATTGTTGTAATTTTTAGAAGCAATTTCAATCATTGTTTGTTTGGCTTTTTCCAATTGTTCAGGAGAAATGGCTCTTATGTCACCACGTACAATCACTTCTTGAGCAACGACATTTGATTTACCCAAAGCGGTTCCTCCTGTGAGTTCTTCATTAGGTTCTAAA
This sequence comes from Flavobacteriaceae bacterium UBA5544, assembly GCA_002426755.1. GTDB lineage: Bacteria > Bacteroidota > Bacteroidia > Flavobacteriales > Flavobacteriaceae > JBPOFM01. The sequence goes on from DINI01000006.1 coordinate 241,343, forward strand.
GAGGTGCCACCAATAATAAATCCTGGATTAAAGGTCAAATTTTCTTCGACTGATAATGTCTGGTAGAATTCGTTTAAAATACGAGAAGCTTCATAAATAGCCCCAACTCCAATGTTATCTGTGAATATTTGTGATGAATGCGCTGGTTTTCCCTTGACCTTCAGAACCCAATCGGATGAACCTCTTCGAGAAGTGACGATGGTGGTCGCTCTTCCATCAGCATTTTCAAAGCCTAACGCAATATCAGCCCTTTTTGCCGCATCAATTAAATCTTTCTTTGATAATTCTAAAGGGTCTCCACTTTTTTCCTCGTCACCTGTCATTACGATTTCTATATTCATATCATCGAGAACACCTGCATCCTTTAATGCCTGCATTGCCAAAATAATAATGACATCACCACCTTTCATGTCTGCAATTCCGGGACCGTTCATAATGGAATCATTCAGCATTTTATATTCTTGAAATGGGCTGTCCGATTCAAAAACAGTATCCAAATGTCCTATCAACAATAGTTTTGGTCCTTTTTTCCCTTCTTTTTTTGCGATTAAATGGCCCGCTCGTCCGTAGGCTTCACCTGAAGTCAATTCGGTTTTAAAACCTAATTTATCCAATTCCGATTTAAAGAGCTCGCCAACTTTTTTGACACCTTCAAAGTTCATCGTGCCACTGTTGATATTGATTGCTTTTCGTAACAAATCCAAAGACGCCGCCGTATGTTTATCAACAGATTTAACAATCTTTTTCTCTGTAGAATTCTTTTGTGCTTGTACATTCATTGAAATGGCAATGATTAAAAAAATTAAAAGAGATTTGAATTTATTTTTTAAAGACATAAGTTTATTTTAAAGTAAAAATTTCTCCAGGCAGGTAAATATCCATCATAATCCCCTTTGCTCCAATTTTATCATTAAATTTTTGCAGTGACCGTTCAGGGTTTTTAAAAACCACTACTTGTGATTCACCTACAACTTCAATGGTACGTCCGCTGACCAAGATGGCAGTGGATTCATCAATACCGATTCCAATCATTTCAGGAAACTCCATGATTGCCGTAAGCAATCTGTTGTAGCGGCTTCTTTTCACAAAGTGCTGATCGACGATGACATTGGTTATGAGCCCCAGACCAGTTGCTGTTTCGATGTTATCGATTTCTAGGTTTCTGAATGTTGAATTATATTCGGGATGCTTCAACTCGTTTCCGGTAATCATGATTTTACTCATCACTGCGGCTCCTGCGCTCGTTCCTCCGACTAGGCTTCCATTTTTATACGCTTCATGGATTGTGGTTTCAATGTCTGTTCCTTGAACTACTTCCATAAAGCGATTTTGGTCGCCGCCTGAAATATAAATTAGCTTTGCGTTTCTGATGGAATCTAATTTGGTTTTGGACAATTTTTCATTTTTCGTAAACTGCAATCCATATAATTTATCGATTCCAAGCTTTGTGAATTGGATTTTAGCATAGTACACAGCCGAATCTGGTTCTGCACTCGACATTGGCAAGATGATGCCATAACCTCCTTTATCCAATCCGGATTCTTTGATGATACGGTCCACCATAGATGATGGCCTTGAGCCACCACCTATAATGAACAACTTTCCTTTGCTATTAACCTGTTGTGAGAAAGTCAATGTCGAACAAAATGCGACATTCAGTAAAATAAACGCTATTAATGTAAGTTGTTGTTTTAGTTTCATTATTGTTGTTTTCCTATTACGATTCCTCTAGTATCACCACTTGCAGTGTAGAAAACTTCTGGACTTGATCCATCGAGATTGGCTCTCATCATCACATCTGTCGCTCTATCTCCCCAATACACTTTTTGGTTTTCGGCATCGTAAGCAATTCCATAAATAACCCTTCCTATACCTACGGCCACGGTAGACACTCCACTACCATCCAAATTGGCAGATTTCAGACGAATATCTCCCGAACCAACATACTCATCATAATAAATACGGTTGCCAATCACTTTGATGCTTCCACCTTCCACTGTCGGCAAAAGTGCTACTTGACCAGTTTCATCGAGGTTTTTTGACCAAACACCACCGTTGTAATTAATCCAATATAATTTTCTGTTTACCAAATCGATATCCAATCCGTCAGGGTCGTTAGGTTGTCCAGTTACGAAATCTTCTTTTTGAGTGACATCCGTATTATCGATATCTCCTCTTTGAATTCCTGTACTTGTGTCCCAATAAATCTTGTTTTCTTGATAATCAATTGTCAGTCCATTTGGCTGATCGATTCCTGTTCTAAAGTCTTCAAAATTACTTCCATCTAAATTAGAGCGATAAATTTTATTGGCACCATAATCGCTGATGTACAATTTCATATTGAGTGTGTCCATGACCATTCCATACGAACTTTGCGCAGCAATATTTGGTACTTGTGTGAAAATTGGTGCCGTTGTATTTATCAAACTTTCGTACACCTGTCCGCCATCTGTAAAGTAAATTGGGACACCAGTTGCATTTGGGTCTTTAATTACAATTGTTTTGGTAGCTTGACGAATTTCCAAAGATTCCGAAGTGGTCACTACCAGATTGACAGCATATGCTCCAGGCTCTTCATATAAATGTGAAGGATTTTCTTCTGTTGAAGATTCTCCATCCCCAAAATTCCACGTAAAGGAAGCCAACCCCACGGTTGTTGGCACAATCGATGTATTGGTAAATGTGACGGTTGCGGGCGCTAACTCGTCATTATCTATCGTATAATCAAACTGTGGAACTGTGCTTGCAGGAGGCACAGGAAAATCATCATCTCCACAGCTATGCACTAAACAAAAGACTAGTGCGAATAAAATTAGTATCTGTAATCTTTTCATCTTTAAATATTTATTTTTTTTTAGTTAGATGGAATGTCCGAATTATCATATCGCTTACTTTGGAATAGATAAGCGGACATTTCATAATGCCAACTTAATTTTTTAGGAACATCCCTCTTGGACTTGCAATACCTGTTTTCAACACTTCATTGGCCGAACCATCAAGATTGGCTCTATATAACTCACCTGAATCACGTCCTGACCAGTAAATTTTTCCTTCTTCGTGATCGATGTCCATTCCATAGATTCGAGTTCCGTTGCCATCCACAGTTTGAATATTGCTACCATCGAGATTCGCTACTTTCAACAATTCATCATTTTGATCATCAAAATATATTTTGTCATTTACCGTATCGACCATCAAAGCATACCCATAGTTTCCTGTAACGATTATTTGAGGATTTGTTCCATCCATATTTACTGAATAGATTTGCTCGATATTCACGTCATAGACGTACATTTTATTATTTTCAACATCTAATGCAATCGCTCTCCATTGTGCACTTGCTACGTTGAAAAATCCGATTTCTGGATTTGAACCATCCAAATTTGCTTTGGATACATTGCCATCATCATCTACCCAATACACTTTTCCTCCAGCAACATCCAGAGCAACCGCGTATGGGTCTCCAATTCCACTTGCTATGGCTTCCAATCCTGAACCGTCCAAATTCATTCTCCAGATATTGCCATTAGGATAGACTTCAAAATCACTGAAATATATTTTTTCGTTTACAGAATCATAAGCCATACCAACACCCCCCTTTCCTGCGATATTCAATACATCATTGACTGTACCCGTGCCATCTAGGGTTAGTTTACGGATAAATTCATCACCAAGAGAAATATAGAACAACTCTGGAATTGAAGCGGGCGCTTCACCAATCACGACCTCTTTTGTAAAAGTATCCTGTCCTGCAGAACTTGAAGCCGTTAAAGTCACTGTAAAAGTGCCTTCAGATGCATATTCAAAGGTTGGATTTTCATCTGATGACGTTGAATTTGCGGCATCACCAAAAGACCAACTAAAAGAAGTAGCTCCCAAAGATGTGTTTGTAAACTGAACTGGAACGCCTGCAATGAGATTTTCTTCATCCTCAACTGTAAATCCACTTGCTGGAGTCACAGTAATTTCCATATTTGAAATTGTGGAACCTCCTGCTCCTGTGGATACCAAACTGACCAAAAACACATCGCTCGATTGATATGATTTTCTTGGTGCCACTTCCGTTGACGTCGTTCCATCTCCAAAACTCCATCGATATGCGGTGGCATTCTGTGAGGTATTGGTGAATTGGATTTCTTCATTCACCTTAACTGTGGTGGCGCTTGCAGAAAATTCAGCTTGTGATTGTGGCGGCAACGCATCATCTTCCGAACAAGAAACAAATGCTACAGACAGAAGCGCTAAAATTATGTATTTGTGAAATTTAGTTTTCATGTGATTTATTTTAAGTTGAATCATATTTTTTAATATCCAGGATTTTGAATCATTCCAGGGCTGTTGTTTGTTTGTATTTCATCTGAAGGAATTGGGAATAAGGTTTGATTGCTGCTATTGACGTTTGGCAGCAATTCAACAGCTCTTCCTGTCCTTACCAAATCGAACCATCGCTGACCCTCAAATGCAAATTCCACGCGTCGTTCTTTTTCAATCGCCGTGAGCAATTGCGGATATGTATTTGCACTTGTCCCATTCAGACTAGCTCTTTGACGAATCATATTGATATCGCTTTTTATGGTATCGATATCACCATTGAGATTGGCATTTGCTTCAGCTCTTAGCAGGTACATCTCTGCCAATCGGATAACGATGAAGTTATCAGCACCCAGACTCAAATCGTCATATTTAATGGCATACGCTTCAAGTCCTTCCATGGCAATGCTAGAAGCATAACGCTCATCATTGGTTTCGTAAGCGGCCAAAAGGCTTTCAGAAGGTCCAACTTCACGTCTTCCATTTAAAGAATGTGGAAAATTGTATTCAGCGATTCGGTTTCGCTCGGTTTGTGAAAAATAGATTTCAAAAATCGATTCAGAAGATTCATCATCGGCAAAAATATCAGCATAATTGGACAGCAAGGTATAGTTGCCATCTTCAATTACTTCAGTGGCCATGGCTGCAGCTTGCGCATAATCNNGGGTCGCGTGGTGCATCAAGACCATTCACTCCTATTGTTGGCGCCAATTTTAAAGGAATTGCCCCAAAATAATTCAACAAATTAAAATGGTTCAAGCCTCTTATGAAATACAATTCAGCCAAAGCTGTATTACGTTCATCCTCTGTCATATCTTCAATGGTCGGCACTTTTGCAATTACATTATTGGCAACATTGATACCATCGTAGCAAATGGCCCAAATACCTCCTATAGAACCATTTTCCGGCAAAATATTATTGTTGTCCACTTCGGCATATTCAGTTGCTGTGGCATCTACCGGGTGTGACAAGTTATCTGCTGCTAAATCTGAAAAAATGGTATAGGTTCTTCCATAATAACTTAAGCTTTGAAAACTGGCATATGCACCCAAAATACCTCTGTCAATATCTTCTTTGGTCTGAAATGCCTGATCTGCGGGAATCGAGTTTTGTGGTTCGACTTCCAAGGTATTGCAAGACATGACTGTCATCAATACCATACCTATTAGGATTATCTTTTTCATCTTCATCATAATTTTAAATTAACACCTAAAGTGAATGTTTGTGCTTGCGGATAGGTAAAGAAATCGGTACCAATAACCGAATTGTCATCACCCCTGTAATTGACTTCAGGATCTAAACCTGTATATTTTGTAAAAGTGAACAAGTTCTGTACACTGAAATAAAAACGAACACTATTAAAAAAAGTCTTGTTCATCAACTCTTTATTCAGTGTGTAACCCAATGTGACATTTTTAACTCTCAGATATGAGCCATCTTCAATAAATCTTGAAGACACTCTTTTATTTTGTGCTGCTGCCACAGGGTCCAAAGTTGCCCTTGGAATGTCTGTGATGTCACCTGGTTGCTGCCATCTTCTTGTAACTGCTTCCAATTGGTTATCGCCTCCTTGCAATGATTCAAGAAATAAACGAGAACCATTGAACACATCGTTGCCATAAGAACCCTGAAGGAACACACTTAAATCAAATCCTTTGTAAGAGAAATTATTGGTCAATCCACCGATAAAATCTGGATGTGGGTTTCCTACAATCGTTCTATCGTCAGAAGTGATGACCCCGTCAAAATTAGTATCTGCATATACAATATCACCAGTAGATGGATCTACACCAAGAGATTCATAACTGTAAAAGATGCCTATTGGTTGACCTTCCATAATTCTGTTGCCACCACGACCTATATCATCAATTGGCTGGCCATTGTACAATTCGAGGACCTTATTTCTATTTCCAGAAATATTGAACTGCGTGCTCCAAGTAAAATCACCAACAAAGTTTTGCGATGCTACCGAAATCTCGATTCCTTTATTTTCAACTTTCCCAACGTTTTCTGTAATAGATGAAAATCCTGAAGTTGGTGGAAGCGGTCTGCTCAATAACAAGTCATTGGTTTGTTTGTCATAATAATCTGTCGTTATGGTCAATCGATCATTAAAGAATCCCAAATTAATACCAAGGTTCAACTGTGCGGTACTTTCCCATTTTAAATCAGGATTTGGGATATTGCTTGGATAAATTGCTGGCTGACCTCCATAAGAACCGTTCCCGTATAACTCTGAAAACAGGAATGGACTGATGTCATCATTCCCTGTCAACCCATAACTTGCACGAAGCTTTAAGTCCGAAATGATTTTGCTGTCTTTCAAAAATTCTTCTTCAGCAACCCTCCAAGCAACAGAAGCTGCCGGGAAAAATCCTGTTCGGTTGTTTTCACCGAATTTTGTAGACGTATCAAATCGGCCTGAAATATCAAACAGATATTTGTTATCGTAATTGTAATTGGCACGACCTAAATAAGACCTTAAACCTGTATTTGTAGCGCCTGCCGATGCCGAAACAATCGTAGACGCCGCACTGATGTATTGCAGATTGTCATCAGCGTAGTCTTGACCTCTTATGAATGAAGACCTATATTGATATTGCTCAAAACTGTAACCCGCTAGCAATTCAAATTTATGGTTTCCAAAATCTTGTTTGTATTTCAAAATATTGTTGGAAACTACATTGGCCACATTGCTATAGGTTTCAAAACCCAATCCGTTGTATTTGGCACCTTGAACTGTTTTTGTATTTTCAAAAGCATGCTCCCTAAAGTTTAAAAAATCAACTCCCCATTTGGTCGTGAAGGTTAAACTTGGAAGAATTCTATAATCTAAATAGACATTGGAATTGGTTCTGTATGAAAAGTTTTGATTGATAGCTTCGTTTGCAATGGAAACCGCATTGGAATATGGTCCTTCTTGATTGTAAGAGCCATCTTCGTTAAATACAGGAAAAATTGCAGGTGTCGAAATACCATTTGGAAGTGGCCCATGTAAGGTTTGGTCACTTTCTACTCTATCGGTTTTTGCATAGGTCAAACCGATACTTGCACCAATTGTAAACTTATCAGAAAGTTCTTGGTCTATATTTATCCGACCGTTTAATCGTTTATAATCGGTACCTATCAAAATTCCTGTTTGTTTGAACAAGGTTCCACCGATGTAATATTTAGTTTTTTCAGAACCACCATTGGCTGATAGTTCATAACTGTTGATTGGTGCCGTTCTAAAAATTACATCTTGCCAATCGGTATCAATCGTAATGTTATTCATCTGTTCTTCCGTAAATACGGTTGAATTGGTGAGGTCATTACGATATTCCATCCATTGTCTAGCATCGAGCATGTCCAATTGGTTCCAAGCTCTTTGAACACCTGTATATACGTTTACGTTGACGACTGCTTTTTGTGCTTTCCCGCGCTTGGTGGTAATCAGTACAATTCCGTTGGAGGCTCTTGCTCCATAAATTGCCGTGGAAGACGCATCTTTAAGAATACTGATGGATTCGATGTCACTTGGATTTAAATCCGTCAATGCACTGGCCCCTTGTCCGGAATACCCAATTTGACCAAAATCGCCAGTGGTAACAGGAATTCCATCAATAATATATAAAGGTTGGCTTGATCCACTAATGGAACTCAAACCTCTAATCCTTACAGACATTTCACCACCAGGCGTTCCTGAATTTTGTGACACCTGCACACCTGCTGCCTGACCTTGCAAAATACCATCCACACCAGAAACCGGTAAGTCTTCGATTTCTTTAGAACTGATAGCTGATACCGAGCCTGTCAATAAGGCTTTCTTTTCTGTACCATAACCAATGACCACCACTTCACTTAATGCCAAATTATCCGCCAGCATCTTAATCTCCAAAGTTGTTTTTCCAGCAATATTAACTTCTTGTGTGACAAATCCGAGGTAGGAAATGACCAAGGTTGTAGCATCGTTGGGAACTTTCAGCTCAAAATTACCATCAAAATCGGTGGTGACACCTTTGGTTGTGCCTTTTACAATGACCGTTGCGCCTGCTAAAGGAACACCCAAATCATCAACTATGGTTCCTTTGATAGTTCGATCTTGGACTTCATTTTTGAGTGTGGATGCATTTGCTTTGACGGACATGGTCTCTTTGATCACTACCTGTCTGTTGTCAATGACATACGTCAGGTTCGTATTTTCAAAAGCTTTGTCCAAAATTGCCGGAAGGGTTGCCTTTTTCAATTTTAAAGACACCTTGTGATGCATCACATCATCTTTATAGAAAAAGATGAATTCGCTCTTGCTTTGGATTTCCTTAAACAATTCCTCTAAAGATATATCGCTCACATTGATATCTATTTTGGTCTGTGCGGCTGTGCTGTTTGCAAACACCGAACTCAAACCAATAGTCACTAATAATAGGAAGACTCTCATAATATGTAACAAGTAGTATCTAAAAGATTTTATCCTTGGTATGGGATAAAGGTTCTCATATTTATTCATAATTTTGTTTTAGTGGTTAATATGACTGTACTCACAGTGGTGTTGATTCTTAATTTCCAGAGGATGTTGGCGCATCTTCTGGTTTTTTATGGTGTGGGATTTTGTTTCAAATTTTTCAAAGGTTTTTAGTTAATATTGAGTTTATTGTTAGTGATGGTATAATCAAATTTTGTGGTTTCTTGGATGATTTTGATGACATTTTCTACATTGTCCTTTACATCCAAATAACCAGAAAACGTAGTATTTGCAAGCTCTTTGTCATTGATGACGATTTCAATGTTGTAGTATCTTGATACTTTTTTCATAATCGATTGCATCGAGTCATTCTTAAAGATGAAAATACCATCTCTCCAGGAGAAATATTTTTCTACCTCCACCTTTTTGGTTGAAATTTGTTTATCGGCTCGGTTATAAACGGCCAATGTGTTAGGCTTAATGGCAACACTCCCATTAGAATTTTCCGATCTTGAATTGTTGTAACTTATTTTGATACTTCCTGTTTTTAGGACGGTGCTTATGGCATCATCATCATGATAGTTGCTGACATTAAATACCGTTCCAAGCACTTCAATCTTTTGCTCCCCAGATGTCACAATGAACGGATGCGCCTTGTCATGAGCGACTTCAAAGATGCCCTCACCATCGAGATACACTTCTCTCTTTTGTTGCGAAAAAGCAGCGGGAAACACCAATTTAGAACCTGAATTCAGCCACACTTTGCTCCCGTCGGCCAATTCGATTGAAGAACGTTTTCCATAAGGCACAATTAACGTGTTGTAAACTATCTTTTGATCTTTGAGCGTTTTTTGGTTTACCGATTGAGAGTTTCCAATAGTCACCTCTTCTCCTGTATTGGAATAGGAAATCGATGCATCTTCTTCTGCTATAGTGACGTTTTGGTCATCACCCAAAATCAGCTGTATTTGATTAGGAATATTTCTGTCTTCAAGTGTCTTTACATAGGTGTCTATAGGTGACACTTGATGGGTGGCATCTTGAAATTCAATAACTACAAAGAACCCAAGAATACATGTGGCTGCCAAACCCAGTCCATATTTCAAGTAACGCTTGCGTTGTATATATTTTGAAACCGACAGCGAAATTTTATCCCGTAACTGTTTTTTCTCTTTGTCTGTAATATTCATTCCTTATGGCTAAATCATGGCCTTAACTGCATTGTCTCGGCTGAAAAGATATGTCACAAGAACATACCCTGTTTACAGACATAAGCCAGGAAATGTCATTTTATAGACAATTTTTTTAAAGAAAAATAAAATAAAGAAGTACAAGTATGGTCAAACTGGCACGTAAGACCTTGATAGCTCGATAGATAATGGTTCTAGAAGTTTCAACGGACACATTCATTATTTCCGCGATTTCTTCATATTTACGATCTTCATTGAAACGCAGAAAGATACCCTGTTTTTGTTTTTTGCTCAATAAATTAACAGCTTCAGACAATTGATGGGATTTTTCATCGAGATATTCCTTTTCCATCAGAATTTCTTCATGTGAAGCTATAGTATTAGTATGACCAGTATTTTCAAAAATGAGGCCATTAGGAATGAATATATTTCCAGCTTTTGATTCCTTAAGTATTTGGTTTTTGAGAGAACGCAAAAGATAATATTTGACATTATCTGTGTCCGCAAGATTTTTTCGATATCTGTAAAGATTGAAAAACAAATCATGTATGGCATCCATAATCACTTGTTTTTCTTGTGAAAATTGAGTGCCGTATGAGAACAACTCATCGATAAATTTGTCATACAACATCCCTAAAGCTTCGGTATTGCCTCGTTTAAGCTTTTGCCATAACACAATATCATTGTCTTGAAGAGGGTGCAAGCGATATATGGTATTTGATTAGTTGAATACTGAATGGTAGTAAATTTAATGATTTTTTAACAAAAAAAGTATAAGAATTTGCTTTTAACATGAAAAGATAACCGCAATCCAACTACGTGACATACGGTAAGATGTAAGCAAAGCCACATTTCAGGTTTAGTAGCTCCACCAGGACTCGAACCTGGATCTAAAGTTTAGGAAACTTTTGTTCTATCCCTTGAACTATGGAGCCTTAAAACAAAAAAGCATCCCAAATTCCGAACGAATCGAAACAAGGAAAGCCTTTCATTGGCAATACCAAACTACAATTTGATATTACTACTTTCCGAATGTTACTCCGGAAACAACACAACTATTATTAGTATTTGCCTTTATTTGATGCAAATGTACTTTCTTAATGACACCTGTTAGCTCAAAAACTGAAAGCTGCACCAGCTTACTATCAAACAGGCTTGCAAAGATATACAAATTTTGAACATGTATCATGTCATTTTATAAAATTGGCCATAAATTATTGATTGAGTTTTTTGTCCATAAGAATTCAAAACATAGATTCAAATTCTTAATTGATTTAAATCCCATTAGATGAGACAAAAAGTTAAGAAATTATTAATATTTGATTTAAAATATTGTTTTTCAATAGTTTAAATAAGTTTTTTAGCTTTCAAATTTCGGTAAATGTGAAAGGACTCCTCTTTTAATAAGGTAAATGTATTCATACTTTAGACCTTTCATTACTGAAAATTGAGCAGATTTAACATAACTAAATAATTTATTAATCTAAAACCAAAACAATGAAGAAAATTACCTTTTTATTAATGATGCTTTTAAGCGTCACCGCCTTCTCCCAAATAGAGATTGTGGAAAATTTCGACACGACTGCAAATAATCAAGCCCCAGCAGGCTGGACAAGCAGTAGCATGGGAGCAAATAGCTCTTTTGCATGTGGTGGTTCAGGGAAAAGCATTTCCACGTTGGCCGCAGCTGGTACAACTGCTTCGTTAACTACACCTAATTATACGGCTATATCAAATGGTACAAATTTGACCGCTAGTTTTTCGTTTAATATTTTTGAACAGGTCAGCCAATTTCCACCACCTTCATTTACTGCTCCTGCAGCTGCTTGGGGAAGTTTAGTATTGGAATACTCAACTGATGGCGGATCAACATGGACAACTATGACTACAATAGATGATTCCAACTATACTTTTGGAGATATAAACACATGCCAAGCGACGGCAAGTATTGATGTTGGGACTATTACTGCCGGATCTGACTTTCAAGCACGATTTGTTGTAAATGCTGTGAATGTTGCAGGTTTTAGATTAGTTGCTCTTATTGACAATGTATCATTTAAACAAGTTGCTACAACAGTTCCAAATTGTGATGCAACTTTATCCAATCCTTTAAATGGTTCAAACACTGCCGATACAGATTTAACCTTGACTTGGCAAGCAGCGACTGGTCTAGCAACTGGCTATACTGTTTCTGTTGGAACCACATCTGGTGGTACAGAAGTAGTTAATGCAGCTACCACTACAGGTACAAGTTACTCTTTGGTTGGTTTAGGTTTGACTTATGAAACTGAATACTTTGTCAATATTGTTCCATTCAACGGTATAGGAAACGCCACAGGCTGTACAGAAGAAAGTTTTACGACTCGTGTAGCGCCTATTGCTGGTGCAAGCTGTAGTAGTCCATTGGTCATTTCGGCCCTTCCATACTTTGTTGCTACGGATAACACCGCTAACTACGAAGATAATTATGATTCTAGCCCTTGTAATAACACTTACTTGAGCGGCCCAGATGTGTTTTATCAAATAACCCCGACAACGGATGTTTCCATCAATATTGATTTACAGAACATCGTAGGTGATGGTGCCAGTATTCATGTTGTGGAAGGCTGCATCGATGCAGCTACTGAATGTATTGCTTATGTTGGAAGTTTTTCTGGAACTTCAAGAAGTCTAGCTGATGTTGTTTTGACTGCTGGCAATACGTATTATATCGTTTTGAGTAGTTCTTCAAACACAAGAACTTATAGCTATAGTTTGATTATCACACAAAACAGCTGTATCAATCCTACTTTTGAAGTAGCGCCAGTAGGAGATTGTGATAATGGACAATTTTCAGCAAATGTTGATGTAACTTATTTGGGAAGCGCCACATCGTTGACTTTATCTGATAACTTTGGTAACTCAAACGCAAATGTTACCTCCACAGGTGTCGTAAATATGGGGCCATATCCAAGTGGATCAACCGTTAATTTTACATTAACAAATAACCAAGATGGTACCTGTTCGTATGTGGATTCAACATATTTCTATTGCCCACCTTCAAACGATGATTGTGGTGATAGTATCGCCTTAACCATCAATACTGATGATACGTGTACGATCTTTACTAGTGCAAGCAATGCTGGAGCAACGCAATCATTGGCAGATCCAACAGCATGTCCAGCAACAAATAACACCAATGATGTTTGGTTTAGTTTCGTGGCAAGCAATTCAACTATAATTTTAGAATACTTAAATATTACTGAAGCCATTGGTGGTGGAGGAACCATTCAAGCCACAGAATTACTTGAAGGAAACTGTGGATTATTCACAAGTCTTGCTTGTTATGCCGCAAATTATGTCACTTTTACCGATTTGACCGTGGGCAATACTTATTACATTCGTAATAACACAAGACTAAACGGAGAGTATGCTCAAAATTATGATATCTGTTTAAAAGAACCACCTGCACCACCTGCCAATGATGATTGCGCAAATGCTGCTACTTTAACTGTGTCAACGGATGATGCTTGCAACAATCAAGTATCAGGAACAACAACGGGTGCGACGTTGTCAGCCGACAACTCTTGCGATACTGCTGGCTATGCAGATGTATGGTATGTATTTAACCCAACAGCAACTGGTATTTATGAGTTTTCATACGAAAGAATAAATACTTCGCCTGTATCCAGCTATGTGATATATGAAGGAACATGTGGGGCATTAACTCAAAAGAGCACATCATGCACCTCAACGGCAAATCAAATTGTTACTCTAAACAGTGGCACAAGTTATTACATTATGATACGATCAAGTTTAGCAGGTGCTGGAGTTGATTTTAACTTATGTGTAACCCAATTACCGGATGCGGTGGCTAATAATGATTGCTCTACGCCTGCTGTATTGTTAGAATCTACTGATCTCAATGGAAACAATACTATTTCAGGAAACATGGACAACTCTTATAACTCACCAGAAAGTTGTGGTTCTTCAATCTATGAAGCTATTTGGTATAGCTTTACTCCAACTTACACTGGGGCTTATAATTTTGATTTCACACGTGGTACTGGTAGTGCTTCTTACACCGTTTTCAACACAGACAATTGTGCAAACACATTATCAGATGGTTATATCACTGGTTTTAGCAGCTGTTATAATTCAGGTGATAAAACTGGTGAAGTAGTAGCTGGAAATACGTATTTGATTAGTGTACATGCTACGAGTGCTGCAACATTTGAATTGTTTGTATATCCAGACCCAAGTTTGAGCGTTGAGCAACACAACTTTGAAGCATTCAAATATTACCCAAACCCAGTTGTAAACACATTAACTATCGAAGCTGGAACTCCAATTTCTAATATTAATGTTTACAATATGTTGGGCCAACAAGTTGAAGCAATTGCTCCAAACAATTTAAAATCCACTATCAATATGAATGGTTTAAATGATGGAGTTTATTTTGTGACCGTTACTATCAACGACTCACAAAAGACCTTTAAGGTCATCAAGAAATAAATGATTTTTTTTCTTATTTAATTATTTTTTAATAGCATTTTTTAGACTTGGGCAACAAATTTAACTGTTGTCCAAGTTTTTTTTATAACTACTCGAAAGTGAAATGATTAGTTTCATTTTCAACACTATGTTGAGCAGGTTTATTTCTTCCTAAACAAATTCAATAACTTATATTGTTTGAAAATAGCTTCAAACACACCAAACTTCAACTACAAATTCTTTTTACAAAGTTTAGTATCTTTACTTATTTAAGTTATCTTCATATCAATTAATTTTATTAATTATTAGATATTAGATTTTATTTACAGCCCAAAACTGCTTTGTTAAATAGGGTTTTATATTAAAAAATACTAAACCGTTTTGCAAATATGAAGCAACATTATATATGTTTTTCTAAATATATTCACTTGATTGGACTGTTTGTCAGCTTGTTGTTTACAGCCTCTGTTTACTCACAAGAAAAAGATTTGACCATCAAGGCAGAAGAACTTATATACTCGAATCCTGATGAGGCCATAAAAATTGCAAAGCACATTTTAAAAAACTCCCAAGAATCAGAAACAAAAGCCCGTATCAACTTAATATTGGGGAAAAGCTATTTGGTAAAAGGTGATTATAACCAAGCTGCCCTATCAATTTTTGACAAAGCCAACCATCTTCCTGAAGTCAATCTTGCGACTCAAACTAAAGATTATCTGCTGAAAGCTGCACTTTTAAGAATCTTATACCTAGACAAACAGTCGCAAAATTATTTGTTCATGGCTCAGGAACTCGTTTCTCAATTGCCAAAAAGTACTACCCAAGATTCCTTGCAATGCCAGGTGGTGCTTGAAGATATTTATATGAAATTGGACCGTCGCCAAAATCAAGATGCATTAAATGCCACTGACAAAGCAAGTGTTCGGTTTAAAGAATTTTTAAAAACACACCCAATTGAAAGCAGGAATTTTTATCTATCCAAAGAAATAGCATTCAGCAATTTGTCCAAGTTTGATTCTGCATTCGTGTATATGGACAAAACGATATCACTTATAGATTCTACGCAAAACAATCTGTACGTAAAAGCCATTGTCTATAGTGAATTAGGCCATTTGAATTTACAGAAAAAAGATTTTGTTAAAAGTGAGCAGTCGTTGTTCATTGCTTTAAAGTTTGCTGAACTCATCAATAATCCCAATCTGTTGAAAGGCATCAATCGTGATATTGCCATCAATTATTTAGCAACCAATCAACAAAACAAACACAAAGTTTATAATGATGAGTTTCTGGTATTGAACAATAATGTGGAGCTGATGGAAGAAAAATCCACCAATACTGTTTATAACCTCATCTCCGAAATGCATGCTGATACCGTTGCTGAACAGGAAGACACTTATACCAACTACATGTATTTGTTGCTTGTAGGCACTTTGGTTATTCTCACTGTAGGGATTTTCATTTTATTGAAAAGTGAAGGTCGCAAAAAAAGACTCAAGGAAATTATCAAATATCTGGAAATAAGCAAAAGCAATTTTACACAGACAAAACCTACTACCAAAACACATCAAAAAAGGATTGTCATACCCGAAGAAACAGAACAGGCCATTTTAACAAAACTCAAGCGCTTTGAAAATTCACAAAAATTCTTGAACAAAGACATGTCTTTGGCTGTATTGGCAGGTCAGTTTGAGACCAATACCAAATATCTGTCAGAAATCATCAACAAACATTACCATGACAATTTCAACACATTTATCAATAAACTTCGGATTGATTACATCATACATACACTAAAAAGCGAGCCTAATTACATAAATTATAAAATCAGTTTCCTGGCAGAGGAAAGTGGGTATTCTTCCCATAGTAGTTTTGCAACTGTATTTAAATCTATTGTAGGAATGTCTCCCGTTACTTTTATCAATTTGATTCGGGAGGAACGTGAAGAATTAGAACAAAAAAAAGCATAACAATGAAAACAAACCTCACATATGTTCTAGCTTTTTGCCTGTTGTCCATTTCCTTTCTTGTGCATGCAGATATAGATGATGAATTAATTGCAAGCGAACAAATAGATAGTTTAATAAAAGCAAGCACCAATCGCGTTTATGAGAATCCAGATGAATCCATTGAACTTGGGTTATCATCTTATGAAAACACAAGTTATTCCATAAAAACTAGAACTCGAGCACTTATGTTGGTGTCTCTGGCATACACATCAAAAAGGGATTACCAAAAAGCATTGGAGTATATCATTAAAGCAAGTGAACTTTCCAGTGAATTAAACGACAGCATCTTGCAAATAGAGATTCTTTTCAGAACAGGTATTCTCTATCAACAACTTAAGATTTTCGACAAATCGATTGAATATTTAGAAAAAACCGAGCAGTCAGCATTGATATATCCAGTGCAGGATTCTGTTCGTGTATTTTTAGCGAATAGTTATTTGGTAAAAGGATTTATATACAAGGACAATCTGAATTGTGATATTGCCTTGGAATTTTTTGACAAAGGCATTCGGGAATATGAAAAGCTAAAAGGTACACCTCCAAGTGCCAATTTGAGTATCGCTTATTACAATAAAGGAAATTGTTACACGATGCTTTCCGATTATCAGGATGCCAAGAACAGTTTTGACAAGTCGATTGCGTTCGCCCAAATGGAAAAAGCAACCAGCTTAGTTTCATTTGCCCAAAAAGGCCTGGCTGAGGTCTATACTTTGGAAGGAAACTATGAACAATCCGTTCAATTGCTGCAAACGGCCATGGAACAATCAAGCAAAGTGGGCGATTTAGTGTTGAATTCAGGTATCTATAATGGCCTTTTTGAAAATTATCTGGCGTTGCAAAAATGGGATGAGTATCAAAAATATTACGATCTCTATTTAAAAACCCAATTGGAAATAAAAATATCAGAACGCAACTCCATTAGTGATTCGATTGTTGAAAATTCGAGAAATCAAAACCAAAAACTGGATGACATTCATAACCAATTTAAGAGCCGTCTCAAATGGATTATTCTCATCGTTATTGCCATCATTTTAAGTGTTATTTTGAGGGAGCGAAAAAACAAAAAGACCATTATAGCACTTCAAAATAAGGTCAAAACCATTCAAAACCAAAAAACAACCATAGAGGTGTAATCACAATTTATTATTGTTTTAATTCACTGTTTTTCAATTATTTATACTGGTTTTTTAGTTTTCAAATTTCGGTAAATAGAAAAGACATACACTATATATATAGTATTTATCTTCCTATATTCGATGTTATAATTTATTAACTGAAAACGCCATCACATGAGAAACAAGTTACTATTTGCTCTTGCAAAGAATCCCAGCCTTTCTTCAAGAAATATTAATGGGTTAGGTTCAAAATTACATCGCAAGAATTTCCTTTCTAAAACTTTTGTTTTTGTCGTGACCTTCATAATAATGATGCTCATTTCAAATAAAGGTTTTGCGCAGCTTAACGAAAATTTTGACAGTGGCATTCCTGCCACCTGGACAATTTTTGGAAACGGTGTAGGCTCCTCAAATTGGGGAACCACGACCGATGGATATTTAGGTACCAATGGAACTTCAGTTAATCCAAGTGCCGATAATATCGGAGATCAAAATACAGCCAGATATTTTTTGGTAACGCCTCAGATATTGGTTCCAGAAAATGGTGAAATACATTTTTTCACAAAACAATCCAGTGAGATCAACAATGGTGCAACCTATGAAATTCGACTTTCCAATGCTGCACAACCCGATATTAATGGGTTTAACATTCTACTTCAAACCTATACAGAAGCCAATCTTAATATTGGTTCGCAAACTGCTTATGAAGAGAAAGTCATAGAATTACCAACATCTATCCCAACTGGATTTCCTATTTATATTGCATTCGTAGCAGTCAATACACAAAATGGTGCTACTCCAACAGGTGATGAATGGTTTGTTGATAACGTCTCTGTATTGGAAGGTTGTGTAGAAGTTGATGATGACGATGTTTCAATAGATGATATAACTGTTAATTCAGCGGAAGTCACATGGTCCCACCCAACGGCTACCAACTTTGAAATACAAGTTTTGCCAACCGGCGGCATACCTGCAGCAAGTGGTATTCCTGTAACTGGAACTAGTTATTCATTGATCAATCTCGATCCTGACACAGAATTTGATGTTTATATTGCCGCTATTTGTGACAATAATACACAAAGCCAATTTGCAGGCCCTTATACCTTTGAAACTTTAAAATATGGCTTAAGTTGTGATTTCCCTATAGAGATTCCAGATATCTCATCAACGCCCTATATATTACAAGACAACTTGGCCAATTGGGTGAATCCTGACATTACTTATACAACCCAAGGAAGCAATTGTGTTTCTGGAGCTTCAACCACCAATTATTTACGTGGGGATAAAATATTTTTAACTTATACACCTACCCAAAGTGGTTTGGTTACCCTAACCCAAACCACCTTTACCGGAGGAGACTCAACCAACAATTGTTATAATGCCAGAAGTTCACTTTTCGTTTACGATAGCTGTGCTGATGTGGGTGTCAGCTGTATTGCTGGTGTAGTGACCCTTAACGGCTTTCAGCCTAAAACAATTTCCAATTTATTGGTTCAGGCAGATCAAACCTACGTGATTGTGGTATCATCCGAATTATCTTCAGGAGCAGGTATTTGTTTTGAATTGGAAATTTCTAGTCCTACATGTGCACCTCCAGGTGAGATTGTTTATAATAGTTTAACCGAAGATAGTGTCGTCTTATCTTGGGATAATATTGGAGGTTTTGCAGATGCTTGGGAATATGTGGTAGTTCCAACCGGCTCTGGTGAACCAACAGGTTCAGGCATTGCAACAAATACAAATGTTGGCAATCTTATCAATACAGGATTATCACCAGATACCACATATGATATATATGTAAGATCGGTGTGTAGTGGGTCACCAGGTGTTTGGAGTGCTCCTTCAACATTTAGAACTCAATGTTCTACTTTTAATTTACCGTACTCTACAGATTTTGCAAATGCGACCAATACGAATCCAGAACCATGCTGGACCACTTTAGATGTAAATGGAGATGATGTCACTTGGGCGTTTATCGGAGGTTATGCCACCGTACAAACACAAACATCTTTGCATAATAATTATGACATCTACGCCTCACCAAGAGTATTTTTCGACGGCACTCCAAAACGTATTCGCTACAAACACAGAAGCACGCAAGGAGCATCAACTTACACTGTGAAATTATCTACCACAGGAGTTGGGGTTGATGATTTCACAACGGTTGTCTTACCTACAACAACCATTAACAATACAACTTTTCAAGAAATAATTGTGGATCTCCCAGAAAACATATCAGGAGAAGTAAATATCGCTTGGATTGTAGAACCAAATGCAACGGAAACCGCTTTAAGGTTATCAATTGATGATGTAGTTATAGAAGACAAACCAACATGTCCAGACCCATTGAATCCATTTGTGCTGAACATCACGACAACTTCCGCATGGCTTTTTTGGACGGCTGGAGATAGTGAAACACAATGGCAAGTTGTAATCCAAGATGAAGGAACTGGTATTCCTACAGGAGATGGTGTTTTAGTTTCCAGCAATTTCCCTTACATGGCGACAGATTTGACCCCTGGTCGTAGATATGAATTTTATGTAAGAGCTTATTGCGACACGGAAGACCAAAGCGAATGGATTGGCCCAGTAGCATTCACTACACTTTGTACATCTTACGATACGCCTTTCTATGAAAGTTTTAATGATGATGATGCCGATACACAAAAGTTTTGTTGGAGTATAGTGGATGCCAATAACGATGGAACTTTATGGAACATTGATGAAACACATGCGGTATTGCAGACGGCTCCCTTTGCTCCAGCATCAAGTTATAATGATTATTTGATTTCACCAGCCATAACCCTTGATGGCACAACTAAAGTTTTAAAATATAAATACAGAGCCTTGTTCTCATTCTTCACTGGACCACCACGTTATGGTCTTGAAGTTTTGATGTCAACGACAAACACCAACCCTAGCAGTTTTCAGGTCATCTCTCCTTTGGAGGTGTTTACAAATACAGAATATATAGAAAAATCAATCATTCTGGAAGGTACAGGTACAGTGTATTTTGCCTTTAGAGTTCCACCAGCATTGACTGGAGGTGTATCAATTTTGAATATTGATGATGTAAGCATTACAGATGCCCCATCTTGTCCTAATCCCTCAGATTTAGTAGTGACAACAACATTGACAAATGGTGCGGACTTAACGTGGACTGCTGGATATCAAGAAACAGCATGGAATGTTGTAGTGCAACCTGCCGGATCGGGAATCCCTACAGGAAGTGGTGTTAACGTAACAACCAATAGCTATTCTCCAACAGACTTAATGCCAAATACAGAATATGAATTTTACGTGATGGCAGATTGTGGTAGTGATGACAGTGATTGGGTAGGTCCAGTAACATTTAGGACACTTTGCACACCTTTTACGTCGCCTTTTGTGGAAACATTCAATACAGATTCTACTTCAGAATCTTGCTGGAGGGTTGTTAACGACAATGGAGATTTGGAAACATGGGAGCTTAATAGTGCCGCATTTCCTTATGAAGGTGACCAAGCAGCGGCTATGTTTACAGGAACCAATGGAAACAATGAAGATTGGTTGATTTCCCCAACAATCACCATTACTGAAAATCAACGTTTACGTTATTACTACAGAGTTTTTGACAGTTTCTTTACAGAAGATTTAGAGGTGTTGCTTTCGACCAATGGAACAGGATTGGATCAATTCACAACTGTTCTCTATGATTCTGATGACGATCCGGTATTGATCAATAATGTGGAGTATAAAGTTAAAATCATAAACATCCCAGATGGAATTTCGGGTGACATTAACATCGCCTTCCACGTGCCATTTTTCCCTAGCACTGGGCCGTACAGAGGACAAACCTTGGTAATTGATAATGTAAACATAGAAGATGTTCCAGAATGTGCTGAACCAACTAATATTACATTAAACAATTTAACGGACACACAAGTACAAGTCGGTTGGGATGCTAACGGATCTGAAACTGCTTGGGAAATTTCAGTCCAGCCATCTGGCACTCCTGCTCCTGTAGGTGATACAGATCCTAGTTATTTATATAACGCAACCACCAATCCTTTCACCGTGACTGGCTTAAACCCTTCTACAATGTATGATATTTATGTTAGGGCGGTCTGTGATGGAACAACGGAAGGTATATGGACAGGTCCAAAAGAAGTGACCTCGAAATGCAGTTTTGAAAACCTATGTCAATATACGTTTGTGCTTTATAGTGATTCAGATATATCGGCCACTTTAGATGTATCTCAAAACAATCAATTGGTACAAGAATTACCTTTTGGAGGTGAAGTTGATGGTGAAGAATTCACAGTATTTTTATGCTCTGGTGTTCAGTTCTCGTTATACTTTAGCACTATTGGTTCTTTTGCTCCTCAATATGCAAATTATCATTTTGACATTCTTAATGATCAAGGGCAGTTGGTCTATGCAAGTCCAACGAACCTACTTCCTAGACGCATACTGTACACAGGAACTTCTGTGTGTGGAGCAATTTCCTGTCCACAACCGACAGATTTAACCGTGAGTGCCACGTCAGTATTTTCGTGGACTCCAGGTGGTAGCGAGACACAGTGGGAAGTAGCAGTGCAACCAATTGGAAATGGTACCATTCCACAATCAGGAACTATTGTTTCAAGTAATTCATATACACCGACAGCTTCAGATTTCAACGACCCTTACGCTGCCACTTACGAATATTTTGTAAGAGCCATATGTGGAACAGATGACGAAAGCTATTGGTCAGGGCCTTACGAATTCGTGAGAAATGATGATGTCTCTACCGCATTAACTTTACCGATTAATTCCAACAACGTTTGTAATGAGTCTGGCACAGAAGTCTCCTTTATCGGAGCAACAGCTTCTGCCGAAACTATGACTTGTGACGGAATTAATGGTGGTGATGTTTGGTTTGATTTTACGGCAACATCCGTTGTCCATGTCATTGAATTAAATAGTTTTTCTGGTGATTATCGCGAAGACAATGGTTTTCCTCCATATTCAGATCTCACCATGACCTTATACAAGAATAATTCAGGTACACTGGAAGAAATTGCCTGTGGTTATGATAATGTGATTTTGGCTATGTACACTTCGGAATTGATTGTAGGTCAAAATTATAAATTGAGATTAACCTTGAACAGTCAGGAATCAGACTCATACAGATTTAATGTATGTGTTAAAACCCCAGAAGACCTTTGTTCTTTTAATGTGGCTATCAATGGTGGTTTTGAAGAACCTGTTTTAGGAGGTTTGAGTGGTGTTAATACAATCATTGATTTGAATGTGATGCCGGGTTGGCGTTCCAATTTAGATTCTTCAAATTCTATATTTCTTTGGGAATCTTTAAATGCCCCAGGTTTTTCACCGTATGAAGGAGGACAATTTGTTCAAGTCCTTTCAGACCAAGGAACAGTTGTAGACCCTAATGACCCGAACGTCAAAGGACTTTACAGAGATTTTGACACCTCAGAAGTCACACTATTTGAATATAGTTTCGCACATTATGCCCGATTTGATGGCAATAATATTGAATTGCTTGCAGGACCTCCTGGAGGACCATATATATTAGTAAACTCGCATTTAGGAGAGGCGGCTTGGCAAATAGTTTCTGGAACTTATGAAGTTCCGAACGGGCAAACGGATACTCGATTTATTTTTAGAGCCAATGGTAGTGATGATATTGGTAACGCTTTAGATGCCGTATCATTTGTCTCAAACAATGAAATCATCACGGCGCCATATACCGTTGACTGTACAGATGCCACAGCAACTTTGGAAGCAAACGGTGCAGGAACATGGCTCCAAAGTGATAGCAATCCTGGTGTGGTTACCTTTGATGATGCCAACGATAGCACAACCACAGTAACAGGTTTTGCCCAGCCAGGTATATATACCTTTACATGGAAAACAAGATATTGTGAGAACACTATCGACATTACCTATAATGGAATCGCTGACATACCAACAGTGGAAACACCTGTCGAGTATTGTCTCAATGCCACCGCACAACCACTGACTGCTACGGCTTCAGGAACTTACACCTTGCTCTGGTACACCCAAGCTGTAGGTGGAACAGGAAGTACAACTGCTCCAACACCAGACACATCAGTAGCTGGCAATACGTCTTACTTTGCGGCCTATGTAGATACTTTAGGTTGCGAAGGCCCAAGAGCTGAAATTGTAGTAAATGTGAACGACGCAATCACTCCAGAGTTGACATTTAGCTACCCAACAAGTTGCGAAACAGGAACAGAAAATATTTCTCCTACATTGAGTGATGGTTTTGCTACAGGTGGTGTATTTACCTCTACCACTTTGACGGTAGATCCAACGACGGGAGAGATTGACATCACATCTGCAGCGGCTGGCCAACATCAGGTTTTGTATACCTATGATGGAGACGCTGATAATTGCATCCTAGCTGGAACTTATACTGCAACCGTTAACTTTACAGTGGCTGCAGCTCCAATCACAATGTTTGACTATGGTACCGAACCGTATTGTTTGTTGACAGCGAATTTGGTGACCCCTAATCTAGCATCTGGATTTACCGCGGGCGGAGTATTCACTTCGGATACAGTGACGGTGGATGCCACAACGGGAGCAGTTGACATCACTTCAGCAACTGCAGGACCACATAACATCACTTACAGTGTTGATGCCAATGGAACAACATGTACACTTGCTGGAACATTTACTACGACTATTGAAGTCATTGCGTTCACAACACCAATTACAGATTTCGTCTATGTGGATAATGTATATTGTGCTGATAGTGCAAATGTGGTTCCTGAATTGGCCACAGGGTTTACAACTGGAGGAACATTCAGTGCGGAATCAGGATTGTCAATTAATGCCACTACCGGTGAAATCAATATCTCTGGAAGCACTTTAGGAAATTATACCGTAACCTATCAGATCGCAGAGGATATTTCAACATGTACTGAAGGCAGCACAAGCACTTATGACATTACTATTTTGGATGCCATTGAAGTGACAATCACTGGAGATTGTGATGACAGCGATTTTGTGTTGACCGCTTCACCGGTGAACAATTCCTTTAATCCAAATGAAGTTACTTATACTTGGATGAATTCCAACGGAACTGTTGTCGGCAACGATTCGGAAGTCTTTAACGTGACTCAATATGCAGAGCAGAACCAGAACATCACAGTGCCGATGCAATTTACTGTAACCATAGATTATGGCAGTTGCTCTACTACGGCAGCATTTACTGTTGAAAGATTGGCATGTAAAGAAATTCCAAGAGGTATTTCTCCAGGCAACGATGGTAAAAATGATAGTCTTGACCTTACTGGTTATGGTGTTGTTGACATCAACATCTTCAACCGTTATGGCACAGAGGTTTACACCTTCAAAGGTGCCTACAGCAATCAATGGTATGGCCAATCGAATAAAGGAAATGACCTACCAGATGGTACCTATTTCTATCACATCAGGAAGCAGGACGGCAGTGAGGTAACAGGTTGGATCTATATCAACAGAGAAAAATAATCATAAACAAAGGCAGTCTGCTCTTTGGCAACATCTTGCAGACTGTTTATTCACTAATAAGAAATATAACTTAAAATGAAAAACATATATTTTACACTAGCCTTTGCACTTATGATTTTATGGAGTGCCAATGCACAACAAGAACCACAGTACACCCAATACATGTATAATATGAATGTCATCAATCCAGCATATGCGGGCTCAAAAGATAATTTCTCTCTTGGACTATTGTACCGTTCCCAATGGCTGAACTTGGATGGCGCACCAAAGACCGCAACATTTTCGGCTCACAGCCCTGTTGGCAAAAATGTTGGTTTGGGCTTTTCGGTAGTCTCTGATAAAATTGGCCCAGTGGAAGAAAACAATGTGAATGCCGATTTCTCCTATACCGTGAATTTAGGCGGTAATCACCGTTTGGCCTTTGGTTTGAAAGCGGGAGCTACATTCCAGAAAATAGGACTGTTCAGCGATATCGGAAATGGCTATGTTACCGACCCGAATGACGAAGCATTTAGTGAAAATGCCAACAATACACACCTGAACATTGGCTCTGGATTGTTTTATTACACAGACAACTATTACGTATCGCTTGCAGTTCCAAATATGATCAAAAACACCTATCTCGACCTCACAGATAATGGACAGGAATATAAATACGGCTCTGATGTATTACATTACTTTCTTTCGGCAGGTTATGTGTTCAATCTTTCGGAAAAAACCAAATTCAAACCATCCTTCCTTTTGAAGTCGGCTTTTGATGCCCCAACCTCATTGGACGTATCCGCAAATTTTCTGTTCTTTGATCGCTTTGAGCTGGGAGCGACCTATCGTTTGGATGATTCGGTCGGGGCGATGGCCAATTTTGCTGTAACACCGGAATTACGAATTGGTTATGCCTATGATTATGTAACATCTGCACTGAATGCCTCCACATCAGGATCGCATGAAGTCATGATATTGTTCGATTTGAGCTATTTCAAAAAAGTATCTATTTCACCAAGATTTTTCTAACTAAAAAGCGTTTAAAAATGAAAAAAATATACAGTCTTTTATGCTTTGTCTTCATTATGACAGCGAGCTTCGGACAAAACAAACAATCGGAAAAAGCAGATAAACTTTATGACGCTTATCAATATGTCGATGCCATCGATGCGTATTTGAAGCTTGTAAACAACAAACAGGCAGACAACCATGTTTACAAACGATTGGCAGACAGTTATTACAATGTTTTCAATATTGAGGAGGCTTCAAAATGGTATGCCAAGGCAACGGAATCTAAGCAAGATGCAGAAACATATTACCGTTATGCACAAGTCTTAAAATCGCAAGGAAATTATGAGGCGGCCAACAAACAGATGGATGTGTTTTCAAAGATGATGCCAAATGACCAACGCAGCAAAGCCCATATGGCCAATCCAAATTACATTCCTCAATTGGCTGACAAGTCAAAATTGTTCGACGTTAAGGAAACCTCTATAAATGATGTAAAACAAAGTGATTTTGGTGCCATTTTATCGAATGATAATATCTTGTATTTTGTAAGCACAAGGGATACAGGCAAAAAAGAAGATCGCTGGACCAATCAGCCTTATTTGGATATTTATCAATCAGTCCGAAATGTTGACGGCAATTTGTCCGAACCAGAACCGGTGAACGGATTGAACACACCGTACCACGATGGTCCATTGACTTTGAGTGCCGATGGAACCACCATGATATTTTCCCGTGACGGTCATAGTGAAAGCAGCTATAAAAAAATAAAAAACAACAAGATTAAATTGGCCCAACAAGGTTTGTACAAAGCAACATTGGTTGATGGAAAATGGGGAAACATTCAAGCATTGCCGTTCAATAGCAAAGATTACTCTGTGACACACCCAAGTTTGAGCACGGACGGTAAAACACTTTATTTTGCCTCCAATATGCCAGGCGGATTAGGAGATGTGGATATCTGGAAAGTAAGCATCAATGGCTCCAGCTATGGAACACCAGAGAACTTGGGCCCTAATGTGAATACAGCAGGGAAAGAAGGTTTTCCTTTTATCAGTGACAACCACATCCTTTATTTTTCAACCAGTGGAAGACAAGGTTTGGGTGGTTTTGATATTTTCAAGATTGATCTAAACAAAAATGAAGAGGCCGTAAACTTGGGAAAGGATATAAATACTAAAAGAGACGATTTCTCTTTTAGTATAAACACTTCTAAAAAAATCGGCTACTTTTCGTCTAACAGGTCAGGTGCAGACAATATTTATATGGCAATCCCTATTTGCCAATACGAAGTAATTGCATTGGTAAAAGACAAAAAAACGAACGCTTCCATTTCTGGAGCCAATGTTTCGATCACCGATGACAAGAGCAATCCAATATCCAGACAAACCACTTCAACAACTGGCCAAACAAGTTTCAATGTGAATTGTGAAACTACCTATGTTCTAAATGTTTCAAAAGAAGGTTATGAAACGACCTCACTCCCTGTAACGGCTTCCAATGGCGAAAATGTTACAGTAGATGTGTCATTGGCCCCTATCAATGAAATGATTACTGAAACGGAAGTTAAACTGAAAAACATCTATTTCGAATTCAATAAAAGCAACATCACTCAACAAGGTGCCCTTGAATTGGACAAGCTTGTGACCATCATGAAAGAATATCCAGACATGGTCATTTTGGTAAAATCACATACGGATTCAAAAGGCAGTGCCGAATACAACCTGAAATTATCTGAGCAACGTGCACAGTCCACAATGCAATATGTGATCTCAAAGGGAATCGACAAAGATCGATTGTCGGCTAAAGGCTTGGGCAGCAGTGAGCCAAAAATAGACTGTAAATCGAATTGTACAGAAGAAGAAGACGCCCAAAACAGACGTTCCGAGTTTCTGATTGTTAAAAAATAACACATTTTTTATTAACTTTATAGGTAATCAAAACTACAAGACCTAATGTATCATAACGAAGAATGATGCATTGGTCCCATTGCAATATTCAATAGGATAGCCTTAATAGTTCATAACTAAGAAAAGATTCCAATGAATAAATATTTAATTTTAGGATTATTTGTAGCGCTATTTTCTACAGCACAAGCACAAGAACCCAACGATTGCGTGAATGCCATTACAGTTTGTGGCAATGGTACTTTTTCATCCAACGCTACAGGTATAGGAAACGTTCAAGAAGTGTCAGGATGTGGAGGCTTTGAACATAATTCTTTGTGGTTAAAAGTGAATATTGTTCAATCAGGAACCTTGGGATTTGACTTAATTCCTGATGATCCAGACATTTTAGTAGATTATGATTTTTGGGTATATGGCCCAAATCGTGTTTGTTCCAATTTAGGAAGCCCTATTCGCTGCGCCACAACAAATCCTGATGAAGCAGGTTTGACGAGCAACCACACTGGAATAAATGGCAGCACTACATTGACGCAAACAGGCCCTGGAGCTAATGGGAATGGTTATGTTTATTGGTTAACCGTAACGGCAGGACAAACTTATTATATTGCAATTGATAGACCTGTCGGGGAGGGTGGTTTTGAAATACAGTGGACCGGAACAGCCACTGCTGGTGCCGGCGCTTTTCCCGCACCTCCCGTCGCCAATGACATCGATGACGTAAAACAATGCAGTAGCAATCCGAATGTAGCTATCTTCGATTTAAACAGTTTAAAGAGCAGTATCAATTCGGATGTAACCAATACCATTGATTTTTATGCAAGTTTGGCAGACGCTACGGATGGCATTAATCCATTGCCAGGAATTTATGCCAATGTATCAAACCCACAGCTCATTTATGCAAAAGTCAAATCAGGCGGTACGGATTGTTATTCTTTGATCGATTTCAATTTGATAGTGACTTCTATACCAGATGCCACAGTTTCGGCTTCAAGTACTTCCATTTGTGAAGGTGAAACCGTCATATTTACGATCACAGGTACACCTTATGCAACAGTTCATTACAATTTGGACGGTGGCACCACACAAGATATACTGTTAGATGCTACAGGTACGGTCGATTTACCTCAAACACCTTCTTCTGATATCACCATTAATGTCATTGATGCTCAAATTATAAATGGCACCACAATTGTGTGCTCACAAGCTGTCGGAGAAACTATTACAGTAACTGTCACTCCATCCGTTACACCAACATTTACCCAAGTGCCAGCTATATGTAGCGGTGAAACACTAGCATCTTTACCGACAACATCAGATAATGGTGTCATAGGAACTTGGAGTCCAGCACTTGATAATACTACCACTACGACTTATACCTTTACCCCAAATACAGGTCAATGCGCAACAACCCAGACGATGGAAATTGTTGTCAATTCATCGGTAACACCAACATTTACCCAGGTAGCTCCAATATGCAGTGGTGAGAATTTATCTCCTTTGCCTACAACATCCGACAATGGAGTGATTGGCACATGGAGTCCAGCAATTGACAATACAACGACCACAACCTACACTTTTAGTCCCGATGCAGGTCAATGTGCAGCCACAGTAACCATGGAAATTATTGTTAATCCATCGACACCACCAGCTTTTACTCAAGTAGCACCTATATGTAGTGGCGCGACCTTATCGCCTCTGCCAACGACCTCCAACAATGGTATTACGGGAACATGGAGTCCTGCAATCGATAATACAACTACCACGACTTATACCTTTACGCCGAATCCTGGACAATGTGCAAGCATTATAACCATGGAAATTGTCGTCAATCCATCAATAACACCAACCTTTACCCAAGTATCTCCCATTTGCAGCGGCGAGGCCTTATCGCCTTTACCAACGACCTCCAATAATGGCATTTCTGGAATTTGGAGTCCTGCAATCAATAATACAACCACAACCACATACACGTTTATTCCAGACTCGTCTGGGCCATGTGCTACCACACAAACGATGGAAATTGTGGTCAATCCATCAACAACACCAACCTTTACTCAAGTAAACCCGATTTGTAGCGGTGAAACATTATCCGCTTTGCCAACAACATCCAACAATGGTATTACCGGAACTTGGAGCCCAGCAATCAACAATACGGCGACAACAACCTATACTTTTACCCCAGATGCCGGACAATGTGCGAGCACCCAAACCATGCAGATTATCGTAAATCCAATTGTGACACCAATATTTGCACAGGTTGCCCCCATTTGTAGCGGAGAAACGTTATCAGCTCTGCCTACAACTTCTGACAATGGAATCAACGGAATTTGGAGTCCAGCAATCAACAATACAGCCACAACGACCTATACCTTTACCCCTAATTCTGGGCAATGCGCAACGACTCAAACGATGCAAATCAGTGTTAATCCATCCGTTACACCTACGTTCACTCAAGTAGCATCCATTTGTAGTGGTGAAAATTTAACCGCTTTACCAACGACTTCCAACAACGGTATAAACGGTACATGGAGTCCAGCAATCAACAATACGGCCACCACGACTTATACATTTACGCCTTCACCTGGACAATGTGCAAGCTCCCAGACGATGGAAATAGTCGTCAATCCAATGCCAACTATTGCATCCAACCAATTAACAGCTTGCAGTACTTCAGGAAATGGGTTGTATGCCTTTGATTTGATTTCTGAAATACCATCCATTTTGGGAACAACTCAAGCACCGTCAAACTATAGTGTTAGGTTTTATATGGATGCTGCCATAACCAATGAAATTACAACAAATCCATATACCAATACTACAGCTTACAATCAAACAATTTATGTGACAGTTACAAATAATTCCACACTTTGTTCTCAAACATTCCCATATAATCTGACTGTTGAAGATGCCGCGACGGCCACCATGCCAATTCCTGTAACTGCCTGTGATTATGATGGAAATAACGACGGTTTTTACACCTTCGATCTAACAGCCCTCAATGCCGAAGTCTTAAATGGTCAAAATCCAAATGCTTATGCAGTAAGTTATTATTTAACAAGCCAAGATGCACAAAACGGAATGAATGCCTTAGACAATCCTGAAACGTTTATCAATTCCACTGCCTACAATCAAACAATCTATATTCGTGTAGCCAATAGCAATGTTCCTAACAGCTGTTTTGCTACAACGACTTTCAATTATACTGTTAGCCCAATTTTAAAGCCAATTATTAGCTCCATTGATGGGATCAATACCATTTGCGTAGATTTTGAAACGGGTGAGGTACAAAATCAAGTGATTTTAATTAGTGATTTACAAGGTCCAAATTATGATTATGTATGGTATCTTGATGGTGTTGAAATTGTAGGCGCCATACAAGACACCTATGTTGTAGATACAGCTTCTCCGGGTCTATATACCGTTTCGGTGACCGAAATACAATCCGTTGCGAACTGTACGTCTGAAATCAGCGAACCTTTTGAAGTTGTCCAATCTGGACAGGCCGTTTTTGTCAGTGTTTCTCAAACAGAATCATTTGACCCTAATCCGACGATTGTTGTTAATGTGGATGGTTATGGAGATTATTGGTTTCAATTGGACAATGGTCCAATTTTAGACAATGGAGGCGTTTTCACTAACGTTAGTGGTGGGCTGCACACCGTGTATGTCTATGACCGAAAAACAGAAAACCCATCATGTGGTTATATTACAATTGAAGATATCAGAATCATAGATTATCCAAAATTTATGACGCCAAATGACGACAATACCAACGATACCTGGAACATCTTCGCGTTGAGGGACCAGCCAAATGCCAAAATCAATATTTATGACCGTTACGGCAAAATATTGGCCTATATTAATCCTTCAGGTCCGGGGTGGGATGGGACCTACAATGGTTATAAACTTCCATCTAACGATTATTGGTTCGAATTGACCTATGAAGAATCGGGTGAGCCGAGACAATTCCGAGCGCATTTTACTTTAAAACGATAGCTATTTCATTCGTTATAAAATGACTTTAGATTTCATACATTAAGTATGATTGTGTGAAATCTGAAGTCTTTCACAAAAACAATACGGCAATACTTAATTTTAGGGCATAAAAAAAGGGAGCATAAAACTCCCTTTTAACATTTCCTGCGGTCTGGACGGGACTCGAACCTTGCTTGGCGAGCCCTGTCGCTGTGGCACTTCTGCCAAATATTTTTATCTATGTTGACGATTTGTGAACTAATTCTCGTGAGTTGTAGTTCAATTTGATTCGTCTGATGCAAAAATAATAATTCTTTTCAATTAACAACATTTATTACCAATAAATATTAAACTAATATATTACCAATGAATTGAAAATAAAAATTTAACTAAGGGGGTTTATTATCATACAATATGACCGCAATTTAAACTCGTAAAATACTTCCATCAAAAGACTACGGCATAAAGCCAACGTCTCTTCCATCGCTTATTTATTCCGTTTCCTTTTGAGCCAAGATTTTATCTTCCGTTTGGTTTCTGCTCAAATATTGTTTAATCTAAAATTTGAGTATTATGACAACAAAAGCGAGTACCACAAGAAAGAGCGGTAAAAAAATTACCACCGCCAAGAAAGAAGTCAAAGAAAAATTGACACAAAAAGCGATTGGGCTTCAGATTGAGAACCTATCAACTGCAAAGGTCATTCCCGACCCGATGCAACCCAGAAAGACTTTTAATGAAGCACATCTGCAACAGCTTTCCGAAAGCGTCAAAAAGCACGGTGTTCTACAGCCTATTACAGTCCGAAAATCTGGAAACGAATTTATCATCGTGATGGGCGAACGTAGGTATCGAGCAAGTAAGATGGCCGACAAGAAAACTATTCCGTGTATTGTCAGGGAATATAAGAACAACGATGTTCTTGAAATTCAAATCATCGAAAATCTGCAAAGGCAGGATGTTGAACCTACCGAAGAAGCTGAGGCGATTGCTTACTTAAGCGAAAAATATGCGCCTACAGAAATTGCAAAGCGATTGGGAAGAACAGATAACTTTATCAGACAACGATTAAAGCTGGCTGGTTTAATTGAAGGTTTTAAGCATTTTGTTCGTAATGGCGAAATGACGATTTCGTTAGGTGTGGGTGTTGCACTTTTTGAACCAGAAGAACAGCAGATGATGTTGGAAACGATGGGCGAAGATTTTAGTGCCCATCAGGTGAACAGGATGATTAAAGACCAGACCTATGATTTGGAAAAAGCATCTTTTGATGTAAATGATAAGAAATTGGTGCCAAAAGTAGGCTCTTGTATTGAATGTCCGTTTAACGCGGCAAATCAAGGTAATCTTTTCGGCGATGGCAAAATGGTTTGTACAAAATCAGCTTGTTATGAAACGAAGAAAAGCAAGTCGTTCTTGAATTTGATTGAAAAATCGAAACAAGAGAACATACTGTTAATTCCTGAAATACGACAGTATTGGGCAGACGAGGAAAACAATCAGCTGATTATTTCACAATTGGAAAAGAACGGTTTGAAAGTCTATTTGCTGGATGATGTTGAAATCATAGAAAATCCGATAAAGCCAACAATTGAGGACATCAAGAAAGAATACCAACATTACGATTATTCCGAAGATGAATTTAAAGCTGAGCTGGATGAAGCCTTACAGCAATACGAAGAAGAATTGGAAAAATACAATTCCGCTAAAGAAAATGAATTTGTAAAAGGTATTGTGTTCCATCCTGAAACATACAGACACAAAGAAGTCTTTATAAAGATTGTTGAACAGTCCAAAAATGAATCGACATCGTATTCAGCACCTTTGGAAAACAGAAAAATGGCAGATTGTTCCCCTGAAGAACAGATAATTAAAATCAACGAAAGGGAAATACGCAAGAAGCAAATAGAGAACAACAAGCAGTTTGAAGAAGTTGTTGAAATGATTAGAGACACCAAATACATTGATACGAAGAAAACACTTTCGGTGGATGAAATGGTAGCATTCTCATTGACGTTGTATGAAAACAATGTAGATTATGTTGGACGACAAAGATTCTTTTCAAATTTATTGGGCAATACATCCAAGATGACAGATGAAGAAATTGTTGAGAGTTTCAAAAAGAAGTTTAAAAAGGAAATCTTTCATAAGTTGATACGGTATATACTAACGAAGCAAGTGCATTTTGGCGAAAGCAATCACGTTAATAATCTGACTAACATTTCATTCTACAATGCGATGCAAGGTTATTACAAGTCCAAGATTGACGGCATCGAAAAAGAATATGCCGAAAAAAGAAACAAGCGTGAAGAACGTTTGAAAGAGCGAATAACAGTTCTTGAAAAGCAAATTCAAGGATTGAAAGAGTAGCTTTTGTTGTTTGAAGAAGGATTGGCATTCGTGCTGGTCCTTCTTTTTTTTTTATAATAGACACTTGGTTAAAATGGTCAAGGAATAGAGAGAATAATCAATCAATAGTAACGCAAAGGTAAACTCGTAAAATACACCCATCAAAAGACTACGGCATAAAGCCACCGCTTCTTCCCTTACTTATTTATTCCGTTTCCTTTTGAGCTGAGATTTTAGCTTCCGTTTGGGTTAAGCTCAAATATTGTTTAATCTAAATTCAAAAGCTATGTATTTACAAAATTTGCAACAGGATGAAATCTTTGTTTCATCAGAAATGAAATCCTTAAAAACTCTGACACAGATAGAATCCCGACGAGGGCTTGAAAATGCCATCATTTCAAATGGTAAAATCGTCAATGTGGTATCTAACAGTTATGGACACATTCCAAACCAATTGTTCTTCAAGAAAGCTGAAGAAATGCTGACAGATGCACAACTGAACTTTCACAAGCGCACCATCAACAAAAATGATAGGTCGTTCATTACCGACTTTATCATAGACGATATAAGTCAGTTTACCGTCAAGAACGATAAGGACGTGATACTGCCAATGCTACGGTTCAAAAACTCGTATGACGGTAGTGAAAAGACTTCTGGACACTTCGGATTTTATAGAGAAGTATGTTCCAATGGTTTGCACGTTTCACAAGCCGAAATTGAGTTTTCCATCAAGCATAGTAAGAACAATACACACCTTATTATGCCAAGACTAAACAACCTGTTCGACAAGTTTCTGGACAATGAATTCTATACGATAACCAAGAAATTCGACAAGATGAAAGAATTTAAAATCATCGATACACAGGAATTTGTAAAAGCCATTCTTGATAAAACGAAACTCTTTAGATATGAATGCAGCGACAAGAACAGCGACCCTTCGAAAAAATCTCGTGAAGTCCTGGAAATCCTGAATTATGAAGCATTGTTGCTAAACGAGGAACCTAATTTGTGGTTAGGTTACAATGCCTTCAATGCAGTTTTACACAACACGCTGAAGAAAAGCTTTGGCCAACAAGAAAGATTGGACAAGAAATTGTTTGATGAAATTTATGAAATGGCCTAAAGCCAAAAGGTTCATCCAGTACCTTAAACTGGATTTTTTTGTGCTTGCTACTTATGTTTAAAAGCAATACCGTTCAGCACATTCCCCTACATTTCGCGAAAAGCTTCATTCCGGAAAAAGCGCTTCCCTATAATAATCTTGGACACAATCCCTAATTTTAGCTTTCCATAGTGTTAACCCTTCCCGTCACGAAACTTCGAGACTGCTAAATAACATTTCAGTTCCTATTCAAATACGTAAATTAATCAGTAATGTTCAAATAGAAATTTTTATAAGAATTAATTAATCCTATCTAATAATACGAATAACATTATATTTATTGACCACAAAAATGAGTTGTGCGTCATTTAACAAAATATCAATTATTCAATGAACTATCAAACATTCCAACCACATCCGGATTTAGAATCTCTTGTCAGTTGCTATTGGACTTTAGAAGTTCCTGCTGAACCTGATGTACAAAAACAACGAATCATTCCTGATGGCACAATTGAAATGGCGTTTATACTTGGAGACGACATTAAACGATACACTTCGAAAGATGAATTTATACTACAACCTCGTGCAATGGTTCTCGGACAGACAATTGAACCCTTTTATATAGAACCTACAGGATATGTGAATACTTTTGCAATTCGTTTTTACCCTTATGGTTTTGCAAATTTTGTAACAATGCCCATTAATAACTTGGCAAACAAGGAAACGACAATAGAATTGTTGTTCGGAGAAAAAACTGCTAGTGACTTGGAGCGAAAAATAATTGAGGCAACTAATACTAGTGAACGAATAGAAATTATTGAAAATTTTTTTTTAGACAAGTTGAATGAAAAAACTACAATTAATAATATCGTAAAAACAACAATTGATGCTCTTTTAGCAACAAATGGAAGTGCTTCGATAAGCAAAATCCTTAAAGAAGATTTATCAAAACGGAGACAACTTGAACGAAATTTCAAAAAACAAATTGGTGTTAGCCCAAAACAGTTGGGTAAAGTAATCCGACTGCAAAATGCACTAAAAATGCTTCTTAATAAAAAGTCAGAAAACCTAACCGACATTGCTTACGAAAGTGAATACTTCGACCAAGCGCATTTTATAAAAGACTTTAAAGAGTTTACCGGAATTAATCCGAAGGAATTTTTAGGCAATGAAAATATGGCACTCTCTACCCTCTTCTACAAATGGTCAGCGTGTCGCATTTTTACAATTTTTGTATTTGCACGAAATCTAAATTTGTCTTGTCAAATCAAACAGGACGAAATGAAAAAATCCATTCTTTGTACAGCCATAATTCTTTCCTTTAGCATTACAGCCTGTAACAACCAAAACAAATCTAAAACCGAAACTATCCCGGTTGAATCTAATATTAATCAAAAAACAAAAGAAATGAAAAGTCATATTTCAATCTTTGAAATTCCAGCAACGGATGTTTCAAGAGCAGTAAATTTTTATCAAGCAATTTTAGACATTAACATTGAGAAGATAGAAATGCCCGAAATGGAAATGGGGATATTCCCTTATGAAGAACAAATGGTTACAGGAGTTATCATTAAAGCAGAAGGCTATAAACCTTCATCTGATGGTGTAACTATATACTTAAATGGTGGAGATAATCTTCAAATTATTCTTGATAAAGTTGAGAAAAATGGTGGCGAAATAATTGTTCCGAAATCACTTCACGCAGATGAAAGTGGTTATTACGGTCTATTTCTTGATTCGGAAGGAAATAAAATCGGTCTGCATTCACCGAACTAAACGAGTGAAAAAGAACAAACACAGAGCAATGTATATAAAAAAGAGGGCAAATAGTCCTTAAATAAAAGCTTTGGAGTATTTGCAAAGTAGCCATATTTTTAATTTGTATTTTGACGATAAGAAAGTTAAAAAGGAAATTAAAAATATGGCTTCGTGCTTTACCAAAGATTAAGTGCTTAATCAAGCAACAAATACACCCCATTCACTTTAAGATAGATATCAGTTTTAATAACCCACTCAGCACATTTCCCTACATTTCGCGGAATGCTACATTCCAAGAAAAGAGCTTCACTACGCAAGTCTTGGACACAATCCCCAATTTTAGCTTTCCATTTCGTTAACCCTTCCCGCTATGCTGGGAAGGAACACTTCATTCCCTAGCCAAAATAGTGAATCAAGTCCGCTTAAAAAAGGAAATCAATTATCATACAATATACACGCAAGGTAAACTCGTAAAATACTTCCATCAAAAGACTACGGCATAAAGCCATAGCTTCTTCCCTCGCTTATTTATTCCGTTTCCTTTTGAGCCAAGAATTTTAGCTTCCGTTTGGTTTCTGCTCAATATTGTTTAACCCAAAAATTTTAACATTATGAAAAGTACAGCTTTAAAATCCAACATTTCATTAAAAGAAGCCGAAGAACATTACCAATTAAGTAGTGAAAATTATACTATTGAAAGTGCAGAGTGTCATTTAGCTTACTACAGAGAGAAGCATCCCCTTTACTACCAAATACTTTTAAATAATGTTTATTCTAAAAATCAAAAAGTACTTTTTGAAGAGTGAGCTAACTATTCACAAAAGTACTATTACCCTTTTATTTAATGCGAGTTTCATAAGCCATTCAGCACATTCCCCTGCATTTCCCGAAAAGCTACATTTCGGGAAAAGAGCTTCACTACAAATATCTTGGACACAATCCCCAATTTTAGCTTTCCATTCCGTTAACCCTTCCCGTCCCGATAGCTATCGGGACTAGTAAGGAACACTTCATTCCTTTGCCAAAATTGTGAATCAAGTCCGCTTTTCATCGGAAAGTCATCACTTCGGTTTTTTTAACAGGATTTTCGGCGCGGTCTTCTTGAGCCCTTACTCGAAAATCCTTAAAAACCGAACCGCTGCCTTACACATTTTAAGGGGTTTATAATGGATAAAGCCTTTATTGTTTTTCGGTACAGCGAAAAACAGGCACGACATAACCAATTCTAATTTAACCACAGCTGCTTATCTCGCTTAACTGTCGGTACGCTCAAACGCAACTGCGTTTAAAAGAATTGCTAATGCCCTTATGGAACTTGTAAAGACTATACAAGTTTTAGTGAAAAATAAGGTTTCTACTTCCTTGAAAATGCGAGCATTTTACTACGTCGCAAACACACCTGATTTATTCCCTAAAAGTCTTGACAAAACCCACTCTATCCATTGTGCGGCGCACAGAAGAAAAGAACAAACACCCCTTAAAATTTAATTCAGTTTAAATCAAATAAGGGAAATATAAACCAGTCTGTAACAAAGCAGACACAAATCTTTTTATTATGAGTACTATTAAAAATCACGTACAGTTAATCGGAAACGTTGGACAAGAGCCAACCATTACGAACCTTGAAAGCGGAAAGAAAGTAGCCCGTTTTTCATTAGCAACAAATGAGTATTACAAGGACAAAGAAGGCAACAAGCAAACGGACACGAATTGGCATACCGTAGTAGCTTGGGGCAAAACTGCCGAAATTGTAGAGAAGTATGTTGTTAAAGGCAAAGAAGTTGGAATATCGGGAAAACTTAAAACCCGAAGTTATACAAATGATGATAACGAACAACGCTATGTTACGGAAGTTGTAGCCGATGAAATTCTTTTACTTGGAAGCAAAGACGACAAGTAAATCTTAAAATAAAGAGGGCGTTCCCGTGAGAAGTTGCGCCCTCTTTTTCATTATTCACTAATTTAAAAAAGCAAAACAATGAAAGCACAAGTTAACGAAATCAAAGAAGGATTGCAACATTTTCACGGAACGGAAATGTTCTATCAAATCCCATTATTAAGAACACGTTTTACGGACGGACTAAAATATCTTGCTAATGCGGCAGATTGTTTTTGGCTCATTACGGACACTTCCGTAATTGCAAAAAGTCTGATGAACCGAAGCGAATTTATAACCATAGACTTCAAAAGATTGCCCGAAGATAAACAGGATTTTACAGGCTATGAAGCAGAGATAATTTACAGCGATGGCAACGACAATATTTTGGAAAAACACGGATATCGGGCAACCGATTTTCCGCTCGATGAACTGCGTTTATTTTTTGTAAATGATACGCTGATGTTACCAAGCGAATATTAAAATTTTGAAGCTATGATTTACATAAAATTTCAAGATTTGAGCGAGGAAAAACAAGAGGAACTTTTACAGGTTTCGAGAGAACACGTAACACATCTTTATGGGGATTCCATAAAAAAATATGTGGAAGAAACTGGTGCAGATTATGAAAACTTGATTGACGAAGAAATGATTAAAAACTTATACACTTATAATTTTATTTTCAATATGTAGCACCATTAAAATAGAGCATCGAACACCTCTAAAATTTTAGAGGTGTTTTTGTCTGCAATTAATATCAAGTCAAAAAAAAGCGTATCTTTATATCGCTGAAATTCAGCATTCAAATTAAAGTAGGGTTATCCACTTTTCGACTTTCGCCGATAATCTTACACATCGAAAAATAACATATCGGAAAATCATTTTCCCTGAAAATGGCAATTGGCTTTTTAGCCAGATTGTATGGATTTTTGTCCCGCGAGCGGGACGAAAAGGAATAGCAAGAGGGTAACACGCTGCGCGATGTTTCGGATTCCTTTTCGTTTTCAAATAGCTGATAATCAGCGAATTGAATATATTATAATTTCCTGACAGTTAACGATTTGCGACAAACGGGCTGTTAACGCCCATTTTTAGGGATGATTTTGCGACAAATCGGCGAAATATGGACTCATTTATTGGAATTAGATTTAAAAAGGAAACTGCAAAACGTTTCCAAACGTTCTCACGTACTTACTTCAAATCGCACACCGAGGCGATGGCTACAATGCTAGATTTTTTCTTCTATAATGAAATTTCGCCAAAAGAAAAATTAGGTCCAACGGGGCGAACCATCGAAGCTAAATTGCTCAAAAGAATCAATGCGGTTATTGCCATAATGCGAGATGTGGAAAAGACACAAACCAAACCTACGGTGGCTATGATTCAATCACTTTTTGAAACAGAAGAGCCAGAAAAAAAACCGCTGATTGTGGAAAAGAAATATGCGGAAGAAAAGAAAGAAGTGCGCTTTCGCGAAAAGCGAAACTTAAAGAACGAACTCTAATTTTTGAACTATGTATATCACAATCACACCACAGAAATTAGGAACAAATTACTCACAAAGTTCAGCCGATTTTGTAGGCTATTTAGAGAAAGAAAATGAAGGGATAAAGGAAGCAGATATGGAACATTTTTTCAATCAATATGGCGACGAGATTTCCGCAGAAGAAGTGGTAAAGGAAATTGATGGAAACACCGCAAAATTGAAAAAGAAAGAACCTAAATTTTATTCCATAACGGTCAGTCCTTCCAAGTATGAATTGAACAGATTACAGAACAGTCGTGAAGATTTAAAAACCTACACTCGTGAGCTAATGAAAGATTATGTTGCCAGCTTCAATCGGGAAATCAATGGACGACCTATATCAATAGACGACATAAAATATTACGCTAAAATTGAACATCAAAGAACCTTCAAGGGTACGGACTTTCAGATAAAAGAAAACCAACCTTTCGCCACAAAAATACTTCAGCTCAAAACGGATATCCGAAATATTCAAGAAGGACGAGCTGAAGGGAATATTAAGAAAATGGAAAAGGAAATTGCCAAACTGGAACGCCAAGCGCCACATCAACAAAACGGAAAACGGATAGTTCAGGGAATGCCGAAAGCAGGAAACCAAAGTCACATTCATATTATCGTTAGCCGAAAGGATGCTTCAAATTCTATAAGCCTTTCCCCAGGAAGTAAGCACAAAGCATCCGAAGTAGAGATGCACGGAAAAAAAGTGAAGCGTGGTTTTGATAGAGATACATTTTTCGCGAAAGCGGAAAAAACATTTGATAAGACATTTGGATATAAGCGCAATTACGCAGAGACCTACAAAGCTAAAAAGACCTTTGTAAAGAACCCAAACCTATATTTTTCAGCATTGATGAAATTGCCAGCCAATGAAAAAGCATTGGCTTTTAAAATGATAAGTAAATCAGGATTGCCCATAGTGCCGAGTATTCCAGTAAGTCAGGCACAAATAGCGCTTCGAGTTTTTAAGCGATTGAGACGTGGCGCAGAAGTGGCCATCAAATCAAGTTCCATCGGAATCTAATAGATATGCAGATAGACAATCTTATAACGATACTTTCAATTATTGGTTTGGCCAGTACCGTTTTCTATGGAATGTTTCGAGTATCAAAATATGCGTTTGTGTTGAATAGCATATCGCTTTCAGTTCTCGTGTTCTATTTGTCTGAAGGAAATGAATTGATATT
Source organism: Flavobacteriaceae bacterium UBA5544 (assembly GCA_002426755.1). GTDB lineage: Bacteria > Bacteroidota > Bacteroidia > Flavobacteriales > Flavobacteriaceae > JBPOFM01. The sequence goes on from DINI01000006.1 coordinate 283,052, forward strand.
TATATTACTTTATTTGGTTTGTCCGCTAATGCTAATTAATATAGGACTGTATGTTTTTCTACATAAAACCGAAAGCCCGAAAAATGGCGACAGCAGATACCAAGTAAACTTTGCAACTACTAAAGGAAATTTCAGATTGGATAATATCAAACGTGGTGCATCCATCATTGGTTCTGCCGGAAGTGGTAAAACCGAAAGCGTGGTTTATGGATTTCTAAAGCATTTTGAAAAAGAAGGTTTCTGCGGAATTATTCACGATTATAAAGATTTTGAATTGACCGAAATGGCATATCCGCTTTTCAAGGATAGCGACATCCCTTTTAAGGTCATTTCCTTCGATAAAATCATTCATAAGGTAAATCCTATTGCGCCACGGTATTTAGAGAATGAGGAAAGCGTAAACGAGGTGTCAAGGGTGTTGATTGAGAATCTATTAGAGCAAAGAGAAAGCGGAACAACTGGCACGACAAAATTCTTCAACGATGCTGCAGAAGGGTTGATTGGTGGTTTGATTTGGAAACTGAAAACGGACTATCCCAAGTTTTGTACGTTGCCACATTTAATTGCGGTTTATCAATTTCTCGATACTAAAAGTTTGATTCAGTTTCTGGAAACCAACACCACATCACGAGCAATGGCAGATGCCTTTATAAGTGGCAAGGATTCTGAAAGGCAGACCGCTGGTGTAAAAAGCACATTGGCAAATGCGCTGAAAAGAATTAGTACACAACGGATTTTTATGGCTTTGTCCGCAGATGAAGTACCGCTAAATATAAATAGTGCTGAAAATCCCTGCGTAATTTCGATTGTGAACAACCCAAAATTCGAAACTTCGTATTCACCAGTAATCGCTACAATTATACACACTATTACAAAGCAAATGAGCGTGCGTAATTCAAAACCATCATTCTTGCTTATGGAAGAAGCACCAACCATTCGTTTATTGAATATGCATCGAATTCCTGCAACATTGAGAAGCTATAATATTTCTACGATTTATGTGATGCAGGATAAAATTCAGAATGATATGATGTATGGCGATAAGGCAAGCAAGGCGATTCTTAGTAATCTATCCTATCAATTTTTCGGAAAGGTAAATGACCCGGACACCGCAAAATATTACGAACGCTTTTTTGAAATCATTAAAGACCCAACCAAGAGCATAAGTCGAGGACATAACCTCGATTTTGATACTCGCATTACTACGGGCGAAAAGGAAATCCCAAAGATTCGGGCGGACGTATTTTTCAGGTTGAAACAGGGCGAGTTTATCACTTATGCAGATGGTAGGGATAAAAAGGTGCAGTTTAAATTAGCCGACATTCAAAGGGAACTTCCTAATGAGACTAAACAGTTTTCTAAAGCTGATTTGGGAGCTAATTTTGAGCGGGTTTATGAGGAAGCACGGTCTATATTTAAATAACGTTAAACACCTTAATTCATTGGGCTAAACGGTTAATAAATGATAATCTTAAAATTATCTTAACCCTTTTTTTGCAACGTGAAATTATACCAATATCTTTAACACTTATTTTTACCACCAAATGACAGAATTAAGCCAAAGAGAAAAGGACTATTTAATAGAAAAATTACAAAAGGGCGAGCAACTACCCGAGGACTTCAAGTACAAGCTTTTCCCCACTATTCAAAAGGAATATGAACTCGTTTATGCTGGAAAAATGCGTAAAGAAGATATTCTTGCAGACGAAGATGGAGTAACTGCCGCACCTTTACAAATTGAAAGAACGTATAACGGCGACCGTGAGTCTTATCCTGACGGTTGGAAAAATATGATTGTATTTGGCGACAACCTTCAATTTCTCAAAACCATTTACAAAAATGAAGACCCACTTATAAAAGACAAGGTTAAGGGAAAGGTTAAATTAATTTACATAGACCCACCATTTGCGACAGAATCTGATTTTTCAGGGTCACAAGGTCAAAAAGCATATACAGACAAGGCTAAAGATGCTGAATTTGTAGAGTTTATACGAAGAAGATTAATTATTGCCAAAGAAATTTTGGCTCGTGATGGAAGTATTTATATTCATCTTGACCAAAAAAAATCTCACTATATCAAAACCATATTAGATGAGATTTTTGGAGAAGGTAATTTTCGTAATGAAATAGTTTGGAAAAGAACAAGTGCTCACAGCGATAGCGGAAAGTTAGGAATAAACTGTGAATTTATTTTCTACTATACAAATTCTGAAAAATATATATGGAATCAGCTTTATGAGTATTATTCAGAAAAACATTTGAAACGCTTTCGTAATCAAGATGAAGATGGTCGTTTATGGACTGATGGTCCTGTAACAGCTAAGGGGTTAAAGGGTTCAGGTTATACCTATGAATACAAAGGCATAAAAGGATATTGGAGATGTCCATTATCAACAATGGAAAGACTTGATTCTGAGAATCGTTTGCACTTTACGAACAAGGGAGGAATCCGGGTTAAAAAGTATTTAGAGGAATTAAAAGGAATTCCGTTACAGTCATTATGGGATACAGTAAATCCCATCAATTCACAGTCCAAAGAGCGAGTTAGTTATCCCACACAAAAGCCTGAAGAACTAATCGAAAGAATTATACGGTTGTCAACCAATAAGGATGATTTAGTTTTGGATTTTTTTGGAGGTAGCGGAACCGTAGCCTCAGTTGCTGAAAAATTAGGTAGAAAATGGATTACTTGTGATATTGGTAAATTTGCTTTTTACACGATTCAAAAAAGAATATTGACAATTCAAAACTCAAAATCTCTAAAAAATAAAACTAAAGATTTTGGCAAGAAGTCAACATCATTTCACACGATTAATACGGGTTTTTACGATATAGAAAAACTATTTTCATTACAACATAAAGAATATCAAGACTTCGTACTAAATCTCTTTGAAGTAACCCCAAAACCAAAAAAAATTGCAGGTATTGAATTTCAAGGAGAACGTAAGGATGGGTATGACGTATTGATTTGGAAATATTGGGAGCATAAGGATGCAGCAGTTGATGAAGATTATTTAGAAATTCTTCACAAAAATATTGGCAAAAAAGTTGGCGACCGTATCTATATTATAGCGCCAGCAAATTCTGTTCAATTTATTGATGATTACTATGAGATAGGGAATGTGCGCTATTACTTTTTGAAAGTACCATATCAAATTATTCAAGAATTGCATAAGGAGAAATTTAAAAAATTCAGACAGCCTACCAGTTCCAGCAACGTAAATTCACTTGAAAATGCAGTTGGTTTTCACTTTATAAGACAACCAGAAGTTAAGTCCTCGTTTGATGATGGTGTAATCACAATAAAGGCTTTTAAAGCCTACTACCCTGATGAAGATACCTTGGAAGATATTCCTGGTCTGGAAGCCTTGGCAATGGTTGTTGTAGATAAAAACTATAACGGCAATGAGTTTTTAATGTCCGATGTATTTTTTGCTGCTGATATTGTTAGTGAGGATGGTAAAGCTAATGTTTCCATTGAAGATTGTGGCTCTAAAGTAAGTGCAGTATATATCGACATTTATGGCAATGAATTCCGCGAGGTATTTACCAATAAAAATACGAAGGGATGATTCAGGAAAAAAAGCGATACGACACAAAAGATTTAATATTAAAAGTAAATCAATTTTATAATCAAAGCGAGCTACCACTTCCTTATTGGGATAGGTTTTTGGATGCACTTTGTGGAACAAGGGAATACCAAAAGAAAGCCATAAGAAGTTCAGTCATTTACTTGGCATCCAAAGAGTATACTAATATTCAAGACTTGGTTTCTAAAAATCATTATCAAAATCCTCAATTACGGGAGAGATATCCTGAGCTTGCAGATTACCACCGTAAGCTACAGTTACCTTCAAAGTTATCTGCGACAATAGACCTTGCTACAGGAACGGGAAAAAGTTACGTAATGTATGGCATAGCACAAATCTTATTAGGTTTAGGCTTGGTCAAAAGAGTACTCGTCTTGTGTCCATCAACGACAATTGAAAAAGAACTGCATAAAAAGTTTTTAGCCTTGGTTTCTGACCCAATTCTAAAAGAAACAATTCCGCCATCTGCAATTATTAGAAATCCGAGTATAGTTGATGGAAGTGTTACCGTGGATGAAGGTGCCATTTGTATTGAAAATGTCCACGCTGTTTACGAAAGGACAGGTTCATCAATTGAAGATAGTTTTGGTTTCAAAAGAGGTTTTGACACGGTAGTTTTGAATGATGAAACCCATCACATTTATAATAAGATTTCAGGTAATACTACAGAAGCAAGAGGGTTAAAAATATGGAAGAAATTTTTATTGGACGATGGTTATAATTTTAAATATATGCTTGGTTTTACAGGTACAGCATATATAGGGAATGATTACTTCAATGACGTTATTTACAGATACTCTTTACGAGAAGCTGTTGATGAAAAATTTGTTAAGAAGATTAATTATGTTTCAGAGGATGATAGCATAAACGAAGACCAAAGATTTCAGAAAATATATCAGAACCATAGCAATAATAAAGTTACTTACAAAAATGTAAAACCATTAACAATTCTGGTAACAAACAATATTACAAATGCCAAAAGACTTGAAACACGATTGGTTGAATTTTTAATGCTGGAAGAAGGTTTGGAAGAACAAGAGGTTCGGGATAAATTGGTTATGACGGTAACTTCAGATAAGGTACATAAGCATAATGTAATTCGTTTAGAGGAAGTAGATGAACAAGACTCTACTGTAGAATGGATTGTGTCCGTTTCTATGCTTACAGAGGGATGGGATGTTAAGAATGTATTCCAAATAGTCCCTATGGAAGAAAGAGCTTTTAATTCAAAATTATTGATTTCTCAGGTTTTAGGTAGAGGACTAAGAGTGCCGCCTGAATATATAAATAATGCAGAAGTTACAATATTTAACCATTCATCTTGGGGCTCAAAAATTAAAGGATTGGTAGATGAAGTACTGGAGTTAGAAATGCGATTGGAGAGTTCTAACTTAATCGATGGCGATAGGAGTAAATTTCATTTTGAACTTTACAATATAGATTACAACAAAATTGAAAAAGCGGTAGAAAACAACAGTAAAGAGAAAGAGTTTAATTATAAAGGTATCATAAACTTAGAATCTTCGGTAGACCAAGTAAGTCAGGAAACAACATATACCAACCTTGCGAGTGATTATAAGAGTGTAGAGTACAAGATTAAAAATAGAATGACACCAATTAAGGAAATCGTTGATAAAATCTATCACGAGTTTCAGACGAGAGAATGGGAAGGTGTTACACTTAAATTACAAGAAGGTCAATACACAAAAAACAACCTTCCGCCCAAAGAAGAGATTACAAAGCTGATAAGGCGTTCTATGGATAAGGTTGGTCTGGAAGGAGATGAATTGAACGAAAAGAATAAACGAAATATTTTTTCTTCATTCAATACGCTTCTAAGACGAAAAAATAAATCGCTTGAATTAGTCAGAATAGCGCAAAAGCCCTTTGTTATCTCAACTAAAGAAAGAATAAAGGAAACATTGTCAATAGGGAATTTACGCCATAATTCTACGGTTATGTATTCAAATAATTACAATGAAGAAGTTAAAGACACAGACGTCTTAAACTTTTTGCAGGAAGTAATTGATGATGGAACTTTTCCTCGTAATGCTACTTTGCAGGCAAATAGTTATGATTTTAAAACACCGGTAGATTTAGCGTTCCTTAACGCAACACCTGAAAGAAAATTTGCTGAAAAATTGGTTAGGAATGAAAATTCCAAAGCCTTGGATGCTTGGCTAAAATCAACTAATCAAAGCTTCTATACTATTGAGTATTCGCTATCAAGTAAATCAGGAAACCATACAAAACAGGGCAAATTCAATCCAGACTTTTTTGTTAAAACCTCAGATACGGAAATAGAATATATTACCGTTGTCGAGATTAAAGATGACCAAGACTATTCTGATTTAAATAAAGCAAAATTTAAATGGGCGACCATTCATTTTCAGGAATTAAATAAACAACTTGAAGAAAATAATGTGAATCAACGCTATAATTTTCATTTCCTAAGTCCTGAGAATTATGATGATTTCTTTGAATATTTGAGAAATGGTAAATTGGTTCAAGGCCTATTTACGAGTAATTTGGATAAAGAATTGAGTACATAGAACTAAAAGAATATGACTGTTGAAAATGTAAAAAAAGCTATTACTTTATTGGAAGCGATAAATCCAGAAAATGAGTACGCTTACGAAAAAGCGGTTTTAGCCTATTTAACCATAGGAAGGCTTCCAGTTTTACAATATGAAATTCCTGCCAAATCAGTATTTTTCAGAACACGCACCCACGAAGACGATGATTTATTTCCATTAATATCCGACATCTCAATAACACCAAATAAATTTGTCAAAGATTTTGCGAGATGTAATAGACCTTTTCAGTCTAAATTCTACTGTTCAGAAAATAGACCTACTTCATTTGCTGAGTTAGTCGAGTATTGGTCTGATACAAAAGATTTTGGCGATAAAGTTTACGTTACAATTGGGCGTTGGCAATTAAAGAAACCCTTAATCGGAATTATAGTAACGACACCCGATAAAGACCATAGAATTTCGGAGTTCGACAAAGAACACGGAGCAGCTATGGAAACTTTCATTGAACAAAGTGACCCTGAAATAAGAGAAGCTACAATCTTATTTTATAGATTTCTTTTCGAGAAGTTCAGGAAATCTGCAAAAAATGACCGAAAAACATATATTATAACAACAGCCTATTGCAACGTGGCTCTTGCTCATTCCGAGGGTAAAGTAGATGGAATTTATTATCCAAGTGTACCTTTTGGCGAACAAGGAATCAATTTTGCGATTAATTCAGATTATATTTTAGGAAATAATCTTGAACTCACACATATCCTGAGAAATGAGTTAACCGTTTCCAAAAATGAAAACGGAAAACACGGATTTACCGAAACTGGAAAAGTAGAAGCTTCAGGATTTGATATCGAAAATAATTTAATAAGCTGGTAAAAAAATAATATAAAATAAATGCCAACTGCATAATAGAAACTAAAACCAACCAAGAAATTTATGTCATTTCAAACCCCTATAACCATTTCTGATGCAATCGAAAAAATAGACTCAAATCAGTTTTTACTTCCAGCCATACAACGAGAATTCATTTGGAATCACTCTAAAATTGAATGGCTTTTTGATTCAATAATGAGAAATTATCCAATCAGTTCTTTTCTATTTTGGAAAGTAGAAGAAACCACGTCAAAAGGATATAGATTCTACAAGTTCATAAATGAGTATCGCGAACGATATAAAACCCACAATGAGGAAATTTCAACAAATGGTATCAGTTCTTTTAATGCGGTCTTAGATGGTCAGCAAAGATTAACTTCTTTATATCTTGGGTTAAAAGGTAGTTTCGGTTATAAAGAGTACCGTAGAAAGTGGGAAGATACAGAATGGAGTATTCCAACGCGCCATTTGTATTTGAACATTACAACTGAACTTCAAGACGAGGAAGATGGCAGAATATACGAATTTAGTTTTCTTGAAAAATCTGAAACAGAAGAATCTGAAATTTACGAAGCGAATGAACAAAAATGGTTTAAGGTAGGTGCAATTTTAAATTATACCGAGGATGAAGCTTTTGATGAGTTTGTAGAAGAATTTGAAAGTAGCTTTTCCCGGAAAGCAATAAGACAGCTAAGGCGAACCATAATGGAAAAGCCTATAATTAATTATTTCCTTGAAAAAGACCAAAGTTTAGATAAGGCGCTAAACATTTTTATCAGGATAAATAGTGGTGGCGAACCTTTAAATTTTTCAGATTTATTAATGTCTATTGCAGTTGCAAACTGGACAAAAAAAGATGCGCGTAAAGAGATTCATAAACTTGTAGATAGTATAAGAGATAAGGGTTTTTCAATATCCAAAGACCTAATACTTAAATCCTTTCTTTATTTGTACAGTCGAGATATTAAGTTTAGGGTTACAAACTTTTCCAAAGGTAACGCAAAGGATTTTGAGACAGAATGGGAAAAGATTAGAGATTCAATCCTATCCACATTTGATTTAATAAAAACTTTCGGATTTACGGATTACACTTTGACTTCCAAGAACTCTGTAATCCCTATCATTTATTATTTGTACCACAAGAATATTTATAGAGATTATTCAACTAAGATAGAGTTCAAAGAGGACAGAGAATCGATAAAAAAATGGCTTCACATAGTGTTGATTAAGAGGATTTTTGGTGGAACATCAGATTCAGTTTTATCTCAAATAAGAAGGACTTTCACGGACAATGTAGTTGAAATGAAAATTAAGCCAGAGATTACTTCTTTTCCTGTCAATTCTATTTTTAATCATATAAGAAAGGATACGAGCGTTGGCGATGAATTTATAGAAGAAGTACTTTTCACACAGAAAGACAATCAGTATGCTTTTTCTATTCTCTCTCTATTATATCCAGATTTAGATTATAGAAATAATAATTTTCATAAAGACCATATACATTCTGCATTTGAGTTTAATAATCTTGAAGCTTCCGACAAAGAAAGCTATGGATGGCACACTTACAATTCTATCTATAACCTTCAAATGTTAGATGCCAATGAGAATATGTCCAAGAGTAATATGAATCTGTTGGATTGGGTTGAGAAAGAAACAAATGAAAATAATAGAACTCAATTTTTGAACGCTCATTTAATTCCAGATGTCGATTTGAATTTGAATGAATATGGAAATTTCCACGAAAAAAGGAAGGCACTATTATTGGATAAAATGAAAACCTTACTAAGCGAAAAAACTGTTAGCGTATAGTTATCTTTATTTCCAAATTGCCAATTTATTTAATTAATGACCGAAACAAACCGCATAGAATACAAACGAGAATTGTCTGATGGACTTGAAAAAGAGGTCATCGCTTTTCTAAACTATCGCGAAGGTGGCATTATATATATTGGCATCGATAAGGATGGAAATACTTACGGATTGGCAGATTCTGATAGCGACCAGTTAAAGATTAAGGATAGATTAAAAAACAACATCCGCCCTTCCGCCCTTGGTCTGTTTGATATTGTGAGTGAGGAAAGGAATAGTAAGAACATTCTAAAAATCATAGTGGCCAGCGGTCCAGAAAAACCATATCATCTTAAAAAATACGGGATGAGCGAAAAGGGCTGTTTTATTCGTTTAGGTTCAGCAGCTGAACCGATGCCACAAAAAATGATTGACGAGCTCTTTGCCAAACGTACCCGAAATTCCATCAGCAAGATTAAAGCAGGACGGCAGGATTTAGGCTTCGGACAGCTAAAAATTTACTACGAAGAATCTGGGTACACCCTTGGTAAACCATTTGCCAAGAACTTGGAACTACTTACTGAAGATGGTGCTTTTAATTATGCCGGCTATCTCTTGGCAGATAAGAATAACACATCAATTAAAGTCGCTAAATATTCGGGTATAACCAGAACAGACTTAATAGAAAGCAACGAATACGGTCACGAATGTTTGGTTAAGGCTACCAAACAAGTGATAGATAAAATTGCGGTCGAGAACAGAACAACCACAAAAATTACAGCCAAAGAAAGACAACAAGCCAATCTTTGGCATCCCATCGCCTTGCGTGAAGCCATCATAAATGCGTTTGTGCATAATGATTACACAAATGAGATTACCCCAAAGTTTGAAATCTTTACCGATAGAATCGAAATCACATCGGCTGGTGGTCTTCCGGAAGGATTGAGCAAGCAAGAATTTTTTGAAGGCTTTTCAGTCCCACGAAACAAGGAACTGATGCGAATTTTTAAAGATTTAGAACTGGTTGAACAATTAGGTTCTGGCATTCCTCGTATTTTAGAACACTACGGAAAAGAGAGTTTTAGTTTTTCAGATAACTTTCTTAGAATGACTTTTATTGCTAAAGAAGCTGTTGTTGAAGAAGGTGGTCAAACAGGTGGTGTAAAGGGTGGTCAAGAAGGTGGTGTAATAGGTGGTGCAATAGGTGGTGTAATTGATTCAACTGAAGCTCTAACTAGAAGACAAAAAGAAGTGCTTAAACTTATTGCAACCAATACTACTATTACTTATACTGAAATAGCTGAAGCTTTAGGTATCAATGAATCCCCTGTGGGCAAACATATAAACGCACTAAAAACTAAAGGCTTTTTAATACGTCACGGTGGCACGCAAGGCTATTGGGAAATTAATCTCAAAAACAATCAGTAAAAGTCCTTTTAAAAAGGAGATTTGTCCTTTGAGCCTCTCGCATCCGCCAGCCACTTGCCATTTTGCTTAACCAGTTTAAAAAGGCCTGGTGTCTTATCATAGGCTGTCGTATATTTTACCCAAGCCACATCACCCATAATGGTATCCTGCAAAACAGTAAAGTTTGAATCATCCTTTACCGTCGCATTAAACATATTTATAGTATTCATATAATTAGAATATGCCTGTGGTGTTGAGTTGGCTTTTAAAGCTTCCTCATCCTTTTCATAAAAGCTTTCAATAACAATCTGGGCTGTAGCACTTGGCCCAGAAACTTTAGTATCAGAATCGGCACAAGAAAGGAACAACAGTACGAGTGAGAAAACAATAATTTTTTTCATAATATTTTAATTTGGGTTATTGATATATCTATGTGATATTTTCATTTCTATATTGCGTTCGCCATCTTTCTCGTTCAATTCTAAAATCGCCCTACGGTCATTAGATAATGAAAATTTGGGCAATACATAAACGAAGCGAACCGTCTCACTTTTTGCAATTTTTGAAGGCAGATTGTGTTTGTACGTTGGTTCTTGATACAGGCGTTGTAACGATTTTCTTTTCCCTTTTTGTCTTGTTTCAATCGAAAGGTTCAAGAAATTCAAATCGTAATCCAAAGTAGAATTATTCTCAATCTGGATAACGAAGTAGAGTTCTTTCTTATCAAAAACAATATTCTCAACACTCAAAACGATACCTTCATTTCGCTTTTTAATTCGACCTATACGCTGGTTTCTGTTAAGAAGATACGAGCAGAATTTTTGGTAGTAATACGTTCTATTATCTACACGTTCTTCAGAGGATTCAGCAAGAATCGAATCGACCTTAATCGGTTTCTCATTCCCTATACTATTAGATAACGGAATGAAATAATTGAGCTTAGATAGCTGTTTTTTATATCTTACAATATACGAAAAAATTGAACCATTTCTATTGACTACCAGTAGATTACTTTCTTTGCCAGGCTTTGCTTGAAGAAGTCCAAAATACTGTTCTTTTTCACGGTTGTAGGTAAAAACAAAATTATCTGAACCGGTTATACCTTGCCGAATAGGTTCAGGGAAGAATAATGCAACGTTTTTGGTGTCGTTGGCATATATGGTATCGAGGACTGTAGTTGTTTGCGCTTTCGCGAAAGCGAAACTTAAAACAAGAGTGGAAATTATGATATACTTTTTCATAAGAGTGTGTTTTTAAATGCCCATTATGGGCTCATAATTTAGGTTTTAGAATTAATTTATAATTATTCAATACCGTAACTTTTACGTTTCGGTTGTTACGTCTGAGTACTTTGGATATACCACCAACTTGTGGTACGGTGGGAATGTTGATATCGCCAATAATATCGTCCAAGACTTCGGTGGTGGCTTCAGCTCGAAAATTGTTCTCGACATAAATGCCCTCACTACCATCTGACAAATCGAATGCTTTGAGTTTAGTAGGATGGTGCTTTATATTTTCAATTTCAATTAAAGCTCGATTGGGCTGAAAGCTGATAAACCCAAAAATTGGTGTGTTATTCGGCATCTGCTTACCATTTATTATTGCAGGTTTGGTAAGGCGCATTCGTAATCTGGTATTCGCTTTGACTATTTGGTCGCCATCTACTACTACGTAAATTGTTTCATCAGTATTACCGATGATTGAAAACTCGTTGGGTTTTGGCGATGCGGCAAAGAACAATTGATGTTCTAAGCCTAATTCTTTGGCTTCAATTTTTTGTTCTCGTTTGATTTCTGATGAATCGATTTGTTTTGTGCTTTTTTGAGCAACTTTTCTCTGTCCCAGATTTTGATAGCGTTTTTCAGAATATCGAATTTTGCCAGCATCGTAAATACTATCCACAATACGTTCTTTTTCACGTTCGGGCAAATCTGGGTCGTAAAAGCCCAACGAGTCTATAAGCTTTTCATCATAGATGCTGGGTGCGTTATTTTCACGCACTTCCTTTAAATCATTGATGGCATCCAGTTTAGAATCGTACTCTTTTTGGTTTTCCTCTAAATCGGGAATTAATGTTTGTTGTAGGCTTTCGTTCTCGCTATCATCATCGCCCATTACCATTACGGAATAGGAAATAAGGAATATGAAAATCACCGCCAATACTGCTGCAAATACTATTTTGTTCTTTTCTACTTTCATAATCTTGGTTTTTTAAATGCCGATTTTCGGCTCAACTATCATCATTCAGTTTTTTTAAAGTGTTTTCGAAGTAATTTGTAATTAGAAGTCCGTGCGGATTGTTGGGAAAGTTTCGGTCAACCATAATCAGGTTTCCAGTTGAAAACAGTTCGTAGGTGTCAATTATTGAACCTCTGTTAATTTCAAAAATGGTGGTGGTTGTAAAACTATACGAGCCATTATTTTCGTTTATCCTTGAGTCAATACTCAATACTTTTTGAACCAATGAATACTGAAGCAACCTGTTGTAAACACCATCGGCTTTTTTCTGGCGGTAAAGATTGTCCACAGAACTATTGCCTAACCAAAGTGCTTTTTCCAAATTCCTTTCATAGTTACTGGCATCGATGTTATAGAAGTAGTTGTGGAACAGTTCTAAATGTGCCAGAGCTTCGACTCTAAAATTCTCTTTTTGAGTTACGAGCTTCAGGGGAATTATACTGCCATCTGTATTGATGGCAAAAGCACTATTGAGCGCTTTTTGATTTGTATTGAATACCATCCAAACTGAAAAGGTACTGGACAGTAAGGCACAGACAACAACTGCCAAAACGATAAACCGATTCAATTTTAGGACGTTATAAATATTCTTGTATGGTGTTTTCATATTCTTATTTTTAATCTGCCTTAGGCAGTAAACAATCGGAGTGTAAAGGACGTTGCTCGTTTGTACAATTTGAATTTCAGGAAAACAATAAATGCAACAGAACCTAATTGAACCACAGGCGCAAAAAAGCCTTGACCTGTATCGGTACCAAATAAGTTAACCCAAAAATTGGTGTTGATTTCCGTATAAATAGCGTTAACAAATACATTGACTAAAAAGAATGCCGGCACTAACATATATACAGCAGCATACAACTTGAAGAATGTATAAGCAAGTGAACGGAATTTTTCAAATACTGCAAGGCTAATGACCAAAGGGAAGAACGCTTGCATTATCCCCAAAAGGAAAAAACGCTCTGCCAAGAATAGCGGATAGATGAACAAATCCAATATCCAGAGTATTGTACTTAAAATGAAAGCTAATATCTTGAACCCATATAAGGGTGTTACCAAGGCCTCATACAAAAGCGTCATTGCTGAACTCGCAGCATCAAAAAGACTTACATCTTCCTCTAACGGAATATCCTGCATCTGTAATGGCAATAATGCAGGTGCAGTCCCTCGATATTGACTTTCGATGGCCACTAAAATTCCATCGAAAAACCCTAATACCTGCGTTGAGAATATGACCAGAATAACAATAGCAAAATTCTTTGCCAGTTCACCAGGACTCAATCCCCAAGTGTACCCGTCTTTGTCCGCAATACCTTCATTGTACTTTTTAAGGATGTTGACCAGAAAGAACAGGACAGCAAGCGTTTTCATTCCGGCAATAGTATATTGCGAGAAGCTACTGTTCTGAATGGTCTGAAATACCGTATCGATATATTCCAATCCAATTCCTAAAAGTATGGTTGCGGTCATTTTTAATATCCTGTTTCGCGGTTATTTACTTTATCCTGCATTTTTCTGAATGAAATGATATCACGATAGCGTTTCGTTTTTGTAGTGATGGTAGAAACCATTTGCTTTGATTCCAGTTCTTTTTCTTTCAAAATTGCGGCACGCTCTGCATCGCTCATTTTTAGATAGTCGCTTGATAGAACTTCATCAATAAAATCTACCGTGTCCAATGAATTTTGAACTATAGCATCAAACGATTCCATAACCCTGCTTACTTCATCTGGCTTTATATAAGGCGAGTTTAAAATGTCCTGTAAATCATTTTGCATTACCTGAATAAGGCGTTGATTGTTGTCTGCAATTTCTTGAACTGCTCTAAGTTGCTGAACCACATTTGAAACCTTTTCGATGGCCTCTTTTGCATCTTTTAAGAATTTTACAGACTTAATCATTTGAGCAGTCTGTTTACCCGATTCAATCAGTTGTTTTACCAAGCTGATAAAATTGGTATTGTCATAAGTGGGCATTCCTTGGGCAGTAGCGTTGCCCGACATAAATAAGGTCAATGCTACTGTCATTACTAAAATTTTGAATTTTGTCTTCATAATGTTATGTTTTAGATGTGAATTGAATTATTGCTTTTTCCATATCGTGATGCTCGTTGTAGAGCTTTATTATTTCTTCGTTTTCCTGTCCGTCGGTTAAGTAAGCCGCATAGACTTCCTTCGGAACTTCAAGACGGAAGATGTTACTTTCCCTACCGATTTTAATGAACATTTCGGTGTACTTCCGTGGCCCGGAAAGGTTGTTTTTGATGGACTTTAATTGGTTTAAATCGTGGCTTGAAAGATTAAGGCGTTTGACCAATTCGGCATAGCCTTTTTCGTTGTTAAGGCTGTAAATGACCTGTGTATTTTCAAGGATGCTTGCAGATGTTGAATTGTTGGGAAGTTGATTGATGGATTGAAGAATGATACCAATAGCACCGTTCTGTTTACGGATGGCTTGATAATAGAATTCTACGCTTTCAAGAACGTTCTCGAACTTCAGTTGCTTGGCAAACTCGTCAAATAGGATGATACCTTTTTCAGCCCTATTTTTCCAAATGGTTCTTTGGATGGCTGACTTAATCAGCTTCAACATTACGGACAGGATTTCCTTATTGTCTTTGACTTCATCGAGTTCAAAAACAATCAAACGTTTGTCCTCTATTTTATAGGTTTGGTCTTCACTCACTTCAAACAGAAAACTATATAGACCATCGCCGACATATTCGGACATTACGTGCAAAAAGCTGGTAACGTTGAAGTAGTCGGGATGGATTTTTAGGGTGTCAAGAAGATCCTCTTGATTCCTTTCTATAAAATTGTAAAATCCTTCGAGCGAATGATTTTCTGAAATGCTATTGTAATAATGACGCAATATTTTTTTGACTGAAACCGACTGTGCTTTAGTAACCTTTAAATCTGAAGCGAACAGCTCAAAAAGGAAAACAGACAAATCTTCCAATCGTTCAGGTGTCAGATCATTTGTATCACTTATATAAAAAGGATTGATGCCAAGATTTTTTCCACTTTCGTACCGAAGTACCGTATATTTTTCAGGATATAGTTTGGCAAATTTAGTGTACGAGCCACCCAAGTCGATAATGACCAGACGAACACCACTTTCAAAGTATTGGCGTAAAATATTATTGGCTAAAAAGGATTTACCCTCGCCCGTTGGTGCGAAAATGGCAAAATTCCGAGCCTTGATACGTTTTTTTCGCTCGTCCCAAACATCTTTTAGAACAGGAATATTATGCTCTCTATCATTGAAGATGATTCCGGTAGTATCAGATTTGTAATTGGTATTATTGATGAATAGGCATAATGCGTGTTTTAAATCGGTAACATATAAATCGTTGTTCGAGAAATTGGACGAAAAACAGCAGTAACTGTTTAATATATAATTCTTGCGCTCTTCGCCTCTCGGATAGTATGGAATAATATCCAGTTCCTTAAATTCAGTTTTAATTTTTGAAGTTATTTTGTCTAGGTCTTTGGCTTCTTTAGACCAATACACAATATTGAGATGACCACGAATAATCCGTGCATTGTCATCGGCATTGATTTGGTCAAGAATATGTTGGATTTTCCCCAAAACCACTTTGTTCTGTGAACCGAAATTGGAACTCTTGTTAAGTTCCTCGACTTTCTTGTCGAGCAGCTTGCGCCACTTTTGTTTGTCGTCGAGATATAAAATCTGATTGACAATGTGGTTTTCGTTAAGCGTAAGCCCTAAGCCATCAATAAACCCTTGATGAAACACAAAATCGTCAGATGTGAATTTCTCATTGGTTTTGCTACTCTGTACACTTTCGCCAAAGCACAGTTCGCTATTGATGGCAAGGGCATCAAAATGGTTTTCGCCAATATTGACGCTTTTCTTATCTAATAGAATGTCGGTATCGAAGCCTTCGTTGAAGCCATTGAAATAGCCATTTGTGAGTTTCTGAATCCCTTCCGCTTTAAGCGGAAGGAATGCCATCTTTCGGCTATTATTGATAAAGGAAACAGAATCGCTTACAGAGTTTACAAAACTCTTAATGTTATCGTCCAGTTCCTGTACAATTCCCTTTGAAATTTTTCTAAAGGGATTGACATATTTTGAATTGTTGAGCGCTTTGTTTTTGGTCAAGATGAAAAACAAATAGCACTTGTGCTCAATATGTCCACGACCTTTAAAATGCTCGTGCGTTGCTTTTTCTAAAAATGTTTTATTCGGAAGCTGTTCAGAAGAATAGGATTTCTTCAGGTATATATCCTGTTTATGAACCACAGTTCCCACAGGCAGCGATTTCAAAGCCTGAAACCAAGCACCGTGCATATCTTCAAAGTCCTTTTCGGAAAGCGAATAAATTTCAGGTAGATTCCCTGTATAGCACAAGACCACATTGCCATTATTGGCAAAGACGATATTGTCCTGAATATCTACGATGGGCTGATATGCCGAAAGGTTAATCTTATTCATAGTTAAAACCTGAATTTCTTTTGTTACTTATAATTTTTGGAAAAGCGTTGGCTGTTTGAAAAATCTGTGGGTTGTGGCTAATTCTTGTCAAAGCCACATAGAGCGCAGCGTTAAAAACGAGAATACCTATAATCATCACGAAGCTGAAAGAGAAAATTACTATGAGCAATGAGGCCAATATGGAAACTATCATTAAGGCAAACAGGGAAATGGGGAAGCCAAAAATGACTGCCCGTTTCCTAATGTTTTTATAGACCTCGAACCGCTTCATTATACAACGATTCCAATTAGGTAAGTGAAGATGCCGACTACTGCGCCAGCTATCAAAACAAATACAAGTACTCTGGTAATACCCTTTTTTAGGTCAGCATTTTCCCCAAAGAAATGCCCTGCATTAAACAGGAAACCGATGAGGAAAATGACCCCTAATATGATTGGAAAAATGGTTCGGATGGTGTTGGAAACATCATCGACCGAATCTTCGATTCCCCCAATTTGTGCAAAAAGTGATGTTGAGAGCAACGACAAAAAAGTTGCCAAATAGATTGATTTTTTCATAACGTAACAGTTTAAATTTTTGTGTTGTTTTCGTTATTGGAAATTTACATATATTTATTTACAAATACCTGATAATCAAATATTTGTGAACAAAATATTATTTGATTTTGTTTGAATTCCTTTGTTATTATTTGATATCAAATTCTATGACTTTTGGAAGTTGAATTGTTAATAACCCTAAAATTGAAAATGAAAAAAGTGCTCAAAAACGTCAGTTTTATGATTTTGCTCTTGAAAATGTGTATCATTTTTGGACAGGAAACAGCCATTCAAAAAAGAATACTAATTGACGTTGGACACGGTGGAAAAGATTCTGGTGCGATAGGTGTAAATGGCATCCTAGAAAAAGATGTTGTACTCAATATTGCAAGTGCGATTTTGAAGCTAAATAACAAGTTGGATAAGCCTTTGGATATTTATTTGACCAGGTACAGCGATACACTTATTTCACTATCAGATAGAACCAAACTTGCCAAAGCTCTAAAAGCTGATTTATTTTTGTCGTTGCATTGCAATCATTCGGATAATCCGAATGCTAGGGGTGTTGAAGTTTACGTGACAAATGCAGAATCCAAATATTCAGATGATTCTACTTGGTTTGCTTTTCAAGTGCAAGCCGCACTTAATAAAGAATTGGGATATGAAAGTAGAGGTGTCAAGTTTGCAAATTTTCAGGTACTTCGAGAAACGGTTGATGTTTGCACTTCTGTACTTATAGAATTAGGGTTTTTGAGTAATAAAGATGAAGGCAACTATATTTCAAATTCTAACAATATCCAATTGATTGCCACAGCCATTTTGTTATCTATACAAAACTAATACTATTATGAAAGACCTATTTTTAGAATTAACAAAGAGTTTAAAAGCGATTGTAATCCAATTTATTTCTGAAGTGATTTTCTTATATAAGTCTTTCAGAAATTAGATTATTTCCGCATAACACCCGCTATCTTATTTAAGACAACCAACTAAAAGTTAGAGCAGAATATAATTTAATATTTAAGTATTTGCTTAAATAAGTAATTACTTTTACCTTTGCTCGTCTAAAGCATTAATATGAAATTAGAAATATCCTGTACAAGAGCTGAGGCTGACCATAAGCAATTACTAAACTGTAGAACTACCATTGATGGTATGGCTAATGGTTTCGACAAAATATCGAAACTACTATCTATTTCAGGTAATGAAGTGCGCTTAAAAGTTCTATTTCTTTTAAATATGGAAAAAGAATTATGCCCTTGTGATTTAGCTGATATTTTAGGTATGAGTGTTCCTGCCGTTTCTCAGCATATACGAAAAATGAAAGATGCAGGTATTATAAGCTCAAGGAGAGAAGGGCAAACCTTATACTATTCATTGAATGAGGATGAGACGGATATTCTGAATAGTATATTTAAGTCAATCAAATTAGAAAGAAAAACAGCATAAATTTTTAATTATGAGTACAGAAAAAACATCAAAAAATGTAGCATATACAGGTTTGTTTGCTGCAATAGCAGCGTCATCTTGTTGCATACCACCAGTTATTGCATTAATTGCTGGAATTGGAGGGAGTGCATCCGCTTTATCTTGGATGGAACCTTTTAGACCCTATTTAATTGGTGTCGCTATCATAGCAATTGGTTATGCGTGGTATGATTATCTAAAACCTAAAAAAGCAGATGATTGCTGTGAAATAGATGCAAAGCCAAAGTGGTTTCAAACTAAAGGGTTTTTAATAGGAATTACATTATTTGCGGCTATCTCAATAAGCTTTCCATACTACTCTCATATTTTTTATCCAGTTAATAAAAAAGAAGTGGTTATAGTGAATCAATCCAATATTCAAACGGTAAATTTTGATGTAAAAGGGATGACTTGTGCTTCTTGCGAACAACACATTACGCACGCTGTTAATGAATTAGAGGGTATTGTAAATGTAAATGCTTCCTATGAAAAAGCTAACGCAAAAGTAGAATTCGATAATTCGAAAACTACTAAAGAGGATATAGAAAAAGCAATTAATTCTACAGGCTATAAAGTAACCTACAAAGAAGAAAACTAATGGAAGTCCAATTAAAATCAGAAATTACCTGCCCAAACTGCGGACATAAAAAAGTAGAGGATATGCCAACAAAAGCTTGTCAGTTTTTCTACGAATGTGAGAATTGTAAAACGGTTCTAAAACCAAATGAAGGGGATTGCTGTGTTTATTGCAGTTATGGGACAGTTTCTTGTCCACCAATTCAAGAAAACAACAGTTGTTGTTAAGTAAATAGGTTTTAAATGACCATCCATTAAACAAGCGCCAATTTGAAAAATAGTATTCTAAAATTTACTTCCGCTTATCCCCAGCTTTTGTATCAAAAGCAATCAAATTAAACAGTTCGCGCATTCTACTACGAACACGGTTTCCATACCGTTCTTCCAGTTCTTCAGCATTTAGGTTTGTAGTAGCGTGGGTTTTGACTTTGTGTTTGGTCTCAAGGTAAAGTTCGTATCGGGAAAGTAATACTTCGCCCATCACATTCAAATCTTTACCATAGAATCGTCCTGCAGGTTCAATGCCTAAATCATCAAAGCAGTAGAATTTGGTGCTGCCATAATCCTCAATGGTTTTAAAGCCTAGATGGTTAAAGCTAAAAGCAACATTCCTGCACGGAATCATTTCATAAGGTCGTTGCATTGGCACGATATATCGCAATAGTTTCATCAAAGTGGTCTTTCCACATCCCACAGGCCCGGATAGAAGAATACCCTTGTTAGTGTCGATATCATCTTTCAGGCAATTTTCTTTGTCCTTGATGAAATAGTGACATAGTTTGCGGATGATAACCGTGTCCTCATCATAGATTCTAAATTGTTTGCCAAAGAGCAACTTTCCCTTTGCATCCAAATAAATCAGGATTTTATCAAAATCGTATAACACGCTTTTACCATCAAACTTTCCAAGCGAATATTCCACGCCACCTTCGGTAATTTTAGAGGGGTTGTCCATAATCTTTGTTTTTAGTGGTACGCAAGTTGTCCTTAATATGGGACGGTTGCTTTGTGTTTGGTTTGTTTTCCTCATTGAATAATTCAGTTCTGTCCATCCAGTTTTTAGCCAAAGCTTGCCAATCTCGTATCGGTTTTCCGTCGCTTGTTTTCCAATCGTTCGATTCGTAGTGGTCGAAGAATTTTTTTCCTTCATCAGCATCAAAACCTTTTTCTTCAAAAAAAATAAAAACGGCCTGCCTGCCCTTTGGTTGTTTTATATTGTTTACTTGTTTGGTATTGTTTATAGTAGATACCAATGCTTGTCCACTCACGGGACGGTGCGAGTCCATTACTTGTCCATTTGTGGTATGGTGTTGGTACACTACTGGTTCATTTCTGGGATGGTAGTGTCCCGCAAGTTGTTCTAATATGGGACTGTACCGTCCCACATCAGGCTCATCACTTGTCCCAATTATGGCCATCTTGATTTTACTGCCTTTGTAAGGATTGTTGGAAGGGAAGTATGATAGATAATTCCAAGAGTCCAAATCCGTAACGCATCTGTGATAGGTTGATTTAGAACCAATTTTGGCAGCCCTCATTAAATCTCTGCGGTTCACATAAAATTCGTCCGCAAATCGGCTACTATTCCATTCTTGAAATAATGCCATATACAGGGTTATGTGCGTGGGATTGAGGCGGTCATCAAAATAGAACGTTGAAAAAGCCGCATTGAGTAGCTTTATATAGTTCATCGCTTAAGAATTTATGCTGTGTTGAACGCGGTTGGCGTTCATCACATTTTGGATTTCCTCTGCATCATAGTAAATGATTCCGCCAACTTTTGTGTAGGGCAACGTACCATTGATACGCAGATTTTGAAGTGTTCCTGGACTTACTTGTAGTAAATCCATAACCTCGGAAGATTTAAGATATTTCTTCAGTTTTCCAGTAGCTTGCTTGGAAAGAAGGTTTTTGATGTCATCGAGCAATTCCATTTTGAATTCCCGAAGGTCGTCTGTAGTAATTATTGATGTCGGCATAATAGAACGGTTTTAATAGTAAGAGACTATCGCATCGCTGTCAAGTAATTTGATAGCCTCTGACCTGATTTGACTTTCGTTCTACAAAATTGAGATAGTTTGATGGATTTTATTCACAAGATGCGGCTACTTGGGTATTTTTTCTCTCTCATTTTCAATGTAATACAATAGAGGGTTTTGGTACTTTCCCAAAAAATACCACATCTAAAAACCACCAAAAAAAATGATTTTTCCCTCAAAACGAGAAACACCCAAGTTGAAGCATCTTGGGTGTTTTATTTTATGTTATCAGTATCATCCATCCTTTTGGTCAACTGCTTTTTCAGTATATCCAAAAATTTGGTTCTACCATTTTTACGCATTCGTATTTCCAGAAAAGCTCTGTAATAATCGCCCAAGTCCACTTTAAACGTTTTTTCAACAAAATAGGCAATATCTTTAATGTCAACAGTACCATTATTTATGACATCTGTGCTGTGCAAAGCGTATATCAGTTCAATTAAATATATTTTGTGGGCTGTCCAGGTAATTTTGGTTTTACTTTGTAACAATCTTAAACTTGCATAATTTCCATTATTTTCCAATTTATCAATTTCCCGTTTTAAGTGTACAATCAAAAGGTCGTAGGCTAAAATTGTGGCTACGGTACTATCGTGGCTTGTTGCAAATTGTTCATCTACAAAAAAGTGAAATGAATCCGGGAATAACCGAATATCTGCCTTGCCTCTCAAAAAATATTGTTCATCAAATACAGTTGCTTCCCTACGGTAATAATGGTAAAAATCGAGATTGTCGTTAAAATAAGTTTGAAGTTTTTCAATATAATTGTTCAAATATTTTACTTGAGATTTATTACTTCCCCTCGGTCTTTTACCTTCAATATTAAATAGTTTTACATAATAGATGAGTTTGCTATAAATTTTCGGTTTAGTACATTTAAAGAAATGTATTTCCTCTGATTTGGTTTTAAATTCATAGTCAACTATGATACTTCTAACTTTCTTAAGGGTTTGCTTTGCAAGTTTAATCCCTTTTTCAGCTCTCACTAAAATATCTTCTTCTTCTATTTCAAGAACATTTAATTCAGAGTCTAATTTTTTTAATATGTCGTCGTAATTTGTTGTCATTTATTTTCGGTATCATTATTACCGTTTCATATTTTGCAAAAACGTTGCATTCAAAATTATAAGTAACGTTAAATTGGGAAAGTTAAAACCAGTCAATTTATCCTTCACAACTCTTGCATATTTTATAGCTATGCTAAATATTTTCTTTAATTTTTATTAATCACTTAAACAGATATAAAATACTTTAGGAACTGCAAGAACAGTACAAAGCAGATTAACAGGATAACAACGATTAGAATACCAATCCAAATTATTTTATCTTTTTTGGTAATGCTATTTTTTACAGCTGGTACTTTATTGTCTTTTTTTTTTCGTCTATCTCGTCTATTTTCTAACATAGAATATCATTTTTGCTATGAACCAACCAACCAATCACTTCCACTTTATATGCTGTAATCCCACAAACCACTTGGAACATTAAATTCTCGCACTTAATCAATGCTTATGAATATTCCCTTTTAGTACAAAATAGTATAATAGTAATGCAGCTATTACCACAAAGATTATTGCAAGAATCCCATTGAA
>DINI01000003.1 GCA_002426755.1 Flavobacteriaceae bacterium UBA5544
CAATTCAATATGTTAATGAACTTTTTCTCTCTTTGCAAAAGGACTTTCCTCCTTAAGCGGGTGCAAATATAAAACCCTTTTTTTATTCCCGCAATGTTTTTTGTCTTTTTTTGAGAAAGTTTTTTTCACCCTTCCAAAACAACACAATCCAACACCTTCCAAGGAACTCCTCGCGGCCAACGTTACCGTTTTTAGCGGCTGCAAATATACAACCGTTTTTTTATTTCCAGCAAAACTTTTTCGAACTTTTTTTGAAGTTTTTTTTAAGCTTTTTCCTTAAGGCTGATTCATAGGTTTTTGCATGTAGAATTTTTGCATTAGTGATTGAGCGCATGTCTGAACTCTTTTATAATTCCTCAAAAAGGAATTATAAAAAGTGAGTAGCGAAAGCGCGGTAGACTGCTTTTTGCAGGCTAAATGCCCAAAGAGAAACAGAAAAGAAGTCCAAATCAATTAATTTATACTTATATATATATTGTATGGAACTATTTATCCTATTATCTTTGCAGACTTAATTAGAATATGATTTATGATTGATATCACTTTACCTGACGGAAGTATAAAACAATATGATGCGAATGTGACGCCAATGGATGTTGCAAAAAGTATTAGTGAAGGGCTGGCTCGCAATGTCATTTCGGCCAACTTCAATGGAACGACTATTGAAACGCATACTCCGTTGACCACAAATGGTTCTTTGGTATTGTATACTTGGAATGAAAAAGAGGGGAAAAAAGCTTTTTGGCATTCTACAGCTCACGTATTGGCTCAAGCTATTGAAGAATTGTACCCGGGTGTGAAGCTTTCGATTGGTCCAGCGATTGAGAATGGATTTTATTATGATGTGGATTTGGGTGAGCAATCACTTTCAGAAAAAGATTTTAAGGCCATTGAAGATAAGATGTTGGAAATTGCAAGAGGTAAGTTTGATTTCAGCATGCGTTCTGTATCCAAAGCGGAAGCACTTTCATTATATAAGTCTCAAAAGAACGAATATAAGGTAGAGCTAATTGAGAATCTTGAGGATGGAACGATTACTTTTTGTGACCATTCCACCTTTACAGATTTGTGCAGAGGCGGCCATATACCAAATACCAGCATCATAAAGGCCGTAAAATTACTTTCGGTTGCTGGTGCTTATTGGAGAGGTGATGAAAAGAATAAGCAGCTGACCCGTGTGTATGGCATCTCATTTCCTAAACAGAAGGATTTGACAGAATACCTAGAACTGCTCGAAGAAGCAAAGCGACGTGACCACAGAAAATTAGGAAAAGAATTAGAATTGTTTACATTCTCTGCAAAAGTGGGGCAAGGTTTACCTTTGTGGCTGCCAAAAGGTGCTGCATTGCGTGAACGGTTGGAGAATTTCCTGAAAAAAGCTCAAAAGAAAGCTGGTTATGAAATGGTAGTAACGCCACATATTGGACAGAAGGAATTGTATGTCACTTCTGGACATTACGCCAAATATGGCGCTGATAGCTTTCAACCCATTCATACCCCTGCTGAAGGTGAAGAGTTTTTATTGAAACCCATGAACTGTCCGCATCACTGCGAAATATATAACAACAGACCTTTCTCTTATAAGGAATTACCAAAGCGTTATGCGGAATTTGGAACCGTATATAGATATGAGCAAAGTGGGGAACTGCATGGATTGACCCGTGTAAGGGGTTTTACGCAAGATGATGCACACATTTTCTGTACACCAGACCAATTGGACAAGGAGTTTAAGGATGTTATTGATTTGGTACTCTATGTATTTGGTTCATTAGGATTTGAAAACTTTAGAACTCAAGTGTCTGTCAGAGATCCGAAAACACCTGAAAAATATATCGGAAATCTCGAAAATTGGGATAAAGCTGAAAATGCGATCATAAATGCCGCCAAAGATAAAGGCCTGGATTATGAAATTGTGGAAGGTGAAGCAGCATTTTACGGACCGAAGTTGGATTTTATGGTAAAAGATGCTTTAGGAAGAAATTGGCAATTGGGAACAATACAAGTCGATTACAATTTACCCGAACGTTTCGAGTTAACCTATAAAGGAAGTGATAACGAACTTCACAGACCAGTTATGATCCATCGTGCGCCTTTTGGAAGTATGGAACGTTTTGTAGCAATTTTGTTAGAACATACTGGTGGAAATTTCCCTTTATGGCTAATGCCTACACAAGCCACCATTCTCTCAATTAGTGAGAAATATGAAAAATACGCCGAAAAAGTTTTAAATTTGCTAGAAAATCACGAAATTCGCGCCCTCGTTGACAACAGAAACGAGACTATTGGTAAGAAAATTCGGGAAGCTGAAATGCAAAAAATCCCTTATATGATTATCATTGGCGAGAATGAAGAAGGTGAAAATAAGATTACTGTTCGTCAACATGGTGGAGAAGATTTAGGCATGATTAGTGTTGAAGACTTCTCGAAAATTGTTGAAACAGAAATAAATAAGACCTTAAAAACCTTTAAATAAAAAATAAGTTTAATTAAAAATATATAAGCCATAGCAATACGTAGAACAAGAGGTAGCTTCAGAAAAACTGAAAAGGAGGAGCAACATAAAATTAATTCCAAGATTAGAGCAGAAAAGGTAAGACTTGTAGGCGATAATGTTGAAACTGGTATTTATACCACAAAAGAAGCAATGGCCATGGCCGAAGAGCAGGGTGTTGACCTTGTCGAGATTTCTCCAAAAGCTGATCCGCCTGTTTGTAAGGTTATGGATTATAAAAAGTTTCTTTATGAGCAAAAGAAACGCGATAAAGCCCTAAAAGCGAAAGCCACAAAGGTTGTTGTAAAGGAAATTCGTTTTGGTCCTCAAACAGATGACCATGATTATGAATTTAAAAAGAAACATGCTGAAAAGTTTTTGAAAGAAGGTGCCAAACTTAAGGCTTTTGTATTCTTTAAAGGACGTTCAATCGTGTTTAAAGAACAAGGTCAAATTTTGTTATTAAAATTAGCTCAAGACCTTGAAGAGTTTGGTAAAGTGGAACAGATGCCTAGATTGGAAGGTAAGCGAATGACCATGTTCATCGCTCCAAAGAAAGGAAAATAAGAACACATTCATTTACACGAATGTGTATTGAAGATAATAAGCGAAACGTAAATTAAAAATTAGGAGAAATGCCGAAAATGAAAACAAAATCTAGTGCCAAGAAAAGATTCAAGCTTACTGGCACTGGTAAGATCAAGAGAAAACACGCTTTCAAAAGTCATATTTTGACCAAGAAATCTAAAAAGCGTAAACTCGCCCTGACTCATGATACATTGGTACATGAAGCGGATGAGAACAATGTTAAAATCATGTTGCGTTTAAAGTAACATCGTTTTTAAACGGTTAAAACAAATTATAAACCATGGAGTTAGGCAAATAAAATTTAGCAAGTGTCAGAAATAGACCGCCTACTACAAAAAAACAATTAAGAAATGCCAAGATCAGTAAATTCAGTAGCAAAGAGAGCCAGAAGAAAAAAGGTTCTTAAGCAAGCAAAAGGTTACTTTGGAAGACGTAAAAACGTATGGACAGTAGCTAAAAACGCGGTTGACAAAGCGATGTTATATTCGTACAGAGACCGCAGAGTTAAAAAGAGAAACTTCCGTTCATTATGGATCACGCGTATCAACGCAGCAGCCAGATTGCATGGAATGTCATATTCAAAATTTATGGGAGGTGTTAAAGCCAGCAACATCGAATTGAACCGTAAGGTTCTTGCAGATTTGGCAATGAACAACCCAGAAGCTTTTGAGGCAATTGCAAAAAAAGTAAAAAAATAGGCGTTTCGCCAAAATAACAAACACATTTCGCTTATAAAATCCGATTCTTAATTGAATCGGATTTTTTTTTTATATTAATTAGTGGAGTTTGCGTTAACTTTTCAATCAAAAGGATTACTATACCTTTATTGCTTTCTATAATTTCGTTTTAAATTCTTCTTTTTGGATTTTTTCAAAAAGCAACAAAGAAATTAAATATGAAAAAAATAGCCCTTATAATTATAGTTTTAATTTACTCATCATCTTATGCCCAAAGCAATTCTCCTTATGAATGGAATTGGGTAAGAGATGGAATTTGGACTGGAGCTTCATTTGGAACAAGTGCTTACGGCCTAATACTTATAAAAAACAAGGATGATATCACCGTTGAGCAGGTGAACGCCTTAAACAAAGATGATATAAACGTTTTTGACCGTTGGGCAGCTGGAAATAGTTCGGAGGATGCAAATAAAATTAGTGATCTTCCATTTGCAGCTTCATTTGTTTTACCCTTTGGATTGTTGTTTAATGATGACATTAATGACCATAGTGGTCAGTTCATTGGAATGTATCTTCAAAGCTTATCAACGACTTCAGCTTTGTATGCCGTTACTGCAGGATTGGTGAACCGAACAAGACCATATGTGTATGATGAAAACAACGACATTGGTAGACGAACTAGCAAAAACGGTCAGCGCTCATTTTATTCGGGGCATGTTGCGGCATCTGCCACCGCCACCTTTTTTGCGGCTAAAGTGTATTGCGATTATAATCCAGATGCTACAGGCAAGGGATATATCTGGGCTGCTGCTGCCATTGTGCCTGCAACAGTAGGATATTTTAGGTTACAAGCAGGTCAACATTTTTTGTCGGATATTTTACTTGGATATGGATTAGGTGCAGCTTCAGGTATTCTAATCCCAGAAATGCACAAAACTGATAACTCAACTTTGCAGGTAACTCCCGTAGGTGGTCGAAATTTTAGGGGTGAAGATTATACAGGTTTAGCTTTAAGGTATTCATTCTAAAGATGAATTCTCTTATTTTACTTTATGAATAGCGAATAATTTCATTTCTTCTGATTTTCCCTCCAGAAGATCGTTGCCTAATGGAATCGCCTTATATTTTTGGGATAAATTTAAATCCAATAATAATTCCTCCGATATTAATAACGATTCATTATACTCATTACATTGCTCTTGAATTCTTGAAGTGGTATTGATAACATCGCCATGATAGGCCAATTCCTTTTTGATGGTGCCTACCTCTGCAATGATTATTTTTCCTGCGTGCAATCCAGCCTTGAACTCTGGAACCACACCATATTTTTTCATATAATATTTAGAATGCTTTTTGAGTTTGTTTTCATATTCAAAAAACAGATTAAGACAGTTCAATTTATTGACTCCCATTTTTAAATTCCATGTCAGCACCGCTTCATCTCCTACATATTGGTAGATTTCGGCATCATATTTATTGACAATCCTATTCAAATAATAAAAACAATCTTGAATAAAACGACTGTATTTTAAATGTCCTAATTCCTCTGCAATTGTTGTAGACGATTTTAAATCAAGAAACATCAAGATGCGCTCGACTTCCCGTGGTTTTCTATATCTACCAAAAATCATTTTGAGGATGACACCTTTACCGAATTTATCATTTGCCAATCTTATAAAAGAAAACAGCAATGAACAGATAATAAAGTAAGCTGTCACCAACCAAAATATCCTGTTGGAAATCCACCAACCTCGCTGGTTTGGAAAATCAACATTAATGTAATCTTCAGCCAAATAAGCAATGAAGGTCAATGAAAAAATGAGAAAAAGCAGATATATAATGGATTTTAAAAGAATGATAAAACCCAAATGCAACGCTTTTGACAAATATTTATCGAACAAAAACTCGATGATTGTATAAACGATGGCTACCATGACTCCTAGAATGACCCCAAACCATAAATATTCAGTAACAGAAATGGCCTTACTTAACTGAATGGCATTGACCTGTTCTTGCTGTCTGCCATAATACCTAATAAGTATAAAAAAACAGAAAACGAACGACCAAAACAATGTCGAATAAAATAATAATCTGAAAAATTGTTTAAGAGCGTACTTCAAAATTTAGAGGATTAATTAAGAGTTTTATGATTTTATTTCATCAATGGCTGATTTGAATTCGTTCCAATTCACTAGTTCATCGCCATCTTTATCATATCCTTCGATCAGTTTATTGGTTACAATACCCCTAATGAGTCCACTTATTTCAGCTTTTCTTAAAAGTTCAGAGATTTCTTTTTTAGAAAGCTTACCATCCTTGTCATTGTCAAAAAAGGCAAATGCTTCTTCAGGTGTTTTAAAACTATTGGAAATGAGAATCTGAATTTTATTGAGAATAATTTCTTTTGTTGCCATGTCTACAGTTTATTTAAATCTAATAAATTAAGTTGACTTTATTGATACGTATTATATTGAATTCTTTTTTTTAAGAAATCAAAAGATTAGAAGTACTCCTTTCCCAAACATTTTAAGCAGAAACATCAAAATGACAAATCACAACTAAGTCTTTTGATGCTTCTTTTTTGCCGCAGGAAATAAGACATTGTTAAGAATCAATCGATAACCAGGGGAGGTTGGATGCAACTCCAACTCCGTTTTTGGGTCGCCAACTTTGTGTGTGTAATCTTCTGGGTCGTGACCTCCATAAAACGTGAAAAAGCCTTTACCTTTTATACCATGAATGTATTTTGCCTCTCCGTTACTCTTGTTTTCACCTAAAATCAATACGTTGGATTTAATTTCATCCCTCGTAAAAGAAGTTGTTTGCCCCATAAATCCTTTTACAAGAGCTGTGTGATTTTGACAAAGCATTGTTGGCACCGGGTCCCATTTTGCTGAAAAGTCCATGAGGGTGAAGTAGTCCAATGTGGGAAGAATATTGCGCTTATTGGTCATGTCGATTGATGAGAATTCATAAACATTTGGATTTCGTTCCAAAGTGAAATCCTTAAAAGCAAAAGTCTTGTTGAAATCTATTTCATTTTGATAATTTGGATCGCTCGCATCGCCATCAAACATTGGTTCGCAAATATCAATTCCTTCAGCAGCCAAGGCAATGTCAAAACTGTCCGTTGCACTGCACATCGCAAACATAAATCCACCACCAATTACGTAATTCCTGATTTTTAGAGCAACATCCAGTTTTTCTTCAGATACTTTATTATAACCGAGTTTCGTTGCCAAAGCTTCTGCTTCTTTTTTTTCTTCTATATACCAAGCCGCAGATTTATATGCTCTGTAAAACTTTCCATATTGACCTGTAAAATCTTCATGATGCAAATGCAACCAATCATACAAAACCAATGCATCATTTAAAACTTCTTCATCATAAATCACATCATAAGGAATTTCGGCATAGGTAAGAACCATAGTTACAGCGTCATCCCAAGGTAAATTCCCTTTGGGTGAATAAACTGCAATTTTAGGCGCTTTTTCCAGGATAACAGCTTCCATATTTTGGGAAGGACTGGCAATTAAATTAAGAATTTCTTCTGTTTTAGCATCAGATAACACTTCAAAAGACACACCTCTAATCTGACATTCTCTTTGTATGGCTTCTGTATCAGGCAATAAAAATGAACCACCACGATAGTTGAGCAGCCAATTAACTTTTAACTGCTTCTCTAAGGTCCAATAGGTAACTCCATACGCTTTTAAATGGTTTTTCTGTCCTTCAGCATCCATTGGAATGAGGATATAGGAAGCAAACGTGTTCACTGTAAAAAAAAGGAAGAGTAATGAGGCAACTATCTTATTCATAGTGGAAATATACTCAAAAATTATACCTCATTGAAACACTTTAAGGAATTATTAGGTAAACGTTACTTTTTAAGAGTCAGTTCATTCCCTGATAGTAAACTTGCAATGACTTTGGTATTTGGAAATTGTTCCAATATGATTTTAATGAATACTGTAATAGGAATGGACATAATCATCCCTGGAATTCCCCAAATGAAACCCCAAAACATTAACATAACCAAAACCGTAATAATATTGATAGAAAATGATTTTCCCATAAAAATAGGTTCCAAAATGGCACCAAAAATAACCTGAACCATAGTTATGGAAAGAACAAAGAAGAATAACGTTCCCATCACCTGAATTTCTACAAAGGCAAAAATAGCCAAGGCAATAACGGAAATAAATGACCCAATCATCTGAACAAAATTAATGACGAAGGCAAACAATCCCCAAAAAATGGGAAAACTGACTTCAAAAAAGACGCAGGCCAAACCTATACCTATTCCAGTTCCTAAACTGACCAAAAACTTCACTTTAATGAATTTTATTAAGTCATTTTCAATTTTGAGAAAGGTTTTTACAGAGGTATGCTTTTGTTTGAGAAGTGTGGCGTTCAACAATTTTTGAACGTTAATAGATTCTGCCAACCACAGTACTGTAAAAAATGCAGTGGTGAGAGACATACTCAACAGATTCCCAACAAAACCAAAAGTGGACCGAAGACTGTCTTTCTCCAGCATTTGGGACATCAAACTTCCTTCATTTCCCAATTCGACCCCAAGAAAAGTTTCCAATGAATCCTTTAGCCCTCTTATTTTTTCCTCCGCCTGAACAAAGAACGTACTATCAGAAGACATAATCTGTTTGCTAGACAAATGAATCAATTCTGCAGTTAAGCCCAGACCCAACAAAATAAGGAGAATCACAATACCAATGCTTACCACTTTAGGCACCCCGCGTTTACCCAACCATCGCATCAATGGCAAAAACAACAAGGCTATAAACATGGAAGATACCAATGGTATAAAGATGAACGACAATATTTTAAGCAAATAAAAAATGACTGGAATTACCAGAACCAATAGCAATACATTAGTCGTTCGTCTTTTTTCCATAGAAAGTTTATTTCTTTAAATAGCTAGCAAATATAAGCTTTCAAGAGAAAATTAATTAAAACAAAAAGTTAAGTTTTGAATTAAAAAGGTACGTCATTGTCCTCATCATCCTCTTGTACAGGTGGACCAAAAGCATCACTTGGTGATGGGTAATTTCCTGATTTAAATGTATCGTCATTTGCAGCGGCATTCATTTTGCTATGGAATTCTCCAAATGGTGTATCAAAATCATCCAAGTTGTCAAACTTACCAAGATGTCCAATAAATTTCAAACGAATGTTTTCCAATCCACCATTTCTATGCTTGGCAACAATAAATTCTGCCTGTCCATCGGTAGGTGTGTGTTCGTCATCGTCCCATTCATCAATTTTGTAGTATTCTGGACGATAGATAAACGATACGATATCTGCATCTTGCTCAATCGCTCCCGATTCACGAAGGTCGGATAATAATGGCCGTTTACTACCTCCACGAGTTTCTACGGCACGTGACAACTGTGATAATGCAATTACCGGGATACTCAATTCTTTAGCCAAGGCTTTGAGGTTACGCGAAATTGTGGAGATTTCCTGTTCTCTGTTCCCTCCTCCTTTTTGGCTACCACCAGCAGTCATCAACTGTAAATAATCGATGACAATTAGGCGAATACCATATTGTGATGCCAAACGGCGTGCTTTTGCCCGAAGGTCAAAAATGGATAGTGAAGGAGTATCATCAATAAATAAAGGCGCTTTTTCCAAAGTCTTCACTTTGACATTGAGTTGTTCCCATTCGTGCTTTTCTAGTTTTCCTGTACGTAATTTTTCTGAAGACAACCCTGTTTCACTAGAAATCAAACGAGTTATTAACTGTACAGAAGACATCTCCAAAGAGAAAAATGCAACTGGAATATTTTGATTGACAGCAATATTTCGCGCCATCGACAAAGTCAATGCCGTTTTACCCATACCAGGACGTGCGGCAACAATGATCAAATCACTTTCTTGCCACCCTGAAGTAAGTTTATCTAATTTGGTAAATCCTGATGGAATACCACTTAAGCCTTCTTTATTAGCGATATCTTCAATTTTCTTTTTAGCCTGAATTACCAAACTTTGGGCTGTCTCTGTTGACTTTTTGATATTGCCCTGTGTCACTTCGTACAATTTTGCTTCAGCAGTATCTAACAAATCAAAAACATCCCTGGTTTCATCATAGGCATCCTCAATGATTTCACTAGAAATTTTAATCAAGCTTCGCTGAATATATTTTTGAAGAATAATACGTGCATGGAACTCAATATGCGCGGAAGAAGACACTCTTTGTGTTAAAGAAATAAGATAAAAATCGCCTCCAACCAACTCCAATTTTGCGTCTTTCTTCAATTGACTAGAAACGGTTAATAAGTCCACAGGTTCACTGTTTTCAAATAATTTGAAAATAGCTTCAAAGATGTGTTTGTGGGCATCTTTATAAAAAGCATAAGGACTCAAAATATCAATAACCTCATCGACACCTTTTTTATCGATCATCATTGCTCCAAGTACAACTTCTTCTAAATCAATAGCTTGAGGAGGTATTTTTCCTTTTTCCAAGCTAATGATTGTACTCTTATCGACTTTGTAGCCTTGTATTGGGTTAGGTTGTTTCATAAAAGCGAAAGTAAATAAATTGTTAAGAAGAAACCGTTTTTAAAGAAGTTCAATCTCAACAAGTCATCAACAATTTAACTGTTAATAACTAATTTATATTGTTAATAGCGATAAAAAAAACCGAAGCTTGATACTTCAGTTTTAGATTTGATATGATTATGTAAGATTTAACCTTTAAAAACCCCCATATCGGCATATTTATCCATACGTTTTTTCACCAAATCTTTTGGTGATAAGTTTTTCAATTCGGCATACGACTTAACAATCGCATCACGAACGGCAATAAACGTACCTTCTCTATCTGTATGGGCACCTCCAAGAGGTTCTTTGATAATATCATCCACTAGATGTAATTTTTTCATATCCGGAGCTGTAAGTTTTAAAGCTTCAGCTGCTTGTTCTTTATATTCCCAACTTCTCCATAAAATAGATGAACAAGATTCAGGAGAAATTACTGAATACCAAGTATTTTCTAACATCAATACCTTATCACCTACACCTATTCCGAGTGCACCACCTGAAGCACCTTCACCTATAATAACACAGATAATAGGCACTTTAAGACGAGTCATTTCTAAAATATTTCTAGCAATAGCCTCTCCTTGTCCACGTTCTTCGGCTTCCAAACCCGGATATGCACCTGGGGTATCGATCAAGGTTACAACCGGAATATTGAATTTTTCAGCCGATTTCATCAAACGAAGGGCTTTTCTATAACCTTCAGGATTAGGCATCCCGAAATTTCTATATTGTCTTGTTTTTGTGTTGTAGCCTTTTTGTTGACCAATGAACATGTAGCTTTGATCACCAATTTTACCTAAACCACCGACCATAGCTTTATCATCTTTGACATTTCTGTCACCATGAAGTTCTAAAAAACTTTCGCCACACAGTGCCCTGATATGGTCCATGGTATAAGGTCTGTTTGGGTGGCGAGATAATTGTACACGTTGCCAAGCAGTAAGGTTTTTGTAGATTTCTTTTTTGGTAGCAACGAGCTTCTTTTCGATTTGCTTACAGGTTTCCGTGACGTCCACATCGCTCTCCTCACCTATCACCTGACATTTTTCAAGTTGTTCCTCTAATTCTTTAATGGGAAGCTCAAATTCTAAATATTCCATAGAAATTTAAGATTAATAAAAGTTAGTCTACAAAGATAAAAATTTAATTGGCTTTCGTCGACAAGACACTTTTCTTTTTGAAGAATTTAGAGTTTTTGACCACTCCATCCGTTAATACTGTGAGCAACACTAAAATAGCACCATAATAAAATTGTGGGCTCATGGTTTCGGTTTCAGGAAATAATAACAATGCCAAGGTAATTCCGTAAATCGGTTCCAAATTATAGGACAGAACAACGGTATATGGGCTAATAAATTTCATCACTTTAATGGCTCCAATAAATGCATAGGCGGTACAAATAGAGGCCAAAATGAATAAATATACCCAGTCGGAAGATGACAATGTGAAAAACTCTTTGGAGAATCCACCTTTAAAAATCAAGATGAACAAGGTGATAAAAGTAACTCCACTGATGAATTCATAAAACGAAATAACTGTTGCATTGTGCTTTTCTATAAACTTCCCATTGATAACTGCAAATAATGAAGAGAATAAGGCAGACGAAATCCCTAGAAGAATGCCATTGATGTATTTGATTTCACTTTGTGTGATGAGAAATACGCCGATGACTACAATAATTCCGAAAAGAATTTCGAACCAAATAATTCGTCTCTTATAAATCAAGGGCTCAATGAAGGATGCAAAAAAAGCACCTGTTGAGAACATTGCCAATGTGATTGAAATATTGGACTGCTTGATGGCTTCAAAAAAAGTAATCCAATGCAAAGCAATAATAACACCAGCTCCAAAAAATCGAAGCATGCTGCGTTTATCCACTTTGATTTTCAGACGAATCAATTTAATATAGATAAACATCAAAACACCTGCAATGAGCATACGATACCAAACCAATGGAATGGAACCAATGGAGATCAACTCTCCCAATATGGCAGTAAACCCAGCTATAAATACTAAAAAATGTAGATGTAGGTAGTTTTTGAGTTTAGCGTTTTGCATTATACAGCATATAGATTGCTAATATACCGAAAATCACGTTTGGAAACCACACTGCCACCAATGGTGGAAAATCTGATTGTTCAGCCATAACTCCAAATACTTTGTCGAAGAAAACATATACCATGGCAATCGCAATTCCAATAGCAAGGTTCACTCCCATACCACCCCGTCGCTTGATAGAGGAAACTGCTACAGCAATGATGGTGAGGATAAAAACAGAAACTGGCAAGCTCCACTTTTTATATTGAACAACTTCATATCGGCCAATATTGGAAGAACCTCTTGCCTTCTCTTTCTTTATAAAATCATTCAATTCACCATAGGGAAGTGTTTCTGCAATGTATTCTACGGGCGTTAAATCATCCATATCAAAAGTAAAAAGAGTGTCTTTGCGCCTGATAGTCTCTAGAACATCCTCATTCTCTCCAATAGTACGCTTTACATAATTGAACAATCGATAGGAACTGTCTTTTTCAGAATAAGTGATGGTGTTTGCGAATACTTTATATTTTAATTTGTTTCCTTCAAAATGCTCGAAGGTAAAATTGTTACCAATCTTTTGTTTGGTATCAAAATTACTGACATAGATGTAATCGTTATCATTTATTTGCCTGAAAATATCTCGATTATTTTGATCCGCTGTGCCTCTTTTCAAGTGTTTATAGATAAACTCATTATAACCTCTACTTGCTTTTGGTGCCAGCCACAGCCCAAGAATCAATGCAAAAATCGCTACCACGGTGGCGCCAATCATGTAAGGTCTCATAAACCTAAAATAGGACACACCTGAACTCAAAAAAGCAACAATCTCTGTATTATTGGCAAGCTTTGAAGTAAACCAAATGACCGAAAGAAATAAAAACAACGGAAACAGGAGGTTTGCAAAATAAATAGTAAAGTTAAAGTAATACAATGCCACTTCACCAAAAGGAACTTCATTTTCCAATATCTTCCCAATTTTTTCCGCGAGATTTACTGTAATCCCAATAGGAATGAACAGCAGCAACATCATCAAAAATGTGAAGAGATAGCGTTTTAATATGTACCAATCAAGTATTTTCAATCTAAACTATTTACAATCGTTTATCCATTTGCTTTACCATCATATCTTTCCATGTTCTAAAATCTCCTGCTAAAATATGTTTTCTAGCTTCTCTTACCAACCACATATAAAATCCTAGGTTATGAATGGTAGCTATCTGTGCCGCCAAACGTTCATTCACGGTAAATAAATGCCTCAAATATGCTTTCGTGTAATCAGTATCTACAAAAGTGATTCCCAAATCATCCACTGGTGAAAAATCTGCTTCCCATTTCTTGTTTTTAATATTGATGGTTCCGTGGGCTGTAAATAACATCCCGTTTCTAGCATTTCGAGTAGGCATTACACAATCAAACATATCGATGCCTAACGCAATATTTTCCAAAATATTGATAGGTGTTCCAACTCCCATTAAATAGCGTGGTTTTTCTACCGGAAGAATAGCAGTCACCACTTCAGTCATGGCATACATTTCTTCTGCAGGCTCTCCCACAGAAAGTCCTCCAATCGCATTTCCTTCCGCTCCAGCATTGGCAATATATTCCGCCGATTGCTGGCGTAAATCTTTATAAGTACTTCCCTGAATTATAGGAAAAAATGATTGGCTAAACCCATACTTAAAAGGCAATTTTTCAAGATGATTGATGCATCTATCCAACCAACGATGGGTCATATGCATACTTCGTTGTGCATACCTATAGTCGCATGGATAAGGTGTGCATTCGTCAAAAGCCATGATAATATCCGCACCTATGCTTCGTTGAATTTCCATCACGTTTTCTGGTGTAAATACATGATAACTACCGTCTATATGGGATTTGAATTTGACACCTTCCTCCTTAATTTTTCGATTTGCAGACAAAGAATACACTTGGTAACCTCCAGAATCCGTCAAAATATTTCGATCCCAATTCATGAAGTTATGAAGGCCGCCCGCTTGCTCTAAAATCGAAGTCTGTGGACGCAAATACAGATGATACGTATTCCCAAGAATGATATCTGGATTGATATCATTTTTTAGTTCACGTTGATGCACGCCTTTTACCGAACCTACTGTACCCACCGGCATAAAAATAGGAGTTTCAATAACACCATGGTCTGTAGTAATTATACCGGCTCTTGCTTGGCTTTGAGTATCTGTGGCTAATAAATCAAATTTCATGTGGGCAAACCTACGTTTTTTTTAATTTAATTATTTATAAAACTTTGTTAAGTAGGTTCATAATGCCCTAGTTTCAAAAATTATAAAAGTGGTCGTAAAGATAAATAACTCCATCACTTTGTATCTTAATAAAATCAAAATTGTTAGCAAAACAGGAAGATTCGTTAATAAGTGCCTCCATCCTACTTTTGAACAAGGATATTAAAACTTTATTTTTGCAACTTTAAAACTAATAGTTAAAACATGGCAAATATTAAACAGTTAGAGGATTTAGCGACACAAGTAAGACGCGATATTTTGCGTATGGTACACAAGGTAAATTCTGGACATCCAGGAGGTTCTTTGGGTTGTACGGAATTTTTCGTTGCCTTGTACAAAGAACTTATGGACAGAAAAGAAGGATTTGATATGGATGGCATTGGAGAAGATATTTTCTTCTTGAGTAATGGGCATATTTCACCTGTTTTTTATAGTGTTCTTGCAAGAACTGGATATTTTCCGGTTGAAGAATTGAATACATTTCGATTGATCGATTCACGTCTACAAGGACACCCAACAACACATGAAGGGTTACCGGGAATTCGTGTTGCGTCTGGTTCCTTGGGTCAGGGTATGTCCGTCGCCATTGGTGCCGCACAAGCAAAAAAATTGAACAATGACAGTCATTTAATTTATAGCCTACATGGTGATGGCGAGCTTCAGGAAGGACAAAACTGGGAAGCCATTATGTATGCATCGGCTAAAAAAGTAGACAATATAATTTCTACCATTGATTTAAACGGACAACAAATTGATGGTGCAACAGACGATGTATTGCCAATGGGAAGCTTAAAAGCAAAATTCGAAGCCTTTGGGTGGATTGTTTTGGAAATCAAAGATGGCAACAACCTTGAAGCAATTATTAAAGGAATGACGGAAGCTAAATCCAAAACAGGTCAAGGAAAACCTGTTTGTGTGTTGCTCACAACAGTTATGGGTAATGGTGTTGACTTTATGATGCATACGCATGCATGGCATGGAAAAGCTCCAAATGATGAGCAACTTGCTATTGGGTTAGCACAAAATGCCGAAACACTTGGCGATTATTAATCTTTTTTGAATTACGACTCTATAGATATGAAAACATATACAAATACAGGAAGCAAAGATACACGCTCGGGCTTTGGAGCAGGATTGACAGAATTGGGAAAAACCAATGAAAACGTTGTTGCACTCTGTGCCGATTTAATTGGCTCGTTAAAAATGGATGATTTCAAAAAAAATCACCCTGAACGTTTTTTTCAAGTTGGAATTGCAGAAGCAAATATGATTGGAATTGCGGCAGGAATGACAATTGGTGGAAAAATACCTTTTACCGGGACATTTGCCAATTTTTCTACAGGCCGAGTTTATGATCAAATTCGTCAAAGTGTTGCGTACTCTGATAAAAATGTAAAAATTTGCGCTTCACATGCTGGTCTAACACTTGGTGAAGATGGAGCCACACATCAAATATTAGAAGATATTGGTTTGATGAAAATGTTACCGGGAATGACAGTCATTAACACTTGTGATTACAATCAGACCAAAGCTGCAACTATTGCAATTGCTGACCATCACGGACCAGTATATCTTCGTTTTGGACGACCATCAGTTCCAAACTTCACTCCAGAAAACCAGAGTTTCGAAATTGGAAAAGCAATTCAACTTACAGAAGGAACAGATGTGACAATTGTTGCAACTGGCCATTTAGTGTGGGAGGCTTTAGAGGCAGCAAAAACATTGAATGAACAGGGAGTCTCTGCCGAAGTGATCAATATTCACACAATAAAACCTTTGGATGATAAAGCCATTTTGGCTTCTGTCAAAAAAACAGGATGTATTGTTACCGCTGAAGAGCATAACTATCTTGGTGGCTTGGGAGAAAGCATTGCACGTGTGTTGGCACAACACAATCCAACACCCCAAGAATTTGTAGCCACACAAGATACTTTTGGTGAATCCGGTACGCCAGCTCAATTAATGGATAAATATGGTTTGAACAGTGAAGCCATTGTCAGTGCTGTTAAAAAAGTAGTCAAAAGAAAATAATATTCCTTTGGCAGCGTTTTTGATTGTACAAATCGAAACCTTAAAAACGAATATTATGAAAAAATTGATTTTAGCAATAATTCTCGCGTTCATTAGTGGTATTTCAATACAAGCGCAAAATGGAAGCGGCTTTGGTATTAAAGGTGGCTTAAACTACAATGGGAACGGCGATTATTTTGAATCTATCGGTGCAAACGCTGAACATCCTGACAGAAATATAGGCTATCATATAGGAATTTTTGGAAAAATTGGAGACAAACTATACTTCAAACCTGAATTGATTTACACAAGCACAAAAAGTTCGTATGACAGCGATGACTTTAGGATGAAGAAATTTGATTCGCCACTTCTGGTTGGCGTAAAAGTACTTGGTCCAGTAAGTGTTTTTGGAGGGCCTTCATTACAATACATTGTGGATACAGAATTTGATGGTATCACAATTGATGATGTAAATGACGACTTTACTATCGGATTGAATTTTGGCATTGGACTGAATTTTAACAAATTTGGGATTGACTTAAGGTACGAACGTGGTTTTAGCGACAATGAAGCGACGTTTATCAACAATAACCTGGGAACTGGTATCGTAAGCAGGATTGATACCCGGCCAGAGCAATTGATTTTGAGTTTGTCTCTAATCCTTTAAAAAACAAA
Source organism: Flavobacteriaceae bacterium UBA5544 (assembly GCA_002426755.1). Lineage (GTDB taxonomy): Bacteria > Bacteroidota > Bacteroidia > Flavobacteriales > Flavobacteriaceae > JBPOFM01. Next base: position 17,310 of record DINI01000003.1, read on the forward strand.
AAAGCCGCAAAATGCGGCTTTTTTTATTAAATACTTATACCATCAATCTTGATTAGATTCGGTAGAAGTTTTGTCCAAAAAGTTCGGAATGCCATCCCCGTCTGTATCATCATTCATTGGATTACCGTCATTGTCAATATCTTCATATTTGGTCAACACTCTATCGCCATCGTCATCGGTGTCCAAAAAATCCGGGATGCCATCACCATCGGTGTCATCATCATAAACATTTCCATTGTCATCCAAATCTTCTAAATAGGAAGGCACCAAATCAAAATCATGATCGTTCACTTCCGTTTGATATAATTCAAATTTGAATATCAAGTTGGAATATCTTGTAACACCCAATGGCGGAGACGCAAAATACGCCAGACCAGAAGGTAAAAACATAACGCCCAATCCATAATTGTCATATGTTATGGTTCCGTCTGGTTCAATTACCGGATCGCCAACAGCTGCCCTGAACTTTGGCATTACCAATCTCCAACCATGAACTCCAAGCGCTAATAAATCAAAATCAACTGCATTAACAGTATCATCAAAAATTTCATTGTCCTGCATCATTCCTGCATAATTGACCCTGACATCATCAGAAAAATTCGGACTATCTCCTCCACCTTCGTTTAATTTCAAGATGTAGTAAGTATATTCAACATCAAAATATGTTGTTACATGGGTTTCAACCACATCCATTAACAAAGTATTGTTGTTACCATTAATATCTGTGGCCGATTCTGAAATCACAATGTCTGAAACATGATAATTTCCAGGAGTCGTAAATGCCCATGAATTGTAGTAATGCGTTTCCAAATACCCGATTAAGGAGTCTCCATCTATTACTTGTTGCTCCGTTCTATCTGCGACAACTATGGTCGGAGTATCATCATCTTTATTACATGAGGCCAGCAGCACAAATACCGACAGGGCAGCAAAGGTTAGTTTTCTTAAGTTCATTATTGCTTATTTTTGATGCGCAAGATACAATAATATAATATTTTTGTACAACAACATTAACGTAGTTTTTATATTTTTTATATGCGAATCGATAAATATCTTTGGTGTGTTAGATATTACAAAACAAGGAATATTGCCACAGAAGCTTGCAAAAAAGGACACATCAAGGTTAACGACCAAGTTGTGAAGCCAAGTCGTGAGGTGTATCCAACGGATAAGATTCAATTGCGTAAAGACCAAATCAATTACCAATTAACGGTTAATGATATTCCTCCTAACCGTGTGGGTGCAAAACTAGTGGACATTTACAGAACTGACACCACACCAAAGGAAGCCTTTGAAGCCAAAGAACTATTGAAGTATTCCAAAGATTATTATCGCAAAAAAGGTGTTGGCCGGCCTACCAAAAAAGACCGAAGGGATATTGATGATTTTTATGAAGATAAAGAAGCTGATTAAAAAAACTCTTTTTTATCTTTGAACAAACGCACTAGGCATGGATTCTACCAAACATATCATTTTAGACCATAATCAAATCAATCATAAAATCAAGAGAATTGCATATCAGATTTATGAAACCAATGTCAACGAAACGGAGGTGATTCTTGCGGGAATTGATACCAATGGCTATATACTTGCGAAAAAACTGAAATCCAGTCTGGATAAAATCTCCAATATTAAGTCGATTTTGTGCAAAGTGGTGATTGACAAAAAAAATCCTCTGTCTCAAGTTACAACCTCCTTAAAAGCAGAAGACTATTCCAATAAATCGATTGTTCTAATTGATGATGTCCTCAATTCGGGAAGCACACTTATTTATGGGGTGAAACATTTTTTGGATGTTCCATTAAAACAGTTTAAAACAGCGGTATTGGTTAATCGTAACCATAAAAAATTTCCCGTGAAAGCTGATTTTAAAGGTATTTCTTTGTCTACTTCACTAAACGAACATGTTGAAGTGGTTTTGGAAGGAAAAGAATTTGAAGCATATTTAAAATAAGCCTATCACTATTTCTTCAACGATTTCGGGTATTGATTTCTTATCTACCGAAATAGTCATATCCGCTTGATTGTAATAAACAGAGCGCTCAAATAAGTGTTTTCCAATAAATTCGGTCAGTTCCTCCTTGCTTTTTAAGTGCGCAATCAAAGGTCTGGAAGCTCTTTCACCAAATAATCTTTCCACCAGATTGGGAATTGAAGATTTCAAATAGATACTTTTACAATTATTTGAACTGGCGATTTCTTGCATATTACTTCCATAACATGGAGTTCCGCCTCCTAAAGAAACGATTGTATTCTCCAAAGTCAAGACCTCATTTAAGTATTGACTTTCGATTTTTCTGAAATAAATTTCACCCTTCAATTTAAACAGTTCAGAAATTGTTTTCCCTTCTTTATCTTGGATGTAATCATCTAAATCCACATAGTTAAATTTCAATATTTCAGAAAGATTTTGGCCTATGGTAGATTTTCCAGAACCCATATATCCAATTAAAATAACCGTCATAAGAATCGTTATAATTTGATTTTAAATAGCTTAAAAAATTAATCGTCAAAAAAAACAAATTTATATTAAAAAAGCGTTGCATTATAAATTAATCGTTTTTATATTTGCACCCTCGTAAAACGAAAGACTCGATAGCTCAGTTGGTAGAGCACAACACTTTTAATGTTGGGGTCCTGGGTTCGAGCCCCAGTCGGGTCACAAAAAAAAGGTTAAGCACATGCTTGACTTTTTTTTTACCTTTATACTTCAGAATGCGCACGTGGCGGAATTGGTAGACGCGCCAGCTTGAGGGGCTGGTGGACATTAGTCCGTGGAAGTTCGAGTCTTCTCGTGCGCACTTTTTCTCTTTTTTGTGAAAGTTGATTTTATTTGAGTATTTTTGTTTAAGATTATTTACTTAAAAATGAACAACTTTAAGAGCACTTTTAGTATTAAAGACCTTGAAAATCTTACTGGAATAAAAGCCCATACCATACGTATTTGGGAAAAAAGATATAACCTCCTCCAACCAGAACGCACCGATACCAACATACGATATTATGATTTGGAGAGCCTTCAGACCTTATTAAATGTCAGTTATCTGAATGAAAATGGTTATAAAATTTCTAAAATAGCTTCCTTATCTAAAAAGGATACGGCCGACCTTATACGAAGCCTCTCGATTAATAATGAATCCAATGACCATGCGTTCAATCTGTTCAAATTGTCCATGCTCAACTTTGACCAGTTTCTATTTTATAGCACTTTCGAGAACCTTTCCAAAGAGAAATCATTCCGTGAGATTTTTTATGATATCCTTATACCTCTGCTTTCGGAAATTGGGGTTCTTTGGCAAACCAATACCATCACGCCAGCACATGAACATTTTGTTTCAACACTCATCAGACAAAAAATAGTGTTGAATACTGAAAAGGCACAATCTAAAAATCAGGTAGCTTCCGATACAACTTTTGTGCTTTTTTTACCGGACAATGAGATTCATGAATTAGGACTTATGTATCTCAATTTTGAAATCATTTCAAAAGGCCACCAGTCCATTTTACTCGGGCCGAGTGTTCCCATTGAAAGTCTTTTAGATATTTTGAGCCATTATGAGAACATTACCTTTATATCCTATTTCACCATTCAACCTGAAATAGAGAAAATTCCCAAATATTTAAATGAGTTTGAAGAAACGCTCCTAAAAAACAACTTGAATAAATTCTGGATTCTTGGAAGATTGACAGAGCATATCGACAGTAAAACTCTTCCAACATCAATCAAAATATTTAAATCAATTGATAATCTTGTTAAAGAATTATAATTAATTTTATTCTTGTTTAACTTTTTACTATTTTTGTTAAACAATGAATAAAATTATTTCTATCATCGGTTCTGGATTTTCGGCCCTCGCGGCGGCATGCTATCTTGCAAAAGATGGAAATGAAGTGACCATTTTCGAGAAAAACAAAACGATTGGAGGACGCGCAAGGCAATTGAAAAAAGAAGGTTTCACCTTTGATATTGGCCCGACTTGGTATTGGATGCCCGATGTATTCGAGCGCTTTTTTTCTGATTTTGGTAAAAAATCTTCTGATTTTTATCAACTTGAAAAACTGAATCCTGCCTACAGCGTTTATTTTGGAAAAGACGATTACATTACCATTGAAGATACTCTGGGAAAAATTTGCGACACATTTGAAAAAGAAGAACAAGGAAGTTCCCACAAACTCAAAAAATTTATAGCCAACGCGCAGCACAATTATGACGTGGCCATAAAGGATTTGGTGTATCGTCCGGGAGTCTCACCATTTGAGTTGATGACTCCTGTGACGATTAAAAAAATCAATCAATTTTTCAGCACTATTAAAAAAGATGTCCGAAAAGAGTTCAAAAACGAACGCTTGGCCATGATTTTGGAGTTTCCTGTATTGTTTCTTGGCGCCAAGCCAGATAACACGCCCTCATTTTACAGTTTTATGAACTATGCCGATTTTGGGATTGGCACCTTTCATCCTAAAAATGGAATGTATGAAGTGATTCTTGCTATGGAACGTCTTGCCAAAAGTCTTGGTGTTGTTATCAAAACAGAAAACCCAATCGATAAAATCATCGTAACTAATGGTAAAGCAACTGGAATCATCTCAAAGGAAAAAACATATAACTGTGATGTTGTGTTAAGTGGAGCCGATTACCATCATTCTGAAACGTTGTTGGATAAACAATATCGACAGTATTCCGAAGCCTATTGGGAAAAGAAAGTGTTTGCGCCTTCTTCCCTACTGTTTTATGTTGGATTTGATAAAAAGCTAAAAAATGTCAATCATCATACACTCTTTTTTGATGTCGATTTTGAAGTTCATGCCAAAGATATTTATGACACTCCCAAATGGCCGGAAAACCCTTTGTTTTATGCAAGTTTCCCTTCCATTACGGATGATAATTCGGCACCAACGGGAAAAGAAGCAGGTATTTTCTTGATTCCTCTTTCGCCAGGGCTTGAAGATAACGAAACGTTGAGAGCGGAATATTTTGATAAAATCATCACACGTTTTGAAAATTTAACATCACAAAGCGTCAAGAATAATATTATATTTAAGGAATCCTTTTGCGTCAATGACTTTATCGAGGATTATAATTCCTATAAAGGCAATGCTTATGGAATGGCAAACACATTGATGCAAACCGCTTTCTTAAGACCTAAATTGAAAAGTAAAAAAGTGGACAATCTCTATTTTACTGGCCAATTGACCGTTCCCGGACCAGGTGTTCCACCTTCCTTGATTTCAGGGAAACTGGTCGCAGAGTTAATAAAAAAGCACACTAATTAGCAAAAAATGAAAGCATTATTCGATTCAGTTTCTCATCAGTGCAGCAAGGCAGTCACGAAGTCTTACAGCACGTCCTTTTCGTTGGCTACAAAAATGCTTTCTGGCAGCATTCGACAGGATATTTACAATATTTACGGGTTTGTAAGATTTGCTGATGAAATTGTGGATACTTTCCATGATTATGATAAGGAAACCCTTTTTAATCATTTTGAAAATGATTTGGAAATGGCATTAAAGCAAAAAATCAGCTTGAATCCTATTCTTAATTCATTTCAGGAAACCTATCATAAATACGCCATTGATAAACATTTAGTGGATTCTTTTATGAAAAGCATGCGGCTGGATTTACACAAAAACGTGTATCTAACTGATGATGAATATCGCCAATACATTTATGGTTCAGCAGATGTTGTAGGATTAATGTGCTTAAAAGTGTTTGTGAAGGGTGATTCAGAAAAATATGAGTCGTTAAAGGATTCCGCTATGAGTTTGGGCTCTGCCTTTCAAAAAGTGAATTTTTTAAGGGATTTAAAAGCTGACCACGAAGATTTGAGCCGAACTTATTTTCCAAATACGGATTTGAACAAGCTGGACGAAATATCGAAAAAAGCCATCATCGACGATATTGAAATTGACTTTGCCAACGGTTTGCAAGGGATTAGGGAACTTCCCATTGAAGCTAAATTTGGCGTTTTTATGGCGTACAGATATTACAGTCAATTATTGAAAAAACTAAAAAAAACACCGGCGCTTGATATTAAATCGTCGAGAATACGAGTGCCAAACTATAAAAAAATAGAGTTATTGACACGAAGTTATGTCAAATACCAACTCAATTTAATGTAACTTTAAACATGCATATTTTTCTTTGGATATTGATTTTTTTAGGCACTTTTTCCATCATGGAATTCATGGCTTGGTTTACGCACAAGTATGTCATGCATGGTTTTTTGTGGAAACTTCATAAGGACCATCACAAAAAAGACCACAAAAGTTGGTTTGAGCGCAACGATGCGTTTTTCTTATTTTATGCAGTGGTCAGCATGATTTGCTTTTATCTATGGAATTACAAAGATATTTGGTACTGTTTACCAATCGCCTTGGGTATTATGGCTTACGGAGCCGCTTATTTTACGGTACATGACATTTTTATACACCAACGCTTCAAAATATTTAGAAATGCAAATAATTGGTATGCTAAAGGTGTAAGACGCGCCCACAAAATGCACCACAAACATTTAGGAAAAGAGGATGGTGAGTGTTTTGGGATGTTGGTCGTCCCTTTTAAGTACTTCAAGAAATCATAGTCTTCGTTAATTAAACCATGCAAAAAGAGAACCATTTCGATTACATCATCATAGGGAATGGTTTGGCTGGATTGCAATTGGCGTTGGGCTTCTTGAAAGACCCTTTTTTTGGTTCAAAAAAGATTGCATTGATTGACCCATCCACAAAGACCATCAATGACAAAACTTGGAGTTTTTGGGAACAAGGACAAGGCCAATGGGATTCCATCGTATATAAAAGTTGGAATAAGGCCTTATTCAAATCAAGGGATATTGAGCTGTCCATTCCATTAGAAGATTACACATACAAATCCATAAGGTCGATTGATTTTTATGAATTTGCAAAAGCAGAACTCAAGACGGCTTCAAATTTTCAATTCATTTTAGATGAAGTACAGGAAATAAAAACAACTTCAAATTTAGAAATCATTGGAAGCAAGAATTCTTATACATCCAACCACGTATTTGACAGTCGAATTCCTGAAGCTTACTTTTCAAAAAGTTCAAATTATAGTTTAGTCCATCAACATTTCAAAGGATGGGTCATCAAAACTGAACAACCCAACTTCCATTCTAAAGAATTCACGATGATGGATTATCGCTTCAATTATAAAAATTCGACCAGCTTTATTTATGTGTTGCCATTTTCAGAGACGGAAGCCTTGGTAGAGTTTACATTTTTTACCCCAAACACAGTTGAGGAGGAAATTTATGATGCTGCATTAAATGATTATATAAAAAAGGAACTGAAATTAGAAACTTACAAAATTCTGGAAACTGAAATTGGCAATATTTCCATGACGGATTTCCCGTTTTGGGATGAAAGCACCAATAAAGTCACAAAAATTGGCACTGGAGGCGGTTGGGTGAAAGGCTCCACGGGATATTCTTTTAAACACACCGAAAAATATGTACAGAAAATTATAAGCAATATCAAACAAGGAAAAAGCCCATCCTTTAATTTGATAAATAAAAAATTTAAGTTTTACGACGCTATTTTTTTAGACGTCTTGAAACGTCAAAACGAAAAAGGAATATGGATTTTTGAACAGTTCTACTCAAAAAATTCCGTAGACACTATGTTTCGATTTTTAGATGAAGAAACTTCATTTGCGGAGGATATTCAAATTATGAAATCTTTGTTCTCCATGACTTTCATCAAAGCGTTTTTTAGGGTTTTATTCCGCTTTCAATAGTGAGTCCAATAGATTTCGGACAGACTTACTATTCCAATCTGCAGCGCCCGATTTATCAATAACGATGTTTCCTTTTCTATCTATGACAAACGTTCTCGGAATTGATGATGTTTCCAATAGTTCTGGACTAGGGGACACTGAACCATAAACCAAAAAATCATAATCATTCTTTTCCTTGAATTTTGAAATGACCTCTTGTTCTTCATCAGACACCAAAAGAAACACTACATCATCTTTATAATCCTTATACAACTTATCCAAACTCGGCATTTCGGCAATGCAAGGCGGACACCATGTAGCCCAAAAATTCACAATCACAACGTCACCTTTCGCATCATTAAAATCAAATGGTTTCCCATGTTCGTCAATTAATTTCCAATCATAATTGGTCAATTTCATTCGGTCTTCCTTATCAACAACCGATGGACTGAACAGTGCCAAACCTTTGTGCAACAAAATTTGGATGGGTTGGCGCGTTTGGGGAATAATCAAAATAGCGATGATTGCTAAAAAAATAAGATTGTTACGCTGGTTTTTGGTGATGTTCATATCCGTTTAAAAATAAAAAACTTCTGACTTTTACAAATCAGAAGTTTTTGTTTTACGTTATTCAATGATTAAGCGGCATTTTCCTTCTTAATCAAATTCAAGGCAGAACCTTCGTTGAACCAATCAATTTGTGGTTGGTTATAGGTATGATTTGCTTTGATTATATCTTTAGAACCATCTTTATGGACGAATTCCAATGTCAATTGTTTGTCTGGAGCAAATTGGTCCAAATCCAAGAAATTAATGGTGTCGTCCTCCTGAATTAAATCATAATCACTCTCGTTTGCAAAGGTCAAACCTAACATTCCTTGTTTTTTAAGGTTGGTTTCATGGATACGTGCAAATGATTTCACCAATACCGCAGCCACCCCTAAATGACGAGGCTCCATTGCAGCATGTTCTCTTGAAGACCCTTCGCCATAATTATGGTCACCCACAACGATTGACTTGATACCTTTTGCTTTATAAGCTCTTGCGACGTCAGGCACACCTTCGTATTCGCCAGTCAATTGATTTTTAACGAAGTTGGTTTTCTTATTGTAAGCATTGACAGCTCCAATAAGCATATTATTGGAAATGTTGTCCAAATGCCCTCTAAAACGTAACCAAGGTCCAGCCATAGAAATATGGTCGGTTGTACATTTTCCAAATGCCTTGATTAATAATTTGGCTCCTTGGATGGTGTTTCCAATTGGAACAAAAGGCTCCAATAATTGTAAACGTTCAGATGTTGGGCTAACGGACACATTCACATTACTTCCATCTGCAACAGGTTCTACATAACCGGCATCTTCTACATCAAAGCCATTTGGAGGTAATTCAATACCTTTTGGCTCGTCCAATTTTACCTTTTCGCCATCTTCGTTGATTAAATAATCATTCATCGGGTCAAAATCCAAACGACCTGAAATCGCGATTGCAGCCACCATTTCTGGCGAACCTACAAAGGCATGTGTATTTGGATTACCATCCGCACGTTTTGAAAAGTTACGGTTAAACGAGTGCACGATGGTGTTTTTTTCATCACCTTTTAAATCACTTCTGTCCCATTGTCCTATACAAGGCCCACAGGCATTTGTGAATACTGTGGCATCCAAATCTTCAAATATTTTCAATAAACCATCGCGCTCTGCGGTATATCGAATTTGCTCTGAACCCGGATTGATTCCAAAGTCGGCTTTTGATTTTATGTTTTTATCAACTGCTTGTTTTGCAATTGAGGCAGCACGCGTTAAATCTTCATAAGAACTGTTGGTACAAGACCCTATCAATCCCCAATCCACTTTAATTGGCCATCCTTTTTCTCTCGCAATCGGTCCAAGTTCACCTACTGGTGTTGCTAAATCTGGCGTAAATGGTCCGTTCAAATGTGGACGCAAGGTATCCAAATCGATTTCAATCAATTCATCAAAATACTGTTCTGGATTATTATAAACTTCATCATCACCTGTCAAATACTCCCTGATTTTATTGGCTTCATCAGCTATTTCAGCTCTATCTGTGGCTCTTAAATAGCGCTCCATTGAATCGTCATAACCAAAGGTTGATGTAGTCGCACCAATTTCGGCACCCATATTACAAATGGTTCCTTTCCCTGTACACGAAAGATTTTTGGCTCCTGGTCCAAAATATTCAACAATGGCGCCAGTTCCGCCTTTTACAGTTAAAATTCCTGCAACTTTAAGAATGACATCTTTAGCTGAAGTCCATCCGTTGAGTTTTCCTGTCAACTTCACACCAATCAACTTTGGAAATTTCAATTCCCAAGCCATGCCTGCCATCACATCAACCGCATCAGCACCACCTACTCCAATGGCAACCATACCCAAACCTCCAGCATTAACGGTATGGGAATCCGTACCAATCATCATTCCACCCGGGAATGCATAATTCTCCAATACGACTTGATGAATAATTCCTGCGCCTGGTTTCCAGAATCCTATACCATATTTGTTGGATACTGATGCCAAGAAATCAAATACCTCATTACTCGTTTCGTTGGCACGTTTTAAATCGGGAACAGCTCCCTGCTTTGCTTGAATTAAGTGGTCGCAATGCACTGTTGTTGGAACAGCAACTTTAGATTTTCCCGCTTGCATGAATTGCAATAAGGCCATTTGAGCAGTCGCATCTTGACATGCAATACGGTCTGGAGCAAAATCCACATAATCCTTTCCTCTTTTAAAAGCCGTTGTAGGATTTCCGTCCCACAGGTGAGCGTAAAGAATTTTTTCGGATAGGGTTAATGGTTTACCAACTATTTGACGCGCTTTGTCAACACGTTCTGGCATAGTTTTGTAAACTTTCTTTATCATGTCAATATCAAATGCCATAGAATATATTTTAAGGTTGTTAATTTGAGTATACTAATGCTAAAAAGCCTTGCAAAATTACGAATTTTCAAAGACATTTAAAAATATGTAACAGACTGCACAAATTCGTGAATATATTTCAATAAATAGATAATTTTTCAGAGTAAAATTAATTAATTGTCAAAATTCAATAGAAAAAAATATCATTTTAATAAAACTTACTATTTGAAATGATTCTTAATTAGCCTTGAATCCCGTAAATCTGTCATTGGCCTTTCATAAAATCGATATAACAGATCAGACAATAATAATGTCAACAATAGATACACTAAAATAAACACAGCAATATCCAAACCTGCAAAATCTTCAGTCGGCATGAAGAACTTCATTAATTGCATCACAATGGAGTAATGCAACAAATACATTGCATAAGACACCATACTGATATAGGTAACAGGTTTTAGAACAAGTGATGCTGTCGATTTCCAGTGACTCAAAAGAGGCAGTGTGCACAATAGAGCCATAGATTTGATTTCAAAATACCAAACATTCCAAAATGCGGGATATGCATCAATGAAAATTCGATTCATTGGAATCAAGAAAATCAAACCCAGCAATAAGAAAACACCAAGTGGAAAAAGTACAAAACGAATCCTCCTCCAAAAACTTGGAAAGACAATCGAAATATAAGCTCCTAAAACCCCATAATAGATGGCATCAATCCTATAAATGACCATTCCTTTGACATTGACATTCCAATGTCGCATATCTCTGACGGTTTCTGTTGCATTATACATCAATTTTGAAAGGAGAAACGCTCCGATGATAAGTAAGGTGACGAGCAAAAATAATTTAGGCTTTGGTGTTTTCGACTTTAAAAACAGGGTCAAATATAACAAGGCTGGCCCCAATATATATGCAAATTCCTCAATAGACAAACTCCATGATTCAGCAAAAAATAAAGGCATTTCGGTCACAAAATTATGAAGGAAGAAGAAATATCGCCATAGATGTTCTGGCAACTGATTTCCTATATAAATCACAATAAAAATGTTGAGCAATAAGGCCAAATAATAGTTGGGTAAGGTCCTAAACCAGCGGCGAATCCAAAAATAAAACACGTTTTTGAAGCCGAAATTCTCGGACATATACATTTTGTAAAGTATCCTGCCTATCAGAAATCCACTCAAGCAGAAAAATATCTCAACACCCATCACCCCAGAAATACTCATGATATCAGGAATAACTCCGTTGGCGTTTGGCGTAATCCAACGTATGTGGGAAAACACCACCATCGATATAGCAACGGTACGCATAAGGTCTAAACCAAAAATCCGTTTGCTATAGTCTATTTGCATAAAAAAGCGTTAATTTGTTAGGTAGGAAAGCCATTAAATGAAGTCCAAAATACTAAAATATTCAGTCTTTTTGTTGATTATCTTGTTGATTGTTGGAGGAATTTATTATTTGAAACTTCCCAATCGTCATAAAGCCATCATCAAAACGCAAGTGTACCATAAATTGGGCTTGGTAGATGATACATGGAATATAGTGACAACAGATTCTACAATTTCTCTTTTCACTCCAACTTTGGTCATTGACAATATTTACGAATCCATGGAAGGCCCAAAAGCCATGACATCCTTTCAAATTGATTATACAAAAAATGATTTGGTATGGATTACATCTTTTGAAACCAAAGCAGTAAGTACCAACGAAATCGACCAACTCTCTAATGATTACGTGTGTCATACCAATATCGATTTTTATGATGGTGAGCATTATTCGCGCTGGAATTTGAACAATAGAATCGGTGAGCAATATCCACGTTTGACGTCGATGAGCAATGGTATTGAATCTTATGAATTCCCTGAAGGATTTGGGTTTCCTGTCTTCACCAATGAAAATCTATTTGTTGCAACTCAAACTTTAAACCACAATATTAAGGGAGATGCGTTCACGGTAAAACATGATGTGACGTTGGGCTTTCAACCAAATTCATCAGAGATGAAACCACTAATGAGCCGCACCGTATTCGTAATGCTGCCTTATAATGACAAGAAACCCTATGAAGGCCCAACGGAAAATAATCCGAATATGTGCTTGCCTGTTGAGACAAAAAACCATAGCTATATAGATGATGAAGGACATCATTTGTCCGGACATTGGGTAATTTTTCCAGGAAAAGAAACCTATCGTTATGACATTACAAAACAATTGCAGCTAAAGGATAGCGCGACGATGCATCAAATTGCCGTACACTTGCATCCGTTTGCTGAAGAACTTGAATTTCGTGACAAAACAAAGGACACCACTTTATTTATCTCTAAAGCTGAAAATTATAAGGATAAAATCGGGTTGAAAAAAGTTTCATATTTTTCTAGCAAAGAAGGTATCATGTTGTATCCAGAACATAATTATGAATTGGTTTTAAAAGCGAACAATACAACCAAAGTCAGTCAGGATATGATGGCCAGTATGTTTGTTTTCCTGTTTGATAAAGAAATGGCTCAAAAGTTGAAAGCTTTTAATTCAAACCAATGAGATTTTTGTGGCTGATAGGTGTTCTTCTTTTTTTTGGATGTCCATCAAATTCAAAAGAATTACCGATTTTGAGCTACAAGATTGATGAAACAGGAACCAAAACATATTATGCAATCACTTACAAGAATTTTACCAATCAATTAGGGGAATCGTTTTCTACTGACAACATTCAAAATAAAGTGGTCATTGCCAATTTCTTCTTTACGCGTTGTCCGAGTATTTGTCCACCAATGCGAACAAAATTGATTGAGATTGCTGATCAGTTCAAGAATGAAAACGACTTTTTGATCGTATCGCACACCATCGACCCTGAAAATGATTCCGTTGAAGTTTTGAAAATTTATTCCGAAGCTACAAGCGTACCTTCACAAACATGGCAATTTGTCCGTTCGTCTTCTGTAAATACAAGATTACAAGCCAATCTATTTATGACCAATTTTAAACCCAATGAGGATGGAACGGATTTTTATCATAGCAGCTTCGTGGCTTTGGTTGATAAAAAACAACAGATTCGGGGATTTTATAATGTGTTGGTTCAAGAAGAAGTTGAACGATTGAAAGACGATATCAAATCACTCTTAAAATAAGCTCTTAATAATCTGTTCATCCGAAATGCCTTCGGCTTCGGCCTTATAATTTTTAATAATTCTGTGTCGAAGAATTCCGCTAGCAACCGCTTGAACGTTTTCGATATCCGGAGAAAACTTTCCGTTGATTGCTGCATGCGTTTTGGCGGCAAGTATCAAGTTTTGAGACGCTCTCGGACCTGCTCCCCAATCCACGAATTCTTTGACTAAATCGGACGCGGTTGCGCCATTTGGTCTGGTCTTTCCAACCATTGTTACGGCATATTCAATCACATTGTCTGCCACAGGAATGCGGCGAATCAATTGTTGAAAATCGATGATTTCTTGCGATGTAAATAGCGAATTGACTTTAGATTGCACATCAGTAGTGGTAGCTTTTACAACCTGCACTTCTTCTGCAAATGATGGATACTCCAAATTAATGGCAAACATAAAACGATCCAATTGTGCCTCTGGTAAAGGGTAAGTTCCCTCCTGCTCAATCGGGTTTTGTGTGGCCAAAACAAAATAAGGCAAACTCAATTGATAGTGATGACCAGCAACCGTTACCGCACGTTCTTGCATGGCTTCCAATAATGCTGCCTGTGTTTTTGGTGGTGTTCTGTTGATTTCGTCAGCAAGAATAATATTGGCAAAAATTGGTCCTTTGATGAATTTAAACTGCCTGCTTTCGTCCAATATTTCGCTTCCGAGAATGTCGCTAGGCATTAAATCTGGTGTAAACTGAATCCGTTTAAAATCCAATCCTAAAGCTTGGGCAATTGTATTGACCATCAACGTTTTTGCCAGCCCAGGAACGCCAATCAACAATGCATGTCCCCCAGAAAAAATTGAAATCAAAATTTGGTTCACAACCTCATCCTGCCCAACAATCACTTTGGCAACTTCAGATTTTAGTGCTTTATATTTTTTTACAAACTGTTCTACAGCTGCGACGTCAGACATATTATTTTTCTTTTTTCAGCCAGTTACTTTCAAACTCACAATTGCGATATTCACCATTGATATTTATGTAGGTATCGTTGATTTTTTCGTCCTGCCATTTAGCAATTTCCTTGTATTGTTTATCTTGAACGGTCAAATTTTTGATTTTCAAATAGTCTCGTGCAAAATCTGCTTCATGTTCATCAATTCTATCTGTAACGGTAAGTATTTTGAATTTGATTCTGTTGATTCTGTCTTCATCTTGAAGCACCAAACTCACTTCATTGTCTTTCAAATTTTGAATTTGGGAATATAATTCAGGCTCAATTTTTGTCAATTCAAAACTATAATCCTGCGTTTTTGGATTGATTAATTGTCCACCATCTTGTTTTGTTTCCTTTTCATCACTCAATTCTCTTGCAGCATCAGCAAACTTAATTTCACCTCTTACAATACGAGCGCGAATAGTGTCTATCCGTGTTTTTGCTTCTCTAATGGCTTCTTGAGTAACTTCTGGACGTATCAAAATGTGTCTAACATCATATTCTTGTCCCCTGATTTTTTCCAACCATATAATATGGTATCCAAACTCGGTTTCGAATGGTTCAGAGATTTCGCCTTCTTCTAGTGAAAATGCAACATCCCTAAACTCCTTTACCATTTGTGGACGACTTCTATTCATTGGAGGCAATTTTCCGCCTGTTTTTCTAGAACCCATATCATCAGAATAAAATGTTGCCTTTGTAGTAAAACTAGCACCGTTTTCAATGATATCTGCCTTGAATTCTTTTAATTTATTTATGGCTTTTTGTTTTTCCGCTTCTGTTATTTTAGGGATGGTAACAATTTGAGCAACCTTTAGCTCGGTTCCAAAAACTGGACGTTCATCTTTAGGAATACTATTAAAATATTCTCGCACTTCTTCTGGTGTTACCTCTATATCTTCAACAATCTTACGCTGCATCTCATAGGCAAGTTGCTGATTTTTGTTGATTTCAAACATTTCTTCTCTCAAGGCTTGCTCTGTATCCTTGTTGTAGAATTTCAACAATTCGTCCATTGACCCATTGGTTTCTTCTAGAAAAGCGGAAATTTGCTGTTCAATGTTTGAGCGGATTTCAAGCTCTTTTACCACTATACTGTCTTGAATGGCGTTATGCGCGTACAATTTATCCTCTAACAATTTTCCAAACAGTTGGCAACGGGAAATTTCAGCAGTAGAGACACCACGAGCCTGAAGCTGCAAAAACTCTTTATCGATATCAGAATCCAAAATGACAAAATCTCCAACAACCGCCACTACACCATCAACCTTTACTCGTTGGAACGTTGATTTTACCGTATCGACCATAGCTGTATTTTCAGCTACTTCTTCCTGAATAATCTCTTGTGCATTGCTGATTTGATAGCTCAATAGAGCAAGTAAGGAAAGTATAAACTTATTGTTGAGTATATATTTCAAATTGATTGTTTTTAATGGCATCTTTTGTAATGTCTTTTTCAAGTTGTTTGATAAGTTCTAATTTTCGTTTGTTAATGACAATTTGTTTTATGGTAGGCATCACATACTCCAAAGGCGCATAATCGTTTTGCAATCGGACGTCATTAATTTGCATCAAATATAGGTCTAATGAATCTTTGAGCTGTATAAAATTAGATTTTTTTAACAGTTCTTTCTTGTTTTCAGAATTGATTACGGGAATTTTATTTGCAACCTGTGAGACTTTTATCCAAATGGAATCATTAAGCGAATAGGATTTGAACTGAACCGATATGGAATCTAGGTGTCTTTGGTCTTTAGCCGAAAAGCGTTGGAATCGTTTTGATATATTATCCGTGTTCACCGCATTCAACGGAATATTTATATATCGGAATTTTATGAGTTCGTCATTTAGCTTAAATGTCTCTTTATTACTTTGGTAAAATTCGTTCGCTTCATTATAAGAAACAAAAGTGTCAATTTCCTTTTTTACCAACGCTTCCAGATACGCTTTTGTATAAAGGTCTTTTTTATATTGGTCCACTAGTTTGTTGAACTCATCTTGCGTTTTTTGTGGCAAGTTACGCTCCGAGCCATCAATCATCAATAATTGTGTTGCCCAGCGAGTAATAAAACTATTGACAATCAATATACTATCTTCTGGCGGTGTTCCTTCCGCTACCAATCCTTTAATATCATCTTCGTATAAATAAGAATCATTTACTCTTGCGATGGGCTCCCTGTCGTCAGTTTTTTTGAAAAAATCACAGGATGCCAGGCAAAAGCACACAATACATATATATACGATTTTTTTTAACAACTACTTCTGAATTTGATTCTTAACACTCTTTAGTGATTTGGCATTGATATCAACCTTGTAACGATTGTTCAGTGAATTCAACCAATTCTCTTCAATATTATTTTGATAATCACTGATGACTTTTCCTTTGGCCTCTTCAAATGATTTATTGGAACTTGGAAGCACTTCTTGAATCAATAAAACATGGTAAGCATCATTATACTGATATACTTTAGAAACGCCGCTCTTCAATTCTAAATCTTTTGGTAAACCTTGGTGGTCGGTTTCCATTAATCCTTTGGTAAAAATTACTTTTTGTTCTGCTTCAGAATTTAGTTCTTTGCTGATATCTTCGTCAGAAACACCTTTATTTAATAGATCTTTTACTTTTTCGATATCATCTTTTTTGGCAGCCGTTGCCATGACCACGTCCACTCTGTCTTTCCAGACATAATCGGATTTGTGAGCATCATAGTATTTCTGAAGACCTGTTGTATCTTGTACTGCGGCATTCCAAACTTCCTTTTCCATCAAGTCGAAAAGCAATAAACCATCTCGATACTCTTTAAGAATTTGAGCGTAATCTTCATTTTCGAACTCCAAGTTGTCTTCATGATATTTAAGAACCCTACTCTCTTGGAAGTTTTTATATTCTTTATCTATAATATCTGCAAACGGCGTGGTTTTTCCAACATAAGCTTTTTGTGCTGACAAGAGTTGGTTGGCAAAGTCTCCATAAGTTACGGACGTTTTGCCAATCTTGAAGAGTTCTTTATCGTTTTGCATCGTTGTTGGAATCGCCCATGCTCTATTGTAGAAGTCACTATTTAAAATAGAAGTGAAATAATCCAGGTTCTTAGAATCATCCACAACACCATATTTTTTCTTTAGTTTCTCTGCCAATGCTGTATTTATTAAACTAGAACGGGCATCGCGCTTTACTTTGTTTTCCAATTCACCCTTAATTTCGTCCATAGGCTGAACCCCTTTTTTTGAAATCAGCTTTATAATGTGCCAACCGTAATCAGTCTTGAAAGGTTTGGAAATTTGCTCTGGTTCCGTTAAACTGAATGCCATCGTTTCAAACTCTTGAGAGCTTAATTGTCCGCCCGTGAAAGGTGATAGCAATCCACCATTTGCAGAAGAGCTCTTATCATCGGAGAATTGTTTTGCCAAAGACTCAAAATTCTCACCTTGATTTATTTTTTTATAGATTTCATTAATACGTGTCTCCGGATTCAACAAACTATCCGTCTGTTTGTTTGAAATCATAATATGAGCTACAGTAACCTCACCTCGTGAAGGTCTTTTATCATCAACCTTAACAATGTGATATCCAAAACGCGTTCTAAAAGGCATGGAGATGTCACCTACTTTGGTGTTGTAAGCTGCACTCTCAAATTCATAAACCATTTTGAATGCTGAAAACCATCCTAAATCTTCAGCAAAAATTGTGTTACCGTTATGAACTTCATTTTTCACTTTTTCGAAACCTTCCTTTTTAACACGTTCACGCAGTTCCAATAATTGATTGTAAACTTTTAAGGTGTCTTTTTCGGTTTCATCCATACGGATTAAAATATGTGATGCTTTGACCTCTTGGGTTGATCTATTGTAAGCTTCTTCTATCAATGCTTCTGTTACTTTGGAATCAGAAAGGTAATTTTTAGACAACTGTTTTTTATAACTGTCAAATTCCCTTATGTATTTTGGAATCGTATCAAGGCCCAAGCGCTTGGCTTCCTTTATTTTCAATTGATAGTTGATGAACAATTTTAGGTAAGCATCCACATCTTTTTGGGTTTCGTCCTTCACCAAATCCAGATTTTTGTTGTAAACCCTAATGAATTCTGATGATTTTACTGGTTCACCATCTACGGTAAACAAAACATCATCTGTGTGTTTTTGAGCAAATGAAAAGACTGTCAAGAACAGCATTATCAAGCTTAAAGAAAGTTTTTGATTCATAATGATATTAAAGTTTGAAACTTGTCGCAAAAATAATAAAATCATATATTAAACAAGTTGCTTTTTTGAAACGATTAACTAAAGAGTTTAGTATATAAGACCCCTAACAGTCAAACAGCGGTTTTTATGGAATTTGACTACTCAAAATTTTATTCAAAAAAAATCACTTTAAACAATAGGAAAAACCACATATCATCTATTATTTTTGCGATTGAACTTTCAATTATCATTAATATCCGAAAACTGAATATGTTTGCGCTTTAATTATTTTTTTACCAAATGAAGTATACTTCTGAAATCATTGTCAATTTACCTTTAAATGAATTTATGGATAAATTTGACAATGCCGAAAACATGAAACATTGGCAAAGAGGATTGATGTCTGTAGAACACATTTCTGGGGAACCAGGCATGGTAGGTGCGAAAATGAAGCTTAATTATCTGATTGGCAAACGGCGCATGGAAATCATCGAAACCGTAACCCATAGAAACTTGCCAAATGAATTTCATGGAACCTACAGCACTGAAGGTTTGGATAATCTTCAAGAAAATTATTTTAAAGAATTAGCAGATGGCCGTACAAAATGGACATCGATTAGTGATTTTATGCCCTTAAATTTTATGATGAGATGCATGTTATGGCTTATGCCCAAAGCCTTCAAAAAACAGTCGATGCAATATATGACCGATTTTAAAAATTTTGCCGAAACAGGAACATCCGTAATCAATGCGACAACTTAAACTCATTTGGGATTTCAGGGGGCCAGATT
This sequence comes from Flavobacteriaceae bacterium UBA5544, assembly GCA_002426755.1. Lineage (GTDB taxonomy): Bacteria > Bacteroidota > Bacteroidia > Flavobacteriales > Flavobacteriaceae > JBPOFM01. The sequence goes on from DINI01000003.1 coordinate 36,999, forward strand.
CCGAAAAAATTGCGGAACATCACGAGATTCACCTAAAAGAATATATTGCTATAAATTCAATTCCTGTTCATAAAACTGGTGTCGAAACTATCAGTGAACTTCACACTGTTGCATACATGGTTGTGGATGAAGGCGATATGAAACCCATCAGAGACAGCCTTAAACCTCATAGAGGGCAAGTGTATTCAGAATGATACAAGAATAGATTCAGTTGTTTTGGAATTTGCTTATCTTTAGTTTTCTAAAGTTATTTATGAAACAATTTCTGAATAAAATATCCTCCTTCTTCAACACCATCAAAAGCAATATTGCATTTTACCCTACCATTTTAGCGGTTTTTGGTTTCGCCTTTTCTCTTTTTATGATTGTCCTAGAGGAAAACGGCATTTCTAAATACCTCCTTGACATTTTGCCACAATTGGTGGTTGAAGATGGTGATACAGCTCTAACTGTTTTAAGTGTTTGCATTGGTGGATTGATTTCCATGATGGTTTTTAGCTTTTCAATGGTTATGCTGTTGTTAAGTCAGGCATCTAGCAACTTTTCTCCTCGATTACTTCCTGGATTGATTTCTGATAAGCGACACCAAATTATTTTGGGAGTTTACCTTGCCACCATCATGTACTGTATTTTCACGATGTTCTCCATCGAACCAACTGGTGAAAAATATACGCTCCCAGGATTTTCTGTTCTTTTGGGAATTGTCTTTACCATTGTTTGTTTATGCTCATTCATTTACTTCATACACAATATGTCTGAAAGTATTCAGATTTCAAACATTATAGAAGATATCTATCTCGATGCCAAAAAGCGCTTGAAAGATATTCTAAAACAAGAAGAAGATTTACAATCTTTAACAAATTTTGAAGACACCACTGATTGGTATCCGTACAAATCGAAGGAAAGTGGTTATTTTCAGAATTTGTCATCTCATAATATCATGGATTTTTGTGCAGAACATGACACCAAATTACATTTAAAAATTCCAAAAGGTCTTTTTGTGCTCGAAAATGACGTGTTTTTACTCTCCAAAAAAGAACTGACGGATGAGCAACTGGACTCTTTTTTCTCCAATATCAATTTCTCAAAGAGCGAATTGGTAAGTGATAATTATAGTCTAGCATTCAAACAACTTACCGAGATTGCAGTAAAAGCGATGTCACCTGGCATCAATGACCCAGGAACAGCGGTCAATGCGATTGATTATTTGACGGAATTGTTTGCTTTGAGAATGAAAAAGAAAGACATAGACATTTATGTGGATGATGATAAAACACCTCATTTTAAAATAGAAATCATACGATTCAATGTTTTGATTTACAACGTCATAGCTTCTTTAAGAACGTATTGTAAGCATGACCCTATCGTCGTGCAGAAACTGTTGTGGATGTTGAACTATCTTTTAAAACAATCTTCCTTTCGCGAAGATTATAAAAATGACATTGCCAGCGAAATCAATCGTTTAAAAAAAGATTCCAAAGACATCATTGAAGAATTGCATTTGACTGAATAATCAAGAGTTCCCTTCTACTCCAACCAATCCTTAAAATCCTTAACACGCTCTCTAGCCACTATTATTTCTTGTCCGTTGAAATTGTTGAGTTTTATTTGAAGTCGGGAATTGGTATAACTTATCATGTCTTTAATGGCATTGATGTTCACAAAAAACTTACGGCTGACCCTAAAGAATTTTTTTGGCTCCAAATCGGTTTCAATTTGTTCCAAAGTGCCGTCCAATAAATAATTCCGTCCTTCATTTGTAAAAGCATAGGTGCCTTTATTTTCACTATAAAAACATTCCACATCTTCAATATTGATGAGCTTCAAATGCTGACCAACTTTAACCGAAAATCGTTTTTTGTATTCACGTTCGATGGGATTGACCAATAATTTTTTGATATCATCAAAATCTAACGTGACCGATTGATTTTGTGGAACCCGCTCTTTAAATTTTGAAACGGCTTTTTTTAAATCTTCTTCATCAATCGGTTTCAGCAAGTAATCAATGCTATTTAATTTAAATGCCTGTAAAGCATATTCATCATAAGCTGTTGTAAAAATGACAGAAGATTTTATATCAACTGATTCAAAAATTTCAAATGACAATCCGTCACTCAATTGAATATCCAAAAAAATAAGGTCTGGATGTGGATTTTTCTGAAACCATTCAATGGATTCCTCCACGGAATGCAACATGATTTGCGTTTCCATATCCAAATTAGACAACATGCGCTGCAAACGCCTTGCCGATGGTTTTTCGTCTTCTATGATGATAATGTTCATTTTTTTTGATGTTGGCTATTGGTGGTTAATGGTTAATTCAAACTTGTTTATTAATTGATAATTATCAATTGTCCATTGGATAAAAACTGTAGACTGCAACTGAACACTGGTGACTAACTTCACTCCCAGCGATTATTCTTCTGCTTATCCATATATTCCTTAATCTTACGCTCTTCCCAATTCTTTCCAAGGATAAAGTCGGGCATAAAAACGCTCAACCCATGGGCTAACAAGCCAATTCCCCAAAATCCCAAAGTGGTGAAATTTTGCCATTGGAAATAACTTTCTCCAGGTTCCAAATTTTGCACATTGATAACAACAATCATCAGATTGATGACGATGTACACCAATAAGTGAGAATAAAATCCTTTGATGCGCTTTACCTTTTTGGCAGCTCTTTCGTATTTTTCCTGTTCTATAAATTTATTTTCCATTAGTTCCAAGTGTTAGTTCGTTCTTCCTGTTCCATGATTTCCCTGATTTTTCGCTCTTCCCAAGTTTTTCCATATCCAAATACTGCAAAAGCGTGAAAAACGATTCCCATTCCCCAACCAAGCATTGGGAACCAAAACCACTGAAATCCCCAGTAAGACCAATAATTGATAAAGATTAAAAAGGGTATCACCACGCAATAGGATACTAAATTTCCATAAAATCCCTTGATTTCCTCGACTCGTTTTTTTGCTTTTTGGTAAGCATTTTCCTGATTGTCATATTTTTGTATTTCCATGATTGATATTTGTTTGGTAAGCATCGGTATTGCTACTGCAAAACCTTCTGCTTGTTGATTGATGTTTACTGTTCTATTTGTTAATAATGCGTAGCGTTGTTTGATGTTTTCCAAGCCAACGCCACTACTTTTTTTGACGATTTGTTTGAGTTGTAAGTTGTTTTCTACCACGAGCATTCCTTTGTTTTCATAAATTTTGATATGAAGCGGCTTGCTGCTCGTCACCATGTTGTGCTTTACAGCGTTTTCCAATAGCAACTGTAATGATAAAGGCACAACTTTACTTTCTGGGTCACTTGCCCTGTCAGGAATATCGAAAATGATGCTGTCCTCAAATCGCATTTTTAAAAGCGACATATATGTTCTGGCAAAATCCAATTCTTCATCCACCGTGACCAAATCTTTGTTTTTTTGCTCCAACACATAGCGATACACTTTCGATAAGGAGGTTGTGAACTTTTGGGCATTATCAGGATTCTCCTCAATAAGACTTGTCAACACATTCAAGCTATTGAACAAAAAATGTGGGTCCAATTGGTTCTTCAGGGCATCAAAACGCGCGTTGGCTGTTCCTGCGATGACTTTCTGTTCCTTGACCTTTGTCTGCTGATATCTGTTATAAAAATAGATAACATGAAAAATGATGACAATTGTTAAGGTTATCCAAAGCCCAAAACTATAGTGGCTCCATCTTTGGTTTAGAATAAAATCATTCCAGGTTTTCCCTTGATAGACCATACTGTTAAATCCATTCAAGATAAACAGTGCAGCAAGGGATACCACCACAGAAGCAGAAATTCCAATAACGATTCGCCAAATTTGGTCTTCTTTCTTCCAATTCAGTTGCTCCAAATAATCAAATAAATAATAATTGGAATAGCCCAACATGAAGCTATACAATTGGTAAAAAGAAAAATCAATTAAAAAGTCGTTGACGGTTGTATAGTCAAATCCATTGGAAAGCAAATTGCCAATCAAATAAACAACACAGCCAATAAGAAATGTGATGTAGAAATTTTTAATGGATTTGTTCATTGCTCAAAAAATTTAATTATTTACTCTTTGCAAGAAGCCAAAACTTCAGCTGCGCGTTCTTTTCCCCAATTTGGATGAAATGGTGTTTCAGGTTTAAAGTTAGCAAAAAGTTCTATGGATTTTTCCACTTCTTCACAATATGGCTTGGTATCTTTTCCAAAATATTTGGCGCTTCCCATATTCCATTCTGCTCGTCCCAACACTACCATTGGGTTTTCGGACGACAATTTATAGGCTTGGTTGTAGAGTTCATTGATTTTAGCAGAATATTTCATGCCATAGGTCATTCCATCAAAGGCAACCCAATTGGTATAAATTTGTGCTTGCATCACCAACAGGTCGGCATTGTCTTTTTGCAATCCCATCGCTGTATTGAGATATTCCTGTGCTTTGTCCAATTGAGCTTTCACCTTTTGAGGGTCTTTTTCCGGCCAAGTTTTAAGGCTGTTCATTTGGGCAATGTAATAGTTTGGTAGCCATTCGTTAGGTTCTGCTGCTGCAATCCGTTCGAACATTTGCTCTGCTTCGGTCCATTTGTTCTCTCCCCATAGAGCAAATGCTTTTTGCATTCCTTTTTCAAAATTGGTTTGTGCAGACGTAGCAGCTGAAACTAACACTATTGCAATGATAATTAAATGTTTCATGATAATTGGTTTTAGATTATGAAGCAAATATCAGCAGAGGAACAAAGGTTTTAAAATCAGAATGACCGAAGTGTTTATTTTAATGGATGAATTGTAATTTTTTAAAACCTTTATATTTAATTACTTTAGCAGTCCTAAAAAAATATGATGAAAAAGACAGGAATTCTACTATTCAGCGCACTATTGATGTTATCAAACTGTGCTCAACCTAAAGAAGAACAAACGATGCAAAACTATGTGGAAGAACCTCACTCCTATGCCGAACCAAATAAAGCTGTCATTACCCATTTAGATTTGGATATCAATGTGAATTTTGACTCTAAAATCATCAGCGGAACAGCCACTTATGATATCACAAACCGTGGCGCTTCTGAAATTGTTTTAGATTCAAAATATTTGGACATCAAAAGTGTTGAGGCAGATGGAAAAACAACATCTTTTGAATTAGGAGCAATGGATGCAATGCTTGGTCAACCATTAAAAATCAACATTGATAAGGACACAAAAAAAATTGTGGTAACATATAACACAACAGACAAAACTGAAGCACTTCAATGGCTCAATGCACAACAAACTGCTGACAAAAACCATCCATTTTTATTCACTCAAGGGCAAGCCATTTTAACCAGAACCTGGATTCCAATTCAAGATAGTCCACAAATTCGAATTACTTACGATGCTACCGTCAAAGTGCCTTCAGAATTAATGGCTGTGATGAGTGCTGAAAATCCTAAAGTAAAAACTACCGATGGCGTCTATCATTTTAAAATGAAGCAGCCTATTTCTCCATATCTAATAGCGCTTGCAGTTGGTGACATTGAATATAGATCCATCAGTGATAGAACTGGAGTCTATGCAGAAAAATCGATGATAGATAAAGTGCACAATGAATTCTCTGATATGGAAAAAATGGTCGCTGCTGCGGAAAATCTGTATGGCGATTACGATTGGGATCAGTTTGATGTCATTGTCTTGCCACCAAGTTTCCCATTTGGTGGTATGGAAAATCCTCGATTGACATTTGCCACACCAACAGTTATTGCTGGCGATAAAAGTCTTACTTCGCTTGTCGCTCATGAGTTGGCACATTCATGGTCTGGAAACTTGGTTACAAACGCGACTTGGAACGACTTCTGGCTCAATGAAGGTTTTACGGTGTATTTTGAGATGCGAATCATGGAAGCACTTTACGGAAAGGAACGTGCCAATATGTTGGCATTGATAGGTCGTCAAGATTTGGATGAAGAATTGGAATCATTGAAGGACACACCAAATGACACCAAATTAAAATTGAACTTAAAAGGACGAAATCCTGACGATGGTATGAACAGTATTGCTTATGACAAAGGCTATTTGTTTTTAAGAACATTGGAGGAAACAGTCGGAAGAGAAAAAATGGATGCATTTTTAAAATCCTATTTCAAAAAGAATGCTTTCTCCACGACGAATACCGAAGATTTTGTTTCCTATTTGAACAAAAATCTGTTAGAAAAAAACAACGTATCCTTCAATACCGATGAATGGATTTACCAACCTGGAGTTCCTGACAATCAAGCCATCATAAAATCGGATGCTTTTTCAACGGTTGAAGAAACCCTGAAAACCTTTATGGACACCAATGCAATCGATGTGGCATCAATTACCGACTGGACACCACAAGAATGGGTTCATTTTGTTCGCAATATCCCTGAAGACATTACCATAGAACAAATGCAGACGCTTGATGACATATTTAAGTTCACCAATACCACGAATTCATATATCGCCATGGTTTGGTTTGAAAAAGCCATTAACCATAATTACCATGGCAATAATGTCGATTCTAAAATTGAAGAATTTTTGACGACTGTGGGAAGACGTTGGTATGTGGAAACGCTTTTTAAAGCTTACAAGAAAAGTAATCGCGTTGACGAAGCCTTGGTCATTTATAAAAAAGCACGACCAAACTACCATTCTGTCACAGCGAGTACCATTGATGACCTTTTGGGATACAAAGAATAAGTAATATAATTTTTATTTGAAGTACGACTGAATACATTTTAATTAGCTGCAATCAATTCAATAAAGTTATTATGATGTTTAAACGTTTCATTTTTTATAAATTAGCGAACTCAATTTTTTCAGTTTGAAACAATTCATTGCAACTATATTATTAATTGTATTCAGCTTTAATGCCATACGATGCTACCTTATTCTATCTATTCAGAAATATGAAGTACGCAGGGAAATGCTACAACATATCAAATCGAACCTTCCTGATTCAGAATTAACACATATCGAAATCACATTTCAGAATAAAAACGAATTACATTGGAAAGAAGCCAATGAATTTGAATACAAAGGCACCATGTACGACATTGTTAAAATGGAAAAAGACAATGGCCATATTGTTTACCACTGCATTGCGGACCAACGGGAAATGGAATTGCTGCAACAATTGGAAATACAAATCAATAAAGACAAAAGCACTAAAAACAGCAAGAACAATTTAGCAAAAAACCTTCTGAAGGTAATTCCGAAAGTGGAACATAGCGTTGACGACGAGATTGCTAAAGTTCATGTTCCTAAAAATCAAATTTCCACCGCAACTTATACGCTTTATAATTCCTTAAAGCCAGAACTTTATATCCCTCCTCCCAAGGTTATTTAATTGCAAATCTTTCAATTTCGCAACAATGCATCCCATTAGGTTTGGCACTGAACGAGCAATTTAAATAATCAAATCAAAATTTATGAAAAAATTACACATATCCCTGTTGGGATTATTATGTGCTGCATCCTTGTATGCACAGAACAGTCAGTTGGAGGGAAAGGTCATTAATGCTGTTACCCAAGAACCTCTTGCTGGCGCAAAAATACAGAGCAACTATAACAATCAAATAACAGCTTCCAATGACACCGGACGTTTCACTATCAATTGTAACGAGAGCTTAATTTTAACCATTTCGTACATAGGTTTCGAAAAATCCAACGTCAATGTTTCGGATTGCAATAGTATGCTTACAGTGGCTTTAAATCCACTTGCGAGTCCATTGGATGAAGTCAGGATTTCCGGAAAAAACACGAACAATCAAGAAGTATTGGATGTCCCAAGAGCGGAGGTGAAACTGAATGCCGATGAGCTTAAACGTGGCACAGGTATTTTCTTTGATGATGCTATCAACGCGAATGTTCCAGGTGTGACCATGAACCGACGTGCTGTGTCTTCTGGTCAACAATTCAACATTAGAGGTTATGGGAATGGTGTAGGTTTTAGAGGTGCCACGAATAATTTCGATGGCCAAGGCTATAAAGTTTACCTGAACAATATTCCTATTACTGATGCAGAAGGCGTTACACTCTTGGACGATATCGATTTTGGCTCCATTGGAACCGTTGATGTGGTGAAAGGTCCTGCAGGTTCATTATATGGGCTATCAATTGCTGGGGCAGTCAACCTTCAAACGATACGTCCTGCCAATGGCGAACTATCACTAGAACAAAAAACATTGGTGGGCAGTTATGGCTTGGCGCGTTTCACGACTCAATTTCAAATGGGAAAAGAGAAAACATCGCTCCTATTGAATTATAGCCATCAAATATCAGACGGGATTTTGGACCATAACGGTTCTACCAAAGATTTCCTGAATTTGGTCGTCGATTTTCAGCCAAGTGACAACCAATACATTTCTACCTATTTTGGATTTAGCAACAGTTATGACCAACGTGGTGGAGAATTGACTATTGAGCAATATGAAAACGAGGATTACAGCGGAAATGCACGCTATATCAAAAATGATGCACATTCAGAAGTCATAAGTTTTAGAGCCGGCTTGAGTCATACTTATAAATTCAATGATTGGTTGGGCAATACCACTTCGGTGTTTGGGACAGGCATCAATAGTAATGCTAGTTCTGCTGGTGGTTGGTCAGATAAAGACCCATTGAATTATGGAACTCGTTCAACATTCGACCTTAATTTTAAATTGAGTGAAGACATAGTTCTTGAAGGCGTTGCTGGGTTAGAATACCAAGAGCAACGTGCTGCCATCATTGGCTATAGTATGATTGAGAATCCGGCCGACCCAGAAGGTTACAATATTATTGGAGGTATGAGAAGCAATCAATTTGCAGTATCTAAAAACAGCTCCATTTTTACCGAATGGACCTTGCACTTGCCACAAGATTTTTCTGTAACTGCTGGTGTAAGCACAAGTGGCATGCGTATCAGATTGGAAGACCGATTGTACAATCCGACGAGCAACAAACCCAGAACTGTTTCTGCGAATTACAACGATTTAATATCTCCTCATTTTGCCATTAATAAAATCTTCAATGATAATGTATCCGTCTATGCCTCTTACAGCAAGGGCTATAAAGCTCCAGTGAGTGGCAATATCTTCATTTCCACAACGGGAGAATTGAACACTGGTTTGGTTCCNNAATGCCATTTTCAAGGATAAATTTACGTCTGTAGCTGTTCCTTTGGATGCAAACACAACAGCCTACACTTATATTGCCAATGGCGGAAAACAGAACAACAAAGGTGTGGAGGCGTTGTTGAAATACACGGCTTATGAATCGACTTCAGGGTTCTTTTCTAATATAAGCCCGTATGCCAATGCGACCTATTCTGATTTTAAATATGAAGATTTCCGTTATCAAACTTTAAATGGTGATGGCGAATCCATTACCGCTGATTACAGTGGCAATGACGTAGCTGGTGTAGCTCCTTGGGTTGCCAATGCTGGTATCGATTTTGATACCAATCCGGGTTTTTATGGCACTGTAAATTTTGAATTTAGGGACAGCGTTCCATTTACTTCAGATGAAGTCAATTATGCCGATGCCTATCAATTGTTAAATGCGAAACTTGGCTTTAGAAAATCATTTGGGCATTTGGATTTAGACTTGTATGCTGGCGTGAATAATATCACTGGTAAACAATACTATTATATGTTGTTTTTGAATCAGTTGAACGATGCTTATTTGCCAGCACCAAACAAGGCCAACTATTATGGTGGTGTTAATTTGAAATACAATTTTTAATGATGGATGAAGAATATCAGACTTGTTGCATTGAAGTTTAGAATGCAATAAGTCTGAATTCTTTTAAAATTGAAAACATAACAAATGAAAAAAATCATTTTACTTCTTACAATCGTCACAACGCTTACCTCTTGTGGGCGTTTCAAAAATGAAGACAAAAAAGAACAAAACGAAGTGCGGGTTGTTTGCATTTCCAAACAATATAGCGAAATCATTTATGCACTGGGAGCAGAAGAAGATATTGTCGCAGTGGATGTTTCCAGCACGTATCCGCCAGAAATTAAAGAACTTCCTACGATTGGATATCATCGTGCCTTGAGTGCTGAAGCTATTTTGGCAATGAAACCAACGATGATTCTGGAAGACAACAATATAGGTCCAGAACATGTGGTCAAACAATTGCAGGATTTAAAAATCCCGATGAAACAATTTGGACATTATGAAAACACCATAGCTGGGACAGATTCGTTGATACGAGAAATAGGGCGCTATTTTGACAAAAAGGAAACCGCAGAAAAACTGTGTGCTAAATTGGACGACGACATGACACGAGCCTTGAAAAACACGGATTTGTTTTCCTTTAACCCAAAAGTATTGGTGATTCATTTTGGGCAAGCCAACAATATCTATTTGGTGATGACCAAGAAAAGCAATGCAGGCCAATTGATTGAATGGGCCGGTGGCACCATGGCTGTTGATGGCGAACGTGGAATGACACAATTATCGCCCGAAATTGTTGCACAATCCGACCCAGACATTATTTTGTTGACCGATTTTGGATACGACCGATTGGGTTCCACAGAACAAGTTGCAAGTTTGCCAGGCATCTCTTCCACACGTGCTTTTCAAAACAACAAAATTTATAGAGTCGAAGAACATGATATGGTCTATTTTGGGCCAAGAACCGGTGAGAATGTCTTAAAATTGCAACATTTGCTGCATCAGGATGAATCAAAGTAACAGTCCATATAAAGGTATTTCTTTAGCCTTAAGCGTTTTACTTTTCTTGGCGGTCATTCTCTCGATTCGGTATGGAGCCGTTTCAATTTCGCTTGACGAAATGTGGTCTTCCTTACAAAAGATGCTGTCTTCCAGCGATTCCATGACGTTGACCGAACGTATTTTTATGGACATCAGATTGCCACGTGCTATTTTATGCGTCTTCGTTGGAGCTAGCTTGGCAGTGGGCGGTACGTTGCTTCAGGCATTATTTCGCAATCCAATTGTAGAACCTGGTTTAGTTGGGACATCTTGCGGCGCAGCTTTTGGAGCTGCTATATATTTTGCTTTGGGAGCGACGTTTCATTTCAATACAGGTCAATGGACCTTACCATTGGCAGCCTGCCTTGGAGCGATTGTGTCGACAGCTTTGGTGTTTTTTCTGTCGCAATCACGTCACACTGGCAAAAGTTCAATTGTGTCTTTATTGCTTACCGGGATTGCAATCAATGCGCTTTTTTTAAGCGGAGTCGGATTTTTATCTTATATCGCTCGTGACCCACAGGCACGCTCCATTGTGTTCTGGAATTTGGGAACTCTCTCTGGAGCCAATTGGGCTTCTGTTTTTATTGTTGGAATATCAACCTCACTTTGCGTTATCATGGCATTGAGATACGCCAAACAGTTGAATGCCCTGATGATAGGTGAAGAGGAAGCACAGTTTTTGGGTGTCGATATCAAGAAATTGAAATGGAAAGTACTTTTAATCAATGTGGTAATGGTCGCTGTGGCAACAGCTTTTGTGGGAGTCATCAGTTTTGTTGGATTGATTGTGCCTCATTTATTGCGAATTCTTAAAGGTTCTGACAATCGTTTTTTGATTATCAATAGTGCAGTTTTGGGCGGATTGATACTTTGTGTAGCCGATTTATTATCAAGAATGCTCTTAAGACCTGCTGAATTACCGATTGGAATTGTCACCTCCATTGTTGGTGTCCCAATCTTCATCTATTTATTGCAAAAGAAAAATTATTTCTTCTGATATGTTACAACTACAAAACCTGTCCTATAAAATCGGTTCTAAAGTTATCTTGGAAGATGTTTCTTTAGACTTCATTCCAGGAAAACTCAATCTTATCATTGGTCCTAATGGTGCAGGAAAATCCACCTTGGTAAAATTGATTTGCCAACAGATAAAACCTTCAAACGGAACCATTTTATTTGATAACCGACATCTGCAAAGGTTTTCAACTTCTGATTTATCCAAATTTCGAGCCGTACTTTCACAAAATGTAGAATTGGCATTCCCATTAAAAGTTTCGGAAGTTGTGATGATGGGTCGCTATCCGCATTTCTCATCAAAACCCACGCCGAAAGATTTTGAAGCTTGTGAAGCAGCCATGCAGTTTTTTGATGTTTTGGAACTCTCCAGCCGAGATTATATGACCTTAAGTGGTGGGGAAAAACAGCGCGTTCATTTTGCTCGGGTGGTTGCCCAAATTTGGTTTCCGATAGAAAATCAATGTCGCTATTTAATTTTAGATGAACCATTGACTTTTCTGGATGTCCATTATCAATTCCACTTTATGCACAAGCTCTTGGAATTGTTAAAACAAAAAGACATTGTTGTCATCGGAGTTGTTCACGACCTAAATTTGGCGGCCAAGTTTGCAGACCAAATTATCTTGTTACATCAGGGTAAATTATTGATAAATGGAACTGCTGAAGAAGTTTTAACTACAGACTATATTCGTAAAGCGTACCGACTTGAACCTGTCATTCATAAAACTAACGGACAGACCTTTTTGTTTTTTGAGTAAAAACCTATTCGAACGTTCAGATTAGACTACAAATCAGGCAGTAATTGTGATGGTTTAAAATTTTCAACATATTCTTTAGCTCTTTTGTTTCCTGAATTTAGTTTTAATGCTCTACTATAATTAAAATATGCATTAATACTATCTCCACTTCTTAAAAATGCATCCGCCAAACTATCATACACGTTGTCACTTTCAGGATATAGGGCAACGTTCATTTCGAAAACCTTGATGGCATTTTCATATTCTTTCTTTCGCAACAAATCATAACCAATTCTATTGACTTCTTGTTCTGCAATGTATGTTTTGGTTGAATCTTGCTTCTTCAGACGCAAATAACCAATGGTTGCTTCGTCATAAACACCACTATTCAAATACATCCAAGGTGTTTTATAGTTGTCATCCATTTTTGGATAGTCATAGGTGACTTTAGTTTCATCTTTTTCAGAAACAACAGCCAAATATCGTTTGTTGGTTTCAGGATGCTTCACAAAGCGCAATTTTTGGTACATATCCGCCACAAAAAATGTGTTTTCATCCAAAACAACAGGTTTAATTGAGCCGCCTTTCCATTTGATATACAAATCATTGTCTTTATAGAATACGTCGATTACTTCATTTTCATTGAACAAATAACGTCCTGAAGTTTGCTTGATATGCTCTGGGGAATAGTCTATACGCTTTGAGCAACTGGTGGCAACAATTAAAATTAAAAGGGGAATTAATAGTGTTTTCATTTTGATTTGATTGATTGATTGATTGATTGACTAAAGATAATAAAAAAAAGTCCCATTGAATTGAGACTTTTTTCACTAGATGTTATTACTCGTAAAGATATATGATTGCGTTTATTTAGTATCCATCAATTCCACATCAAACACCAAAGTAGCATTTGGAGGAATGACGCCACCAGCACCTGATGGCCCATAACCCAAATCACTTGGGATGACCAAACGCGCCTTGTCACCAACGTGTAACAGACAAATACCTTCATCCCAACCTGGAATTACCTGACCAACACCAACCTGAAAATCAATAGGTTGATTACGTTTATATGAAGAGTCAAAAACAGTTCCATCTGCCAATTGACCTTTGTAGTGAACGGACACCATGTTTCCCTTTTCAGCTTTTTTTCCAGTTCCTTTTTGAATGATTTGGTAACGCAATCCACTTTTAGTTTTTTCAAAACCGGCGGCTAATTTTTCTAGTTCTGCCTCTTTTGCAAATCGTTCGGAAGCAATTCGCTTTTCACGAGCGCCTTCAAAAGTTCTGAACGCTTCCACAGCGTTAAAATCTTCGGCATCTTCACCTTTTCTAATGATTTCAAGGGTTTCGATAACATCACCTTGTTTGATGGCATCAACCACATCTTGACCTTCAACAACGTTTCCAAATACGGTATGTTTATTATCCAACCAAGGCGTTTCAACGTGTGTGATGAAGAATTGGCTTCCGTTTGAACCTGGACCAGAATTGGCCATGGATAATACACCAGGTCCATCATGTCGCAAATCATGGTGAAACTCGTCATCAAATTTATATCCAGGATCTCCTGTTCCTGTCCCTTGGGGGCAACCTCCCTGTATCATAAAATCAGGAATCACTCTGTGGAATTTCAATCCGTCGTAATATGGTTTTCCTTGTGGTTTCGCAGAATTCTCTAAATTTCCTTCGGCTAGAGCCACAAAATTACCAACAGTTCCTGGGGTTTTTTTGTACTCTAAATTTACCAATATGTCGCCTTTTGATGTTTTAAATTTGGCGTATAATCCGTCTTGCATGTTTTTTGTTTTAAAATGAAGTTGCAAAGATAGGAAAGAAAGCTGGAAGTCAGAAGTGAGACGCACGAAGTTTACGCTACATTTGGGATTTGTTGAATTAATGTTTTAAGTTTACAAAAACCGCAGAAATGAAATTTTCAATCACACGATTAAGAGCTGCTTTTGGAGATATGAGAGCTATGGAAAAATTACACGTCGATACACATACAGAAAGTATCATCAATGACATCGAAAATGAGCCTTTTGCTATTTCGGAAACCAATGTCATGTATGCCGGACTTGGTGAGCTCGCTGGCTATCACTTGTTACAAACCGTAATCGTGGGTACATTTCACATCAAAACATTTAAAGGAGCTCAATTGAAAATCAAGGGTACTGATTTTGAGTTGAATTTAAACTCGGATATGGTGGAATTGGAATCGGATTTTTCAAATGTATCCAATAGAAGTATTACCAAAATAGATTTTGAAATCGAAGAAGAAGATCTCCCTAAAATTGCAAAATCACAAATTCAATCTTTGGAGCTTTCGGCGAAAAAGGAACTTGTTGAATTTAGCATTGTGCATATTATAAAAGATGAGGAAGAAGAATAATTAATAAAAATTAAAAAACTGCTTACTGCAACTGAATACTGATGACTAATTGGCTACTTCACTTATAAATTTAATGCGATACAATCGTAGTTCTTCATCATCATAATCGCCATCAAATTCTTTTATCGCAACATCAATCTTGTCGGTCTTGGACTCCATAAAATAATCATGGATTTCTTCTTGCTGGTCTTCATCAAGAATCTCATCAATCCAATAATTGATATTAAGTTTAGTGCCAGAATATACAATGGCTTCAAGCTCTTTTATGAATTCCTTCATTTTCATGCCTTTAGCTTTGGCAATGTCATCTAAAGGCAATTTTCGATCCACATTCTGTATGATATACAGTTTTAATGCAGAATTTGAGCCTGTTGTTTTTACTACTAAATCATCAGGTCTATCTATATCGTTTTCATCCACGTAACGTGCAATCAATTCGACAAAATCCTTTCCATATTTCTTGGCTTTGCCATCTCCCACTCCATGCACATTACTCAATTCTTCAATTGTAATTGGATATTTTAAAGCCATGTCTTCTAAAGAAGGGTCTTGAAAAATCACAAAAGGAGGAACTCCCAATTTTTTGGCATTGCTTTTTCGCAAATCCTTTAACATGGCCATCAATCGTTCATCCGCTACTGCTCCATCACCTTTGGATGCGGTAATAATTCCATCATCACTGCCTTCATCAAACACATGATCTTCGGTCATCATAAAGGATTGCGGCGATTTCATGTATTCCCTGCCTTCAGTTGAAAGTCGCAACACTCCATAGGTTTCGATATCCTTTTTCAATAATCCCTGAACCAGTACTTGACGAATTAATGCCATCCAATAGCGCTTGTCTTTGTCGTCCCCTATTCCAAAAAATTCTTGCGTATCTGTTTTATGTGATGAAATCAGTGCATTTGATTTCCCAATGATCACTTGAACCAAATCCTTGGATTTATACTTTTCATTGGTTTTGTTAACGGTTTGCAATAACTTCACGACATCGTCTTGAGCTTCATGCTGTTTTTTTGGATGTCTTACGTTGTCATCCATATCGCCACCTTCACCTGTTTCGTTATCAAATTCTTCTCCAAAATAATGAAGTATGAACTTTCGACGTGATACGGAACTTTCAGAAAAAGCAACCACCTCCTGAAGCAATGCTTGGCCAATTTCCTGTTCAGCAACTGGTTTGCCTGACATAAACTTTTCTAACTTTTCGATGTCTTTATAGGCATAAAATGCCAAACAATGACCTTCGCCACCATCACGGCCAGCACGTCCTGTTTCTTGGTAGTAACTTTCTATACTCTTTGGCATATCGTGATGAATTACAAAACGGACATCAGGTTTATCTATTCCCATTCCAAAGGCAATGGTCGCCACGACAACATCCGTATCTTCCATCAAAAACATATCTTGATGTTTTACACGTGTTTTGGCATCAAGACCTGCGTGATAAGGAACAGCTTTGATACCATTTACCTGAAGTACTTGCGCCAATTCCTCTACTCTTTTTCTGCTTAAACAATAAATAATTCCAGATTTTCCTTCATTTTGCTTCACAAATCGAATGATATCGCCATCAACATTTTTAGTTTTAGGTCGAACTTCATAATATAGATTTGGTCTGTTAAAAGATGCCTTAAACGTATTGGCGTCCGTGATGTTTAGACTTTTTAAAATGTCTTCCTGCACTTTAGGCGTCGCAGTGGCAGTTAACCCAATAATTGGAATATCGTTTCCAATGCGTTCAATAATTTGTTTGAGGTTTCTGTATTCAGGCCTAAAGTCATGTCCCCATTCGCTTATACAATGCGCTTCATCAACGGCCATAAAGGAAACGGTTTCTGCTTTTAAAAAATCGACATATTCTTCCTTCGTCAAGGATTCTGGAGCAACATATAGTAGTTTAGTTATTCCATTAGAGATATCCTCTTTAACTTGTTTAATTTCCGTTTTGCTCAAAGACGAATTCAAAACGTGTGCAACACCTTCATGTTGGGATACGGCCCTTATAGCATCCACTTGATTTTTCATGAGGGCTATTAAAGGCGATACAATAATGGCAGTACCATCTTTTATCAAAGCAGGCAATTGATAGCATAGTGATTTCCCTCCACCTGTTGGCATGATAACAAACGTATTATGCCCTGATACAATACTTTTTATGACCTGTTCCTGAAGACCTTTGAACTTTGAAAAACCAAAGTATTTTTTAAGCGCTTCATGTAAGTCAATTTCTGATTTACTCATTAATCCCTATTAGTATTTTATATACATTTGCATTAAGTTTAAAGATACTAAAATTCTTTAATTGCATCAAACCCAAAAATTATAAATTTTGAATAATAAAAATTCTATCCTCAATACGGCAAAAAAAACGATTGAGCTAGAAAGCCAAGCGATTGCACATTTAACAACTTTCCTAGATGATGATTTTGCAAATGCTGTAGAACTTATATACAACTCCAAAGGGCGTGTAATTATTACAGGGATTGGAAAAAGTGCCATTATTGCCAATAAAATAGTTGCGACCTTAAACTCAACAGGAACACCATCGGTTTTTATGCATGCGGCTGATGCTATTCATGGTGATTTAGGATTAATATTGGACGATGACATTGTTATATGTATTTCAAAAAGTGGAAACACTCCAGAAATAAAGGTTTTGGTGCCACTGATTAAAAATGCAAAAAATAAAATGATTGCCATTACTGGTAATACAAAATCATTTTTGGGTGTCCAAGCGGATTATATTTTGAATGCTTATGTAGAACAAGAGGCCTGCCCAAATAATTTAGCACCAACTACCAGTACCACTGCGCAATTGGTTATCGGTGATGCTCTTGCAGTCTGCTTGTTGGAATTACGAGGATTCTCCAGCCGAGATTTTGCAAAATACCATCCAGGTGGTGCTTTGGGCAAACGGTTATATTTACGTGTAAGCGACTTATCATCCATGAATGAGAAACCTCAAGTGAATTTAGACACCAATGTCAAACAGGTAATTGTCGAAATTTCTGAAAAGATGCTAGGTGTTACAGCTGTAGTTGAAGACAACAAAATTGTTGGTATCATTACCGATGGTGATTTGAGACGAATGTTGACAAAAACGGATTCCTTTGTCAATCTGACTGCAAAAGACATCATGAGCTCCAATCCAAAGCGGATTGAGAACAACGCTATGGCTATTGATGCCATGGAAATGATGGAAGCAAACGAAATTTCCCAATTGCTAGTGGAAGAAAACGGAAACTATGCCGGAGTTGTGCATCTACATGATTTAATAAAAGAGGGGATTATCTAATGGCAAAAAAGAACCAGAATGAGATGTCTTTTTTGGATCATCTCGAAGATTTGCGTTGGCATTTGATACGAAGCACCTTGGCAATAGTCATTGCAGGAATAGGCGCGTTCATGTTTTCAAAATTTATTTTTGACACCATCATCTTTGGACCCAAAAACATGGATTTTCCTACGTACAAGTATTTGTGCAAGATTTCTCAATTTTTTGATTTTGAAAGTACATTCTGTGGTGACTCTTTCCCGTTTACGATTCAAAATAGAACTATGGGTGGACAGTTTTCCGCAGATATATGGACTGCGATTTATGCCGGAATGGTCATTGCATTCCCATATATCATTTACCAGCTTTGGAGTTTTATCAGTCCCGGATTGCATGAAAATGAGAGGAAACATTCAAGAGGGTTTATTTTTGTAACTTCATTTTTATTTTTTCTTGGTGTGCTTTTTGGATACTATGTCATCACTCCTTTATCCATTAACTTTTTGGGAACGTATAGTGTGAGTTCTGAAATAACCAACGAAATTGATTTAGGCTCTTACATTTCACTAGTAAGGTCATCTTCTTTAGCTTCGGGTTTTGTATTCGAACTGCCAATAATCATGTATTTCTTGACCAAAGTTGGTTTGGTAACACCACAATTTTTAAAGAAATACCGAAAATATGCGCTTGTGGTCATACTTATTTTATCTGCGGTTATTACGCCTCCTGATGTTGCAAGCCAAGTGATTGTGGCGATTCCTATCTTAATTTTATATCAAGTAAGTATTTATATTTCTGCCGTTGTGGTCAGAAATCAAAAACGTAAAGCAAAACAACATGTCTGATATTGTAAAAGAATTCAATTACTATCGTGCCAAGATGAATGATAAAATCATGGCGGACAACAACAAAATCATCAAACGGATTTTTAATTTGGATACCAATGCCTATGCCGAAGGTGCTTTGGATGTCAAAACCAAAGAGTTGTTGGGTTTAGTGGCTTCAACCGTATTGCGATGTGACGATTGTATTAAATACCATTTGGAAACCAGTTATAAAGAAGGCATTACAAAAGCTGAAGTTGGGGAAGCTCTAGGCATTGCAACGTTGGTCGGTGGCACCATCGTCATACCACATTTACGTCGTGCTTATGAGTTTTGGGAAGCGTTGGAAAACCAAAGTTAAACTTTTAATAAATTAAGTACGTTATCATAGTAGTCTATATGATTTTACTATTTTTAACGTTCAGTAGCTAACTTATGAAGTTAAGAGCAGAAAATTTAATGAAGTCCTATGGTGGACGACAAGTGGTGAAAGGTGTTTCTCTTGAAGTCAATCAAGGAGAGATTGTTGGGCTTTTGGGTCCAAATGGTGCAGGAAAAACCACCTCGTTCTATATGATTGTTGGGCTGATTAAACCCAATGGCGGAAATATCTATCTAGAAGGTCAAGAAATCACTAACTATCCAATGTACAAGCGTGCCCAAAATGGTATCGGCTATTTGGCACAAGAGGCATCCGTATTTCGTAAATTAAGTATTGAAGATAACATTTTGAGCGTCTTACAGATGACAAAATTGAGCAAGAAACAACAACACGACAAAATGGAATCGCTTATTGAGGAATTCGGATTGGGTCACATCCGTAAAAGTCGTGGAGATTTGTTGTCCGGGGGCGAACGTCGCCGTACAGAGATTGCCCGCGCATTGGCAACTGACCCTAACTTCATTCTTCTTGACGAACCCTTTGCAGGAGTTGACCCAGTTGCAGTGGAAGATATTCAGCGAATTGTGGCACAATTGACTAAAAAAAATATCGGAATCTTAATAACGGACCACAACGTACAAGAAACTTTGGCCATTACCGACAGGACTTATTTGATGTTCGAAGGTAGCATTCTTAAAGCTGGTATTCCTGAAGATTTGGCCAATGACGAAATGGTTCGTAAAGTATATTTGGGACAGAATTTTGAATTAAGAAAGAAGAAATTGTTGTTTTAAGTTATCTTTATTTGAACAAATAATCACAACTCAACGTTTAAACAAAGAAACAACCCATTTCACTCCACTAAATAGCAACAAAGCCACAAATCCAATACCCAATCCTACAATAAAATCTCTTAGAAAGGAAGGCCAAGTCTCTAAAAAATGATGTAGAAATTCTATGTTATGGACAAAGATTCCCCCGGCTACAAGTATTAAAGCGATGGTTCCAATCACCGATAGACTTCTAACCACTATTGGCAACGCTTTTACCAACAGATGTCCAAAAAAATCAGAGATGCTTTTGTCTTTATCATTCATCCGTATCAAACGATACCCAAAATCATCCATTCTTACAATCAAGGCCACAATTCCGTATACGCCAACTGTGGCAACCAAGGCAACAATGGATACGACTAAAATTTGAGTCAATAACGTTTCTCCTATTACGGTTCCCAATGCGATAATGACGATTTCTACCGATAAAATAAAATCGGTAAGAATGGCAGACTTTATTTTAGATTGCTCGGCTGCCAAAACTTCTTCTGCGGTTGGCTGCTTAAGATCATCTAAATGCGTTTCGTGAGGTTTATGGGGAACAAAGAATTCATAAATCTTTTCTGCGCCCTCGTAAGCCAAATAGACGCCACCTACAATCAAAGCCACAGTCACGGCCCAAGGTAAAAAAGCACTCAATAAAAAAGCTATAGGTAATATAATGATTTTGTTGAGAAGCGACCCCTTAGAAATCGCCCACAAAACAGGAATCTCCCTCGAGGACACAAACCCTGAAGCCTTCTCGGCATTAACCGCCAAATCATCCCCTAAAATTCCCGCTGTTTTTTTGGTAGAAATCTTGGCCATTGCGCCAACGTCATCCATTAGTGCTGCGATATCATCTAATAATGCAAAAAATCCTGATGCCATTCTATATTATTATTTTTTTACTAAAGATGAAGAAATCAATGACAAAATCACATAAGATAGAATCACCAAAGGAATGGCCGCAAAATGCAACAGCACCAACATCACAAGTGTCAAGATGATAAAAATGTATCGCACAGCATTAACTTTAAAACTGAAATCCTTAAACTTTAATGCGAACAATTTGATGTTGGAATTCAATAAATAACAACTCACTAGCGTGAATACAATCAAGAACCATTTATTAAGAATTGTAGCATTCATCACATCATTATTCTGAAACTCCATAATCAATGGCAATGAGATGATCAAAAGCGCATTGGCCGGTGTGGGCAACCCTTTAAAATAGGTTTGCTGGTCTTCATCAATATTGAATTTTGCCAAGCGATAGGCGGAGGCCAAAGTAATCAACAATCCAATCAACGGTATCCAAGAAATTTTGAATCCTGTCCAATGGACACTACTCGACCATACATCTGAAGATTCAATAAAATAAGGTGTATCTAAGGCTATGGACAACAGTTTGAACATCACAATCCCGGGTACAAGCCCACTGGTCACCATGTCAGCAAGCGAATCCAATTGGATGCCCAAAGGGCTTTGCACATCGAGTTTTCGTGCCAATAATCCATCAAAAAAATCAAAGAAAATGCCGAGAAACACAAAGATTGCGGCAGCAACAAAATTATTGTAAACTGCAAAGATCACTGCAATACAGCCACAGAACAAATTCAAAAGTGTGACAATGTTAGGAATGTGCTTTTTTAATGTCATAAAACCTTAATTAATAATGAATGTTCTTTTAAGCCTATTTTTTCAACATTAATTTTAAAGTGTAAAAATAGCAAACTATTTGCGTCTATAACAAGTATAAGACAATAAGTGCACGAATTTGAAGTTTAATAGATTAAAAATAAAGTGCATCTTTGTAAAAATTTTTTTTGCTATTGAAAACTAAACTACTTATCGCTTTCCTGCTGTGCTTTGCCGTAGGTTTTTCCCAAACCAAATATTCCAATGAATTTATGAACATTGGTGTCGATGCTGCTGCATTGGGAATGAGCAATACGGTGGTATCTCATACAGGTGATGTCAATTCCGGTTATTGGAATCCTGCTGGTTTGGTCAAACTGGAAGACAAACAAATTGCCTTAATGCATTCCAGTTATTTTGCAAACATTGCCAATTATGATTACGCAGCCTTTGCCATGCCTTTGGATGATCGCAGTGCTGTGGGCCTTTCATTGATTCGTTTTGGGGTCGATGATATCTTAGATACTACACAACTTATCGACGACCAAGGGAACATCAACTATGATCGAATCAGCTTGTTCTCGGCTGTGGATTATGGCTTGACCTTTTCGTATGCCAGACATTTGCCAATTGACGGGTTGAGTTATGGTATCAATGCAAAAGTGATACGAAGAATTATTGGAGATTTTGCTTCATCATGGGGATTTGGACTGGACGCTGGTATTCAATTTGAAAGTGATAACGATTGGAAATTTGGTATCATGGCAAGGGACATCACCACTACATTCAATGCTTGGACCTTTGATGATGAAAAGTTGGCGACCATTCAAAATGCGATTGAAGGACAAAATCAGGAAGTTCCAGAAAGCACAGAGTTGACCATTCCAAAACTTCAGATTGGAATGTCTAAAAAGTTTATCTTTCATTATGATTATTCATTGGTGACCGCCTTGGATTTGAATGTACGATTTGAGCAAAACAATGATATTATTTCAACTTCATTTGCAAGTATCAATCCTGCTTTGGGGTTTGAATTTGGATATACCGATTTGGTGTTTTTACGTGCGGGTGTTGGAAATTTTCAGAATGAACTACAAATAGACAATTCTGAAAGCCTGTCATTCCAACCAAACTTTGGTGTGGGTTTTAAATACCGAGGCATCCAATTAGATTATGCATTTACTGATATCGGTGACCAAAGCGCTGCCTTGTATAGTAATGTCTTCTCTTTGAAACTTGATTTTAGTATCTTTAGATAGTTTATCTTCTTACTATGAAATTAAAACTATTCCTACTCTTCTCAATTCTATTGCCGACAGCTGTGTTTGCTCAACCAAACCAACTCTCACCAACTGCTGAAATCTCTGTATTGACCGTTGGACCTGGAGCCAATCTGAACGACGCATTTGGACATAATGCCTTTAGAATCAATGACCGTGCGGTTGGAATGGATATCGTTTATGGATATGGTGAATATGATTTTGATACGCCTAATTTCTATTTAAAGTTTGCCCAAGGGAAGTTGAAGTACCAAATGAGCAAAAATGAGTTCTCTGATTTCTATAATTATTATGTGTATTACAATAGAACCATTGAAGAACAGGTTTTGAATCTTTCCCAGGAAGAAAAACAACAATTATACGCGTATTTGATCAACAATTACAAACCTGAAAACAGAAAGTATTTGTATGATTTCTTTTATGACAATTGTGCAACGCGAATTAGGGATGTTGCCGAAACAGCAATAATAGGCAACCTTGCTTTTAAAGTTCCACAGGATTTTAAACCAAAGACGTTTAGGCAGCTGATTCACGACCAGACAGGCTTGAACAATTGGGGCAGTTTTGGAATTGATTTGGCATTGGGTTCGGTGATCGACAGAAAGGCGACCCCTTATGAACATATGTTTTTACCTAAATACATCCATGCGTTTTTTGGAGATGCCACTTTGAATTCCACTGACACATTAGTAAAGAAATCGAGTATTGTTTTTAAGCAATCCGATAAAAAATCTACGACTCATTTTTTGTTCAGTCCGTTGATGATTTTGGGGCTGCTTTCATCACTAATTATCTATATCACCTATTCTGATTATAAAAAGGGGGTACGAAGCAAATGGTTGGATGTCACTTTGTTTACACTAACTGGCATCATTGGAGTTTTAATGTTACTCCTTTGGTTTGCTACCGATCATACCGCAACCGCTAATAATTACAATCTACTTTGGGCATTTCCACTCAACCTTTTGGTTATTGGGCAACTGCTCAAACCACAAGTAAAAAATTGGGTTAAGAGCTACTTAAAATTTCTTGTGATCATGCTTTTGCTATTGGCATTTCATTGGATCATGGCAGTTCAAGTTTTTGCAATTGGACTCATTCCATTATTGATTGCTTTGGTAGTGAGATATGTCTTTTTATTAAAAACTTGCTTTAAGCTTTAGGCTTTATGCCTTACGCTGTAAGCTTTAAGCAATAGGCTCTATGCAATAGGCTTTATGCTATAAGTATTAATTGGACTGCAATTACCAATTATAAGTTTTTGTTGCTGAATGGGTTAACTTATCACTGCGACTGGTGATTGGATACAGATTCTTACTGTCCCCGATAATAAAGTATGGTACTTAAGGTTTTTACTACAATATTAATATCTAAGAACAAGCTTCGATGCTTGATGTAATAAAGATCGTATTGTAATTTTATAAGACTATCATCTACCGATGCGCCATATCTTGTTTTAACTTGTGCCCAACCTGTCAATCCAGGTTTTACTATGTGGCGGGTTTCATAAAAGGGAATTATTTGGGAAAGCTCGCTTACAAAGAAAGGACGTTCTGGTCGTGGGCCTATGATGCTCATTTCGCCTCTTAATACGTTTATAAATTGTGGAAATTCATCCAATCGGGTTCGTCTTAAAAACTTTCCGAACTTTGTAACCCTTACATCATCCTTTTCCGCCCATTTTGCTCCGTGCTGCTCTGCATTGACAACCATACTTCGCAGTTTGACTATTTTAAAGGGCTCACCGTTTTTACCCACCCGTTCTTGGCTGTAAAAAAGCGGTCCCCTATTTCCCAAAAGGTTACCAATAATTACCAATGGTAAAATCAATAGTCCAACACAAAGCCCTATCAAAGAAAAAATCAAATCAAACGCCCGATGAAAAAACAAGTACAAGGTATTTTGATTGCTACGGCTAAATGGGAAATACTTATAGAAATCCTTACCCACATACTGTATGGGCACACGATAGGTCAATTCTTCATAGACTTGGGTATATTCCCTAATGGTGAAGCCTTTTTCAAGCAGCATGATTAAATCATGATAAATATCAGCCGTTATGGTCTCGGAATTGTAACTGGCGACCAATACTTCTGAAATCTTATGGTCAGAAATCACATTGATAAGTTCTTTGGGTTCAAATTCCTTGAGCCCCTTAAACTTAATTGGCTCCCCTTGTGTCTCTTCACAATTGATAAAGCCGACAATTTTATAATTTGGATCTGAATTGTTCAGAGCTTTCACAATATTTTCAATGTAGCTTATTTCGCCTACCAAAAGCACTTTTTTATAAAATCTTGGGGAGGCAATAAATGTCACATAAGCGATTCGCCAAATAAAGATCATGACTATGATGGCGACATAAAAATAAATAATCTGTAAACGCTTTTCTGGGAGAAAGGGCGTAAAAAAAGGTGTCAGAAAATAAAATAATATGGTGGTTGAGGCTGTTAATACGATATTCCTGAATGTTACATCCAGTTTACTGGCCTTTTGCAAATCATAGAGCTCGAAGATGGTTCCAAAAATCATCAGATAAAAAGCCAAGACAATAAGATACAAGGTATTCTCGCCTCGTATCAATAAATAATTATACGGAAAAAAAAGCTCCAAAAGATAAAGCCCAAAAAAAACAAAGGCCATATCCAGCAAGCGCAACAGGATTTTGCGTTCAGATACTTCAAAATGAATGTCTTTTTTTTTTCCCATGAATTCAATGGTACGGAGTGTAAATATAGTAAGATAAATATTTAAAGTATAGCGATCGAAGCCCAAAGTTGTACGTTCGTTCTCTTTCTGCCTATATTGAAGTTTATTATAAAATCAAAAAGCGGACTTTATAGGTCCGCTTTTCTTTTCAACTCCTCATTAGTCGAGAACTTCCAACAATTTTAGTGCATTGTAGGCTCCATTTTTCAATGGGTACTGTACACTATTGATTTCCTGAAAGAACGCTACTTTTAAGAAGTAGAATCGCTGACCAGCTCCAACAGGAACTGCATCTGGCGTTAAGGTCACCGTTGTTGGTCTTCCATCAATTGGAAGATTTACAACGTTGCTTACTTGCAAGTCCTTGATGTCTGTCGCGAAATCAAGGTTCAAGAATCCAGATGTGAATTCCACATTGGTCGCCCCTTCTGGAAAATGCAGCCTGAACGCAGGAATAAAGTCTTCCATGACAATTTCCCCTGTGACAGGATCCAAGACATAATCGCTCAACAATACAGCCGTAAGGATTGCATTTCTGTTGAAATCAAATCCTTTGAGCGCATTTTTCCCTTCTGACGTCAAGATTCCTCGAGCCACGTTTCTCAAGCCTCTTGGTGATAGCAAGCCGGCATTCTTTACAATGGACATTTGTTTGGTCAAACGCGATGCCAATTTGGTATCTTTTGCATCAACCAACAGATCGATAATGGAATTTCTCAACGTTTTACCACTTGTGGCACTGTTGGCAAACTCTTCATTGTTTTCACGAGTTCGCTCAAATGCAGGGTCATTAGCAATTCGACCTTTGCTGACGCCACCCTTGGTACGCATCTGATATCCATCTTCAGACTTGTAGAAGTTCACTTCTCCGAGTGTCCCTTCTACTTTAAATAGGCTACTATATTTTGCCATATTTTCTAGAATTTATTGTGTATGTGTTTAGAATCCTTTGTTTTCTTTTTTAAGAATTGTTTATAAAGAACTCTTATGTACACATACGGATTAAACATTCATTTTTAGTTGATGTTCTTCAATTTTGGCGCTTTTGCTAAAGTTTGAGCTCCTACTTCGCGTTGCATCGGTATAGAATACTATTTCAACTTGTATGACAAATATATCCGCCTTGTTTTATTGCCATTTTGGATTTAATGTGTTTTAATGTTTATTGTTTTAACTTGTTATTTTTATACGTAATTACAAAAATTCATTACTATCGCGGTTGCTTCACTTTATGGATGATTTTTAAATGTTTATTTGTTTTTGATGTTTTTAGTAATTTTTTGAGTTTTTGAATGTTTTTGCGCTCTTGAACCTTGTAAGAATTTTGTGCTCTAGGTACGGCTTATGTAGGGAGTATGTAGGGAGTATGTAGGGATGCGGGATTTGGGATGAATGATGAATGAGGAATGATGAATGATGAATTAGGGATGAGGGATTTGGGATGAGGGATGAGGGATGAATGATGAATTAGGGATGAGGGATTTGGGATGAGGGATGTGGGATGTGGGATGAATGAATAAATGAATTCATGGAATAATGACTGAAAAATAATTCTTGATTATTGGTTAATCTGTTAATTATTTGTAAGAATTGTTGTTAAATTTTGAAAGAAATATACTATAATACAGCATTTTGACGTTGTTATTGGCATATTAACCGCTTAAACTTATGATGATTATATTCCACTTTTGCAAGCATCTACATTCATTACGCAGACCCTATGGAACGACTATGTATCTACCCAAGCGATATTGCTGAATTACTGGGGAAGTCCCCTACTTCAGCCCAAACTATTTTACGCACCATCAAAGATGCTTACGGAAAGAAAAAGTATCAGCCGGTTACCATCAGAGAATTTTGTGACTATATGGGCTTGCCATTGGATGAGGTGTCGCGAATGATCAATAGAAACAAGCAGATGTGATATCACTTCTGCCTTATTCTATCTTATTTTTATTATGAGTTGTAGATAGATTGGGCTTGCTATGACCTTTTTTAATTTATCACCATTTCTGACCTACAACCAAGACCATATCTCTTATTTAAATATGGGGGATAATTTTATTTTTAATTCTTCTTCTTGATTTTTCAATCCCATTAGCTTTTGTATATTAGCCACATCAAAAACAGGCTATTTTGAGTACATCGCATGACGACCAGTGGTTATACACCATCTCTTCCAAAAATAAATTAATCGACCTTAATTTTAAGGAGATTTGGAGGTATCGAGATTTGTTGCTGCTTTTTGTAAAGCGTGACATTGTCACGGTTTATAAGCAGACTATTTTGGGCCCATTATGGTACGTCATCCAGCCATTATTTACTTCTGTTATTTTTACCTTGGTTTTTAATAATCTTGGTAATATCAGTACGGGCGGAATTCCACCTTTTTTATTCAATCTTGCGGGGATTACTGCCTGGAGTTATTTTAATAATTGTTTATCCGGCTCAAGTGATACTTTTAAGAAAAACGAGAATATTTTTGGAAAAGTTTATTTCCCGAGGGTTATCATGCCGATGTCTATCACCATTTCCAATTTATTAAAACTTTTTATCCAACTTGGTATTTTTATTGGTTTCTATATTTATTATTTAAGTACGGGTGCGAACTTATCGGTCAATGCCAATTTACTTCTGTTCCCTATCTATTTGTTGATGATGGCGCTGCTGGGCCTAGGAATCGGAATGATTTTGTCTTCCATGACCACCAAATATCGCGACATGACTGTGGTTATCGGATTTGGGGTACAATTATTAATGTATATGTCTGCCGTTCCTTACCCCTTGTCGGAAGCTCGAAAAAAATTTCCGGAGTGGGTCGCCACATTTGTATCGTATAATCCGTTATCACAAATCATAGAAGGATTTCGGTATATGTTATTGGATACTGGTAGTTTTAGCTGGACTGGGTTTTTTTATACTTTTACTTTAAGTGTTATTTTGTTTTTGATAGGAATTATCATTTTTAATAATACTGAAAAATCTTTTATAGATACTGTTTGATTGAATGGAAAGAAATTTAACAACTCAAAAATATTGGGAAAATTATTACAAGCACAATCATGCTGATAAGAAGCACATCATGGCGGTGTGCTCTAGGTACAATTTGTCTGGATTTTAATTCAGATGAAACACAAGTAAGGAAAACATTTGATACTATGAATGTATCAAAATATCATTTGTTGCAAGAAGATTTTAATCTATTTGTATCTGAAAAACAGTATGATTATGTTTTTTCATTGGGATTTATAGAGCATTTCGAAAATTATGAAGGAATATTGGATAAACATCTAAATTATTTAAAACCAGGAGGAAGATTACTTATCATGATTCCCAATAAACGTTATTTTAGAAAAATTTATGGTTATTTTGTGGACTATGAAAATCTCAAAGCTCATAATTTAAAATGCATGAATCTAAAAACTTTTGATGATTTTGGAAAAAGAAACAAGCTGAAGATAATTCGATCAGAATACAGAGGGGGATTTCCATTTGGAGTTCATCAAAAATTAAATTTCATTCAAAAGTTAATTTTCAAAATAACACGTCTATCATGTAAGTATATAATTAATCCATTTCTGGAAAAACATCCATCAAAGTATTTAAGTGCGGGTATTATAGCAATTTTTGAGAAGCCAATTCATAATTAAAAGTTCAAAATGAGCATTATTTTAAAAGCCACAAATATTTCAAAGCAATACCGATTAGGGTTAGTGGGCACTGGCACTTTGAGCCATGACCTGAACCGATGGTGGCATCGTGTGCGTGGAAAGGACGATCCATTCTTGAAAGTGGGATCTGTAAACGACCGTAGTGTAAAGGCGGATAGTGATTATGTTTGGGCCTTACGGGATATCAATTTTGAAGTTAAACGGGGTGAAGTTTTGGGGATCATTGGAAAAAATGGTGCTGGAAAATCGACGTTACTGAAAATTTTATCTCGTGTTACTAGTCCTAGTACGGGTGAAATAAAAACCAAAGGGCGTATTGCATCATTATTGGAAGTTGGTACTGGTTTTCATCCTGAATTGACTGGGCGAGAAAATATCTATCTCAATGGTGCTATTTTGGGGATGACCAAGTCAGAAATCAAAGCCAAAGAAAATGAAATTATCGAATTTTCTGGTTGCGAACGCTACGTCGATACGCCTGTAAAACGTTATTCTTCAGGAATGCGGGTTCGATTGGCATTTGCCGTAGCGGCGCATTTAGAACCTGATATTTTGGTCATTGATGAAGTACTGGCGGTTGGTGATGCGGAATTTCAGAAAAAAGCTATTGGGAAGATGCAGGATATTAGTAAAGGTGAAGGGAGGACTGTTTTGTTTGTGAGTCATAATATGGCAGCAGTAAAAGGTCTGTGTTCGCGCGTAGTCGTTTTAGAAAATGGCATGTCTGTTTTTGAAGGAGAAACAAAGAATGCTGTTGATTTTTATTTAAACAATCAATCAAACGAATCAGGAGCAGGATCATCTGAATTTAAAGATGTTTTTTCCCGAAAAAAGGAAATGCAACTTTTAAAAGTTTCTACATCAGATTTATCAGGTAGAGTAAGATCGACTTTTATGCAGTCTGAATCTATATTAATTAAAATTGACTTTAAAATAAATGAGTATATAAAAGGTATGCGTGTTAACATGGGTTTCTATAATATATCGGGTACATTGGCCTTTGTTACAAGTTCTCATAACTTAACAGGTGAAGGTTTGAATGCAGGGATTCACCATCTTGAATTAATAATTCCTTCCTTTCTTTTAAATAAAATACGTTACAATCTTATTCTAAATGCAGGCATTCCTGGGCAAAAAATCCTGATTGCTCCATTGGAGGTTTTGGTTTTGGATATAGAAGGCGAACATGCAGGTGGCTCCACTCATGTTGAAAGATGGCCTGGGATGGTCTCTCCTAAACTCGATTGGAGATTTAACAATCTTTGACATAGTGAGTGATGAAGTAGTATGAAAAACACATTAAAAACCATAGCAAATAAGATAAATTATGCTTTTTTCACTTCCAGATGGAAGAAGAATTTAATGGAAGCAAAGAATAAGACGGATGGAGGAGTCATTACACTTTTCGAAAAGCCATTCCATTACCACCATGGACGGTCTTTTTACAATACTTATAAAGAAATTTTTAACGATCGAATATATGAATTTGAACCACTGTCGGATAAGCCGCTTATAATTGACTGTGGTGCCAATATGGGATTAAGTGTTTTATATTTTGCTAAAGCATATAAAAATGCCGAAATTATTGCTTTTGAGCCAGATTCAGCTGTTTTGAGCAGTTTGGAAAAAAATATTTTAAGTCAAAAGTTAGATCATGTCAAATTACATAAAAAGGCAGTATGGAACGATAACATATATTTAAAGTTTCAATCTGATAACGGAATGGGCGGACGGTTAATTTCTTATAATATAAAACGAGATCAATATACAGTCCAAGCGCTGCGTTTAAAGGATTTCTTATACCGACCAGTTGATATGCTTAAAATGGATATTGAGGGAGCTGAATATATTGTCATAAAGGATTGCGAGGAACATCTTGTCAATGTAGCGCATATTTTTATTGAGTACCATAGTAGCTTTGACGAAGAGCAGCATTTAGAGGACATCTTATTGATATTAAAGCGTCAAGGTTTTAGATACCACCTAAAACAATCGTTTTCAAGAAGAAGACCATTTGTAGATTCTCGTCTTGTTTGTGAAAAATTTGATATGGCAATAAATATTTTTGCTTATAGATAAAGTGTGTGGCATAATAGAGAATTTATTCCATAAAGACGAACTTTAGAACATATTAAAAATAATTTATAGTATGTAATAACGTTCTATTTTGAAATATTTAAAACAAGCATCTTAAAAAAGATGAAAAAATTTATTCTACATATCGGACCAGGTAAATGCGGATCATCGTCTATTCAAAATTTTTTTAAAGTTAATAAAAATCCTTCTTCAGAACGTGTTCGTTTCATCTTATTAAAACCTAAAGATGTCTTGCGTTTTAACAAAAGTGAACTTGAAAAGAGCAGTATTTTAGAAATCAATGATCTATTGAAAATAAATGGCAGAAATTGTGACATACTCATATTGAGCCGTGAAAATCTATACCAGTGTCCGTATACCATATCAAACTTTTTTAAAGAGGCATTAAAACTATTCAATAAAAATGTGTTAATCGGATATAGTAGACGTCAATCCGATTTTTATGTATCAGCCTATTCTCAATGGTTTTTTAGATCTGATAAAAGTATATTTGAAACCAATACCATCTTGGCTAAATTGGGACTGAACGGAGCGTATTTTACTGGTATAGAGAAACATACAATGTCGGCTATTATCGCAGACTTTAAAGTCGAACAACATTTTTTCGGAGACAATTTAATGAACTGGTATGAAGGATATAGAAGTATCGAAGAATTGTTGGATGAAAAGGTGGAATTAAAAATAGGTACACTTCCAAAAAAAGAGTCAAAACTTAACTTGATACAAGACTTTTGTCTTAAAGCGGGCATCCAACTAAAATCTTCATCGCTCTCTAAGAGCAATATCAAAATCAATACAAAGTTTAATCCTTCTTTTGTCGAGGCCTTGAATGTTTCAAAGGAAGTAGGCCATTCGGTATTTAATCCCCATGAAGAGAACAATATGTTAACGATAATATCAGAGAAATTGAAGACTGAAATAGAAACTGACACATCTTATTTTGAGAGGATGATGATATACACAGACTTTTATTTTAGACGATCAAATCAAGAATTTTGTAAGAGATATCATTTAGATTTTTCTTATTTTCACGCACCATCCGATTTCAAGAAGTGTGAAATAATAGAATTATTCAAATATAAGGAAGCGAAAAGGAAGTCGGGGACTTGGTTAATTGATTATTATAAAAATCTTTCTGCCGTAATGACGGAAGTTAGTTTGTCATTGGCTAAAAATTGTATATATGAATAATCCATTAGTTTCTATTTGTATACCCACTTATAACGGGGCTCAATTTATTGGGGAAGCCATGGACTCTATTATAATTCAAGAGTATGCACATATAGAAATTATAGTTTCTGATGATGACTCAACGGATGATACATTAAAAATCATTTGTAGTTATGAGCAAAAAACGACTTTTCCTATTCGTATTGTACATCATTCCCCCAAAGGTATTGGTGCAAACTGGAATTATTGTCTAAAACACGCTAATGGATTTTATATAAAATTTTTGTTTCAAGATGACATTTTGAAACCCAATTGTATCGATCAAATGGTATCTGTGATGGAGAAATATCCTTTATTGGGATTGGTCGCTTGCAAACGTGATTTTGTCATTGAAGGAAAAGAAAATGATGAATTTTTTCAAAAATGGTTAAATAATTATGCTGATTTACAAGAACATCTTGATTTAACCTACAGTCCCATTGCAATACTGAATAAATCATTTTTTAAATCTCCTGTTTTTTATAAACCTCCTATAAATATTATAGGGGAGCCTAGCGCTGTAATGTTTAAGAAAAGCTTGATGGATCAGATTGGTTTTTTTCGTTCTGACTTAAAACAAAATTTAGATATCGAATATTGGTTTAGAATTTTAAAACATAACTCGGTGGGTATCATAAACAAGAAATTGATTTCTTTTAGAATTCATTCTGAACAGGCGACACAGAAAAATAGCGGGCAAATTGGACAAGACGTCGCAGTTTTGAGCAAATTACTTTATACTGATTATTTTTGGTTATTGAATAAAACAAAAAAAAAACAATTGCTGTTTCGATATAACTTTCTTGGAAGAATTATTTCGAAAGGATTGGGAATAATGTCATAACTTAAACTTTTTAAGAAGTTTGAGTCCTATACGATTATTCGCAAATTTATTTGCCAAATTCAATTTATAAAGATCTGAATCTAAACTTTTGGTTTTTTCCAATGCTTGGATTATTTTTTTCTCAATGTAGGCGTGTAATTCTAAATCAGCCCTATTTTTTTTTTCGATTAATGCTTTTGTTTTAGGATCTACAATCTTTCTGGTTTTTGGATTTTGTGCCTTATTTTTGAAAGTGTAATACGGAATTCCCCACCCATAATAGTTTTTCAAAAGAATTAGAGATTCATCATACAGTTCTTGAAGTCCTACAAATGCAAAGTGTTTCTCAATATTTTCTATGGCAGTTGTAAGCATCAAAGATTCGTCTGCATCTGGTAACCCGCTAATATATCTTACCTGTGCATTGTGGATATCCGCAGTATCCATTTCTTCCACAAATTTAGCAAAAGACATATTGTTGCCAACAACTTTATCATATAACCGATGGTTGGGACGTTCTTGCACAAAATTGTAAAATGACAAAATCCTCTTTTCTGGTTGTCTTAAGAACGTGATATATTCAGATGGTCCAATTAAATGCTCATGAAGACCATAAAACATATGACCTTTAAGCACTTTTATTCTTGCACGGTCCTTTTCCGGTAGTTCTATAAAATCTTCTGTTGTCAAGGTGTTCTTATCCTTTAAACGAATTTGATGTACCACCTCTTTGTAATAGATTCTGTTGAGTAAGGCGTTAAACGTTGCTCCTCCATTTTTTGGGAGATGAAGAAAAATAAGATTTTTTTTAGGTTTAACCTCCATAATGCTTGTTTCTTTTCTTTTTTGATGCCAAATGCAAAAATTTTGTTGAATGTAACTCGCCTTCTATGTTACATCAAAATATTATTAAATTTAATGTCAAATATAAATAAATGCAGCTTCTAATTGTTATTTTTGAAAAGTTTGCTGTCAACATAATATCTAAAAATTAGTTCTCATTTCTTTAGAATAGGATTTTTAATTGTGGAAACAGTTAAAACCTTAAAATTGATCGTCAATGTTTAAAAAGAATATTAAAAATCTTATAAATAAGTTCCCCTACATAAATAGTCTATATATGGAGAATATTAGGCTAAGGAAAACTTCAAAATTCCCCGCCGGACATTTTTATTCGCCCATAGTTTCGATAGATGAAGTTAAGCAAAATGAAAATAAAATTTGGAGTTCAGAAGCGCCAAGTGAAATTTTAGGAATAGAATTAAATGTTCTCTTTCAACTGTCTTTAATTGAGAATTTTGCTTTGTATTATGCGGAACTCCCCTTTAACGAAACAAAAGCAGATAACAGAAGATACTACTATAAAAATAAATTCTACTCCTATACTGACGGCATCATGCTCTATTCTATGGTTAGACATTACAAGCCGAAACGGATTATTGAAATTGGTTCGGGATTTTCATCGGCTCTTATGATGGATACCAATGAACTTTTTTTTAGCAATTCAATTGACATTACATTTGTCGAGCCTTATCCAAATCGTCTAAAGTCATTAATGGGCAATGACGATCCAAGACAATATTCCATCATTGAAGATAATGTTCAAAATTTAAACATTTCATTATTTCAGAGCCTAAAAAAAGGAGATATTCTTTTTGTCGATAGTTCCCATGTTTCCAAAACTGGGAGCGATGTCAATTTTATACTTTTTAACATTTTACCAATTTTGGATAAAGGTGTTCTTATTCATTTTCATGATATATTTTATCCTTTTGAATATCCAAAAAAATGGGTTTACGATGGCTTTAATTGGAATGAAACGTACCTTGTAAGAGCTTTTTTAATGAATAATGATTCATTCGAAATTATTCTGTGGTCAGACTATTTACATCAAAAACATAAAAATTTCTTCCACCAAATGCCATTGACTCTTAAGAATACGGGTGGGAATCTGTGGATCGAAAAAAAATGAAGCATGTCCTTAAAAATTGAGTTTGATAATGAAAGTGTTTAATCCTTTAATTTCCATTATTCTGCCGAATTATAATCACGGCAATTATTTAGAACAGCGTCTGGATAGTATATTTAATCAATCGTACGAAAATTTTGAAGTGATTATTCTGGACGATTGCTCTACAGATAGTAGTCTGGATATTCTAAATCTATATAGGGAACATCCAAAGGTTTCTAACTTTATTGTCAACGAAAAAAATAGCGGATCGCCTTTTAAGCAATGGCAAAAGGGATTGGCTTTGTCACATGGAGAATTTATTTGGATTGCTGAAAGTGATGATTATTGTGAACTTGATTTTTTGGAAGAACACATAAGAACAATTCAAGATGGTTCTGCTGATCTATCAGTAGCGAAAACGATCATTTCGAGAGATGGAATTTTAGGGAAAACGGTGTCCCATCCTATTTTTAGAGATATTCCCAAAGAGCAACAAATCATGTTTTGTCCAATTTTGAATGTTAGTTCCATAGTCTTTAAGTCCAAGTTGCTAAAATTAACGCAGCATCCAACTTATACAAACTATAAACTTATAGGAGATCGTGTATTTTATTTTGAATATTTTCGCAACGCATACTATGCCTATACTACAAACTCTATCAGCTATTTCCGCAAAGGTCTCACGAGTGTTTCGGATTTAAAAAACAAGGAAGGTTCTTATTTTAAAACTTATTTTGATGAACATTGGCAATTTATAAATTATGCCAGTAAAGTGGACGAATCCCTAACGAAGGTTATTGTAAAACAATATATAAAAAAATTCTATGGCAGTGTGCGCGACAAGGTTTCAAAGGTTCAAAAAAAGAAATTAAGTTATCTGCGCTTGTATTTAAGTTACAAAATTAGACTCTTCGCTAGAATTTAGTCTTTATCTTAATTCATGAAAATTTAATGTCCATTCTATCAATATCGAAGCATCTAGATAATTGCAGGACTACTTCATGTTGCCTTACTGTTTATATGGAACGTGTTTTTATCAAAATATGATTAGAAGTTTTATATTTGAAGCTTGAGCCAATTATCATGAAAGTCGCCTTAGTCTTAACAGTAAAAAACGAGCGTAGGTTATTGCGAAATAATCTACTTTATCATCACGCCAAAGGCGTGTCTAAAGCTTTTGTGTATTTTGATGGCACTACTGATGATGGCAAGGACACTATAAAAGATTTGAGTTTTGTTGAAATTGGAGACTCTATTAGCGAAAAAACATATGAATCATTAGAGTTTTTGCATGCATTTAATTATCATGCCGCAGAGCACCATACCGCCCGACAGTGTCTAAACACCTTCGATGCGACCGAAAAATGCAAAACTCTGGGCTATGATTGGTTGATTTCTTTGGACGCTGATGAGCTGATCGTGCCTGATTTGGAAGGTAATACTGATTTGCTTTCATTTTTTTTACAAATGCCACCTGATGTAGAGGTTGTCAACTTTCGAGTCAAAGAAATTTTGCAAACCCAACTTTCTGCCACCAATATATTTGCCGAAGCAAAAGCGTTTAAAAACAGACGGAATATAAAATTTACCCGTCAGCTTGTTTCGAAATCAATTTATAATCCGTTTTTAAATACGATGGAAAGTTTTTCGTTTTGGTATGGTCATACCATGGGTAAAGGTGCCATTAATATCCATGCGGATCTTGTCCCTCATAACGTACATCGTTTTAAACATAAAAATAAAATGCCAGCAAAAACAATTTCTTGTGGTTTTATTTTTCACTATCATTCCTATGATTTTGACGATTTTATTAAAAAGTTTGAAAATTTTAAACATCATCCAGATGTCTTTCTCTCTGGTAATAGCGTAGAGCGTTTGAAATTGTTGTGGCGAGATATTGTCAACAGTCATACCTTTTCGAAAGATGAGCTGAAGCAATATTACGAGCAGAATGTCATGTTTTCGTCACAAGAATTAGGGATGCTTAATAAGCGATTTCCTTTTTGTTTTTTTCCACCAACATCTAGGCCAGTCATTTTGAGTACTGCCGTCACAAACGTTTTTAAAAACCATATACCAATGAATCTTGGGAGCTAAAAAAATACAAACCGATATCATCCCTCCCCGTCAAACCTTTGCAAAGTATAAGGCGGAGCATTCTCTTCATCAGCAAGGTATTTGTGTATTTATGGCTACTGGGTTTTTTATGGATGATGATACCTATTGGAAGGATCAAAAATGTTTATTGCCTGGTCATGAACATACCCTGGATGATGACGACTTCCTTATTGCAAGCGTTCCATGGTTTAAATGGTATTATTCCCCACGGGATATTTCCTTTGAGACCGCATTAGAAAACTATACTTCCTTATTGAAAGATATTACTAAAACACAGATTGGTAATCATAAGGTCATTCTACCACTTTCTGGAGGTTTGGATAGTCGCAGTCAGGCATTGATTCTAAAAGATTTAGACAATCCAGTACATTCTTATAGTTATAGCTTTACCGATGGCTATCCAGAACATCGTATTGGTCAAAAAATTGCAAACCTTTGTGGTTTTGAATTTGATGCCTTCCACATTCCTCGTGGTTATCTATGGGACTGTATATACGACTTAGCCGAAATCAATCAATGTTATTCAGAATTTACCCATCCGCGTCAAATGGCTGTTTTAGAACAACTAAAACAAATGGAAGGCATGTTCTCTTTGGGACATTGGGGAGATGTTTTTTTTGACCGTGGGGCACCAGAAGGGACTAGCGATTCAGACATTGTTCCTTTATTATTAAAAAAAATGTTGAAACCTGGAGGGCTGTATCTTGCTGAACAATTATGGAATGGTTGGGGGTTAGAGGGTAATTTTAAAGATTATCTGATTTCGAAGATTGAAGTTGCACTATCCAAACTAAAAATTGATAACATTAGTGCTAAAGTAAGAGCTTTTAAAACCACTCAATGGGCACATCGATGGACCTCCACCAATTTGAGTATCTTTGAATCCGTGCACCCTATCACCTTGCCATTTTATGACAAGCGCATGTGTGACTTTATTTGTAACATTCCTGAAGCTTATTTAGCTGATAGGCGTTTGCAACTTGCACATTTGAAACAAGATAAAGGACTTTCAAATATTACATGGCAAGCTCAAAAACCATTTAATCTTAACAACTTTGATTATAATAAAATGCCTTATAACTTACCCTATCGCATTCTGGATAAATTAGAGCGCTCCAGTAAAAACCTTTTAGGTAGACCATGGATTCAGCGCAACTTTGAATTGCAATTTTTAGGAAGGTTCAATGATCAGGAGTTAAGACAGTGGGTTTTCTCAAAATCATTTGAGGAACTGGTTCCTGACTATATTGTTAAGGATATTTATAAAAAATTCACTAGAGAAAACACAGTCTATTATTCACATCCCATGAGCATGTTGCTAACTTTAGCCGTTTGGCAAAAAAACATTAGGAATGTCCAATAAAAAAATAAGACTTTTATATACGATTTCAAATTTTAAAACCGCAGGAAGTGGTAAGGTGGTATATGATTTGGTGGCTAACTTGGATACATCAAAGTTTGATATTGAAATTGCTTGTAAACATAATGATGGCGATTTTTTTAAGATAATGCAATCGCTTGGTATCCCGATTCATGTTTTTGACACAAAAACCTCTTATCGGCCATATTATACATTGTTGTTTAGGGTTTTGAAAATTGCAAAATTCTTAAAGAAAGGTAATTATGATGTCGTACATTCTTGGCAATGGAGCAACGATTGGACAGAAGCTGTGGCGTCCAAATTGGCCGGAGCCAAATGGATTTACACCAAAAAAGCAATGGGTTTTAAAAGTAAACATTGGCGAATAAAAAGTTATTTGGCGGATTTTATCATCACCACAAATAATGAGATGGTTTCCTATTTTCCAAACAAAAAACAACAAGCCTTAATACCATTCGGCATTGATACCTCCTATTATGATTCCAAAAATTTTGAGGTTCCTAATTCCTCCAGAAAACAATTCAACATTATCACAGTCGCAAATTTAGTTCCTTTAAAAGGCATTGAGATCTTGATACAAGCCATCCATGCATTAGAAAATAAGCACCTATGTTTAAAAATTTTAGGTGCTGATGACAACGCCTACGGAGAAAAATTAAAGACACTCTGCACTAGCCTAAATATGGATGACACAGTTGTTTTTTATGGTAAACAAATGGATGTTCGCCCTTATATTGCCAATTCGGATTTGTATGTCATACCAACGTTAGATAAAGGAGAAGGTATGCCTATGGCACTGATAGAAGCCATGAGCATGGGAATCCCTGTATTAGGATCTGATATTTCAGGCGTTAATTATGTTCTTAAAGATTTCCCTGACTTGCTTTTTAAACCATCTGATTTTGAATCACTAGCCGCAAAAATACAAGTTTTGGAACAAATGCCCCACCTTGCGCGTAGTACTCTTGGAAAAGACTTGAGACAGTACTGCCTAGAACATTTTACAATGTCGCAGTTTATTCTTGCACATGAAAACTTATATGAACAAATTGCAAAAAAATAGGATAGCCATTGAATAAATATAATAAACATCTCATTATTGTAGGAACTGCGAGAAGTGGCACTAGTTGGCTATCTGAAACCATCGCACAACAGCATCGGTATCGAATGCTATTTGAACCCGAACATGAGTTTCGTACAAAAAAGGGCAGCTTGATATGTGACCAATGGATTACAAAACCCACAGACTCCCCAGAAGCCCATACCTATTTAAAACAAGTATTTGCAAACAGAGTGGATTGTGATTGGATTGGACAGAGCAGCAATCGACGTTATAAACGACATTTATGGCCATTAATCCCTAAAAGGTATATCATAAAATTTGTTCGCGCTAACCTTTCCGCTGTTTATATGAATGCCCATTTTGGAATTCCAGTAGTCCATATGTTAAGAAACCCATACGACGTTTTGCATTCTCAACAACAAGTTGAATTTCCCTGGTTATATAACCTAGAACATTTTAAAAACAACCCTTGTTTAGTTGCTCTAATAAAGAAATCATTTAATTTTGATATATGTAAAACTAATCATCTTTTACCTTTACAAATTTTAACTTTACGGTGGTGCATTGAAAACGTTATTCCATTGAAAGTTCAAAAACCAATCACAAGAAATTATCATATCATACATTATGAATCTTTACTGGGTGAAATTGAGTTGTTTTATGAGTTATGTCAAAAATTGAATCTGAAACCCATAGAGGATTTGGAATTGCATTATAGAAAGCCTTCTTCAAAAACCCATCCAAGAAGTAAAGTGTTTTCCAAAGCAAATATTGATAATAAGTTTACTTTCGAAGAATATAAGCACATTAATTTAATCTTGGATAGTTTTGAAACTGATTTTTATCCAAAAAATAATTAAGTATCCAACGATTTTAAAATTAACAACGATTATATATTTTCAATATATTGCTATCGTATTTTTGATTATCAATTTTTTTTTAATCTATTGAAACACGCATGAAGTTATTCTTTCCTAAAGACCAATTAGATCTCACTAAAAGGAATCATATTTTCCCTTTGTTGAAACCTTTTCTCAAAGGGAATGATTTCACTAATGAACAGCGGATCCAAATTTATGGAGCTTCAGATAAAGATTTTATATTTGTTGAAGGTATTGACAGTGCAAATTATGTAGTTCTTCCCATGTCGTGGAATTATTATGTCATGAAAAATAAAGAGCAGATTGCAATTGAATTTGTTCATTATGCCAATAGTTTCAATAAAAAAGTTTTAGTTCTAAATAGTGGTGATTATGGTGTAGTGGTTCCTAACTTCAAAAATGCATTAGTGTTTCGTCAAAGTGGTATGGCCTCTAAATTACCCTCTTATCATATGGGTCTGCCTGTCTTTATAAAAGACCCATTAGTACGGTTTTATAATGGTGACAAAAACATCATTAAATCATACAACATCAAACCTATCGTCGGATTTTGTGGCCAAGTCAATGGCTCAAAGCTTAACGCTATAAAGGAAGCGTTAAAAGTCTTATATAAGAACATGAAGTTTTTTATTAAATTAACTGCTACAATGCCTCAACCCATTCAATCCTCCTCTTACCTTCGTTTTAAATTTTTAAATCATTTAAGGCATTCTAGTCTTTTAGAGTCAAATTTTATTTTCAGAAAAAAACATGGAGCTGGAATTGATTTTCATAGGTCAGCCTCAAAAGTTACCAAAGAGTTTTTTGAAAATATTAAAAACTCCGATTACATTCTATGTTATAGAGGTGCAGGGAACTTTTCCGTACGATTTTATGAAACTTTAGCTATGGGACGTATTCCTGTTTTTATAGATTCAGATTGTTTGCTCCCTTTGTCAAATTCCATAGATTGGCAAAAGCATATGGTTTGGATAGCTCCTCATGAACGTCATAAAATTGCTGAAAAAGTGGCTGCCTTTCATAATAACTTAAATGAGCAATCTTACGATGCGCTCATTAAAGGCAACCGAGAGTTGTGGCATAAAAAATTTCAAATTGGCGGTTTCTTTAAGAATGTCCTGCAGGATTTGCAGCGATATGAAAGCAAATCCTTGGCTAATGAATAAAAAAATAAAAATAGCGATTTATTCGGGCGAAGTACCAAGTACGACTTTTATAGAGCGCCTTATCAATGGACTGTCAAAAATGGGGCATCATATTTATATTTTTGGAGCCCAAACCCAAAAAGTAAACTATACTGGAAATGTGACTCTAGCTACATACAAAAAGGGAAGGATCCCAAAACTTTTGCATTTAGCTAAATATAGTTTGCTACTACATTTATTTAAAAATAGAGAACGAAAAAAATTGGATGGAATGTTGGGCAAAGTGTCTAAAAACTTGCTTTATTCCAAAGTTAAATATTATCCGATATTATGGCATAAACCCGATATTTTTCATTTGCAATGGGCCAAAGGGCTTGAAGAATGGAAATGGGTTCTAGAATTCGATATGAAACTGGTTTTGAGTTTACGAGGCGCACATATCAATTATTCTCCAATTGCTGACCCCGAATTGGTTTTAATGTACAATAGGTGTTTCCCTTTGGTAGATGGTTTTCATGCGGTTTCAAAAGCAATTGGGAAAGAGGCCGAAACGTATGGTGCATCCTATGATAAAATAAGAGTCGTTTACAGCGGATTGAAATTGAATGATTTTAAAACTTCTAAAGTCCTTAAGATTGAAACGTTTCAAATGATTTCTATTGGAAGACCTCACTGGGTTAAAGGCTACAACTATGCATTAGATGCCTGTAAAATTCTTAAAACGAAAAATTTTAATTTCAAATATATAATTGTTGGTGGGTCTAAAGATTTGGAATTGATGTATCAAATTCAAGATCTGGGATTGAAAGATTATGTTGTACTTATGGATAAGATTTCATTTGAAGACGTCAAAAGGCTTGTAGAGTCATCACATTTATTGATATTGCCAAGTGTCAAAGAAGGTATACCAAATGTAGTTTTGGAGGCCATGGCCCTCGGTACATTAGTTTTGGCTACTGACTGTGGCGGCATTGATGAAGTTATATCGGATGGAAAGAATGGATTTATTGTACCTATTAGAGATTCAAGAAAGATGGCAGACTGTATTTTAAATATTAGTCATTTAACTAAGATTGAAATTTCAAATATTGAAAAAGAGGCAAAAAAAACACTTAAGAAGCAACATTTAGAAAATCAAATGCTCAAAGATATGAATTCCTTTTATCAAGATGTTTTAAACGGTAAAGCAGAATCAAAAAACTTATATGACTAAAAACAAAATAGGACTTGTCTTATCATCCGTTCCAGGCTATTCTGAAACTTTTTTCAGGAATAAAATCAATGGATTGCAGGCAAATGGATTTGAGGTTATTTTGTTTGTGGATTACCTTAACCCAAGTGACGCTGGTTTTCCATGTCAAGTTGTAGCTTGTTTGGATTTTAACAGCCGATCATTAAAAACCGTTTTAAACAGTATTATTACATTTTTAAAAGCTGCTATTTTTAGCCCGAAGCAAAGTTTTCGTTTGTACCAATTAGATAAAAATGATGGTGTTCCGTTTAATAGAAGATTAAAAAACATCGTTCTCAATCAGTT
Organism: Flavobacteriaceae bacterium UBA5544; assembly: GCA_002426755.1. Classification (GTDB taxonomy): domain Bacteria; phylum Bacteroidota; class Bacteroidia; order Flavobacteriales; family Flavobacteriaceae; genus JBPOFM01. Next base: position 80,653 of record DINI01000003.1, read on the forward strand.
CTTTTTTAAGCAGTCATTGCATTGGTTGCATTTTGGCTTTGGAATGTTGTCAAAGAATCGAGAAAACGTTGCCAAAGCGATTGGTGCCAAAATGGCCGTTAGTTTTAGAGGGTTTGACCTTTATTTGTCGCCTTTGAAGCATCCTAATTGTTATGATGCATTATTCACAAAAGACGTTCGATATCATGTGTTATCTCAAGGGATGAAACAAACCTTATTGGATTATAAAATTGATCCAAATCAAATTTATATTATCCCACCAGCCGTTGACATCGAATTTTTTAATCCTAACAAAGAAACAGTTACTAATCAAAATGAGGTTTTAAAAATCATTACAGTCGCGCGACTTCATTGGATTAAAGGATTGGACTACATTTTAGAAGCTTTGGCAATTCTTAAAGAACGGGGCATTCCATTTGAATATACTATTATTGGTGATGGAGACCAAAAAGAACGTCTTTTGTTTGCTGCGCATCAATTTGATTTGACTGACACTGTTAAATTTGTAGGAAGACTATCACCCAATAAAGTTAAGGCATTTTTTGAGGAAAGTGAACTTTATCTTCAATATAGTTTTCAAGAAGGATTTTGCAATGCGACATTAGAAGCTCAAGCAATGGGTTTGTTGTGTGTTGTTTCTGATGTAGAGTCGCTTAATGAAAATGTATTGGATGGTTTAACGGGATGGATTGTTCCAAAAAGAGACCCTAAAGCTTTAGCACAAAAAATCATTGAGGTCGCGCAATTACCTATGTCAGAAAAACATCGAATAACTCAAAATGCCATAAACCGTGTAAAGGAAAACTTTAATTTAGAGCAACAGCACAGGGAATTTTTAAAATTTTATACTCAACAATCCTTTGACCCTTAAGATTAAAATTTATAATATTAAGCTTTTTGATGAACTTTAGGATTTTATCCAAAGAACCGTTATTATTGCAGTTTTAATAATGACTAATACAATGCCTTCATGACACGATACGAATGGTTTCGTTGGGTGACATTTCCAATAATGACCGTGCACCTGCAGACAGTTAGGAAAGATCTCAAACGGTTATTACAAGATGTTTCTAAAACAACGAAACAACCATCTGTGCTGGATGTTGGAGGTCGTAAATCACCCTACACTATTGGCCTTCCTACCTCCGTTACTTTACTTGATGTTCCTCAAGAGGAAGGAACGAGGCAAAATTTGAATTTAGGATTTACAGATTCTATTTTATCAACTATACAACAAAAACGATCTAATATTGATAATTTAATTATACAAGATATGACCAAATCCACCATACCAAATGCTTCGTATGATGCCGTAATTTGTGTAGAGGTGATTGAGCATGTTGAAGAAGATGAGCCATTCGTTGCCAATATTTCTAAAGTTATCAAAAAAGGAGGATGGGCATATTTTACCACTCCTAATGGGGATTATATTAAAAATGATGGTCCCAACAGAAACTTGGATCATGTGAAACATTACAAACGAATGGAATTAAAAGAACTGTTAGAAAGACACTTTGATAAAGTTGATGTACATTATGCTGTAAAAACGGGAAAATATAGAGTTAATGGTTTAAAAAGTTTTAGAAAGAACCATCCTATAGGGATTATAAAATCTATAGTAAGCAATATTATTAATCGCATTGAGTCTCAAGGGTTGGAAAATTCTCCTGTGAGAACAGCGCATTTGGTAGCCGTTGCTTATAAATAAATCATCGATGATGAAGGAAAAAGAAAAACTTAATGAATATAAAGATTGCAAAATTTGCAATTCAACCATTCGATTGATTAATCCTAAATTTAATTTAGTACAATGTGAAAAATGTAAATTGGTCTTTTGTAAAACCATATTTACCCAGCAGAACTTTATAAATGTTTACAACAATCTTTACAATAATACAAACCAGTACAAAGTACATATAAAGGAATTTGAAAATCTAAAAAATGGACGGCCAATTAGAATCGGAAAAGTTAAAAGGGAAATTCTTAATTTTCTGAAGAAAAGAGAAGCGAAGTCTATAGTTGAGATAGGAGCTGGTGTCGGTACGGCAGCAGGATATTTTCAAACCCATAAAATTAACTATAAAGGTATTGAATTGGATGAACAGACTGTAGAAAGAGCCCAGAGTATAGGATTACCAATTATTAGTGGCGATTTTAAATTATTAAAAACTTTGGAGGGGAAGTTTAATGGCGTGATTGCATTCGAGGTTGTTGAACATTTACAAGAACTTGATGTCTTATTTTTAATATTAAAGGAAAAATTAGAGTTAGGTGGTTATTTTGGTTTTACAGTTCCTAATTATGACAAAAGGAAAAATTTTAAGCAGCCTAATAACAAGATTTATCAATCTCCTCCTCCTATTCATCTTAATTTTTTCACGGTGGAAAGCTTAATAAATATTTCTTCTTTGTACGGATTTGAAATTGTTTTTTGCAAAGCGAAAAAGTTCCCATATTTCATTTGGAATAAATTTTCAACCTATAAGAATTTTTTAAAAGGGATTTTAGGAGTTTATGAAGGTCCGACCATCAATGGAATCATTCAACTAAAATGAGAGTATATTTAAAAATAGTAATTTCAAAATTTTATTTACTGAAAATCGTTTTTAAAAAAAATCTATTAGGTAATAAAAAGAAAGAGATTTACTTAAAATCCATTGAAGAGTTAGTTCAAAAGTATAAAGAAAAGAACAAAATTGTTGTTTTGTGCAATGGTCCAAGTGCTAATCGATGCACTGTCAATTCATCTGATTTATACCTCGTAACCAATAGTGGGGATAAACTGGTAAAAAATAGCGATTATCTCTATTATGTAAATGATCCGTTATATGTTCAAAAAATTCTTTCAAGTGATTCTTTTATAAAGAAAAATGCCGACATCCTATTTTACTATAGCAATACTGACTTACATAAAAAAGGCTTGAAATTTTTGCTAAAATATTTGGCACTTATTTCGTCAAATAACCTTCTTTTAATTTCCAGTGAACATTCAGATAGAAATTCGGTGAAAAATTTTCAAGTATTTACAGATTTCTATACTAAAAGGAATCTACCGGTTAAAATTCAGAACAGTGGAATGTTTCTTGTTCTTTTTGGGTATTATCTTGCAAGGCGTTTAAATGTTGCTTTAGAGATTTATGGTTTGGACATGGGACTGGGAGGCTCTGTTCATTTTGATGGTAAAGGTATTATCGGTAATTCTGTAACTGACGAGAGAGTGAAAAAAAACGTAAAAAACTATTTAGACTATATTTACAATGAATATTCGGGTTATGTTAAAAACTTCTCTTATTTTAATCCAAATTAGTTATCAAGTTGGAATTCGCGATATTGCTCTTGCGTATCCAAAAATTACCTAACTTTTTTATAAACACAAGTGAATGTTATTCCATTTTCTGAAATACCTTCAATCAACACATTACTTTCAACTTTATAACAAAGCTGGTAAATCGATATTTCCAAAAATTGAATTGCTTCCAAAACACATTATAGACAAATTGGAGACGGATTTATTTTATGATAATGTTGTTGCTATAGATTACGACCTCTCATGGCAAGCAATACAAAGAGGTTATATTGGAGACGTTGCTACCTACTCAAAATTTGAAGAGCTTTCAGCTTATGATAATTATAGATTTATTAGAAAAAACTTTCATAAGGCTTGGGTTTATTATGTTTTTTTTTTGAGACTGATTAGTTTTAAACCTACATTGCTTGAGATTCGATCTTTTTTAAGGTCTAGAAATGTTGAACGAAAGGAAATATCGAAAAATCCAATTATTTATCCAGATTTTGTTGACTACAATTCAGAACTGATAGCTCGCTCCCCCCTAGTCAGTGTCATTATACCCACTTTAAACAGGTATGCTTATTTAAAAGATGTATTAGAAGATTTAGAACAACAGGATTATATTCATTTTGAAGTCTTGGTGATTGATCAATCATCACCTTTTAGAGAAGAATTCTACAGGAATTTTAATTTGAATTTACAAATCATTCAGCAAACGGAAAAGGCTTTGTGGTTGGCCAGAAATACTGCCATAAGTATTTCAAAAGGCGATTATATTTTATTATTTGATGATGATAGTAGAGTTAAAACTGATTGGATTCGTCAGCATTTAAAAAGTCTCGACTTTTTCAATTCGGAGTTATCTTCTGGGGTATCAATCTCGACCGTCGGTGCGAAAGTTCCAGAAAATTATTCATACTTTAGGATCAGCGATCAATTGGATACTGGAAATGTGCTCTTAAGGAAAGAAGTTTTTAAAAAAATCGGATTATTTGATCGTCAATTTGAAAAACAACGAATGGGAGATGGTGAATTTGGCTTACGTGCTTACCTGAACGGTTTTTTGAATATATCCAATCCATATGCAGAGCGTTTACATCTTAAGGCAACAGAGGGAGGATTAAGAGAAATCGGAAGTTGGGATGCTTTACGACCAAAGAAATGGTTTGAACCCCGACCTATCCCTTCAGTCCTCTATTTTTTCAGACGCTATTATGGAGATAAATCCACCCGATTATCTCTATTAAAAATGATGCCTGCTTCCATAATGCCCTATCGCTTTAAACGAAGCAGATCCATGATGCTGCTTGGCTCTATATTTAGTATACTCATTAGCCCTGTTATTTTGATTCAAGTATATAAATCATGGAAACTTGCCACTGACAAAGTGAAACAAGGACCACTAATAGAAACATTGGATTGAAAGCTTCTGCACAACATATCAGCATCATTACTTCCGAATTTCCCCCGCAACCAGGGGGTATTGGCGATCATGCTTATAATTTGGCCTTGCAACTTTCTGAAAATGGGTATCAGGTGAATGTTATTGCAGATCAGCGTTCCATTGATGGGATTGAGGAGTCGGTTTTTGATGCATCTCTTTCTTTTAAAGTGAGGCGTATTAAAATTACGAGCCCTCGTGTCTTTATGTACTTTCATCGCCTATTTGCTTTAATTAAATACACAAAAATATCCCATCATGTCATCGCCACAGGAAAATTTCCGCTTTGGACAACAGCATTTTGTAGTTTGTTTTTTAAACGAAATTACCTCGCTGTCATTCATGGAACGGAAGTGAATTTCAAACCGTATTTGTTGCGGACCTCCATAAATATAGCACTCAAAAGATTTAGGACTATTATTGCCGTCTCCAAATATACCAAGCAACTCATTGCACATCTTCATTTGAATGTTGTGGTCATCCCCAATGGTTTTAATCTTGAAAAATGGAAACAAAATTTGAATATTTCATTTCCTTTAGAGGGTTATCCAAAATTAATTACTGTTGGAAATGTCACCTCTCGAAAAGGTCAACAGAATGTCATCAAACATCTCCCAAAACTAATTGAAACCTTTCCTCAAATACATTTTCATTGTATTGGATTAAAAACAGAAGCCAACGATTTCGAAATGTTGGCAAAGCAATTGGAAGTTTTTGACTACGTGACGTTTCATGGACGTAAAGATGATGCTGAATTACAATCCATGCTCATGGAAAGCGATATTTTTATCATGTTGAGTAGTGAGACCACCACTGGAGATGTTGAGGGATTTGGTATTGCTATTTTAGAAGCCAATGCGCTTGGTGTTCCAGCCATTGGTTCCATTGGCTGCGGTATCGAGGATGCTATTGATGCTAATAGATCAGGTATGTTAATCGATGCTTTTGATTCTGAAGCATTGGTTGTAGCCATTTCGAGCATCTTGAATGAAACGGCTAATTTTGAGATTGGCGCAAAAACATGGGCAAAAGAGCATCTATGGACTGATGTCATTCAATCCTATATCCCTTATTTGAAATGAAACACCTTACCATCATATCGCATACCGAACATTATTTGAATTCTGATGGTATGATCGTTGGTTTGGGATCGACCATTACAGAAATCAATCATTTGCTCCAAGTATTTGATAAAATTACACATATTGCCATGCTGCATGCTTCCTCTGCACCTCCAAATGCGTTGCCATATAGTTCAGACAGGATTAAATTTGTCCCTATTACGGCGGTTGGTGGCCCGACATTGGCTGATAAAGTTTCGATACTAAAAAATATTCCAAAGATTATTTCATTGATAAGAAAGCATTTAAGATCATCGGATTATTTTCAATTTAGGGCACCGACCGGAATTGGTGTTTTTGTAATTCCATATTTGATATTGTTTACTTCAAAAAACGGTTGGTTTAAGTATGCGGGCAATTGGAAACAAGAACATGCACCTTTGGCCTACCGCTTCCAAAAATGGCTGTTGGAACATCAATCACGTACCATTACAATCAATGGCTTTTGGGATGGTCAACCTCAACAGTGCTTGAGTTTTGAAAATCCATGTTTAACGACCATTGAAATGGATGAGGGGATAATGAGCGTTGAAGAAAAATCATTTCGGTGTCCTTTCAATTTTTGCTTCGTTGGACGTTTGGAACCTGCAAAGGGTGTCGATTTGATTATTGATGCCATTTCGGAATTAGCATCAGATGAGCAACAGAAAATTGGTGTCATTCATATTGTTGGTGATGGTGAACGTATGCCATTTTATAAACAAAAAACGGAATCAATTCCTGTGAAATTTATATTCCATGGATTCTTACCACGACAAAAAGTTCACGAAATTTATAAAAATTCGCAGGCTATTTTGTTACCATCATCTTCAGAAGGTTTCCCAAAAGTGATTGCCGAAGGAATGAACTATGGATGTATTCCCATTGTATCGAATGTGTCGTCTATAGGCCATTATATAACAGATGGACATAATGGATTTTTGTTAAACCATATCACTTCAGAGGGATTGAAGGCAAGTTTAAATCGTTTTTTGCAACTTGATAGGGACTCCTATGAGGTAATGACAGCTTCGAGAAATGACTTTATTCAAAAGTTTACTTATGCCTATTACAATCAACGACTTTTGGATATTATTTTGTAGGGTTTCCATTTAATTAAAAAAAGACTAACTATCTAAAAAAAAATCATATTTTTAACCCAAACTAATTACACCTCATTTAGTTAATGTTTCTGAAAAAACTTCAAAAATTAATAAAACGCCATCCTTTCCTATATCTTACAAGGTTTCGTCTATTATCGAGAAATTCTAATATCGATGAAATCAAAAATTTGTCATATAATGAATTGAATGACCAAGTGGACATGCCTGATTATTTTAAAGAAATCAACTCACAAATTTTTAAGAATGGCAAACCGGATAGTGATTTAGAAATTGTCTTACAAATAAGTACGTGGTTAAAAAGGAACATAAAGGGAGGTCCGGGTTTAAGTGAGCCTTCTGGTATGGCTTTAAAAACAATGCTTTCTGGAAAGGGCGGTGTGTGCAGTGATATGGCCCAAATCTTTAATAATTTTTGCGTAATCAATGATATCAAGGTTCGTGAATGGGGTACTACGTGTATTCCATTTAATAAACGATATGGTGGACATTCATTTAATGAGTTTTATTCTAAAGAACTACAAAAATGGGTGCTTATTGATGTCTATTGGGGTTTTCTATTCTATGATCTTCAAAACAAGCCACTTTCAGTCATTGAATTTTTTACCTTAAAACGCGCTGACGAAAAGCTAAAGTATCAATCTTTTATTCCACAAACTGTTAAAAGCGGAACTATTCATAAAAACTATTTGAACGACGGGATCACTCCATTTTTAATTTGTGATTATAAAAATAGGGTTTATGACTCTTTCTTGTCCTTTACCAGGCCCTATCTTCCTGTTTTCGTCATCCATTTTTTGATTTATTTATTACAGAAGAGTTATCATTATCGATTTCCAATAGATAATTATAAAGGAATATTTTCACGAATGTAAAGACCATTGTTTTTTGTTGACTTCTATTATGTTTATTACCTTGTGATAATTAAATAACACCAAATTTGAAAACCAGTTTAGATTATATTGGTGCCATAGGTGCACATATATTAATTGGGATCCTACTCTATTTTAATGAAGGAATTGCCAAAATTTATTTTGGTATTGCTTTGATATACTTTCTGTACCGCATTATTGTGTCAGCCAACGAAACTAAAACCTTCGAAGTGCTAAAAGCCTGTGGCTATTTTGTAGGAGCCGAAGTATTGTTACGTACAACCAAAGGTTCAATTTCCTATGAAGCAGGTAAGTATTTGGTAATGGTTTTCATTATGATAGGTATGGTTTATAAGGGTCTTTCTGGGAGAGGCTATCCCTATTTTATTTATCTCATGTTTTTGGTTCCATCTATTTTTGTCGCTTCTACTACTTTGAGTTTTGACGCTAATTTTAGAACCAATATAGCGTTTGTTTTGAGTGGGCCTGTCTGTTTGGGACTTGCCGCTTTGTTTTGTTTTGATAAGAAAATTACCTTTCAACAACTTTCGGATATTCTTTTATATATGGTTCTTCCGATTATTGCTCATACTATATATATTTATTTTTATAACCCAAGTATTCGAGATGTCATTTCTAGCACTGCATCCAATCGTGCAGCTTCGGGAGGTTGGGGAGCAAATCAAGTTTCAGCTGCTTTAGGTTTGGGGATGTTTATTATGGCTATACGCCTATTTACAAAATCTCCCTCTTTAATGCTAAAGTTTTTGAATGCAATATTATTAATGATCATTTCTTATCGCGCTTTGGTAACTTTTAGCCGTGGAGGGGTAATCGCCGCTGTTTTGGCTATATTGGTGTTTTTAGTTTCTTATTATTTTAGGGCCTCCTATAAAAAGAAAAATGAAGTAATTTCTATTTTCGCTTTATTTTTTATAAGCTTAATGGCAACTTGGTTTATCAGCATTAACCAAACGGATGGATTGATTAATTTACGTTATGAAAATAAAGATCAGTTGGGTAGAGAAAGGGGAGATATTACTACTGGCCGCGGAGAGCTGTTTCAAAAAGAACTAGAAGGTTTTATCGCTTCTCCATTTTTTGGTATTGGTTCCAGTCGCGCCAAAGACCAACGTATCGAAGAAGAAGGGCAAGGAGTAACTTCTCACAGTGAAGTAAGTCGTACATTGGCTGAACATGGTATTTTTGGCGTGATTATTCTTCTTATTTTAATTTTTAAACCTCTTGACATTCGCTCACACAACAAACAGAACTACTACTTTTATGCTTTTTTAGCCTATTGGTTCATGACAATCAACCATATGTCCATGCGAATTGCCATGCCTGCTTTTATCTATGCACTTGCATTATTAAATGTCACTCATCATGATCCAGATACTTTATATAGGAAACAACTTAAGACAAGCGAACGCTAACGTTTCCGTTATGGCAACATTGGGGCCATTGCTTGAAGGTGAAGGTTATCAACTTTATTATGCCTCTTCCAAAAAGCATAAGTTGGGACGATTGCTTGACATGATTGTAAGTGTTTTGAGGTATGCCCACAAGGTTGAGGTTGTTTTGATCGATACCTATAGCACACAAAATTTTTATTACGCCCTATTTATCAGCCAATTATGCCGTTTTTTGAAGTTGCCCTATATTCCGATTTTGCACGGTGGAAATTTATCCAATCGGCTCATCACCAATCCAAAAATGAGTTCCATGATTTTTAAACATGCTCTTTGGAATGTTGCCCCTTCGAAGTATCAGAAAGAACAATTTCAAGATCAGGGTTACACTAATTTGTATTATATTCCCAATACTGTTGAAATTGGAAATTATACATTTATAACCCCAGGTCATTTTGATACCATACAACTGTTATGGGTACGATCTTTTTCTAAAATTTACAATCCTTTATTAGCCATAAAGGTTTTAAGGCAACTCAAAGATTTAGGGTATGATGCAGGACTGTGTATGATTGGGCCTGATAGTGATGGAACTCTACAGGATGCCAAAGAGCTTGCACATACATTAGATGTAGAGGTGCGGTTTACAGGTAAGCTTACCAAGCAAGAATGGATTGCTGTTTCAAAGGATTACAATGTTTTCATTAATACTACGAACATTGACAATATGCCCGTCAGTGTCGTTGAGGCGATGGCCCTAGGTTTGCCAATTGTATCCACCAATGTTGGAGGAATGCCTTATCTTATTGAACACGGGACTCATGGGCTACTCGTTGAGCCAAACAATATTGATGCTATGGTTAAGGAGATTCTTAGGCTATTTGAGCATCCAGAAAAGCGAGACGAAATGATATTAAACGCCAGGAACCTAGCAAAATCATTTGATTGGCAGGAAGTAAAATTCGCTTGGAGAACTGTTTTAGCGAGCTCTTAATTTGCGAACCACTTCCAAGTTATCGCTAAACCTTCTTTTACCGTAAATTGTGGGTTATAACTTAACAACTTTTCAGCTTTTGAGATGTCCGCCAAAGAATTCCTAACATCGCCTTGTCGTTCTGGTCCGTAGGTAGGTTTTAAATCGCTATCAGCTGCTTCCTTTAAGTTGTCCCATAATTGATTGACGCTAATACGTTCGCCACATGCGACGTTGAACACCTCATTGCTGGCCTCTTTAGAGGCAAAAAAACCTTTTACATTTGCTTGCACGGCATTATCCACAAATGTAAAGTCTCGTGTCTGCTCACCATCACCATTGATTTTTGGAGATTTGTCGTCCTTTAAGGCTTGCATGAATAGAGGAATCACAGCCGCATAGGCTCCGTTTGGGCTTTGCTTTGGGCCAAATACATTAAAATAACGCAAGCCAATGACATCCGTCCCATAGGTCTTCCCAAAGACATCTGCATATAGTTCATTGACATATTTTGTGACCGCATAAGGTGATAACGGTTTCCCTATTTGATCTTCAACTTTAGGCAATGTTTTACTGTCTCCGTACGTAGAACTTGAGGCAGCATACACCATTCTTTTTACTGAATCGCTCTCTTTTAAGGCAATCATCATATTGAGAAAGCCTGAAATATTTACTTCATTAGTCGTCGCAGGATCGTTGATAGAGCGCGGTACCGAGCCTAAAGCAGCTTGGTGTGATACATAGTCGATTCCTTGCATTGCCCTTTTACAAGTATCTAAATCGCGAATGTCGCCTTCTATTAATTCAAAGGACGGACTCGCCATAAATTCAGTAAGGTTTTCTCTGTACCCATTTGAGAAATTATCCAATACCCTCACTTTTTTGGCATTATATTTTAGAAGATATTCAACCAAATTGGAGCCAATAAAACCTGCACCTCCTGTAATGAGAAAACGGCTATTTGATATGTCTTTTGTATGATATGATTTTTGGTACATGGTGGTTTGTGTTGTGAGTTGTGGGTTGTGAGTTGTCAGTTGTCGGTTGTCGGTTGTTTGGGATCACTCATTTAAAACTCATTATTAATTATTTATCTGTGTTGATTTAAATTTATAACTAATTGTGTGCTCTCTATTAGCACAATGGTCAACGGCTTTTATATAAACTCTCCACTCCCTTTCAACGTAGGATATAAACTTGGATACTTTCGCACCTAAACTATCGTATTTTTCAATTAACGCTTCTGTTTCAGATTCTGGATACAATTGTTGAATCATTTCCAATTGCGATACACATTACAACAAGGAAGCATGTGCATAGACCCAAAACTTTATAAAATCTTTTTTAAAACGACGTCTCCCCCAACCTTCGACCATGTTATCTTTAATACTTTTTGATGATCGTCTCACTTGACTTCCCTGCTCAAAGAGTTCAAATTTAGGTAATTTCAACGCCATATGATGGACTTCAATAGCATACTCAAAAGCAAGGTTATAAATATCTAAATCTCTGTAAGATTTCATAAGTCCTGAATCAAATAACTGCCTAAACCTTGATGTAGATAACGGATGCCGTCTTTAAATTTGAAACGGTAACCTGACAACACTCAACCAACAACACATAATCGTTATAGCCTAGAATCCACAGAGTCTTTTGGCAACAAACATTTAACATCAAAAACAACCCCTATGTCAGAAGTAATTGCTTTCAAATTCAATTTTAAAAATTCATTATGTGACACTGCCAAAACAATGGCATCGTAGCTACCGTGTAAATCTTCTTGTGAGTTCAATAAATCCAGGCCATATTCATGTTTCACTTCTTCTGGGGAAGCCCAAGGATCATAGACATCCACATTGATATCATAGGTTTGGAATTCTTCCACAATATCTATCACTCTAGAATTACGGATGTCGGGGCAATTCTCCTTAAATGTGATCCCAAGTACCAGAACTTTTGAATCCTTAATACGAGCCCCTTTTTTGATCATCATTTTCACCGTCTCTTGGGCTACATAACTTCCCATGCTATCGTTCATCTTACGTCCTGCCAAAATAATTTCTGGATTATAGCCAACTTCAATCGCCTTTTGGGCCAAATAATATGGATCGACGCCGATACAGTGCCCTCCTACTAACCCAGGGGAAAAATTAATAAAATTCCATTTTGTACCAGCAGCTTCCAAAACTGCTTTGGTATCAATATCCAATAATCTAAAGATTTTAGACAGTTCGTTCACAAAAGCAATGTTAATGTCGCGTTGCGAATTCTCAATGACTTTCGCAGCTTCTGCCACTTTTATGGAGGGTGCCTTATGCGTCCCAGCGGTGATGATGGACTTGTATAGTTGATCTACTTCTTCAGCAATCTCGGGAGTGGAGCCAGAAGTGACCTTTAATATTTTGGTAACGGTATGCGTTTTGTCTCCAGGATTGATGCGTTCTGGGGAATACCCTGCGTAAAAATCCGAATTAAAGGTGAGCCCAGAAACTTCTTCAAGAATGGGCACACAAATATCTTCAGTAGCACCTGGATACACTGTAGATTCGTATATAACGATATCACCTTTAGATAGCACTTTGCCAATAGTTTGACTTGATTTTATTAAAGGGGTAAAATCTGGCTTGTTAAGTTCATCTGTTGGTGTTGGTACCGTAATGATGTAAATCGATGAATCCTTGATATCCTCTGCCGTATTGGAAATCAATAATCCTTTATTCGAGGCATGGTCCGATACTAAAACGGATTTTAAAGTATCATTTTCAACTTCCAACGTTTTATCTATTCCGTCCTTCAATTCATTGATACGTCTTTGATTGATATCAAATCCTACAACCAAATAGTGCTTTGCAAATTCAACCGCGAGCGGTAAACCTACATACCCTAATCCTACAACCGTTATCTTTTTTTTGGTGTTCATTGTTTAATTAACTATGGATTTTAAAATGTGCTTCAAATCTAAAGAAAAACTCCAAGTCTGCACATATTTTTTGTTGATTTTGACCTTATCAGGCCAAATAATCGTTCTATTGTAAGTTTCGGGGTCGTGTTGTTGTCCTAAAATGAGTTCTTCGTGTTTATATTTTAAAGTAGCCGGACCAGTGATTCCTGGCTTTACTTTTAAAATAATACGGTCCTCGCCTTGCAAAACATCAGCGAACCCAGAAATGTCTGGTCTAGGTCCGACAAAACTCATCTGGCCTAGAATGACGTTGAACAATTGCGGCAATTCATCAAGTTTGGTATTCCTCAAGAATTTACCAATTCGTGTGGCGCTACGTTCCAAATGTCCTAAATGATGAATTTCATTTTTAAGCGTTCTAATTTTATAAATTCTAAATATGCGTCCAAATTGACCCACACGTTCCTGCGAAAACAGACCCCATTGCTTGGTGTCGATGGTCGCCATAAGAACGAATACACCTATTGGAAGTATAAGAACGGGTAATAAAAGCAGGCTCAAAACCAAATCAAACGTACGCTTTAAAATAGATTGGTTTTTTGTAATCAAAAGAATATCATTATAGTGGTCAAATTATTAGAATCGCCTACTGAACAACTAAACAAACATATAACATAAGGCTGAACACTTCAATACAGAAAGAAATTAAAATTCAAAGCATTTCTCAACTCAATTCCGCAAGACCTTTTTTAGACGTGCCCATAAGGAACGTTTGCCATTACCTTCATGATAGGCATTTCCATACACCCCATAGCCGTAGCCATAACCGTAGCCATAACCGTAGCCATAACCATAATTATGATTGGTTTTATGCTTATAAAAGTTCAACACAAAACTGATGTTCTTCACCTCTCCCGCCCGATATTTGGCATTGATCAACGACAGCATTCCTTTTTTTGTATAATCCAAGCGCACCATAAAAATAGTGGCATCGGCATATTGGGTAAGCTCTAAAGCATCGGTAACCAATCCTAATGGTGGTGTATCCAAGACAATCATATCATAGGATTCACGCAATTGTGCAATGAGCAATTTCAGCTGATCAGACATCAATAATTCAGAAGGGTTTGGCGGTACAGGCCCGGATGGAATCACATCCAGATTTTCAATAAACGTTTGCGTCCTAACTTCCTCCAATGTGCTTTCGCCAATAAGATAATTGACCATCCCTTTTTCATTGGTGATTTGAAAGTCATCAAAAATTTTAGGTTTTCTTAAATCGAGACCTAAAAGGATTGTCTTCTTTCCTGACAAGGCATAGACGGTTGCAATATTAATAGAAGAAAAGGTCTTCCCTTCTCCACTTACAGATGAGGTAATCAATAAGGTCTTACCCTTATCTTCATCTCCCTGCTTCTTAAAAATAAATTGCAAACTGGAACGAATTGACCGAAAGGATTCCGCAACTGCAGATTTTGGCTTTTCAAAAACGACCAAATTGTTCTTATAATTATATTTCCCAATTAATCCAAGAATAGGAATATTGGACAAGCGCTCTATTTCATCCGATCCATGAATTGTGTTGTCCAAGAGAAAAATCACAAAAATAAAGAACATGGGACTGAAAAAACCAACCATCAACCCCATCATGTAATTAAGGCTTTTATTAGGCCCTATGAGACCGCCGCCAATGTCTTTTGCTTCATCGATTGTTGTTATATCAGAGACATTCGCAGCTTTTACTATTGCTGCCTCCCCTCTTTTGGTTAAATAGATATTATAAGCTTCCTGACTCATATCCATTTTTCGCTGGATCTTTAGGAATTGTTGTTGATCTTCTGGCAGACCGCTCAATTGGGACTCCAATCGCGCAATATTGGAATTGATGGTATTTAAATTACTTGAAATGGTACGTTTGGTGGTACTTATGGTTTCCAAAAGCACATTTTTCTCTGCATCAATCTGTCGATCGATATCCTTAAATATGGTGTTTCCTTCTTTAACTGTATATTCTTTAGATTGCCGTTCAATAGCCAACGCTGTGATTTTGGAGACACTTGATAAAATATTGCTTTCTTCAATTCCAACGGATGTTGGTGCTGCAATTTTGGTATAATCCGTTTTGGTACGTAAATAGGTTTCTAAAGAGTTCAAGTAATTTAGTTTGGTCTGCTCTAACTCTTTATTCAAATCAAAGGATTTTAATTTTTCTGAAACGAGTTCCATTTCAGTGCTGATGTCAAAGATCTTATTATCCTTTCGGAATTGGTTCATCTCTTCGTTCACATCCTTTAAATTGGCGTTGACGGCATTTAAACTGCTATCAATAAATTTGATGGTATTCGTCGCATAGAGATTTTTGCGTTCCAATTCTGTCCTGCTTAATATTTTGGCAGTGGCATTTAGATAGTCCACTATTTTGGCCTTATTGCTTCCTGCCAAACTCAATTCTAGAACAGACGAAGCAGTCCCGTTAAAAGGTACAATACCTACTCCTGTCTGATATTTGTTTACAACGGAATCATAATTTAAAAACCTGAAATAAAACTGTCCATTTTTGGAAATTTGTTGTTTGTCTCGTTTCGTTATAGTTCCATTAAAAAATGGTAAATTAATAGTTTGCCCAAAGCTAAATGTGTTTGCAAATTCCCCAGGCGACGTTCTGATATTATATTTTTCCTTATCGGCATACCGCTGCGCCACAAAACTTTCTGATTCGAAATTAGTAGTAATTTCAAATTTAGTATTATCAATCAATCGAATTCCAATAGGATGATTCAAAATCTGCCCTTTGGTATTATCCAAAGTAATTATAAATGGAGCATTTTTATAAATATCTTCCATTCGATATTTACCTTCCCTTAAATACTCTATGTAATACTCAAGGGAATCTACAACCAATTCATTATGGGTTCTTGTCTTGACACTGGTCAGCACTTTTCCGACCTTTCCAGAAATACCGCCCCAATTAAACGAAATACTCGTATTAGCAGTAAAAAAAGGGTTTTGGTCGCTTTCAACGTTAATTAAAGAACTTAACTTATAAATATTTTGCTTTCTTACATTGATTAGGTATGCGACAATTAGTGCAAGACCAATACAAACCAATACAAATTTCCACCAATTTAATACTTTAAACAAGTAACCCCTAAAATCGAAAGAAGTGCCTCTTGGTTCTGAATGGTCGTTATCCTGATATTCTAATTCTGACATAACTTAAAGGAAATTGTTATAAGCGATTTATAAGTAAGAGGGTGGTGGTCACAAGAGAAATTGCCGTTATTACAGTTGACAAAGTTTCTCTCCCAGTTGTGCCAGTACCCCAGGTTTTTTGTTTTAATGGTTTTACGTAGATTATGTCATTTGGTTGAATGTAATAATAAGGAGACTTCATAACATTAACATCCGTTAAATCCAGATGATGTATTTGTTGACCCTGCGGATACTGTCGAATAATTAATACATCCTTTCGATCTCCTGTTATTTCAATATCCCCTACATTGGCAATGGCTTCATAAATGTTGACACGTTCCTGAAACAGTACTTGACTACCTGTAGACCCCACTTCACCCATAGCGGTATATCTTAAACCGGATAACTTTACCGTGATAAAAATATTAGCTGTCTCTTTAAATTGTTCTGCCAAAAGCCTTTTTTTAATCAGGGCTTCCACTTCTTCAGTAGTGAAACCAAGAACGTTGACATGTCCAAGTTCTGGGATTCTTATGTTACCATGACCATCCACAGTGAACCCATCAAAATACGCACGTTCCGAAGCACTTGCATTCAAATTTCCTTCACCTATTGGATTGAAAATGGTCACGTTTTCTTGATCCAAAACCTTAATCCTCACATTTAAAATATCATTGATCTGGATGCGATATGGCTTTTGTTGCTCCACCATGAGTTGCAAGGAATCGGTGGCCGTAGTTTTATTTTGTAAATAAACAATGTCTTTATGTGGAATACAAGAGGTCAATAAACTCGTGACTATCAAACCAATAACCAATAAAACTCTATTCATAAGAAGGGTTCATGTTGTTCCACAAATATAACGTATCACTATCAATATCAAAATTAATATGCTTTTTTTATGTGAATAGACATGAGATGTGAGACATTAGATATGAGATAATTCTATCTATGGACGCTCTTCGGTATAGGTTTATCCCTAATTAGGCGAGTTAAAATGAAAGATTAAAGACTGAATAAAATTCACGTTCTTTGCAAAAAAATATCCCTGTGAATTATTTAACGGTTGAACATATATCCAAATCGTATGGCGAATTGCAGCTTTTTAGCGATTTGTCTTTCAGCATCCATAAAGACGATAAGATTGCTTTCGTTGCCAAAAACGGCAGTGGCAAAACCTCCATCCTCAATATCTTGGCTGGCACTGATTCGCCAGATGAGGGGCAGGTAATTATTAGAAACGGTCTCCGATTGTCTTTCTTATCCCAATCTCCAAATTTTGAAGATGAACTGACCATTGAAGAAACTATTTTCAACTCCGATTTGCCTATTTTAAAAATTATAGACAACTACGAAAAAGCACTGTTGCATCCAGAAGATGAGGACGCTTACCAAAAAGCGTTTGAACAAATGGACATTAACAACGCATGGGAATTTGAATTGCAGTTCAAACAAATCCTTTTTCAGCTAAAACTTGAAAACCTTGACCAAAAAATAAAGACATTATCCGGAGGACAAAAAAAGCGTTTGGCACTGGCAAAAGCTTTAATTAACAACCCCGATTTATTGGTTCTGGATGAACCTACCAACCATTTGGATTTGGAAATGATTGAATGGCTTGAAAGTTATTTCGCAAAGGCACAACTCACGCTATTCATGGTGACCCACGACCGCTACTTTCTTGAACGCGTCTGTAACGAAATCATTGAATTGGACCATGGCAAACTATATACTTATAAAGGCAATTATTCCTATTATTTAGAGAATAAAGAAGCACGGATTGCAAATGAAACCGTAGAGACAGGCAAAGCCAAACAGTTATTTAAGAAAGAATTGGATTGGATGCGCCGCCAACCAAAAGCGCGGACCACAAAATCGAAATCGCGTATCGATGATTTTCATGTCATCAAAGAGAAAGCGCATCAACGCCGAAAGGACCATCAGGTACAATTGGAACTGAACATGGAACGCCTCGGCAGCAAGATTGTGGAATTTCACAATGTTTCCAAATCCTTTAAGGATAAAGTCATTCTCCAAAAGTTTGAATATGTGTTCAAAAAAGGAGAACGCATAGGAATTATTGGAAAAAACGGAACAGGCAAGTCCACATTTTTGAATATGCTGACCCATTCCATCGTACCAGATGCAGGAAAAATTGTCATTGGTGAAACCGTTAAGTTTGGATATTATACCCAAGCTGGTATCGAGGTAAAACCAGGTCAAAAAGTGATTGAAGTCATAAAGGAATTTGGCGAATATATTCCGTTGACGAAAGGACGGCAGATTAGCGCTGGTCAATTGCTGGAACGGTTCCTATTCGACCGTAAAAAACAGTATGATTATGTTGAAAAATTAAGTGGTGGCGAGCAAAAACGATTATACCTATGTACCATCCTGATTCAGAATCCCAACTTTTTGATTCTCGATGAGCCTACCAATGATTTGGACATCGTAACTCTGAACGTGTTGGAAGATTTTCTTCTGGATTTTCCAGGTTGTTTGTTGGTGGTTTCTCACGACCGGTATTTTATGGACAAAATCGTGGACCATTTATTTGTGTTTAAGGGCGAAGGCGAAGTTGAGGATTTCCCTGGGAATTATACGGATTATCGCGAGTATGAAGCCTCTTCACCACCAGTAGAAGTGAGCAAAAGCGACGCAGCAAATGTGGAAAGCCAAAAGCAAAATGAAGCCAACAAGTTGTCCTACAACGAACAGAAGGAATTCAAATCCATTGAAAGTAAAATCCGTTCTTTGGAGTTGGACAAAAAAGCCTTGGAAGCTAAATTCCATGATGCTTCCTTGAGTCAAGACCAAATCCACAAGTTGTCGGCAGAATTACAAGTGATTATCGATGCTATTGAAACAAAGGAAGCTCGTTGGTTTGAATTATCGGAAAAATTGGAATCTTGAAAAAGTCATCAGTTTTCAGTTGCAGTGTACAGCTTGATTTTTTAAATTTCAAACGACTCTGATTTTAATTGAAAAATTAGATCATCGAATCATGTGGTATCAATTAGCAGCTTACTTAAAATTTCTACTAAAATCAAAGAACGAACATGGTGTGCATTCACCTTTCGTATTTGATTTGGTGACGACCTGTTTTTATGACAAAACGAAGTATTCAGATTATTCAAAATTGAAGTCCTACAGAAATTCTCTTTTGAAAAATAGGTCAACTGTCACAATTACTGATTTTGGGTCAGGTTCGAAAATGTTTGCTTCCAATAAAAGAACCGTACAACAAATTGCCAAAACTTCAGGAACTACCTTAAAAAGAGCTAAATTATTGTATCGATTGATGCGTTATTTTGAGGTAACGACTGTTTTGGAATTGGGAACATCGTTAGGCATCGGAACGTATGCCATGGCTTTGGGCTCTCCCAAAGCTGAACTTACAAGTATTGAAGGTTGCCCAGCAATTGTAAATATAGCCAACCACCAATTGAATTCCTTTAAAATTGAAAATACCACTCTTAAAACAGGTGCTTTTTCTGAAGTTCTCCCAACATTGGATGCATCCAATTGGGATGTGATTTTTTTTGATGGCCATCACGACAAAGACGCAACTCTCAATTATTTCAATCAATTGTTGCCAACCATTCACAACGATTCCCTTTTTATTTTTGATGACATCCATTGGTCCAAAGGGATGACAGAAGTTTGGGACCTCATTAAAAATCACCCACAAGTCACCGTCACCATCGACACTTTTTTCTGGGGATTTGTCTTTTTTAGAAAAGAACAGGCCAAGCAACACTTCACCATAAGGCTTTGAAACCCTTACTAGCATTACAACATTCGCCAAATGTTAAAATATCCTCAATCGGAAATTGCCAATCAAAAATAATAGTGTACTTTTGCACCTTCGTTCGCAGGAGCTTTTGCTTCAATGAACTCGAAGCCTGCAAAATGGCTTAAATTCCTCAAGGTGAGGATGTGTTACGGGAAGTTTAGGTTTAAGTATGTCGATTCGCTTCTGTTGTAACACCAAAGAACATAATCGAATACTTATTAAAACGAATGAACACATTCCAAGATTTAGGTCTTAATGAAGACCTATTGCAAGCCATCAATGATTTAGGTTTTGAAACCCCTAGTGATGTCCAAGCAAAAGCCATCCCAATTTTATTAGAACAAGATACCGACTTGGTCGCTTTGGCACAAACCGGAACGGGAAAAACTGCCGCTTTTGGATTTCCAATGTTGCAAAAAATCAATATTGAGAGCAGAACCACCCAAGGACTTATCCTATCTCCTACCCGCGAACTTTGTTTGCAAATCACTAATGAACTGAAACTGTATGGTAAATACTGTAAGGGTTTAAACGTAGTCGCCATTTATGGTGGCGCAAGTATTAGCGAACAAGCTAGAGAAGTGAAAAGAGGTGCACAAATCGTTGTGGCAACTCCAGGCCGTATGAAGGATATGATTAGCCGTAACATGGTGGACATTTCAAAAATTGAATACGCCGTTTTGGACGAAGCTGATGAAATGTTGAATATGGGATTCTATGAAGATATCACGGACATCCTTTCACATTCCCCTAAAGATAAAAGTACGTGGTTGTTTTCTGCAACGATGCCAAAAGAGGTGTCGAACATCGCAAAAAAATTCATGCACTCCCCTGTTGAGATTACAGTAGGAAATAAGAATGAAAGCACCAGCCAAGTATCACATGAATATTATTTAGTGAATTCTCGTGATAGATATTCTGCTTTAAAACGTTTGGCAGATGCAAATCCTGATATTTTTTCAGTGATTTTCTGTCGCACCAAAAGAGACACACAAAAAGTTGCCGAGCAATTGATTGAAGATGGTTACAGCGCGGGCGCCTTACATGGCGATTTAAGCCAGAACCAACGTGATATGGTGATGAATTCATTCCGTAAGAATCAAATCCAGATGTTGGTGGCGACTGATGTTGCTGCCCGTGGTATTGATGTGGATGATATTACACACGTTATCAATTATCAATTGCCCGATGAAATAGAAACCTATACACACCGTTCAGGTCGTACAGGGCGCGCCGGAAAAACTGGGGTTTCTATGGTAATTGTATCCAAAAGTGAAGTGCGCAAAATCAAAAGTATTGAGCGCATCATCAAAAAGGACTTCGTAAGGAAAGACATTCCTGATGGCATGGAAATCTGTGAAGTACAATTGTTATCATTGGCCAATAAAGTCCATAATACAGAAATCAACCATGAGATTGATAAGTATTTGGATGGCATTAACACCTTATTTGAAGACACTTCCAAAGAGGAGCTCATCAAGAAGTTTTTCTCTGTTGAGTTTACACGATTCTATAACTATTATCAAAAATCCCAAAACTTGAATGTTTCCGACTCACGTGGAGGCGATAGAGATAGTGACGGAGGACGCGATTTTGGTGGTAATGATAATGCCACACGCTACTTTATCAACGTTGGCAAAAAAGACGGTTACGATTGGATGAGCTTGAAAGATTTCTTAAAAGAAATCCTTGATTTGGGAAGAGATGATGTCTTTAAGGTCGATGTAAAGGAAAGCTTCTCGTTCTTCAATACCGAAAAAGAATTACAGGAAAAAGTATTGGCATTATTTCAAGATTACAAACACAACGGACGTTTCGTCAATGTGGAAGTGAGCGAAGACAAAGGTCGTGGCACCAGCAGAAATAAAAGACGTTCTGGCGGTGGTGGAAGACGTTCCGAAGGTGATTTTAAACCGAGAGGCGAAAGACGTTCGGGCGGTGGAAGAAGTGACAGAGGTGGTGAACGCAGAAGTTCTGATTCACGTTCAAGACGTTCCAATGATGCATCCGATTCTGGATTGAATAGAAAAGAACGACGTGCCAAAGGAGATTTCAAACCTGTTGGACCAAGCTTCTCTCCTCCAAGACGCTCAAGACGTAGGGAAGACTGATACTAAAGTACCATATTAATATAAGAAGTTAAAAGTTCAAGCATGCGGTGTAAGCAAGTTTGGACTTTTCACTTTGTACTTTAAAGTTAATATTTAGTCAAAATTATAAGCTTTGACCCGTTTTTCCGTTTTGATTGTTATTTTTATAGCTAATTTTACCGTATGAGACATCTACTTTTACTTTTTTCATTTTTATTGGTCACATCCTTTTGTATCGCACAAGAAGTAACCACTATAAAAGGAACTGTAATCAGCACGACGACCACTCAACCTTTGGAAAGTGTCAATATTGTCAATCTCAATTTAGTAAAAGGGACATCTTCAGATGAAAATGGTCATTTTGAAATGACTGCGAAAATCAATGACACCTTACATTTTTCCTATTTAGGATATAAATCAATTAAGGTGAAGGTTACCAATGACTGGCTTAAATATGGTGATGTAAAAATAGAAATGACCGAATTGGCATTAGCCCTTGAAGAAGTCGTTGTTAAGCAATTAAAACTGACGGGCTTTCTTGCAGTCGATATTGCGCAAGTTCCCATAAAGACCAATTATCGTTATAGTATTTCTGGTTTATCAACCGCTGGTTATGAAGGTGGAAATAATTCCCAAAGAGGCATAAGCAAAGTTTTAGGTTCTATTTTTAATCCTGCAGATTTTCTCTATAATCTTTTTGGGAAGAAACCCAAAGAGATGAAAAAACTGCGTCAAATGAAACAAGATGACGAAATACGCAATCTTTTGGCATCGCGGTTCGACCGGGAAATGTTGATGGTTCTACTGCAAGTTGACAGAGTGGATTTAGATGAAATCGTTAGCCAATGCAATTATTCCAAAGACTTTATTGAGACAGCCAATGACCTTCAAATATTGGATGCCATTAGCGAATGCTATGAAGAATATAAAGTGTTGAGTCGAAATCGTGGGTAATTCGATTTCCAAACGATTTTAATTGGGATTATCAAGAATCTTCTTTAAACTAGACAATCCTTCTTCAAAGTCTTTTCCTACCATTTTATCCATATTAAAAAACAGCATAAAGACATTTGCAGGAACTTTATTGACCCCTGAAAATCCCCAGACAACTTCGGTGTGTTGGTCATCAATTTTATTGACTTTGAGATACGCATTTGATTCTGACTTCCACGGTTTAAAAAAACGCAATTGACTTTCGACGCTATCATTTTGAACCAGCCTTGTTAATTCCTGCTCACCAATACCTACGTTCTTATTGCCTTCCCATTTATTTATGAAACCGACCTGTCCGTCAATGCCGACCGATTCTTGCTTCATATTCGGATCTTTTCTTTTCCACGGTGACCAATGATCTTGATTTTTGATGTATTTTAAATAGTCAAATACTTCAGGTAGTGACCTATTAATGACGATACTACGCTTCACGTGAAACTTTTTTGGAGCAATTAGAGCAACTAAAACTAAAATGGCTATAATAGCCAAGATGATATAGAGAACGACTAGCATGATACAAAGATTTTGGTTAGTTACATTAAATTTAGTGATTTTTTCCCTCTTCATAAAATCGCCTCACAATATCCTCGGAACTTTTGAGCGTCTTTTGTACCCAATCCAAACGCTTCTCTAGTTGTTCCTCTTTAGATAATTGCCATTGAATATCCGATTGTTTGAGTCGGGTTGTGACATGCTGAAGGATGATTGCGGCAGAAACCGATATATTTAGACTCTCCGTAAAACCAACCATTGGGATTTTAAGAAACCCATCCGCAGCTTGCAAAACCTCTGGCGACAAACCTTCTGTTTCCCTTCCGAAGAAAAAACAGGACTTTTTGGTGATGTCAAATTCATGCAACAAACAATCGCCGACATGCGGTGTTGTGGCAATTATTTGATATCCTTTTGATTTTAAATCCAATATGCAATCACCCACCGAATGAAACCGATTTAGGTCCACCCACTTCTGTGCACCCATCGCAATCTCCCTATCAATGCGTTTGGAGTTTCTCTCTTCAACAATACTCACTTCCTGAATGCCAAACACATCACAGCTTCGAATGACCGCACTGGTATTGTGCAATTGATATACATCTTCCGTTGCCACCGTAAAATGTTTGGTGCGTTGCGACAGCACATTTAAGAATTTCTCTTTCCGAGATTCGGTTAGAAATGATTCTAAATGCTCCAAAAGTTTTATGTCTGTCATAGCATCAAATATAATTTTAAAATGCTAAATTAGAAATATGAAACACATTGTTGTACTTACAGGAGCAGGAATCAGTGCCGAAAGTGGCATCAAAACCTTTAGGGATGCGGACGGACTTTGGGAAGGTCATGATGTGATGGAAGTAGCCACGCCTGAAGGTTTTCGAGCGAATCCGGAATTGGTTTTGGATTTTTATAATCAACGTCGTAGACAACTGTTGGACGTTGAACCCAATTCTGCCCATTTTGATTTGGCTGAACTTGAAACCAATTACAACGTAAGCATCATTACTCAAAATGTGGATGATTTGCATGAGCGAGCCGGAAGCAGCAACGTCATCCATTTGCATGGAGAGTTAACGAAATCGAGAAACGTGATTGATGAAGATACTTTTTTCGATTGCAAAAACGATATTAAATTGGGCGATTTGTGTCCCAAAGGCCACCAACTGCGACCGCATGTCGTCTGGTTTGGCGAAGCGGTTCCAATGATCGACAAAGCAATGGAGATTTGTGAAACTGCGGATATATTATTGATTATTGGCACCTCAATGCAAGTGTATCCGGCAGCAGGTTTGATGCATTATGTGCCTGAAGGAACGCCGACCTATTTTATCGACCCAAAACCAAGTATGGAAAGCAAAGGAAATTTGAAAGTGATTGCTGAAAGCGCTACTGTGGGAATGAAACAATTTATAAAATTGATATAGTCTTTTACTTCTTCAAATCAATCTGCTTCAGATTCTCAATTCGATTGCGGACCAAGAAATCATCAATGGTTTCAAAATGCTCAATGACGCGTTGGTCTTTAAATTCAAACACTTTTTGGGATAAGCCTTGAAGAAAATCCCGGTCGTGGGACACCAAAATCAAGGTACCATCGAAATCCAGTAAAGCTTCTTTTAGAACATCTTTCGATTTTAAATCCAAGTGGTTCGTAGGCTCATCGAGAATCAAGAGATTCACAGGTTCCAAAAGTAATTTAACCATCGCCAAACGTGTTTTTTCTCCTCCAGAAAGGACAGATACTTTTTTATCGATATCATCACCTTTGAACATAAACCGACCCAAAATATTCTTTATTTGCGTGCGAATGTCTCCTTCAGCCACTTCATCCACCGTTTGGAAAATAGTCAAGCCTTCATCCAACAATGACGCTTGGTTTTGGGCAAAATACCCAACCTTTACGTTATGACCTAACGCACAATGACCTTCCACATCTATTTCTCCCATAATGGCTTTTATCATCGTGGATTTTCCTTCGCCATTTCGCCCCACAAAAGATACTTTTTCGCCACGAGAAATGGACATATTGGCATTTTTGAACACCACATGGTCGCCATACGATTTTGACAAATCTTTGACGGTCACAGGATAATCGCCAGAGCGTTGTGCTGGTGGGAAACGCAACTTTAAGGCAGACGTATCAATTTCATCGATTTCAATGATTTCAAGCTTTTCCAACATACGCTCGCGGGAATTCACTTGGTTCGTTTTGGAGTAGGTTCCTTTGAAACGCTCAATAAACGCGATATTATCCGCAATGAATTTTTGTTGCTCATTGTAAGCTTTTATTTGATGCAAACGTCTGTCTTCACGCAACTGCAAGTAGTGGGAATAATTGGCTTTGTAATCATAAATACGTCCCATGGTGACTTCAATCGTACGATTCGTGATATTATCAATAAAGGCCTTATCGTGCGAAATGACCATGACGGCATTGGCTTTGTTCAACAAAAAATCCTCTAACCAAATCACCGATTCAATATCGATATGGTTGGTTGGCTCATCCAGCAGAATCAAATCTGGTTTCTGCAACAATATTTTAGCCAACTCAATCCGCATGCGATAACCACCACTGAATTCGCTGGTCTGCCTTGTAAAATCTTCGCGCTTAAAACCTAGACCACCAAGAGCTTTTTCAACTTCAGCATCGTAATTGATATCTTCCAATGCATAATATTTCTCTCCCAAATCGGACACTTTCGTGATGATATTCATGTATTCATCAGACTCGTAGTCTGTACGGGTTTCCAAAGCCTTGTTCAAAGCATCCATTTCGTCGCGCATCGCAAAAATATGGGCGAATGCTTTAGAGGCTTCTTCAAAGACGGTGCAATTATCTTCGGTCAATAAATGCTGCGGCAAATAGGCAATGACAGCATCTTTTGGAAACCTTACATTCCCACGTGTCCCTTTTTGCTCGCCAGCAATAATCTTCATCATAGTGGATTTTCCTGCACCATTCTTACCCATCAAGGCTATTTTATCATTTGGATTTATGGTGAATGAAACGTCACTGAACAATGTTTGTCCACCAAATTCAACTGCCAAATTATCTACTGAAATCATTATATTTTACATCTAAAAATTTGCGTGCAAAGCTATGAAAATAAGCCACGACTACACGAATGTTTTTTTAAAAGACATCGGTTTATTTTCGTCCTCGTTCTTGTCTCTTTCCATCTTGATTCATTTTAGCTCCGAAATGATGAATGACTGAATTAATTATTTATAAAACAATTCATATTCAAATCATTAAAAAGTGTACTTTTGCGCCTTCAAAAAAGCATCCGAATGAAACGTATCAATGAATACAAAAAATTGTTCAACATCGAAAACCATTTCGATTTAAAATCGTTAAAATCTACTTACAGGGATTTGGTCAAGGAATGGCATCCTGATAAGTTTCAACCTGGTGATGAAAAAGCGATTGCCGCTGAATTGAAAAGCCGACAAATCATTGATGGGTATCACTTTTTGGTGAGCATTGCGCCAGAAACCAAAGCTGCTAACTTGGACGAATTCAACGACACCATTACAACGCCAATTATCGATTGGCACCATAAAGGCTTGGTTTTGGAATTGACTTTTTTGGATGGGAATACCTATGAATTTTTTGGTGTGGACAAGACTTTGTTCATTAAATTTTATCAATCGGATAAATTAACACGTTTTGCCAAACGAAACATCTTCAATACCTTTATATACAGAAAAATAAAAAAGAGTGAAGTGATGGCTTAATGCTTTTATTTATTCTTTTCCTCTATCCATTTACTCATGAATTTGGTGCTTTGCATCGATTGATGTTGTAACATCATCCCCGTGAAGTTTTGGGCGCGCATGATATCTAGATTATTTAGCATCGTAGTAAGGTGCATAAAAAAATCGGCGATAAATAGATGTTTATCAAATCGCGCGTTCATGACCAAAAACCCATTCTTCTGCATGCCATTCCAGAAGATTTTATCCTTATAAAGTTCAATTGATTTACTTGCAACTTGCTTGGCATCCTCTTCAATGAATCCGTTGGGTTCAAAATTCCCAAACATCCCCTCAGCCGCCAAAGGTGTCATGACGCAAGGTGTGCCGTTCGCCATCGCATCAATCAACTTCCCTTTTAGACCAGCTCCGAACCGCAAAGGTGCCAAACACACTTTCGCTTTTTGCATGACCACATTTACATCCTCCGCAAAACCTTTGATTAAAAACCCTTCCTTTTCATTGTGCAACTGATTCACCTTTTGCGGAGCATAAGCGCCGTACACATGAAGCTCTGTTTTGGGCAGTTTTTTTCGAATGAAGGGCCAAATTTTTTCCTTTAGAAACACTACTGCATCATCATTGGGAGCATGAAGAAAATTCCCGATTGCAATAAAATGTTCTCTGTCTTTAAATTTTGGAAGATTTTTTTTTGTTTCCAATGACATGGCATCGGTTAAAAAAGGCAAATAATACAGTAATTGTTCACTGACCTTAAATTGATGCTTTAAGATATTCATTTCAACTTCTGAAATAATCAAACTTATGTCACATCGATATATACTGGCTATTTCGCGTTTGGCGGTGTCATTAAAAAGATAAGTTACATCAAATGGGTTTCCATCTTTTAATGCCTGTTCCCTACCCTTTCTTAAACAATGCAAATCTTCCGTATCCAGAATTTTCAAAGCATTTGGACATTGTTCAGAAACACGCCAACCAAATTGCTCTTCCATCATGAATCGGTCAAACAATACGATTTTCGGGTTTAATTTTGATGCAAATTCATCAAAACTCTGACTGTTAAGTTCTATCGAAATTTGTTCAATCCCAATGGTAGTCAAATCAAAAGCATTCTCACTTTTGGCACAAGGACTGGCAAATGTGATGTTATAATCTTGTTTTTGAAATGCTTCAATCAGTTGCATCATGCGACTTCCGGCAGCAGAACTTTTGGGCTCTGGCCAGACGAAACCGATGATTAACAGTGTTTTTGTCATAACTACCTAACTGTGTTCTTTAAAACCCAAATTCCAACAAATACTTTATTGTCCCAAAAGTGGCATTTGTGATTTGGACGAATGGAATTAAATTATCTATTCGGGTTTAGGCTCCAAACTGTATTTAAAACGCACTTGTTTTGCCCAATCAACAACCGCTTTTATTTGACCATCAGAGAGTTTTGCTTCAGTATGTATCCATGTGTAAGAAGGCAACGGCATTTCCTTCTCCTCGACCATTTCTATAAGCTCTTCAAATTTATGGTCTTTACGTTTGGTTGAATTATTTTCCCAATTTGATGCATTAAAATGTTTTTTCCCGTCCGTAACGTGCTCCGCCATCCAATAATTGACTGGTGTTATCTGGCTATACCAAGGATAACGTGTGACGTTGCTATGACAATCCATACAGCCTTCTTTTAAAATCAATTTTACATCTTCAGGTGGATTTGTATCTGCATAAAAATTATCCATGGAGCTTAATTCGCCTTCATTTTTATCAGGTCCAAAAAATTGTGCTATGATACATACCACCAGCAACAGTAATAGAATCTTTTTTATGAACTTCATTTTTATTAGTTTTAATCATTAAAAATAGTAAAATCGATTGACTACCGAACAATTATATGATGAATTAAATTACGTTGACCACTCTCGTGCCAATCGATTGAAGTATGCCAATCTACTGATTGCACAGCCTGAATTGATTCCGAAATTATTGGATATTCTATTTATGGTTGATGACAAGATCTCGTGCAGAGCGGCTTGGGTACTAGAATTTATGTGCGGTGAACAGCTTGATGAAATCATTCCGTATTTGGATGTATTTACAGCCAACATGAAGAGAGTGCATCTCGACCCTGCCGTGCGACCTATTGCCAAAATCTGTGAGTATTTGGTCATGGATTACTACTCTAAAGAAGACAACAAGATGCAAACTGCATTGACAGCTTCTCATAGAGAACACATTGTGGAAGCCTGTTTTGATTGGATGATTAATGACGAAAAGGTCGCACCAAAGGCGTATGCAATGCATACATTATTTCTTTTAGGAAATGATATTGAATGGATTCATCCTGAACTTGCATTGATTTTAAACCGTGATTTTCAAGTGCAGAGTGCTGCGTTTAAAGCTAGGGCGAGGCATATTTTGAAGAAGATAAGGAAAAGTCAGTAACACAGAACATAGGACCAAAAATCAGTACTTCTATAAACAACTATAAATCACCTTGATTCTTGATGCGACGCGGCCTAACGTCTTTGTTTTTTTTAAAGTTTCATTACCTTATTCAATTCCTCTTCAGAAATCGTCAACAACTTACTTTTGACCAATCTTGAGGTTAAGGTTTTCCAATTTTTGTCCCTTTTGAAAATGGGCGCCAAAATCGGATGTGCTTTTACAAATTCCCTATTGTTGAGGAGGTTGATGGCATACCAATATTGCATTTCAAGATTCTCTGGAAATAATTTTTGAGCATTTAAATATAATTCCTCTGCTTTTTTAGAATCCCCAACTTCCATCGCCAAATCACCTTGATTCATATAATCATAAGCTTTATGTACTTTTATCAAACGTTCCAATTCACCAATTGGATTAGCACTATCCTCTACCCGTAAATCCATCACCTTATCTTCCCAAGAATTTCCGGCTGTCTTACCTTTCACTATTAAAATCGCAGCCGACTGACTTCCACGAATATCACCTTTTTCAGCTTCTGCCGCTTTTAAAGCCGCCAACATTCTTTCGTCCAGGCTTCCTTTGGTCGTTTCAAAAGCATTTGCCATAGCATCCCAAACTGTATTCTTAAGCATCATATTTGCCTGAACAGAAAAATTCTTTCCTTGTCTATGACCTGCTTCATCAATGCACAAACTGCCTGTGTGTGTTGCAACTTCACCATTAGCATCCAAAAAGGCGACCTGACGGTACATTTCTCCAGAATCGTTAGCCAACAGTGCGTCCAATGCCTGTTGGGGAGACAATCCTTGCTCCATCAATACCAAACCTTTTGGTCCGTAACTGGGATTTACCAACGACTGTGTCGCTACAACTCCCACTCCTGCCTTACCATAAATAACCAAACTTCCAACACTAAACCAATGGCTTTGAACCGCAACTCCGATGTCCCCAGTCACAGAATCTCTTGCAACAATGGAGTATGTGTGCGTGAAGGGCTCTGATTTTTTATACAATTGAGAAAAAGAACATTGAAAAATTAATAATGACACTAAAATTATAAACTTTTTCATTCGATTGAATTTTATTCTAAAGATAGAGATTTTGAGGACATAATCTTCCATCTTCTACTCCACTCTTCTAACTTTCTTTGTTATCTTTGCAACTTCTTAAAAACACAACCGCATGTCATTATCATCACTCAACGCTATTTCTCCAATCGATGGTCGCTATCGAAGTAAAGTCGATGAATTAGCGCCCTATTTTTCAGAAGAGGCTTTAATAAAGTATAGAGTTCGTGTAGAAATTGAGTATTTTATTGCGTTATGTGAATTGCCTTTGCCTCAGCTTTCGGGCTTCGACACCGCTTTATTTAAACAGTTAAGAGCGATTTACGTCAATTTTTCGACCGAAGACGCACTGAAAATTAAGGATATTGAAAAAGTAACGAATCATGATGTAAAGGCTGTTGAATATTTTATTAAGGAAAAATTTGATCTTTTAAACCTTCAAAAGCACAAGGAATTCATCCATTTCGGCTTGACATCACAAGACATCAACAATACAGCCATTCCTTTAAGTATTCTTGAAGCTGTAAAGGATGTGTACATGCCAGAATTTGTGATTGTGTTGAATAAACTGAAGGCACTTTCCACCGAATGGGCAAACGTACCAATGCTCGCCAGAACCCATGGACAACCCGCATCTCCAACGCGATTAGGCAAAGAAATCGATGTGTTTGTGATGCGTTTGCACGAACAGTTTGAATTATTAAAAGCAGTTCCGAATGCGGCAAAGTTTGGTGGTGCCACAGGAAATTACAATGCACACAAAGTAGCCTACCCAGCAATTGATTGGAAAGCTTTTGGCAGTAAATTTGTAGAAAAAACTTTGGGGTTAAAACATTCATTCCCAACGACACAAATAGAACATTATGACCACATGGCTGCGATGTTTGATGCTTTAAAACGTATCAACAATATCCTCATTGATTTAGATCGGGACATTTGGACTTATGTGTCTATGGATTATTTCAAACAAAAAATTAAGGAAGGGGAAGTTGGTAGTTCTGCCATGCCACATAAAGTGAACCCTATCGATTTTGAAAACAGTGAAGGAAATCTAGGGATTGCCAATGCCATTTTTGAACATTTATCTGCAAAACTTCCTATTTCAAGATTGCAACGCGATTTGACGGACAGCACGGTGTTGCGCAATGTAGGTGTTCCGTTTGCGCATACTATCATTGGCTTTAAATCCACTTTAAAAGGATTGAACAAATTGGTTTTAAATGAAGCTAAATTTGCTGAAGACCTTGAAAACAATTGGGCTGTAGTTGCCGAAGCCATACAAACGATTTTGCGTCGCGAAGGTTATCCAAATCCGTATGAAGCGTTGAAAGGCTTAACGAGAACCAACGAAAAAATCAATCAGAAAACAATGTCTGATTTTATTGAGACGTTAGACGTTTCTCAAGAAATAAAAACGGAATTGAAACAAATATCTCCAAGCAATTACACAGGAATATGAATTTTAAACTCTTCACAAAAGATCAATTCATGGTTTGGTTTACTGGATTCATTGTGCTGGCGTTTTTTATTGCCGGCGTTTTGGATGTTTTGGATTACATGATTGTAAAACTGATCTTGTTTTCGTGCTTTTCCTTTATTGTCGCCAATATTTATTATGTTCTGTTTAATGAAGAAAACAAAAAATCACCCGAAAAGGATTCCGAGTGATTCTGTTATTTTAGTTTAGATTTTACTCTTTATTTGAAAAAATCCACAAACTGTTTTATCTGTGCATTATCCACATTGCTAGATTCAATAACTGATGATAGTTGCATTAATTTATTCGGATCCATGTCATCTCCCAAGATTCTCACCACTGCAAAGCCCATGTCATTTGCACTTCCAAAGAGAATGAATTCGTCGATATCATCATCCTCACCAAGATATTTAACCACAAATTTTCCGTCTGTAGAATTACCGCCACGCATCAATTCCTGATACTTTTTATCATCAAGAATTGTTTTCACTTTGGCCAGTTCAGCTTTATAATCTGAACTATTGATACTGTCTTTTTTGTAGGCCAACATATTCAGCTTTTGCACTGAATGGTATGCTTCCTCTTGTTGCACGCTCAATTTTGTTTCGTCAATTTTCAGCATTGAAACTGGTATATCTATAGATAGAAAATTGGGTTTTTCTTGATTGTCAACAAAATAGGTTTGCAACGATGGATTTTGGTCGCAACTGAAAAGTGTTGCAACCAAAACCACCAATACTACAATATGTTTGATTAGTGAAGTCATTATATTATTGTTTTTTTTCTTTACCAGCTTTATTAAGTTGGTCACCACCGGGAACATTCATTTTTTCGGTCAATTTAGAGATTTGTCTCAAATCGATATCCCCTGTCAAAGACAATAGTACGGTTTCAAACTCACGTTTTTTCCCATTGATCTTGATGTCCTCCCCTTGGGTCAATTCCTTAAGGCCGTTGATAACCATCAATAGTTCCTTTACATGGTTTTCATCTTTTCCTTCTTTCACATAGAAGTTTACGGTTTGATTGCCATCTTTCATGCGCATCAATTCTTCCAATTTGGAGCTGCCCAAATATGATTTTACGGAAGCATTCATATCTGCTGCAGTTTTTTCACTTCCTGTGGTATAAACCTTCAAGCCAGTGATTTTCTTGGCCATATCCATAAATGCTTGGTCTTCTGGATCGTCCATATTTACATTGATGGTTGCTAACATATTGAACATTTTTGAGGTCAATACAAAAGATGACACTCCATCCATATCTTCATATTTATCGAAAATACTTTGTCCGAAGGACATTACAGGAGCGATGATAATTGCTAATAGGATTACTAATTTCTTCATGATTTCTAATTATTTAAATACTTGTTTTTAATTATTTATTGGGTTGTTTTAAGATTTTATTCGTTGTTTTTGAAAATTCGCTCACATATTCCACTTGTTCGGCACCTTTGTCAAATTGGTTGCCAACCACTCCTAACACGCTCACGTTGGAAGCTCCTTGATTGAATTTTGAAGAAAGAAGATTTAAGGCTTCTTTAGTTTGGTTATATACCAATTGCTCTTCCTTGGTCAATTCTCCGAAGGTTTTTGGTCTATCATTATTGAACTGTATAAAAATTCCAAACATAATGACAATAACTGCTGCTACGGAAATCCATTGGTAGATATAACTACGCTTTTTTGCATGGATTGGAACTTCTTTGGTAAAGGTTTCCTCTTTGGTATTGGAAAAATATTGAAACATCACTCTGTAAGATTCCAAATGTGGCGCAATCGTGCCTTGAGCAAAATAGGCTCTCAACTGCTGCTCTTCCTTGAGGGTTGTTTCGCCATTGTCATATTTTTCCAACAACGTTTCTATGTGTTTATCTGACACCATAATTGTGTTTGTTTGTTAATTCTTCTCTTATTGTTTTTCTCGCTCTTGATAAGGCAACACGAATGGCTGTTTGGTTCATTTCCAGCATTTCTGCTATCTCTTCAAATTCGTATTGCTCTATATCTCTCAATTGCAATATTATTTTTTGTTGTTCCGGAAGCGCTTCAATTATTTTTGAAACCCAATCCACACTGTCATTCAACTCAATCTGTTTTTGTAACGATGTGTTATTGTCCTGATAATTACTGTGAACAATCTTCAAGTTTTGTGCCTGTTTTGATTTTAATCGATCGAGACAAAAATTCTTGGTCATTGTCATGGAAAAAGCTTCAACATTCTTATAATCTTCCATCTTCTCCTGATTATTCCACAATTTCAACAAGATTTCCTGCGTGGCGTCCTCAGCTTCTTCTCTCGAAACCAACAATCGCTTTGCCAATCGAAATACCTTGTCTTTAAAAGGCATCACTATATTTACAAAATCTGCCTGTGTCATTTGATGATTAGTTTTTTAAAACAGGTTAGTTATTCCCGTTTCTATCTTTACGACGAACCAGTCTAAGTTTTGTTACAAATTATTTTTAATTCACAATAATGTAAGTAAATTTAAAGTTTAATAGACCAATACATTGCTAGTGAACAAGAAAAAAGACAATCCTATGAGAATTTTAAAAATTACCTTCATCGCCTTTTTAGCTTTCAGTCTTACGACCAGTTGCTTTGAAGACCAAGATGATAATGCCATTGGTGCAAGCGATATTTCTGATTTTGTTTGGAAAGGTATGAACGCGTTTTATTTATATAAAGATGAAATACCTGATTTAGCCAACAATCGATTTTCTTCAAATGAAGAATATACAACTTACTTAAATGGCTTTTCTGGGCCTGAAGAACTATTTGAAAGTGTTATATACCAAAGGCAAACAGTGGACAGATTTAGTGTAATAGTAAGTGACTATATTGCCCTTGAACAACAATTTAATGGCGTTTTTAAAAGCAATGGCCTGGAATTCAATTTTTATTACGTCCCAGGAAGTACAACAAATGCTTTTGGAATCATCCGACTTGTGCTCAATAATAGTGTCGCAAGCGGATTGAATCTCCAAAGAGGACAGATTTTTACATCGGTTAATGGCGTTACCATGACAGCAGATAATATTGGGAGTTTATTGAACCAAGATACTTACACGTTGGACTTTGCCGATTACAATGACAACGGAACATCGAGTACAAACGATGACACCATCACTCCAAATGGCGAATCGGTAACTTTGACCAAGCAACCTTATACCGAAAATCCTGTATATCTTTCTGAAATCATTCCTGTTAATGGTGTGAATGTGGGGTATTTAATGTACAATTCATTTAATGCCAATTACGTCAATCAACTGAATGCAGCGTTTGCCTCTTTTCAGTCCAATAATGTGCAAGAGTTGGTATTGGATTTACGCTACAATGGAGGAGGTCGAGTAGATGTCGCCACATTTTTGGGAAGTATGATTACTGGTCAGTTCAATGGTGAGGTGTTTTCCAAACTCATCTATAATAATGACCTTCAATCGAATAATACCAATTATAACTTTTCGAATACATTAGGGGAAGATGGGGCCGCCATCAATAGCCTAAATTTAAACAGGGTTTATGTTCTTACTACAGGAAGTACGGCTTCTGCCAGTGAAATGATTATCAATAGCCTCAAGGAATATATTACAGTTATCCAGATTGGAGGCACAACAATTGGAAAATCACAGGCATCCATCACCATTTATGATTCTCCAGATTTTAGCCGTAACAACGTAAATCCCAACCATACTTATGCACTCCAGCCATTGGTGGCAATTTCGGTAAACAAAAATGATGGACAAGTACCTGCGACAGGACTCAATCCTGATGCTATATTTGAAGTGATAGAAAGCCCAATAAATTTTGGGATTTTAGGCGATGTTTCAGAACCTTTATTGGCAAGAGCCATTCAGCATATATCAGGAAATGGTAGAATGAGTGAGCCAAACCTTCTAGAGTTAAATGCAATCAAAGCCAGAGTAGATACCAGGTTGCTCGAGAATGAAATGTATATTGATTCTGAAATGGCTCCTCGCTCCTTTAGAAGTCAACTCAATAACAAATAAAAAAAAGCCGCTCTAATCAGCGGCTTTTTTTATTATAAACGAATTGTAACCCCTAAATTAATGTTTCGTCCTTTGGTGCTGTAACCAAAAAGTTCCACATAATCTTCGTTTAAAATATTAGTGACATTTGCAAAAAGTGTCACCTTTTCTTTGACGATTTTATGACTGACATACACATCCAAAAGACTGTAACGTTTTAAGGTCACATCTTCATTCATGAAAGTGTCATTGTTATAAACCGAATCCCTTCTATCGTCGTTATATTGATAGGATAAACTCATAAAAGTTGCATCGCAAAGCTGATAATCCAATCGTGCGTTGACTTTCAGTTCTGGGATTCGCAAGTTTAAATTTTCTTCAACTTTGGTATAGGTTGCATTTGCATTTAAAGCTAGCTTTTTAGTGATTTTATAATTGGCAGTAAACTCAAGTCCACTTGCAGTAAATGCTTCGTCCACATTTTTATATTGATATTCAAAATTTCCCAAATCGATAAAATCAATAAAATTCTTCTCATCACGATTAAAATACACAACACTGAATAATGCTTTATCCTTAATATTAAGTTCCGCTCCAACTTCAATCGTAGTATTTTCTTCAGGTTTTAATTCAGAATTGCCATAGGTCGGCTCGAATAATTGATACAGTGAAGGTGTAATATAAGCTGTACTATAACTCGCCAAACCTTTGATGTACCCAAAATTCAATTCTTTTCTGAAAGAAGGATTCAAGCTATACACCAAATGACTTCCGTATTCAGAATGATTGTTGAAACGTGCACCTGCATTCACATTCAATCCAAATTCGGACACATACACCACATTGGCATACGGGTCGATAATGGTGAACTTGGCCTCTTCTGGATTGATGCTCTGTTCAAAATCAGTACCACCAAAAGGAATTGAAAAACTTTCCATCTTGTTTTCCTGCACATTCACACCTAAAACTGTATAAAATGAATCATTAAAATTGTAACGATTGAATATATCGCCGACAAAACTTTCCGCATTGAATTTGGCAGGGTAACTGGAAACTATCTCACGCTCGATGTTATTGTAAGCGCCATTTAGAGTGATGCTTCCATTTTTATAAGTGAATTCAGGAGCAATCCCTAGACGATATTGATTTGTCTTTGAAATGTCGTCCGTATCAATTCCAGAAAAGGCATCATCAAAATCGGCCTTGAACTTATCAAAACTTGCATAGGCATTCATTTTAAACGCCTTTGAAAATTCATAACGCAATTTCAAATTTCCATTGATGGCATTGTATGGGTCAGATTCCGTGCCATTGGAAATGGCGGATAACCCATCAGTATATTGATTCCCGAAACTTGCTAAATAATTGAATTTATCTAACGTTCCGTTCACCGACACAGAATTTCTAAAATCCTCAATCGCGTAGTTGTTCTCATCCGAAGTTTGATTACTTCCAACGATGCTCGTAAAATTCGCTGCGATTTTATCCTTGGAAGCGGTCTTTAATTTGATATTAATGACAGCCGTCGCCGCTCCAGAACCATACAATGTACTCGAAGCACCTTTTAAAATCTCGATACTTTCTACTTGGTCCACATTTAAAAGTCTCAAATCATAATCGTTGGCAATTTGGGACGCATCGGTCACCGCAATACCATCAATCAGTACCAAAACTTGACGATTTCTACCACCTCTAATGTAATAAGCAAGGTTTTGCCCAGCATTGCTTTTTGTACCGTTGATTTCAATTCCGGCTGTCGAGTTGATGATTTCAGCAATCGATTTTCCTTGTTGTCTTTGTAATTCTTCTTGGGTAATCTTGGTAATGACCTTACCTGAATTTTCTCGTTTGAGATTGAATTTGGAATCCGTCACGACGACTTCCTCTAATTGTTCCACTTTTGTGGAATCGCTTTGCTGTTGTGCAAAACCTGCTACTGACATACCAAATGCCAATACACCAAACATTACTTTGTTGTTCATTTTAATTGCTAATACTCGAGAGCAGTATGAAAATCATACTCCAACTTTTATCCCGAAAGTTTGACTTATGTGTTTGAATTTGGCAGGTCTCCTGACTTGCGTCTTCATGTTGGTCTTCCCATCACGCAAGGCGTGACAGTGACGTGAAGTTTTACATGAAGCTTTGTAGCTTACAGTTGCGGGAACAGTTCTGGACTTGATACTAATTATCTCACCAGATTCCCTTTTAATCTCGCCAAAACGAGAACCTAAATTCGATGCGAAAATAAACATTTTGTTTAATGATTGAGAGGAAACTTTAAATAATCTTATTTTTGAAGTTGAAAAACCATGACTGTGAAAAACATTGCTATTCTATTTATTTTCTGTTCGTTTTTAAATTGTAAGGAAAACAAAAGTACACCTACCAAATTACCTTCAGTTGATACCGATACGCTTTCCATTTCCTACGCAAAGGGATTTTCGGTTATTAATTTTCAAGATTATAGTGTACTCGAAATAAGTAATCCTTGGCCCAAAGCAGAAAAAACGTATCGTTATGCCTTAATTCCAAAGGAAAAAGCTGCGATTTTCACTTTGAATGCTGATGAATTTGATGGTATGTTACTAACACCGATTGAAACCATTGTAGTTACATCCACCACCCATATTCCCGCTCTGGAATTGCTTGGAGTAGAAGAAACCTTGGTTGGTTTTCCTGGTACCGATTATATTTCATCGGAGAAAACCAGAATATTGATTGACAACAAATCAGTTAGAGAATTGGGCAAAAATGAAGGAATCAATACCGAAGTATTGTTGGAAGTAAATCCAAATGTTGTTGTTGGATTCGGAATTGACGGCAACAATAAAACGTTTGAAACCATCAAAAAATCCGGGATTCCTGTGATTTATAATGGGGATTGGGTAGAATCCTCACCTTTGGCAAAAGCCGAATGGATTAAATTTTTTGGAGCATTGTACAATAAAGAAAAAGAAGCAGATTCCATTTTCAATCACATAGAAAGCGATTATTTAGAGGCAAAAAAATTAGCTGTTACAGTGAAAAAAAAGCCAACAGTATTAAGTGGCGCAATGGAAAAAGATGTGTGGTATTTGCCCAATGGAAGCAGTCCAGAAGCACAATTGCTCCACGATGCCAATGTCAATTACCTTTGGAGCGATACCAAAACCAGTGGAAGTTTGGCCTTGAGTTTTGAAGCCGTTTTTGAAAAAGCAAAAGATGCTGACATTTGGATAAGTCCTTCGTATTATAGTTCACTAGAAGCGCTTTCAAAAGCCAACGAACATTACACACGTTTTGATGCTTTCAAAAATAAAAATGTCTATTCATTTGTGAATACCAAAGGCACCGCTGGAGGCGTCATTTATTACGAATTAGGCACCGCAAGACCTGATTTAGTTTTGAAGGACTTGGTGAAAATCTGCCATCCAGAATTACTGAATGATTATGAACCTTACTTCTTTAAACGACTAGATTAATTGCACACTTCCAAAACATATCAAATTCCATTTTTGGCACTTGCAGTGTTATTGGTCATTTGCTTTTTTGTGAATATCAGCTTGGGTTCTGTGTCTATTCCGACGAAAGAAATTTTTAAAAGTTTAACTGGAAACATCGACAACGACTCCTGGCAATATATTATTCAAAACTATAGATTACCAAAAGCGTTTACAGCAATTTTGGTCGGTTCGGGATTGGGAATATCCGGTTTGTTGATGCAAACACTGTTTAGAAATCCATTAGCAGGACCATTTGTGCTGGGAATTAGTTCTGGCGCAAGTTTAGGTGTGGCTTTGGTAATTTTAGGTTCTGGCTTTTTTGGAGGCGTATTTACAACATTTTTAATCTCAAAATGGAGCGTTGTGATTGCGGCAAGTTTGGGGAGCTTTTTGGTACTTTTGGCTGTCCTGATAGTGTCGTCAAAAGTAAGAGACACGATGGCCATATTGATTATTGGACTGATGTTCGGCAGCATTACCGCAGCCATTGTAAGTGTCCTCTCCTATTTCAGTTCCGCAGAAAAATTGCAACAATACATTTTTTGGGGATTTGGGAGTTTGGGTAATTTGTCGTGGTACGAATTATTTATTTTTTCTCTGATTTATTTAATTGGAATTGTTTTGAGTATAATTTCCATCAAAGGATTGAATACGTTGCTTTTGGGTGAAAACTACGCTAAAAGTTTAGGCCTTAATTTAAAACATTCACGATTTATCATCATTATTGCTACCAGTTTGCTTGCCGGAACCATTACTGCCTTTGCAGGACCAATCTCTTTTATTGGTTTGGCAATTCCACATTTGACGCGACAGATTTTTAACACCTCAAATCATAAAATACTATTGCCAGCCGTTTTTTTATTTGGAGCCATTGTGATGCTAGTTTGCGATTGCATAGCCCAACTCCCTACTAGTGACTATACATTACCAATTAATGCCATTACATCGTTGGTTGGTGCTCCAGTGGTGATTTGGTTATTGGTCAGAAAGCGCAAGATGATTTTTTAACTAATGAAGGATTCTAATCGACATATCATTCTTGAAACCCAAAATCTAACGATTGGTTATTCTTCTAAAAAAGAAAAAACCGTTGTTGCTTCCAATATCAATATTCAACTAAAAAAAGGGGAACTCATTGGTCTGGTTGGTGCGAATGGCATTGGAAAATCAACATTGTTGCGAACCCTTACAAATGTTCAAAAGCCGCTTGAAGGTGATGTGTTAATCAATTCGAAATCAATTTTGGATTATCAACCGATTGATTTGGCAAAACAATTAAGCTTGGTGTTGACCGAACAAATTGCCTCCAAAAATCTATCAGTTTTTGAACTAATTGCCCTTGGCCGTCAGCCTTATACCAATTGGGTCGGAAACTTATCCGAAGAAGACATCACTATCATCCATCAATCCATAATGCAAACCAACCTTGAAGACTTAAAACATAAAAAATGCTTCGAGTTAAGCGATGGACAGCTTCAAAAAGTAATGATTGCCCGTGCTTTGGCTCAAGATACCGATTTGATAATTCTTGATGAACCAACCACGCATTTGGATATGTACCACAAAGCTTACATCTTAAAATTGCTTCAGAAATTGGCAAAAGAAACCAATAAAACGATTTTGTTTTCTTCACATGAAATCGATTTGGCCATACAACTTTGCGACACGATGATTGTGATGACTAAAAATGACGTCGTTTCAGGTCAGCCTTGCAATTTGATTTCAAATGGAACTTTTAACACCTTATTTCCCGAAGATTTAATTGCTTTTGATGAAACAACCGGAAGTTTTAGAATCAATAAATAACCCTTCAAATCTATCAAAATCTTCCAATCGTTGGCTTCCAACTTCAGTCGAAAAAATCTATCTTTGATAAAATCCACGTTTTAAAATGACCGACAGTATAATTCTTGTTATTGCAATTCTTGTTTCAGGAGGAATTGGGGCCTATATTGGCATCACAATTTCGAAATTGAAAAGTAAAAGTGAACAAAGCACTTTGGAGGAGCGGAATGCAAACCTTCAACAATTATTGATAGATTCAAAATCACAGGCAGAAATGGATTTGCAGCGGACCAATCAGGCTTTTAACGAACAATTGGATGCCTCGAAAGAACTGCTTTCCAAAATGGAATCTGACCGAGAGGATATTCGTCGAGAAAAAGAATTGCTTCATTCTGAATTGACTCGAACCCAAACAGAATTTGCAAATCTATCCGAAAAAAATCAGGAGCAAAAAGCGGAAGTGGAAAAACTTCAGGAAAAATTCACCAAGGAGTTTGAAAACCTTGCCAATAAGATTTTGGATGAAAAATCCAGCAAGTTCACGCTTCAAAACAAGGAAAATATTGATGCTATTTTGAAACCACTTCAAGATAAAATACAGAATTTTGAAAAACGTGTCGAAGAAACCAACAAGGAAGATATCACACGAACGGCCGATTTGCGTCGCCAGATATTAGGCCTCAAGGAACTCAACGAACAGATGAGCAAGGAAACCACCAATCTTACCAAAGCTTTGAAAGGCGATACCAAAATGCAGGGCAATTGGGGTGAATTGGTTTTGGAACGTGTTCTGGAACGCAGCGGACTTCAAAAGGACAGCGAATATTTTGTTCAGCAAAGTTTTACCAATGAGGATGGCCGAAGAGTGATGCCGGATGTGGTGATTTCACTGCCTGGCGACAAAAAAATGGTGGTCGATTCCAAGGTCTCTTTAGTGGCATATGAAAGATATATTAACGAAACCGATGAATCTGAACGTCCCGTACATTTAAAAAATCATTTGTTGTCCATCAGAAAGCGCGTGAGCGAATTGGGCGAAAAAAACTACCATCAATTGTACGAGATGGAAAGTCCTGATTTTGTATTGCTGTTCATCCCCATCGAATCGGCTTTTGCCATTGCTTCTATGGAATATCCTGCTTTATATGGTGATGCGTTTGAGAAAAATATCATCATTGTAACGCCAACCACCTTGCTCGCGGTCCTTAAAACCATTGACAGTATGTGGCAAAATGAGAAACAAAAAGAAAATGCCATAGAAATTGCCACACAAGCTGGTAGATTGTATGATTCGTTTGTGAATTTGACCGAAGAATTGATAAAAGTTGGCAATCAAATTGGAACTGTCCAGAAATCGTATGAAAGTGCCATGGTGAAGCTTACAGGGAAAGGCAACCTCATCAAACGTGTGGAAAATCTAAAAACTCTTGGAGCAAAAGCGAGTAAGGAACAAAATGAAAAATTGTTAAAACGCGCCAATGATGCCGAATAAAATCTAAAATATGTCCAATTTTAAAACTGTGGATGCTTCGCGTATTTCAATTTCAGAATTGATGCAGCCATCTCATTCTAATTTTAATGGAAAAATTCATGGGGGTTATATTCTAAACTTGATGGACCAAATTGCTTTTGCATGTGCTTCCAAGCATTCTGAAACTTACTGTGTGACCGCTTCCGTAGATACTGTCGATTTTTTAAAACCTATTGAGATTGGCGAATTGGTAACAATGAAGGCATCCGTTAATTTTGTGGGTAACACTTCGATGGTCATAGGCATTCGTGTGATTGCCGAAAAT
Source organism: Flavobacteriaceae bacterium UBA5544 (assembly GCA_002426755.1). Taxonomy (GTDB): domain Bacteria; phylum Bacteroidota; class Bacteroidia; order Flavobacteriales; family Flavobacteriaceae; genus JBPOFM01. Next base: position 124,087 of record DINI01000003.1, read on the forward strand.
ATTAGGACTGGCGAGGTTAAGCATTGCAATTCTTCCTATTTTACAATGGTTGCCAAAGATGATGATGGTAAATCTGTAGAAGTTCCAGGTTTAATATTGAATGACCAGCAAGAAATAAAACGTTTTCTTAAAGCTTTAAAACGAATTGAAACTAAACATTTGCGTCAGGAAGAGTTTGATAATGAGGATTTTTCTCATAAAACTTATTTACATATACTTGACAACTATAAAGTTAAAATTGAATTACCCAATGAGTAAGATTGCGGTTTTTAGTAAAATTGTTTGATTATCCATCAATAAACAATATATTTGGATATCATTTAATAGTGTGATATTTTTAATTATCATTTAATAACGTGATATTTCTATTTATTACTTAATTAAGTGATGTTTTATCAACTGCAAAATCATATGACTAGCATTATCACTGGAGATATTATAAAATCAAGGTCCGTAAAAAATCTTGATGTGTGGTTATCAACCTTAAAAGAGGCTTTGAACTATGTAGGAAATGATAACAAATGGGAAATCTATCGAGGGGACAGTTTTCAGATAGAAACCAAAAACATACAAGATAGTTTTATAAACGCTATTTATATTAAAGCGTGCATTAAAACAATAAAAGGATTGGATGTAAGACTGGCTATTGGAGTAGGTTCAAAAACTTTTGAAGGACAAAAAATAACGGAATCCAATGGAGAAGCTTTTCAGTTTTCTGGAGAAACCTTTGAAACGTTGAAGAAAGACAAAGTCAATCTCAAAATCAAAACACCCAACAATGACCTCAACAACGAACTCAATCTATATTTTAAACTAGCTTTAATTGTTATGGACCGTTGGACGGTCAATTCGGCGGAAATCGTTAAATTGAGCATTGAACAACCAAAGGCATTGCAGGAAGAACTAGCAAAAGTCATTGGAATCAACCAAAACGCCATCAGCATGCGTCAAAAACGCGCACATCTGGACGAAATACTGGAAGTAGATAAAATGTACAGACAAAAACTAAACCTACTAAAATGATACTACTTATCAAATTGTTTTTGGCACACATCATTGGAGATTTCTTTTTACAACCCCAAAAATGGGTCAAAGAAAAGGAAAAAATGAAATTGAAATCTCCAAAACTATATATACATGTAGTCATCCATTTAATACTCATGTTTGTATTGCTGTGGGACATAACGTTATGGCCCATAATCATTACCATTGGCATTTCACATTTTATTATTGATGCTGTTAAACTGTCATTACAGAAGAAGAAAACCAAACGTTTGTGGTTTTTTGCGGACCAAGCACTCCACATTGGATCTATACTGATTGCCTATTTTATGTTTGTAAATTCAGATTTTTCCATAGAAAACTATCTTACAGAACAACATATACTTCTTATCACCTGTTTGTTGTTTTTGACAATACCAGTGTCCATCATTATGAAAACCATTTTTTTGAAATGGGACATCACGGCTTTAACAGAAGGCAACGAATCCCTTGAAGATGCTGGAAAATACATTGGTATTTTGGAGCGAGTGTTGGTATTTACATTTGTTATTCTCAACCATTGGGAAGCTGTTGGATTTTTGATTACAGCAAAATCGGTATTCCGTTTTGGCGATTTAAAGGAATCCAAACACCGAAAACTGACCGAATACATCTTGATAGGCACACTTATCAGTTTTGGAATTGCAATTCTGATTGGTCTGTTATTTCTTTCATTTCAATAAAAAAAGCCTATCAAAATTGATAAGCTCTTTTTATTTTATATTTCGGGAATTATTTTTATTGCTTCACAAACCGTTTTGTTTGTGTGCCTTCACTTGAAGTTACTCGCACCAAATAGATTCCATTATTCCATTTTGATACATCAATGGATGAGGTCAATCCACTTAATTGTTTTGACAATATTTTTTTGCCCAACACATCAAACACGTCTAATTTCACCTCTGAATTTGGTAAACTCAACATCAATTTAGATCTTGATGGGTTTTGGATGATTTTAAATTCATTCGAAAGATTTTGTTCGTTGACACTTAACGATGTCACCGCCGTTATATTATCAATTCGTAAAGTGGCATTGATTTCGTCTGGTGCATCCCATGTTGGTGAACTACTGCTCAAAATTCTCATAGTAGCAACATTTGATAAGGCCGCTGCAATAGTCGAGCCTCCTTGAACAACTTCCATGTCTGTAGCTGATATTGGAATAATAACTGTTGTCCACCCACCGCCAGCTGCGACTGAAACAGCATTGCTAGTACATATTCTTGTTCCTGAACCAAGAATTGCTATTCTTAAATTTAAATCGTTTGTCAATACTTGAACATTAAACCTAATACCTAGAATTCCTTGAGAAGTAAAATCACTTGATCCACTTTGTGAAGTGTTGAATATAACCATCTTACTACCTGCTTCAAATGGAACCCCTGAAGAAGTATATTCCAAAAAATTATCATCAACTCCGTTAGGGCCTCCAGTCGAAACGTTCATGGGAGGAAATTGTGCTGAACCTGAATTACCAATAATCCAACCTTGTGTAGTTCCATCTTCAAAATCAAATGGCTGATTTGCCATTATTTGAGAAATAGCCTCAAAAGAAATTAACAATAAAGAAAGTATAAGTAGTTTTGTTTTCATTCCAAATAATTTTTAGCTAAAGTAATAATTTTAAATAGATTAAAAAGTGCATTTCAACAAAAAACAACTCTATTTACTTAAATACATTTTACGTCTAGAGTACAAGTTATAAAACTCATCATCTTTTAAACTATCAATGAATAAGATACTTTCTCCTGTACTTTTCATTTCAGGTCCCAACTTTTTATTCACATTTGGAAACTTGTTAAATGAAAAAACGGGTTGTTTGATCGCATAGCCTTCCAATTGTGGATTGAAGTTAAAATCGGTTACTTTCTTTTCACCAAGCATCACTTTGGTAGCATAATTGACATAAGGTTCTTTGTATGCTTTTGCTATGAATGGCACTGTACGCGATGCTCTTGGATTTGCTTCAATAATATAGACGATGTCATCTTTGATTGCAAACTGGATATTGATCAATCCCACTGTATTGAGGGCTAAGGCAATCTTCTTTGTATGGTCTTTTATTTGTTGCATGACGAATTCCCCCAAATTAAATGGAGGCAAGGTCGCATTACTATCACCAGAATGGATACCGCAAGGCTCAATATGTTCCATAATTCCGATGATATATACATTCTCGCCATCGCAAATAGCATCGGCCTCGGCTTCAATAGCACCATCTAGATAGTGGTCTAATAACAATTTATTGTTTGGCATGCCTCGAAGCAAATCGACCACATGTTCTTCTAATTCTTTTTTGTTGATGACAATCTTCATGCCTTGCCCTCCCAGAACGTAGGACGGACGAACCAAAATAGGGAAATCCAATTTATCTGCTATTACCAATGCTTCGTCCGCATTTGTAGCCACATCAAATTCAGGATATGGAATGTTATTTTCTTGCAATAATTTTGAAAAACTACCTCTGTCTTCAGCCAAGTCAAGTGATTCAAAGGTCGTTCCGATAATTTTGATTCCGTAACGATCTAGTTTTTCAGCCAATTTCAGAGCCGTTTGTCCTCCCAATTGAACAATGACTCCTTCAGGTTTTTCATGACGAATGATGTCATAGATATGTTCCCAAAAAACAGGTTCAAAATAGAGCTTATCAGCAATGTCGAAATCTGTCGAAACTGTTTCTGGATTACAGTTAATCATAATGGTTTCGTAACCACATTCTGAAGCTGCCAAAACCCCATGAACACAACAATAATCAAACTCAATACCTTGACCAATTCTATTTGGACCTGAACCCAATACGATCACTTTCTTCTTATCAGTGACCACACTTTCATTGGCCGATGCGCGCTTTCCATCTGGTGTTTCAACCTCATTTTCAAATGTTGAGTAATAATAAGGCGTTTGCGCTTTAAATTCGGCTGCACAGGTATCCACCAGTTTATAAACTCGTTTGATATTTAATTCATCTCGTTTTTTATAAACTTGGCTTTCCAAACATCCCAACATGTGAGCTATCTGACGGTCTCCGTAACCTTTTTGTTTGGCTTCAAGGAGCAAATCACGTTCAATTGTATCAATTTTATAAGTGGAAATTTCTCTTTCCAAATGATATAATTCTTCATATTGCTTTAGGAACCACATATCGATTTTTGTGATTTCATGAATGCGGCTTAAAGGAATTCCCATTTGAATGGCGTCATAGATTACAAACACACGATCCCAACTTGCAAAGGTCAGTTTTTCAATAATCTGATCATAATCTTTATAGCCTTTTCCATCAGCTCCGAGACCATTTCGCTTGATTTCTAACGACTGTGTGGCTTTGTGCAATGCTTCTTGAAAGGAACGGCCAATTGCCATGACCTCACCCACTGCCTTCATTTGAAGTCCGAGCGTTCTATCTGAACCTTCAAATTTATCGAAGTTCCAACGTGGTATTTTTACAACGACATAATCTAAAGTCGGCTCAAATAACGCAGAAGTTGATTTTGTGATTTGATTATTCAATTCATCCAAATTGTATCCAATGGCCAATTTTGCAGCTATTTTCGCAATAGGATACCCAGTTGCCTTACTGGCCAATGCTGACGAACGCGACACACGAGGATTGATCTCGATGGCAATGATATCTTCTTTTTCATCGGGACTTACCGCAAACTGAACATTACATCCACCTGCAAAATCCCCAATACTTCTCATCATGTGAATTGCCATATCTCGCATCCGTTGATATGTCGTATCAGATAACGTCATTGCCGGAGCAACCGTTATGGAATCGCCCGTATGAATTCCCATTGGATCCATATTTTCGATGGTACAGATGATGACGACGTTATCGTTTTTGTCACGCAATAACTCTAATTCATACTCCTTCCAACCGATCAATGCTTTATCTATCATTACTTCGTGAATTGGAGACACTTCCAAGCCACGAGTTAATAGTTCATCAAATTGTTCTTTGTTATGAACGAAAGAAGCTCCTTCACCACCTAATGTGTAAGAAGCTCTAATAACCAATGGAAAACCAAATTCTTGCGCAATTTCCTTTCCTTTTAAATAAGAATTGGCTGTTGCCTGTGGAGCCATAGGGATACCAATTTTAAGCATAAGTTCCCTAAACTTTTCCCTGTCTTCTGTAATGTTGATTGCATCAATATCAACACCAATGATCTTCACTCCAAAATCATCCCATATACCCTTATCGCCTGCTTCTATACAAAGGTTCAATGCTGTTTGCCCACCCATTGTCGGTAAGACCGCATCAATTTGTGGATGTTCCTTTAATATTTGTATAAGCGACTTGGTCGTCAATGGCAATAGATAGACATGGTCTGCCATCGTTGGATCCGTCATAATGGTTGCCGGATTTGAATTAATCAGAATAGTTTCTATGCCATCTTCACGAAGTGAGCGAAGTGCCTGGGTTCCTGAATAATCGAATTCGCAAGCCTGACCAATGATGATTGGTCCAGATCCAATAATAAGTACAGAGTTGATGTTTTTATGCTTTGGCATTTGAAGTAAAAGGTTTATTAAATTACAAAAATAGGTTTCGAGTGGATACAAAAAAAGGTGTTACACCGAAGTAACACCTTTAAATATCAACAATTGTTAATCATTATTTCTTATGTCTTGATTCTGAAGATACAGACAGTTTTTTTCTTCCTTTTGTTCTTCTACGTGCAAGGACTTTTCTACCATTGGCAGACGCCATTCTTTCTCTAAAACCGTGTTTGTTTCTTCTCTTTCTTTTTGATGGTTGAAACGTTCTTTTGCTCATTGTCTTGTATCTTTAAAATCGAATTGTGTATCTCTTTAATAGAGTTCCGGTGCTTTCTCCAAAACTGCGGGCAAATATACAAAGACTTTTCACTTTGACAAACCTAATTTTAAAAAAAATTATACGAAATATTTATTTCATAAAATTAGATCGAAAAAGAGCTCCTGAAGATAATTACGATTATCTGAAATATAAGAATTATCAATAGCAGATGAAAAAAAATTAGTTTCTTTGCAAAGTTAAAAAAAGCAATTAATTCTTCTTTGTATGAAACATCATATCTTATACTTTTTATTGGCGATTTGTTCAACTGTAGTTGCACAGAAAAAACTGCAATACAACTTGAATGTCGGCGATAAGTTCACTGTGGAACAGGAGGCGAAACAACATATAACTCAAGACCTCAATGGCGTTGACCAAATCATTGAAAATCATTTGATAGGTGTAATGCATTTTGAAATCGTTGAGGCGACTGATGAAAATTATACTTTAGCCATGTCCTTTAAACGATTGAAAATGTTGATGAGTTCACCGACTTTGGGTGAATTGTCTAATGCTGACACAGAATCTACTGATTCTAGTGACGTGACAAATATGTTATTCAAAGGACTTTTAGATGTGCCAGTAACCATTGTAATGGAGAAAACAGGAAAAATAAAGTCTGTTACTGGCGGAGAAAAATTAATTGCAAACATGTTTGCTTCTGCCGGTATTGACCAACCAGAAATCATTGAAGCTTCAAAAGGAGCAATGGAAAAACAATTTGGAAGTGATGCTTTGTCCAATAGTTTTGAGCAGATGAGCTATTTTTATCCAGCTGATGTCGTATCGGTTGGAAATGAGTGGACCAATAGCTATAGTGGTAGTTTGAGCGCAAAAAACAATTGGAAGTTGGATGGTTTATCAGATACATCCATCAACATTTCTGGAACGGCAGCTACAAATATGTCCACTATTGATGAAAACATCATAATGACATTATCTGGTACACAAACCACTACTATAAAAGCAAACTCATCAACAGGCTTGTTTAATGAAGTTATCGTCACTGGTGAAAACTCTGGCGATACATTATTCCAAGCTCAAAACATAACGGTTCCAACTCAAATTAAATCGACAATTACCTATAAAATTTCTCAATAAACATGTACAATAAAAACATAAAACTATTCATTGCTTTACTAATCATTGCCTATGCCATCTATGAATTTACCGAAGGATATATTGGTGCAGGAATTATGTGGATTTTGTTATCATTGATTTTTATCTTCCTATATTTTAAGAACGAATTTATACTCCTATCATTTTTGAAATTACGAAAACAAGACTTTGAAGGCGCAAAAAAATGGTTGAACATGATTAAAAATCCATCGAGCGCTTTGGTAAAAAAACAAGAAGGCTATTATAACTATCTTCATGGCATTATGGTTTCCCAAACCAATATGAATGAAGCTGAAAAATATTTTAAAAATGCCATCAACCTTGGACTTTCAATGGATCATGACATGGCAATGGCCAAATTGAACCTTGCCGGAATTGCTTTTAGTAAACGTCGCCCCCAAGAAGCAAAAATACTGATGAAAGAAGCTGAAAAATTGGACAAACGCAACATGCTTACCGATCAGATAAAGATGATGAAAGACAGCATGAAAAAAGCACAGATGCCAAATCAGCATTATGGTGGACATCGTCAAGGAAGAAGACGTTAACAATCTACATTCACCCTTTAAAACTTATGCACTAAAATTTAATTTAGCGCTTTTTTTATCGACTAATTGCAAATATTTAAGTTTTTTCTTACTTAATAGTTCTGATTGTCGAAAACTTTTGGCTGTGAACACCTTCTTTTGTAGCTTTAATTACCTAAAAATCAAACTAAAGAAAGTAAACATGAAAAAAATGTTTACCATTTTTCTACTTGGATTTTCCCTTTCAGTATCCTCGCAAGAACAAAAGGTTTATTTTGATGTTGCCATTTCAGAACATTTAAAAACCTACAATAAACAATGCGATATTGCCATCGAAAACAACAATGTTGAATATGTAGATGTTCTTTTTGATTCCTTAAACAAGACCTATCTCAAAGGGACCCTTATAACAGATTTAAAATTAAAGAAAATTTCTGGTGGGTATCTAAAAACCGAAGACATCAAAACGCCCATTCTCCTAATATCTAAAAAAAGCTGTTTTGTAACGCATAGGGAAGAGATAAAAGCCATTAACGAAATGGCCAATCAGTATAAGGGCAAATTAGAATTTATCGTTCTTTATTGGGATAAAAAAAGATTAGCGAAAAAAGCAACTAAAGGTTATAACAAAAATGTGAATGTTGTATATGTCAATGAAAGAGACAATAAACTGGATACTACTTTAAGCAGTATTAAAAATTCGTTTGGAGTGCCTTCTTCATTCTATATTACGCAAACTAATGAGCTTTCAAATATTGATAGAAAGTTTTACTTAAAAAACATTAAAAGGAGCACCAAAAAAGAGTTTTATGATAATACCTATAATGATATAACTCAATTGCTATTGGAAAACGAAACCAAGAAAAAAGAAACCAGCGTCAGCGGCAATTAGTATATTAAAGTAGTGGTGCCCACAGTCTACAGTAAGATTCTTTAAACTTTTGAGCCTTTGAACGATTTTGCCAACGTTTCAAATCTACTTCTTCACTATCCTTCAAATCTTCAAAAAAATGAGATTTGAGTTCTTTACTTTTTTCTTCATTATAGAGCATTGCATTGATTTCAAAATTAATATTGAAACTCCTATAATCCATATTCGTTGTTCCTATAGTTGAAAACATATCGTCAACAACCATTGTTTTTGCATGGATAAAGCCTTTACAGTATCTATAGATTTTCACATTTGCTTCCATCAAACTTTCAAGATATGAATTGGTGGCATGTTTAGCAGTCCATGAATCAGAATCTTTTGGTATAAGCAACCTTACATCCACACCACTTTTCGAGGCCACTTGCATTGCTGTAATGATTTGTTCATTTGGAATAAAATACGGGGTGGTTAGGTACACATATTTTTCAGATGTTACAATTGCGGTGAAAATGACTTCCATAATATTAGACCAATCCGTATCTGGACCACTCGCAGAAATTTGCATTGCCAATTTGCTTTTACACTCATCGGGTGGAAAGTAATTGTTATCAATCTTAACTTTACAACTCGTAACGAATTCCCAAGTCATTAGAAAATGGATTTGGAGCGATTTGACAGCTTCTCCTACAATTCTTAAATGTGTATCTCTCCAATATGTTTCGGAATCTTCGTAATTTACATAGGTATCAGAAATATTAATCCCTCCAACGTATCCTATCTTACCATCAATAATGGCGATTTTACGGTGATTTCTATAATTCATCTTACCCGTAAAACCAGGGAACAGCACTGGCATAAATGAATGCCATTCTACTCCACTCCTAGTCAGTCTTTTCTTATTGCTTCTTGTGATACTACTACCAACATCATCAATACTCAATTTAACTGACACTCCATTGGACGCTTTGTCGCAGAGAATATCAATAATCTGTGTACCAATTTTATCATCCCTTAAAATGTAATATTCTAAATGGATATGGTCAGTAGCATTCTTTAAATCCTCAAGAAGAATTTTGAATTTATTCTCACCGTTTTTAATAATATCAACTTCATTATTGATTGTTAAAGGTGAATTTTTGCTGCTGTTTAAAAGTTTTACAAGCTTAATTCGTTCGTCCAACAACGTATCCCGTAACTCCTTTACTTCATTTTTTTCGGGTTCTAACTGATGGTTAACACTTTCAATAATTTTTTGATTGAGAATGTGTTTTCTGTTGAATATTTTGTCTTTTCTATAATCTTGTCCGAATAAATAATATACAATGAGGCCAAAAAATGGAAAGAACACCAAAACAATTATATAGGATATTGTTTTGGTAGGATTGATGTTTTTTAGTAAAATAAAAAATGCAACAATAATTACCAATACGTAATTGATAACTAATAGCAATACCCAAATATTGTTGGTTAGGAAATCAAACATTAGGGTTTGGAGTAGTAGCCCTTTTCTGGGATATCAATGATGTATTGTTTTCTGCTTTTATTGTTTAAGTGATCTTCTCTTAACCAAGGATTGTGGATCTTCAATATCTTATAATTGATGCCATACTGTTGAGCAAAAGCCGTAAAATCTGCTACTTCAGTATCTACTTTTACTTCATAAGTAGGAATGCTGGTGTACAAATCGGATTCATTAAAATTGAATCCATACGTTTTTGGGTTTTTCAAGATTTCCTTTAAGGCAACAATCCTAAAAATATATCTCCCAGTTTCTTCACCTAACAATAAATCATAGTAATCCTTCACATTTTGATCCTTCAATCGATTTGAAACACCTGCATTACCAGCATTATAAGCTGCGGCTGCCAAGGTCCATGATCCTAACTGCTGTTTTGATTTCAATAGATATTTACAAGCAATCTCGGTAGATTTTGCCAAATGGTAGCGCTCATCAATATTATCATTGACTTCCAAACCATTCTCTCTGGCTGTTGCGGGCATAATTTGCCAAACACCTCTTGCACCAGCCGGTGACACTACATTGGACAGCCCGCTCTCAATGACTGCCAAATATTTAAAATCATCTGGGATACCATTCTTTTTAAGTATAGGCTCTATAATAGGAAAATATTTTTGGGCACGTTTAAACATCAACAATCCATTGGATTGCCAATAGGTATTGACTAACAATTCGCGATCCATACGTTCATAGACATCTGGATCGCTCAAAGGCATCGACTCGCCTGCAAAATCCAATTTTTCAGGAATTTTGATTGCGTACACATTATAGTCGTTTGTCATCTTTTTTTCGGTTGCAACCGTTTCATCTGAAGGTGCTTTTTGTACTGCAAAAATGAAAAGCCCTGACAAACAAATCAATCCAATCGCTGCTAAAACATTCTTAATATAATTCATGGGTTTATTTTTTTATAAAAGTAAAAAATTAATGTATTGCTTTCAATATTAACTCAATATAAGTTTTGGTAAATTTTCGTTAAACCATTGACTTTTAAAAATAATCATAATGTGTGTTCCACCTTTGAGGACAATCGTATTGCCTCCACAAGAATGGGTAAAAACGGCATCTTTATCACCATGAATATAAATCGCATCTTTAACTGGAGTTTCTTGGTCCCAACAAATCATTTGTTTTAAAGCCCAATCCAAATAGCGTTTGTCATTGACAGCAAGATAGGTTTTGTAAAGGTCTATCCGTTTGGAAATAGATTCGTTGAAAGCATATTTTTTCAGAACGTCAAGATTGGATAATAATTGCGTCGGGGCAAATTTATAAGCCTTAATAAATTTTGCAATTCTCATGCGTTTAGGCAATTCATATTTACTCTTCACACTAGAAACCACAATAAGCTTTCTCAACTTCATATATTTACTCATTTCCTGAACCAAAACACCTCCGAACGACACACCTAAAAGCACAACATTTTCATGGGGTATTTTAGCGATCATACGTTTTGCATAAGACTCCAAACTTTCATTTTCAATGGGTATCATCCATTCTAACCAATGAATCTTAAATTGATTTTCGGGTAATTTTATGCGATTAAAAATTGTAGGTTCAGCCGCCATTCCTGGCATCATATAAACATGAATGAGTTCTTGTTCCATTGGGCAATAGATATCGTTTTAATCTTAAAGAACAAACCTAATTAGGCATTGAGGCCCTCTAATAGTTTATTCTATAAGTATTTAACATAAACCTGACTATAATATATGCGAATTTTTTCGTAAATTTGTATGCAAAGCTATATAAAATTATAGTTTCTACCCTTCCAACATTGAACTAAAACAAAATATAACATGATTGATGCTGCCGAATTAATTGACAATGACTTTTTGCGCCAATTTGAACTTAAAGTTGACGATGAACTTGCAAAAATTGAATATTCTTTACAGGAACGGAAGATATTTTTAACCAAATTGATAATTCCAGAGTGTATCAATTCAGAAGATTTTGAAACAGACTTTTTAACGTTGGTATTTGAAAACATTTCAGAAAGAAATATAAGTGTCGTGCCTACAAGTCCTGAAATTGCAAAATTTATCCGAAAGAACAGAAAATACAAGAAGATGCTTCCTGTTGGAATTCGCATCTGATAAAATTAAAATAATTTGAATAAAAAATCCGAAGTCTATATGCTTCGGATTTTTTTATATTCTATTTGATTTATAAACCTATTGTTTTGTAAAAATATATGTGACATCTTCAGAAACCGTAGTTTCCTGGGTATCAACATCAGTCGCCACAAACCCATTAATAACTTCCATGGACAACGCATTTTCTGTTAAGGTTAACGTGATTAACTCCCCATTGTTATTAATAGTTACAGTATTATTATTTTTAGTGTAAGTAATTGGAAAAGGGATTCTTTCTGAACCTGTGGAACAAGCTATCATAAAAAACAAATTTCCATCTTCGTTCGTTGTATTATATGAAACAGAAGAGCTGAAAAACAATGACCCATTTGATGCATCCGTGAATTTTAAATTCGAACCATTTAAACAGCCAGGAGCGAAACTAGTTTCAGAAAGACCGTCATTGTTTAAATCAATAGCAGTTTTTATTGTCCAAGAGGTCAGTTTCCAAGTACCCTCAATTGAGTTATCGTCATTCATATCATCTTTTGAGCAAGAGATTGACAAGGATAAAAATATAGAAAGGCAAATAAGGAAAAGGATTTTTTTCATGTTTGGGACAATTGGATTAATCAATTGACCAAAGCTATTGAATATGATGTTTTTAGTACAAAAAATCCGACGAAAGGAACAAAGTCAGGTTGAAATAACAAATATTCTTGATTAAACAGAATAAACTTTCAAAAATTCAAATCTGACCAATCCATCAGTATCAATTTTGGTAAGTTCCACTTGGTGCAAAGTGTTCACCAGTTCTGGGTTCCAAGGCGTTTTGACTTTGATATAATTTTCGGTAAAACCATGTATATAACCTTCTTTGTTCTCACTTTCAAACAAAACGGTTCTAATGCTTCCCAGTTGATTTTCGTAAAAATTCCTGCGAAGTTTTGAAGACAAACCACGTAACATCTTACTGCGTTTTGCCCTGACATTTTTGGGCACTACACCATCCATAGTAGCGGCTTCTGTATTGTCCCTTTCAGAATAAGTAAAAACATGCAAATAGGAAATATCCAATTGGTTCAGGAAATTATAAGTTTCCAAAAAATGTTCGTCAGTTTCTCCCGGAAAACCAACAATGACATCCACTCCAATGCATGCATGAGGCATCACTTCTCTGATTTTAGAGACTCTATCCACATATAGTTCCCGCATATAGCGACGTTTCATTTTTTTCAAAATACTGTTACTTCCACTTTGCAAAGGAATATGGAAGTGCGGCACAAAAGCTCTAGATTTCGACACCAAGTCTATGGTTTCATTTTTCAATAAATTAGGTTCAATAGAGGAGATACGAAGTCTTTCGATACCTTCAACTTTATCTAATTCTGTGACCAAATCCAGAAATGTATGTTCATGGCGTTTGTTTCCAAACTCACCTTTTCCATAATCTCCAATATTCACTCCCGTAAGAACAATCTCCTTTATATTCTGCTCCGAGATTTCTTTTGCATTTTTAAGGACACTCTCCATAGTATCACTTCTAGAAATACCACGCGCTAAAGGAATTGTGCAGTAGGTACATTTATAATCGCAACCGTCCTGTACTTTCAGAAAAGCACGCGTTCTGTCCCCAATAGAATAACTGCCGACATAAAAATCAGCCTCTTCAATTTCACAAGAATGAACTTCACCCATTTCATTTTTGGTTAAGTCGTTTAGATAGTCTGTGATCTTGAACTTTTCAGTAGCGCCAAGCACCAAATCAACTCCGTCGACGTCAGCCAACTCCTGCGGTTTTAATTGTGCATAACAACCAACTGCTGCCACAAATGCCTCTGGATTCATCTTTTGAGCCTGCTTGACGATGTTTTTAAAACGCTTGTCTGCATTTTCGGTAACAGAACAGGTATTAATCACATAAATATCGGCCATTTCCTCAAACTCAACTCTATCAAACCCTTCTTCAGTAAAATTTCGGGCAATAGTTGATGTTTCTGAAAAATTCAGTTTACAACCCAATGTATAAAATGCGACTTTTTTTCTATCGTACATTCTTGTATTTTTACCAAGTTGGCAAATTTACAACTTAAAAATGATATGATAAAACTGATACTACAGCACTTAAAACAAACATTGGGCTATCTTTCAATAAGTTGCGTGGTTTTATCTGTTTTGTCTTGTGAAAGCAATTCCAACAATGAAAATGACAATTTGGTTTTTCGATACAACGAACATAAAAATATTGGTTCATTAGATCCAGCGTTTTCAAAGGATATCGCAGACATTTGGGCAACAAACCAACTATTTAATGGCTTGGTGCAGATGGACGACCATATGAAAGTATTGCCGTGCATTGCAAAAAGTTGGGAGATTTCTGAAGATGGGTTAACCTATATATTTTCCCTTCGAAATGATGTAAAATTCCATAAACACACCTTATTTGGTAATGATTCAACAAGAACTGTCGTTGCCTCCGATTTTGAATATAGCTTAAATAGGTTGCGTGATACCCAACTGGCATCGCCTGGTAGTTGGGTTTTACAAAAAGTGGAGACATTTAAAGCTATTAATGATACATTGTTTCAAATTGATTTAAAACAACCTTTTCCTGCATTTTTGGGGTTGCTGACCATGAAATATTGCAGCGTAGTTCCAAAAGAAATCGTGGAGCATTATAAAAATGATTTTCGTTCGCACCCAATCGGGACAGGACCTTTTCAATTCAAACGTTGGGAAGAAAACCTGAAATTGGTATTCAGAAAAAATCCTAATTATTTTGAAACAGATGACAAAGGACACAAGCTACCCTATCTCGAAGCCGTAGCCATCACTTTTTTACCAGACAAACAAAGTGAATTCTTGCAGTTTGCTCAAGGTAATTTGGATTTTGTTTCTGGATTGGATGCTTCCTATAAAGATGAAATTCTAACAGCAGATGGACAACTTCGTCAATTGTATAAAAACGATGTAAACATGATTCGCGGTCCATACTTAAATACAGAATATTTAGCTTTTTATATGGATTCTGAAATACCAGAAATCAAATCAGAACTTATTAGGAAAGCTGTAAATTATGGTTTTGACCGTCAAAAAATGATGGTCTATTTACGGAATGGTGTTGGAATACCTGCCCACGGAGGTTTTATTCCAAAAGGATTACCAGGTTACAATGAGTCAGTAGGGTTTGACTATCAACCTCAAAAAGCGAAGGATTTGGTAGCTCAATTCAAAAAAGAGACTGGCATCCAAAATCCTGAAATCACCATTACCACTACAAGTAATTATTTAAGTTTTTGTGAATTCATTCAAAGGGAAATAGAAAAAACAGGATTGAATGTGAAAGTGGATGTAATTCCTGCGGCTACATTGAAAGATGCCAAAGCCAATGGAAAATTGGACCTGTTCAGAGCCAGTTGGGTAGCTGATTATCCGGATGCTGAAAATTATTTATCATTATATTACAGCAAAAATTTTGCTCCAAATGGGCCAAATTATTCACATTTCAAAGACGAACAATTTGACCAATGGTACGAAGAAGCCTTTACAATGACCAATACAGAAAAAAGAGAAAAATTGTATTCTAAAATGGACAGTTTAGTGATGCAAAAAACACCGGTCATTGTTATGTTTTATGACGAAGTATTGCGCTTTACCAGAAAGAATGTAAGCGGTTTGGGTATCAACCCTATTAATTTAGTGGATTTGAAACGAGTCCAGAAGAAGGATTAATCCTTAATCGTAAAATAATAAATATCGTCTTCCCCTTTTCCTTTGGCTCTATTGGAAGAAAAATATCCTTCCTTACCATTTTTGTTCAATACAAAACAAATATCATCACCACGGCTATTAATGGGTTGAGGCATTAACTCTGGAAGACCAATCTTACCATCATCATCGATAATGCATTTATAAAGGTCCAAACCTCCAACTCCTCTTGCCCTATCAGATGAAAAATAGAGCACATTCTCGCTGCTAATCGTTGGAAAAGTTTCCCTGCGTGGAGAATTTATCAAATCCCCTAAATTTTCAGGGTCACCGAACTTATTATCACCTTCTATTTTTACACGAAAAATATCCGTTGGTCCTTTGGCGCTGGGGATATTGGAAGTAAAATATAGATAATCTCCATTCGGACTTACTGCAGGATGCGCATAAGAATAATCTTGATCACAAAATGACAACGTTTTGAAATTTACATAACCTTTACCCTCAACATATTCGCCACGCTCTATGCGGAGGTTTCGTGTATTGGTACTATGTTTATAAACATCGCCTCTTTTTTCTTCGTTAGTGGTGACATACATGTATTTGCCATCAGAGCTGAAAGCTGCTGTTGAGCTATTAAATCCAAATTCATCTGAAGACTTAAATTCCTTTGAATTGATTATTTCGCCTCCCGCAGCTATTTCACCTTCGTATAATGTAAAGATGGTTTGTCCCATTCGGTTTTTATCGACCGAACCAAAATCGTTAATTCTATAACGCGAATAAAATACCTTATTGCCTTGTTGATATACTAGCCCATATTGACTCCCTTCATCATTCATTTTTAAGTTCTTGATGACATAGGTTTGGCGTTGTGCAAAAGATATTGCTGAAATAAAAATTGAGGCTATTATAAGTAGGTTTTTCATTAAGTATACTTTAAAATTATTCTACAGATTTTCCAATGTCTTGAATTTCGTCTTCTACTAAAACAAATGATTTTTCCCATTGTTTTTTTAATATGTAATAAAACAAATAAGCCGAAGCAATCCCAAAAGGTAAAGCTATGAGCCCTAGAGCCAAATTGTTATCCCAATCAAAACCAATACCAATAAGCGCATCCAAAACTCCAAGAATAAGCCCTCCAATAAATGTGCCAACGTAGTAAATAACGACTCCCAAGATGGCAAACAACCACTTATTCTTATTAAACTGTTCTGCCAGTTTATAAAAATACTTTCCTATAAAATATAAAAATACAATTCCTAACATGGTTTCTTTTTTTTAATTAATCTCTTCTAAATTTTTTAGTAATTTCAAATACATGTTCTAAAATGGCTTTGTCAACATCGGTCAATTCAATGTCTCTTCGAGACATCACAACTTCAGCAACTTCAAACGCTTTTTGAGTAAGATACGTAGTAAATCCTGCACTTCCTCCCCAGCTAAAACTTGGCACAAAATTGCGAGGAAAACCACTGCCAAAAATATTGGCGCTGACACCGACGACAGTTCCTGTATTGAACATGGTGTTGATGCCACACTTGCTATGATCTCCCATCATCAAGCCACAAAATTGAAGCCCCGTTCTTGCGAAGTTTTCGGTATTGTAATCCCAAAGCCTTACTTCGGCATAGTTATTCTTAAGATTTGAATTGTTGGTATCAGCTCCGAGATTGCACCATTCACCTAAAACCGAATTCCCTAAAAACCCATCATGCCCCTTATTGGAGTGTCCAAAAATCACCGAATTATTCACCTCTCCTCCTACCTTACTATATGGCCCAATGGTTGTAGGCCCATAAATTTTGGCGCCAAGCTTAACGGTTGCATACTCACCCAAAGCAAATGGGCCGCGTATGATGCTGCCTTCCATTATTTCGGCATCCTTACCTATATAAATTGGCCCAGTACTCGCGTTTAGTGTTGTGAATTCTAGTTTTGCGCCTTCTTCAATAAAAATATTTTGGCCCGATATAATGTTGTTGCTCGATGGAATTGGTTGCGAACGTCGTCCTTTTGTCAATAATTCAAAATCGTCTTCAATGGCTTGTCCGTTTTTTGAAAAAATATCCCAAGTATGCTCTATTTTAAGAAGGTTGTCATCATATTCAATTGCATCAAAAGAATCAAAATCTATATCTTCTTGTGCATTTTTGGTATAAAATGCAATGACATCCTCATTTTTAAAAATAGCCTGATTTTCCTCAAGCCCTTTGACCATTTCGACGAGTTCGGCATTCGGTAAAAACGAAGAATTAATCAGTACGTTTTCATCCATTTCCACCATCGGATATTTATCTGACAAATAATCTTCCGTGATAGTTGTGGTGGTAGACTCCAGCAATTGCTCCCACTTTTCCCGTATGGTCAATATACCAACTCTAATATCAGCAACGGGTCTTGTGAAGGTGAATGGCAATAAATTGTTGCGAGAAGGACCGTCAAAAAGGATGTAATTCATCGTAAAGCTAGAAGTTAGAAGTTAGAAGTTAGAAGCTTTCTGTCTAACTTTTGACTTGTTTATGGAAAATCAAAAATAGACTAATTATAGAAAACAAAAAAGCCTTCAAAATAAATTAAGAAGGCTTTGATATTGTTGATGCTAAATTTATTTTTTGAATTTAGCGTATTTGTTTTTGAATTTATCGATACGACCAGCTGTATCAACCAATTTAGATTTACCAGTATAATACGGGTGAGACGTTCTAGAAATCTCCATTTTTACAACTGGATACTCAACACCATCAACTTCAATAGTTTCGTTAGTGTCTGCTGTAGATTTTGTTAAAAACACGTCATCATTCGACATATCTTTAAATGCTACAAGTCTATAATTTTCTGGATGTATACCTTTTTTCATCTCTGTTTACTTTAAATCATTTCATTTTTTGGAAGTGCAAATTTAGGTATTTTTTACAAATCTACAATACTTTTGGTTTTTATTTTTATCTTTTTTCGGGTTTATGTCTATGTGGTTTTGAATTGGATGCCAAAATTCGCTATACAAAAACAAGATTCATTCCTAACACGGATTTTTTTGTAACGTTTTGGTATATTTGTTTACTAACTAACATAACAACTTTTTAAAACTAACTATTATGGAAACACAAAAACTTCAAGCACGTAAATTTATTCTTAATTATGGATTGATATTGGGTATCATTTCTATACTTATATCAGTCGTAATGTATGTGATGAATTTATACATCGAAAAAAGCTGGATTGGTGGGGTTTTGAGCTTTATCGCAATGATTATTATTATTGTTTATGGCATTAATGAATACAAAAAAAGCAATGGAGGCTTTCTCAGCTTGGGACAAGCGCTCAAAATAGGTGTGGGTATTGCATTGATTGCAGGAATTCTAGGAACCATCTACCAGCTAATATTTATGAATGTCATTGAACCCGACTTTATGGAGAAAATGCAGCAAATGCAATATGACCAGATGATAGAAAACAATCCTAATATGACGCAAGAGCAAATTGACATGGCAATGGAAATGGGACGAAAATTCTCTTCACCTTGGATTACTTCAGCAATTTCGATCGTAGCTTCACTATTCTTTGGATTGATTATTTCGCTTATTGCTGGTTTGATAATGAAAAAAGAAAACACACATGCTTAAATAATTTGAGTATTTTTGAAATATAAAATCTTGAATTTATTTAAATGAACATATCAGTAGTCATACCACTACTCAACGAACAAGAATCACTTGTAGAATTACACGATTGGATTGCAAAGGTTATGCAATCCAATCGTTTTTCTTATGAAATCATTTTTATAGACGATGGCAGCACTGATGATTCTTGGCAGACTATAGAAGCTTTATCACAAAAGAATTCTAATATTAAAGGAATTAGATTTTTAAGAAATTTTGGAAAATCGCAAGCACTTCATGCCGGCTTCGAAAAAGCGCAGGGCGATGTGGTCATTACCATGGATGCCGACTTACAGGACAATCCCGAGGAAATCCCAGAATTATATAGCATGATTGCCAACGACAAATTCGATTTGGTATCTGGCTGGAAAAAGAAGCGCTACGACTCGCTACTGTCTAAAAATATGCCTTCAAAGTTGTTCAATTGGGCCGCTCGTAAAACTTCTGGTGTTAAACTGCATGATTTTAATTGTGGACTCAAAGCATACAACAAAAATGTCGTAAAGAACATTGATGTTCATGGTGAAATGCACAGGTATATTCCTGTATTGTCGAAAAATGCGGGATTCTCCAATATTGGAGAAAAAGTCGTTTTGCATCAAGCGAGAAAATATGGAACAACCAAATTTGGCATGAACCGTTTTGTACACGGCTTTTTGGACTTACTGACTATTTGGTTCATTTCACGTTTTGGAAGACGACCAATGCACTTTTTTGGAGCACTTGGAGCCATCATGTTCTTTATTGGATTTGCATTTACGCTTTATCTCGGAATTGACAAACTCTTTTTAAACACTACAGGGAGACTGATAACTCAACGTCCACAATTCTACATTGCACTTTCTACGATGATTATTGGTACCCAATTTTTTATTGCTGGGTTTTTAGGTGAAATCATCTTGCGAACCAAAGAAGGTAAAAAACGCTATTTGATTAAAGATGAATTGAATTTGTAACACAAATCATCAAATTAACGTTGTATTTCCATTTAACATTTACAAGATTGCTTATTTTTGTATTATAAATTCCATTACTTATGATTTACATCGACCCTAAAATTTTAGAGCGTATAAATACATGGTTAACGCCATCCTTTGACAAAGAAACACAAGACCTCATCAAAGACAGCATTGCGCATCACCCTAAAGAAATACAAGAAAGCTTTTATCAGGATTTAGATTTTGGTACGGGTGGTATGCGAGGCATTATGGGTGTTGGCACCAACAGAATCAATAAGTACACATTAGGGAAGAACACGCAGGGATTGAGCAACTATATGCACAAATCATTTCCTAACGAAACACTCAAAGTTGCCATCGCTTACGATTGCAGACATAATAGCAAAACCTTGGCAAAGGTAGTTGCAGATGTATTTTCAGCGAATGGAATTACAGTGTATCTGTTTGAAGATTTACGACCGACTCCAGAATTGTCATTTGCTGTAAAACATTTAGGGTGCCAATGTGGGATCGTTTTGACTGCATCGCACAATCCACCTGAATATAATGGTTATAAAGTATATTGGCAAGATGGAGGACAATTAGTTCCGCCTCAAGATGGTGAAATCATAGAAGAAATAAATCGATTGGATTATTCTGAAATTAAATTTGACAGCAATGAAAGTTTAATTAAAACCATTGGAAAAGATGTTGATGACGTATTCATCGATGCTTCCGTAAAGAATGGAAGTTTTAATACCTCGCAAGAAGCTAAAGACAATCTTACCATTGTTTTCACCTCACTTCACGGCACGTCTATTACTACCGTTCCAGAAACACTGAAAAGAGCAGGCTATAAAAACGTGCACATTGTTGAAGAGCAACGTGTACCAAATGGAGATTTCCCAACCGTAAAATCACCAAATCCAGAAGAACCAGAAGCATTGAAAATGGCATTGGAATTGGCTGATAAAATGAATGCTGATATCGTCATCGGAACTGACCCAGATTGTGACCGACTGGGTGTAGCAGTTCGTGATTTAGAGGGCAATATGGTATTGCTTAACGGAAATCAAACCATGGTGATGATGACCGATTTCTTATTAAAGCAATGGAAAAAACAGGATAAAATCAAAGGAAAAGAATTCATTGGTTCTACTATCGTATCTACACCCATGATGGCAGCTTTGGCAAAAAATTACAAAGTTGAATACAAAGAAGGACTCACAGGATTCAAGTGGATTGCAAAAATGATTAAGGATTTTCCAAATCTCGATTTTATTGGAGGTGGCGAAGAAAGTTTCGGATTCATGGTTGGTGATTTCGTTCGTGATAAAGACGCGGTCACTTCTACCCTGTTGGCGATCGAAATAGCTGCGCAGGCCAAAGCTAACGGAAGCTCATTCTATCAGGATTTGATTCAATTGTATGTAGACAATGGTTTTTATAAAGAGCGATTGATTTCCATGACCAAAAAAGGAATTGAGGGCGCACAGGAAATCAAACAAATGATGGTGGATGCCCGTGAGAATCCTTTGAAACAAGTTAATGGATCAAAAGTAGTTAGAGTTGAAGATTATCAATTGTCCATGGCTAAAAATTTCGTTACGAACAAAGATGAAACTATCGACATTCCAAAATCCAACGTGCTGATTTACTATACAGAGGATGGAAGTAAAATTGCGCTACGCCCAAGTGGAACCGAACCGAAAATAAAGTTTTACATGAGTGTTAATACATCTCTAGACAATGTGTCATCATTTAAAACAGTGGAACAACAATTGGAAGCCAAGCTTGACGCCATTGTCAAAGACATGAAACTAACTTAATGGATAAGAATTTAGTAAAGTTAATTCCTTACACCAAACCATATAAATCACATATTGTATGGAACATCATTTACAATATCCTGTATGCGCTGTTCAGTACGCTTTCGTTAATAACAATTTATCCATTACTGGAAGTCCTTTTTTCTGAAAATGAGAGAATTACAGTAAAACCCGTTTACACCGACATTTACAGCATTGGGAATTTTCTTAAAGACAGTTTATTTTATTACATGTCTGAATTAACCGTTACCCACGGACCTCAATATGCTTTATTATTAACTGTTGGTTTGGTCATATTTACCTTTTTGCTCAAAAATTTATTTAATTATTTGGCATCATTTCATATTATGCTTCTTAAAAATGGAGTGCTCCGTGATTTGAGGGAAAAAATGTATCAAAAAATCATCTCTTTGCCCATTCCTTATTATTCCGAAAAAAGAAAAGGTGATGTAATGGCAAGGATGTTAGGCGATGTCAATGAAGTACAAAATTCCTTTTTTTCGATTTTAGAATTGATCGTCAAAGAACCTCTAACGATTGTGTTCGCCATTATTGCGATGTTCAATATAAGTGTGAAACTAACGCTATTTGTGTTTATTTTCATTCCAATATCAGGTTTTATCATTTCTCGAATTGGTAAATCGCTCAAATCAAAATCAACCAAAGCCCAAGAAGAACGCGGTTATTTTATCTCGCTGGTTGAAGAAAGCCTTTCCGGTTTAAAAGTGGTTAAAAGCTACAATGCTGAATCTGCGTTTAGTACAAAATTCAATGCATCCATCAATAGATTGTTTAAATTGGCTAATTCTATTGGCAATAAAAATAACTTAGCTTCACCCTTAAGTGAATTTATGGGTATTGTGACGATTGCAATTTTACTTTGGTATGGAGGAAATTTGGTTTTGGTTGATAAAACTTTGGAAGGGTCATTATTCTTGGTTTATATGGTTTTGGCCTATAATATTTTGACTCCAGCCAAAGCAATTTCAAAAGCTTCCTATGCTGTAAAAACAGGTTTGGCCGCTGCAGAACGAGTCTTTGAGGTTATCGAACACGAAGATTCAATTCCAACCAAAGAAAATGCGATTATCAAAGAAGAATTTACTGATAACATATCTATAGAAAATGTCACTTTTAGATATCAAGATGAAAATGTATTGAAAAACTTTTCAATCAAAGTTCCAAAAGGGAAAACCGTCGCTTTAGTAGGCCAATCTGGAAGTGGCAAAAGTACCATTGCCAATCTGTTGACACGTTTTTATGATGTGAATGAAGGTAATATCATAATTGATGGTGTTGATATAAAGGATATGGACATTCATTCCTTGCGCAACTTGATGGCTTTAGTCACTCAAGACTCTATTCTGTTCAATGATACCATAAAAAACAACCTGCTGATTGGAAAATCGAATGCCACAGATGAAGAAATTATTGAAGCCCTTAAAGTTGCCAATGCTTGGGAATTTGTAAAAGATCTAAAATTAGGAATAAACACCAATATCGGAGATGCAGGAAGTAATATTTCGGGTGGTCAAAAACAACGGTTGAATATCGCCCGGGCGGTACTCAAAAATTCACCAATTATGATTCTCGACGAAGCCACTTCTGCACTAGATACCGAAAGTGAGCGGCTTGTGCAGTTGGCCCTTGAAAACATGATGAAGAATAGAACCTCAATCGTCATTGCCCATAGACTTTCCACGATCCAAAATGCAGACGAAATCATCGTAATGTCAAAAGGCGAAATTGCTGAACAAGGAACCCATAATGAACTTATAGCTAAAAATGGCGTTTATAAAAAATTAGTGGAAATGCAAAGTTTTGAATAAACTTGTATTTGAAAAGTATATAAACCAGAAAAGGATGCAACAATTGTCGCATCCTTTTCCTTTTATTACCAGATTTGGGGCAACTGGCAATATTAAGTAGGTTAGATGGTGTAAACATAGATGTTTTTATTCTATAAAGCAAGAAAAAAAATGCTTTTCATCGAATTTTTATGCATTTAATCGTTCTTAAAAATTGCAATGAATTGAAAAACAGATATTTATTATTTTGAGCATTATTAATATTTTTTGATTAAACTTTTTATAATTTCAACCATCTTATTAAAAACCATTTTGTGGACCACGAATTTGAGTTAATAAATCGATTAAAAAGCGAAAAAACCAAAGATCAGGCCTTTAAGGATTTGTTATCAACTTATAAAGAGCGCCTCTATTGGCATATTCGCCATATTGTAAAATCGCATGACGATGCAGATGACGTGTTGCAAAATACTTTCATAAAAGTTTACAAAAACATTCACGGATTTAAAGGTGAAAGCAAACTATTTTCATGGATGTATAGGATTGCAACCAACGAAGCCTTGACGCATCTGAACCAAAATTCGAAACGCAGCAACTTAACTAGTGAAGAGTTTCAGCAACAAGCCATTGGCAATTTAAAAGCGGATGTTTATTTTGAAGGCAATGAAATTCAGTTAAAGCTACAGGAAGCCGTTGCAACATTACCTCACAAACAACAATTGGTTTTTAACATGAGGTATTTTGAGGAAATCAAATACAGTGAGATGTCTGAAATTTTGGAGACCAGTGAAGGGGCGCTCAAAGCATCTTATCATATTGCCGTAAAGAAAATAGAAGAATACTTAACCAAAGATTAAACCATTTGACAAAATTTCAGTCAAAAGAATGTAAATAGATTTCCTTTTAAAAGGGAAACAATATGAAAGACAACAAGTTAAATAACATCAAATCAACAGGATTTAAAACTCCCGACACCTATTTCGAGACTTTGGAAGATGCTATTTTTTCAAAATTGAAAGAAGAAACCATGACTGCAAAACTCACCGCCAGTGGATTTAAAGCACCAGAAGATTATTTTAAAACTTTTGATGCCAAAGTCCTAACTCGTATTGAGGAAAACCAAACAACTAAAGCTATTCCTGTATTCACATGGAGAAACCTTGCCTATGTTTCTGGAATTGCCGCAAGCGTGATTTTAGCAATTAATATATTTTTCACACATTCAAATAAATTGACATTTGATGATTTAGAAACCGCGTCTATTGAAAGTTATTTGATTAATGAAGATTTAAATGCATACGATATCGCTCCCTACCTGGGAGCCAGCGAATTGAATTCAGATGATTTTATAGAAAACACCATAAATGCATCAGAAATTGAGGATTATTTGCTTCAAAACTCTGATGTAGAACATTTAATAACAGACTAATGAGAACACTTATAATTGCCCTATTATTGTTAGTGTCGTTAAACAGTTTTTCGCAAGATAATGACCGACGCGAACGCATCAAAGCCTTAAAAGTGGCGTATTTAACAGAACAATTGGAGTTATCAAAAACCGAAGCACAACAGTTTTGGCCAATTTACAACGCTTTTGAAGAAAAAGAGCATCAGTTACGTAAAGAAAATTATTCCAAACGGAAAGAAACGGATTTAGAATCTTTAAGTGAACAAGAGGCCAAAAAGATGATTGATGATATGGTTTCCACAGAAAAAAGAAAACAAGAATTGCGTGAAAACTTCATCAGGGATTTACAAAAAATTCTCTCTTCAAAAAAAATAATCAAATTGAAAATTGCGGAAGACGAATTCAATAAGAAGATGTTTGAAGAATATAAAAAACGAAAAGAATAGCGAAAATATAGGCCCTAAACGAGTTAAACTTCAAGATTCAAGCACCAAATTCCAATAAAGACACAAGGGAATTTGGTGCTTTTTTTATTGGAATTTTAATTTAGAAATTCTTCCATTTCCTGCTGCGTAAGCAACACTATCATTCAAAAACCGAATGGCGTAAAAACTTTCATCACTTAAATGCTTCCAAGTGTTGCCTTTATCCTTTGAATAATCAATGCCTTTAAATCCAGTCGCAACTATAGCTTTTGCATCACTTCCTGGGACATATTGAACACAACTTCTATAACCAGGTTCTTTTCCGTTTGCAACAATTTGCCAAGTTTTACCACCATCTGAAGTGACCATTTTGTTGTCTGTGGTGTTTTCTGGTTTTGTATAATCTCCACCTATGGCAAACCCATTGTTTTCATCATAAAAAGTAATAGAATAGATTCCTGTGGTCGTCTCCCCATTGATCATTGGTGTTTTAAAGACCTCCCAGACTTTCCCTTTATCAGGAGAAAACAAAATTCTGCTACTTTTTCCGCCTGTTGCGACCCAAGTTTTATCTCCCACAACGGCAATATTGGTATTGCTGGCAGCAAATGCGGCTTCGCCATCCATGATTTTTGGCAATGAATCACAAGATAATTTTTTCCAATTTTGTCCTCCATCTCTGGTGATGATAACACTCATACAATCTTCTGTTGGGTCGCCTATAGCAATGCCTTCTTGGTCATTCCAAAAGGTCATGGCATCATAAAACACCTTTTCGTTGTCTTCCCTATAGACCAATTCCATATGTCCATCATCTCCAGTTTTATACAATAG
Organism: Flavobacteriaceae bacterium UBA5544; assembly: GCA_002426755.1. Lineage (GTDB taxonomy): Bacteria > Bacteroidota > Bacteroidia > Flavobacteriales > Flavobacteriaceae > JBPOFM01. Next base: position 150,676 of record DINI01000003.1, read on the forward strand.
CGCTGGATTTTCTATGCTCAACATAAAAAAATCGGTGGAGGTATGCGCGACAGCCCTGAAATGTAGGTTTAAAGTGTCTTCTTTCTGAATGGAAGTCATCCAACTATCCGACTTTGGTTTGTACAACCCAAAAGTGCCATTATTGGCGGCAAAGGCCAGACTTTTATCATTCAACAATTCAATGGCTCTGATGCTTAATGTACTGTCGTTATAAATATCTTCAATCTCAACACTATTAAAAGTTTTTTGTTTGGTTTTAGCATTTTCTTTACAACCGACCAATCCAGATAAAATGAATAGAATTATTAAAATTCTCATAGGCTTAATTTTAATCGAAAGATAATTGATTTACAATTAAAAAAATAAAAATCTCCCAGATTGGCAGCATTTTACCGTAACTTTGCACGCTAATTTTTTTATAATGCGCTTACACAGAAATTTATGCTTTGCCGTTGTGGATGGTTTAATGTTGATTTTCAATGAAGGTCAATATGCGGACAAAGTCATCCAACAGTTGCTTAAACGTGACAAACGCTGGGGAGCTCGCGACAGGGCTTTTGTAGCAGAAACCACTTATGACATTGTAAGATGGAAGCGTTTGTACGCAGAAATTGCAGACGTCAAAGAACCGTTTGATAGGGATAATATCTGGCGGATGTTTGCTGTTTGGGCTACTTTAAGAGGTATCAAATTACCAGACTGGACCTATTTTGAAAATACACCTTTGCGCAAAATCAAAGGCCGTTTTGATGAACTTTCCAAAACTAGAAAATACCGAGAGTCCATTCCTGATTGGATGGATGAATTGGGTAAAAAGGAATTGGGTGATGCTGTCTGGACCAAAGAAATTGCTGCTTTAAATGAACAGGCCGATGTTATTTTAAGAGTCAACACACTTCAAACAACCAAAGAAAAATTGCAGGCCGAACTATTTGACCAAGATATCGAAACAGAATTTTTGGCGGATTATCCGAATGCTTTAAAATTGAAGGAACGAGCGAATGTTTTTCAAACCGAACAGTTCAAAAACGGTGCGTTTGAAGTTCAGGATGCGTCATCTCAATTGGTCGCCGAATTTTTGAATGTAGAACCTGGGATGCGAGTGGTTGATGCCTGTGCTGGTGCTGGTGGAAAGACCCTTCATATTGCGTCGTTAATGGAAAACAAAGGGCAAATCATTGCGCTTGATATTTACGCCAACAAACTGCACGAACTAAAGCGTAGAGCCAAACGTAATGGCGCTTTCAATATTGAAACCCGACCAATTGAATCCACGAAAGTTATCAAAAAACTCTACGATAAAGCCGATAGGGTTTTGATAGATGCACCATGTTCAGGATTGGGAGTTTTGCGACGAAATCCAGACGCTAAATGGAAACTGCAACCAGAATTTATTGAGGAGATTAAAAAAACGCAACAAGAAATATTACAGCAATATTCGAAAATCGTCAAGCCTGGTGGGCAATTGGTCTATGCGACCTGCTCCGTTTTGCCTTCTGAAAATCAAAAACAAGTTGAAGAATTTTTAACATCAGAATCTGGAAAAGATTTTACCTTTGTATCAGATAAAAAAGTATTATCCCACAAATCTGGTTATGACGGATTCTATATGGCTTTGCTTCAAAAGAAAAAATAATAGCATGAAAAAACTTTACATTTTATTGGCCCTATTGGCCACTGCAACAATCTCTGCACAAATTCCAGCAGGATATTACAATTCTGCAACCGGAACAGGTTACACACTAAAAACACAATTGAAAAATATTATTGACAATACCAATAATGGTTTACCAAATGAACATGTCGCTACTGACCAAGGCTATAATGCGTTGGATGCTTTATATGCAACAAGCGACAGAGATACTTATTACGAGAATGACAACACTATTCTAGATCTTTATTCTGAAAATCCGGCTGGAGCTGACCCTTATAATTATACATACGGTTCAGACGAATGTGGGAATTACAACAGTGAAGGTGATTGCTATAACAAAGAACACGTTATTCCCCAATCTGTTTTTAATGATGCCTCTCCCATGCGGAATGATGGTCATCAAGTAATTCCGACCGATGGGCGTGTCAATGGTTTTAGAAGTAACTATCCTTATGGCGTTACTGGAACTTTAGTTTCTCAAAGTGGTATCTCTAATCCGACAATGAATGGTTCAAAACTAGGAAACAACTTAAACAGTGGTTATTCCGCCGGTTATACAGGAATTGTTTTTGAACCAATTGATGAATTTAAAGGTGATATTGCTCGTATTTATTTTTATTTTGTAACGAGATACCAAAGTCAAGTTGGGGCCTGGTCTTCTTATGCGATGTTTGACGGAAGCACGGATAAAGTGTTGGCAGATCCATTTTTGAACATATTAATGACATGGCACCAAAACGATCCCGTATCACAACGAGAAATCGATAGAAACAATGCCGTTTATAATTATCAAAACAATAGAAATCCATTCATCGACCATCCAGAATATGTTCAATTGATTTGGAATCCTACACCTGATACCGTGGCGCCTTCTGTTCCTACGAATCTGGTTGTAACCAACGAAGCCTCCACAAGTATTTCATTGTCATGGACCGCATCCACGGACAATATTGCTGTAGCTTCTTATGATGTTTATGTTGATGGTGTTTACAACTCAAATTCAACCACAACAACAGCTACTGTAACAAATTTAACTCCTGAAACCACATATACTTTCACAGTATTGGCAAAAGATGCTTCTAATAATATGTCTGCGCAAAGTGCACCAGTAGATGGAACCACCACAGAAGCAGGATCAAGTGGTTCAGAGTGCGCTTCAGAAACATTTGCCAATATTGGTGCTGATTCAAGTACCTACACGGCTATCAATTGGACTGGAGATAATGGCTTACAATGGAGCGCAACAGACGCTAGAACCGATCAAACCTTAACAGGAAAAGCTATTACCGTGAGAAACGGCGTGCTGACCGCTCCTACAATTGCCGGCGGTATTGGAACTTTTTCTGTAAAAACAAAACGTGTTTTTGGTGGTTCTAACGGAACTTTCAATTTAAAAGTCAATGGGAATGTAGTTGGAAGTATCACTTATGGGGCTCAAGATGAAGTACAAACTGTTACGATTCCTAATATCAATATTGAAAACAGCGTAACCATAACAATTGATGGCAATAGCCTTGCAAGCAATCGTGTTGTTTTTGATGATTTGAGTTGGACGTGTTATAGCAATTTGGGAGTTGAGGATTTTACACGTTCTAATGTAAAAGTCTATCCAAATCCAGCATACAATATTGTACATATCGAATTGAAAAACAATACAGAAACGATAGTTGAAATTTATTCATTATTGGGTAAAAAAGTCTTCCAAAAAACTATACAACAAACTGATATAATTCATTTAAATGATTTGAGCAGTGGTGTTTACATTCTAAGATTGACTCAAGACAATAACACAATTAGCAAAAAACTGATTAAAAATTAAAACCAAATAGACATGAAAGAAGCGGTCTTTCTGAACCGCTTTTTTTATGACATAAAAATTAAGATTTAAAATATATGAAATATCTTTACCTACTTCTATTTATTGCGTTTACAAATTTTACTTTTGCGCAACTTACACCTCCCGTTGAATTGCAGTCTTATTATTCTGGTGTAAATTTTAGTACTACAGGAATGACTCTAAAAACTGCGTTGAGCAATAAAACAATTGACAAACACACCAATACATTGAGCTATTCCCAAGTTTGGGACGCGCTGATGGTTACCGATGAAGACCCAAACAACAGCTCCAAAGTTCTTTTAGTGTATGGTTACAATGACACTGACGGGGATATTACCAACGATCGCTCAAGAGCAAAAAATCAAAATGGTGGTGGTGTTGGCGATTGGAACCGAGAGCACATTTATGCAAAATCTTTAGGCACTCCAAATTTAGGAACTTCAGGACCTGGAGCGGATGCCCAAATGTTAAGACCAAGCGATGTGCAGCGAAATGGAGAACGCGGCAGCAAACTTTTTAACGCTGGAAGTGGCAATTCAGGAAATTCAAATGGCGGATGGTATCCGGGTGACGAATGGAAAGGCGATTGCGCCAGAATCGTGATGTATATGTATATCAGATACGGATCTAGATGTTTACCAACCAATGTTGGCATTGGAAGTAGTGCTTCGACACCAGATGATATGATTTCACTTTTTCTACAATGGAATGCTGAAGATCCCGTATCTGCAATAGAAATCGCTAGAAATGACTATCACGCAAATACTAGCAACACGTACGCACAAGGGAACAGGAATCCTTTTATTGACAATCCTTACCTTGCCACCGTAATTTGGGGAGGCCCTGCTGCCCAAAATCGTTGGTCTAGTCTATCTGTTGATGAGTTCAATCCAAACAAGGTGAAAATGTATCCAAACCCAACCGCATCCAATTATGTGACGATTGAATCAAATGAAGAGATCTTGGCAGAAGTTTTTGATATTCTTGGCAAAAAAGTGATGACTCAAACAGTATCACAAAACCAAAAGAAATTGAATATTTCGAGTTTATCAAAAGGAATTTATTTAGTTAAACTAAATTCAGAGAAAGGTTCTGTCACAAAAAAACTGATCAGACAATAAGACGAATTTTCAGATATAAAGCGACTTGAAGGAGTCGCTTTTTTTATGTCCTGTTTTTTAAAAACTATTCTATAAAAAACACTAATTTTGCATTTTCAAAAACAACACACAAATCCATACATAATGATTCATTTCTTCGGAAACCAAAACAGTAAAGTTTTTGCTGTTCAAGCAACAAAAGAATTATCAACCCAAACGATTTCAAAATTGGTCTGGTTATTTGGCAACCAACCTAAAATAAACATGGCATCTCTCGATGCCTTTTTTATTGGACCTCGTGCAGCAATGATAACCCCTTGGAGTACCAATGCCGTCGAGATTACTCAAAATATGGGTATTGAAGGCATTGTCAGAATTGAGGAGTTTCAGAATGTAACCGAAGATTTTAAAGGCTACGATCCAATGATTTCAGAAAAATATAATGGATTGAATCAAGATTCCTTTACGATACATATTCATCCTGAAGCTATTTTAGAGATTGATGATATTTCAGCTTACAACCAAAAAGAAGGTTTGTCATTAAGCAACGAAGAAATAAATTATTTGGAAGGCGTTGCAAAAAAAATCGGCAGAAAACTGACGGATTCTGAAGTGTTTGGTTTTTCTCAAGTGAATTCAGAGCATTGTCGTCATAAAATATTCAACGGAATTTTTGTTATTGATGGTGTGGAAAAACCGACATCACTGTTCAAAATGATTAAAGAAACGTCCAAACAACATCCAAATGATATCGTTTCGGCCTATAAAGATAATGTTGCTTTTATTAAAGGTCCGAAAGTTGAACAATTTGCACCTAAAACTGCTGATAAGCCTGATTTTTACCAAACAAAAGCGTTTGATTCTGTAATTTCACTGAAAGCAGAAACGCACAATTTCCCAACCACGGTTGAACCTTTTAATGGCGCCGCAACAGGATCTGGCGGAGAAATTCGTGATAGACTTGCCGGTGGAAAAGGTTCATTGCCATTAGCTGGAACTGCTGTTTATATGACTTCGTATTCGAGGCTTGAAGAAAATCGTCCTTGGGAGCAAAAAATGGAAGCGCGTCCATGGCTATACCAAACTCCGATGGATATTTTGATTAAAGCCAGTAACGGCGCATCCGATTTTGGGAACAAATTTGGGCAACCGCTTATTTGTGGTTCAATATTGACCTTTGAACATGAAGAAGAAGCGAGAAAACTTGGTTTCGATAAAGTGATCATGCAGGCAGGCGGAATTGGCTATGGTAAAGCAAACCAAGCCATAAAGGACAAACCAAAAGCTGGTGATAAAGTCGTGATTCTTGGGGGTGAAAATTATAGAATCGGAATGGGTGGCGCTGCTGTTTCGAGTGCTGACACAGGGGAATTTTCCACAGGAATAACCTTAAATGCCGTACAACGCTCCAATCCTGAAATGCAAAAACGTGCTGCAAATGCCATTCGAGGCATGGTTGAAAGCGATGAAAATCACATTGTTTCTATCCATGACCATGGAGCTGGCGGGCATTTAAACTGTTTGTCAGAATTGGTTGAAGAGACTGGTGGGCTTATCAATTTGGATAAATTACCCGTTGGAGATCCAACGTTGTCTGCTAAAGAAATTATTGGCAACGAGTCCCAAGAACGTATGGGGTTGGTCATTGCAGAAAAACATATTGAAACCTTACAAAAAATTGCCGACCGAGAGCGTTCGCCAATGTACACTGTCGGTGATGTTACTGGTAACGACCGATTTACTTTTGAATCTCAATCAAAAGGCGACAAACCTATGGATTTGGCTCTTGAAGACATGTTCGGAAGTTCTCCAAAAACTATTATGACGGACAAAACAGTCGACAGAAATTATGGACAATTAACATACAATAGAGATGCATTTTATGATTATCTCGACCAATTATTACAATTGGAAGCGGTCGCTTGCAAAGATTGGTTGACAAATAAGGTGGATCGCTGTGTTGGGGGAAAAGTGGCAAAACAGCAATGTGCAGGACCTTTGCAGTTACCTCTTAACAATGTTGGTGTGATGGCGTTGGATTTTAAGGGCAAAGAAGGCATCGCAACATCCATTGGTCACGCTCCTATTTCAGGATTAATCAATCCAAAATCAGGAAGTAGAAATGCAATTACCGAAGCGTTGACCAATATTATTTGGGCACCGTTAAAAGATGGCTTACAATCGGTTTCATTATCAGCCAACTGGATGTGGCCATGTAAGAATGAAGGGGAAGACGCGCGTTTGTACAAAGCCGTTCAAGCGGTTTCTGAATTCGCCATAGATTTAGGAATTAATGTTCCAACAGGAAAAGATTCGCTTTCCATGAAACAGAAATATCCAAACGAGGAAGTGATTTCTCCTGGAACAGTGATTATTTCTGCCGCTGCAAATTGCAACGATATCACGAAAGTTGTAGAACCCGTTTTTCAAAGAAATTCTGGAAACATCTATTATATCAATCTTTCTCAAGATGATTTTAAATTAGGTGGAAGTTCATTTGCTCAAATATTGAATTCCATAGGTAATGAAACACCAAATGTTAAAGATGCAGCTTACGTAAAAACTGTTTTCGATACTATACAAAATTTAATTACATCTGATAAAATTGTTGCTGGACATGACGTTGCTTCAGGAGGGTTGATTACAACCCTGTTAGAAATGTGTTTTGCAGATACTAATCTTGGGGCTGAATTAGACTTAACAGATTTAAGTGAAAAGGATTCTTTCAAATTATTATTTTCTGAAAACTCTGGAATTGTTTTTCAGGCAAAAGATACTTCAGTAGAAAAAGTGTTAGCTGATGCCAACATAGAATTCTTCAATATAGGCAAAGTTGTTGAAGGCGATTTCTTAAATATCATTAACGGAACAGAAGTCTTTACAATGACCATGTCTCGCTTAAGAGATATGTGGTATAAAACCTCTTACCTACTCGATCAAAAACAAACAGCCAATAATCTTGCAAAAGATAGATTTGACAATTATAAAAATCAGCCTTTAAACTATACATTTCCGAGTCATTTTACAGGAAAATCACCTGCAATTGATGCAAATAAACCAAGACCAAAAGCAGCCATTATTCGCGAAAAAGGCTCTAATTCTGAAAGAGAAATGGCTAATGCAATGTATCTCGCAGGATTTGACGTGAAAGACGTTCACATGACCGATTTGATTTCGGGTCGTGAAACTTTGGAAGACATTCAATTCATTGGAGCTGTTGGTGGATTCTCAAACTCTGACGTTTTAGGGTCAGCTAAAGGATGGGCAGGCGCATTTTTGTACAATGAAAAAGCAAATACTGCTTTAAGGAATTTCTTCCAAAGAGAAGATACACTTTCAGTTGGAATTTGCAATGGCGCACAACTTTGGATGGAATTGGAACTGGTCAATCCAGAACATAAAATTCATGGGAAACTGACCTATAATGATTCGCACAAACATGAAAGCGGCTTTACTTCGGTGAAAATACAAGAGAATAATTCTGTTATGTTATCGAGTTTGGCTGGTTCTACTTTGGGTGTTTGGATTTCTCACGGAGAAGGAAAGTTCAAGTTGCCATTATCAGAAGACAACTACAATGTCGTTGCCAAATATGGTTATGAAGGCTATCCAGCAAACCCAAATGGTTCTGATTTCAATATTGCCATGATGTGTGATACGACTGGCCGTCATTTAGTAACCATGCCTCATATTGAACGTTCCACCTTTCAATGGAACTGGGCACATTATCCAAAGGACAGAAACGATGCCGTGACACCTTGGTTAGAAGGGTTTGTGAATGCAAGAAAATGGATTGAAAATAAAATAAATTAATATCTTGTCGAAAACTCAAACTTTTTACAATGAAATTTGTCTTATTTTTATTGATTCTTTTTACACAAGCGAAACTTTCTGCACACACTTATAGAGATTCATCTCGTACACAAGCAAAAGACACAATCTATTTAGATGAGAATGACAAAATTATAGACAAACGCTTATTCAATTTTAAATTTGACAGTTCAATCTACTACGGTCTACGTTTTGAAAATGATTCTATAGTTGTAGATAAATTGAGATTTTCACATCTTTTCGGCAAACTTGAAGAAACAAGAAAAAAACAACTTTTTAAATTGTTTGCATCCAGGAACCATGTTGATACCACCAAAATCATACTCATCCATTATCAGGATACATTAAAACGAATTGTTGATTTCCCTAAAGAAAATACAATCGTTTTTAATAAAGACAGTACATCGCATAAACACTTATATTCGCACAAATCATTTTTACAACAGCATAAAAATTGTCTCAAAGATTTCAAGAGAAACAAAAACACCAATGTATATCATTTCTTTGGCATTAATACAGGACATCCTTTAAATTACGATAATTGCACCTGGGAAAAAGATAATTTTAGTCTGATAAACAATATGTTTAGAGATAAATACAAACGTTTCAGTTCGATAATTATTCATCCTAACGGAAACTTTTATTGCTACAATTTTAACGATGAAGGAAAAAATTTAAAAGTTTATCAAGATATCATCAAAAATAAAAAATGGGATGAGCATATTGATGAATTTTCAAAAAGACTGCAAACACTTAATTCATTATAAATTTTAAGGATTGCATAAAATTTTGGTAAAAAGAGATGTCTATTTTACATCATTTCGCTTTTTTCTCCATCTTATTTGAAAATCCCCATTAATTCCCTAATTTGCACTATTACATCCTTACTAAATTCCCATGACAGACGTTACCAGACTTTTTGATTTTCCTTACTATCAATTAAAACATAAACCAACCGATGCGGCATTGGTGACAAAATATAATGGAAAATGGGTTAAAACGTCCACACAAGAATATATAGACAAAGCCAATGCCATCAGTCGTGCATTATTGCGAATGGGCATTCAAAAAAACGATAAGATTGCAGTCATTTCATCTACCAATAGAACGGAATGGAATTTTATGGATATTGGCATACTTCAAATAGGAGCACAGAATATTCCGATTTACCCAACTATTTCGTCAGAAGATTATGAGTATGTGTTAAATCATAGTGAATCCATCTATTGTTTTGTGTCAGATAAAGAAGTTCTGGATAAAGTCAATGCCATCAAAGACAAAACATCTGTTAAAGAAGTATATTCTTTTGATAAGATAGATGGTTGTAAGCATTATTCGGAGTTGTTTGAAATGGGCTATGATGAAAGCAATCAACAAACCGTAGAAGATAGAAAAAGTGATGTAAAGCCGGATGATTTGGCAACCATCATCTATACATCTGGCACCACAGGAAAACCAAAAGGAGTCATGTTGTCTCATTGGAACATCACGAGCAACTCTTTGGATAGTATCCCTAGATTACCTATTGTTGAAGGAGAAACTCGCGTCTTGAGTTTTCTTCCTATTTGCCACATTTTCGAACGCGTCCTTATTTATATCTATCAGCATGCTGGAGTTAGTATTTATTATGCCGAAGGACTTGATAAAATTGCGGAAAACGCTAGAGAAGTAAAACCTAACTTAATGAGTGTTGTTCCGAGGTTGCTCGAAAAAGTATATGACACAATTCATGCAAAAGCAGAGGAATTATCAGGCGTCAAAAAAAATATGTTCTTTTGGGCATTAAAGCTTGGAGAAGAATGGAAACCCTATGGAGCCAATGGTTGGTGGTATGAATTTCAATTGGGTATCGCTCGCAAATTGGTCTTTAGTAAATGGAGAGCGGCTTTAGGAGGCGAACTCACCACTATGGTTTCTGGAAGTGCACCTTTACAGCCTCGTCTGTCACGTATTTTTGGTGCTGCAGGAATGCAAGTTATGGAAGGTTATGGACTTACCGAAACGTCCCCCGTAGTATCCGTTGGGATGTATGCTAATCATAATTACAAGGTAGGAACGGTGGGAAAACCGATTGACAACGTAGAGGTAAAAATTGCTGAAGATGGCGAAATCCTAATCAAAGGACCAAACGTGATGCTGGGCTATTATAAAGACCCTGAAAAAACATCCGAAGTGATGACTGGCGATTATTTTCATACTGGTGATAAGGGAGAAATAGATGCCGATGGATTTTTGAAAATTACGGGGCGTAAAAAAGAAATGTTCAAAACTTCAGGTGGAAAATACATCATCCCTACTCTTCTTGAAAACGATTTGAAACAATCGAGATTCATAGAGCAAATTATGGTGGTCGGTGAAGGTGAAAAAATGCCAGCAGCTCTTATCCAACCAAATTTTGAGTTTATCAAAGATTGGATCAAACGCAAAAAGAAAAACATAGGCACCTCCAACCAAGAGATTGCGGATTCAGAAGAAGTTCATAACAGAATCCAAGAAGAAGTTGATAACTGCAACAAAAAATTCGGGCACTGGGAACAAATTAAACGCTTCGAACTCACACCAGATGTTTGGAGTGTAGATGGTGGACAACTTACTCCAACCATGAAAATGAAACGTGATGTCATAAAAGGTATCTACAAAGACCTTTACGACAAAATTTACAATTAAATGCAGTTTCTCTTTAGTGGTTATGTTAACTGAAATTTAATATATATTTATTATGCACGCATAATAAATTTTTGTATATTTGAATTTCTTATAACAAGCTCATGAAGGACAAAACCATTGATTATGTATTGAGAACCACCTGGTTAGCTGTTACCAAAATGTACAATGAAGAAGCCTCAAAGTTTGAAAGTACTATGGCGACTGGTTTTGCATTATTAAGCATAGACCCAGAAAAAGGAACTCCTTCCACTTCCCTTGGACCAAAAATGGGAATGGAAGCCACTAGCCTATCCCGTACTTTAAAATCTATGGAAGAGCGAGGTCTAATCGAAAGAAGACCTAATCCAGAGGATGGTCGAGGTGTTTTAATCTTTTTGACAGATTTTGGGCGTGAAAAACGTGCCTATTCCAGAGAAAAAGTATTGACCTTCAACGATACCATCAAAAAAAGTGTATCCGAAGAACAACTCAATCATTTTTATGAAGTCGCTGAAGTCATTAACAATATGATATCCAACAAAAATATATACAACCAAAAAGAATCTAGTATCAAATAATATGAGTAAACGTAGAATAAAAAAAGTTGCTATCATCGGTTCCGGAATTATGGGAAGTGGTATCGCTTGTCATTTTGCCAATATTGGTGTGGAGGTGTTATTGCTTGACATTGTTCCAAGAGAATTGACTGATGCAGAAAAAGCAAAAGGATTAACTTTAGAAGATAAAGTCGTCAGAAATCGAATTGTCAACGATTCTTTGACCGCTTCCTTAAAATCGAAGCCCTCTCCTATTTATCATCCATCATTTGCAAATCGTATCAAAACAGGAAATCTTGAAGATGATATCGCCAAAGTAAAAGATGTCGATTGGATTATGGAAGTGGTAGTAGAACGTTTGGATATCAAAAAGCAAGTGTTTGAAAAATTGGAGAAACACAGAACTCCTGGTACTTTGATTACTTCGAACACTTCAGGAATTCCAATTCATTTTATGAGTGAAGGTCGAAGCGACGATTTCCAGAAGCATTTCTGCGGAACGCACTTTTTCAATCCTGCACGTTATTTAAAATTGTTTGAAATCATTCCTGGTCCAAAAACGTCTCAAGAAGTTTTGGATTTCTTGAATGTTTATGGTGAAAAATTTCTTGGTAAAACATCTGTTGTTGCGAAGGATACTCCTGCATTTATCGGGAATCGAATTGGAATTTTCAGCATTATGAGTTTGTTCCATGCTGTGAAGGAAATGGATTTAACGGTTGAAGAAGTTGATAAATTGACGGGTCCTGTCATCGGTCGCCCGAAATCAGCAACTTTTAGAACAGTTGATGTTGTTGGATTGGACACCTTGGTACATGTTGCCAATGGTATTTATGAAAACTGTCCAAAAGACGAACGTCATGACATGTTCAAATTGCCACCATTCATTTCAACCATGGTCGAAAATAAATGGCTCGGAAGCAAAACAGGACAAGGTTTTTACAAAAAAGAAGGCAAGGATATTCGAACCTTGTATTTGAATACTTTGGAATATAGAGATTCCAAAAAAGCAAGTTTTGCCACCTTGGAATTGACCAAAACGATTGACAAAGTCGTCGATAGATTTAAAGTATTGGTTTCTGGAAAAGATAAAGCTGGCGAATTTTACAGAAAAACATTTGCATCGCTTTTTGCTTATGTATCCAATCGTATTCCAGAAATCACGGACGAATTATATAAGATAGACAATGCCATGAAAGCTGGTTTTGGTTGGGAACATGGTCCTTTCCAGATTTGGGATGCTATCGGTGTTGAAAAAGGGATTGAAATGATGAAAGCTGAAGGTCAAGAACCAGCTGCTTGGGTCAATGAGATGCTTGAGTCTGGAAGTAAATCGTTCTACTCTGTAAAGGATGGCGCCACTTATTTCTACGATATTCCTTCAAAAAAACAAGAAAAAATTCCAGGACAGGATTCATTTATCATCTTGGATAATATCAGAAAATCAAAAGAAGTCTTTAAAAATTCAGGAGTCGTTGTCGAAGATTTAGGCGATGGCATCTTGAATGTGGAATTCCAATCTAAAATGAATACCATTGGAGGTGATGTATTAGCTGGATTGAATAAAGCCATAGACATTGCTGAAAAAGATTTCGCAGGATTGGTGGTCGGTAATCAAGCTGCCAATTTCTCTGTTGGAGCCAACATTGGAATGATTTTTATGATGGCTGCTGAACAGGAATATGACGAACTGAATGCTGCCATAAAATATTTTCAAGACTCGATGATGCGTATGCGCTATTCTGCAATTCCAACAATTTCCGCTCCTCACGGAATGGCACTTGGTGGTGGTTGCGAATTATCCATGCACGCTGATAAAGTTGTGGCAGCTGCAGAAACATACATTGGACTTGTTGAATTCGGTGTCGGTGTGATTCCTGGTGGTGGTGGTTCCAAAGAAATGGCTTTGAGAGCATCAGACACGTTCCGTAAAGGTGATGTAGAATTGAATGTATTGCAAGACTATTTCCTAACCATTGGAATGGCCAAAGTAGCAACTTCAGCTTACGAAGCCTTCGATTTAGGTATCCTTCAAAAAGGAAAAGATATCGTAGTCGTTAATAAAGACAGACAGATTGCAACCGCTAAAGCACATGCAATGCTAATGGCTGATGCTGGCTATACACAACCGGTAAAACGTACAGATGTGAAAGTTCTCGGTAAACAAGCTCTCGGAATGTTCTTGGTTGGCACAGATTCTATGGAAGATAGCAACTATATCAGTGAACACGACCAAAAAATTGCCAATAAATTAGCTTACGTCATGGCTGGTGGCGATTTATCTGAACCAACCTTGGTGAGTGAACAATATCTATTGGATTTAGAACGTGAAGCATTTCTTTCATTATGTACCGAAAGAAAAACTCTGGAAAGAATTCAACATATGTTGAAGACGGGGAAACCTTTAAGAAATTAGAAAAAAGAATATAGAGAATAGAAAAGAGAAGTCTTATGTAAATATTAGGAAATAGATTTGAAAGTCTCTTTTCTATTATCTATTTTCTCTTCTCTCTTCCAAAACATAAACATTATAACTATGAAGACCGCATATATAGTAAAAGCATACAGAACAGCCGTAGGAAAAGCTCCAAAAGGCGTGTTCCGATTTAAAAGAACAGATGAGTTGGCTGCCGAAACCATCCAATACATGATGAAAGAGCTTCCTAATCTGGACAAAAAGCGAATCGATGATGTCATTGTTGGTAACGCCATGCCAGAAGGGTCGCAAGGCTTGAACATGGCACGATTTATCTCATTGATTGGATTGGATAGCGTTGATGTTCCTGGTGTCACTGTTAACCGTTTTTGTGCTTCAGGTATCGAAACAATTGGCATAGCGACTGCAAAAATCCAAGCTGGAATGGCCGACTGTATCATCGCTGGAGGTGCAGAAAGCATGAGTGCAGTACCAATGACAGGATTCAAACCAGAATTGAATTACGACACCATTAAAGCAGGGCACCCAGAGTATTATTGGGGAATGGGCAATACTGCGGAAGCAGTTGCCAACCAATTCAACGTATCACGTGAAGACCAAGACAAGTTCGCTTACGAATCGCACATGAAGGCACTAAAAGCGCAAGCTGAAGACCGTTTTCAAAAACAAATTGTGCCAATCACTGTTGATGAAACCTATATCGATTCCAACGGGAAAAAAGCAACAAAATCTTACACAGTTTCAAAAGACGAAGGTCCAAGAGCTGGAACCAATTTAGAAGCACTTTCAAAATTACGTCCTGTATTTGCAGCCAATGGAAGTGTCACAGCAGGAAATTCGTCACAAATGAGTGATGGAGCAGCGTTTGTGATGATTATGAGCGAAGACATGGTAAAGGAATTAAACCTGGAGCCAATCGCAAGACTTGTAAACTATGCAGCCGCAGGAGTTGAACCTCGCATCATGGGAATTGGTCCAGTAAAAGCCATTCCAAAAGCTTTGAAGTTGGCAGGCCTAAAACAAGACGATTTAGAGCTAATTGAATTGAACGAAGCCTTCGCTTCCCAATCCATTGCTGTGATTAGGGAATTGGATTTAAACCCAGAAATCATTAACGTCAACGGTGGTGCGATTGCATTAGGACATCCACTCGGTTGTACAGGCTCAAAATTATCTGTTCAATTGTTTGATGAAATGCGTCAGCGCAATATGAAAGGTAAATATGGTGCCGTAACTATGTGCGTTGGTACAGGTCAAGGGGCTTGTGGGATATTTGAATTTCTTAATTAGAATCAGGACTTTAGAACCAAGAGCCAAGACTGATGCATAATTTTAAAAAATTGAAAATTTGGGAAGAAGGAATGAGTTTAGTTCAGGAGAATTATCGCTTAACTCGAACATTTCCAGATTTTGAAAGATTTGCTTTGGTTACACAAATGAATAGATGTGCCGTTTCAATACCTTCAAACATATCCGAAGGTTCAAGTAAAAGTACAGATAGACATTTTAATAAATATCTCGAAGATAGTTTAGGTTCTGCTTTCGAATGGGAAACACAATTGATTGTAGCATTTAATGAAAACTATCTATCAGAAGAAAAATTTAAAGAATTAGAACAAAAAATAATACAAATTCAAAAAATGATTTCAAGATTTCAATCAGGTCTAAATCTTTAGTCTTGGCTCCTGGCTCTTGATTCTTTAATCTAACTACTATGGAAACAACAGAAAAACAAATACTACGTGGCGGTCAATTCCTTGTAAAGGAAACAAATTGCGAAGACATCTTCACACCCGAAGATTTTAACGAGGAGCAAAAAATGATGCGTGACTCGGTGATTGAATTCAACGACCGCGAAATCATCCCTCATAAACCTCGCTTTGAAGCGAAAGATTACGCTTTGACGGAAGAAGTGATGCGCAAAGCTGGTGAAATGGGCTTTTTAGGTGTTGCTGTTCCTGAAGCTTATGGCGGATTAGGAATGGGTTTTGTTTCTACAATGATTGTATGTGAATACATATCTAGTGGCACAGGCTCTTTTAGCACAGCTTTTGGTGCTCATACTGGAATTGGAACAATGCCTATAACACTTTACGGAACAGAAGAGCAAAAACAAAAATACGTACCAAAATTGGCTACTGGCGAATGGTTTGGTGCCTATTGCCTAACGGAGCCTGGAGCTGGTAGTGATGCAAATTCTGGTAAAACGACAGCTACACTTTCTTCTGACGGAAAGTCCTATAAAATCAACGGTCAAAAAATGTGGATTTCAAATGCAGGTTTCTGTAAGCTATTCATCGTTTTTGCACGGATTGAAAATGACAAAAACATTACTGGATTCATTGTTGAAAATGACCCTTCCAATGGAATCACTCTAGGAGAAGAAGAACACAAATTAGGTATTCGCGCATCTTCAACACGGCAGGTATTCTTTAACGACACAGTGGTTCCTGTTGAAAACATGTTATCCGAAAGAGGAAACGGATTTAAAATTGCAATGAACGCACTTAATGTTGGCCGTATTAAATTAGCTGCTGCTTGTTTGGATTCTCAACGCCGAATCACCACTTCAGCTGTTCAATATGCAAACGAACGCAAACAATTCAACACACCTATTTCAGATTTTGGAGCTATAAAATACAAGTTGGCAGAAATGGCAACCAATGCTTATGCTGGAGAATCTGCTGCATACAGAGCGGCGAAAAACATTGAAGATAGAATAGCCATGCGTGAAGCGGCTGGTAATTCACACCAAGAAGCTGAACTTAAAGGTGTAGAAGAATACGCCATTGAATGTTCCATTTTGAAAGTAGCAGTATCCGAAGACGTACAAAATTGTGCCGATGAAGGTATCCAGATTTTTGGAGGTATGGGATTCTCTGAAGAAACACCAATGGAAGCAGCTTGGAGAGACGCCAGAATTGCACGTATCTACGAAGGAACCAATGAAATCAATAGAATGTTATCTGTGGGAATGCTCGTCAAAAAAGCGATGAAAGGTCATGTTGATTTATTGGGTCCAGCCACTGCTGTTCAAAATGAGTTGATGGGAATTCCTTCTTTTGATACACCAGATTATTCTGAATTATTTGCGGAAGAAAAAGAGATGATTGCCAAACTTAAGAAAGTATTCTTAATGGTTGCTGGTGCTGCAGTGCAAAAATTCGGTCCAGATTTAGATGGTCATCAACAATTATTGATTGCGGCTTCCGATATCTTAATCGAAATCTATATGGCAGAATCCACTATATTGAGAACCGAGAAAAACGCAAAACGTTTTGGTGAAAAAGAGCAAGAAATACAAATTGCAATGGCAAAATTGTATTTGTACAATGCTGTTTCCATCGTAGAAAAAAATGGAAAAGAAAGTATCATCTCATTTGCTGAAGGTGACGAACAACGAATGATGTTAATGGGTTTAAAACGTTTCGTTAAATACACCAACTATCCAGATATTGTAGATTTACGTAAAGCAATTGCCGAAAAGGTAAAAGCTGAAAATAAATATTGTTTTTAATGTAGAAAAAATCTGTCTTATCGATCGGAGTATAGATATTTACAAGTTCTCGACTCCGCTCGTACAGACAGTAGTAAAATTTTAGGCTAATTCAAATTTTTTTAAACGTAAGAGCCAATTCATTCAGTTGAGTTGGCTCTTTTATTTTCCTTATATTTAGAAATTCAATTTAAAAAATAATGAAAAGCCTAGTTCCATTCCTGTTTTTACTGTGTTCATACCTTTCCATTTCCCAACCCAATACCGAAGTATTCCTCTTCGATTTAAATACTCAAAGTGAAGAGTTTGAGCTTTCCAATTTCCAAAATATTTCAAATAATGAAGGTTACGATAACCAGCCTTCCTTTATGAACAATAAAACAATTTTATATGCAGGAACTAGAAATGGTCAGACCGATATTGTAATGTATGATGTAACACTTGGCACCAAAACATGGCTGACGGATACGGAAGGAAGTGAATATTCTCCCCTAAAGATTCCCAATCAAAACGCAATTTCTGCCATACGCTTGGATCTGGATGGCAAACAATTGCTATATAAATATGACTTGAAAAGTAAAAAAAACACAGCCATTATTGATTCTTTGGTGGTTGGCTATCACCACTGGTTTAATCCCAACATTGTATTTACTTCCGTTTTGGAAGACAACTCCCTTTCGCTTTACATGAGCGATGTGATTAAAAGAAGACACTTAAAGCTACAACAACACATAGGACGTGCGCTTCATAACATTCCCAATTCAAATTTAATAAGTTACGTTTCAAAAGAGAACGACACTCTTTGGAACATAAAATCCATGGACCCGATTTCCGAAGACTCTAAAACCATCATTCAAACTTTTCCAAATACGGAAGACCTGTGCTGGACTCCAAAAGGTTCTATTCTAATGGCAAACAATGGGATTTTGTATCAATTCAATCCAAAACGAGATAAGA
The DNA here is from genome assembly GCA_002426755.1 of Flavobacteriaceae bacterium UBA5544. Taxonomy (GTDB): domain Bacteria; phylum Bacteroidota; class Bacteroidia; order Flavobacteriales; family Flavobacteriaceae; genus JBPOFM01. The sequence continues at coordinate 169,191 of DINI01000003.1, forward strand.
ACTGGACAAAAGTTGCTTCACTTTTGGATTTTGGAATCACCAACATCACACGTTTAGCAATAAGCCCAAACGGAACAAAACTGGCAGTCGTCGGTGAATTGACAAATCAAAAATTGGAACCAAAACTTGAAAACATTAAATGGATTGCTGGCAATTGGAAAGGTGAAGCATTCGGTGGGTTGACCGAAGAAAATTGGAGTGAACCTTCAGGCGGTTCCATGATGGCAACCTTCAAACTGATTGATAAAGGTCAGGTTGTTTTTTATGAAATTGAAATTATTCGCGAAATTGAAAATTCCTTGGTTCTTCAACTAAAGCATTTCGACAACGATTTAAAAGGTTGGGAGACCAAAGACGAAACCGTTGATTTCCCTTTGAAAGAAATCACTCCAAATAAAGTGATTTTTGAAGGCATGACCTTTGAAAAAATAAGTGACAACGAAATGAATGTCTATGTAGATATCCATCAGGATAATGGCGAAATCGAAACTGTAACCTTCAATTATAAAAAATAAACCATGAAGCACCTTTGGAGTATTATCGTGACTTGTTTTATTTTGTTCGGNNGTCGCTTCTGAAGATATCTGGAAGCAAAGTGTGTCGTACGCTCTAGACCAACGATGGCTGGGCGACGCGTACACATCTGATGATTTTGAAGGTTCTTACAAATTGTGCTGGACACAAGAAGCACTTTATTTAATGGTGGAAATTACAGACGATGTCTTGTATGAACAATATGCTGACCCTCTAAAATTATGGTGGGACGATGATTGTGTGGAAGTCTTTATTGATGAAGATAATAGTGGCGGCGAGCATCAATACAATTATAATGCCTTTGCCTATCACGTGGCTCTTGATGGCAATGTGGTGGATATGTCTACAGAAAAAGTTGGGAAGTTGTATAACGACCACGTACAATCAAAACACACTACAACAGGCAATACAACCATTTGGGAACTGAAAATATCAATTTATGATGATACTTATAAAGATGATTCAACTAATACACCTGTTAAATTAACAACAGGAAAAAAAATAGGATTTGCCTTGGCATATTGTGACAATGATTCGAGCGTGGAACGCGAAAATTTCATCGGCTCAATTCCCGTGGAAGGTGAAGATAAAAATAGAGGTTGGATTGATGCTGGCATTTTTGGTACCATCCTATTAAAAAATTAAACTATGACAAAATTAATCGCTGCCATCCTTTTCCTTGTTTCAATCGGTACATTTGCACAAACAGACCAAAAAATATACAAGATTATCGATGCAGTTTCATCCGAACGAATTGAAAAAGATGTGAGAACCTTGGCCGACTTTGGCACTCGACATACCTTGAGCGATACCCTTTCCAACACTAGAGGGATTGGTGCCGCAAGACGTTGGATTAAAAAAGAATTCGAAACCATCTCTAAAGATTGTAACAATTGTTTGGAGGTGACGTATCAGAAAAATTTAGTCAAAAATGGCGAGAACGACCGTATCACAAAAGATGTGTTGGTAGTCAATATCCTTGCGATTCAAAGAGGCACAAAATATCCCGATAGATACATCATCATGAGCGGCGATATCGATTCGCGTGTCTCTGACCCAAATAATTTTTCGTCAGATGCACCAGGTGCCAACGATAATGCATCTGGTATGGCCGGAACTATTGAAGCTGCCAGAGTTTTATCCAAATATAAATTTGAAAGCAGCATTATTTATGTTGGCCTTTCGGGTGAAGAACAAGGATTATTTGGTGGGAAAGGATTAGCCGAATATGCAAAACAAAATAACTGGGATATCATCGGCGTACTCAATAACGACATGATTGGAAATATCGAAGGTGTAGATGGTGTTATCGACAACAGAACCTTTCGTATTTTTTCTGAACCAGTGCCGCCAACCGAAACCGAACGCGAACGCAATGCGCGTCGTTTTTATGGTGGCGAAGTGGATGGTATTTCACGTCAACTGGCGCGTTATGTACACAAAACCGTTCAAACATATATGCCAGAAATGAACCCGATGATGGTGTATCGACTAGATCGTTTTGGTCGTGGTGGGCATCACCGTCCGTTTAATGATTTGGGATTTGCAGGCATCCGAATTATGGAAGCACACGAAAATTATACGCAACAACATCAAGATATCCGAACAGAAAATCGTATTGCTTATGGTGATACATTTGAGCATGTGAATTTTCCGTATGCCAAAAAATTGACAGCCGTGAACGCAATTACTTTGGCCAATCTAGCTTCTGCTCCTCCTCCACCCAAAACGGTGGCCATAGATGGCATTGTAGAACCTTCTGCCAAACTGAAATGGGATAATGTTGATGGTGCAACAGGTTATAAAATTTATTGGCGCGATACTACGTCGCCTACTTGGGATTATAGCAGAAATGTTGGTGATGTGACAGAGTTCACTTTAGATGGCATTGTTATTGACAACTTTTATTTTGGCGTGGCTTCTGTAGGTAAGGATGGTCATGAAAGTGTCGTTGTATTTCCGAATCAAATTATAAGAAATTGATATGAAAAAAATAAGTTTTCTTTTGTTTTTGGCGTTGTGCCAAACAGGTTTTTCCCAAGGGCTGATGTCAGATAAAGGCACCCAGTTTACGCATCAAGATACATTGCGTGGTTCCATAACTCCCGAACGTGCATGGTGGGATTTGACCTATTATCATTTGGAGCTTCAAGTGTTTCCAGAGACCAAATCTATTAAGGGAAAAAATGAAGTTCAGTATAAAGTATTGGAGCCTCAATCGGTGCTTCAAATTGATTTGCAACCCCCTTTAAAAATCACAAAAGTCATTCAAAATGGTAAAGAGCTGCAGTTCAAATCTGATGGAAATGCCCATTTCATCACCTTAAAAAAACCGCAAGCCACCGGAAGCATCCAAAGTCTGGAAGTCTATTATGAAGGGCAGCCCAAAGAGGCCGTCAGAGCGCCTTGGGATGGCGGGTTCTCATGGAAGAAAGATGAAAACGGCAAAGACTTTATTGCAACCTCTTGTCAAGGTTTAGGCGCGAGCGTCTGGTGGCCAAACAAGGATCACATGTATGACGAAGTGGATAGTATGCTCATCAGCGTGACCAACCCAAAAGAACTTTCCAATATTTCCAATGGCCAATTGCGCTCCAAAAAAGAAAACAAAGATGGTACCGTCACTTCCAATTGGTTCGTCAAGAACCCCATAAATAATTATGGTGTGAATGTCAATATTGGAGATTATGTTCATTTTTCTGAAGACTATTCCGGGGAAAAAGGGAAGCTAAAAATGGACTATTATGTCTTGAAAGACCATTTGGAACAAGCCAAAGAGCAATTTAAGGATGCGCCAAGGATGATGAAAGCTTTCGAGCATTGGTTTGGACCTTATCCGTTTTATGAAGATGGCTTTAAACTAGTGGAAGTACCATATCTGGGCATGGAACACCAAAGTTCTGTAACCTATGGCAACAAATTCAAGAAAGGATATCTGGGAATGGATTTATCAGGAACTGGTTGGGGTCTGAAGTTCGACTATATCATCATCCACGAAGCTGGTCATGAATGGTTTGCAAACAACATTACGTACAAAGACATCGCTGACATGTGGATTCATGAGGGTTTCACATCGTATTCCGAAAATCTGTTTGTAGAATATTACTACGGAAAAGAGGCCGGAGCCGACTATGTGATTGGTCTCCGTAAAGGCATTAGAAATGACAAGCCCATTATCGGAACTTATGGCGTCAACCAAGAGGGCTCTGGCGATATGTATCCCAAAGGTGCCAATATGCTGCACACCTTACGCCAATTGATTGAAGATGACGAAAAATGGCGTCAAATATTAAGAGGATTAAACGCTACATTCTATCATCAAACAGTAACCACAAAACAGATTGAAGATTATTTGAGTCAGCAAACCGGAATTGATTTAACCGAATTTTTCAACCAATATTTGAGAGACACTCGTATTCCGACACTGGAATATGAAATTAAAGACAGTCAACTCAAATATCGTTGGATTAATATTGTAGACAACTTTGATATGCCAATACAAGTCACCATAGATGGCAAAGAACAATGGCTGTTTCCAAAAGCCAATTGGTCAGCAATGCCAATAAAAGGTAATGAGATACAAGTAGATGCTGATTTTTATGTAAATTCTAAAAAGCTATAACAGTGAGCCTTGAAGAACATTCTTTTAAAACAGATAGCGAGTGGCGAGACTGGTTACACAAAAACCATCAGTCTTCAAAAGGTGTCTATTTGATTTTTTATAAAGTCGAACACGAAAACGATTCCATGCGCTGGGAAGAAGCCGTTAAAGTTGCCCTATGCTATGGCTGGATTGATTCTACCGTAAAAAGCTTGGGAGACGGAAAACGTCGTCAATATTTCACCCCCAGAAACCCCAAAAGTGTTTGGAGTGCTTTAAACAAGCGACATATCGAAGAATTGACCGCAACCAATCTAATACACGAAAGCGGACATAAAATCATAGAAATCGGAAAACAAAACGGAAGCTGGACAGCCTTGGACGATGTCGAAAACGGCATCATCCCCGAAGATTTACAGACCGCCTTTGATAAAAACCCCCAAGCATTTACAAACTACCAAAACTTTGCACCCTCCTATCGCAAAAGTTACCTGTATTGGCTGAACCAAGCCAAAAGAGAAGCAACCAGACAACAGCGAATCTCCGAAATAGTACAACTATGTACCAACAATATTAAAAGTAGAAGCGATTGGTAACACTCTTTTAAAAATTTTAGTATGTCAGAAGAACCCAACAAAAAAAAGAAATTCAATTTAAGGAAGTGGAAAATCAACTGGACTTCCGATAAAATAATGAGCACCTCTGCACTTTTTATCAGTGTTATATCCGTAATAGCCTTGATATATCAATCATATCTAGCCCGAGAAGATAATAGACTAACCCAAAAACAGCAGAGCGCCAGCGCTTTGCCGCACTTAAATCAATGGTTTAGCGAATATGAAGGGAGTTTTAAACTCATCATTGGCAATAAAGGAGTTGGCCCCGCATTTATAAAAAAAGTAGAACTTACATTAGATTCGGCAAAAAAGTTCAACAATACCGATGATTTGTTTAAAGAACTCTTTGCTACTACAAAAGGCTTCGACACCATTCCTTACGTTACAAGCACACTGGTAAGTGGCTTTGTATTACCTGCCAATGATGACATTAAAATAATAGAAATCAATGATGCGCAACATATTGCCGCCTTTAAACAGATGTTGAATAAGAGAAAAATCACCTTTGCCATCACCTATCAAGATGTATATGGCACACAATGGTTATTGAGCAATACAAATAACGAACATAGCAATTCCACAAGCATTCCAGTATTAGTAGCTGAATAGAAGGACGATAAGCAACCTATAATGAAAAGCATTAAATTTGAAGTTGGCCTCCTGGACCAATACCATTTACACATCCCAAAAGAGCACTTCCAGCCTTTTGCCGATTCGGGTCAAAGTCGTGTAAAAGTCAAGGCATTTCACAATGGCAAGACGGTCGAGCTGTACGCCGCCGTAAAAACAGACAAAGCTTCAGGAGATTACGTCATCATGTTCAGCAAGCGGTACCAAAAAGAACTGAATGTATTCCAGAACGACTATTTCGAGCTGCAACTCTTTGAAGACACCTCTAAATATGGGGTAGAAATGCCCGAAGAATTGGAAGCAGTACTGATGAGCGATTACCAAGCCTATAAAATTTTCGAATCCTTCACCTCCGGAAAACAACGTAGCATCATTTACACCATCATCCGAATCAAAAATCCTCAATCGCGCATCGATAAATCAATCATCATGTGCAATAATTTAAAACGTGGTATCACCAACCCTATGGAACTCTTCAAAGACTAAACCACTACACAATTTAGAAAGTAAACGATTCAGGAAAAAAGCATTTATGCCAGTTAAGTAGCTGTGTCACTTCGAGTGTTCCAATAGATGCAGATAGGCATCTATTGGAATGTATCGAGAAGCCATCTAGATTATGAAATTGAAGATTATAAAAAACTAGTACATTAAAGTTATGTATATACATCGAAATAACTCCACAAACAACTATATTAGTCCCGACATCAAGAGTTGCGCAACAATTAACCCAAAAAATGAGAAATCGAATTTTAACACTATTACTTTTAGCTCTAAATCTTACTTTGTTTGGACAAAATTCTAAAGACTGTTATGAAATAAAATATCTCGACTTTTTTGGTTTAGACCAAATGGAAATAATAAAATGGCCTGAATCCGAACTTAACGAGCTATTAAAAATGGATTTTACCAAAAACAGGGAGCAATCTGAAATTAAGACAAACTTTATAATTCCAATAATTGTCTATCAATTAAAAGAATATCATCCTAATTGTAACCAGAAAATTGATATTATTTATTTCAATAAAATTTCAGAAATCTATTTAAGGATTCGAGAAATTGATTCAACTGAATTTCTAAAAAAATCCATCGCCGAAAAAATAGACTACTTGCGCACTGACTTCTATTCTCAAGTTCAAAACGTGGATTATCTACCAAAAATGACAGCAACGTTTGATGATGGGCCATTTTATGGTATTGATTATCATACAAAAGAAGAGCTAAACCCATTAGAAACTCAAGAAACTGAATTTGGAACTTTAATAGTTTCAAATTCAGAGGATAAAACAATTCTTACAAGTAAAGACCAAAGCGGAAATATGATTTGGCAAAAGTCTATTACAGGCTTGACAGACAGAAATTTGACCGAATTACATTTTACCGAAAACCCAATGGAATATAATTCTGTTGCGACTCTGGCCCACATGTACTCGGAGGGAGAAAGATTTACATTGTATTTAAAAAGCGATGGCAGTTTTATGTATTACTTTCATTCGTGGTAAAATAATAAAAACGTTACGCTATAAGTAATTATATCTTCCCTCATACTTTCGACACGAACTCGAACCACAAACTGGCAAAGCAAATTTTATATTCGCTTAATATTTTATAAATTAGTTGCTCAACCAAAGCCATTAAACCTATACAAACCCGTTAAAAAATGAAATGAATAAAATGAGATTGACAATAATTTTATTAATAGTGAGTGTGTTTAATTTACACTCTCAAAATGAGATTCAGAAATTTAAACCTGGTGTATATAAATGGAAAAGTAATTTTAAATCCAATTATCCCAACTATGAATTAAATTTTGAAATAAAAAAAGGTAAAAATAGATCCCTCGGGGTATTCAAAGGTAAAAGTCAAATTCCATATTATTATTTGGAATTTAATTCTGATACACAGAAAGATAAAAATATTACCGGAGAAATCTTCGGATTTTCTGACGGAGAAAATCTTTATTTACCGTCAGAATATTGCGAGAATTGTGATTTTCAAGACAAAATGTATTTCAAAGCAAATTTCATAGGAAAAAAATATATCTATTACGATTTTTTCTATCCTAGAGATGACATGAATTTTGATCCAATCACCAAGCTTGGTTCCAATGGTAGTGATGCGACTATGGTGATTTCTTTAAAGAGTAATGAACGATTATTGTTATCACAAAAATTCATTAAAAATGAATTAAAACAATACCCAGAGTTATACGAAGCATATAAAAAGGAAACAGGAAAAAATCTTGTTCTTAAAAAATATTTGGAGTTGCTAGATGAACAAAGTAGATAAAAACTTTTAATTTCGTCAGAACAGATTTGATTGACAGGGCTCACTTGTCCCCGATGAAGGTAAACTCAACTAAAAAAATAGAACTTCAATAGATGATCAAACCCCGCATATAAGCCATCAAATGGTTCGCAACTACCCTATAAATCCCACCGATTTTGCACTGACACCTCAAAACTCACAGAATTAAAATTCCTTATATTAGTGGTTTATGTATACCGAATAAACACACTGGTGTGTTTATCCATACGTTGTAAAACATTTTGAATGAACAATACCGAAGTCAAAAATAAAAGTTACTATCGGAATGGCTACCTGATAATAGTGATTATATCAATATTTCTATTTTTAGCATTTTATCATTTAAAATCAGAACTAAAAGTCAATGTTTTTTTAGCTATTTATATACAACTCTGTGGATTGATTTTTTTACTTTCTTATTATTTTGAAAATAATAATTTCATTTTCAAATTTGCAATGAAAATCTGTGAAAAATATTCTACAATTAAAAGTAGAAAAAATGCTTTTTTTTATTTTGGTCTGGCTACCTTTCTAACAATCTTGAACTTCACTTCCCTAAATTAAGAAAATGACATTAAAAGACGAGTTAAATGCTGAAAATGGTTCTTTCATACTAGAGTTAAGGACAAAATTGCATTGGAATCACAATTCGTTTATTAATCTTCTAACCGAAATCAATAAGGAATATAAACGGACAAAAGAAAATTCAAATTTACCAAGAGATATCGCATCTGGAATTTGGTATATATCAGTTTTTATAAAAAGTTGGTCTGAACACAATAGCTTTCCGAAAGAATACGTTCCCGAATATTATGAAAAAGCTTATGAAATTATAAACGATTTGGCTTACTCTTACTTTATGTCTGAATCGCCATATCAATCTGAAAGTGAAATTGAAATTAAAATATCTAAATTAAAAAACGTTTTACAACACCGTGTATGAGCCATTGCTTGTCTTCGCTCATATTGAAAATTTTTGGGAATTTTCCAGTGCAGTTTTGTACCTCTAATGGTTCGTGCCGAAACACGCAACGGCTCATACACAAGAAACGTTGTCACTTCGAGTGTTCAAATAGATGCAGTTAGGCATCTATTGGAATGTATCGAGAAGCCATCATACATTTCAAGACAAAGAATATCACCATCCATAAAACCTTGAGAAATAATATTGCCTATATTAGTGCTATATATACGGAATAAACACACCGGTGTGTCTATCCATACGTTGGCATTCATTTAAAAAAACTGGAAAAATCAATCATAATATTCAGTTTATGAATTGGAATTACCTATTATGATTGTTCATAAATTTTTCGCAAAATCATAATTACATTCACATGCTTTATTATTAACATCCCTAACCCCTTTGGAATCTACAGCATCTATAAAGACAACAAAGGAAACATTTGGTTTGGTACAAACCCTGTTGGAGTTTGCCGATACGATGGCAAATCATTCGCATGGATTACAGAAGAAGATGTGACAGAATTTCGAAACGAAGGTGCAAACGGGGTTCGTTCAATTACTGAAGACAAAAATGGAGACTTTTGGTTCAATACCGAATATCGTTATAGTGTTTACGACAGCGTAACATTAAAGAGCAATAAATTTTACACAAGACACGAAAGCATAGGTGGTTTAGATGGAAAAAAGGACAGCGCTTTGGACGAGCATTTATCAACAGTACGAGACAACGATAATAATTTGTGGTTTGTAACCTATCTTGATGGTGTTTGGAAATATGATGGGACAAAAATTACGCATTATCCAGTTCAAGACAATTCAAAAGACATTACTTTATTCAGCATTAACAAAGACAACAATGGCGACCTTTGGCTTGGAACACACGAAAACGGAACATATAGATTCAATAGTATAACATTTGAAAAATAACAATTAAAAAAAGAGCTACAACTACCAATGGCTATAAGTAATTGCTTGTTCTCGCCTACTTCTGAAAATCTTCACGGATTTTCTATTTGGCTTATATCTGCTAATTTAGTTGCATAACACGTCATTAATCATACACAAATAAGTTTACAGTAATGTTCAGAAACAACATAAAATTTGAAGAATATTAAATAATATATGAAAAAAATTACAATTTCTTTAATGCTATTTTTTATAATGCACTTTAACTGTAACTCACAAATAGTGTATGTGAATCAAAACGCAACAGGCTTGAACAATGGCGATAGCTGGCAAAATGCATTTACTGATTTAAGTATTGCTATTAATTCCACTTCAAGTGGGCAAATTTGGGTGGCACAAGGAACATATATTCCAATTACAGATTTAAATGGACAGGCACCAACAAATACTAGATTAAATACTTTCAAGTTGAAATCGAATATTGCAATTTATGGAGGTTTTAGCGGGATAGAAACTGATTTAAATCAGAGAAATTGGGAAAATTACCCAACAATAATGAGTGGTAATATAGGCGATGAAAATATAATTGAGGATAATGTGATTCATGTTTTTTCTTGTGAATATCAGCTTTTAAACTCTAACACAATTCTTGACGGATTAATAATAAAAGGAGGCTATGCCTCAAGCGAAGGGGGTACATCACAAGGCGGCGGAATTTATGTTCGTCAAAATCCAAGAGGCAGTTTTCAGGTAATAAATTGCATAATAGAAGAAAACTATGCAGAAGGTTATGGCGGTGGACTCTACATGGTTAATAGCGATGCAATAATTGAAGATTGTGTTTTCAGAAATAATGTCGCATTTAATGCAGGAGGAATTTATATGTCTGCTTCCAATCCTGTTATTAGCAACTGTGAGATTAGTAACAACTTTGCAAGTTATGAATTTAGCTTTGGAGATGGTGGAGGAATATACATATATGGAAGTTCGAATCCGAAAATTTTCAACTCTACCTTCTCGAATAATTATGCAACTTATAATGGAGGTGCTATATTTAATAACTCCAATTACCAGATAACTTTTAATAATAATATTGTGAGTAGTAATTTTTCCAGAGATGGTGGAGCGTTATTTTTAAATGGGAAATCATATGTATTTAATAATCTCTTTGTTAACAATTCTGCTTCGCGTAATGGAGGTGCGGTTTATATGGACATTAGTGGTAACGGCGAGTTCATCAATAACACGGTGGTTTACAATACAGCGAGTTCTAGTGGTGGTGGATTATATACTTCTGGTCCAGCTCCAAAAATAACAAATAGTATTTTCTACTACAATTCTGGTCTGTCCGGCTCCCAAATAAGAACATATAACACTGCAGGAAATTGGTCTCCAGAATTTAGATATTGTAATATTCAAGGTGGTTTGGCTGGTATACCTACCTATGGTAATCCGATAGTTTATCAGGACAATTTAGATGCAAACCCTATATTCATAGATGAAGCTAATAATAACTTCCGTTTGTTTGAATTCTCAACATTAATAGATGCTGGGACAACAACCTTATTCCCGACTTCATGGACTGGTGCAAATGGTCAAATAATAAATTTTCCAATTACTGATTTAGATGGGTTTCAAAGAATCGTAGGTACAATTGATATTGGTGCGTATGAATTTGGAAGTACTTTAGGAAATCACACATCTGAAAAAATCCCGTTAACCATTTATCCTAATCCATCAACTGGAGTTTTTAATATCCGTTCAAATACAAATTATGATTCGTTATCGGTATATAACATTCAGGGAATTGAGCTTTTTAAGTTTACAGAACCAACAGTGACTAGCATTGATCTTACCAATTATCCAAGTGGGTTATATTATGTTCATTTTCTATTAGATAACAAAAAATACACTTATAAATTAATAAATAAATAAATAAAACTAAAAGGTTCCATTTACATAAAATGATAATCGGTCAAAAAAAAATCACAACTGCCAACACAGTTTATAAGCTATTGCTTCATCATCTTCCATCTGGAAAATTATAGGAATTTTGTACCCGAATTTTTTACTTTTAATTGTTCGTCCCGAGACACCCAACGGCTCATACAATTGGAAAGTTGTGTATAATTGTAGAACTTGGTCTTTATACCAATTTTTGGTATATTTGAAACAAATAGTATCAAAATGAGCAAAAACACATCTATATTACTCGGTAATTATTTTGACCAATTCGTTCAAAGTCGAATAAAAGAAGGTCGATTTAAAAATGTTAGCGAAGTTATACGCGCTGGTTTAAGACTTTTAGAAGAAGAAGAAAGTAAATTAATTGCATTGAGAAACGCAATTCAAGACGGAATTGATAGCGGAATTGCACATGATTTTGACCCTAAAAAACATCTTGAATCTCTTAAAGCAAAAAAACACTCAAATGGGTGAATTTAAATTGACGAATAAAGCTGTCGAAGATTTATCAAAAATTTGGGAATATACTTTCGAAGTCTGGTCTGAAAATCAAGCCGACAAATATTACGAAATGCTGATTTCAAACTGTCAAGACATTGCAGACAATCCGCTTTTAGGAAAAAACTATTACGGGATTACTCAAAATCTGTTCGGGCTAAAAACGATTCGACATATCATTTTCTATCGGACATTGAATGAAAGCTATATGGAAATTACAAGAATTTTACACGAAAGAATGGATTTAAAAAAGAGAATAACCGAATAAAAACTGCACACAACAATCGCTATAACTAATTACTTGTTCTCGTCTACTTTAAAAAACATTAGTTTAAAAGTAATAATTACCACACAGCGCTCGCAATGACACAAAAAAATCATTAACTCTTACGAGCTTATGGTTTCCCATTTGATTAAGATAAAAGTTTAGTAAGTCTTAATTCTTATAAAACTCAACCCACTCACTTGTTTGTAGAGATGATGAGGTTTTTTAAGTTTTTCGATTTTGGTGGTACTGATTTTTAATGAGTGACTACAGAGGTGAGCTATGCTTTTTTATTTTTTGCTTCTTGGGCTTGCTATTATTGTGATGGAGTTTTGTAATTTTAATAGCTCGGAAGAATATAACTACTGTGCATGGGTTGGTCTGTCCATCGCCAATTGCAACAAAACAAACATTTACAAAAGCATTAAAAAAATTGATTCGATACATCTATGAGAAAAGTAATTGGAGCACTCAACATGACACTCGATGGGATTTGTGACCACACTGCTGGTCTACCCGATGTAGATATCCATAATCATTATACGGAACTGTTAGGTCAGGGAGGCGCTATTTTATATGGCAGAACGACATACCAGCTGATGGAATTTTGGCGAACGATTTTGGAACAGCCTTCCGAAGAAACATCAATGAACGACTTTGCTGTGGCCATAGATACCATACCGAAACTTGTTTTCTCGCGTACCCTCAAACAAGTCGATTGGGAAAGCGCCACATTGGCAAAGCTTGACCTAAAAGATGAAGTCACAGCACTGAAACAACAGCCTGGTGATCCCATTTTTGTTGGTAGTCGTAGTTTGATTATACAATTGCTAAAACTTGGCCTGATTGATGAATTGCAGCTTTGTATTTATCCGATGGTTGAAGGCAAAGGGTTGCGATTCTTTGAAGACATCACCGATCGGATTATTTTTGAACTGGTGAAGACCAAGACCTTTGGTAATGGGGCTATCATTTTGTATTATCAACCTAAAAAATAAGACGACCATTCTTCAACACTGACATCAAGAAGTTGGAGAACCATCTAAAGATTACAGAGAACAATTCAATTTTAATCTGAAGCCGAACGAATAGAACACCATCCATTATATGCAAGCCAAAAAAGAATATTACCTATGAAATTCGTTTTGACCATCTTTCTTTTGGGATGTATTTTTATTTCCTGTAAAGAATCAGCATCAACTCAAAAAAAGAACAATACATCAAGCGAGGCATCAATTTGGGCCGATAGCACGGCGGTTTATCAAACGGATGATTTGATTATTAAACGCTTATCAGAGCATATTTATCAGCATATTTCTTATTTGCAAACCGATGATTTTGGGAAGGTACCGTGCAACGGAATGCTGGTGATAAACGGGCATTCGGCTGTTGTGTTTGATACGCCTTCAGATGGTAAAAGTTCGTTAGAACTCATCCATTTTGTAACCAACGAATTAAAGTGTGACATCACGGCACTCATCCCCACACATTTTCATAATGACTGTGTTGGTGGTCTTTCGGAATTTGAAGCGCAGGATATTCCAATCTATGCTACGACACAAACCGTAGAACTATTAAAGGCGAACGGCCAAATATTCTCCAAGCCCATAAAGGAATTTGACAAACGCCTCACTTTGCCCATAGCAGACAAGACAGTTTATGCAGAATACTTTGGGGAAGGCCATACGAAGGATAATATTGTTGGATATTTTCCGGAGAATGAAGCCGTGTTTGGAGGTTGCTTAATCAAAGAACTTGGCGCCAGTAAAGGCTATGTTGGTGACGCCACCATTGAGGAATGGTCCGAAACAGTAGAGAAAGTGAAACGGAACTATCCCAAAGCGCGGATTGTGATTCCTGGTCATGGTACATGGGGTGGGACGGACTTATTTGATTATACCATACACCTATTTAAAAATTGAGAACAGGCAAATGGAGCCTTCGAACAATTGAAACCACATTATCATAAGATGTTGAAATGAGCATAGAACAACACATCCAAGCCTACATCGCCAGCCAACCAGACCGAAAACGCAATGACATGGAAATGCTGCATCAAATGATATTACAACAGCAAACCGACTGTAAATTATGGTTCTTGGATGGTAAAAACAGTGAGGGCAAAATTGTTTCCAATCCGAATATTGGTTATGGCAGTTATACCATAAAGTATGCCGATGGTACCACCAAGGAGTTTTATCGTGTGGGGATGAGTGCAAATACCACTGGCATTTCTGTATATATTATGGGGATTGAAGATACAACTTATCTGCCCAAAATCTTTGGTAAAACGTTAGGAAAAGCGACCGTAAGTGGCTATTGCATTAAATTTAAAACACTGAAAGATATCAATATTAAAATACTTGAAGAAGCTATACGTTTTGGTTTTGAGCTTGTTTAGAGAATTTTGACGAACATAAAATGGAACATACTAGAAAACAATTGACGCTTTTTATCAATGATGCGACCGGAACTATTGAAAATATCCGAGAGACTTATAATTTTTTGCAATTCGTTCTGATTCCGGCACACGTGACGCTTTGTCGTGAAGACGAGATTGAACCCATTGAAAAGATAATTGAACGCCTACGATCTATTTCTTTGGAAAAGCCCCTCCGAATCACATTTAATAAAGTGGAGAGATTTGATAAAGGAAAAGGTGTCTTTATTACATCTACAGATGACAACCATGACTTTATGGAATTAAGAAAATTGATTTTGGGGAAACCTGAATTTACCAAAGAACAGATTCCGCACATTACCTTGATGCATCCGAGAAATTCAACTTGCAATGATAAAATTTTTGATGAAATTAAGACATATCGTTTCCCAACCGAATTGGAATTTACCAAAGTGAGTTTAATTCAATGCATCAATGGAGGAAAATGGACAGTCTTGCAGGATTTTGAAATTACAGATACTCAATTTTTGCTGAAATAATGTAAATCAAGACGTTGTGTTTTTCATGAATCAGCAGCCATCCGGTCCACATCTCAATACGCAAAATTTGATTTTAAATATTTAAAACAATACATTTACATCATCATAAAAAACGTCCTATAAAAATGTCCGAAACGGTTTTAGAATTAAAGAATGTCTCCATCTACCAAGGTGACAGCATGGTGCTAAGCGATGTCAACTTTGAAATGCAAAAAGGTGATTTTGTGTACCTTATTGGAAAAACCGGAAGTGGAAAAAGTAGTTTTATGAAAACCCTGTATGGGGACCTTGAACTTACCGAAGGCGAAGGTCATATTGTGGATTTTGACTTACGCACTTTGAAAGAAAAAGACATTCCGTTTTTGAGACGGAAATTAGGTATCGTGTTTCAGGATTTTAAATTGTTGCCAGACCGAACCATCAATAGCAATCTTGAATTTGTACTGAAAGCTACTGGTTGGACTGACAAAACAAAAATCTCCGAGCGTATTGAAAAAGTGCTTGAGAAGGTGGCGATGAAAACCAAAGGCTTTAAGTTTCCGCATGAATTATCTGGTGGTGAACAACAACGTATTGCCATCGCTAGAGCCTTACTCAATGATCCAGAATTGATTCTTGCCGATGAGCCAACCGGTAACCTAGATCCGCAAACCAGTATTGAGGTGATGGAAGTTCTTCAGGAAATCAATAAAAATGGAAACACCATTTTGATGGCAACCCATGATTATGCCTTGTTGCTTCGCTATCCAAGCAAAACTTTGAAATGTGATGAAAACAAAGTGTTTGAGGTGGTGCAACGGAAGGCGGCTAATTAGTCTTCGGGTTAAGGGTTACGGGTTAAGGTTAACTGTTTACAGCGAACAGTTGACGGTTAACAGTTGACGGTTAACGGTTCACGGTTTACTGTTAATCTTTGCTCTTCACTGTTTGTTGTCAACTGTCAACTATTTACAATTCAGTAGATTTTAAAGCTTAAAACTTCATATTCCTAACCATTTTAGAAACTTCTGGAATCCGCTTGGCTCTTGTTTTGAACTTGTTTGGTTGTTTTCAAACTCTATGATGAATGCGCCAAAATTTGATAAGGTCTTTTTTGCGTCTTTGTTATGTGATGGCATGACATATTTAGATATTCCCATTGGAACCATTACTTTTTTAGAATCACCCAAAATCCCTGAAGCAATTACTACATTTCGATTTTCAACATCAAAGACTTTGTAAGCACTTCCTTTGGATACCTTGTATTTGGAAAAATCTACCGCTACGTCTTCGCCTTGTTTGTTGAAAAGGGCAAGGTTATAGCTATTGGGTTGTTGTGAACGTTCTGTAATGCTTAAGATGGGCTGCAAGTCGAAATTCTTGATATGCTTCCATTGACTATCCGTATCGAGCTTAAAGGCGGATTGCCAATCTTTGATCGCGTAGGTTTTGTCTTTGTCCACCCTAAAAGCTCCTCCTTTTTTTGTAAAATATTGATTGCCGCTAAAGTTCCAATCTTTGGAATAGGACATTTCATTTGCATTCAAAAACACATAACCACCATAAACGGTGTTGTTGGCAAGCGTCATGGATTTGACATGCAACAATCGTAACGGATTGTTTCGACCTAGTATGATGTTGTCTTTTACAATCACATTTTCTACGGGTGCGTTTTTAATATAGCCAATGGTTAACGAAGGAGCATCGCCATTCACTTCGTTGACCAAATAGTTTGTGTTGTGATAAAACACATTGTTCAACACCTTAATATTGTTGGCAATGTTGATACCGTTTCTATCATCGGTGGCCACAATCACATTATCGTAGCTATGACCTGATGGAAGGCCGCTATTAAAAATAATATTGTTCTCTAGGTTAATATTCTTGACGTACTGAAAATCTGCCTTTCTACCAGCTGACCAAACCTCAATGCCCTTATAATAATTGGCAAAAATGATGTTGTTTCTTATCATTCTAATACCATCCTTTGTGTTTTGAACATACATCCCCTCACCTCTTCCTTTTCCGTCTTTTGCCACAAACCCATTATGATAAATCATACAGTTTTCGATAATCGTGCCACCTGTCTGTTTCCAAGAACCAATTCCCAAGCCTGGATTGTCGTGAATGACCAAATTATAGAATCTGCAATCTTCACCTGAAGTATGCGAGATACCCGCACATGCTTGAAACTCTTTATCATTTTCATCCCTAGAAAAATTCCCCAGCCAGGTGATTTCGAAATCCCTAAAAATAACTTGCTGACTGACCACATTTAAAACCGCTTGTCTGTTGGACGTCACATTGCCGTTCAGAACTACTTTTGCATGTTGGTAAGGTGCTACGGTAATAAACTTATTTGGCTTTGTACTTTTGATGCTTGAGACAAATCGTCCGTTATAAATACCTTCGTGCAGCCAAATGGTATCGTCACCGTTGACCACTTCGGGTTTTTGACTTAAGGCCGTCTGCAAATCCCAGGGATTTTGAAGACTACCGTCGCCAGTGGATTTGCCATTGGTAGCGACATGGAATTCTTGCTGCGCTTGAGCGAACAGGCACATAAAGATAAAAACAAACGTTAGAATTAATTGCTTCATGAGTTGGGTTTTGCAATTAGTGTGCCAATGATAAAACAATAAAGTCTGTGGAACATTTTTGAAATCTAAATTATTGTTTAGTTTTGGTTAAATTTAATACAATTCATGAGTTACTTATTAAAACGCTTATCGGAAAAAAGGATATGGCAAAAAGTCTATCTAGAGCGCCTTTCCGAACCGTTACATCTCAATTTTATTTCATGTTTTGTATTTCTTTTTGGTTCATTTAGAAAAAAAGTAGCTTACGACTTAATCTTGCGTCCCCAACATGCTTTTGGAATTCTCAAAGCGGCAGATTTGGCAAAGAAAGATGGGTTTAAGCGTATCTCGATTATAGAATTTGGTGTGGCCAATGGTGCTGGATTGATGAATATGATCGAAATAGCAAAAAAAGTAACTGAAACAACAGGTGTAGATATTGATATTTACGGGTTTGATACTGGTGAAGGTATGCCACCTCCAATGGATTATCGTGACCACCCTGAATATTATAACGTAGGTGATTTTCCCATGAATAAAGAACTTTTACTACAAAAAACTAAAGGGAAAGCCGAGCTTATTTTTGGTAAAATCGAAGAAAATCTGAAGGCTTTTATAACTAGACTGTCTGATGATGCTCCTATAGGCTTTGTATCAGTTGACGTAGATTATTATAGTTCAACTAGAAGTGTTTTAGAATTATTCAAAGCTAAATCTACTAAATTCTTGCCCTTAACCAATGTGTATTTTGATGACATTTTCATGTTGCACCATAATGATAAATGTGGTGAACTTTTAGCAATAAAAGAGTTCAATTTACAAAACGAGTACAGGTATTTAGGGCATCATCCATTTTTTATAAATGAACGTTTATTTAAAAACGCTATTTGGATAAAGCAATTATATTACTTACATGTTCTTGACCACGAATATCGATTTGAAACCAAGAGGGATCGTAAGGCTTATGTGTTAGATAATCCCTATCTCGATTTTGAAGGCAATAAAAAGAAGTTTGATTAACTATCCTTTATCCTTCTTATAGATATGTGGATTTTTTCGAACGCCTTTTTTGAAAATTTTCCTGATGAACATTCGTAAGTTGGCATCAAAATCGAGAATGATGTTTGTGAAGGTGTCCTCTGGTCTTCCCCTAAATTTTGTAACATGAAATCTATCTGTATTCTTTAAGGGCACATCACTAAAATAATAATTGGAAATACAGCAACGGCTTCCATCAACAGTCACTTGATTGACAGAATGCCAGGAACGGTCGTGCGTCGCCATCACAATCAGTCGGTTGAATTTACTTTCAATAAGAATTGGTTCTTTTTTGGGACCATTAGGCCAAAGCTCTAAATGACCCCCGTTTTGTTTATCCCAATTGGGTGTTACATAATATAACAGATTCAAAACGCGCCAACGTTCTCTTTCAGCATCGTGCGAATTATCGAGATGGGGATGCAAAAAATTATCTTTTGCCATTAAAGACAAGCCGCCTGCGTAAAGCGATTCATCGGCATATAGCGAGTCTATATTGCAAATGTCCCCAATGAGTTGAACGATATTAGGATGTTGAAATGCGTAAATAACCTGCTCTAACAGTGGATTATGTTTATCCATTTGTGCAGACACATGTTTGTATTCCCTTAAACTCTTCAAACATCGCATTTCTGATTTATCAGGGAAGACTTCAAAACACTTTAAGGCAAGTGCTTCTGGCAAGACATCATCAATGTAGAAATATCCGATCTGTGGTTCTGATTGTTTGTATCCAGCAACTAACTCGGCCTTTCGAGAATCTATACTCTTATATATCAATTGTGAAATAGCTTCCGATTCCGCAAACTTCATGACTCGTTTTTTATAATCACTGCAAGTTAAATCTTTTATTTCAAAGATTAATTTAAGCTTATAAAAACAATCTTAAACAATTTTTTTTATTATGTATTTACCCAAGGCCAATGCATAAAAAAAAGGCTTCAATAAAACTGAACTTTGTTTAGTTTTCAATTTAATTTCCTCATTATACATCTGCCAATCATAATTTTTCGAGATACCATCTGCTCCACAGATAGCTATTATAAAATCTAATAATTTTGGTTTATAATTTTTTCTGTAAAGCTGAAGGTTTAGATTATAGTCTGATAAAATTTTAAAGCTCAAATCGTACTTAAAATGATCAAAAACATGTTTCCTGTAAAATATACCTTGATGATGTGGTGTGTTTTTTATCCATAATTTTGTGGACCAAAGTGAAAACATATTATGGATTTTATTCATTCTATTAGAGTCGTCATCTTTTGAATCATATTGAATACGACCTATAATCAATGATATATCAACTTCAATTTTAGAAGTAAACACTTGCTCTAAAGTATTATTGTCATAAAGCACATCGTCACTGCCTAAAAAATACAACCATTCACCACTACTTAAATCAATCCCTTTATTCATGGCATCATAAACACCCTTGTCAGGTTCACTCTTCCAAAAAAAAGGAGGTGTCAGTGTTTGAAGGTAATCCAAAGTGCCGTCTTTAGATTGTGCATCAATAATCAGCACTTCATATTCTTTGAAAGTTTGGCTTCTGATACTATCAACACATTTCCGAAGAAAATTAAGTGAATTAAAACTCGGGATAATGATGGATAGAGTTGGCATAAGTTTTAATTCAGAATTCTATTTTAGTCAAAACAAATCTACAAAATTAGATAATAAGCGTGTAAGCAAATTCAAGTGTTGAAGTTTTATATCTTTGAAACATAGTTAGCATATATCAACATCTGTCCATGAAACCTTTTTTCTCAATCGTAATTCCGCTTTACAACAAAGAGAATCATATTAAAGATACTCTGAAAAATGTCTTGGAACAGAGTTTTTCTGATTTTGAAGTGATTATTGTCAATGATGGTTCCACTGATAATAGTTTAGCTGAAGCAAATTCTGTGAATGATGGACGAATCAGAGTATTTACTATTGAAAACCAGGGTGTGTCGCACGCGAGAAATTTCGGTATAAAGCAAGCTAATGCAAATCTAATCGCTTTTTTGGATGCGGATGATCTTTGGAAAGCTTTTCATCTTCAGAATCTAAAAACACTCCATGACACTTTTCCAAATTGTGGATTATACGCTACTGCCTATTCAAATAAAGTTAACGGTGTAGAATTCACTTCAGTCTATAAAAACATACCAAACGTGAAGGATTGGAAAGGGATTATAGAGGATTTTTTTGCATCAAGTCAGATCAATTGTATTGCTTGGACATCAGCCGTGATGATACCCAAACCAATTTTTGAATCGGTTGGTAATTTTGATGAACGAATTACCATGGGAGCAGGAGAAGACACTGATCTTTGGATGCGAATTGCATTAAAATTCCCGGTAGCGTTTTGCAATACCCCAAGTGCCATTTACCATCTTGAAGCAGACAACAGAATTTCGAAAACGAACACAAACCTGCGAACATTCATCAATTTGGATGCCTATGAGGAACAAGCAAAAAAAAATAAAAGCCTTAAAACGTATCTGGATTTAAATAGGTTTTCCATTGCTATTCAATATAAACTTGCTGGAAATGAAGAAAAAGCGAAGTCTTATATACACAAGATTGACAAAACTAATTTAAATAAGAAACAGCGCTTTTTACTTCTGATGAATACATCAATTTTAAAAGGCTTTGTGCAACTTCAAAGATCACTTCGAAATTATGGGATTGGATTAAGTGCGTTTCGTTGATTTGAAGGTTTTGAAATTTCGGATATAATCCTCTTCATCAAACACATCAGACGCCAAGACCAAACAGACTGCTCCAGAAGAGAAATTTTGTAGTTCTCGCCAAATTCCATTGGGTATCAACAATCCCTTATCTGGTTTATTTAGCATAATCGTTTGGGAGCTTTTACCATCTTTTAAAACCACATCAAAACTCCCGCTCAAAGCAATCAAAAATGCCTGCTGTTCTTTATGTGCATGGCCGCCGCGATACGCACCACTTGGTACATCATACAGATAATATACTCTCTTAATTTCAAAGGGTATGCAATCTTTTTCAACGAACGAAAGATTGCCTCTTCGGTCTTCGATTTTTGGGATGTCTATAAGTTGAACTCTATTCATATTTTTAAGATTTTAGACCACTGCCTTGCAATATCTTTTTGATTGAGATGGGACACACTTTGCTTGCTATTTGATTTACAAGTATTGTAAAGTTCGGTGTCCATCAAAAACTTATCAAATGCATCTGCCAACGCTATAGGGTCATGGTTTTCTACCAACAAGCCATTGATTGTATGTTGGATGATTTCTGACGGACCGCTCTGACAATCCACAGAAACTACAGGAGTTCCCACTGAAAGTGCCTCAATCAATACACGAGGAAATCCTTCATATTTGCTTGTCAATACCAAAAATAATGCGTTTTTTAATAGTGGATAAACGTTTGGTGTAAAAGAAATAATTTTTATATGCTCTTGAAATTGAATGGAATTTATCTCTTGTTGTATACCATCTTTGTCCTGACCATCCCCAACAATATAGAGGTGGACATAATTTTCAGGCAACGTTGATTGTTTGTATGCCTCAATCAGCAAAGAAAAATTTTTAACGCTTTCATCCAATCGTCCCAAAAACAAAATATATCGCTCTTTATTTTCAACCATTGATTCTGTTTCCTCAAAAGATTCTATCGGATTATAAATACAGATGGCTTTATCTGTATGAAATTCAGAATTTATTGTATCTGCAATATCTTGGGAAACACCAATAATTTTATAAGCTTTTTTTACAATCAATTTAGAAAGCCAATCATATTTGGTGAGGTATGTTTTTAAATTGCGGCTTCTTATCACATAAATAGATTTAAAGCCTTTGTAAACATAATTGAAGTATAACAACTCTACAGGTGCCGACTGCCTGGATCTATTATCAATGATGTAATCAAAATTTTCAGCAATCAGATAGCGCCTCAATTTTTGAATCCTTTTAAAGCGTTTTCTAGGCGTATCTGATAGTGATTTATCCAAACCTAAATTTAGAAGCTGGCCTTCAAATTGGTAATCGATGGCATCCGTCAACAATACAAGATGAACTTCATGGCCATCATCATGGAGCATTTTGGTCAAAATTGCAGTGGAACGTTCGGCCCCTCCTTTAGCCAAAGAAATAGAGACAACGCAGATTTTTGATTTACGTTCAGCTAAGGGATTCATGATTAGCAACTGCTTTTTTTTTTGATTAAGTTTACAAAATCAAATATACAATTAATGAACATACTTTTGGTCGGTGAATACAGTCGTCTGCACAATTCCTTAAAGGAAGGTCTTGAAGCTTTGGGCCATAAAGTAACGTTGGTTGCCTCGGGTGATTATTTTAAAAATTTCCCAGCGGATATAAAGATTCACAGAAACTACGATCAGGGATTAAGCAAAAAAGTGAAGGTGGGTTTGTACAAGCTCTTCAAGATAGATATTACATCCATAGATATAAAACAACAACTTTTTAGGCATAAAAAAGAATTGATTGATTATGATGTTGTTCAGTTAATCAATGAAAGTCCTTGGGCGATTCAAGCCAAACAAGAACAAAGCATCTTCGATTTCTTATCAAGGTACAACAAAAGCATCTTTTTGTTGTGTTGTGGTTCTGACTATACGAGTGTCAATTTTGCAAATCAGAAAAGATTTAGATACTCTATCATGACACCTTATTTTGAAGGCAGAATAAAACAAAAAACCTTTGAATCTGTTTTAAAATATTTAAAACCAGAATTCAAAGCGCTACATCATCATATTTTTAAAAATGTCAAAGGCGTCATTGCTTCCGATTTGGACTACCATTTGCCAATGTTGGAACAAAAAAATTATTTGGGACTCATTCCAAATCCAATAAATGTGGACAAACTAGACTATATCGATTTAAAAATTGACACGAAAGTCATTATTTTTCATGGCATTAATGAGCGGAATTATCACAAAAAAGGAAATGATATTTTTGAGGCTGCATTGACCATGGTACAGCAAAAATTTTCTGAAAAAATCGAAGTTATCACCGCTCGCAGCCTACCCTATTCGGAATACATCAAGTTTTATGACAGTGCGCACATTGTTTTAGACCAAGTGTACGCTTATGATCAAGGTTACAACGCTTTGGAAGCAATGGCAAAAGGTAAAGTGGTATTCACTGGTGCGGAACAGGAATGGCTGGATTTTTACCATTTAAAGGAAGACACTGTTGCCATTAACGCATTGCCTGACGCGGAGAAAATTGCAAAAAAATTGGAATGGCTTATTTTGAATCCTCATAAACTCATGGAAATTTCAAAAAATGCGAGGATGTTTATTGAAAGAGAACATCACTATATCAAGATTGCCGAAAAATACCTTACGGCTTGGTTGTCTCGCTCGTAGAAACGTCTTCTATAGGCAATTTACCGAACAAAGATTTCCTGAAAATTAGCAGCATTAATACCAAATAAGCAAGATACTCTACAAAATGTGCTATTGTAGCTCCTTTGGCTCCATACAAATCAATGAAATAGATACTTGCCACATACAATACCACTATCGAAAATGCTTCAGTAACTATAAAATACCAAAACATTTTTTTTGCCAAAAATTGATATGCAATGGCAACTGACAATACCTTGATAAAATCCCCCAATAACTGCCAAAAGAACAGACTTTCGACGGCTTCAAATTCTGAAGTCAACACTATTTTGATGATGAATGACCTTAAAAAATAAATGACAATCAGACCCAAACCAAAAATGGGCATGACCGTTTTATAAAAGCTAAATACCTCTTTTCTGAATTCGCGTTTTGTTTCTATTTCAGAAAAACGTGGCAATAGATACAATGTCAACAAGGTACTGACAAACATAAGATAGTACCTAGAAATACGGTTCATGGCCTCCCAAAGTCCTGCATCTTTGAGGCTTTGTGTGTCGATGATGTAATTTCGTATGGCCACAGTCACCAATGGTAATAATAATGCAGTAAACAAGGCCATAATGGAATAAGTTCCCAATTTCTTGAAGCTATTACTATCCAATGCATTCCAATGAATCAAACTAAAAATTTGCTTTTGATGGTATGCAAACACGATAGTTATAAAAAACACAAGAGATTCGACACTGGCAACCGCAATCAAAGCACCAGTAAGCTGATGTTGCCAAATAAGATAAAGCGTCACCATCATTCCCAAAAGTTGTGCAAAAATATTGATGTACAACAACTTTTTGAATTGAGACAGCCCATTAATGACTGCCAATAAGAAAGCGTTCAAGGCATAGAACGGGAGCGCAATGGCCAAGACCTTAATGGCATACGAGTAATCATGTATTGAAGTAAAAAGTACATCGTTTAAATGCTTGGCATCAAAATAACAGTAAATAGACACCAAAACGGTAGCAAGCAATCCAATATAAAACGCTGTAGAAATGGTTTTGGATAGTTCTATGGATTTGTTTTTGAATTCTGATACGTACTTTACAATTCCATTAGAGAAACCTAATGTAGAAAACGACTGTGCAGAACTCAAAAAATCACGAAGATTACCAATCAACGCCATTCCTTCGGTACCAACAAAAATTGCAATAGCTTTGGACGTCAAGAACCCAGAAACAATACGTATTAAAATGGCGAACGAATTGAGCGACGCAATTTTGATTAACACATTGTTTTTGATTGTATTGATGAATCTTTTCAACGATATGATTCTTTATAATGAACCTTAAAAGTAATGCATAAATACATCATTCTTGATTTTCTTCTGGAATGACCCCAAACAACGAACTACTGAATAGCAACAGGACAACACCGTAAAACAACACATAGCTCACAAAATGCCCAATCACTGCTCCTTTGACTCCGTAAGCATCAATGAGATATACACTAGCCAAATACAACATACACACCAAGAAAATCTCAATAATGATGAAATGCCAAAACATGCGCTTGGCAATGAATTGATAAGCAATCACTATCGAAATCACTTTGACGAAGTCACCCAATAATTGCCAGGCAAACAGGTCTTCGGTGGGTTTAAATGCATCAGAAAAAATCAATGGCACGATGACAGAACGCAGTAGATAAATTAAAATCAAGCCACCAGCAAAGTATGGAACGATTGTTTTATAGAAATTAAAGACTTCTTTTCTGAACTCTGATTTACTCTCAATTTCGCTAAATCTTGGTAAAAAATAAAGGCTCATCATCGACATGATGAACATCAAATAATAATCCGAAATACGGTTCATCGCTTCCCAATACCCAGCTTCCTTAATGCCCACTACCTCAATGATATAATTTCTAATAATGATGGACACCAGGGGAACTGCAATTGCAGTGACTAAAGCCATAATGGCAAAAGGGCCAAATTTTTTGAGTATGTCGAGATTGACATTGGAAATCTTGATGGAAGACACCAAACTTTTTTGGTTCATAATTGCAACCAACGTCATCAATACCAACAAGGAAGGCGTAATGACAGCCGCAACTAAAGCGCCATCGATATTACTTTCATAAATCAACAACAAAGTAATACCTAAACCCAACAACTGCCCAATGATATTGATGACCAATAACATTCTGTATTTTGAAAAACCATTCATAATGGCAAAACAGAACATGTTTAAAGAATAAAACGGAAGTGCTACCGCCATGACTCTAATGACATAGGCATATCTGTAATTCTCTGAAAACAAAAAGTTATTGATAAAATCAGCGTTGTAATAGCACACAAAAGCTACGATGATGGTAGAAACAAAACCAAGATAGAAAGCCGTTGAAATTGTTTTGCTCAATTCAAGTGCATTTTCCTTGAATTCAGCGATGTATTTAACCAATCCGTTGTAAAAACCTAAAATGGCCGAAGCTTGTACTGCACTCAAAAAATTTCGCATATTGCCAATCAAGGCCATTCCTTCTACCCCAATCAACAATGCAATGGCTTTTGAAGTAAAGATCCCAGCGATGATGCGTGTTACCACTGTAGCAGTATTGAGATATGCCACCTTGAACAACACATTATTGTTGATGTATTTTTGAAATTTTCCCAATTAATAACGATTTATAACATTTATAACTGTGGTTACTTCATTCTGGGTCATTACAGGGCTCATTGGTATGCTCACCACCGATTGATGTATGCGTTCAGTGATTGGAAACGACAACTGATTATAATTTGATAATGCCATTTGTAGATGTGGTGGAATTGGATAATGAATCAACCATCCAATAGAGTTTTTGTCTAAATAGGCGGTGAAATCATTCCGGTCGTCCACTCGGACAACAAATGTATGAAATACATGATTTTTAGTCCCGTCATAAAATGGAAGCATTATTTTTTTATTGTTGATTTCAGCAAAATATCTAGCGGCTATTTCCCTTCGCTTGTCATTATCAGCATCCAAAGATTTTAATTTGATATTCAAAAAAGCGGCCTGAATTTCATCCAAACGACTGTTGATACCAACCAACTCATTTACATATTTTTTTGAACTGCCATAATTACGCATCAGTCTTATGCAATTTGCAAGTTCGTCATCATTTGTTGTGACGGCTCCTCCATCTCCCAAGCAACCCAAGTTTTTGCTCGGATAAAAACTAAACGCTGCAGCATGACCAAAATTTCCAGCTCTTTTAAGATGGCTGGTGGGTAGTGGGTAGTGGGTAGTGGATTCTTCAGTGATGAATTTGAGATTTGGAACTTTAAAATTGGAATTTTCGACCGTGCCGTGTGCTTGAGCAGCATCTTCAATTAACAAGAGATTATGGTGTTCAGCAATTTTGTTGATTGCAAACATATCTGCCAATTGACCATACAAATGCACTGCAAGAATTGCTTTGGTTTTATCGGATATGGAATTTTCAATTGCATCTGGGGAGATATTGAAGGTTTGTTCATCTGGCTCAACCAAAACAGGTTTTAAACCGGCATGAACGATGGATAAAATTGTTGCTATGTAGGTATTGGCAGGAACGATGACCTCATCATTCAATTGAAGTTTGCCCAATTGTATATACGCCTTAAAAATAAGAACAAGAGCATCTAAACCGTTAGCAGTGCCGATGCAATGTTTAGAGCCACAATACATGGCAAAATTGGACTCAAACGCTTCTACCTGTTTGCCAAGAATATAATGACCAGACTCCAAAAATCCTTGAAATGCTTCTTGGAGCTTTGGCTCAAATCGTGCATTGATTTTATGTAAATCCAAAAATTTGATCATTTAAAAACGCTATTTAAGAGATTGGCATTTTCAGTTTTTACGGTATAAAAGTCGTGAATTATGGTTCGTGCACCAAAACCTTCTTTCCAATATTGCAAACCTTCATTAATTTTTCTTCCACTATCTTCATTGGAAGAACCAAAATCATAATAGGATTTATCCTTGAAAACATTTGTGATCAAATGATGATGCAAAAAATCTAAACTTCCTAACGTGTTCTTTTCTTTGTTTGCGGAGATATATTGGCAATGTGCCACTTGCTTGGTTTCAAAAATGGTCGTTCCGGCAACTAATTTATCCTTATCATAAACGTTGAACTGTCTTATTTGTTTCGGGAATATGATTCTTAATTTTTCAATTTCCTCCAAAGAATGTACTGGATTCACACCATGCTTTTCTTTTAAATTCACAGAGAGAATTGTATTCCAAAATTGGTCAAAACTTGTTTCTTCTTTAATTTTCAATTCGTTTTTAATCCCTCTTTTGACGCCTTCCAATCTATTAGAAGCAATTTTAAGTTTACGGTTTAAGTCGATTACCGAAAGTATTTCCTTTTTTTGAATGTCCGCGTTGAGAAGAAACATCAAGTAATCAAGTTCATCACTAGGAACGGAATGGTAAATCTTTGGGAGTAACTTTAAATGTATATGTTGAATGGACCTATCATTTAAAAATTGAAGAACTGCTTGAAAACTGTTTAGGACGTCACCAAATTTAATAGCTTTATTCAACAATAAACCTCCATAGGTCAGACCCTGATGGGAATGGATATCGTTACCTACACTGTTGGCGGGCAAAAGGGCAATTAGCTTTTCATTTTTAAAAACCAGTAACGAAAAATCCTCAAATCGGTCTTGGTGATACTCCATAAAATCCCGATGGAATAAAAACGTAGCGTTTTTGGAAGTCGTCACAAAATCATTCCAAATAGATTCAAACTTTGGTTGATATTTTTCAACAGAAAAAGTATTCAAAAGTATGTTGGTTTAAGTATAAATACCTTGATTAATTGGCATCCAAAATACAATATTTTTTAGTCATCATCCTGTATTTGCAAGTAATTATTCTATATTTATCTATTAAACACCAACTCTTGAAATTAAAGAAACCCTCTGTTGAAACATCCATTTTAATTGCTATTTATGCAATGGTTTTCTTCTATTTCATTTTTCAGGAAGCCATATTTTCACACGATAGCTATGGATATCTCCTTGCAATGCCACAAAGAAATCCTGGGTATGTGATATTTAGCAAGTTTTTTGAGTTTATTTTTCCACAAAATTTTGCTAAAGTGATTGTGGGCTTGCAACTCATTTTTGGGCTCTTCGCTGTCCATGTGTTTCTAAAGCGGATGAGCCATCTTTTATGTTTGAATTATGTCCTCAAAGGGATTGTTTTGGCATCCTTAATATTCCCTTTTTTCCCTCCATTGTTGATTGCAAACAATATTTGCTCCGAAGGATTGACATATCCTTTATACTTACTGTTTCTCGTGATGGGCTTTGAATTTTTATATCGGGAGAAAAAATTTACACTCCCCATATTTCTGCTTCTGTATATCCTCTTGGTGTTGACACGTGGACAGTTTATCGTGAGTTCAATCATCTTTGCATTTGTTTATTTTTTTAAATACAGAAGTAGCATTCTCAACAAAAAACATCTGTTTAAATTCATACTTATTCTTGCGTTTCCATTGATCGTGATTTTTGCCGACAAAACCTATCATAAGCTGAAAGATGGACTGTTTATTTCTACCCCTTATAGTTTTGTGAATATGTCTGGTGCAGCCTTTTATGTTTCCAAAAAAGGTGATATTCAATTTATACAAACCGAAGAATACAAGTCTCTTTTTGAAGCATGCTATAAACAATTGACTCAAAAAAAATTACTTATGTCTAGCCAGAAACAGGATGGATATGATGCCTATTATCAACATTACCATAATCATGTGCCACAGATTTGTAATCAAACAGTCCATGATATTACTAGAGGCTACTACTTTGATAAATTTCTGAAAACAAGTACAGATGAGAAGAAAGCTTCGGTTTATTCCATGTGGCAATCAGAATTAGCTTGCAAGAGTATGTATTTTACGTTGGTGGAACATAATCTTAAGGAGTATTCTCTATTATATTACAGCAATATTGTTCACGGTTTCAAATCTATAATTATATTGTCGTTTGTGCTCCTTGTTTTTCTTTTTAGTGGCCATAAAGTGCTATTTCAAAAACACAATTACTATAACATCCTTTTTATTTGTTCTGCATTGACGCTTTCAAATGCTATGATTATCAGTCTCGCAAGTCATTCAATCATGCGATATTTGTTTTATAATTACATTCTGATATTTTTTATAATCGTCATACTTTTGAAACTTTTGATAAATCCAAAAAACACTTAAGCAAATAAATTTCTCTTTTAGACGAATTACAGTATTTTTACTTTTAATACTTTCCAATGAAAATAAAGTACCACATGACCGACAAACAATTCCAATATAGTCTATGGTCATTTTATCTAATTGTTTTTATTAGTGTTATACTTAAGCCAATGGAATTTTTCAATGATTCCGATGGTTATTTGAATATGGATATCTATCGTTCTGCTGGATATCCTATTTTTCTTTGGTTGATTAAAAAAATATTTGGTAGCCAGATGGATTTGGCAACGGTTATACTGCAAATGTCAATCGGTATTGGTTGTATGTACATTTTTGTCACAAGACTAAGGCATATTTTGAAAATTCCTAAACTATGGTATTTGCTTTTGGCTATTATTATCGCTACCCCCTATTTTTATACTTTGAATCTAGCAAACAATTATCTCTCCGAAGCCCTAACCTATCCTCTTTATCTATTGACAGTACTATTTTTTTTGGAATGCTTCATTACCAAAAACGTTAAAAAGCTTTGGATCTCAATACCTGTTTTAATTGTTTTAATTACAACCAGAAATCAATTTCTGTTTATGGTTCCAATAGCTCTTTTGATACTTGTTTGGCTTTCGATCAAAGAAAAATCTGTCAAAAAATATGTTTGGGCAGGCATCGCATTTTTGGTTTTACCCATTTTTACTACTTTGACCGATAAGACATACCATCAAGTAAAACATGGATATTTTGTCAATACACCTTGGACAGGTATCCACCTCTTAACCCCAGCATTTTTTGTGGCCGATGAAGGAGATTATCAATTATATGATTCGGAAGAAGAGCAACAGTTTTTTAAATGGATATACGCTAAACTATATCATAATCACTTAAACGTCAACAACCTGAATGAAGATGGCAAATATGATGCATCAGGTTTTTATAGCAATCATTTTACAGACATCGCCAATGCTACCCTTTATGAATCAGGCAAAGAACTCGTCGGAACTAATCTCAATGAAGACCAAAAGTTTATTGCCCTTGACGAATTGACCAAGAAAATGGCATTCCCATTAGTCCTTGATAATTTTGGGTTATGGTTCAAGCTATATGTTAAAAACATAATTAACGCGTTTGGTAATGCAAAATATGCATCTATTTATGTCATTTTGTTGTTAGTTAGTTTTATAAGCCTATTAAAAAGAGAATCTGATGAGTACAAATTGATTACTTTGCTAACGCTTATGACATTAAGTAACGTTGCATTGGTGGCGATAGGTATGCATACAATCAAACGTTTCACTTTCTATAATGATTGGGTGCTTTTCTTAATTATTTTTATCCTTCTAAACACCTTCATTAAACATAGAGAATCAAGCTTATGACAACTGAACTTTCCATTGTGATGCCCTGCCTTAATGAAGCTGAAACCTTGGCTATATGTATTAAAAAAGCAAGGCGTTTTTTAAAAGACAATCATGTATTAGGTGAAATTATCATCGCGGACAATGGTAGTACGGACGGATCACAAACCATTGTTGAACAAAATGGAGCGACTTTAGTAAAAGTTTCCCAAAAAGGATATGGAAATGCTTTAAGAGGCGGCATAGAAGCGGCCACAGGAACATATGTGATCATGGCAGATGCAGATGATAGCTATGACTTTGAAGACTTAATGCCCTATCTTATCAAATTGAGAAAAGGGTATGACTTGGTGATGGGAAATCGATTTAAAGGCGGAATTAAACCTGGAGCGATGCCCTTTTTGCATAAATATCTTGGAAATCCTGTATTGTCATTTTTAGGACGTTTGTTCTATAAAATAAAAATTGGAGATTTTCATTGCGGATTGAGAGGATTTTCAAAAGAAGCTTACCATCGAATGGATTTAAAAACTACAGGAATGGAGTTTGCTTCAGAAATGATTGTCAAATCTAAATTAAATGGGCTTAAAATCACAGAAGTTCCAACGATCCTATATCCAGATGGCAGGACTCGAAAACCCCATCTAAAAACTTGGAGCGACGGATGGAGACACCTGCGTTTTTTAACGCTTTATAGTCCAAATTGGCTCTTTTTATATCCAGCCATACTAATGATGGTGGTTGGTCTGGTTGCCTCAACACTATTGATAATTGAGCCTGTTATGATTGAAGGAATTATTTTTGATATTCACACCTTGATGTATTCTTCAAGCCTGATTTTAATTGGTTTTCAGTTTTTAGTGTTTTATGGGCTGACCAAGATTTTTGCGGTTGAAAATGGTCTGCTTCCCAAAAGCAAACGTTATCCCAAAATAATGAAATATCTTAATCTTGAAAAAGGATTGATTATCGGCCTGTTGTTTTTAATAACGGGATTTATATTGAGTTACAAAGGCTTGACCGTCTGGAAAGCCTCTGATTTTGGTTCCTTAAGACCAACCAATACATTCCGGTTAATAATTCCAGCTGTATTCACTATTTTGCTCGGAGTTCAGATTATTCTGTTCAGTCTATTTTTCAGTATCCTCGGTTTGAAAAACTCTGATTAGAACAATCGATTAATAGAAAACAAAAAAGGAATCCTGATGCGGATTCCTTTTTTTTATACTCTAAAAAAAACTAAAGTGCTTTACCTCTTTTACGTTCAACTTCCGTCAATAAAATTTTACGCAAACGCAAGTGATTTGGTGTAACTTCAACATATTCATCTTTTTGGATGTACTCCAAAGCTTCTTCCAAAGAGAATTTAATTGCAGGAATAATACGTGCTTTATCATCAGCTCCAGAAGAACGAACGTTACTCAATTTTTTGGTTTTGGTGACGTTAACCGCCATATCATCGCCACGAGAGTTTTCTCCAATCACCTGACCTTCGTAGATATCTTCTCCCGGATCCACAAAAAACTTACCTCTATCCTGTAATTTATCAATTGAGTAAGGAATTGCTTGTCCTTTTTCCATAGATACCAATGATCCATTTTGACGTTCTGGAATTCCACCTTTCATTGGTTGGTATTCTTTAAAACGGTGTGTCATAATTGCTTCACCAGCAGTTGCGGTCAACAAGTTGTTACGCAAACCAATAATTCCTCTTGAAGGAATCATGAACTTACAAACCATTCTATCGCCTTTAGCTTCCATGCTCAACATTTCACCTTTACGCACAGACACCATTTCAATGGCTTTGCCCGATACGTTTTCTGGCAAATCTATGGTCATTTCTTCAACTGGCTCACATTTGACACCATCAATTTCCTTTATGATTACTTGTGGTTGTCCAATTTGAAGTTCATATCCTTCGCGACGCATGGTTTCTATCAAAACCGACAAATGCAATACCCCACGACCGAATACCATAAATTTATCAGCACTATCCGTTTCTTGCATACGCAACGCCAAGTTTTTTTCTAACTCTTTAGTCAAACGGTCTTTGATATGACGTGAGGTCACAAATTTTCCATCTTTTCCAAAGAAAGGAGAATCGTTGATGGTGAACAACATACTCATCGTTGGTTCGTCTATGGCAATAGTTTTCAAACCTTCCGGGTTTTCATAATCTGCAATGGTATCTCCAATGTCAAAACCTTCCAATCCAACCAAGGCACAGATATCACCCGCTTGTACTTCATCAACTTTTTTACGCCCTAGACCTTCAAAGACGTGAAGTTCTTTAATTTTTGATTTCACGATACGTCCGTCTCGTTTTACCAAAGAGATGTTCATTCCTGTTTTTAATCTGCCACGTTGCAAGCGGCCAATGGCTATACGACCTGTAAAGGATGAGAAATCCAAAGACGTAATCAACATTTGGGTCGTCCCTTCAGCAATTTTTGGCGATGGAATGTGTTCAATCACCATATCCAACAATGGCTCGATATTTTCAGTTTGGTTTTTCCAATCGTCACTCATCCAGTTTTGTTTCGCTGAACCATAAACCGTCGGGAAATCCAATTGCCATTCTTCTGCTCCCAATTCAAACATCAAATCAAAAACAGCTTCATGCACTTCTTCTGGTGTACAATTTTCTTTATCAACTTTATTGATGACCACGCAAGGTTTTAAACCTAAATCAATGGCTTTACCGAGTACAAAACGTGTTTGTGGCATTGGTCCTTCAAAAGCATCAACCAACAACAACACACCATCAGCCATATTTAATACACGCTCCACTTCACCTCCAAAATCCGCGTGACCAGGTGTATCAATGATATTGATTTTTGTGTCTTTGTAAACCACAGAAACGTTTTTTGACGTAATGGTGATTCCTCTTTCACGCTCCAAATCATTGTTGTCAAGAATTAAATCTCCAGTGTTTTCGTTTTCTCTGAAAAGTTGACAATGGTACATGATTTTGTCAACCAAGGTAGTTTTACCGTGGTCAACGTGAGCAATAATTGCAATGTTTTTGATATTAGCCATAATGATGCCTTATTTTAAGCGTGCAAAGGTACATTAAAATACTTTGTAAATAAGCAACTTAACACATATTTATTCCAACTATAAATTTAAGGGAGTCAAATGCTTATTAATCTCAATAACATATTGATAATCAGAACACAATAGGAGATCAACCCATTCATTATTTTAGTTAATTTTATGTTATTGTTATATGTTTTGGCAATTTCTGTATGTATCTTTCGTTTATAAATTGATTAATAGTAAATAGCCATATCCCTGCAAACCCTCCTAACTAATTGGCGATTTTACATTTGTAACCTTAATTTTTTACAGATGCAAGCAATTAGCAAATATTCGAAATTCATACCTTACTTCTACTTTTTAGCGGTTATCATTTATTGGTTTACTGATGTCAACCGAAGAGTGGGTATTACTGCGTATCCAATTTTATTGTTCGGGATTCCGTTCTTGTGGCAATTGATAAAGCCTAATGAACAACTCAACTTTTCGTTGGGAATCATCTTTGTTTGTTTATCTTCTTATATGATTTTGGCATATCTGTCCGACATATTTCATATCGTTAACCTATCCTACGAAACCAAAAAGTTTCTCATTTTAGGAGGATTTTTCGTTATTGGAAATTTTGTGATGGCACTTTGGATGATTAGAAATAGTATCAAAAAGGTCTTCTAAATTGTCTATCTTTGTGGCTTAAATTTTTAAGCTAATGACTCTCAAAGACGTTCCAAAAATAAAACATCAAAACAGCAACAATTTCTTCCTCTTGGCAGGCCCTTGCGCCATAGAAGGAGAAGAAATGGCTTTACGAATTGCTGAAAAAGTGGTCGGTATTACCGACAAACTTCAAATACCTTATGTGTTTAAGGGAAGTTTCAAGAAAGCCAATCGCAGTCGTATTGACAGTTTTACAGGGATTGGCGATGAAAAAGCCTTGAAAATTCTTCAGAAAGTATCCCAAACTTTTGATATTCCAACGGTGACTGACATTCATGAGATTTCGGATGCTGCAATGGCTGCTGAATATGTAGATGTGTTGCAGATTCCTGCTTTTTTGGTCAGACAGACCGATTTGGTGATTGCTGCCGCGGAAACCGGAAAGGTGGTCAATTTGAAAAAAGGGCAATTCATGAGCCCAGAAGCGATGAAACATGCGGTTCAAAAAGTGAAAGATGCAGGCAACGAAAAAGCATGGATTACCGATAGAGGAACAATGTTCGGCTACCAAGATATGATTGTAGATTTTAGAGGGATTCCTACGATGCGCCAATATGCGCCAACCGTTTTGGATGTCACACATTCGTTGCAACAACCAAACCAAAGCTCTGGTGTGACCGGTGGACGCCCCGATATGATTGAAACTATCGCAAGAGCTGGTGTGGTCAACAATGTGGATGGACTATTTATCGAAACCCATTTTGACCCTGCAAATGCCAAAAGTGATGGCGCCAATATGCTGCATTTGGATTATTTGGAGAAATTAATGACGAATTTAGTGACGATTCGCAGAACCATCAACACTCTACAGTAAGTAGATTGCAACGGTCGTATTCAACTTCGATTTCAATTTCAATTTAAAATAGTATGGTAGAGATAGACATTCGACAAGCAACATTAGAAGACATTCCATACATCACCTCCATTTTCAGGGATACCATTGTTCACATCAATTCAAGGGATTATTCGGATAAACAAATCTCTGTTTGGTCGTCCGGTGCCAATGATGTCGATAAATGGGAAGAAAGAATTACCAACAATTATTTCATCGTTGCAGAAGTCAAAAATGTAATTGTCGGCTTTGCCTATTTAACCAAAGGGTATTATTTGGATGGATTGTTTGTACACAAGGACTACCAAAGAAGAACCATTGCCTCAAAATTATTGCGGATTATAGAATCCCGAGTTTCCATCAATGGCTATGAGATAATAAAATCTGACGTAAGTATTACGGCACTGCCTTTTTTTGATTCCCATTTTTACGAAGTGGAAAAGAAACTGAAAAAATCAATCAAAGGTTTGGTGTTTGAGAATTACCTCGTCTATAAAGACCTGTAGCTACTTCAAAAACGATTTGTTCTTATAAGACTCTACTTCTTTCAGGATGCGGATGAAAATTTTATCATCAATATCATCCAAACTTCTAAATCTTAAGGATTTGATGACCTTTCTTTTTTCACTTACCAAATAAACATCATACATCTTTGATAAATGTGCAGAATGCCAAAAGGCTACATCCACATAATCCTTACTTTGATTAAGGTAACAAATAGGCCGTGTGCCAATATAGTAACAAGGAATTCGCCATTTATATTCCAAATGCGCTTCTGGTAAGGCATGCTCAATCAATAACTGTCCATGAAGCAATATGGATTTAAATGGTTCTGGTTGGTTGAATATGTACTCTTCGGCTGGTTTCACAATTTAAAAATTGATTTATCTGATGACTATGTTATGGTTTCTCGACTACACTCAAAGTGAAGAGAACCAACCCCTACTCTCTTATCTCTACTCTCTACTCTCAATTCTCCAAATCCAAATTTAACAAACTTTTGTCTTGCATGATTCAAAATTAAAATTAACTTTGTATTTCAAAGTACTTTTATATGGAGCCAAAAGATTATCTAAAAGACATCAGCGAAATCAAAAATATGATGAATAAATCCTCAAGATTCATCTCTTTGAGCGGTTTGTCTGGAGTCCTTGCAGGAATTTATGCCTTGATTGGCGCAGCAATTGCCTATTGGTTGGTAGCAATTTCCGGTCGGGACTATCTCATCTTGGATGGAAAAATATTTCGATTGATTCTTTTGGATTTATTTTTAGTGGCGCTTTTTAGTATTGTTACTGGAATTATTTTGACCACAAAAAAAGCCAAGAAAAATGGTTCTAAAATTTGGGACAGCTCGTCGCGACGACTCGTTTACAATTTTTTGATTCCGTTAGTGGTCGGAGGCATCTATATCCTGATTATTTTGGGTCAACAAAAATATGGTCAAACCGGTGGGCTCATGCTCATCTTTTATGGATTGGCGCTCATCAACGCCTCCAAATATAGTCTTGGAGATATTCGATATCTCGGGTTTATTGAGATTGTGTTGGGTTTGACAGCAACGCTTTTGCCAGGTTTCGGATTTTGGCTATGGGTGTTGGGATTTGGAGTGATGCATATCATTTACGGAACATGGATGCATTTTAAATATGATAAAAACTAGTTGGCAGCTATCAGTCACAGTACACAGAAAATTTAAAACAATCCATTGGGAATCATAAATAACATAAACAAGGTTTTTGACCACAGAATCAGATTGGGCATCATGTCTATTTTGATGGTGAACGAGTATGCCGATTTCAATACCTTAAAAGAATTGTTGGAGGTCACCGATGGCAATTTGGCAAGCCATACAAAAGCCTTGGAGCAAGCCGAATATATTACCGTTGAAAAACAATTTATAGGACGAAAACCAAACACACGATACAGTACCACAAAATTAGGGGAAGCCGAATTTAGAAAACATATTGACGCCCTTGAAAAATTAATAAATCCAGATTAAGAGGTTCAATTCAATTTAAAAATAAAACAATGAATTATTTTGTAGATAAAAACTCAATCGTACGCGAAATTTGGGGTAAGAGTGATACCATTCTCCTCATTTTTGCCGGAGCTTCGGCAGAGTTCGCGCTGAACAAAGCAGTGGATTGGCTTTACTTTACTGGCAAACTCCCAAAAGACCCTCTGGGACGATTATTTTCTACGGTCACCTACGCTAGAAGGATTGTTTTTGCTGAAAAACAAGCCGCATTTCAAGCCATTGATACTATCAATTCCATACATGCATCGGTGGAGGCAAATAGAGGAAAACGTATTCCGGAATGGGCTTACAAAGATGTATTGTTTATGCTGATTGACTATTCAATTCGTTCATATGAAGTTTTGGAAAGACCATTAAGAAGGAACGAAAAACAAGAAGTCTTAAATGTCTTTTACGAAGTTGGCACTAGAATGCACTTGAAGAAGCTTCCAAAAACCTATCAAGAATTTGAAACCATGCGACAGGCCCATTTGGATGAAAATCTAAA
Source organism: Flavobacteriaceae bacterium UBA5544 (assembly GCA_002426755.1). Classification (GTDB taxonomy): domain Bacteria; phylum Bacteroidota; class Bacteroidia; order Flavobacteriales; family Flavobacteriaceae; genus JBPOFM01. The sequence continues at coordinate 208,053 of DINI01000003.1, forward strand.
GAATGGCGAATTTACCAAAGACCTTTACAAACAATACCGCGCCCATCTTGGCTTAGTAAGATATCGACTGCTTATAGAATCCCAAATATTGCTGGTTCCTGCAACTGTCAATCATTTTTTAAATTTCAGAAAAACATCTCTGTTAACACCGCTGGTTTCTCTTTATAAATTCAGCAGAAATTTCCATTTGGACAATCTACTGAAAGCATTGTTGCTACCATCGGAATATAAAAAAGAGATTAAAGCTTTAAATCATACTTAAAAAAGAACCTCAAGAAATGACAAACAAATTTTTTTATCAATCAACTTTGAAATACAAAGTACTTTAAATCAATAATCATGAAAATCATCACCACACTTATCGCAGCCATGTTGTTTAGCACCTTATTCTACAATCAGAATATTGGTTTGAACCTTACCCTTTTTAGCCTTCTTACAATTATAGTTCTCGGCATTTCCAACTTTGAGAAATTAAAATTGAGGAACACCATGATTCTGATGTCACTTTATGTCCTCACTGCAGCATTCGTATTTATCAATCATTCGGCATTGTCCATCATTGCCAATTGTGCGGTGTTTTTTAGTTTGGTTGGTTCCTTTTCCGAATCCAAATCCTCCATGTATGTGAAATGGCTGAATGGCATCTACTCCAGTATTGCCGGCATGTTTCACAGAAATTTTGAAGCCGATACTGAAACAAAAAAAGTGGCTTGGCATCAAAACATTGATGTGCTGCATACTGTAAAAATCATTGTAATACCGTTGATTGTGGTGATAGTTTTTGCGGTGCTTTATAAAAACGGAAACCCAATCTTTGAATCGATTATTGAAGCCATCAATTTTGATTTTATCAATGTTCAATGGGTGCTGTTTTGTGTTCTAGGTTATTATTTGTTTAGCAATATTGTTATTCCTGTCAAGGTTCAACCTGCGACGGACACCGACCTCGCCAAAGGAAATGAATTGTTTTCTAAAGAACCTCTTGACATTCCAACACTTAAAAAGGAGAAACAATTGGGCACCATTTTGTTGGGATTACTCAATGCACTCATTGTATTGTATATCATTTCGGACATTGCATTTCTTATGTCTAATAATAATTTTGCGGCGTCTGTCTTGTCTAATCAAGTGCACAACGGCATCAACGCGCTGATTGCCTCCATCATTTTTGCCATTATCATCATTCTTTATTTTTTTAGGGGAAATCTCAACTTTTTTGAGGGCAATAAAACCCTTAAGAATCTGTCCTATATCTGGATTTTCCTCAACGCATTTTTGGTGGTCCTCATCATCATTAAGAATGCCCAATATATCGATTCATTTGGGTTGACCTATAAAAGAATCGGAGTATACATCTATCTTTTTATGACGATGGCGGGGCTTATCACCACCTTTTTTAAAGTGTTCAAAATACAAAATCTTTGGTTTCTCTTTCGAAAAAATGTCAGCATTGCTTTTTTTCTATTGGTGACTTGCGGCCTTGTCAATTGGGATTATCTTATTACCGATTACAATATAACATATGCCGATTCCATAGACATCAACTATCTCATTGACCTATCGGACAACAATGCCATCATTCTCCATGAAAAAAAGGATAGAATGGCGCTAAAACCTAACCAATCGGAACGAATTAATGTCAAATACAACAATTATTTAACGGATTTAAGAACTGCCAATTGGCAAGAATTGAGCTATGATAATTTAAAAATAACGGAAGAAAACACCGACTATGAATATACCAGGTAACATCGCGAAATCATCGCTGTTGGCAACGCTCATTTTTTGGGGCATTGGACTGACCGAAGGCGCAGAATTGTTTGCCATCGCCCTTATGTTTATCAGTTACATCCCAATATTTTTGTCCTGTAGCTTGGTGATTCTGGCGACCATCTGTCCATTCTTTTGGCTAGCGGAAACTGAAAAATTTAATAATAAGCAAGTATTCCGAATGTATTTTCCTTACTACGCCATCATTTGTTTTGCCATTTGCATGTATGGAATTTTCAGCAATACTAGGGAAATGTTTTCAATTGGCTTTTTTGTAGCTGTTTTTATCACCACCATGCAATCCTGGATTTGGTTTGCCAAAGAAACATCAGCATGAAAAAGTTAAGGAAACAACTCATAGAATGGCTCTTTGACAAGTCTCAAAAAGTCTATACCCAAATGTTCAAAAACCATGAACCTTGGGGTGTGTATCGAGCAGAGCTTCTCACCTATCCTGACGATTCGCTGGGTAAACATCTGGGTTTGTTTTTGGAGAAAAACGGGTTTGAACTCATTGCCAAAGTGGAACGTCACGATGCCTATCACACATTGACCGGCTATGGAACGAATGTAGAGGACGAAATCGCCTTGCAATGCCTTTGCTTTGGCAACGGAAAAAGAAGTCCGTATTTATATGGTGCGATGATTTTGGGCGTTATCATTTTACCGGATTATTTGGAGTATTATTACAAATCCTATTGTATCGGTAAAAATGCACATCCCTTCCATCAATTTGATTATAAAAAATTATTGAAAGTGAACATCCATGAGTTCAGAAAAGCTATTTTTTCCAAATCCCAAATCCATCAACTTATAAAAGTTTAATATGAAGTACTTAAAAGCCATCGCCTTACTCCTTGTGTTTCTTACCATCTCTATGATCCTAACGAGTCTTTGGATAGATTTCAAAGCCAGAGGAAAAACCTATGATAGCGTGGAACAGATTCCAAAAAACAAAGTCGGATTGGTTCTGGGCACAATCAAATCACTCGGCAATGGTCAGACCAATCTGTATTACACCTACCGAATCAATGCAGCGGTGGCACTGTTTGAAGCAGGTAAAATTGAGTTCATCCTCATCAGTGGCGACAATGGAAGCACAGAGTATGATGAACCTTCCGAGTTTAAGAACGACCTCATCAAAAAAGGCATTCCCGAAGAGCGCATCTTTCTGGACTATGCAGGTTTTAGAACCTTGGATTCCGTGGTGCGCGCCAAAGAAATTTTTGGTCAAAATTCCATTACCATCATTTCACAGCAATTTCATAACGAACGTGCCATTTACCTTGCCCAAAATTATGGCATCAACGCCGTTGCCTATAACGCCAAAGATGTCAACTCCCATTATGGATTGAAAACACGTCTGCGGGAATATCTGGCAAGGGCCAATGCGTCTTTGGATGTCGTGTTTGATACGGAACCAAAATTTCTTGGTGATAAAATTGAAATCAAATGAAACTATCATTCAACACATATTACTTCGTGGCGTTCATCATTCTGCTCCTTACAGAAATTCTGATTGCCAAGTTCCTAACCACAGGATTCATCAGACATACGGTGGGCGATTTTCTTGTAGTGATTCTCATGTATTGCTTTTTCAAAAGCGTTCTGACAGCAAAACCATTGCACGTCGCTTTGGGTCTGTTGGCATTCTCATTTCTGATTGAATTTTTACAACTGTTTCAGTTCCTAAAGCTTTTGAACCTGGAACACAATCGCATGGCAACCCTTATCTTGGGAAGCACCTTTCATGTCTCCGATTTGGTGGCTTACACCCTCGGAATCCTTTTTATCTTAATGATTGAATTTATTTATAAACACTATGGAAAGTCTTAAATCTATTGTTATCTCCCGTTTTAAAATCCTGTCGATGTTGGTGGTGTCCATGACCTTGAGTATGGTACTGCTGATGGTTCGTATGAAGCTCAACCAATCCTTTTTCTTTTTGTTTCTGGTTTGGAATTTATTTTTGGCGATTATTCCCTTTGCCATCACCACGTATTTGAAAAGCAAGGAACATCATCATAAATGGGTTTTGCTATTATGGTTTGGCGTTTGGTTGTTATTCCTCCCGAATGCTCCTTATATTGTGACGGACTTGTTGCATTTAAGAGGCAGTGAGCTTTATTTGATGTGGTTGGATGTGCTCGTGGTCATCTCATTCGCCTTTAACGGATTGCTTTTGTTCTTTTTCTCGTTAATGGACATGGAAGCCATTCTAAAACCTCTAATGACCGATAAAAAACGGTCGGTTCTCATCACACTCGTGTTATTCCTAACAGGTTTCGGGATGTATTTGGGGCGGTTTCTTCGCTATAATTCTTGGGAAATCATCCAGAATCCTTTCCAATTGTTGGACGACATCTTGGATATTGCCATTCACCCAACCTCACATATGCAGGCATGGGTGTTTACAATAACCTTTGGAGCGTTTTTGAGTGTTGGGTTTTGGACACTTAAAACCTTTCGAAAGGAAGACTAGGCTCACTTCCCATCCACAAAATCCTGCAAATATGAGAAGCGTTCAGTCAATTTTCCGTTTGAAGTGATTTTAGCACGTTTTAAAATGCCTCGTTCATCATTATTGAAAAAAGCTGGGATAACACTTTCGAGAAACATATCTCCAAAACCTTCACTGGCGTCTTTTGGTAATTCGCAAGGTAGATTATCGACAGCCATGACCGTGATAGAATCTTTGACACCAAAAGGAACTTCCTTTTCGGTTTTGGCATCATAACCATAAAATGGTTCGGCAATGGTGGAAGCTCTCAAAGTTGAAGCGACTGGACCATCCACATCGCAAGAGATATCAGCCACGAGATTGATCTTGAAGTCTTTTGATTTTGCGTCTTTTCTGGTAAATAAATGTGGTGCGTTGTTGCCATAGAAATGACCTGCGATGAACATGTCTGTTTCTTTGGCGTAAGGCATAAAATTGCTCTCGTAACCGCTTGGATCTTTATAAAATTCGTTCTTGTCTCCTACTTTTCCGTCTTTGCGCTTGTTGTATTCCATGACGTCTGCCAAGCAATAGACGGGCTCTGTGAATTTGGCCGTTAAATACAAGGCATCACTGACTTCCTTTATTTTTAAGTGGTCAAGGATTTCTTTAGCTCCATTGGCAACTTTTCCGGTACCAGTCAATAAGATTTTGATGCTTGGGAGCTTGATTTTGTCCAATTCAGATTTGACCTCATCCAAATCTTTTAGGGTTTCTACTTTTGGGAGATTAAACAGCTTGTCTCTTAAGCCTAGCGCTCTAAAACCGTTGTAGGCGCCTACCAATCCTGCGTAGAAACCGAAGCCGATGAGGCGTGCGCCACTTTTTTTAACAATCGTTTCGTGGTCGAACATCTCGATGTTTTTTTCGAGGATGGCTTTGAGCAATTTTCTATTATAGGGTTGCTTTTTGATGGTGTGTGAAAAGAAGAAGTATTTTTTGTTGGGTATTAGATTATCCAATGGCACTTCTTTAACACCTATCATCACATCGGCATCAGACACATCGTCAGTGACTTTGAAACCTAGTTTTTTGTAGGCTGAATCCGGAAACACGCGAATGTCGCTAGACTCTACAATGAACTCTGCTTGTGGGAATTGTGCTCTGGCTTCGGCGAGTTTTTCTGGGGAGAATACGACGCGACGGTCTGGCGGATTCTTGCGTTCTTTGATGATGGCGAATTTCATTACTAGATGTTAGATTTAAGATGTTAGACGTTAGAGGCTAGACTATATGATATCATGGACACGAATTCACGAATGCATTTTTTAATAAGACGATGGCACAGGGGCATTATGGAATAATTTTTGCACTAAAGTAATAGGATTTGTGAGGTTAAACAAACTTTTTGGTAACTTTGCATCCGCGTTAAGGATTGCAGCGATATCCTTTTTTGTTTTTCACAAAAAAGATAAAGCGGAAAGCCTGACCCTTTAGGGTAACGCCCACTTCTCGATACGATTTCTAAAAACGAAATCATTGGAAGTAACACATATCATTTAATTGGGGTCGACTGGTTTTGACAGCGAGATTTATTAGATGGTAAGCACGTCGTGTAATGACATTGAGACACGTAAAAGGCTAGGTCAAACTTTTAAACGGCGAGAATAACTACGCTTTAGCTGCTTAATTCTGAATTATAGTAAGAATTAGCCTTTGTCCTACTAGGTAGGAAAGCTAAATGTCTCTTGAAAGCCCTGGTCAGCGGCGGTCAGATAAGGGGCATCGTAAATGTTGACATAGAGAGTGAGGCGCTTTGACTTGCTCTTGAAACTAAAGAAGATAAGTTGTAAGTAGAGTGTTTTTAATCAGCTTGCAAACGAAAACCATGAAAAAACTAAACGTGTAGAAAGCCTTTTGGTAACTTGTTTGGACGAGAGTTCGATTCTCTCCGACTCCACAAAAAATCCCTTGTAAATATTGATTTTACAGGGGTTTTTTATTTTTAAGTGAAGATTTTGTTGATCAGATTAAACTATTCTTCCATATTCTTAATTTGCGACTTCTATTTATATTTTTTAATTGATTATGAATTAGTTAAACATTTATTAAAAAAGGTTTTACGCTAATATTATATGTATTTGAGTCATTTAACATTAGAATGTTTAAGTAAATTCGTTAGACAAAAAATTTAAACTTAAAAAATAAAATTTATGAAAACTCTAAAAACTATAGTTGCAGTATGCTTTCTAGTACTGACGATGAACTCAACTGCACAAAACGACAAACACAAAGAGCTGATGGCAGATGCTGATAAAGCTAAAACCACTTTAATTCAAAAAGATGCAGGTCTTGAAACCTATTTTGCAAATGCATCTGGTTACGTTATTTTTCCTAATGTTGGAAAAGGCGGATTGATTATTGGTGGTGCTAGTGGGAACGGTATTCTATATGAAAATGGCACTGCTCAAGGAATGGCAAATCTTAAAAAATTAAATATTGGCTTACAAGCAGGAGGACAAGCGATAATTGAAGTTATATTTTTTGAAACAGATGAAGCTCTATCACGATTTAAAGAAGGAAAGTTTGAATTTTCTGCAGAAGCGTCCGCAGTGATCGCTGATGAAGGAGCTTCAAAAGACGTTAATTACAACGATGGCGTTATGGTATTTGCTTTGCCAAAAGCTGGATTAATGGCCGATGCTTCGGTTGGTGGTCAAAAATTTGGTTACAAGCCATTTGCGCAATAGATGGAAATGATTTAAATAAAAAAAGGTTGGCAATATGCCAACCTTTTTTTATTCAGTTTCTACATCAAACCCCTTAAATTTCCATTGGGTGATGCCACCTTTTAAATCATAAATTTTTATAAATCCTGCTTCCGAAAGCTTTTTGGCGCATTTGGCACTTCTACCTCCTCCTTTGCAATACAATATTACAGGTTTAGTTTTATCTAATTTTAGAATGTCTTCATCAAATGTTGGGGAGTTAAAATCAATATTTTGAGAATGTTCTATAAAACCTTCGCTGTATTCTTCTGGAGTTCTAACATCAACCAACTGAACATCTTTAGAATCTAAAAGTGTATGCATTTCCTCTGGAGTGACCAATTTAATCTCTCCTGTATTTTCTTCATTTTTACAGCTAGTTGCCAACAGAAGAAGGGCTATTGTAAAAATCGTTGCTAATTGTTTCATTTGGTTACTTTTTATTATTATTATTCCACATCTCCAGTCCACTCTAGAATTCCTCCGAGTAGATTGTGTGTATTTTCAAAACCCGATTGTCGCATGATCTCACAAGCTTGTGCACTACGTTTACCAGATCTACAATATACATAATAGGTTTTCGATTTATCAAGTTGATTTATCTCATCAATAAAACCTTGCCCTTTGTAAATATCTATATGAAGTGCGGTTGGAATTTTTCCTTCTTCAACCTCTTCATCGGTCCTGACATCCAAAAGAACGGCATTGCTATCATTTTTGGATTGTACAGTCCAAGCGTGTTGTGTTAAATCTGCCATATTAATTTCTTAAATAACTTCACAAATTTAACCTTTCTTTATGATAAAGACGAAAAAAAATCCGAAGTGTTACGCTTCGGATTGTTAAATTTTGAGAAAAATAAATCTGTTATACTTTGATTGAACAGCCGATAGCTCGAGTCTCTTTTTCTTTGATTTCTTTTCCAGCGAGTAAGGCATCTACTGCACTTTCAACATATTTTGTATTAACAGCAGAAGCATCTTGGTAATTATCATCGATGGCTCCAATATACTTTACTTGATTGCCTTTAGATGTTTTTTGCAGAACATATACATGTGGAGTTTTGGTCGCCCCGTATTGTGGATAGATTTTTTGCCCTTCATCCATTAAGTATGGAAACGTAAATCCTTTCGCTTTTGCTCTAGCTTGCATAGCTTCCATATTGTCACCAGGTTTTACATCTGTATTGTTCGGCATGATTGCAACTACAGGATATCCTTTGGAAGCATACTTTTTATTCAATTCCTCAATCCTATCTTCATAGGCGACAGCATAAGGACATGTGTTACAGGTAAAAATAACAATAAATCCTTTGGCTTCTTTAAAATTGGAAAGGGATACCATTTTACCATCAATGTTTTTTAGATTAAAATCGGTTGCGATATCTCCAACCTTATAACCAGTACTAGTCGATGTGAATGCTGAAACAACCGTAAAGGCGATCACAGCAATAAAAGTTTTTAATGTGTACATAATGTTTTATTTTAAGAATTGTTTGACTTCAGTTTCTAATTCGTTATAGTTAAATGATTGCTCATAAAATTGACGCTTGTTTTTGTTGAATATTAAGGTAGCAGGGATAGCACCCGACCAATCCTCGTTTATTTTTGGTATCCACGTATTGGAATCAGTGTCATTTAGGGCTATAACTTTAGATTTCAATTTTTTTTCTTTAATGAATGGCTTTAAGTTAGAATCATATTTATTTGGAAAATCAAGACTCACCAAAATTACTTCTACTTTTTTATCAGAATAATTAGAATTCAATTGCTCAAAATGAGGCAATTCTTTTACACATGGCGCACACCACGTTGCCCAAAAGTTTATGACATACGTTTTATCTGAAGTTGTATTTAAAAACTTCTTCAGACCTTCATAATCATATACCTCCAATTCATTTTGGATTGTTTCTGTCTCAAGTTTAGCAAAATCTTTATCATCAGATTTCACGTCATTTTTACAAGAAATTAGTAGAAACACAAATATAAAGCCAATTATTTTCATGCCTTAAAGTTATAAATAGGTTCAAAGCAAAATCAAATTTTAACAAAATATTATAGAGCGAAAATTTTCAAATCTAAATAATCATCTTACATTTGTATATACAATTGTTGTATATGAAAGAATTAGAAGACATTTTAAAAACCAAAGTACAATTATCACAACCAAAAAAAACAGTACTGAATATTTCTTACTTAAGTATTTGGATTAGGGATGTTATCACTTCGGCATTAAAACCTTTTGACATTTCAATAGAGCAGTTTAACGTCTTGAGAATCTTAAGAGGTCAAAAAGGCAATCCAACCAACCTTCAAGACATTCAAGACCGAATGATTAGCAAGATGAGCAATACTACAAGATTGGTGGACAAACTTATTTTGAAAGGATATGTAGAACGATTTACCTGTGAGAAAAACAGAAGAAAAGTTGAAATTTTTATCACTGAAAGTGGTTTAAAGATATTAGATCAAATTGATCCTATTGTAGAATCAAAAGAAAAATCCATTACATCAAATCTTTCAGATGAAGAATTAAGAATATTAAATGATTTGATGACTAAATTAAGAGATTGAACATAAAACAAAAAAGATTATGAATACTTATATAGATAGTTTAAATTGGCGATACGCAACCAAAAAGTTTGATAGTGCCAAAAAAATTCAAGATTCGGATTTAGAAAAGCTTAAAGAGGCAATTCAACTTACTGCCTCATCATATGGTTTACAACCGTATAAAGTCTTGATTATAGAAGACGAAGAGACAAGAAAAAAATTACGTGAAGCATCTTGGGGGCAATCGCAAATAACAGATGCATCTCAAGTAATCGTTTTTGCAAATATGACCGATTTTGATGAATCCTTAATAGATAGTTACATTTCTAATGTTGGTATTACACGTAATATAGATGAGTCTAATTTAAAAGGATATGCACAATTTATGAAATCAACATTAAATCCCATGCCAAAAGATTTTAAAGGCACATGGACTGCTAAACAGACCTATATAGCTTTAGGCAATTTATTATCCGCAGCGGCTGATTTAAAAATTGACACTTGTCCGATGGAAGGATTTGATGCGGAAAAGTATAACGAAATATTAGGTTTAAATTCTCAAAACCTCAATGCAGCAGTTGTGGCCACTATAGGTTATAGATCTAAAGATGACGAAACACAACATTATAAAAAAGTAAGAAAATCTAAAAAAGAATTATTTAAAACAATTTAATATTAAACATTAAAAACAAACCATTATGAAAAGTACAATAATTTTAGCCGTTGCAATTGCAGCAACTTCAGTAGCAACAGAGAAAAAAGTAAAAGTTGACGAAAGCAAAATCACCTGGACAGGACACAAGGTAACAGGCCAACATGAAGGGACCATCAAATTACAATCAGGTACATTAAAGTTTGATGATAAAAACCAACTTTCGGGAGGCACATTCACAATGGATATGTCAACTTTGACCGTTACCGATTTAGAAGGCGATATGAAAGGTAAACTTGAAGGTCATTTAAAATCTGAAGATTTTTTTGGTACCGACAAACACTCTAAATCAACTCTAGTTATTACAAAGGTTGATGGGTCAGAAGGAAAATATAAAGTGACTGGAGATTTAACAATTAAAGGCATCACACATCCAATTACCTTTAATATGAATATTTATGAAGACACTGCCAAAGCTGATTTAAAAATCGATAGAACAAAATACGATATCAAATACGGATCGGCTAGTTTCTTTGACGGATTGAAAGACAAAGCCATATACGACGAATTTGATCTAAATGTAAGCCTAAAATTCTAATCCCTTATAATTGATTAATAGCAACATTTAGTGAGTTGATTCCTGCTTAGGCAGGAATCTTTTTTTTTATTTTGAAAGAAATAGTTTGAAAACTAAATTATCATTTCTATATTTGAATCAAATAATAAAATGAACACATTTTTAAACAATACTTGGTGGTGGAACGCTCGAAACTCAAACTTCGTGAACTAATCCTATAAGTATATTTAAACTTAAAATATCGAAAAGGCCTGTCATTCACGACAGGCTTTTTTTATGAATCCAATATGAAGACATTCAGTTTATACACCCATCACAAAAAAATCCTTGCAGATACCATCACGCCTGTCAGCATCTATCTTAAAATTCGGGATAAATTCCCAAACAGCATCCTGTTGGAAAGTAGTGATTATCACGCAAACGATAATAGTTTTTCTTACATCTGTTGCAACCCTATCGCGTCCATTAAAGTGCAACATGAAAAAATCACCGAAACCTTTCCCGATAGCAGTCATCTGACCCATCTCATTCATCCTGACACCAAAGTCACAGAGCGTATCCATAAATTCACACAGCGATTTAAATTACAATCTGATGAACAATTTAAATTCATCAACAATGGCATCTTTGGCTACATCGCTTATGATGCGGTGCGCTATTTTGAAGATGTCGACATCTCAAAAAAGGAGGGGCATCAAGATATTCCTGATATCTACTATGCGGTGTACCAAAACATCATTGCCATCAATCATTTTAAAAATGAAGCTTATGTGTTTGCACATTGCTTTGATACCGAAAACAATATTGACGAGATTTTACAATTGATAAAAGCAAAAAATTATGCCTCCTTCAATTTTTCAACCGATGGAGAAACCATCTCAAATTTAACGGATGAAGATTATAAAGCAAATGTAGAATTGGCAAAAAAGCATTGTGCCCGTGGCGATGTGTTTCAATTGGTGCTTTCCAAAAAGTTTTCGCAGCAGTTCAAAGGCGACGAATTTAACGTCTATCGAGCCTTGCGAAGCATCAACCCATCTCCCTACCTATTCTATTTTGATTATGGTGATTTTAAAATTTTTGGAAGTTCTCCTGAAGCGCAACTGATTGTCAATAAAGGCAAAGCTGAAATTCATCCCATCGCTGGAACGTTCAAGCGAACAGGAAATGATGAAAAAGATGCCGAACTTGCAAAACAGTTGGCTGTAGATGATAAAGAAAATGCCGAACACGTCATGTTAGTAGATTTAGCTCGAAACGACTTAAGCAGACACGGAAGCAACGTAAAAGTGGAAAATTATCGGGAAGTACAATTCTTTTCGCATGTCATCCATTTGGTGAGCAAGGTCACAGGTACCAAAAATAAAGACATCACCACGATGCAGATGGTGGCTGACACCTTCCCGGCTGGCACCTTAAGTGGCGCACCCAAACACAAAGCGATGCAATTGATAGAAAAATATGAAACCACAAGTCGTGATTTTTATGGAGGTGCCATCGGGTTTATGGATTTTGAAGGCAACTTCAACCACGCAATTATGATACGGACCTTTTTAAGCAAAAACCATCAATTGCATTGGCAAGCTGGCGCAGGATTGGTCTCCAAATCCAACCCAGAAAATGAATTACAAGAAGTGTATAATAAATTGGGGGCATTGACCAGGGCTATTGAATTGGCAAAAGTTATTTAGTAAGCGGTATTCAGTCGCAGTTGCCAGAAGAAGATATAAAAAATCAAGTATAACTAAAAATAGATTCCCACTTTCGTGGGAAGTACCATGAAAAAAGTATTAGTCATAGATAATTACGACAGTTTCACCTATAACCTCGTCCATTATTTGGAAGATTTAGGTTGTGAAGTAACCGTCAGACGAAACGACCAACTCGAATTAGAGGAGGTGGAAGCTTTTGAGAAAATTGTATTATCTCCAGGACCAGGTATTCCTGATGAAGCTGGATTGCTAAAACCGATTATTGAAACCTATGCGCCAACCAAAAGTATTTTGGGTGTGTGCCTCGGACAGCAGGCTATCGGAGAAGTTTTTGGAGGCAAACTCATCAATTTGGATACGGTGTTCCATGGCGTCGCCACAAAAGTGACGATTTGTGTTGACAACGAATCCTTATTTGACGGTTTGTCCAAAACCATTGAAGTAGGCCGATACCACTCATGGGTAGTCCATGCCGATTTGCCCTCCATGTTGGAAGCTACATCCTTTGATGACAATGACCAAGTGATGTCCTTGCGCCATAAGATGTATGATGTCAAAGGCGTACAATTTCATCCAGAATCCGTATTGACACCAGATGGAAAACAGATATTGAAGAATTGGATAAATCAGTAAACAGTGTCCAGTCACAGATAACAGTAAAAAAACAACTGAAAACTGCGACTGCGACTGAAAACTGCGACTGAAAACTAAAACTATGAAACACATACTAAACAGACTCATCAACCAAGAAAGCATCTCTAGCAAAGAAGCAAAAGAGGTGTTGGTGAATATCTCCAAAGGCGACTACAATCAAAGTCAAATTGCATCCTTTTTGACCGTTTATATGATGCGGAGCATTACCATTGATGAATTGCAAGGCTTTCGGGATGCGCTTTTGGAACTCTGCATCCGTGTGGATTTGGATGCTTACAATGGCATTGATTTATGCGGCACGGGTGGCGATGGAAAAGACACGTTCAACATCTCAACCTTGGCATCTTTTGTTACAGCCGGTGCAGGTGTCAACGTCACCAAACATGGCAATTATGGAGTGTCATCCGTAAGCGGCTCTTCTAATGTGTTGGAATATTTGGGTATTAAATTCACCTCTGATATTGATTTTTTAAAGCAAAGCTTGGACCAAGCGGGTATCTGTATTTTACATGCGCCTTTGTTCCATCCAGCGATGAAAAACGTGGCACCTATCCGTAAGGATTTGGGAGTCAAAACCTTCTTTAATATGTTGGGACCCATGGTGAATCCTGCATTTCCAAAAAATCAAATGGTAGGTGTGTTCAGTTTAGAGTTATTGCGTTTGTATGGCTATCTCTACCAAAATACAGACAAGAATTATACAATTGTACACGCCTTGGATGGTTATGACGAAATTTCATTGACGGGCCAAGCAAAAATCATTCGAAATTCCTCGGAATTTATGATGAGCCCAGAACACTTTGGATTGGAACTACTATCACAAGACGCCATTCACGGAGGAGAAACCATAGAATCAGCCGCTAAAATATTCACCCATATTTTGAATGGTCACGGTACTGAAGCCCAAAACAATGTCGTATGCGCCAATGCAGCCCTTGCCATTGATACCGTAAAAAACATTGGAATCCAAGAAAGTTTTGAATTGGCAAAAGAGTCCTTATTCAGCGGAAAAGCTAAAGAGAAGTTTGAAACCCTTGTTAAATTGAGTAAAAACTAATGAATATTTTAGACCATATAGTTGCGGACAAACGCAAGGAAGTTGATATGAAAAAGTCATTGATTCCCATTTCACAATTGGAACAATCCACTTTGTTTGAAAGAGAAAACCTCTCATTGGTGAACAATCTTAAAAACAGCACTTCAGGAATCATTGCGGAATACAAAAGGCGTTCGCCATCCAAATCCGTCATCAATCAAAATTTAAATGTGTTTGATGCAGCAAAAGGGTATGAAGAAGCTGGTGTGTGTGGCATGTCTGTGTTGACTGATGGAAAATATTTTGGTGGTTCTTTGGATGATTTAGTGTTGGCAAGAGCAAGTTGCCAACTGCCAATGCTACGAAAAGAATTCATTATTGACGAATACCAAATCATCGAAGCAAAAGCGTTTGGCGCTGATGTCATTTTGTTGATTGCCGCAATTTTGACCAAAACAGAAATCAAGCAGTATTCAAAGTTGGCGAAAAGCCTACATCTAGAAGTCTTGTTGGAAGTCCACAACGAAGAAGAATTAGATAAATCCATCATGCCAAGCCTCGATATGATTGGTGTAAACAATCGTAATCTTAAAAACTTCGACGTCAGTTTGGACATCAGCAAACAGTTAAGCACACGGATTCCAAACGATTTTGTGAAAGTATCTGAAAGCGGTATCAGTAGCGTAGAAGCAATTAAGGAATTGCAACCGTATGGCTACAAAGGATTTTTGATTGGTGAAAATTTTATGAAAACGGATGACCCAGGCGAAAGTGCCAAACAATTCATTAAAGCATTGACATCATGAAGCTCAAAATCTGTGGCATGAAATATCCAGAGAACATTCTTGAAGTTACCGAGCTTCAGCCAGACTATCTTGGATTTATTTTTTATGAAGAATCAGCGAGATTTTTTGACGGCACTATTCCTAAAATTTCAGACAGCATTGAAAAAGTGGGCGTTTTCGTAGATGCCAAAGTCGAATCTATGTCTGCGCAGATAGAAAAGCATCAACTATCGGCAATTCAATTGCATGGATACGAATCTCCTGAAACGTGCCGACTTCTGAAAACATCGGGCATCACAGTCATCAAAGTTTTTTCAATCCACAATGAATTTGATTTTTCAACTTTAAAGCTTTACGAAGACGTTTGCGATTATTATTTGTTTGACACCAAAGGAAAATTGCCAGGAGGCAATGGCTACACCTTCAATTGGGAAGTTTTGAAGAATTATCCATCCACAAAACCTTATTTTTTAAGTGGTGGCATCGGACTGGACAACATCGAAACTATTAAAGAGTTTCTTCAAAAACCAGAATCTCAATATTGCCATGCGATTGACGTCAACAGCAAATTTGAAATCGAAGCAGGATTGAAGGATGTGGAACCATTGAAGCGATTTAAAGTAGAACTTGAAAGCTTATTAAGAACTTAAAAACATGAGATTCCCGCCTTCGCTGGAACAAGGATTATGACATACAACATCAACGAAAAAGGTTATTATGGAACATTTGGAGGCGCATACATTCCAGAAATGCTCTATCCAAATGTGGAGGAATTACGCCAAAACTACCTCAAAGTCATGGCAGAACCCGACTTCCAAAAAGAATTCAACGCCTTGCTTAAAGATTATGTGGGTCGTCCTTCCCCACTCTATTTTGCCAAGCGGTTAAGTGAAACATACCACACAAAAATCTATCTCAAACGCGAAGACCTCAACCATACTGGCGCCCACAAAATCAACAACACAATTGGGCAAATCCTAATGGCAAAGCGTTTGGGCAAACATCGTATCATCGCCGAAACAGGTGCGGGACAACATGGGGTTGCCACTGCTACGGTTTGCGCCTTGATGGGCTTGGAATGCATTGTGTATATGGGTGAAATTGACATTGCCCGTCAAGCACCGAACGTAGCCAGAATGAAAATGTTGGGGGCAACGGTCGTACCCGCAAAATCCGGAAGTCGCACCTTGAAAGATGCTACCAACGAAGCCATTCGCGATTGGATTAACAATCCTGTGAACACACATTATATTATAGGAAGCGTGGTGGGACCGCATCCCTATCCAGATATGGTGGCGCGGTTTCAGGCAGTTGTTTCCGAAGAAATCCAATGGCAATTGAAGGAACAGGAAAATACCACAAAACCTGATTATGTGGTGGCTTGTGTGGGTGGTGGCAGCAATGCTGCTGGTGCCTATTATCATTTTTTGGAAGATACAGATGTCAAATTGATTGCCGTGGAAGCCGCTGGTCATGGTGTGGAATCTGGCGAAAGTGCCGCGACATCAGTTTTGGGAAAAGAAGGCATCATTCACGGAAGCAAAACCTTATTGATGCAAACCCAAGATGGCCAAATCACGGAGCCTTATAGTATTTCGGCAGGATTGGATTATCCTGGTGTCGGCCCGATGCATGCACATTTGTATAAATCTGACCGCGCAGAATTCATCGCCATCACGGATGATGACGCCATGAAAGCCGGTTTGAAGCTTTGCAAATTGGAAGGTATCATTCCTGCCATTGAAAGTTCGCATGCGCTGGCCATTTTCGAACAAAAGACCTTCAAGCCTTCGGATATTGTCGTAGTCAGTCTTTCTGGGCGTGGTGATAAGGATTTGGATACGTACATAAAATATTTCGATTTATCATGAACAGAATCAATCAAAAACTAAAAGAAAACAAAAAGCTTTTATCCATCTACTTCACCGCAGGTTACCCAAACCTTGATGATACAGTAACCATCATCAAAGACTTGGAAAAAAGTGGTGTGGACATGATAGAAATCGGTCTACCTTTTAGCGACCCATTGGCAGATGGCCCTACCATTCAAGTGAGTTCTGCACAAGCTTTAAAAAATGGAATGACCACTGAAGCCCTTTTCAAGCAATTGAAAGACATCAGAAAATCAGTCAAAATCCCGTTGATTATTATGGGCTATTTCAACCCAATACTTCAATTTGGCGTGGAAGCCTTCTGCAAAACATGTGCAGACATCGGCATCGACGGATTGATTATTCCAGATTTGCCTGTGGATGTTTATAACGATAACTATAAAGCCATTTTTGAAAAGCATGGCCTCATCAATGTGTTCCTCATCACGCCTCAAACTTCTGTGGAGCGCATCCACTTTATTGACTCCATTTCCAAAGGATTTATCTATATGGTGAGCAGCGCAAGCGTTACGGGAAGTTCATCTGGTTTTGGCGACGAGCAAACAAAGTATTTCAAGCGTATCGCTGACATGAACCTCAACAATCCTCAAATCATTGGTTTTGGAATATCAGATAATGAAACGTTTACGACAGCTACCAAACACGCCAAAGGTGCTATTATTGGAAGTGCGTTTATAAAGCATTTGACCAATGAAAGTGACAAATCGATTTCCAATTTTGTGAAATCTATTCGATAACTTCGACCAACTCTAACGCTATAGTGTTAAAATTATCTAAAAAAATAAATTAAACAAACGTTTAATTTAAACAATTGTTTAATTTTGTGCCGTCTTTCAATTATTAGAAAAATGACACTTAACGACAAACAAATCCAAATGCTTGAAGTCGCTGAAAAACTCTTCGCAGAGCATGGATTTGATGGCACTTCCGTAAGACAAATTGCACAAGAAGCTGACATCAACATTGCGATGATTTCCTACTATTTTGGGAGTAAGGAAAAACTCTTGGAAGCTCTTTTTAATTTTAGAATGGAAGATTTTCGTATGGAATTGGAAACCATTCTTTCCAAGAGAGAAAATCATATCAAAACACTCAATAATATAATCGCATTGATTGTCAAGCGCATCCATCGCAATAGGTTGACTCACAAAATCGTTAATTTTGAATTTTCCAATGAATCGCGTGGAATCGATTTTGAAAATTATGTCAATCAAAAACGTGAAAACTATCAGTTGTTTGAAGCGTTTGTCAAAGATGGACAGAAATCAGGCATCTTTGTAAAATCAGTCAATATCAAATTGATTATTCCTACTATCGTTGGTACCTATTTCCATTGGTATTACAATCAGCGATTTTTCAAAAGTTTTTTTGAATTGGACACTACTGAAACCTCTATGGACGACTTTGTCCACAACCCCCTAACCCAACATATTCAACAAACCATTAAAGCTTTACTTACAAATGCAAATTAGAAACACCATTCTCATTTTGGGTTTGATTGTCTTTTTTCAACAGCTGTCAGCTCAAAACATGCGACCTATTTCACTGCAAGAAGCCGTCAATTTAGCACTCACCAATGCAGATGCATCCAAATTGGCAGACGCTAAATTGAACACCGCCGAAAGTGAATTGAACGTCACCAAAAATCTTCAATATCCAGACGTGAGTCTTTCTGGTCAGTATCTTTATTTGACCAATGCAGATGTCAATCTGAAATACGCTGCCAGTTCAGGAGCTTCGGAAGATGGAAGCACTCAAAGCAGCGCATCACCAAATGTCAATCAATTATTACTTGGTCAGGCCAATGTGTCAATGCCTTTGTTTTCTGGTTTTAAGTTGAAGAATATTGTGAAAGCAAGTGAAAATCAATTTGAAGCAGCCAAATACACCAATGCCAATGATAAAGAACAATTGGCAATCAACGTGATTGGCAATCTTTTGAATCTCTATAAATCGACACAGACCATCGCTCTGATTCAGGAAAACCTTAAATCTGCCCAACAACGTGCCACTGATTTTTCGGCCATGGAACAAAATGGTTTGTTGGCACGAAATGATTTATTAAAATCTCAATTGCAAGTATCCAATACAGAAATCGCGTTGGAAGAAGCTAAAAAAACCCAATACATTCTCAACTATCAGTTGGCGGTTCTTTTAAAACTTCCTGAAGATACCGTATTTGACGTACAACTTCCGGATGCTACTTTGTTTACTGATAATTCATTGGTATCCAATTCAAGAAGCGATTTACAAGCGCTTCAATCGAATGAAACAGCGGCAGAACACCAAATCAAAGTGGCTCAAAGCAACTATTATCCGTCTTTATCAATTGTGGGTGGGTACATTGCACTCGACGTTAAAAATGCATTGTCAGTTAGCAATGCTATGAATATTGGTGTTGGCATTAAATATAACCTTTCTGATATTTTTAAGGCTAAAAGTGATGTGAAACTCGCCAAAAGCAAAGTAGAAGAACTAAAATATACCATTAACAAGTATTCAAGTCAAATCAAGGTGGAGATTGAAAATGCCAAACGCAATTACGAATTGGCTTTGAAAAAATCTGAAGTCTATAACGAGTCTGAATTACAGGCTACAGAAAATTATCGCATTGTCAAAGATAAGTATGATAATGGTTTGGAAGACACCAATGATTTATTGGAAGCCGATGTAGAGCAACTTCAAGCAAAAATTAATCTTACAAATTCAAAAGCGGATAGCTCATTAAGATATTATGAATTGCTAACCGCCCAAGGACAACTCATCAACTCATTACAAAACTAGTTTTATTCAACACATATGGAACCAAAGAAAAAAACAAATAAGAAATTTATCGTCATCATTGCAGCCTTGGTAATTTTAGGCGGAACGTACGGCGTTTATAAATACCTACATTCATTGTCGCACGAAGAAACCGATGATGCCCAGATACAAGCCAATATGAATCCTATCATACCGCATGTTGGAGGCTATATTCAGAAAGTTTATGTGACTGACAATGAAAAAGTAAAAAAAGGCGATACATTGTTTGTCATTGAAAACCAAGATTATGTGGTGAAAGTGGAACAAGCCGAAGCCAATCTTGCTGCTGCTGAAAGCGGCGTTATAGTGTCTAAAGCAAATATTGGTTCGTATCAGGCAAACACGTCGGTGGCAAGTCAGCAAATAGTATCTGCAACCGGAAATATTGAAACTGCAAAGACAAGGTTATGGCGAGCCACGCAGGACTTCAAGCGCTATGAAAATCTATATCAAAACCATTCCATCACCGCACAACAATATGAGCAAGCTTTAGCCGCAAAACTGGAAGCCGAACAACAAGTTCATATTTTGGAAAGTCAACAAAAGACAGCACAAAACCAACGCAACGCGGCAGCACAACAAGCCAACAGTTCCGAAAAACAAGTGTCGGTTGCCGAAGCCAATGTGAAAAGTGCACAGGCACAACTGGATGCTGCCAAATTGAATTTGTCATACACCATTGTCACTGCTCCAATCGACGGACAATTATCTAATGTCTCGATTCAAACGGGGCAATTTGTCCAACCGGGACAATCGCTGTTCTATTTAGTGAACACTCAAGAAAAATGGGTCATTGCCAACTTTAAGGAAACACAATTGGAAAAGATGGTTGTCGGACAAAAGGTAAGCGTCAAAGTGGATGCCTATCCTGATACCGAATTTAATGCCACTATTTCCACTTTTTCACCAGCCACAGGGGCACGTTTTTCATTATTGCCTCCCGACAATGCCACAGGAAACTTTGTAAAAACCATCCAACGGTTACCAGTGAAAATTGATTTTACTAAAGACAACGATTCAGAAAAACTTCAAAAATTACGCTCTGGAATGAACGTAACTGTGGATGTTCACTTAAAGTAAAATGGCACAACCAGAACAAGATAGCCTCGTTGAGTACGGGTTTAGGAGGACCATCATTACCATCACCGCCATTCTGTGTGCGTTGTTGGAGATTGTGGATACCACCATCGTCAATGTGGCATTGAATGATATGCGAGGTAGCCTTGGAGCATCCTTAACGGACATTGCTTGGGTGATTACCGCGTACGCCATTGCCAATGTGATTATCATACCCATGACGAGTTGGTTGTCTAAACAATTTGGGCGACGTAATTATTTTGCAACCTCCATTGTCATTTTTACAGCGGCTTCATTTCTATGTGGAAATGCTTCAACCCTTTGGGAAATCATCCTATTTCGATTTATTCAAGGTCTTGGAGGTGGTGCCTTGTTGGTAACCGCACAAACCATCATTACGGAAAGTTATCCCATTGCCAAACGCGGTATGGCACAAGCTATCTATGGAATGGGGGTTATTGTAGGACCCACACTTGGGCCTCCTTTGGGTGGTTACATTGTGGATAATTATTCTTGGCCTTTTATTTTTTATATCAATATCCCGATTGGAATCATTGCGACCATTCTGACTTTGATGTACGTAAGAAGCCCTAAATATGGAGACAAGTTGAAAGCCAACCAGGTCGATTGGATTGGCATCATTTTACTGGCCACCTTTATTGGCTCGCTTCAATATGTGTTGGAACATGGACAACAGGATGATTGGTTTGCAGATTCCATCATCACAACATTAAGTGTTACCTCGCTATTCACCTTTATATGTTTTTTATGGCGTGAAATGACTTACAAACATCCCATTGTTAATTTAAGAGTCCTCAAAGATGCCAACTTGAGGATTGGAACCATTATGACATTTATTTTGGGCTTCGGATTGTATGGTTCAACGTTTATAATTCCCATTTACACACAGTCCGTTTTAGGATATACGGCAACCGATGCTGGATTGATACTTGTGCCAAGTTCCATTATGACTGGTATTATGATGCCATTCATTGGAAAGATGCTTCAAAAGGGCGTTCCCCAAAAGTATCTGGTCACACTGGGCTTTGCAACATTCTTCATTTATAGTCTCTGGATGTATAATGTGATGACGCCCGATACAGGAACGGAGCATTTCTTTTGGCCATTGGTGGTGAGAGGTATTGGATTAGGGCTTTTGTTCGTTCCTATTACCACCCTGTCATTGTCCACGTTGATGGGTAAAGATATTGGCGATGGTGCCGCCTTTACGGGGATGACGCGCCAATTGGGAGGTTCTTTTGGTATTGCTATCATTACCACGTTTTTGGCTCGTTTCAATCAACAACACCGCGTGGATTTGATTCCCAATTTGGACGCTACCAACGTAAATGTGCAAAATCGTTTACAGGGCTTGCAACAGATGTTCATCAGCAAAGGATTTTCCGCCAACGAAGCCATGGACAAAGCCTATAAAGCATTGGATTTGGCAGTTACCAAACAGGCGGCTGTACTGTCCTATATGGATGTATTCATCTATCTTGGTGTCCTATTCCTCATCTGTATTCCTTTTGTAATGTTCATTAAAAAGGGAGCAGGGAAAGTAGATATGGGCGCTGCACATTAACAAACATTAGCGATACTTTAAGATAGCTTTAATAGAATTTCGATGTTCATTTTGTACCTTGTAGTATAATAAAAACTAGAGACTATGGGAACAATTGAAGATAAAAAAAAATTTAAAAGAACTGTTGAACAAAAAAATCCTACCAACCCGACAGGAAACAGAAATGTCGAGACCAACAAGTTCGACATTGATAAAAAAACAATAAAAGACCAACAATCTAAAAAATAGACTGTTTTGGTTTTGATAACGACCTATCTTTATACATTTAAAGGTAGGTCGTTTTTTTATTGCAACCTTAAATCAAATTTCTATGAAAATCTTTAATCAACTTGCGCTATATGTATTGATATTCTTGTCACTTTCCTGCAATAACAACAGCAAACAGACACAATCCAATGTTATGGAGGAGACTTTGAGAAACACTCCAATGGAACACAGAAACAGTTGTTATCTCTATGCCGTGGACAAAGACACCATTTCATTACAGTTTACCACCACCAAAGACAGCATTGAGGGAAACATGCGATACAAATTTCACCAAATTGATGGTAGTATGGGCGCTTTCAATGGCACTATAAAAGGGGATACCATCATCGGCATCTATGCCTTTGAGGCAGAAGGTACCAAATCAAAGCGCGAACTCATTTTCCTTAAGACAAAGGCTGGAATTGTTCAAGGAAGTGGCGAAACTTCAATTCAAGAAAATACAGAACGTTTCAAAAAGAACACCAAATTCGACTTCAAGGATGGTAGAACCTTGAAGACGGTGGACTGCAATTGACGCTTTTGTATCAGTTTTGATTTATTATAAACATAACACAATTCCTACTTTAATTTATACATAACACAAACCGATTTCATACTTTTAAATCGCTAAACATTTAGTTATATTACCAACTATGGACAACATCGAAAACATTGAATTAAAATACCTTAACCTAGAAGACTATCAAGAACTTCAGGCAGCCATGCGAGCTGCCTACACTACCATGCCCGATTCTATTTGGGGTGAAAAGCAAATCAAGGTATTGATTGATAAATTTCAGGAAGGTCAAGTCGTCATCAAGATTAATGGTCAGATTGCTGGTTGCGCACTGTCCATCATTGTCGATTACAATTCCTTTGACCATAATCATTCCTATAAAGACATTACCGGAAATTACACCTTTAGCACTCATAGTTCCAATGGAGATGTTCTATATGGCATTGATGTGTTCATCAAGCCCGAATTTAGAGGTTTGCGTCTGGGCAGACGTTTGTATGATTACAGAAAAGAATTGTGCGAACGCCTGAATCTGCGTGGCGTTGCTTTTGGTGGTCGCATTCCCAATTATGGGAAACATTCGGATGAATTGACACCTCAACAATACATCGATAAAGTCCGTAGAAAGGAAATCCATGACCCAGTACTGAATTTTCAAATCTCCAATGATTTCCATCCAACACGTATCCTTAAGAATTATTTAGAGGGCGACAAGGCGTCTAAAGATTATGCTGTCTTGCTCGAATGGGACAATATCTATTATGAAAAGGTCAATAAGAAAGCCACGACGATTAAAAAAGTGGTCCGTCTCGGATTGGTACAGTGGCAAATGCGTCCGTATAAAGACTTGGATGAAGTGATGGAACAGGCAGAATTCTTTATTGATTCTGTATCTGGCTATCGCAGTGACTTTGCTTTGTTTCCAGAGTTTTTCAATGCGCCATTGATGGCAGCCCACAACAATTTATCAACGCCAGAAGCCATTCGCGAACTTGCCAAATACACGGCGGAATTCGTCCAACGTTTTTCCAAATTGGCCATCTCTTATAATATTAATATCATCACTGGAAGCATGCCAGAAATGGTCGGCGAGCATCTGCATAACGTCGGTTATTTATGCCGTCGCGATGGCAGCACCGAACGTTATGAAAAATTGCACGTTACACCAGACGAAGCCAAAGTTTGGGGAATGGTGGGCGGCAACCAAATCAAAGCCTTTGATACCGATTGCGGCAAAATAGGCATCTTGATTTGCTATGATTCCGAATTCCCTGAATTGAGCCGTATCCTGGCCGACGAAGGCATGGACATTTTGTTTGTACCATTTTTAACCGACACTCAAAACGGCTTCTCACGGGTACGTCATTGTGCCCAGGCACGGGCGATTGAAAACGAATGCTATGTCGCCATAGCAGGTAGCGTTGGGAATTTACCAAAAGTGTCTAATATGGACATACAATACGCACAATCCATGGTGTTTACACCTTGCGATTTTGCCTTTCCTACCGATGGTGTCAAAGCCGAAGCAACACCGAATACGGAGATGATTTTAATTGCCGATGTGGACATTGATTTGCTGCGCGAATTGAACCAATTAGGAAGCGTAAGAAACCTTAAAGACCGAAGAAAAGATTTATTTGAATTAAAAAAGAAATAAGATATGAGACTTTAGACTCAAGACACCTTCAATTCAATTCTTAATTAAATATATCATCTAATATCTCAATTCTCACATCTAATATCTAATATCTAAAAAAAAATGAACTATCATATGATTATCAACAGCGTGAAGACAGTTGAAGAACTGCCAAATGCTTGGACGAATACCGATTATATCGAACTGCTGGACCGTTTCGGATTTCCGGATGCCAAAGATTCAAAACCTGAAGAATTAAAGGAGCTGCTCTATATGGCGATATCCGATTTTGAAGGACCTGAAGCCGCTGCCATTTTATTGGATTATAAATTATCAGAGCATTTAAACGAAGGGCAAATCGACCAAATGTCGCATGATATGTTGCTGGATAAAATCTCTGAAGAATACAGCGACATTTCACTTCATCATCAGTTATACAACATCAATCAGTTGTTGTTTAGAGCCTACAACGGAACTTTCCCAAGTGCCAAAGCAACGATTGTTGAATTTGAAATCACACCGGATAATGACATCGACAAAGAAGTCGTTCTTAAAGTATTGGACAAAACCTTGGCAAAAAACAGCGTCATCAAACGTTTGTTCTCCAATCATTTGGCGGGTAAGGAAGCTTTTGATGAAGCCGAAGACATTGTCTGGAAACTTGATTCCAACGGAAATGGCTCTTATACTTTAACAACCTCCGAGTACTGGATGAGCCGCGACGAATTCACCGAAGCGGAATATGATGCGGAAATTGTGATGTACGAAGAAGACGAGGATGATGAAAACTGAAGACCGAACACTGAACACTGAACACTGA
>DINI01000015.1 GCA_002426755.1 Flavobacteriaceae bacterium UBA5544
TGTTAGCACACGGTTTTTTTCTTTCCGCTGTTGTTGTTTTTTCAAGTCAGAGTAAAGTCCGACGCAATGTTTTTTAAAAGTCCAATTTAATAATTTCCGCTTAAATTCCGCTACGGTTTTCCGCATTCAGTTCCGTCGCAATGTTTTTTCGGTCAGATTTGATTCGGTCGAGAAACAGAAACTTTCGGTTTAGCACTTAAACAGCAAAAAAAATCCGATTCATTTCCTCCGAATTTTTCCGTCAGAGTTGATTTCGGCGTAATGTTTTGACGTTTTGCTTTTCAGCTGAAACTATGGTCAGCACAGGTTTTTCCAGTTTTGTAAAGAACTTTCGGATTGAAATTTCCATTGGCAAATCCGTTTGAGTGAAAATTTCGGCGCAATGGTTTTTTCAATTTCGTTTTCGATTTCAGATTCGATTTTGTTTTCCAGTTTCAGCTCTTAAAAATCAAAAAATTTCGTTTTTTTAACCGCATTTTGTTGGTCAGTTCAACTGTGTGCTAACTAGTTATATCCAAACAAATATAACTTTTTAAACGCTCCCATTACGGGATATAAGCATATTTTTGCATTGTATATCCCCTTTTTATAGATCTATAAAGCCACGTCTAATGGGCTATTGATCTACATTGGATCTTTTCGCTCTACATGCCTATAATTCATCCTCATCTTTGGTTTGATATGATAAAATGCCTCTGCCGCATTCACAAAATAGACAAACTTTCACTTAACAAAATAATCTTGGCAAATGCCAACAAATGATTTTAAAGTCCATTAAAAATTTTAACAAAAAGCTTGCACCCCGTCATAACTTCCATGCACCCGGACATAATTCCCATGTGCCCCGTCATAATTTCCACGTGCCCCTACATTTGTTCCATAACCCCCAATATAGCGTCTGTTAAAGCCAACCTAACAGTTAACACCCACAATCAAACACCAATAGTCACCGCACCACCCAAAAAGGCCGCACTCAATATTGTTCAATCAGTCAGAGAAGGAGCAAAGCAATAAGTCCAATATGATGCACAACCACAAGCTCCACAATAGATTGTTCATAAAAAAAGTAATTGCATTCCTGAAACATGCCATTGCGTTCATGAAACTCGTCATTGCGTTCATGAAACTCGCTATTGCGACCACGAAACTCGTCATTGCGACCAACAACCATGTTCGGTCATTCTACGAGAATTCAAGTGCATACCTAATAGATACAAGAAGATAAATAAAGCGTATAAATTGCCTTTTGGTTTAAAAAGACCTGTATGTCAATAGGAAAAAAAAGAAAGAAATTCAGACAATATAAAACTTTAATCTGTTCGCTAAATGTGTCAACAACTTTAAAAAACCATTCAAACGGAAGACTAACAATTACCAGCCGCCAGAAGCACCACCGCCGCCAAAACCGCCGCCGCCGAAGCCGCCACCAAAACCGCCTCCACCACCGAAGCCGCCACCAGAACTACCGCCAAAACCGCCACCAGAACTACTGCGGCCCATATTGCTCAAGATAATGGCATCAAGAAGACTAAAGCCACCACCAGAATTTTTGCCACCGCTTCCACCACCACCAAGTCGGTTTTTAGAAATGGAAATCATGATAAAGATAAAAACAATGATCAGCAAGAAAATAAACCCAACAGGTATCCCGCCATCCGTATTGGACTGCCTTGTGCCTTTATATTCGCCAGTTAAGACTTCAAAAATGGCATCGGCACCTCTATTCAGTCCACCATAATAATCGTCTTGTTTAAAGTAGGGAATAATGTCTAACTCAATGATCCGTTTAGACATGGCATCGGTCAGTAAATGCTCTACACCATAACCAGCACTGATGGCTATCTTTCGATCATCCCTTGCCAACAAAATTAACACACCATTATCTTCTTCCGCCTGGCCAATACCCCATTTATGCCCCCATTGTGCACCAAGGTAATTAATATTTTCCCCTTGAGTAGAACTGATAATCGCTACCACAATTTGGGTAGAAGTCGTGTCAGAGTATTTAATCAGCTTTTGCTCCAGCGCATCTTTTTCTGTTTCGGATAAAAGATGATAGTAGTCATAAACACTCGTTTGTTCAGTGGTTTTTGAAGGCTTTTCAGGAATTTTAAATTGCGAAAACCCTACCTGAAAACAACCAAAAGCTAACAACGCCATAAAAAGAAAGCGTCTATAAACGCTCACTTTTTTAAGTTCATAATATTGATTGTTGACTGAAGACTGCATACTGCTCACTTTTTTTTATCCTTTCGAAATGTCGTCTGGAAGTTCATTCTTGTCACCAGTTTCCCAAGGGAAAAAGGTTTCCAATTGTTTGCCTGCTTTTAAGATGCCATCCACAAGACCTTGTTTAAAATGTCCTCTTTTAAAATGTCCTTGCATAATGTTTTTGGTACTGTCCCAAAAGTCATCATCCACAACATTATTAATGCCTTCATCACCAAAGATAACAAAGTTTCTATCCTCAACAGCCACATAGATCAGCACGCCATTTTGTTGTTTCGTATTGTCCATTTTAAGCATACGAAAGACTTCCAAAGCACGCTCATACACATCAATCTTTGATGTTTTTTCGATATGCACGCGTATCTCACCAGAAGTGTTTTTCTCGGCAATACGAATAGCTTCCACAATTTGTTTTTCCTCTTCTGCTGTTAGAAAATCTTCTATTTTGGACATCGTTTGTTATTTGAATTCAAAATCAACATCAGGAGCATTTTCGCTTCCTGCATCGGCTTTGTAGTAACTCATTGGTTCAAAGTTAAAAAGACCGGCAAGCAAAGTATTTGGAAATGTTTTGATGTGCTTGTTATAAGGCTCCACCTTTTCATTAAATCGGTCTCTAGCAACATTGATTCTGTTCTCTGTTCCCTCCAATTGTGATTGGAGCTCAAGAAAATTTTGATTCGCTTTCAACTCTGGATAGCGTTCTACAGAAACCAATAATTTAGACAATGCACCACTCAAGCCACTTTGCGCCTGTTGGAATTGAGCCATGTTTTCTTCTGTAAGATTGCTTGCGTCAATGGTCGTTGAGGTTGCTTTTGCTCTTGCTTCAATAACCTCTCTTAACGTAGTTCTTTCAAAATCTGCAGCACCTTGAACGGTCTTTACCAAATTACCAATAAGATCGTTACGACGTTGGTAACTGCTTTCCACATCGCCCCAAGATTTAGTGGCAGTTTCTTTAAGTTCTACGGCTGTGTTATTAAATCCTTTTCCCCAAGAATATAATCCTATGGCGACAACAGCAAGGATGATGACAGGAATTAACCATTTTTTCATGATACTAGTTTTTAGTGTTAGTGTTTAAGTTGATGATTGTGTTTATTAGTTGGAATAATTACAAAAATGTTACAACTGCTCTTTGATTTTTAAGAGTTGTGCTTTGATATCTTCTAATTTACTTATTATTTCAAAAGTGTCAAGAGATTTTTGTTTTTCTTCTTTTAAATGGATTTTGGCACCTTCAAGTGTAAAGCCACGTTCCTTCACCAAATGATAGATGAATTTTAAGTTCGTAATATCTTCAGGTGTGAACTTACGATTGCCCTTGGCATTCTTTTTTGGTTTTAGAACATCAAATTCCTTTTCCCAAAACCGAATTAAGGATGTATTTACCTCAAATGCCTTGGCGACTTCACCAATTCCATAATATCTTTTTTCGGGAAGGTCGATGTGCATATATTAGTCTAAAGATTGATTTTCCAATGATGCTCGTTCAAGCAATCTGCCATATTCTTCAGCGGACAAGTTGCCATAATAGAAATTGATAGGATTGATGCGTTCCTCATCCTTAAAAACTTCATAATGGAGATGTGGTGCTTCCGAACGTCCTGTACTACCAACAAATCCGATTAAATCACCACGTTTTACCTTTTGGTTGGCGCGAACATTGTATTTGTATAAATGTCCATATAGCGACACATAGCCGTAGCCATGGTCAATTCGAATATGGTTGCCATAACCCGTTGCGGCATCGTCTGCTCTAATCACTACACCATCACCAGTGGCGTACACAGGTGTACCTCTTGGAGCAGTAAAGTCCATACCATAATGAAATTTACGAACCTTGGTAAAAGGGTCGGTCCGGTACCCATAACCAGAAGCCATGCGAGTCAAATCTTCAGTATTTACTGGTTGAATTGCAGGAATGCAAGCAAGAAACTTCTCTTTATTTTCAGCAAGTACAGCAATTTCATCCAACGAACGCGACTGTACAACAATCTGCTTCTGAAGGATGTCCATACGTTTATTGGTTGCAATAATCAACTTGGAATTGTCAAAACCTTCCAATTCTTTGTATCTGTTGATACCTCCAAAACCTGCTTTACGCTGTTCTTCGGGGATAGGATTCGCTTCAAAATAAAGTCTGTAAATGGCATTGTCACGTTCCTCAACATTTGCAAGAACACTTTGAGCTTGGTCCATTTTTTTGTTCAACAGTTTATATTGCAATTCCATATGTTGCAATTCTCTCGCCAAAGCTCTCTCTCGTGGTGATTCCACAAATCGGCTTGCAATAAAAACAAATAAGAATCCAAAAAGCGCAGAGCCCAATAAAAAAGTAAAAACGTATTTTAGGGTTCTCCCTTTTTTGCGCTCTATTTTTCTGTAGGATAACGAATCGGAATCGTAATAATATTTTACCTTACTCATTAGTTAATTTATACTATTTTTGCACTTTAGTATGACCATTTTTAGTCATAAACAGTAAAGCAAACGCAGTAACCTTAAAATTATTTTAACCGTAAATTTACTAAAACTAAATGACAATTGTTAAAAGTAGTTTTAATTGGGCAAAATTAGGAATAGTTTTAAGGTTAGCTTCAAAAGCCTTATGCTTTTAACAGCAATTTATCAAAATTAAGACACTCAATTTATATATGAAATCGCAAGAGATTCGTTCAAGATTTTTAAGTTTTTTCAAAGAAAAGCAACATACCATTGTGCCTTCTGCTTCAATGGTCTTAAAAGATGACCCTACCTTGATGTTTGTTAATTCTGGGATGGCGCCTTTTAAAGAGTATTTTTTGGGAAATGCAAAGCCTAAAAGCAATCGTATTGCCGATACTCAAAAATGCTTACGCGTGTCAGGAAAGCACAACGATTTGGAGGAAGTTGGTTATGATACCTATCACCATACATTATTCGAAATGTTGGGCAATTGGAGTTTTGGTGATTACTTTAAAAAAGAAGCGATTGCTTGGGCTTGGGAATTGTTGACTGAAGTCTATGGAATTGATAAGGACATTCTCTATGTTACGGTTTTCGAAGGCAGTGAAGATGATAATCTTCCAATGGATAAAGAAGCTTACGATTTGTGGAAAGCTTTCATTTCAGAAGATAGAATCCTAATGGGTAATAAAAAGGATAACTTCTGGGAGATGGGTGATCAAGGTCCATGTGGTCCTTGTAGTGAAATACATGTAGATATTCGTTCTGCGGAGGAGAAAGCAAAAGTAGATGGTAAAACATTGGTCAATGCCGATCATCCGCAAGTGGTCGAAATCTGGAATTTGGTTTTCATGCAATACAACAGAAAAGCAAACGGTTCTCTTGAAGCTTTACCAGAAAAACATATTGATACAGGAATGGGTTTTGAGCGTTTGTGTATGGTGCTACAAGGCGTTCAGTCTAATTACGACACAGATGTTTTTACGCCTTTGATCAGAGAAATTGAAACCATTGCGGATAAAAAATATGGAACTGATGAAAAGGTGGATGTGGCAATCCGTGTCATTTCCGACCACGTCAGAGCAGTCGCATTTTCTATTGCTGACGGACAGCTGCCAAGCAATACTGGTGCAGGCTATGTGATTCGTCGTATCTTGAGAAGAGCTATTCGTTACAGCTTTACATTTTTGGACCAAAAAGAACCTTTTATATACAGATTGGTTGATGTATTGAGCAAAAAAATGGGAGAAGCATTTCCTGAATTGATGTCCCAAAAACAACTCATCGAAAACGTCATTAAAGAAGAAGAACAATCATTTTTAAGAACACTTGACCAAGGTTTGGTGTTGTTGAATCGAATTGTAGAGGATTCAAAATCGGATACAATTTCTGGTGAGAAAGCTTTTGAATTATACGACACTTTTGGTTTTCCTATTGATTTGACAGCCTTGATCCTTCGTGAAAAAGAGCTGAATCTTGATGAAGCAGGCTTTCATGCAGAAATGAAGAAACAAAAGGACCGTTCTCGTGCTGCAAGTGAAATGAGCACCGACGATTGGACTATTTTGGTTGATGATGCTGAAGAAGAGTTTGTTGGTTACGATCTATTGGAAGCCAATGTAAAATTGACACGATATAGAAAGGTAGTCTCAAAAAAGGATGGTGAAATGTATCAATTGGTATTTAACTTAACACCATTTTATCCTGAAGGTGGAGGTCAAGTTGGGGATAAAGGGTATCTGGAAGATATCCATGGTGATGTCGTTTATATTTTAGACACAAAAAAGGAGAATAATGTCATCATTCATTTTGCAAAAAACCTTCCAAAGCATATCGATGAAACATTTAAGGCAGTTGTAGATGCCAAACAGCGCTACAGAACGGAATGTAACCATACCGCAACACACTTATTGCATCAAGCATTGCGTGAGATTCTAGGAACTCATGTAGAACAAAAAGGAAGTGCAGTACATTCAAAATATCTGCGTTTTGATTTTTCACACTTTTCAAAATTAACAGTTGAAGAATTGCGTGATGTAGAAAATTTTGTGAATGCCAGAATTGAAGGAAAGTTAGAACTTCAAGAAAAACGAAATATTCCAATGCAACAGGCAATTGACGAAGGCGCCATGGCATTATTCGGTGAAAAATATGGAGACACGGTAAGAGCCATTCGTTTTGGTAAATCCATTGAGCTTTGTGGAGGTACACACGTAAAAAATACAGGTGATATATGGCATTTCAAGATTGTGTCTGAAGGTGCTGTGGCCGCTGGTATTCGTCGTATAGAAGCGATTACCAATGATGCGGTTAAAGATTTCTATTTTGAAAATAACAGAGCTTATTTTGAAATGAAAGATTTATTGAATAACGCTCAAGAACCAGTAAAAGCTTTGCAAAATCTTCAAGCTGAAAATGCAGATTTAAAAAAACAGATAGAAAACCTATTAAAAGACAAGGCTAAGAACATCAAAGGCGATTTGAAAAACGAGTTAACCGAAATTAACGGCATTCAGTTTTTAGCTAAAAAATTAGATTTAGATGCTTCTGGTATTAAAGATGTGTCTTTTGAATTAGGTAGCCAATATGATAATTTGTTTTTGCTGTTTGGTGCTGAAAATGATGGGAAAGCGTTGTTATCATGCTATATTTCTAAAGAATTGGTACAAAACAAAGGATTGAATGCAGGAACCATTGTCCGCGAACTTGGTAAATACATTCAGGGTGGTGGTGGTGGCCAGCCATTCTTTGCAACTGCTGGTGGAAAAAATCCTGCTGGGATTGATGAGGCTTTAGATGCAGCGAAGAATTATCTCAACTAAATTTTGAAACTCCAGACCCAAATACCATTAGAAAAGCAGACAGACAATCAGATTGATTATCGTTCTAAACTTCTGCTTTTGGGTTCTTGTTTTGCAGAACATATTGGAGAAAAGTTGGACTATTTCAAGTTTCAGAATCTTCAAAACCCATTTGGAATTTTGTTTCATCCCAAAGCGATTGAAACATTACTTTTCAATGCCATTCACGAAAAAGAATATATAGAAGACGACATCATCTTTAATAATGAACAATGGCATTGTTACGATGCACATTCCAGATTAAGCAATATTTCAAAAGAAGAATTGCTAAAAACGCTTAATGGACAACTCGAATCCACTCGCCAAAAAATTAACGATGCCACGCATATCATCATCACTTTGGGAACGGCTTGGGTCTATAATCATCACAAAACGAATTTGCCTGTCGCCAATTGCCATAAAATTCCACAAATTGAATTTGTAAAACAGTTGCTCTCTGTTGATGAGGTGGCTGGTTCCATTAATATGATTCTTAATCTTATTCACCAAGCAAATCCAAAAGCAAAAATCATTTTTACAGTATCTCCAGTGAGGCATCTTAAAGACGGATTTGTAGAAAATACGCAGAGTAAAGCACATCTCATTGCTGCGATCCATCAGTCCCTAAATCAGCAATCATTTTATTTTCCATCCTATGAAATTATGATAGATGAGCTCCGCGATTATCGTTTTTATGCAGAAGATATGTTGCATCCAAACAAAATGGCGATACAATACGTTTGGGAAAAATTTAAATATGTGTGGATAGCATCCGAAGCTGAAAAAACAATGACCGAAATTGACAACATCCAAAAAGGGATGCAGCATCGTGCATTTAACCAGGATTCTGAAGCGCATCAACATTTCTTGAAACAATTGGAGCTCAAAAAAAAAGAACTTCAATCACAAATTCCTCATATTTCATTTTAGAAAATATACGAT
This sequence comes from Flavobacteriaceae bacterium UBA5544, assembly GCA_002426755.1. GTDB lineage: Bacteria > Bacteroidota > Bacteroidia > Flavobacteriales > Flavobacteriaceae > JBPOFM01. The sequence goes on from DINI01000015.1 coordinate 8,463, forward strand.
GAATTTCGTATTGATTTAAATCGAAAGACACGCTTTATTTGTTAGAAAATAAAGGTTATGCTGGCTTCAATATTTGTTCCTAATCGAAACAATTCCTATGCTTGGTTGAATTTATTGTTTTTGATTGTATTTCTGCTGATGGGAAAAATTGAACCCTATACAGTTCTGTTTGGCTATTTTTTAGAAACCATCATCATTGGAGTTTTCAATGTATTTAAAATGTTTGCTGCTTCAAGATATGACGGAAGTGGCAAGTCCATATACTTTTTTATTCCCTTCTTTATATTCCATTATGGAATGTTTGTGGCCATACAATCTGTTTTTGTGTTTGTTGTATTTGGAATTGGTGGTACAACCTCAATTAGAGAACCTTTTCATCTGTTTGAGAACTACACCTATATCTTACATCTAAAAGGAATGGAATATGTAATTCCTTTACTTATTGCAACGCAATTAATAAAATTTGTTTTTGATTACATGGCTCCAAAAAAGTATCTCAATTTTACTGTTTTAGAAATTATGTACAAGCCTTACGTACGTATCTTTATTCAACAGTTTACAGTTATAATTGCTATGTTTTTTATGATGTTCAGCAATGTTCCTGTTATTGCGGCATTGCTTTTAATTCTTTTTCGAGCTATTGTAGATTTTGTTTTGGCATCCATTAGGAGTAATACAAAAGTTCTTGATTATCTAGTAGATAAAACGTATGATGGTAAAGAACCTAAATCGGAGATAAGGAAAAAATTGCTTCTTATTTCGGAGTGATCCAAAGGTGAATACTAAACATTAAATTCAATTATCATTTCCAAGGTTAAAAGCTTTTTTCTTCGGTTTTTAATCCTGTCTCTACATCTGCAACATAGTGGCTTAGGGATAAATTTTCTAAAATATACGTAATTCATCGTATTGTTTCACTTCGTCTTAATCGGCAACTTTGCTTCATTATTAACCCAAAAATATTAATACAATGAAAAATTTAAAACAAATTATGTTATTACTAATGACAGTTACAATGGTATCACTCACCTCATGTTCAAAAGATGACGATGGAGGTGGAGGTGGAAGTGCTGGTGAAGGCACCATTACAGCAAAAGTAAATGGAACGCAAATTACCACACTAGAAATTACCTCTGTTGCCAATACTGTAACTGGTGGTGGACAAACAACGTTGACTTTACAAGGAAATACGAGTTCAGCCGCTTTCAATATGATTATTTTCGGATATGAAGGTGTTGGTACTTATGAATTGTCCGATAACAACGTGTTCATTTCTGCAAGCTATACAGAAGTGAATATCAATGATCCATTAAATAGCCAAATTTGGAATGCACCTTTTCAGGATTCTGGAGTTGTTGGCGAAATCAAGGTATCTGAAGATGCTGATGGTAAGGTAAAAGGAACATTCCGTTTTAATGCTAAAAACACTGAAGACGGAAGTATGAGAAATATCACAGATGGTTCATTTAATCTTGATGTAACAGAAAACTAATCATGAAAGCGCTATTAATTCAATTCAAAAAGACGCTGATGCTTGCACTATTTGTGGCTGCAAGTTCAGTATCGGCTCAAAAGGCAGAACAACCAAATGCCAATTATGACCTGGGCTCTAACATTAATGAGATGACCCTTACTATTGGAGGGATCCTAGTTGTTGCTACCAACGATGGACTTGTAGGAATTGATCCTAAAAAAAACAGTCCGGTCTTTACGTTTAACAATTTTGGAAAACTGAAGCCTGAAGAAACCGATTTTATTCCAGGTACGCCATATATTGTGGTGTCTCAAGGAGCAGATTCTAAATTTGCAGGATTGGCAAAAACCAAAAGAGCTGTCATTGATTATGTTCAAGGTAAAGTGTTATTCAACTCGGAAGATGATAATTGGAAACAAGTTTACACTTGTAATGTGGCATTGCCAGAAAATAAGTTGATCATCAGTGGTCTTCAAAAGAGCGATCAAAAGTTTGAAAGCCAAGTTCCAAAAGTTGCTGTTTATGACATTGTAAGTGGAAAACAGGATTTTTCCTTTTTTCTAGACAAACCAGGACGTGTGGGTATGGCTAAAGATTTTAGCGTTACTGGAACACCACTTTTGCTCAAGAGTTCAATCTTGATTCCTACAGCCCAAGGCATATTATCCATGTCTCATACAGGAGAGGAGCTTTGGCAAACAAAAATCAAAGGAGTCAACTGGATGGTTGCCGATGAGACGGAAAAGGAAATCTATGCTTTTGAAGGAACTACAAATGGAGCAAACACAAGGATACACAAAATTGGGAGCAATGGTGCTGAACTCTGGAAAGATGACCGTAAAGTAAAAGGTGTGGTGTCAAATTTTCAAATTTTGCCCCAAGGAATTGCCGTGGTTAGCAACAAAAGTGATGGCGGAAGTAATAGTGTGTTTTCAGCTAAAAACGAATCTGAAATTGCATTCTTAAATGCTTCCAATGGGGAAGATTTATGGGAAAAAGCACCAAAAACTAAAGGTTACGTCCAGCACTTTTATGTAATGGATGATGGTATTCTCTTTGGTATTTATGAAGGTGGTATTAATAAGATTTCGTTTGACGGTAAGACGCTCTTCAAAAAACCTTTGAAAACGGGTGAAAACATCATGGTCATGGCCCATTCGCCACAAGGGTTGATTTACATAACTAGTGAGGATGCCAATATTGTTAATTTAGAAACGGGTGAAGAAGTCTGGGATAAACCTTTAAAGTACAAAAGTGCCACGTCTGTTGCCTCAACATTTGATAGCAAAAACAATCGTTATTTGATTGCAGCCGATGGAAAAATCATGGCCGTTGATGCCACATCTGGAAATGTCAGTGATTTGGCAAAATGTGATTTTGATGAAAAAGAAGATCCAAACCATATGGAAATGAGGGATGGTGGCATCTTTTTGTCTTCTGACCAGAACATGAGCATGGTAAACTTTGATGGTAGCGAGAATTATCATTCTTATTACAAATCTCCGGGGCGAAGCACCTTCGGGAAAATCATGGGAGGAATTGCCGCAGTTGCCTCAACAGCTATGGCGGTAAGTATGAGTGCCAGAGCAGGTGCCAACAGAACCGGAATGGGAAGTTCTAACGATTTGAGTAACTATAACGATTATGGCAAAGAAGCCAAGCGAGCTGCTGATATGTTTTCAGGAATCGCTGGAGCATCCTTTGCATATCTTGCAACAAGGTTTAAGGCTACTGCAGCTACAGAAAACGCCCAATTCATTTTAACTAATCTTGATGGAGGTACTGGCCTTGTCAAAGTAAATAAAGATACAGGAAAAGTGGACAAAGAAATTATACTTAAGGATAAAAAACCGGAGTATGAGGTGGATGAGTTTGGCGGATATTTGTTTTATAAAGCCAATGACAAAACTATCTACGCATACGATCTTACAAAATAAATCATGGTGTTACGGTTGGGATTGGGCGCAATTTTAAACGATTGCGCTTAATCTTTTTTAATTGCAAGTTGTCGAAAAAAAATCAGTAGTATATTCATTTACAGTTATATTCGTAATGCTATTAATCAATTTTATTAAAAAGGCGTCAGTTATCTTTTCTGTTTTTAAAAACAGTAATAATCTGATGCTTTTTTTATTCCTTAACATGAAAAGATACTGTTTCTTTTTTACTGTTTTTTGTCTTTTCAATAGCGTTTCCTTTGCTCAAGAAAATTTAAAGATTAGTGCTTTATCAAAAGATGATTCATCTAAAGTATTAAAGCTTAAAAAGAATTTAAAATCAGCTTCAGACCTACAAAAATTGAATATCTATTATCAATTAGGATTGTTATATGCAGGTCACGATGATTCTTTGGCCAACATGTATGCCGATATGCTTTTGGAAAAGAGCAAGTCCGCTCATGCAGAAAGTCAATCGGGAAACGCCTATTATCTGAAGGGAAAAATTACGGAATCTACCTCAAGTGTCAAATCCCTGGAATATTTTAAACAAGCCACAGAGATATTCGAAAAACACAATGACAGCCTTCTGAAGGATGTTTATTTTGAACAAGCCAACATTCATATTCTATTTTCGGAATTTCCCGAAGCTTTAAAATTCGGATTGAAATCTTTGGAGTATAACAAGGTCAATGCGATTGATAAAAACATACAGCGCGATATGTCTTTTATTGGATACGTTCACGACCGTATGTATGAATTTAAAGAATCCATAAAATGGAATCGTGAAGCACTAAAATTGGCTAAAAAATTAAATGACAAATCGAGTGAAGCCTTGTGCTATGGACGTATTGGGATTGCTTTTGATGAATTGGCAGAAAAGGATAATTTCAATAAACGATTGTTTGATAGTGCCTTATACTATAATCAGAAAGCGGTAAAATTAAGTTTGCAGACACATGATTTGAGCTTATTGAGACGCACATATTCCAATATCGGAAATACGTATAGCAAGCTCAAAAATTACGAAAAAGCGGAAGAGTACACATTAAAGTCGCTTGAGGTCCCTGGTTTTGAAGAGAACAAAGGTGTCACTTTGGTCAATTTGGGAAAAATCTATCTGGAGACCAATCGCTATCAAGAAGCCAAAAAGATTCTGGATAGTGCGATGCAAAACACACTAAAATATGGTACCAGAAAATTTCAATTGGAAGCCTTTTATCGTTTTCACGAATTGGACGTTAAAAAAGGCGACTACAAATCAGCACTCCAGAATTATATCGATTACAAATCCATAGAAGATTCTTTGCTAAACGAAACCAAAACCAAGCAAATTGCCGAAGTCAGCGAACGTTATAAAACAGCAGATAAAGAGCGTGAAATCCTAATACAACGCGCTGATTTGGCTGAAAAAAACTTAACCATTCAAAAGCAGAATCTACAGGTTTTGGGTCTGTTGGCGTTGGCAATAGTATTGAGTCTGATTGGATTTTTGTTTTACAACCAGCAAAAACTTAAGAACAAACAACTTCATAAGGAGAACGAATTGAAAGATGCTTTGATTAAGATTGAAACCCAAAGCAAACTTCAAGAACAACGCTTGCGTATCAGTCGTGATTTGCATGATAATATTGGAGCGCAACTTGCTTTTATCATTTCGTCTATTGACAATTTGAAATACGGATTCAATATCCAAGACGAAAAATTGACCAAAAAGCTTGATGGTATCAGTGATTTTACCTCTTCAACAATTTATGAATTGCGCGATACGATTTGGGCCATGAATAAAAGCGAGATCACTTTTGAGGATTTGCAGTCGCGAATTTCAAACTATATTGATAAAGCGCATGTGTTTGAAGACAAAATAAATTTCTCCTTCAACGTTGCCGATGATGTAGATGTAACGAGGAAATTTACCTCGGTTGAAGGCATGAACATCCATCGTGTGATTCAAGAAGCCATTCACAATAGTTTAAAACACGCCAATCCAACACAGATTCAGGTGGATGTGTCAAAAAAACTTCACAATCTACAATTTGTGGTGTCTGATGACGGAAACGGTTTCAATATGAAAAATGTACCACAAGGAAATGGTTTAACTAATATGAATAAACGTATTCAGGAAATTGGTGGCGAATTGTCAATCGATTCCAAAGAAAACACAGGAACCAAAGTCATTATTTTGTTGTAGGCGTTATTATTCCTTGAAAAAATATATTATTTTCATTGAGCTATTATTTCAATCCTAAATGAGACACAGATTTCTAATTCTTCTTATTTTCATTCTTTCAGCAATTCCTGTTGTCTATTCGCAATCCAATGTAGAAAAACTGAACGATTCGGCGATGGCTCTTTATAAACAAAACCCAAAGCAAGCAATTTCAATTTTGGAAGAAGCATTGAAGAAAAGCAAAAATGACCCAAAACTGTTTAGCTTTTCCCAAAACAATTTAGGCATTGTTTATCGAGATTTGGGACAGTTCGAAAAAGCCAAATCTCTTTCTGAAGAAGCCTTAAAGCATCCAAGAGATTCTTTTGCAATTGCTTCAGCTTACAATAATATTGGCGCCTCTAACCGAAGTTTGGGTAACTATGAAGATGCACTGAATGCCTACTTGAATGCGTTGCATATTTATGAAAATAAAGAAGCTTTAAATGAAGTGGCCACGGTAAATAATAATATTGGGATGGTCTATAGTTATTTGGGCATCAATGAGAAAGCCGTGCAATATCATTTAAAGGCCATTGATGTTTTTGAAAAAGAAAATAATCAAAAGGGAATATCTCAAGCGTACAACAACATTGCCATTATTTATGCGAATGATGGAGAATTGGACAAGGCGTTGAGTTATTTTCAATATTCGTTGGTGATTGAGGAACAATTGAAAGACAAAAAAGGAATCGCTGAATCGTCCAATAATGTGGGAGCTGTTTTTTATTACATGCAAGAGATTGACTCAGCATTGGTGTACTTTAAGAGATCAGCAGCGATTGAAAAATCAATTGGTAATTTTGCCGGTGTCGGTTCTAGCTACAATAACATTGCCCAGGTTTTAATCGAAAACGAAAGGGTTGATGCATCAAAATTATTCATTGACAGCGCCTATTATTATGCAAAGAAATCTAAAACAGCAGTAGATATTGAAACTGCTTTAAACATGTATTCTCAATATTATGAAGCCAAAAATGACACAAAAACGGCTCTAAAATATTTTAAAGAGTATTCCAATTACAAGGATAGTATTTTAAATTTTGATACCAATGCCAAAGTTGCCAAATTGGAAATTGAATATCAAACAGAAACAAAAGAAAAGGAAATTCTGTCGCAACGGGCTGATTTGGCGGAAAAAGAACTCGATTTAAGCAAAAAGAACTCTTACATTCTAGGATTGGTAGGTTTGGCAATTGTGTTATCACTTTTAGGTTTTTTGTTCTACAGCCAGCAGAAACTCAAGAACCGTCAGCTTCAAAAGGAAAACGAGTTAAAAGATGCCTTAATCAAAATAGAAACCCAAAACCGATTACAAGAACAGCGTTTGCGAATCAGTCGCGATTTGCATGACAATATCGGAGCACAATTAACTTTTATTATTTCGTCTTTAGACAATTTAAAATATGGCTTCCAATTGCCGGAAAAGTTGAGCGATAAACTCAAAACAATTAGTGAATTTACAACCACAACCATTTATGAATTGCGCGACACTATTTGGGCAATGAACAAAAATGAAATCTCATTGGAGGATTTACAAACACGTATCTCCAATTTTATTGAAAAAGCCAATGCAGCTGCCGAAACAGTCAGTTTTCAATTTGAAATGGACAGCAACTTGCCCAATGAATTAAAATTCTCCTCTGTGGAAGGTATGAATCTTTACCGAATTATTCAGGAAGCAATCAATAATGCACTTAAATATTCCGAGGCAAGAAACATAAAGGTGCTATTTAGAAAAGAAGAAAATAATTTGAAAATATCGATTATTGATGATGGAAAAGGTTTTGAAGAAACCTCAATTGAATTTGGCAATGGACTCAATAATATGAAAAAACGAGCACATGAAATCAATGCTCAATTCAAAATTGAATCAAGACTAGGAAATGGAACGCAAGTTTCGGTCATTCTTCCTGAATAAAATATACGACAAATGCCGTATAGTAATGTCTTCTAAAATCGGTAACTTACCTATCTTTTAAATCAACCATTTTAGTCATGAATATAAAAATCGCAATTGTTGACGACAATACATTTCTTATCAATGCAGTAAAAGAAAAATTATCTTTTTTTGACGATTTGAGCTTTAAGTTTTCTGCCATGAATGGGTCAGATTTATTGGCGCAATTGGAAGATAATTCCAATCTCGATTTGATTTTGATGGACATCGAAATGCCCGTCCTGAATGGAATAGAAACCACCGAAATCGTCAAGCAAAAATATCCACATATCAGAATCATCATGCTGACTGTTTTTGACAATGATGAGAATATATTCAACGCCATAAAAGCTGGTGCAGATGGATATTTGCTAAAAGAAATCAATGCCAAGGATTTGCATGATGGCATCGTTGAAACCTTGAATGGAGGCGCGGCCATGAACCCTTCAATCGCCTTAAAAACGTTAAAACTACTTCGCAATCCTATTACTATTGAAAATAAAAAAGATCAAGAAGATATTCAATTGACTTCTAGAGAAACCGATGTTTTGGAACAGTTGAGCAAAGGGCTCAACTATAACAAAATTGCCGAAAACCTTATTTTATCTACAGGAACTGTTCGGAAGCACATTGAAAATATCTACCGAAAACTTCAGGTGCACAACAAACTGGAGGCCGTTCAAAAAGCTAAAAAAAACAATTTAATATGATTTTATAATTTTTAGGACTTCAGTCGTTTCGGAATTTTTGATTCTTAAAAAATAGATGCCACTTTGTAAAGTTGACATATCAACGGTTTCAATCATTCCTTTTTTTGCCATAACTTCTTTTCCTTCTATCGATATTATTGAGATGCCTTCAATTGGAGTTTTTGAATCGATTGTCAGTATATTCTTGACAGGATTTGGATAGATTTTTACTGTTTTTCCAATGGATTGTTCTTCCATCGACAATTGCTCACTGACCATTTGCACAGCGGCCAAAGCATCCAATTTACCATATCCAAACGTGATGTTTGGAACCGTTCCCGTATAACTATCTTCACGAGCCGATTGCTGTAAGATGTTTTTCACTTCCTGATTGGTCAAGGATGGATCCAATTGCAACATGAGGGCAATAACTCCAGTGCTCAAAGGAGCGGCAGCACTCACCGCAGTCTGAATGCCATAGAGACCATTCCCACCTTGAACCTGATTGAAAGAAAAACTACTATAATAACTATTAGGACTATAGGGTGAAAAAATAACTTCTCCTGCGGCCACAAAATCAATTCCCAAACGACCATCTTGTGTCGGTCCTTTGCTGCTGCCTTTCCATATTTCGCCTGGAAGACCTTCAGAAATGGGACGACTTCTCGGAATGCCATTGATATCTGTCCAAATTCTTTGAATTACATAGTCACCAGGAGAGATGACATTAAAGGAGGAAGAAAAATCATTGATACTCGATCCTTCCACAACATAAGTGGTAAATTTATTATTGTAGGCAAAATTCGCTGGATTTAAAGTTGCATGAAAGCCACCATCAACAATGGTAGTTCCAGTCAGACGTATTTTGTAAGTTCCTGTTGTGTTGTATAAATCTATTAAAATTTCCCTTCTATTACTGCTTGCGCCAAAATATTCAGCATTGGCTCCTTTATGCCCCATGAAGAAGCTACTTTGAGCGATATCAACACTTTGATCTGGACCACTTGGAGCAGCATAAGGTCCATAAATAGTGCCGTTAGGAAGTTCGACAGTCACACTGAATCGATCATTTTCACTATAATACAGATCCATACGAAGGTTGCCACCAACATTTTTGTCGATTAATAGTTCAGCCGTTTCTCCCTGTGCAATGGTACCGGCGGCGTGATTGTCATTTCCGCCATCATCACCTACACCACAAACAAAAATATGTCCTTGCGCAATAAAATTATCAATAGCCTGACAAATATAACTAGTGCCATCAGTTGGGCCTCCAATAGAGCCGATATTCATTAGTGTGACGCTCGGAAGACCCAACTCTGTCACCTTATCATGTACAAACTGCAATGCTACCGGAATATATGCGGCATTATAAATCGTGCTTTGACCAGGTTGACCATTAAATGGAGGAAAGCCATCCTGTACCATTTTAACAATGATTAGCGATGCTTCATACGCAACGCCTTTGAACTCCCGGTTGGTGGTGCCACCGCCATTGCCTGCGGCAATACCTGTGGTTGCAGTACCATGTCCGCCTCTGTCTGTTGAAAGTGGAGTGCCCCCTGCGACGAGTGATGCGTTGATTTGCGCTTCTGTGAAAATTGTTCCATAACCATAACCATTTGTACCAGCACCCGAAGGATTGGTCATGTCAAATATGTATTTGATTCTGGTGGTTCCATCCGGATTTAGATAGGCGGGATGTGTGTAGTCCACACCTCGATCGAGCATAGCATAGATGACGCCGTTACCCGTAAGGTTGAATTGTGAATAGACATCATCTACATTGGCATCCAACATGGCTGGATTACCTTGCGAAAAGAGAACTAACGGAACTAATAAAAGTAATTGGGTAATATTTTTCATGATGATAAGTATTATAATTTATACGATCATCGCAGTAATTAAAAAATGTCATCATTAAATTCTTCTTTGAAAAGAATCTTTATTTAACCTTCACACTATCAGGAACCAAAACTGTATAATCTCCATTATTTCTAATCACATCTCTAACGATTGAAGAAGAAATATAGGAAGTCCTTGCCGCTGTCAATAAAAACACAGTTTCTATTTTGGAGAGTTTTCTGTTGGTATGTGCAATGGCTTTTTCAAATTCAAAATCGGCAGGATTGCGCAGTCCACGTAGGATGAATTGTGCATCTATTTTTTTGCAGAAATCAATGGTCAAACCTTCGTAAGTCGTTACTTTTACTTTTGGCTCATCTTTAAATGCTTCTTCAATAAAGCGTTGGCGCTCATTCAAAGAAAACATATATTTTTTTTCCGCATTGATTCCTATGGCAACCACCACTTCATCAAATAGATGAATACCTCTTTTGATGATGTCGTAATGACCTAAAGTGATTGGGTCAAAGGACCCAGGAAATAATGCTCGTCTCATTAGCAAACTTATGTCGTTCCTGTAAAGGATGAATTCTAAATATTAAATCTCAATCAAATATAATCAATAATTAGTTCAAAGCTTCTTCAATAGCATTTCCAAATAATTCACTTAAACTTATTCCTGCGGCTGCAGCTTGTTGCGGAAGAATACTGGCTTTTGTCAATCCAGGAATAGTGTTTACTTCCAATAAATGAGGTTCACCATCCTTAAATATATATTCACTTCTGCTAAAACCAGTCATTTTAAGGACTTCATATACTTTTTTGGCAATTGTATTTACTTTGTCTTCTTGCTCTTTTGTAAGTCTGGCAGGAGTTATCTCTTGCGATTCGCCTAGGTATTTTGCTTTATAGTCAAAAAAATCATTGTCGCTAACGATTTCTGTAATGGGCAATACTTTTACTTCACCTTTGTAGGTAATCACACCAACAGACACTTCAGTACCGTCCAGATACGATTCTATAATCACTTCATCATCTTCCTTAAAGGCAACATCCAATGCATTTTGCAAATCTTCTTTTTTGTACACCTTTGTAACGCCAAAACTGCTCCCAGCCTTATTGGCTTTTACAAAACATGGCAAACCAACCTTTTCTACGATGGCAGTTTCATCAATTGTATCACCAAGATTCACATAATAGGAGGTTGCCGTTTTGATTCCGTAAGGTTTTAAAGTACTGATGCAATCTCGTTTATTGAAGGTCAAGGCGGCTTGATACATACCACAGCTGGTGTGTGGAATGTTGAGCAATTCCAAATATCCTTGCATGTAACCATCTTCTCCAGGTGTTCCGTGAATGGCGTTAAACACACAATCAAAAGTGATTTTTGTTTCATTGACCATCACTGAAAAGTCGTTTTTGTCAATCGGGAATTCTTCATTCGTCGCATTGACATAGACCCACTTGTCCTTAAAAATATGAATTCTATAAGCGTTATATAAAGTCGAATCAAGCGTTTCAAAAACCACTTGGCCACTCTTAAGCGAAATTTCATATTCGCTGGAATAGCCTCCCATAATGATGGCAATATTTTTCTTCATAGTCCTATTCCTGCAGAAGCAGGAACCTCTTTGTTAGTTAGTTAAATTTTTTTAGCTACGAATACACGAATGTTTTTCAATTACAACCGTAGCCCTTTGAAAAACATTCGTGTATTCGTGGCTAAACCCAACCGGGTAAGCACAATATCAACCCAATTTTTCGGTTATATACCGATATGTTAACGGCAACAGTGTCACTAACAAAAATATCACATAAAAACCAAAAGAAAAAACCCTTGGGATTTTATATATTTGTCCTTTAGAAAAAACTTCATGAGCCTAACAAAATTTTTGACCAGTAAAGTATTTTTAAAACAATTGGCATTGGCAATTTTAGCAATCGTGGTGATCAGTTTTATCATTCTAAAATGGTTAGACATCACCACAAATCATGGTAGTTTTGTGGAAGTTCCTGACCTTACTGGCAAATCGCTCTCTACGGTTCAAATAGAGTTGGATGACAGAGATTTGCAAATGGAAATACAAGACTCTGCCAACTTTAATCCTAAATACCCAAAATATGCCGTCATCGAACAATATCCTGTGGCGGGCACTCAAGTAAAAGAAGACAGGAAAATTTACCTTACCCTAAACCCTTCTGGGTATAGAAAAGTGGAGGTTCCTAATATTGTTCGCCGTACCTTTAGGCAAGCCAAACCCACCCTTGAGGCACTTGGTTTTGAGGTTGGGAAAATCTCGTATGTAGATGACATTGGTAGAGATGAGGTCTTGTCCATGAGCTTTAAAGGAGAAAAAATTACCAAAGGCGAATTACTTCCAATTACTTCCAAAATCGATTTGGTTCTTGGCAATGGCAATAGAACTGATGGCGACTAATGACTGAAGATAACACTCCAAGCGAAGATTACGATGATGATTTATACGAGCATCATTCGTTCAATGTAGATAAAGGCCAAACGCCACTTCGCATCGATAAATACTTGATGAACCGTGTTGAGAATGCAACACGAAACAAAATACAGACGGCTGCCAAAAACGGAAGTATTTATGTAAATGATGTGCAAGTCAAACAAAACTACAAAGTCAAACCTTACGATAAAATCCGTGTGTTGTTTGAGCATCCACCTTACGAATATCTCCTGACACCAGAGAACATTCCTTTGGATATTGTATATGAGGATGATGAATTATTGGTAGTCAACAAGCCTGCAGGTATGGTTGTACATCCTGGTCATGGTAACTATTCTGGCACACTGATCAACGCCTTGACGTATCATTTTGATAACCTTCCAAACAATAGCAGTAATCGACCTGGTTTGGTGCATCGTATCGATAAAGATACAAGTGGATTGTTGGTAGTTGCCAAAACCGAGGAAGCCATGACGCATTTGGCAAAGCAGTTTTTCGACAAAACCAGCGAGCGTGAATATGTTGCGATTGTGTGGGGCAATATGGAAGATGATGAAGGCACCGTGGAGGGCAACATAGGTCGCCATCCAAAAAACCGTTTGCAGAATACAGTGTTTTTGGGTGATGATGAAGATAAAGGAAAACCAGCCGTCACACATTATAAAGTGATGGAGCGTTTGGGGTATGTCACATTGGTGAGCTGCAAACTCGAAACGGGACGTACGCATCAGATACGAGTACATATGAAACATATTGGCCACACACTTTTTAATGATGAACGTTATGGTGGCGAAAAAATCTTAAAAGGCACCACCTTTACAAAATACAAACAGTTTGTTGAGAATTGTTTCAAGATTTTGCCAAGACAAGCACTTCATGCCAAAACACTAGGGTTTAAACATCCAAAAACAGGAGAAATGCTGCGTTTTGATTCTGAAATTCCTCAAGATATGCAAGAGTGTATCGAAAAATGGCGCCATTATGCCAAGCATCAGGATATGGAAATCGAGTGATTTTCTTAAATTTATTGACTTAAACAGTCGTCTTTATGCATTTCAAATCCCTCACACCAATGCTCTACACCGAGCAGATTGAAGAAACCATCCAATTCTACACAACGCATTTAGGTTTTACCTGTGGCGACAAAAACGATGATTGGGGTTGGGCGGCAATGCACCGAAATGAAGTTGAACTCATGCTTGCCAAACCCAATGCACACTTACCTTTTGCGAAACCAACATTTACAGGCTCTTTTTATATCAAAGTGGATGACGTGGAAACCTTATGGAAGGAACTTAAAGATAAAGTTGAAATTTGCTATCCTCTAGAAACTTTTGATTGGGGCATGCGGGAATTTGCCATCTACGATAACAATGGATATCTGCTTCAATTTGGTCAGGATGTTTTAGAATAGAATGTCTTTATATCTTCATTGAAATTATAAAAGTTTCATCTTGAATTTTATCATAGGTAATTGTAACTTTGAAACTAAAGAATTATCTATGAAACTTGTCTTATCGCCAGCAAAATCGCTTGATTTTGAAACTAAATTGCCAACGTCTAAAAGTACGGAAGCCCAATTTCTGTCCTCATCAGAGCGTTTGAATAAATTGCTCAAAAAGAAATCCGCTAAAAGCTTGTCTAAACTGATGAGTATTTCCGATGCTTTGGGGCAACTCAATTACGAACGCAATCAAGAGTGGGAATTGCCATTTACCAAAGACAATGCACGCCCAGCCATCTATGCCTTCAATGGTGATGTGTATCGTGGTTTGGACGCTTACACAATTCCTAATGATAAGATTGGGCAAGTTCAGGATAAGGTGCGCATTCTTTCTGGCTTGTACGGGGTTTTGAAACCTTTGGATCTCATACAGCCCTATCGTTTGGAAATGGGAACCAAACTTCCTGTTGGAAGGAACAAAAACCTTTATGAGTTTTGGAAAAAAGATATCGTCAAAGCGCTCAATGAAGAATTAAAGGAAGGGGAGTTGTTTCTCAATTTGGCAAGCAATGAGTATTTTAAGGCAGTCGATACCAAAAAACTTAAAGTACCCGTAATCACTATCGACTTTAAAGAGTTTAAAAATGGCGATTATAAAATGATTGGGATTTTTGCAAAACTCGCCAGAGGCTTAATGGCACGGTACATCATTGATACCAATGCAGAAACCTTGGATGATATCAAAGGCTTTAATTATGAAGGGTACGGATTCAGCGACGCGCTATCTGATGAGCACAATTTGGTGTTTACCCGATAAGTTAAGCTTTCGATTTTTTATCGATGCTTATTTTTTCCAAGGTTGAAGGACGTCGTTTTATCTTTTTGCGGCGTACACCATAAGTGCCTCTGTGAATTTTTCCTCGTCTTGATTTTTTATCTCCTTTTCCCATTGAATATTTATTTTTCATTCCCACAAAGGTGGGAATCTCATAGTGTTTAACTTAACTTTGTTCAACATAAAGTACAACAATTAAATCATATTCACAAGTTAAAAACGTGTTCCTCCACCAACATCCATACCCACCATTTATTCAAGATGATACTAAAAAGCTGATTGTTGGTACATTGCCTCCTCCACGCTTTTCTACAGGTGAGTTGTTGGAGAAGGATGTCGATTTTTGTTACGGGAGTTATTACAATTCGCTTTGGTTGTTCATAGACAAGATACATGACCTCAATCTTCGGTTTGATAACTCACAGGAAGCTGTCGATCAACGCAAAGAATTCCTCATTGCTCACCACATAGGCGTATGCGACATCGTAGAAAGTGCCGAACGTGAGAAAATCGATGCTTCAGATCTGGGGATGCAGAACATTGAGTTACGAAACATCATCGGGTATTTAAAACAATACCCAAGCATAGAAACACTGCTGTTTACTGGTGGCAATAGCAAAAACGGACCGGAATATTTCTTTAGAAAACATCTAAAGGAGTATGGATTAAAGTTGAATCTCGTGTCGAACGAAGTACCCCGAATCCACGCATTTCAACTGCCTGTGACCTCGGGCGGCGTCAAGACCTCAAGAACCATAACCACTGTGTCCCTGACTTCCGGTTCTGGTGCTGCCAATATTTCCATTAGCAGAAATCCTCTGTACCAGCAGTTAAAGGCTAAAAACCCTGACTTCAATACCTTCGATTTTAGGGTGATGCAGTATCGGGAGTTTATATAATTGGAATGTTTAGCAACAAATTATTTCTCATAAATCGAAGAAAATAAATACTGCCCAATAAATTAGCCTTACCTTTGCGCCATATTTAAAGGAGTGACCTAATTGAATAGAGTTTGCTTCGTAAACACAAATTATGTCATTCAATACATTAGGACTTTCTGATGCTTTGCTAAAAGCAGTCAGCAAACAAGGCTACACAACGCCATCTCCCATTCAACAAAAAGCAATTCCACTGATTTTAGAGCGCAAAGATGTGCTGGCTTCCGCACAAACAGGCACAGGAAAAACCGCCGGCTTTACCTTGCCAATGCTGCAAATATTATCTCAAGGTCAGCAATTGCGTCAGCGTCCCATCAGGGCTTTGGTGCTAACGCCTACACGCGAGCTTGCCGCACAAGTATACGACAATGTCAAACAATACAGCGCCTATCTCGATTTGAAGAGTATGGTCATCTTTGGAGGTGTGAATCAAAATCCACAGGTCGCCACCTTACGGCAAGGGGTTGATATCTTGATTGCCACGCCTGGCAGGTTGCTCGATTTGCACAACCAACGTCTATTGTCATTGAACAGCATCGAAATCTTGGTCTTGGACGAAGCCGATAGAATGCTCGATATGGGCTTTTTGCGCGACATCAAAAAAATCATGGCATTGATGCCTGCAAAACGTCAGAACTTGTTGTTCTCTGCCACGTTTTCTAAAGAGATTAAGGCTTTGGCAAATGATATTTTGCACCATCCGGTGTTGGTGGAGGCAACGCCCGAAAATTCAACAGTAGATGCCATCGAACAAAAAGTATATCGTGTTGCCAAAGGCTTAAAGACTGGTCTTTTGATTAAATTGATTTCTGAAGGCAATTGGGAACAAGTGTTGGTCTTTACACGCACCAAGCATGGCGCCAACAAGCTCACCCAAAAACTCAACGGAAGCAATATCTCGGCATTGGCCATTCATGGCAATAAAAGCCAGGGCGCACGTACCAAGGCCTTGGATGGTTTTAAGAAAGGAACCATCAAAGTATTGGTCGCTACCGATATCGCCGCTCGTGGATTGGACATTCCTCTATTGCCGCATGTGGTCAACTTTGAGTTGCCAAATATTCCTGAAGATTATGTGCATCGTATTGGCCGTACGGGTAGAGCAGGAGCCAGTGGAGAAGCCGTCTCTTTGGTAAGCGCTGATGAAACCAGCTTCCTACGTGATATCGAGAAGTTGGTCGGCGAACGCATCCCAAGTGAGGTGATCGAAGGCTTTGAACCAGACCCCAATGCCTCTACCGAACCAATTAAGCAAGGGCAAGGGCGACAACGCAACCAACGTTCCCAGTCGTCTCATTCTAAACCGAAGTCTTCCAACGCTTCCAGTGGGAATTCGGGGAATAGCGGAAATAGAAATAGAAATCGCAATCGGAATCGCCGACGGAATAATGACTAATTGATATTGAAGTTGACTTTGAAACTTATCTTTGAGGTCTCAACTGCGCTCGACCGGACAGCATAAAAGTTTAGTATGACACCTATTTTAAAACATAGAATCGTTGAGGTTTGCAATCAAAAGATAGCGGCGAAGGGCACTACTGTAGGACTTTCTTTTTATGCGTTTTTTGAGAATAAGAATACGAACCCAGAATTGTTGATGGAAGCTGCTACCTGGTGGATAGAAACCAACCGATTGGACCATTTTGAGAAAGCTACTAAAATAAAAGCCATGGTAGAACAGCTTTAGAACTCCCTTTTTATGGACACACAGCCCAACAACCCTCTGCACGGCAAGACATTGGAACAGATCGTTACCGAACTGCAAGCACATTATGGCTGGGAGTATATGGGCACCATCATAAAAATAAAATGCTTTATCGACACCCCTTCGGTAAAATCTAGTTTGAAGTTTCTGCGGCGCACGCCTTGGGCGCGAACTAAAGTGGAGACGATGTATCTTAAGATGTTGAAGCAGAGACGTTAGAGGTTAGAGGTTAGAGGTTAGAGGTTAGAGGTGAGAGGTGAGAGGTTAGACTTTGAGGCTGAATGGTTGCATTTTCATCCCTAGTGGAAGGACTTTGAGCCCTAGTGAATGCATTTCCACACCGAATGGAAGGGCTTTGAGCCCTAGTCAATGTGTTTCCATCCCGAGCAGTAGCATTTCCATCCCTAGTGAATTTGTTTCCACACCGAGTGGAAGGACTTTGAGCCCAAGGGGTTGCGTTTTCACCCCGAGAGGGAGGATTTCCCTATTGAGCGGAAGGACTTGGTAACTACAAGTAAACAATAAAACAGATATTTTGCCTATCCATGATATTTTTTTAGACGAAAAAAATGTAAATTGTCCACTTAAATAGATTATCAACCAACCTATTGAATGACCGAAGATATTAATCAAAATCCGGAACAAATCGCTCGTGATAACATCGATGCTATGCTACGAGAAGCTGGATGGATTGTTCAGTCTAAAAAGGAGGTTGATTTATCGGCAGGGAAGGGTGTTGCCTTGCGAGAAACCAATACAGTGTCTGGTTCTGCGGATTATATGCTTTTTGTGGACCGAATACCTGTTGGGATTATAGAAGCGAAACGAGAGGATGAAGGTCATCGGCTTTTGATGGTGGAAGAACAATCTTCACGATATGCTACTGAACCTATCAAAATAGGGGCTTTCACTTTAGACAATGAAAAGCCTTTTGTCTATGAAAGTACCGGCACCATTACACGATTTACTGATTATCGCGACCCAAAACCGAGAGGTCGAAATGTGTTTTGGTTTCATAAACCAGAGACCATTGCAGAGTGGTTAAAAAAAGGGAAAAGTCTTCGTGAACGGCTTTTGTCAATTCCTGATTTAGATGAAACAGGGCTGCGACCTGCTCAAATAGTAGCCGTTAACAATCTTGAACATTCCTTTAAAAAGAACAGACCAAAAGCCTTAATACAAATGGCCACTGGCGCTGGAAAAACATTTACGGCAGCCACCTTTGTCTATCGCTTGTTAAAACATGCTGATGCCAAACGTATTTTGTTTTTGGTGGACACCAAAAATCTTGGCGAGCAGGCGGAACAGGAGTTTATGACATTTATTCCTAATGATGGAAATAGAAAGTTTATTGAATTATATAATGTTCAGCGTTTATCCTCTAGCTACATTGCTTCAGATAGTCATGTTTGTATATCGACCATTCAACGCCTTTATTCCATTTTGAAAGGTGAAGAATTGGATGAGAGTGCAGAGCTTGATAATCCGAATGATAATACGTGGCTGCAAGACAAAATTTCTAAAAATAAGGCCGTTCCTGTGGAGTATACTGCCAAGGTGCCTATTGAACAATTTGACTTTATTGTGATTGANNTATGAAGAATCGGTGACGGATGGGGTCAATGTACCTTATGACGTCTATACGATAGAAACCGATATTTCGCTGAATGGTGCCTTGATAGAATCGGGTTGGTTTGTGGATCGACGTGATAAGCTGACACGGCAAAAACGCTGGCAGCAAGAAGATGAGGATACCGACTACAAGCGCAATGATTTGGATAAAAAAGTTGTCAATCCGAGTCAGATACGAAACATTATACGAGAATATAAACGCGCCTTAAAAACGACCATTTTCCCAAAACGGGTGGATGAACAAGGCGATTATGAAGTGCCCAAAACATTGGTGTTTGCCAAAACGGATAGTCATGCCGATGACATTATTAAAATCATACGAGAAGAATTTGATGAAGGCAATGACTTTTGTAAAAAAGTGACCTATAAAATAGAAGAAGACCCAAAATCGGTGTTGAACCGTTTTCGGAATTCGTATCATCCACGTATTGCGGTGACTGTGGATATGATTGCCACTGGTACTGACGTCAAACCTTTGGAGGTGCTGTTGTTTATGCGCGATGTAAAAAGCATCAATTATTTTGAACAAATGAAAGGTCGTGGGACACGAACCATCAATAGTGATTCGTTGCAGCTTGTGACGAAAACCGCCAAAACCAAAACCCATTTTGTGATTGTGGATGCTGTGGGTGCTACCAAATCCAAGAAAACCGACAGCAGACCGTTGGAACGGAAACCCACCGTGCCCATGAAAGATTTGTTGCAAGCAGTGTCCATGGGCATTGCGGATGAAGATTTGTTTTTGTCTTTGGCAAACCGATTGATTCGACTAGAGAAGCAAATCACTGACAGGGAAAAAGATAAATTATTGGAACTTTCAGGAGGTAAGAACTTGAAACAAATTACCAAGGAACTCATCACGGCTTATGATCAGGATGCCATTGAAATTGAAGCTCAAATTGAATTTGAAAAAATAGCTGTGGAAAACCGAACGCCTGCTTTATGGGAAGCTGCGAAGAAAAATGCACAAGACCAATTGATTTTGGAAGCCAGTAAAACTTTTAATGGTGCTTTGAATGATTATGTAGAGAATGTGCGTAAGCAACACGAACAAATCATTGATAGTGTTAACATAGACAGCGTTACCAAGAGCGAATGGGATACCACCTCTGTGGATAAGTCTGCTGAAATTGTGAAGGATTTTACAGCGTATCTGGAAGCAAACAAAGACGAAATAAAAGCCTTGAGCATTTTTTATGACCAGCCTTATAACAGAAGGGATATTACCTTTAAAATGATCAAGGAGGTGATGGAGAAATTGCAATTGGAAAAACCATTGTTGGCACCCGATACGGTTTGGGATGCTTATGCCACGATTGATGCTTCGACAGGCTCAGCAGACAAGAGCAAACCACCGAAAGACGAGTTGACGGCTTTGGTGTCTTTGATTAGACGCGCATGCGGCATTGATAGTGAGTTAAGGGCTTATGACAGTACGATTGAAGCGAACTTTAACAAATGGATTTTTAAACAGCATACTGGAAAGCACAACCGCTTTACACCAGAACAATTGGACTGGTTGCGAATGATCAAAGACCATGTGTTGAGCAGTTATCATATAGAAATTGATGATTTGGATTATACGCCTTTTGACGCCAAAGGCGGCAAAGGAAAAATGTACCAATTGTTTGGTAAGGAGATGGATGGGATTATTGAGGAGTTGAATGAAGTATTAGCGGCGTAATGAGAGAGGATTGGATAGAGTGTGAGTTGGGTAATATATTTGAAACGGTAACTGGTAACACGCCGTCAAAAAAAGAAAAAGATAATTATGGGTCTGATATTCCTTTTATAAAACCACCTCAAATAAATAATAATTATCTCAATACTTCAGTTGAGTTTTTAAGTCCTAAAGGAAAATTAAAAGGCAGAATTTTACCAGTAAATTCAGTTTTAGTAACTTGTATAGGTAATTTAGGAAGGATTGGAATTAACAAGATTGAAGTTGCTTTCAATCAACAAATAAATGCAGTAAAACCAATTTCAAATATTGAATCTAAATTTACTTTTTATCAAGCACAGTCAGTAAACTTCAGAAACCAATTAGAGCAATTGAGTACATCTACCACGGTTGCTCTTGTTAACAAATCGAATTTTAACTCTGTTAAATTTAGAATTGCCCCTTTAATCGAACAAAAAGCCATAGTCAAAAAAATAGAAGCACTATTTAGCAGTTTGGATAGTGGTATTGCTGACTTAAGAAAGGCGCAGGAGCAGTTGGTTATTTATAGGCAGGCGGTTTTGAAGAAGGCTTTTGAGGGGGAGTACCCGCAAAAAACAATAGTTGAAATAGCGGATGTAAATACTGGTGCGACACCCAAAAGAGGAAATTTAGACTTTTGGGAAAATGGTACAATACCTTGGGTTACAAGTACTGTTGTAAATAATGATTATGTTAATGAACCATCAGAATTAATAACTGAAAATGCTATTAAACAAACTAATTGTAAATTAATACCAAAAGGTTCTTTATTGGTCGCAATGTATGGCGAAGGTAAAACAAGAGGTAAATGTTCAGAACTGAATATTGATACAGCAACGAATCAAGCGTTAGCGGGTATAACACTATTTGAAGAGCACAAAAATTCAAAGCTATTTGTTAAGTGGTTTTTTGTAAAAAACTATGAAGAAATAAGATTGTTATCGAGTGGTGGAGTTCAACCAAATTTAAATTTATCGATTATAAAGAATACAATAATTCCATTTCCACAACCAAGCGAGCAACAACGAATAATCAAAGAAATCGAAAGCCGCCTATCCGTCTGTGATAAGGTGGAAGAAAGCATCATAGAGAGTTTAGAAAAAGCTGTTGCGCTACGGCAGAGTATTTTAAAGAAGGCCTTTGAAGGGACCTTGTTGAGTGCGGAGGAGATTGCGATATGTAAGGCGGATAAGGATTATGAGCCTGCTAGTGTGTTGCTGGAGCGGATAAAGAAAGAGAAAAAGAAGATATCGTCGTAGAGACGCAATGCATTGTAGAGACGCAATGCATTGCGTCTGTACGCGTACGGAGAGGCAATGCATGGTGGAGACGCAAGGCATGGGTGGAGACGCAACATAAGAAATAATAATGTGATGGAAAAGTTCAATAATAGATATCGAATACCTTCTGCACGCTTGCAATCTTGGGATTATAGCAGCAGCGCTTTGTATTTTGTGACCATCTGCACCAAAAATCGTGTGCCGTATTTTGGTGAGATTGTTCAGGGTGAGATGCATCTGTCGGAAATTGGCGAGATTGTATCTGCGGAATGGTTGAAAACATTTGAGATGCGTGCTGATATGAATTTGGGTATGGATGCATTTGTGATTATGCCGAATCATTTTCATGCGATTATTTTTATTGGGGATAATATATATAATCGGGGGGATGCGATGCAACGTAGAGACGCAATGCATTGTAGAGACGCAATGCATTGCGTCTGTACGCGTGATGGGGATGCGAATGGCTATGCCGATGCCGATGCGGATGCGGATGCCGATGCGAATGCGATTGCGAATGCGAATGCGAATGGCAATGCCGATGCGGATGCGGATGCGGATGCCGATGCGAATGCGAATGGCAATGCCGATGCGGATGGCAATGCCCATGCCAATTCCAATTCCAATTCCAATTCAAATTTCAATTCAAATTCAAATTCAAATTCCAATACGGATGATACGATAAAAAATAAATTTGGACCGCAATCGAAAAATTTGGCATCGGTGATTCGTGGATTTAAAATTGGCGTCACCACGAATGCGCGGAAAATACATCCAGATTTTGCATGGCATCCCCGTTTTCATGATCATATTATTAGAACCCATACATCATTTGAAAACATTCAAAATTATATCATCAATAATCCTAAAAAATGGAAGGACGATACCTTTTACAATTAATCTATATATAACATGACAGACTCAACCATCATATCAAAAATATGGAACCTTGCCAACGTACTTCGTGATGATGGGGTAGGTTATGGCGATTATTTAGAGCAAATCACCTATTTGCTATTCTTAAAAATGGCGGATGAACTTAATAAACCTCCTTATAATAAGGGATTGGTGTTTCCGAGGCTGAAAGATGTTGAAGGTGAGGAACTATCCGATGGTGAATATGCCAATTGGGAAACGTTATCGAGTAAACGAGGTGCGGAATTGGAATCGTTTTATAGTCAATTATTGCGGACGCTTTCTACCGAGAAAGGGACGCTTGGGCAAATCTTTACCAAGAGCCAGAATAAGATACAAGACCCTGCTAAACTCCTTAAGGTTATCAATCTTATCGATAAAGAAGAATGGTCTATGATGGGTGCGGATATTAAAGGGAAAATCTACGAAGGTCTTTTGGAGAAAAATGCGGAAGATACCAAGAGTGGTGCTGGGCAATATTTTACGCCACGAGCTTTGATTAAAACGATTGTTGCTTGCGTACAGCCAAAACCCATGAAAACCATTGTGGATCCCGCTTGTGGGACGGGTGGTTTCTTTTTAGCATCTTACGATTGGATAAAGGACAACAACCAATTAGACCGAGAAGAAAAAGAGTTTTTGAAAAATAAAACCTTTCACGGCAACGAGATAGTTGCCAATACCCGAAGAATGTGCTTGATGAATATGTATTTGCACAATATCGGCGAGATTGATGGTGAATCGTTTATCAATCCGAATGATGCGTTGATTGCGGATGATGGAAGTCGTTATGATTATGTATTGGCAAATCCACCTTTTGGAAAAAAGAGCAGTATGACCTTTACCAATGAGCAAGGTGAGATTGTCAAGGAGGATTTGAGTTATAATCGTCAAGATTTTTGGGAAACGACTTCCAATAAGCAGTTAAATTTTTTGCAACATATCAAGACACAATTAAAGATAGACGGAGAAGCGGCAGTTGTGCTTCCTGATAACGTATTATTTGAAGGTGGCGCTGGTGAAGAAGTGCGGAAACAATTATTAAAAACTGCTGAATTGCATACAGTCTTACGATTGCCAACAGGAATCTTTTATGCGCAAGGCGTGAAGGCAAATGTGTTGTTCTTCAACAATAAACCTGCGAGTAAAGAGGCTTGGACAAATGAAGTTTGGTTTTATGATTATAGAACCAACGTACATCATACGCCAAAGAAAAATCCAATGCGCCAGGAAGACTTGCAAGAGTTTATTGATTTGTACAATGGTAGCAACATCCATAAACGCAAAGAAACTTGGAATGAGGACAATGAGGAAGGCAGATGGCGCAAATATAGTTATGACGAGATTGTTGCACGAGATAAAACAAGTTTGGATATCTTTTGGTTGAAGGATAAAAGTCTAACCGATTTAGACAACCTACCTGACCCAGATATTTTGGCCAGTGAAATTATTGAAAATATAGAAGCCGGGTTGCATAGTTTTAGAGAGATTATGGAGACGATCAATGGGGAATCGGAGTGAGATTGTGAATCTGTTAGAGTTATGAGATTGCTTTATCTCGACTGCGCTCGATACAGGCTGCCTCGCAATGACAAGGCTAGCTAGGCTGAACCTAAAGGTTTGACTTCGTCGAATCTTCGATTTGCTGCTTTCGCGGAGAGTGATTGGAAATTCAAATGAAAAGATCCCCGCTTTCGCGGGGATAAAAAAAACCATGAACTCGATTTGAATTCATGGTTTCTTGTTGCATACTGCAAACGGTGTCACTATTTTCCCATCAGGTTTTTGAACTTTAAATGGTTCACCATCCTGAACTCTGGGCTTTTGTAACCAAAGAGTGCCTTAACGTACTCTTTGACATCCAATGCCACAGGGACAAGACCAGAGACGGACTTATAGAAGACTTTGTCTCTATGCTTGCGTGCCATCTTTGTTGCCGATATGGCTGCCTGCACTGCTGCGTTGCTAGATACCATGGCGTCCTTTACGGCATTGAGACCCTCTGGGGCTAGGGCTGGATCCCTACTCTCGTAGTCAGGGAATCCAGAGCAAAGCGTTGCGATGCCGTTCCAAGCCCAGATGCGGTTCGCAAATTTAGTATGGCTGGCACTGATGTGCTTGTTGCCATCGTTAGGGTCTATGGCCTTTGCACGCTTTCCTGTGAATTCGTTCATGAAGGTGCGGAAGTCTTTTAGGACTTTCTTATCAGCACCACATGCCACGAGCTGACCACGTACTTGTGCTCCAAGTGACTCGACAGGCGCGAAGACCGACTGACGCAGATTGCGTGCTGTGGTCTCGGCATCTTCCTTTTCCTGTAGGTCTTGCAGCGCCAAGTTTGCCTCGGTGTGCAATGCCTGTAGCGCTACCAACGGTAGTCGCCTTCCTGGGGGATCGAAAGGCGGTGTGCCGATGTCCGTGACAAAGTAGATGAGCTGTCCGAAGTTATCATAATTGATATTATGACCAGTATCGGGCTGTGCTTTTCTCTTTTTCTTTGCCTTGGGATTGGAAGGGGCTTCCTGCACGGTTTTAGGTTCAACTTCAGTGTTTGAGTTTGAAGGCAAAATGTTATTTTCCTTCAGTGTCTCCGATGGCATCACCTGTTCGAGGTGGTTCATCAACTCACCCGTTGACATCAAGGGTGAACCATTGAGCTGTCTGTGTTTGGTTTTTATAGACATACTACGTAGGTTTTAGTTACCATAAACATCCTCACTGCCGCGATGACAGCAACTGTTTATGGTTTGGGGCGGCAAAGTGAATTGCCTATGAACCTTTACGGGTTCAATATTGTGATGTAATTAATAAAAGCGCTTTGAAGTCTTCTGGCTTTTAGTCAGCTACTCGAGATTAGCAGCTATCAGTTACTTGACTTTGAGACAAATATATAAACATATTTCGATAATATGCAAATAAATCCGACGAAATGCATTGTAAAAGATAGCATTTAAAACACCATTTTTTTGCTGAACCCTGCGCCAATACTGATGAAATGTAAGATGAAAAAAAATTTAAAAATAATTGAATTTAGAAAGAATAGTGTTGCTTAAAGTCTTATTTGATTCATATATGGCAACAAAAATCAATATAATTAGAGAATATAATAATTCATTAAAACAATACAAATCGACTGCAATTTCAAAGTGTATGAAAACAAATTACCCCAAAATCACTTCTGGTTTATTTTTATGGTTAGAATTGATAAATTTATGTTGCATTTAATCCAATTATGTATTTTAGCGTTATTATTCTCCTTAACGGACTTACATAGTCTATACATATCTATGATACGTAATTTGAACACACTACATGACTAAATTAACGACCTTCCTCGCATATTTGTGCACTTTAATGGTCCATGCACAACACACATCAGTAGACTCATTACAACACAAGAAAAATGTTCAGTTTAAATACGAATCGTTAATAATTCCAACAATTTTAATTGGATATGGAGTGGTGGGGCTAGAAAGCCATTCATTAAAGCAGCTAAACACAAGCACTCAAAATGAACTGGCAGAACATATAGATTCCAGATTTACCATAGATGACTTCTCTCAATACAGTCCTTTTTTATCGGTTTATGCTCTAAATGCCTTTGGTGATAAAGGGAAACACAATTTTAAGGACCGAACTATCATTTTAGGAACGGCCTATTTGATTATGGGAGGAACAGTAAATATTCTAAAAAATACTGGAAATGTAGAACGGCCGGATGGCTCATCAAAAAACTCTTTCCCATCTGGCCATACGGCTACAGCTTTTATGGGAGCTGAATTTTTGTACCAAGAATACAAAGATGTTTCTATATGGTATGGTGCAGCAGGTTACCTGGTTGCAACAGGAACAGGAATTTTTAGAATGTATAATAACAGACATTGGCTGACGGATATTGCTGCTGGTGCGGGAATAGGTATTTTAAGTACAAAAATTGCATACTGGGTGCATCCATTGATAAAAAGAAAAATTTTTAAAGACAAGGAAGAAACCAATGGAATAGTCATGCCTTTTTATAATGGCCATGAATATGGATTGGGAGTATCGATAACCTTCTGAAACTAAAAATATGAGTGCATTGTAAAGACTTAATGAAAAATGCATTGCCTAAGAGAACACATGTGTTTTTATCCCCTCTTGAATTAATTTTAAGATTAAACCGTTATTCACATAACAAAAAAACATTACATTCGTTAGTAGGTAATGGTATAATTGTTGACTATACATTTGTGAAATCTAAACACTAGTAAAATGAAAAAGATAATTTTGGCATTGGTGGTCATGGTTGTAAGCGCAAGTACAACCGTTGCTCAAGAATGGCAAACAGATATTAATATCGCAAAGAAAATCGCATCTAAAGAAGGTAAGCCTATAATATTGGTATTTCAAGGTTCTGATTGGTGTGCGCCCTGTATTAAACTAGATCATGAGATATGGAGTACAGAGACTTTTAAAAAGTACGCAAAAGACCATTATGTGATGTTAAAGGCAGATTTTCCGAGAAAAAAGAAAAATGCTCTGTCAGAAACACAAACCAAAGCGAACGCATTGCTTGCCGAAACATATAATAAACAAGGTTTTTTTCCCTTTGTTGTCGTTCTTGATTCTAACGGCAAAGTGTTAGGGGAAAGCAGTTACAAAAAAACGACCCCAGAAAATTATATCAAAGAATTAAACGCTTTTACAAAGTAATTTGAAACCTCTTATCACTATCTTGTTTTTAGTTTCAATAATGGGTTGTCTCGCACAACAGCCTTATAAGAGAACACTCAAATTAATGGGTAGTCGATTTGACATTACGGTTGTAGCGAACGATTCTATACAAGCGAGTGAATATATTGATACTGCTGTCGCAGAAATTTCAAGAATTGAAAAATTGATTTCCTCTTGGGATGATAAGTCTCAAACATCGGAAATCAATCGCAATGCAGGAATTAAAGCTGTGAAAATTGACAAGGAACTGTTTGATTTAATTGAAAGAGCAATAGGGATTTCAAAATTGACAGATGGTGCTTTTGACATTAGCTATGCTTCAATGGACAGAATTTGGAAGTTCGATGGAAGTATGACCAAAATGCCTTCAGAGGAGGAAATACATGCTTCTGTAGAAAAAGTTGGATATAAAAATATTGTTTTAGATAAAGAAAATACGACAGTATTTCTTAAATTAGAAGGAATGAAAATTGGTTTCGGTGCTATTGGCAAAGGCTATGCAGCTGATAAGGCAAAGGCGCTTCTTATTTCAAAAGGTGTACCTTCTGGGATTATCAATGCTTCGGGAGATATGAATACATGGGGAAAACAGCCAAATGGCAACGAATGGAAAGTTGCTATTGTTAACCCTTTGGATAAAAATAAAGTTTTTGCATTGCTGCCTATTAAGAATGGAGCTGTAGTCACTTCTGGAAATTATGAAAAGTACGTAAACTTTAACGGTATAAGATACACCCATATCATCGACCCAAGAACAGGATATCCTGCAACAGGAATAATAAGTGTAACAGTATTCGCTCCCAAAGCAGAACTGGCAGATGCATTGGCCACTTCAGTATTTGTTATGGGAAAGGAAACGGGTTTAGACCGCATTAATCAATTGCCAAATATAGAGTGTATCATCATAGATGATAAAGGAAATATTACAAAATCAAAGAATATAGAAATAGATAAATTATGATTAAAAAATTTATATGCGCTGCAGTGATAGCAACTTCTTTGAGCAGTTGTGTGGTGGTCAAAGAATACGAAAAAGTAAATATAAATGACCCGGATATGGCATTAGCAGAAAAGAAATGTGACCGAAATGTTTCCACGATGCATTCGTATCGCGAAGCTGCCGTAGGTGCAAATGGAGGAAAAACGGGTGGAGGCTGTGGCTGTAACTAATAAAATGGGAAATTGAAAAAAGTAATTTTGATCATCTGCGTATTTGCTTTTGCAAAATCATATGCGCAAACAGAACAAGACTCGACCCAAGTTTATAAAAAACGGGTATTAGAAACAACCGAAGTAGATTTTCTAACAAGTTATTATGCTCAAGATGGAGATAATGCGGCGGTAAGTGGCGGAAGAGGTACCGAAGAATTAACAGATGTTACAGGAACTTTTGTGGTGTCTATACCCTTAAATGACGATGATGTATTAACCATCGATGCAGGGGTTTCTGCATACACATCAGCATCTTCAAGTAACATTGGACCTTTTGATGATGGGGAAGCGGACCCATTTCAGGCATCTTCTGGAGCATCTAGTAGTGACCTTTGGGCAAACTTAACTGGGAGCTACAGTCATAGCTCTGACGACAGAAATGATATTTGGTCTGCAAAAATATCCATTTCATCAGAGTACGATTATTTTTCTGCTGGTTTTGGAGGTAGCTACACAAAATTATTTAACGAAAAAAATACTGAATTAAGCATCAATGCAAACGTTTATATCGATACATGGAATGCTATTTACCCAACTGAATTAAGACCATTTGGAGAGAATGGAAATGGTTTAAACAATAGTTTGTTTACCCAAAACACCATCACAGGCAACACCAATTACAATCCTATATTTAGTGAATTTAAAGATGAAGGACGAAATTCTTATTCTTTAGGTTTGGGATTCTCTCAAATTCTTCATAAAAATGTACAAGGTTCGTTGGCATTAGATTTTGTCCAACAGCAAGGCTTATTATCAACACCATTTCAAAGAGTATATTTTAGTGATATAGATGATTCATTTATAGATAATTTTCAACTTGCAGATGCGGTTGAGCGTTTGCCAGATTCCAGATTTAAAGTAGCAGTCGGTGGACGTTTAAATTGGTATTTGAATGAAACATTGACGGTGAGAACATTTTATCGCTATTATTTTGATGATTGGGGCATATCTTCACATACTACCAGTATTGAAGTACCGATTAAAATAACTGATAAGTTTACTTTGTATCCATCTTATAGATTTTATAATCAAACAGCGGCAGATTACTTTAATCCTTATGAAAGTGCTTTGTCTACAGATGAGTTTTACACTTCTGATTATGACCTATCCGAATATTCTGCTAACCAAATTGGTTTTGGGGTGTCGTACA
The DNA here is from genome assembly GCA_002426755.1 of Flavobacteriaceae bacterium UBA5544. Taxonomy (GTDB): domain Bacteria; phylum Bacteroidota; class Bacteroidia; order Flavobacteriales; family Flavobacteriaceae; genus JBPOFM01. The sequence goes on from DINI01000015.1 coordinate 38,553, forward strand.
CTGATATTTTTGCAAAGCCTCATGTATGGAAACTAGGCTTAAAAAGTATTGACCTGAAATTTTATCAGTATGATCGAGATACATCTTTTAGTTCTAGTATTATTACAGGAGGATTTAAGTTTGTAATGGATTAATCTGATATTAGAAATTTATTTGTTTAGAGCAAATTCTAAAAGTTACGGACATTTGCAATTGCTCAAGTTTTATTGGAATACATTATAAGAGTTCATGATCTTTGTTTCCTGCCAGTCAATGCTACGCCAAATATCCTAAAAGTGAATGTTGCCAATGCTAGTCCGAATTAAATAAAAAAACCATGAACTCAATTTGAATTCATGGTTTCTTGTTTCATACTACAATCGGTGTCACTATGTCCCATCAGGTTTTTGAACGTTAAATGGCTCACCATCCTTAACTCTGCGCTTTCAGAATGGCAGTATATTTGTGGTTTATTCTTTCAAAGACCACAACAGCTTAAACGCCTCATTCATACTTTGATGTAAAATGGACGCATGGTTTTCATCGGGTAAAAACTTAAAGTCTGTTTTTAGTTTCTTTTTGTTGGAACGTTTTAGGATTTCGGAGAGTTTTTTGGCTTCACTTTCCATCACTTGCCCTTCTGTGCCAACGGACACATACACGTATAGCTCTTGGTCTTTTTGTGCCTTAAAGTAGGCTTCGGCTTCTTTGAGCATCGATTCGTTATCCCACCACAAACTAGGGCTGATGATGAAGTAATGTGTGAAGAGTTCGGTGCGTTTTAATAAGATTTCTGTCGCCAACAACCCGCCCAAGGACTGACCGATAATCATTTTTGTATGGGTTGTGTTGTAGTTTTTTTCGATATAAGGTTGTACTTCCTTTTCTAAAAAGGTGATGAATTTTATGGAGCTTCCTGTGGTCGGATAATCCGCTTTTAATGACTTGTCGGTGGTCGGGAATGTAAAATCGCGTTTTCTGTCAATGTTGGCAATGCCTACCACAATGGTTTTTGGCATGGTGTATTGCAAATTAAAGAACTGTGTGAGCCCAACGATATGCAGAAAATCTTCATTCATCGTTCCGTCCAAGACGTAAAGCACAGGGTATTTTAAAGTGTCTTGCGCTTTGTAACCTTCGGGGAGGTAAATATTGAGCATTCTATCTTCCGATAAAATTTTTGAAGACAAAGTTACGGCATCGCCAATGGTCAAAGGTTCTTTGGAGGCTTCTTTGATGGTGTTTTGGGAATGCAGATTTACAGTGAAACAGCATAGGACGATAAGGGATAAATGGAATAATTTGGTCATAGGTTTTAGTGTTCAGTGTTCAGTGTTC
>DINI01000031.1 GCA_002426755.1 Flavobacteriaceae bacterium UBA5544
TCGGTCGGGAGCGGGTTGGCGTTGTTCTGGGCGTTGATAAGGGTCTCGTGGTACGAGAGGGAAAGCCCTGGGGCGCCTCCCGTTATCTGTGCCTCGGCATCCGATAAATCGAACATCCCGAAACCGTCGTTGTTGGGGTCGCAGTATTCCAAAGGGGATGGAACGAAGGCCACTGGGGCCTGCGCAACCTGGAGGACGAGCGAAGTGATGTCATAACAGCCCGTGGTGCTGTTCTCTACCCTGGCGTAGACGGTCTGTCCATTGGCAAGGTTGGTATAGGGTATCGGCAACGGGGACGTTCCAGAAACGGCATCGGCAGATGTGAGGTGGTAGCTAACAACTGATGTTGGGTCACCCCCGGTTATCTCATTGTCCTTAACGGTAAGGTCAATCTGCGTGATCCCGTCAGACACATTGTCGTCGCAGACCACCAAAGGCGTAGGGGCGATGACCGTCGGCAAGGGGTTAACCGTAAACGTAACCACGCTTGAGGAAGGGCAGATTCCACTTGTAGTATACTCAATACTGTAAGTTACTCCAGGAGTTGCACCAGTAACTGTTCCTGTTGCACTGTCAACAATAGCCGTATCGGATGGAAGTGGGTTGAACATAAATGTACCTCCTGTATCTCCATTGATTGTTGCCGTTGCACCATCACATGTTGATGTCATTACAAAGTTAGAATCATCGATTGGCAATACATTCAAGACTTGAGTACTTGACACAGGACAAATTCCTGAAGTTAAGTATAAAATTGTGTAAGATGCGCCTGAAGTACCATTCGTAACTGTTCCAGCAATTGGATCAATCATCGCTGCGTCCGACGGAACTGGATTAAATGAAAATGTTCCCCCAGATGTACCGATGACAGTCGCTGTACCTCCATCGCATGTCGGTGCCATAACAAATGAAGCATCGTCCGAAGTTAATACAGTGACATTTTGAGTACTAGTTGCAGGGCAAGCTCCCGAAGTAGTATATTCAACACCGTAAGTAGTTGCTGATGTCCCATCAGTAATTGTTCCTGTAGTCGTGTCAATCACCGCATTATCAGTCGGTAACGGATTAAAAGCGAAAACACCTCCAACAGCTCCGGTAATAGTAGCCGTTGCCCCATCACAGGTAGGAGTCAATGTAAATGAAGCATCATCCACAGGTGTAACCGTAAATACTTGATTGCTTACACTTGGACATGTGCCAGAGGTTGTATAATCAACAGAGTAAGATAAACCCGAAGTCCCCCCGGTAACCGTTCCCGTCGAAGCGTCGATCACTGCTGAATCTGATGGTATTGGGTTGAAAGAAAATGTTCCTCCAGCGTCCCCTGAAATAGCAGCCGTTGCACCATCACAGGTAGGTGTCATTGTGAAGGAAGAATCATCAACAGTAATCACGCTAAACGTTTGTGTGGTCGTCAATGGACAATTTCCAGAAGTTGTATACTCTATTGTATAGGATGCTCCCGATGTCGCTCCGGTCACTGTACCCGTTGATGGATTTATTACAGCTGAATCTGTTGGCGAAGGATTAAACGAAAATGTCCCTCCCAACGTTCCTGTAACTACAACAGTAGCACCATCACATGTTGGAGTAATGTCAAAAGAACCATCATCTGAAGGATTTAATACTAAATTAAAAAGAGGAGTAGATGACACATTGTTACATGAAGCATCTCCAATTCGTTCAATCCTGACATAAATAGGTTGTGGATTTGATGTATTAGTATATGGACTGACCAGAGCCCCCGTACCTGTATCTGCATCCGTAAATGATGCATAATAAGTGACGTTAAAATCTGAAGATGGTTGAGCTCCAAGAATAGTAAGTGTCTGCGATTCTAAATCAAATTCTTCAAATCCGTCATTAGAAGCATCGTCGCAAACGATCAAATCTGAAACTGGATTAATAGTTGGTTGTGCAGTTATGTTTAGTGTAAAAGTCTCCGTGTTATAACATCCAGAAGTTCCATATTCTACTCTAACATATATGATTTGACCATCTGTTCCTTGATATGTTGATGGAGCGGCAATTGGACTGACATCTCCATCTGCATCTGCCTGTGATTCATGATAGGTAACGACAAGATCAGCCGGAATCGGAGTTGGAGTTAGTACAATTGGAGTATTTTGGGTTAAATCAAATATATAAGGTGCCGCTCCTGGATTGCATAAAAATAAATTATTTGGCTCCGCATTAATTACTTCTGGAATAACCTCAATACATACCTCTTTGGTGTACTCGCAACCAAAATCATCAGAAGCTCGATATGTGTAACAATGTGTACCAGCTGTTGTGGGCTGTACAGTGATAACATCTCCAGAAGTATTAATTATGGACGCATCCGGATCCCAAGATTCGGATACAATTGTATTAGACGGTGGGACAATAGATTGATCAAAGTTTAAATTCCAAGAAAAAAGCGTCCCGTCGTCAATCGCCCATAAATCTGAAACAATGAACGTCCAATTTCCATTTAAAGGTGCTCCGATTAAATTATTAAAAGAAGAAGTTGGAAGGGGAGCATAAGTTCCAACTGGAACACTTGTACCTGTTACAGCGACATCATTTATTGATTGTGTAGCTGTTGGAGAAAAACAATATTGCCAACCCACTCCCGGCACCCCATTATCAGCTTGATCGGGCACACCAAAATAGGCTCCCGGATCACTACCATCACCATATTCCAAAAAATCTACTCTAGCTCCATTGGGAGCGACCAAATAAATATCCAAATCACCAATGAATGAATGTTCCATTGTTACACAGATATCTGTAATTTGAGAAACATTTGTAATTACTTGACCAGGACCATAACAATCCACTGTAATTGTCGATGTATAAGAAGCGGCTTGACCAGTCGATTGGGTATCCTGCAACCATGTTTGGTCAAATATTTGAGGGGCGCAGTCTTCAAACTGTGGTATTTCTGCAAGACCAGTGATGGTAGTTGTCTCTCCAAAACAAATCGTACTTTGCGTCGCAACTGTACCTGTAAAATCGATTTCTGGAGATACTCGAACCACTTGACTTATACTATTAATACTACTACATCCCAAAGGGTTGGTATCTGTCACTACTAAATCTACAACATAAATACCTGGTGAATCATAAGTCGCAGTAACTACCTGACCTGTTGCCGAAGTTGTATTTCCAAAATCCCAATCGTAAGTTGCGCCTGTACCATCAACAGAAAATGTGGCGCTTCCTTCAAACGTCACATCACCTCCCACACATATCAAGATCTCACCTGATGCACTCGGTGCTGGCGTTGAGCTATCCAATTGAGCCGTGATATCTTGACATGGTGTATAGCAAGATATAGTTGCTGCCCATCCTGGTCCAGTTCCTGAAGCATTAGATATAAATTCAATCGTTAAACATCCTGTAGGATTTCCTGATGAAGCAGTGATAAGACCCGGGTTATTAGTTGGACCGCCAGAAAATGTCCCAAAACTGACTGCAGCGGTACTATCACCATCATATATTGTGATAGTATCAGCGTTCAATTGAGTATTAAACAATGTGAAATTTAATTGAGCAGACTGGCCAGGGTTTTCAGGACAAATAGTAAGCACCAGCGTTTCGTTACTGCTATAATTCCCCGCGTTTCCGCCAGAATCATAAAAAGTACCTGAACATTGAGATACTGTACCATTATGCATAAATACGTCTTGAGAAAACGCGCTATAAATACTTAAAAAAAAGAGTATGAGGGTAACTTTTTTCATCTTAATTTTTGGATTTGGATGATTCTTGTTTTAAACGATAGGTGTCTAAATGCTGTGAACTGATGAAAATATAATAATTGGTATTATCTACCTTATAATGTTCACCGCTTCTAGAATAAAAATTGAATTCATATTTTAAAGGATTGAATGTTTCTGGATTGAAAACTATATCTCTATCCAAATCGACAACATAATCATCAAACAGAGGTACTTCTGACAATGATTTACATTCCTTAAATTTTGCAGGATTATCAACCCTTCTATATGTAACGCGATTTCTTAAGATGTTTTTAATATCCTTCACTCGCTGTGGATGGTTTAATATATCCTCTTGGGTTTTATCGCCGTAGACTTCATTAATAAACTTTAATTCTTTTGTAGTTAATGGCGCATCAACATTTGAATCATAGGTCACTACCGGAAGTGGTTGCTGATTGGTTTTTTTAATTTGTGCAAACACAGGGCACGAAAGCAAAAGACTTAAGGCAATCAGTGAAGACAATCGAAATTTTATTCTCATTGCTAATTTTTTAAATTTTTAAGGTCTGAAATTTAAGTATTTTTTAAGGAACAAACTGTTAATTAGTTAATGAAATTAACATCTTAACATAACAATCATATAACATTTAAAATTTAAAAATTCCTACCTGTGATTGAATATTTTTAATGCTTATCTTTGCAATCTGTTTAATTTGAAGCGTATTCAGTATTTATTATAATGAAAGTAAAAAACGACATAGAAGATTTTGAGTCTCTAGGCGATAACCATGTAGGCACTTCCGCCAATACTCCAATGCGCGAAGATGCCTTTAAATTGTCTCAGGATGAAAAAATTGACATTATAAAGGATGATGTTCGCCATATTATGGAAACGTTAGGACTTGACCTTACCGATGATAGTTTAAATGGTACTCCCTTGAGAGTTGCTAAAATGTTTGTAAAAGAGTTGTTTGGCGGCTTGGACCCCAAGAAAAAACCTTCAGCCTCTACTTTTGACAACAAATATAAATATGGCGAAATGCTTGTTGAGAAAAACATCACGGTCTATTCAACATGCGAGCATCATTTATTGCCAATAGTTGGAAAAGCCCACGTGGCCTATATTTCCAACGGGACAGTTGTGGGTTTGTCTAAAATGAATCGTATTGTCGATTATTACGCAAAACGCCCTCAAGTGCAAGAACGTTTGACCATCCAAATTGTAAAAGAGCTGCAACAAGTTCTTAATACAGAAGACGTTGCTTGTGTGATTGATGCCAAACATTTGTGTGTCAATTCAAGAGGTATCAGAGATGTTGATAGCAGTACGGTAACTTCAGAGTTTGGAGGAAAGTTTAAAGACAAAGAAATGAAACGAGAGTTTTTAGATTATATTAAACTAGATACTTCTTTTTAAATTTCTTTACATTCACAAAACGAATCGTTACCAATGCATCTTTACAACATACAACACATCAATATTTATAATTCCCTTTCAGGCGAAAAAGAAACATTCCAATCCATTCATGAAGGGTATGTTGGGATGTACGTCTGTGGGCCAACCGTTTACAGCAATGTACATTTGGGGAATGTCAGAACTTTCATGTCTTTTGATATGATTTTTAGATATTTTAAGCATTTGGGTTATAAGGTTCGTTTTGTAAGAAATATTACTGATGCTGGGCACCTGGAAAACGATGCCGATGTGGGTGAAGATCGAATTGCTAAAAAAGCACGCCTGGAAGAAATAGAGCCTATGGAAGTCGTTCAACGCTATACCGTTGATTTTCATAATATTTTGAACGCCTTCAATTTTTTACCTCCGAGCATTGAACCAACAGCTACCGGCCACATTATCGAACAAATTGAAATCATTAAAACCATTCTTGACAAGGGGTTGGCATATGAAGTGAATGGCTCCGTTTATTTTGATGTATTGAAATACAATGAAACCAAACAATATGGCATTTTGAGCAAACGAAATGTGGAAGACTTAATGCACAATTCACGTGAACTTGATGGCCAAAGCGACAAAAAAAAACCACAGGATTTTGCCCTTTGGAAAAAAGCTGAACCCCAACATATCATGCGCTGGCCTTCACCTTGGAGCGACGGCTTTCCTGGTTGGCACTTGGAGTGTACAGCAATGAGCACCAAATATTTGGGTGAGCATTTCGACATCCACGGAGGTGGAATGGATTTAAAATTCCCTCATCATGAATGTGAAATTGCACAAGGTGAAGCTTGCAATGACCAAACACCCGTCAATTATTGGATGCATGCCAATATGCTGATTATGAATGGCAAAAAAATGGCAAAATCGACAGGTAATTTTATTTTGCCCAATGAAATTTTTTCAGGTGACAATCCGCACATCACAAAGGCTTACTCTCCAAGTGTTGCCCGTTTCTTCATGCTTCAAGCACATTATAGAAGTGTGCTCGATTTTACAAACAATGGACTTTTGGCAAGCGAAAAAGGGTTTTACCGTTTGATGGATGCCATCAATGTTCTGGATGAATTGAAAACATCAACAACTTCGACATTCAATATTAAGGAATGGAAACAAGGTTGTTATGACGCCATGAACGACGATTTCAATTCGCCAATGGTCATAGCCAACTTATTTGAAGCTGTGAAGTTTATCAACCAAATAAAAGATGGAAGTGCCACCATCACAAAAGAAGATTTGGTGTTACTTAAAACTACTATATACGATTTTACTTTTGATATTCTAGGGTTGGTGAATGTCACAAAAGCTGCAGAATCGACCACAGATAAACTGACGTCGGCTGTTGAATTATTGATTCAATTGCGCCAAGAAGCAAGAGCCAATAAGGATTTTGCGTTGTCGGACAAGATACGTGATGAATTGGCAGCAAAAGGAATTCAATTGAATGACGGAAAAGAAGGAACGACATTTTCAACAAATTGATTTGGGCATTGGGTTTAAGAATGAAAAAAATACTTACATATCCATTCTTACTGCTCATTAAAGGATATCAACTGTTTATATCACCATTAACTCCAGCAACCTGTCGTTTTCACCCCACCTGTTCCCAATATGCAAAGGAAGCTCTTGAAATACATGGATTGTTCAAAGGTGGTTGGTTAGCTACAAAAAGGATATTTAGTTGTCATCCTTGGGGCAAATCGGGTTATGACCCCGTTCCTCCAAAAAGGGATTAATTTATAATATCCATAACATAAAGTCTTTCTCAAAATGGTATATTTACCAATCAAAAAACTAAACTAAATGCATCTTCTTAAATTCGTTTGGAATCCTTCAAAAGGGATTGACATTTTCGGTTTCTTCACATTACATTATTATAGTATGATGTGGATTGTGGCTTTCATCATTGGTTTTTTCATCACAAAACGCATCTATAAAAATGAAGGTCAAAGTGATGAATCGTTGGATTCCTTATTTATTTATTCGGTTCTTGGAATCATGATTGGCGCTCGATTAGGCCACGTCATTTTCTACCAACCCGAACTTTTCAAGCAAGATTTCTGGAGTATTTTTCTACCTTTCAGTTTTAAAAACGGTATGCATTTTACAGGTTTTCAAGGGTTGGCAAGCCATGGAGCAGCGATAGGAATGATTCTGTCGATGTACCTCTACAATAAAAAAGTACTGCATAAATCTGTTATTTGGATTTTGGACAGAGTTGTGATTCCTGTAGCGTCCGGAGCGGTATTTGTTAGGATTGGAAATTTTATCAATTCAGAAATTGTCGGAAAACCAACGGGAAGTGATTTTGGTGTTGTTTTTGTGCAAAATGGAGAGGATTTTGCACGTCATCCCGCACAATTGTATGAGTCGTTCTGCTATATTTTTGTGTTTCTGATTTTGTTCTATTTCTACTGGAAAACAAAGAAAAGTGAACAACAAGGGTTTTTATTTGGATTGTTTTTACTCTTACTTTGGACCATTCGATTCTTCGTTGAATTTGTCAAAGAGCCTCAAGGTAAAGAATACTTTACAATGATGGGCTTAAACACTGGTCAATTGTTGAGTATACCTTTTATCCTTATTGGTCTGTATTTTATGTTTCTTTATAAGCCAAAAACGAAACTTTCGTAATGAAACGACAGTATTTAAGAATAATTTCATTTGTTGCCTTTGGTATGTGTTGTTTGTCCATCTCATCATGTAAAGAGGATAAAAAAACAGTAAAGCCTGTTGTCATCACTTTTAAAAAGGAAGGTGAATTGACTATCAAAAAAGCTTCAAACGATTCCATTATTAAAAAGATAGATATTGAAATCGCAGATAACGACTACGAAACACAAACAGGTATGATGTATCGCGATTCAATGGAGGATACCCAAGGAATGTTATTTGTTTTTCCAGACGCTCAATATCATACCTTTTATATGAAGAACACACGCATTCCTTTAGATATTATTTATATAGGGTCTGACAAGAAAATTGTAAGTATCCAAAAAAATGCAAAACCTTTTGATGAATCGTCCTTGCCTTCCAATGCTCCAGCACAATATGTGTTGGAAATCAATGCAGGTTTATCTGAAACATGGAATTTAGAAGTTGGTGATGTGATAAATTATACCAATCTATAGGTAGTTTCTCTTAAAATAAAAACCTTCCTTAAATTATAAATAAAAAAGACTGCCATTTCTGCCAGTCTTTTTTCATTTAAATTATATCTTCAATACAGATTACTTCTCTTGAGGAGATTCACCTTTATCTTTCAATGTATCATACATAATAGGTGTTGCGATGAATATCGAAGAATACGTACCAACAACGATACCGATAATCAACGAAAACAACAGACCTCTTAACGATTCTGCACCAAATGCGAACATTGCAATCAATACAATTAAGGTTGTAAACGATGTATTCAAAGTTCTGCTCAACGTACTGTTGATTGCCGAGTTGATATTCACACCACCTCTGAATCCTTTTTCGTTGGTGACCTCTCGAATCCTGTCGAAAACGACCACCGTATCATTCAAGGAGTAACCGATAACAGTCAAAATCGCGGCTATAAAAGCTTGGTCAATCTCCATACTAAACGGCATGAATTTGTGAAGTAAGGAATAAATACCCAATACAATCACCACGTCATGGAATACTGCCGCAACCGCACCAAGAGAGAATTGCCATTTTTTGAAACGTCCCAAAATATATAAGAAGACCACAACCAGAGATCCAAGAACTGCCCAGAATGATTCTTTCTTGATATCATCTGCAATCGTTGGGCTCACTTTACTGGAAGACATCTTACCCAATTTGGCATCGCCTGAACCAGATTTAAAATCTTCATAAGTCATTCCGTTTGGTAAGAATTTTTGCAAGGCTCCAAACAATTTTGACTGAACTTCTTCATCAGCTTCGGCAGAATTTTCGTCTACTTTATATTTGGTGGAGATTTTCAATTCATGAGAACTTCCAATGGTTTTAACTTCCGAGCTACCAAATACTGCATTTAATTCTTTAGATGCCTCTTCTGGACTCACATCCTGGGCAAAACGTACTTGGTAAGTTCTTCCTCCAACAAAATCAATACCTTGGTCCAAACCTTCCACAAATAAAGAACCGATACTTAAAAGCAATAATGCGCCGGAGATGGCATAAGACATTTTTCTTTTTTTGATGAAATCGATGTTTACATTTTTGAACAAACCTTTGGTAATGGATGTTGAGAATGCCAATGTTTTTCCTCTGTTCACATACCAATCCACCAATAATCTTGTGATGAAAATTGCTGTAAACAATGAAGTTACGATACCAATAATCAATGTGGTTGCAAATCCTTTAATTGGGCCTGTTCCAAAAACGAATAAAATGATTGCCGTTAAGCCTGTTGTGATGTTCGCATCCAAGATTGAGGATAATGCATTTGCAAAACCGTCTTTGATAGCTTCTTTTTGGCTCTTACCCTTTTCAACCTCTTCTCGAATACGCTCAAAGATAAGTACGTTTGCATCTACAGACATACCAATCGTTAACACGATACCCGCTAGACCAGGAAGGGTTAAGACAGCTCCCAAACCAGAAAGGACACCGAAAATCAATACAATGTTGAACAACAAAGCAACGTCAGCAAACCAACCTGCCCTACCATAGTACATAATCATCCAAAGCAATACGATAACCAATGCAATGATAAACGACATCATACCACTATCAATTGCTTCTTGACCCAATGAAGGACCTACTTCTTCAGCTTGAACGATATCAGCTGACGCTGGTAATTTACCTGCTCTCAATACGTTCGCCAAATCGATAGCCTCGTTCAAGGTAAATGAACCTGAAATTTCGGAGTTACCACCAGAAATTGCTCCTGTTGTAACACCTGGAGCAGAATACACAATATTATCCAAAACAATCGCAATCTGACTTTGTTGCGCATAAGCTTTTCCTGTCATTGCTTCCCATATTTTGGCACCTTTGCTATTCATCTGCATACTTACAGAAGGCTTCCCAACTTGGTTGTACGACTGACGAGCATCAGTAATCACTGCACCACTTAATTCTGGCGTGTTGTCTCTATTGCCAATAAGGGCATACAAATCGATGTATTCACTGTCTTTTTCTTGGATTCCCCAAGCAAATTTCACGTAACGTTGTTCAGTTGGTAAAAGTGCTCTTACTTGCGGCTTATTAAGGTAAGACATTACTAAATCAGCATCTTTAGCCTCAAATGTCGCAACGATTGGGCCGTTTGGACCACCTCTTAATAAGTTACCGATAGGGTTTACAGCAACATCTGTTGAGTCAGCACCTACTTCACCCGTAAGCTCTTTAATTTTATCGTTTGCTTCTTCAGTAGAATCTTTGGCTACTTCATTTACAGGCTTGGTATCAACCAACGATTTTAAAGTTTCGTTGGCTTGTCCAAGAAAACCAGCAAACTCTTCACCTTTATATACATCCCAAAATTCCAATTGAGCTGTACTCTGCAATAATTTTTTAATCCGCTCAACATCTTTTGCACCTGGTAATTCTACCAAGATACGTCCAGAATTTCCAAGACGCTGGATATTTGGAGAAGTCACCCCAAACTTATCGATACGTTTACGCAATACCTCAAAAGCAGAAACGATGGATTCATCAATTTTTGTTCTGATGATTGGCTTAACCTGCTCATCTGACATGTCAAAAGTAACTTCTTCACTTAAAGTTCTATTGGCAAAAATCTCTGGAGATGCTAATTTTTTATCGCCTTTAATTTTATCAAAAGCAACAAAGAAATCATCAACATAGGTGTTTTGGCTATCCTTTTGCAATTCGGATGCATCATCCAATGCTTTATTGAACACAGGGTCTTTGCTGTAATTGGCAAGTCCTTTTAAAATGTCTTTTACTGAAATTTCAAGAACTACGTTGATACCACCTTTAAGGTCAAGACCAAGGTTCATGGCTTTTTCTTTCACCTCATCATAGGTATAATTGGCAATACCCATGTTAAAGACTTCCTGATTATTAAGTGAATCTAAATAGCGAAACTCTTCAGCATTTCTTTTTTCAGGGTCATTTGGAAATTTTTGTGCTGCAATTTCGTCAGCATTTGCTTCAATTTGGTTGGCTTTGAATGTAAATGATAATTGGTATAAACTTACCAATCCAAATAACACCGCAAAGATTTTTACTAATCCTTTATTTTGCATTATTTTATTTTTTTATGGTCAAATTTTTTGAACGGGCAAATATAGAATTTCCCTTAAAATCTGACAATTATTTATTTTGATTAAATTTTGGTGATTGTTTGCACCTAAACAGTCCATAAAGAAGTTTTGGGTCCTGCCCTAACTTCTGGGATGATATGTGAAGTATTTTGTATCGCAACTGCGATATCTTTAAAAAAGCTATTGGATAGTTTTTCAACTATATGAGTTTGATTTGCATCAATTTGATTAAAAGACGGATAGAAATTAGAGTTTAGAAACCGATCATAATCCTGTTTGACAATGACAACAAATTTACCTGCAGAATTATTGCCATCAGCTGGCTTCTGTATTTCGTAAACATCTAAATTGTAATCTTTCTGATTGTCTTTTGAAGTTTTTTTAGAGCTGTTTTTATCAAGTTTTAAAGAAGCCACATCAAGATTGAGTGACTCTGCAGATAGTATTTTCTTGATGCTTTCAATATCAACGGCACTATAATAAGCAATCTTTAATTGTCCATTCTCATCCTCTCTGACCTGAATATTCTCAATACCAAATGACCGCAATTGTTGCTCTATATTGGCAATTGCGTTTTGGGATTGCTCTGTAGTGACTTCATCGGAATTAAATTGCAACAAAATCTCTTGGTTTGGAGTAGAGATTTGATTGTGGCAAATGCCCAAAAAAGTTAATACAACAACTAAAGTACTTAAGTACCATTTTGCTTTCATGCGCCAAATATAGCTTTTTTTTGGGTGAAATGTTACAAAATATTAAAGTGTCTAAATTTGAAATCAATCTTAAAAACTCGTATCAAGTAATCATCTTATATTATTCATTAATAATTGAAGACTGCAAGAACTTTACCTTTGGTATTTTTTTAGATACACTCAATATTGTTGCCAAGTCTTGAGCTTCTTGCAACGTGAAATTTCCGGAAATTTCAGAATTTCCACCTCGGATAGGTCCTGCTGTAACACCTGGAGCAGAATACACTAAATCATTTAATGTTACCGCTATACAGGTTTGTTGATTGAACGCTATTTCAGTCATGCGCTCCCAGCGTTTAGAACCTAGTTCATCCATTTGAATGGAGACTGTAGGTCTGCCCATACTGTTATAGCCTTGACGAGCATCTCTTATTTGTTCTCCAGTCACAAATGCTTTATCTTCTCTATTCGATTTTGCTGCATAAAGAGGAACAACTCCATCACTTGTTGGAATTCCCCATATAAATTTAGCATAGCTTTTATCAAGTGGCAATAGAGCCCTAATCTTGGGATTCTTAAAACTTAAATTGACAAATGTTGTATCCTGAACGTTTGTATAAAATAAAATAGGACTGTGTTGATATCCCATGGCTGAAACAAAATCGATAAAGGATTTGGATTTTATGGAATCCTTTTCTTTTTCCTCTATAAGTACTTGATTGGCTTCTGCTAAAAAATTTGATAATTCATCACTATTATAAAGTTCCCAAAACTCAAGTTTTCCTGGATTGGTCATCAACAAATTCAAACGATTTTCATTGAAAGATGTTTTTACCATAACTTCTATTTTTCTGTCATTAGTTAAGGACACATCAAAATCAGATGAAAATTTATCCAATCGCCTTTTCAAAACTTCAACTGTACTTAATCTATCTTGTTGCGAGAGTTGTTCATTGTTTTCAAATTCATAAATTAACTTATACTTTGGTTGAGAATCGATGCATGACGTCAAAAAAAGAATGGATAATATTGCAATTGTTTTAAACATAACAAACCTATTAAATTAGAAAAGGCTATCATAATGACAGCCTTAAATATATACAAAAATCTATTATAAACGATTACAACAAATCATTCACAGCTCTCACACCGTCAGCACTTTCTTTCATATTTGCTTTTTCAGCATCGTTTAATTCTATTTCGATGATTTTTTCGATACCATTGCGACCTAAAATTACAGGTACACCGATACAAATATCTTTCATGCCATATTCACCATCCAACAATACGGAACAAGGGAACATTTTCTTCTGGTCGCAAGCAATGGCCTGGACCAAGGCACTTACAGCCGCGCCAGGAGCATACCAAGCTGAAGTACCCAACAATTTGGTCAATGTGGCACCTCCTACTTTAGTATCTTCCAACACTTGATTTAATCTGTCTTTTGATAAAAATGCAGACGCAAGCACGCTGTTTCTGGTTGCCAAACGTGTTAAAGGAATCATTCCTGTATCGCTGTGACCACCAATTACCATTCCGTCCACATCACTGATTGGAGCTTCCAAAGCTTCTGCCAATCTGTATTTGAAACGAGCTGAATCCAAAGCACCTCCCATTCCGATAATTCTATTTTTTGGAAGATTGGTCGATTTATGAACCAAATAGGTCATGGTATCCATTGGATTACTCACGACAATAATGATTGTATTTGGAGAATGTTCTATTAAACTTGAAGAAACAGTTTTGACAATGCCCGCGTTAATCCCTATCAATTCTTCACGAGTCATTCCAGGTTTACGTGGAATACCAGAAGTTATGACACAAATATCGCTTTTTGCAGTTTTGGAATAATCGTTGGTAACACCTGTTATTTTGGTATCAAATCCGTTCAGGGAAGCAGTTTGCATCAAATCCATAGCTTTACCTTCGGCAAAACCCTCTTTGATATCCAACAAAACGACTTCACTTGCAAAATTTTTGATGGCAATGTATTCTGCGCAGCTTGCACCAACGGCTCCTGCTCCAACTACTGTAACTTTCATGTGTTTAGGTTTAAAATGTTTAGATTAAATGTTGTGCAAATTTAACATTTTTAAACCACAAATTATTTAAGATTGTCTTAAAACTAGAATGAAAAATTCAATCCGAGGGAGGCACTATCAAATTCTGCCAATGTATAGTCGGCATTGATACTAAAGAATCCCATTTTAAGATTTGCACCAACGGTTCCTCTTATACCAGAAACATCTTGCTCGACTGAAAAAGGGTCAACAATATCTTGCGAAAACAACAATCCGTCCGTTACCCTATAGGTTCCCAATAAATCGGTGGTAGATTTTCCATTCATATAACCTAACCCACCATAAAAATTAACGACTTTAAGTTTTGTTCCAACCAGTAATTCAAATAACATAGTGTTCACCTTTGTGTCTATTTGCTGATTTTCACCTTGCACATATTCTCCATCAGTAAAATCATAACTTCCATTTAAATGCGTGTAGGCTATCAATCCAGAAATTGCTACCGGAAATACTTTGTCAGCAGGTAACCAAGAAGTAAATTCCTGTTGAATTCCAACACCATAAAACCCAACCTTTACA
The DNA here is from genome assembly GCA_002426755.1 of Flavobacteriaceae bacterium UBA5544. Taxonomy (GTDB): domain Bacteria; phylum Bacteroidota; class Bacteroidia; order Flavobacteriales; family Flavobacteriaceae; genus JBPOFM01. Next base: position 14,659 of record DINI01000031.1, read on the forward strand.
TCATCAGTGTCAACTTTCGGGAAGAATCTTCCTTTTAGTTGCGTCCCTTTAAAAGGAGAAAAACTTGCCTGTAGAAATGCTGTGGGAATCAAATTGATGTTTTCTGAACCTATACCCGTTGGCACAGTCAAAGCAACTTCTTGATTGCCAAAAATTGGATCATCATAAGTGATAAAAATAGTCACATCCGGATCGTTATGCCCTAAAGCCGTTGCAACCATTTTTGAGGGACTGTTATCTTCAAAACGGATGTTCTCATAATCTGCCACATTCATTTGAAAAGATTTTTTTTCATCTTTTATAAAAGATGCATTTCCCATAAGGGAAATTTCAAATCCATATTTTTTTGGAGCCTTTGCATTATTGAACCAACCATTGTTTATCCCAAAAGCTAAACCTTCTGAAGCAGGTGCCAAATAATCTGTACTGAACCGTTTGGCATCATTAATACCGGCAGTGAGTAAATCATTTATATTTTCCTGTGCTTGAGAAGCACCAAAAGACATTGATAAAACGATTATAAAAAATATTCTTTTCATGTTTTTAAACTTTTTAGGTTGTAATTATAACGAAAAAACACTCTGGATAGTTTTCGAGAGTGTTTTTTTTATTTAAATCTAATATAGGAATTTATGCGTCAATATTTGCATAAACTGCATTCTTCTCGATAAATTCTCTTCGAGGAGGCACTTCATCGCCCATTAACATAGAGAAAATACGGTCGGCTTCTCCCCCATTGTCAATTTGTACCAAACGCATCGTTCTAAATTCTGGATTCATGGTCGTATCCCACAATTGTTCGGCGTTCATCTCACCAAGTCCTTTGTATCGCTGAATGTTGACGCTGCCTCCAAACTCCTCTGCGATGGCATCTCGCTCTTTATCGCTCCAAGCGTAGGATTTCTTTTGTCCTTTTTTGACTAAATATAAAGGTGGTGTGGCAATGTAGATATGTCCATTCTCAATCAATTCTTTCATATATCTAAAGAAGAACGTCAAAATCAAAGTTGCAATGTGACTACCATCAATATCCGCATCACACATAATCACAACCTTATGATAGCGCAATTTTGAAAGATTCAAAGCTTTACTATCCTCTTCAGTTCCGATGGTAACCCCTAATGCGGTAAAAATATTTTTAATCTCTTCGTTCTCAAATACTTTATGGGTCATCGCTTTTTCAACATTCAGGATTTTACCTCTTAAAGGTAAAATGGCCTGAAATGCTCTATCACGACCTTGTTTTGCTGTTCCACCTGCCGAATCACCCTCGACCAAGAACACTTCACATTTAGCCGGGTCTTGTTCTGAACAATCACTCAATTTCCCAGGTAGGCCACCAATACTCATAACGGTTTTACGTTGCACCATTTCACGTGCTTTTTGAGCTGCGTGACGCGCTTGAGCTGCCAGCATTACTTTTTGCACAATGACTTTGGCGTCATCGGGATGTTCTTCCAAATAATCGGTCAGCATTTCAGAAACTGCCTGGCTTACCGAAGCAGAAACCTCTCTATTGCCCAATTTGGTTTTTGTCTGGCCTTCAAATTGAGGTTCTTGAACTTTTACTGATATGATGGCTGTCAATCCCTCACGGAAGTCATCACCCGCAATTTCGAATTTTACATTTTTAAGCAATCCAGATTCGTCTGCATATTTTTTCAAAGTCATGGTCAACCCACGACGGAAACCTGCCAAATGTGTTCCACCTTCGTGTGTATTGATATTATTGACATACGAATGCAAATTTTCTGCGTACGAGGTATTGTAAATCATGGCCACCTCCACAGGAACGCCATTTTTTTCACCTTCAAAAGCAATAACATCTTTCATCAAAGGCTCTCTATTTCCATCTAAAAACTTGATAAATTCTTTAAGACCTTCTTCAGAATGGAATGTTTCTCCTTCAAAAGTTCCATCATCTTTTTTATGACGTTTGTCCACTAAATGAATAGTAATTCCTTTATTTAAGTATGCAAGCTCTCTCAATCGACTCGCCAAGGTATCATAACTATATTCAACCGTTTGGGTAAAAATTGTTTGGTCTGGTTTAAAAGTAACAGTTGTACCTCTTTTGTCCGTTTCGCCAATTTGTTTCACAGGATACATAGCTTTTCCTCGCTCGTATTCTTGTTCGTAAATTTTTCCGTCTCTATACACTGTAGCACGCAAATGCTCTGACAAAGCGTTCACACAACTAACACCCACACCATGCAATCCCCCAGATACTTTATAAGAATCTTTGTCAAATTTACCACCAGCACCAATCTTGGTCATAACCACCTGAAGGGCAGAAACACCTTCCTTTTTATGAATATCAACGGGAATGCCACGCCCATCATCTTCTGTAGTGATGGAGTTGTCTTCATTAATTATGACTGTTATATTGTTACAATGTCCTGCAAGTGCTTCGTCAATAGAGTTATCGACGACCTCATATACTAAATGGTGAAGACCTCTTGTACCTACGTCACCAATATACATGGATGGACGCATACGTACGTGCTCCATACCCTCGAGTGCCTGAATGCTATCTGCAGAATAATTGTGTTTATTAAATTCTTCTTTTTTATCGCTCATAATAGATTTATGTTATTTATCTAAACTTTGATTACAATCCATAAAAAAAATGACACTGGTTGGTATCATTTTTTGGATACTCGCAAAGATACGAAACTATGAAGCTTTTTGAAAGTTTTTCATCGATTTTGAAGTAAAATTATCAACAGTTGTTAATTACTTAAAAGTGTCTTAAATCGAATAAAAAGGGGCTCAAATTTGATTTTGATGGATTTTAACAACTTGTAAAATTGAGAAAATACCAAAACTCGTTTAAACGCTATTATTTCGATTTCTTCAAATTAGAATTACGGCAAAAATTTGCTTGAAGTTGACGATTTAAGGGAAAACCCTAATCTTTCATTTCTATGATTTCCCCTTAAAAATAATCCTTTGATTGCTAATAATTTAGCATCATAAACTATTAATCAATTTTATTATGAAAACATTTACACTTTATGTCAGCTTGATGCTTATGAGCGTCGCCACTTTTGCACAAACTACTTGGACTGTGGACAACAGGCCGGGGACCACAGCGCAATTCAGTTCTGTTCAAGCAGCTCATGATGCTGCTCAACCAGGTGATTTTATCTACATCCACCCATCCCCAAATTCTTATGGCACACTATCAATCAAAAAGGAAATTCATCTTCGGGGGATAGGTCATAATCCTGAATTGGCAAATGGAGAGCATGCCATTATGGGAAGTATATCCATTTCGAGAAATGCCACTGAAGCCACAAGCTCTTCCAATTCCTCCATTTCCGGTTTAGATATAGGTGTTATCAATGATGGCAACGAAGCCGCCTTTACCAATATTCTTATCCAGAATAATCGTATCAATAATTTAAATTTCTATCAGGCTTATAACTACATAGTGCAGGGAAATGTTTTTAATTCGACTTCTGGATACTCTGTTTATTTCAACACACCTTCTCATGCCAACAATATTATTTCGCACAATATTTTTAACATCATATCCAATCCGGGACCAACAACAGCTGTATTTAATGGTCTAGTAGCTTCTGACACCGTTACAAACAATTTGCTGGTTATGAGTTCAAATGGTGCCACCAACACTTTTTTCAATAGCTGCAATAATCCAACAGTTAACAACAACATGTTTATTTTGGGGACAGCCGCAGTAGTATCATCCATCAACCTCAACAATAGCAACATTAACTTTCAAAACTGTTTAACTTTTGATTATGGAGGACAAACTGTCGCAACACTTTCGGGAACGAACAACCTAAATAATACCAATCCGCAATTTATAGATGTTGGAACTCCTGCCAACCCAACATTTGCATACACTCACAATTATAAATTAGCAACTGGTTCACCTGCCATTGATGCAGGCAGCGATGGTGATGATTTAGGCATATTTGGTCAAGGATTTTTATTTCAAATGAAAGGGTATCCATTTGATTTACCTTATCCAACTCAAATTAATATTACAAATGCAATCGTGGAAGCCGGTGGGTCACTTGAAGTGAATTTTAAGGCAGAAGCTAATGTTGAAAACTAAATGCTATGAAAACTCATCCAATAACATTTATATGGTTTCTATTCATTTGTTTTACGACACAAGGACAGTCAAACATATCTAATCTTGAATACTTTTTTGATTCTGACCCCGGTGTAGGCAATGCCATAATTGTAGATGTTGCAAACACTGCCACATTAAATGAGAATGTAATCATACCCGTTAGCAGTTTAAGTTCTGGAATTCACATTTTGCACGTGAGGAGTCAAAACGAGGTTGATAAATGGAGTTTTTATGGCAGACAACCATTTTATATCGCTAACTTTTCAAATGCACTCAACAACACATTATCAGCAGTAGAGTATTTTATTGATGTAGACCCAGGCGTTGGAAATGCAACAGCTTTAACCATCGCTTCGAGTTCAAATCTGAACACCTCTTTTGTTATTCCATTAAGCATGGTTTCAACGGGTATTCATATTTTAAATATTCGAGTTAAGAACAACTTAAATCAATGGAGTATGTACGCCCAACAAGTGTTCTACAAATCACCTCAGATTTTGAACAATGCAGTCATTGCAGCAGAGTATTTTGTTGATGTAGACCCAGGGGTTGGAAATGCCGAAGTTTTATCTATTCCGCCAGGCGCCTCGTCTAACGAGTTTCTTTCAATACCACTGACAAGCATTTCAGAAGGCATTCATATTCTCCATGTAAGGGTTAAAAACAATTCAAACCAATGGAGCCTTTATGCTCGACAAGTGTTTTACAAATCACCACAGATTTTAAACAACGAACTTGTTGCTGCTGAATATTTTATTGATGAAGATCCAGGAATTGGCAATGCGACATCAATAGCCATTACACAAAGTGCCAGTGTTGATGAACTTTTGAATATTGCCATTCCTGAAGATCTCGCAGAAGGAGATCATGTGTTACATTTACGCGTACAGCGAAATGATGGAAGTTGGAGTTTGTATGGGCGGCCAGAATTTACGAGCACACTTTCGGTCAACAGTTTAACTTTTGAAAATTTCAAACTGTTTCCAAATCCTGTGCAAGACTTCCTGAATCTATCCATTAGCAATGCAAGCTTGGAGCATGTTAAAATTATCGATCTTAATGGCAAGGTGGTATTGGAACAAACCAAGAATTTAGACCGGTTAAATCTAGGCCAGCTTGTTTCAGGAATGTATTTGATACAAATAAAAACTTCAAATGGCAGGATTTCAAAAAAAATAATCAAGAACTAAATAAATTAATTACATTTCATCACTAATTAAATGGTATTTGCTTTTCGTGGATTTTCTATTTGATTTTCTCGTTAATTTATATCTAATTAACAGGTATCATACTATAAAATCCATGAAAAGTAATTTGCCAAAGCTTTAAAATTTTCAAACTGTATTTACTTAATCTATAAAAAAGCTAATGAAATTTTATTTAAGCTTATTTTTCAGTTTAACGGCTATAATTTGTAGAGCACAAACTTCGCAAAGCCAAGTAAACTATTCAAATTGTAAGAATAATGCTTGTAAAATAAGTGAATCCTTTAAAAATGCAGAACATTTTTTAGAAACAGATGATATAATCGCATCACAAAATTGGTTAGATATTACGAAAAATCTAATTTCTCCAAAAACTCTGGACACAACTACAGTATTTGTTCACAGCTTACAATCCGAACTTTTTTATTATAACGGTCTATATCAATTTGGCATAACCGAAGCTGAAAAAACCATAGCTAATGCTCTTATTTTAGAAGATAGTTTGCTTATCTCGAATGGATACTTTTTTAAAGGGATTAATTTAATGGAATCCAACAAATTGAAGGAGGCTGAATTTTCTTTATGGAAGTCTAGAGATTACCAACCTAAAGCATATCAAAAATCCCATTTAAGAAGCGCTATTTTAAATGAACATATATACAATAATATTGCGCAATTAAAACAGCAAATAAAACAGTCAGACTCTGCATTTTGGTACAACACAAAAGCCTACGAGTTCGCAAAAAAAAACGACAGCAAAAGAGGAGTTCCAAATATAGAGCAGACCTTTGCCCAACTTTATCTAGCCAAAAACGATATCAATAACGCTTTAATCCATTTAAACGAAAGTACACTTGTCGCTCAAAAAAATGATTATTTTGATATCATTTTAGCGAATTATGGACTTATGCTACATTGCTACCCAAACGATGATGAAAAAATAAATTTCTGGTTTGGAAAAGCACTAGAGTTAATAAAAGAAAATAAAATCAATATTCTATACCAAACATATTTCTATAAAACAGCCATAGAGGCATTTAAAAAGAACAATCAACTGGAAAACTTGGTGTTTGCGCAGGAAACATTGCTTAAAATTAATGCAGAAATTTCATTGAACAACAACACTTACATTCAAAATGTTACCGAAAAATATCTGAAATATGAAAATAAACTTCTGCAGCAACAATTGGATTTAATTGAAAACCAAAGGGAAAAACAGATCTATTTCATTATAAGTATTAGTTTAATATTGTTTTCTTTAGGTATTTGGTTTTTTTATAGACAAAAACAGAAAATAAAGAATAAAGAAATTGATTCTCTGCAACAAAAACAAAACATATCAAATCTACAGGCCCTTATTGAAGGTGAAGAAAAAGAACGTATTCGTTTGGCCCAAGAACTGCATGATGGCATTAATGGCGATTTATCTTCCATAAAATACCAGCTTTTAAGTATTTCGGATGATGATTTGTCCAAAACAGTTAAAACAACTTTTGATAAAACGGTTGATTTGATTGATTTCACGTGCCAACAAGTTCGAAATATCTCGCATAATCTATCTCCAATGACCATTAGAGATTTTGGCCTTATCACCTCAATAAAAAATTACTGCTCAAAATTAGAAAGTGTCCATCCAATTAAAATTCATTTTCAACATTTTGGAAGTGAAATTCAATTACAAAAAAACATAGAAACCATTATTTACAGAATTGTTCAAGAATTGGTAAACAACATCATAAAACACGCCAACGCAACAGAGGCTATCGTTCAAATCAACACCTATGAAGAGCACATTTTTATAACGGTTGAAGACAACGGCAAAGGGTTTCAAAAAACATCTGAAAATTCTGGAATCGGATTAAAAAATATAGCTTCTAGAATTGCTTTTTTGAATGCCAATTTAGAAGAAGAACATAATGAAAATGGTACGACCTTTACGATACATATTGATTTAAAAAATATTCCCACAACATGACCACACTTGCGATTACGGATGACCACGCTATGGTGGTCGAAGGTTTAAAAACGATGCTGAATAAGGTTGAGGACATTCAGATCACCGATTCGTTCCACACCGTGAATGACACTCTTTTGGGTTTAAAAAACAAAGTTCCAGATGTGTTACTTTTGGATATCAATCTACCAGATGGTAATGGCATTGATTTATGCAAATCCCTTAAAGAAACTTATAAAAATCTGAAAATTATTGCCCTATCAAATTTTGAAGATATTGCGTTTGTCAAACAAATCATTAAAAATGGCGCGAATGGATATTTGTTGAAAAACACCACAAAATCAGAGCTTGTCTTGGCAATAAAGAGCGTAAAAAATGACGAATTGTTTCTTCCTGAACCCTTGAAACGACTTTTACTGAATGATTCGCTAGGAAAACAAAATAACAGTTCCTTTTTTGTTCCCAATTTAACCAGACGCGAAAAAGAAGTCCTAGCTTTGATTGTCAAAGAATACACCTCCGAAGAAATTGCCAACAAATTATTTGTCTCCGTAAAAACGGTAGAAGCACATCGCAGTAACCTCATTCAAAAATTGAGCGTCAAGAACGTCGCCGGGTTGGTAAGGGTTGCTATTGAAAAAGGATTGGTATAAAAAAGACCAATTTAAAAAATTGGCCCTTTCCCGACTTTACTCAAATAATCAATTCACAAAAATTATACTTTCACGTACGCATCCGAATGCACTTTAGCAACGGCTCGTCCACTTGGGTCATTCATGTTTTTAAAGGCTTCATCCCACTCCAAAGCAATTTTGGTACTGCAAGCCACGGATGCTTCCTGCGGCACACACAAGGCTGCGGCATCACTTGGGAAATGTTCTGCAAAAATGGAACGATAGTAAAATTCTTCCTTATTCGTTGGGGTTTGCAATGGAAACTTGTACTTGGCATTTTTAAGTTGCTCATCACTCACTTCGTTGGCAACCACTTCTTTCAACGTATCAATCCAACTGTAACCTACGCCGTCACTGAACTGCTCCTTTTGTCTCCAAGCCACACTTGCCGGCAGCATATCTTCAAAGGCTTTACGAACTACCCATTTTTCCATACGTTCACCATTGATCATTTTATCTTGCGGATTGATTCGCATTGCAACATCCATAAATTCTTTATCCAAAAACGGAACACGTCCTTCAATTCCCCAAGCCGCCAAACTTTTATTGGCGCGCAAACAATCATACATGTGCAATTTGCTTAATTTACGAACGGTTTCTTCATGGAATTCTTTCGCATTTGGTGCTTTATGGAAGTATAAATACCCACCGAATAATTCATCGGCACCCTCTCCGGACAGTACCATTTTGATGCCCATAGATTTTATCACACGAGCCATCAAATACATTGGAGTACTGGCTCGAATTGTTGTGATATCATAGGTTTCAAGGTTATAAATCACATCTCTAATCGCATCCAATCCTTCTTGAATGGTAAACTTTATTTCGTGGTGAACCGTACCTATATGGTCAGCTACTTTTCGTGCTGCTGCCAAATCGGGTGAGCCTTCCAATCCTACAGAAAAGCTATGCAATTGTGGCCACCAGGCAGCCTGTGTATCATCGGATTCAATACGTTTTTCAGCATATTTTTTTGCAATGGCAGATGTTACCGAAGAATCCAATCCACCTGAAAGTAAAACGCCGTAAGGTACATCACTCATCAATTGTCTGTGAACGGCAGCTTCCAACGCTTCCTTGATGGCTTTGATACTTGTTTGATTGTCTTTTACGGCATCAAATTCCGTCCAATCGCGTTGGTACCATTTGACAAATTTGCCATCTTTACTGCTCATATAATGTCCTGGAGGGAACAATTCTATTTTTGTACAATAGCCTTCCAAGGCTTTCAATTCTGAAGCGACATAAAAAGTTCCGTTCTGGTCCCAACCAATGTACAATGGAATGATTCCCATATGATCACGAGCAATGAAGTACTCATCTTTTTCAACATCATAAATAGCAAATCCAAAAATGCCATTCATTTCATCAATAAAATCAACTCCTTTCTCTTGGTACAATGCCAAAATGACTTCACAATCGCTTTCAGTTTGAAATTTATAATCTGGAAACTGCTTTCTCAATGCTCTATGATTATAAATTTCTCCATTGGCAGCCAAAATCAGTTGTTTGTCTTCACTCACTAACGGCTGCTTTCCAGAAGCTGGATCCACAATAGCCAAACGCTCATGTGCCAAAATTGCCTTATCATTATTATAGATTCCACTCCAATCTGGTCCACGATGACGGATTATTTTTGCCATTTCCAGCAATTGAGGCCTTAAATCTTCAGCTTTTTGTTTTAAATCAAATGCACATACAATTCCACACATTTTTATATCAATTTTAAATTTATGATTATTATTTCATTTGTTATTTGAAGCAAATATGATATTATGGTTACAATTATAAAACATTTAAATAATAAATACTTTCATATTATAACTAATAAATCAATTTTAACTTTAAATCAAAATTAAAAACATTCGATTTTTAATCAAATGATTCAATTATGTAAATTTTAACATAAGATTTCAACCATCGTAAAATAAATAAATACTAATTTTATACTCAATTAAAATTTTTGATATGAAAAAGAGAACTTTTTTAACCTCGATTGCATTAACTCTGTTATTATTTTTATCCACAAATACTTTTGCCCAAGATTTTCCGGATTTGGATGTTAGTCCAATGGATGCAGCAACATTTCCTGGTAATTATAAAGTATCGGATAAATTAATAAAAGTAGTTTATAGCAGACCTCAACTCAAAGGTCGTACACTTTCTAAATTAGCTCCAAAAGATGAAGTTTGGAGAACTGGAGCCAATGAAGCTTCGGAAATTACCTTTTATGAACCAGTCATGTTTGGCAATACCAAAATAAAAGCTGGAACTTATACATTATTTACCATTCCTGGCGAAAAAGAATGGACAGTGATTTTGAGTTCAGACTTAAATGTTTGGGGATCTTACACCTATGACAAAGCAAATGATGTTGCGCGATTGAACGTACCAGTTCAAAAAGCAAAAAAACCAATTGAGGCATTTTCAATTGTCTTTGATGAATCTAAAACTGGTGCTACCATGTATTTAGGCTGGGCAGATACTGTAATTGCAGTTCCATTTAATAAAATGTAACATTTATAGTTATTTAAAACAAAAGCCTTGAATTATCAAGGCTTTTGTTTTTTTTATGGAATATTTAAATATTTATGTGTTTGCAATGACACTTTCCATTTTGGGTTTGCCATGACGTATTCTACAATTTCAGGAATCACCTTGTCCCGCTTACTCCATTCTGGCTGTAGATATAGAATACAGTTTTTATTGACTTTTGCGGCCTGTTCTTCGGCAAAACGAAAATCGTCTTTGTTATAAACGATTACTTTTAATTCGTTGGCGTTAGCATAGACTTCTTGTGTTGGCAATTTTAATTTCTTTGGAGACAAACATATCCAGTCCCAAGTTCCTGTCAATTTATAGGCTCCAGATGTTTCGATATGCACTTGTAATCCCTTTGCTTTCAATTGCGAAGTTAATTCGGTCATATCCCAAGTTAATGGTTCACCGCCAGTCACCACAATGGTATCACTATATTTTGCGGCATTTTCAACAATTTTTGAAGTTTCTGTAGGCGGATGCAAATTGGCATTCCAACTTTCTTTGACATCGCACCAATGGCAACCTACATCACAACCACCAACTCTAATAAAATAGGCGGCAGTTCCTTTGTGGAAACCCTCCCCTTGTATCGTGTAAAACTCTTCCATCAAAGGCAACATCAGTCCTTTGTCTATTAAGTCTTGAATCTCTTTTTTCATAAGGCTGCAAAGATAATTAATTAGTTGGCAGTCGCAGTGTCCATGTAGCAGTTTTTGAAAATGAAATCGAAAGAATATGGGTGGCTTTAAATTTCAAAGTCAGCTAAATGCCTCACAACTCCGCTTATTTGTTGAAAACATTTTCGGCTGTATTGATTCAAGATTAGTATTTTTATAAAAATTTTAAATAATGAGTAGAAAAGACGACTTTTTCAATCATATCGTTGAAGGAAATACTTGCAAAGGTGAGTTTATTACTCTGGGTGCTGCAATGTTAGATGGAGAGACAATGACCAATGCCTTTGTCAATGTTCCTTTAAAAACTTTAAACAGACATGGCTTGATTGCTGGAGCCACAGGTACTGGAAAAACAAAAACACTTCAAGTATTGGCTGAAAACCTTTCAGAAAAAGGAGTGCCTGTTCTTTTGATGGATATCAAAGGTGATTTAAGTGGATTGGCAGAACCAAGCCCAGGGCACCCAAAAATTGATGAGCGTCAGGCTAAAATTGGCTTGCCATTTGAAGGGAAGAATTTTCCTGTTGAAATATTGACACTTTCCGAGCAAGATGGTGTACGTCTTCGTGCAACAGTTAGCGAATTCGGGCCTGTTTTATTATCACGGATTTTGGATCTATCAGAAGCACAATCTGGTGTAGTTGCCGTTATTTTTAAATATTGTGATGACAACAAAATGCCACTTCTGGATTTGAAAGATTTCAAAAAAATTCTTCAATACACAACTCAAGAAGGCAAAGAAGAGTTTGAAGATGCTTATGGGCGAATTTCCACTGCCTCAACCGGTGCCATCTTAAGAAAAGTTGTGGAATTGGAACAACAGGGCGCCGATTTGTTTTTTGGTGAAACCTCTTTTGAAGTTGATGATTTATTGAGAATTGATGAAAATGGCAGAGGCTATATTAACATTATTCGATTGACAGATATTCAGGATAGACCAAAATTATTTTCAACTTTTATGTTGAGTTTATTGGCTGAAATTTACTCAACCTTTCCAGAACAAGGGGATACTGGAAGACCGGAATTGGTGTTGTTCATAGATGAGGCTCATTTGATTTTTAATGAAGCATCCAAAGCACTTTTAAATCAAATTGAAAGTATCGTGAAATTGATACGCAGTAAAGGTGTTGGTATTTATTTTGTCACCCAAAACCCAACAGACGTTCCAGAAGATATTTTGAGCCAATTGGGATTAAAGGTCCAGCATGCCTTGCGTGCTTTTACCGCTAATGACAGAAAAGCCATTAAATTGACTGCTCAAAATTATCCAGATACCGATTATTATGATACTGCAAGTGTTTTAACCTCTTTAGGAACAGGAGAAGCTTTGGTATCTGCTCTCGATGAGAAAGGGAAACCAACTCCCTTGGCTGCAACAATGATGCGAGCTCCAATGAGTCGAATGGATATTTTGACGGATTCCGAATTGAGCAATCTATTGGGGAAATCTAAATTGGTAAAAAAATATAATGAAACCATCGATAGGGAAAGCGCTTACGAGATGCTAAACTCTAAAATCGAGAAAGCAGAAGCTGTGGAGGCTAAAGAAAAAGCGCAAAAAGAATTGGAAGACCTTAAAAAAGCACAATCCAAGCAGCGAACAACAACTACTTCAACAAGAAGAAGTACCGCAATGAACCCTGTAGTAAAAGTATTGACCAGCGCAACATTCATTAGAAGCGTGTTTGGAATTTTGACCAAAGTGCTTAAAAAATAATCGATACTTCAATCACAAAAAATAATTTTAAATGAACAAATACATCATCAGTCTTTTTGTAATAACACTTTTGTTTTCGAGTTGCAAAAAAGAACAAGACCCTTTTTTGGTCAGTAAAAAAAATGTGGGTTTTTTAACTGACAGCACAAAGGTAAAAGACCTAAAACTGGTATTCCCCAATGACTCCGTGGTCAATTACAAAGGTGATGCGACTTTTAAAATTCCGATGAACATGGTCGAAATTTATGAGAAAGGCGGCAATTTGCTGTTAACCCTGACTCCTAAAAAAATGTCTGACTCTTCATCAACAATCACAAATATTCGTATTGAAGATTCGCGTTTCAAAACCGAAAAAGACATTTCTACGTTAAGTAGGTTCAAAGATATTCAGGACGCCTATAAAATTTCAAAAATTGATAATTTACTCAATTCCCTCGTGATTTCGGTGAATGAAATCAATGCGCAATTTGCAATTGACAAAACAGAGTTACCAGCAAATCTGCGATATGATATGAATTTGAAATTTGAAGCATCACAAATTCCTGATAATGCCAAAATAAAATATTTCTTTATTAATTGGGATTAAAAAGATATTGAATAAAAAAAAAACAGATACACATAGGTCTAAAATTGAACGTGAACCGATTGCAGTTTACTGAATACTGAAAAAATGAATCCAATAATTGCCAAACTATTAGTGAGTGTCGCTCGGAAACGTGTGGAAAAGAAGCATCCACAAACTCCAGCAACAAAACGCGAAGTGGTACCTATGGTAAGAACGGTTCAGGTGGAGTTGACCCATGCAATAAAAGAGTATATTTTTATTGTAATTGGAGTTTTTTCAGCAGGTTTCGGTTTAAAGGGTTTTTTATTGCCTAACAGTTTTATTGATGGTGGAGCAACAGGGGTCTCTTTATTATTGCAGAATTTAACCGAGATTCCATTAGAGATTTTATTGATTATTGTGAATCTTCCATTTGTAATTCTGGGAGCACAAACCATAAATAGAAAATTTGCCATTAAAAGTATTATTGCGATCTCCATGTTGGCAATTGTGGTACATTTAATTGACTATCCAACCATTACAGATGACAAGTTGCTTATTGCTGTTTTTGGCGGCTTTTTTTTGGGACTTGGAATCGGAATGTCGATGAGAGGTGGTGCAGTGATTGACGGCACTGAAGTTTTAGCGATATTTTTAAGTAAAAAATTAGCGCTAACCATTGGTGATGTCTTGCTTTTAATAAATATTTTGATTTTTTCTTTTGGTGCTTATGTTCTTTCTGTAGAAATTGCACTTTACGCTATTTTAACCTATCTCGCGGCGGCAAAAACTGTCGATTTTGTAGTGGATGGTGTTGAAGAATATGTTGGGGTTACCATCATTTCAGAAAAACATGAAGCAATACGGATTATGCTCACCGAAAATTTAAGAAGAGCTTGTACAATTTATGCTGGAAAAGGTGGTTATGGAAAACGTGGAGAAAGTTATGACAAAGACATTCTTTACACCGTAATCACGCGTCTTGAAATGTCAAAATTGCAAACCGAAATTGACAAAATAGACAAAAATGCTTTTATTATTATGGGCACCGTAAAAGATTTGAGAGGCGGAATGATTAAAAAGAAACCTATGAAATAAAAGCAAGTTCATTTTTTTTAAAGTGGCAATTACATTAATTTAATTGTCACAAAAATAAAAGTTATCCCCACGAATAATGACTAAAAAATATATCATACAAAATTCACCATTTGTTGTTCCTACAACGGATGGTAAAATCATCAAAGAACATTTTGGACTGGCTAGCCTTGGCAATTCAGAAATAAGCATTGCCCACATGATAGCTCCCGCTGGTTGGAGCGAGCCCTTTCAAACGCCAGAATTTGATGAGTATACATTTATTATTAAAGGGAAAAAACAATTTATCATTGATGGTGAAGAAATTGTTCTTGAAGCTGGTCAATCCATAAAAATCAATAAAAATACTCGTGTCCAATACTCGAACCCATTTACGGTGGCGTGCGAATATTTGGCAATTTGCTTACCTGCTTTCTCAATGGAAAGTGTAAATCGCGAAGCAGAATGAAGAATTTAATTGTAAAATGCATTGGAAATTATTACAATGTCATAAGCTATTTATCTAAAAAACAAGCAGCTGACAAAGCTCTATATTTATTTACAAAACCTCGCAATGGTCGTAAATTGAATGAAGCCCAACGGGAATTTCTAGACACGGCATTTCAAGAAGAATATAAATATGGGAAGCATACCATTATGACTTATAGATGGTTGGGAGATAAAACTACTATTTTATTGGTTCACGGGTGGGAAAGTAATTCTTACCGTTGGAAAAACTTGATATTGGAGCTGAAGAAAAAAGGTCATAATATTGTTGCCTTAGATGCACCTGGACATGGAAATTCTGGAAGCCGTTTTTTCAACGCGATTTTGTATTCTGAATTCATAAATGTAGTAGCTCAACGTTTTAAGCCAGAAATCATCATTGGACATTCCGTTGGTGGCATGGCATCGGCATTTTTTCAAAATAAATATCAGTTGGAGAGTATTGAGAAAATGATTCTTTTAGGTGCACCTTCAGAATTTACAGATGTCTTAAAACGATATACCGACATGTTGGGTTACAATCAACGCATCACCAATCAATTAAATCTAACCATTGTAGACCGTTTTGGTGACAAACCTGAAAATTTTTCAACGGCCAAATATCTTGAAAACATCAAACCTAAAGGTTTGATTATTCACGATGAATTGGATACCATCATTCCCTACAGTGATGCTTTGTTGATTAAAAACAGCTTCAAGGATAGCGTTCTCATTACAACCAAAGGTTTGGGGCACTCCCTAAATGACGAATCGGTGGCGGCCCACATTTACGACTTCATTGAAGCATAAAGTTCCTATCTTTGTGCTCTATGGAAGACAATCTAAAACGAATCAATAAATATTTAAGTGAAGTAGGCTATTGTTCACGTCGGGAAGCTGATAAGTTGATTGAGGCTGGTCGCGTTACCATCAATGGAAAAGTTCCTGAAATGGGAACAAAGGTAGCTCCAAATGATGTGGTTCATGTGGATGGTAAAACCATCGTAGATACCAAAGAAAGTTTTGTTTACCTCGCCTTTAATAAACCCGTTGGAATAGTTTGCACGACAGACACACGAGTTGAAAAAGACAACATCATCGATTATATTAATTATCCCAAACGTATTTTCCCTATAGGTCGATTGGACAAAGCCAGTGAAGGATTGATTCTTTTGACTGATGATGGTGACATCGTAAATAAAATTCTTCGCGCGAGCAACAATCACGAAAAAGAATATATTGTGACTGTAGATAAACCTATCTCACAAACATTTGTTGAACGGATGTCCAATGGTATTCCAATTTTGGATAGGATTACGAAAAAATGTGAAGTCAAAAAATTGAGTTCCCAAGAATTCAGAATTATTTTGACACAAGGTCTCAACCGCCAAATACGCAGAATGTGTGAATATCTCAATTACGAGGTAGAGACATTGAAACGTGTGAGAATTATGAATATCAAACTTGATATGCCAGTTGGTGAATACAGGGAATTGACCAAAGATGAACTCAAAACGTTGAACGGACTTCTTGAAGATTCTCAAAAATCCTATCTGGCTTCAGAGACCTTCAAAAGAAAAAAAAGGGAGAAATAGTTACGGCATCCGCAATCTCTTAATTAAAATATTCTTATTTTTAATAAAAACTAACATCTTATGATTCGAATATTGGCTTTGATTTTAACCATCGGCGGTATGATTGCCCTGATTCTCGGAGTCTTGGGAATTTTTGGCAACAATCTAGTAGCATTGAGTCCTTGGGCATTGACCATTTTGGGTGGTATTTTCTTTATTTCAGGAGTGTCCATGCTTAAATATCGTAAAGACACACCTTCAGAAAATTAATTTATGGAAACCCCCATCTCTCCTTTTCATATTGCGATTCCCGTTTATAATTTAGAGGAATGCAGAACATTTTATAGAGATATCCTTAATTGTGATGAAGGCCGAAGTAGTGACCATTGGGTCGATTTTAATCTGTTCGGCCATCAATTGGTGATTCATTACAAACCTAAATCAAACGAAGATTTATATACCAATTCTGTAGATGGCAAAGAGGTTCCGGTGCCACATTACGGTGTGGTTTTACCGTGGAAAACATTTCAGGATTTTGCAAAGAATTTAAGCGCGAAAGGCGTTCAATTTATCATAGAACCTTACATAAGATTTGAAGGACAAGTGGGCGAGCAAGCCACTATGTGTTTTAATGACCCTTCTGGAAATGCCTTGGAATTCAAAGCATTTAAAGACATTACGCAGTTGTTTGCGAAATAGTTGCTCTCTTCTTTTTTGCTAGATAGAACGGCAGATAAATTATCAACAAATAGGGTATCAACAGGAGTTGTACAACAATAATGTACAGCGGCCATTCTCCAAAATAATCCAAAACGGAAGCCGATTTTGGTTTTTCATTGAGGTAAAAATAATTGGCATCCAACATCCAATTTATCAAAACCATCAACAACACATATAACTGGAGTGCAAAAAAGGATTTAAACACGCTTTTAAACGTTGGTCGCATTCCAAAAACAAACGTGGCGTAAAAAATAATCGCCAACAGTCCTAAATGAACCACCCAATATCTGAAGTAATCGAAGGTTGGAAAACCCTCGGCAATATCTGGCGTGATGACACCTTGCAAGGTACCGGCAATAATCCAAAATAACAAAATTTCGTACATCCAGAATTTTCTGTAGTAGGTAAAAATTGGGATAAGAAGCGCAATGAGACTACAGAGATATAAAGGCAAATCGGTCTTCACACTATAAGTTCCCAGACTGATGAAATAAATATGAAACGCAATGACGGTGAAGGATACAAGACATCCCAAAAGATGAAAGACCTTAACCTGAATTTGTCTGGAAAGCTTCCTTTGTGAGTATCTAATAAGAAAAATTGAAACAATAACTGATATAAGAATTGGAAACAGATGTTCCCAACTTCCTATTGCAACCCGCTCCAAAAGGCATAACCTAAAAATCATGATACAATATAACGATTGTTATTGTATCATTTGACGTTCTCTCGCCAACAAGGTATTTTTAAGCAACATAGCAATGGTCATTGGACCAACGCCACCTGGAACCGGTGTTATATAGCTTGCTTTTTTACTGACATTTTCAAAATCGACATCGCCTGTAATGTAATATCCTTTTTCACTGGATTCGTCCGTGACTCTAGTAATGCCAACATCTATAATAACGACGTCGTCCTTAACCATTTCTGCTTTTAAGAAATTTGGAACTCCAAGTGCAGAAATGATAATATCAGCTTGGGAGGTTATCTGTGTGATATTTTTAGTGTGACTATGTGTCAATGTCACTGTAGAATTTCCAGGGAATCCTTTTCGCCCCATCAAAATACTCATCGGTCGGCCAACGATGTGGCTTCTACCTATCACAACAGTATGCTTTCCTTGCGTATCGACTCCGTATCTGTCCAACAGCTCCAAAATTCCGAAAGGTGTCGCTGGTATAAATGTGGACATATCCAAAGCCATTCTTCCAAAATTCATTGGATGAAAACCGTCCACATCTTTATCTGGATTAACGGCTAAAAGTACTTGCTGTGTATTGATTTGTTTTGGCAAAGGTAATTGTATGATAAACCCATCAATATCAGGATTTTCATTTAATTCTTCGATTTTATCCAACAACTCGATTTCACTTGTGGTATTTGGCATTCGAATCATGGTGGAATCAAAACCGACACGCTCACAGGCTTTCACTTTACTCGCAACATAGGTCAAGCTGGCACCATCATTTCCAACAATAATCGCAGCCAAATGTGGTACTTTTTCACCTTTGGCTTTCATTTTTTTAACCTGTTCTGTAATTTCATCTTTGATGTCGTTACTTACTTTTTTTCCGTCGAGTAGAATCATTTCTTTTTAAGTTTTCAGTCGCAGTCGCAGTTGGCAGTATGAAGATGCTAAAATCTCATTCTGGATTTACTCCGAATTTATCTGGATTATTAATCATATAATTTATAAGTTTTCCAATTTCCAAAGATTGAATGTTTAAACTTTGAAATGTAGAATCGTCTATATATTTGCAAGCTAAAGCAAATTCCAACCATGTAAAGGTTTCAGAATTTTCGGCATCTGCATCGGTCAGTTTACTAACGAAATGTCGAGGATACAATCTTTTTCTGTAGGATTCAGAAATATTAGCGGCAACTGAACGAGAGCTTCTTCTCACTTGGTCAGTCAATGAATAAGTTTCTTCTTTAGGAAAGTTTTTGGAGACTTCAAAAATATCCATGGCCAAATCAAATGATTTTTGGTAAGCTATTAATTTTTTAAAATCCATAGTATTTGGAATTGAACTTGACGTAAAAACTGTGACTGTGACTGCGACTGAAAACTACATTATCTCATGTTTTTCATTGCTTGCATCATCGCTTTTCCTTTGCCACCTTGCATCATTTTCATCATTTTGCTCATTTGGTCAAATTGTTTCAGCAATTGATTGACTTGTTGAACAGATGTTCCTGAACCTTTTCCGATACGTTGTTTTCTACTGGAATTGATGATGGATGGATTTGTCCTTTCGCCAGGTGTCATGGAATGTATAATCGCTTCAATTCCTTTGAAAGCATCATCATCGATATCGACGTCTTTCATCATCTTGCCTGCTCCAGGAATCATTCCGATAAGGTCTTTCATGTTCCCCATCTTCTTGATTTGTTGGATTTGGCTCAAGAAATCATCAAATCCGAATTGATTTTTCGCTATTTTCTTCTGAAGTTTTCTCGCTTCTTCTTCGTCATATTGTTCCTGTGCACGTTCCACCAATGAGATAACGTCACCCATCCCAAGAATACGGTCCGCCATACGAGAAGGATAGAATACATCGATAGCTTCCATCTTTTCGCCAGTACCGATGAATTTGATTGGCTTGTTGACTACCGATTTAATAGAAATGGCAGCTCCACCACGTGTATCGCCATCAAGTTTCGTTAGGATGACACCATCAAAATTCAAGACATCATTGAAAGCTTTCGCCGTATTTACCGCATCTTGACCCGTCATGGAATCTACAACAAACAGGGTTTCTTGAGGTTGGATTGCTTTATGGATGTTTGAGATTTCAGTCATCATCGCTTCATCCACGGCCAAACGACCCGCAGTATCTATAATGACCACATTGTATCCATTGGCTTTTGCGTGGGCAATACCGGCTTTTGAAATGGCAACAGGGTCATTATTTCCTCTATCGCTAAAAACCTCAACTCCTATTTGGTCACCCACCACGTGCAATTGGTCAATTGCCGCAGGACGATAGACATCACACGCTACCAATAATGGTTTTTTGGATTTTTTTGTTTTAAGGTAATTGGCAAGCTTACCAGAAAAGGTCGTTTTACCAGAACCCTGTAAACCTGACATTAAAATAACACTTGGGTTGCCTGATAGATTGATTCCTTCGGCATCGCCACCCATCAATTCAGTCAACTCATCCTTAACGATTTTGACCATCAATTGACCTGGTTGCAAAGTGGTCAAAACGTTTTGACCAAGTGCCTTTTCCTTTACAGTCGTGGTAAAATCCTTTGCTATCTTAAAGTTGACATCGGCATCCAGCAATGCTCTTCTTACTTCTTTTAGAGTTTCTGCAACATTGACTTCCGTGATGCTTCCATGTCCTTTGAGGACGTGTAACGCTTTATCTAACTTTTCGCTTAAATTATTAAACATAATCCTTCTTCAATTTTTAAGAAATGCAAATTTAAGGATTTGAAGTCTATTAATGAAGCCATAATAAAATAATCCGTAAAAAAAGAGCTGCCAACAACAACAGCTCTTATCTAACCAACTAAAACTAATATTTATTTTAAATGAATTAATTACAAGTTCGTTCCATGACCATAAGGTCGTTATTTTTAGATAGCTCCAATCGTTCTTCCGAACAACTAACCACTAGCCAATCACCATTCATAGCTTGTATGTTTGTCCCAGACACATTGGAAAAAGAGAGCATCACACCATCTGCAGACATTGATGTTAACCATCCTGCATCTATGGTTGTGGCATCATTAAAAATCACCACCACACCGGTATTTTCAAAATACAAATTATACGCTATCAGATCATTGCTTCCATTATAATTGACAACATTCCAATGACATTCGACAAGAAACGCGTCGACTTGCTCTTCTGAACAAGCGTCGGTATTGCAGTCTTCAAGCATCAAACTGATTTCGTAAACTTCGCCATTGGTCATTCCTTCAAATTCAACTTTGACGTAAATGGTTTGAGGATTCGAAACATTCGTAAAACTTGAAGGATTTGCGATTTGGTTTGTTCCTGATTCAGCATCTGCCAATGTCATATAATATAATAAGTTATAAGATGGAGACGATGTGCAATTAGCAAAAACCTGTGTCAAATCAAACGTTTCAATGCCATCATTCAATTCATCACATAAGGTTAGTTGTGCGTCAAACGAACCAAAACATTCAAATGGATTCTCTTCATTGTCACAGTCCCTATTTAAAACCAAAATGTTATCTCCTTCTTTAAGTACCAATGTATCTTCTGAGCAATCCATGATGCTATATTCACCATTGAAGTTCTCCAATCCATTAAAATTGATAAACACATGCACTTCACCTTCAATCATGGCAATGTCCCACGTACCGCTGTGAGGCAAATCCGATTCATACATCGTGAACAATTCATTGCTGTCATAAAACTCGAATGTGGTAAAGGATGGCGTAAAACCATTAAGCGTCGGAATTTGGGAACATGACACTAAAAATGCACGTACAGTATCAAAATCACAACTTTCCACTTCACCACAATTATCAGCAGCTGCCATTAACGCAGTTTCAAGCTCTTGATTGTTGTTGATCTCCACAGTCGTTGCATTTTCATATACCAGAGTTACAGGAAAATCAAGACTTGCCAATACAACCCCATTTTCATTTTCTCCCAAACCTTGCAAGAAAGCGAACAAGGCGCCGTCACTTTGAATGGTTACTGTTTCAACCACCTGAAAATTTGCATTGTATAGTGTGAACGATATCGGATACTGAAAATCCACACATTCAAAATTATCAGTAGCGGAAATATCTTCCATCATATTTGCCAAATCAGAGTTTGGAAGAATGGTTTCAACTGCATTTTGAATGCTTGGGTCTAGTTGCTCATCATCACACGAAAAAGTTAAAAAGAGCGTAAAAAATGTAAAAATTAAAAGGTAGTTGGTTGAAAATTTCATTGATAAAAGTTTTATGGAATTTTTAAATAAAACAGGTTTCTTCAAAAAACACCTACCTAAATTTTAATTTTTTATAAATTCACGTCGAATAAAAATTCATGAAAAAACCTTTACAAGACCATATTTGCGAGGAGCGTCTTTTTACAGCTTTGTTTGAAAAGTATGCAAAAGATTTACATGATTTTTTGTTTTATAAATTTGGAAGCCACCTTAATCCAAAAGATAAAGTTCAGGAAGCATTTGTGAAATTATGGGAAAATTGTGCCTCAATTCCACCAGATAAAGCCAAAAGTTTTTTGTTCACCACCGCCAATAATTTGATGCTGAACGAATACGCACATCAAAAAGTGGTGCTGCGGCATCAACAAATGCAACCCAAAACACATACCAACGAATCGCCCGAATTCTTGCTTCAAGAAAAAGAATATGCACAAAAACTCGAAAACGCCATTTCTAATTTAACTGAAGCACAACGTGTTGCATTTTTGATGAATCGCGTTGAAGGAAAACGATTTAAGGAGATTGCAAAACTGTTGGATATTTCCACAAAAGCTGTTGAAAAGCGAATTTACGGTGCGTTGAAGAAATTGAGAGATGATATTGAAGAATTATAAAGTTTGCAGTCGCAGTCGCGGTCGCAGCTTATGCGAAGGTTAATTTTTTTTTTATAAAATGATAGAATAATTTGAAAGATTATAAACTGAAAACTGTGACTGCGACTGAAGACTAAAAAAAAAGGTAGGAATTTTGAAACTCAAACTGTTATAGTAGTGTAACCCAGATTTATGAACCGAGAGGATTTAATATACAAATGGTTAAACCATGAGCTTAATGCTGATGAACTTGTAGCTTTCAAAAAGCTTGAGGACTATCATTCATTGACCAAATTGAACAAAGCCACCATAGGTTTTAAATCCCCTGATTACAATACTTCCGAGGAACTTCAAACGGTTTTGAAACGTATAGTCTCCAACAAATCCAAAAAGAAAACGTGGTTGCCGATTGCTGCCAGCATAGCCGCCATCTTTGTAGTGTGTTTTGGTTTTTACTATTATACAACAACTTTAGACACAACGTTTTCAACCTTGGCCTCTCAAAAACAAACCGTCACATTGCCCGATGGTTCAATTGCGGAATTAAACGCCATGTCTGAATTAAGCTTTAATGAACATTCTTGGAACACCAATAGAAACCTTAAACTAGATGGTGAAGCTTTCTTTAAAGTGGTGAAAGGTTCAAAATTTGAAGTAAAAACCAACACAGGAATTGTAACGGTTATTGGTACACAATTCAATGTAAAACAACGCAGCGGTTTTTTTGAAGTTATATGCTACGAAGGATTGGTCAATGTTTCTTATAAGGCTTATGATGTAAACCTTCCGGCAGGAGACCGTTTTTTAATTAGAGATGGGAAATTAATTGCTACCGAAAAAGAAAACCAAAACCATCCATCTTGGATTGATAATTATAGTCAGTTTAAAAGCGCGCCTTATAGAGATGTTATTGCAGAATTTGAGCGTCAGTATGACTTAAAAATTGAACTGAAGTCCATTGATGATTCTCAATTATTTACTGGAAGTTTTACCCATGATGATATTGAAACTGCCTTAAAATCCATAACTTTACCTTTACAACTAACGTATAGCAAAACAAACCGTACGATTATTTTAAAGCGTGAGTAACGTTCGCAGTCCCTTATTCTTTTTTCTATTTTTTTTATTGAATGTGTTCATAGCATTTACCCAAAACACATCCAAAGAAGCAAAACCACTTGCTGAAGTTTTAAAGGTTTTGGAAAGCAGGTATCAAATTCATTTCACTTATCTAGACCAAGCTATTGAAGGCAAGACAGCCACATTCCCTGAAGAAAACAAAACACTTTCTGAAGTGCTGGAAATTTTAAAAACTGAAACCAATCTAGACTTTATAGTTGTTGATGAACATAGCATTGTCATTTCCATAAGAACCAATCCTTTTAGTGAATTCATCGTCCAAAAATTGGAAGAAGTGGTTATCAGTGATTATTTGACTAAAGGCATTTCCAAAAAAAGCGATGGTAAAATTACAATTGACACTGAAGAATTTGACATCTTACCTGGGTTGACAGAACCTGACATTCTTCAATCCATTCAAGCACTTCCCGGAATTTTGAGTGTTGATGAAACCGTTTCAAATATCAATGTACGAGGTGGCACTCATGATCAAAACCTGATTCTTTGGGATGGCATAAAGATGTATCAATCTGGACATTTTTTTGGTTTGGTGTCTGCTTTCAATCCGTATCTTACAAAAAAGGTAAATGTCTCAAAGAACGGGACAAGTGTTAAATATGGTGATGGAGTATCCAGCGTCATCGATATGCAACAATCCAACGCGCTTAATCAAGATTTTAAAGCGGGCTTGGGCTTTAATCTATTGAGTGCTGGTGGTTTTGCAAAAATCCCATTGTCACAAAAAACTGAAGTTCAAGTATCCGCAAGACGTTCTATTACAGATTTTATCTACACTCCCACTTACGACCAATATCTAAAACGTGTGTTTGAAGATTCTGATTTTAATAATACGCAGCAAAATTCCTCCGAAAGTGTTTCCAACAATGAACATTTCTATTTCTATGATGTTTCGACCAAATTCCTGTATGACGCTACCGATTCTGACCAAATTCGATTCAATTTTGCATCGATCAACAACAATTTGAATTACGACGAAACTTCAACCATAAACGCCGTAAATCAAACCTCACAAAGCAATCTTCAACAGAAAAATTTGGTCACAGGTTTAGAGTACCTGAAATATTGGAATAGTAATTTGACCACTACAGCACAAGTGTATTTGTCCAACTATGATTTGGATGCCAAGAACGTAAATCTGACAGACGATTTTAATCTTATCCAAGAAAACAAGGTGAAGGATTTTGGGTTGAAAATCAATGCCACAAACCACATAGACAGCAATTTGAAACTTCATAGTGGATATCAGTTCAGCGAAGTGAGTGTCAGTAACTCGGAACTAATTAGCAATCCAGATTTTAATAATTTTAGCAAGCGCATTAATCGAACCCATTCTATTTACAGCGAAGCTGAATTTACTTCTGGCAACAAAAATACCTATGCGCGTCTCGGACTTCGTATTAATTATGTTGATAAGTTTGGTGAATTTTATACAGAACCTCGAGTTTCGGTCAGCCACAAATTCAATAATGAATTTCGATTGGAATTTCTGGCGGAATTTAAAAGTCAAACCATTTCGCAAACCATCGATTTACAAGATGATTTTTTGGGAATAGAAAAACGTCGATGGATTCTTTCAGACAATCAAGACATTCCTATTATCGAAAGCAAACAGGCTTCGGTAGGTTTGCATTATAACAAAAACAAATTATTGCTCAGTGCTGAAGCTTTTGTAAAAGATGTAGCGGGAATTACCAGCAGAAGTCAAGGATTTCAGAACCAATATCAATTTTCCAATGAAATTGGGAGCTATCAAACCAAAGGTATCGACGTGTTGGTCAATAAACAATTTGATGTTTTCAGTACTTGGTTGAGTTATTCATTTAGCACGAATGATTATAAATTCGACAACCTTAATAATGGTGATAAATTTCCAAATAACGTAGATGTTCGGCATACCGTTACTTTGGCTGGCACTTACAATTTGAATCCCATTAAAATGGCTTTGGGATTGAATTATCATTCGGGAAGACCTACGACAAAACCATTAGAAATACAATCTAGCGGTACACCTTTCATTGACTATGGCTCACCCAATAACGAAAGGGTTTCAGATTATTTACGAACAGATTTTTCCGCTATTTATCAGTTTCAGATGGGCAAAAGGTCAAAAGCAACCGTCGGTGCCTCACTTTGGAATATTTTTAATAGGAAAAACATTCTCAATACCTACTATATTTTAAATGAAGATGAATCCCTTTCAAAAATTGAAAACAAATCGTTGGGCATCACACCCAATGTAAGTTTTAGGATGTGGTTTTAACTTGTTGTTGCAAGCAAATTTGATTAACTTCGTTAGCTAAATAGCTTCGTTATGAAAATCCCAAGTGCGCATCAAACCGTCATGCCTTATTTGATTTTGAAAAATGCTTCAACGTTCATTGATTTCGCCGAAAAAGTTTTTGATGCAACAATCACCCATAAAACTTACAGGGATAATTCGCAAACGATTTTGGCGCATTGCGAACTTCAAATTGGAGGTTCAACTATCATGTTTGCCGATCCCACTGAAAATTTTGAACCACAAACCGCCAACCTTTTTATCTATGTAGATAATGCTGATAAGCGATATAAGATGGCTCTTGATTATGGTGCGACCATTATTATGGAATTGAGTGACCAAGACTATGGCAGAACCTGTGGCGTTACCGACCCTTTTGGAAATGTGTGGTGGATAACTTCCTTACCTGAATGATTATGACCGAACAAGCACTTGAAAAATTAAAATATCCAAATGGTCAATTCATCAGACCAGAAGCAATAAAGGACTCAACAATCAATTCATGGATTTCGGATATTGAGAGTTTGCCAGCTTCAGTTGAGAGTTTGGTGAAAAACTTAAGCACTGCGGAATTGAACCTACCTTACAGACCAAATGGATGGAACATCAAACAAGTTGTACATCATTTGTCAGACAGCCATATGAATGCTTTTATAAGGTTTAAATTGGCTTTGACTGAAGATTCTCCTATCATAAAACCTTACATGGAAGACCGTTGGGCCAATTTAGAGGATGGTACAAAGGATGACATCAGTGATTCTTTAAATTTATTGAAGTCTCTTCATTCTAAATGGTTTAAATTACTGAAAACACTTACTAAAGAAGATTTAAAAGTAGCCTACATACATCCCGAACATGGAAGACGATTTCAATTAGATGAAGTCATCGGTTTATATGCTTGGCATAGCAATCACCACTTGGCACATATAAATCAAGCTTTGGAACATCAGGGGAAATTTTAGGAACTTGAATTTGTAAAAAAAAGTCGGGTTTTTATTGAGACCTGAAATAAAAGATTAAAATGATTTCATACCATTTTAGATAATGTTCACAAAAAAAGACCATCTCTCGATGGTCTTTTTCCAATTTAATTTGGGTCAAAATACGCTATTAATCCAAAATCAGTTTATGTGATGATGAACCACTTTCGGTGTTAATATTTATAATATACATTCCTGAAGCCATTCCACTAATGTCCATAGTGTTGACACCATTTCCAATGGCTAGCTTTTGCACTAGTTTCCCAGTTATGGAAACTATTTGTACATCCACATTACCTCTAACACTATCGCCAATTACAATATTGAACTGTCCTTTTGTTGGGTTTGGATAAATCTTCAAGACCGACACTGCATTAAATTCGTCGATAGATAATGGTGTTTGAGATTCGTAAGCACCAATATCACGGGACGCTCCAAATACAGGTTGCCCAATTTGGTCATCAAAATTATCGCCAGCATCACCAGCATCATAAGCAGGTGAACCGGTTAATAATTGATGAGTCAAAGTTGTTCCTCCATTGTCTTGCAATGGGCCAACCAATGGGTTGACACTTTCCAAATCATTTGTTTGAGCTGTGAAGACATTCAAGTCATCCATTCCTATTAAATTATAATCGTTTGAAGTCAGTGTGCCTGAAACGTCTGTACCTGAAGCTGCTGTATTTAATGCAACAATTGAGTTTTTCAATGTGACATTGTTCATAGCGTTAATTCCACCACCAGTTGCTGATGTATTCATTGCCACTGTTACAGCGTTCAAAGAAAGACTTGCGCCGTTATTAGTAAGTCCACCACCAGAAAGGCTTGCTGTATTTCCAGAAATTGTGCTGGTCATTACTGTTGTAATTGACCCTGTATTGTTGAAAATTGCACCGCCTTTTTTTGTTGAGTTACCATTCAAGGTTGAAGCAACAACATTCATGGTCGTACCATTTTGATTCCATAATCCACCACCTTCATTTAAAGCGGAGTTTCCTGAAATGGTACTTGCAATAAAGTTAATGGTTCCAGATGTACCTGTAACATGGAAACCTCCACCGTTACCTGGAGCAGGCGTTCCTGCTGTTCCATTGACATCGTTATTGGACATTACTGAATTGGTAAAGTCAAGCGTTCCATCAATCAACTCAATCGCACCTCCAGCTCTATTCGCCGAATTAGAATCAAATGTTGAATTATTTACAGTCACAGCTCCCGCAGTACTTAACAATCCTCCACCTGATGCCGAAACCCCTGTGGACATGTTGTTTGAAACAATAGTCCCATTCATGACGTTTAATGTTCCTCCGTTATTAAAAATACCTGCACCACCATCATCTGCAGCAGCACCTAGAGCAGTATTACCGTCAATAGTAACACCACCAACCGTCATTACTCCAACACTATTCCACAATCCACCACCTTCACGATTTGCGGAATTTCCATTGACAGTTCCTCCTGTTATGGTTATATCTTGCAAATTGGTAATGTGAAGTGCACCACCATTTCCAGGTGCTGCAACTGCTGGAGAAACACCTGCATTATTATCGTTTAAAGATGTGTTTGTAAAAGAAATTGTTCCTGTACCTCCAACTATTTCTACACCACCACCAGCTCTATTGGCAATATTTCCTGTAATGAACGCATCTATAGCATTTAAACTAGCATCAACATCTACCAAAATTCCACCACCAGAACCTGCAGTTCCGTTAGCTATATTGTTGGATATTGTAGCTCCATTTGCAAGATTTACCGTTCCACCGTTAAGAGCATAGATTCCTCCACCTCCATTGTCGGCTCCAACACCACTTGCAATGTTTCCATCGATCGTTGTTCCATCCACTGTCAAAGTTCCAGTTCCATTCCATAATCCACCGCCTTCAGAGGCCGCAGTATTCATGTTAACTGTTCCATCTGTTACATTTACAATACTATTTCCACTTACGTGAAGACCTCCACCATTTCCTGGTGCGCCTGTTCCTGTAATAACTCCTGTGTCGTTAGAATTCAAACTCACGTTGGTAAGCGTTACAACTCCCCCTCCATTTGTTTCAATTCCTCCACCTGCTCTGTTTGAGGTGTTATCCATAATTGTAATTCCGTTGGCTGTCAGTGTACCAGCAGCGTTTAAAATTCCACCACCTGTTGACTGTGCACCATCTGCTACATTATTGATGATTGCTGTGGAACCTGATAAATCAATAGTTCCACCTTCATTATAAATTCCACCACCACCAGCGGCACCGGCGACCATCGCATCGTTTCCAGAAGCTGTATTTCCATCAACTGTATGATCGACAATAGTCATCAAACCTGAACCATTCCATAATCCGCCACCTTCATTGGCAGCTGTATTTGCATTAGTAGTTCCACCAGTCACATTCACGGCACTGTTTCCACTAATGTGAAGACCACCACCATTTCCTGGTGCGCCAGCACCTGTAACAACTCCTGTGTCATTAGAATTCAAACTAACATTGGTAAGTATTACAGTTCCTCCACCATTCGCTTCAATTCCTCCCCCAGCTCTGTTTGAGGTGTTATCCATAATTGTAATTCCGTTAGCCGTCAATGTACCAGCAGCGTTTAGAATTCCTCCTCCTGTTGACTGTGCACCATCTGCTACATTATTGATGATTGCTGTGGAACCTGATAAATCAAGAGTTCCTCCTTCATTATAAATTCCACCACCACCAGCGGCACCAGCGACCATAGCATCGTTTCCAGAAGCTGTATTTCCATCAACTGTATGATCGACAATAGTCATCAAACCTGAACCATTCCATAATCCGCCACCTTCATTGGCAGCTATATTGTCCTTGGTTGTACCACCCGTAATATTTGTAGTGGCTGCACCTGTAACATGCAATCCTCCACCACTTCCTGGTGCTGCAACCGCTGGAGAAACTCCTGCGTTATTGGAATCCAATGTGGCATTAATCAAATTTAAAGTACCTCCTGCCAATTCTATTCCACCACCAGCTCTATTTGCTTGGTTATTCATAATAGCAGAAGCATTTACTGTTACTGTTCCGCCTACACTTAATAATCCACCGCCAGAACCAGCTGTTCCATCTGCTATGTTATTGCTTATTGTTGCACTATTTTGAACTACCAATGTTCCTCCGTTGTTGAAGATTCCAGCACCGCCATCATCAGCTGCTGGTCCACTTGCAGTGTTTCCATCAATTGTAGTTCCATCAACTGTCATGGTACCAAGCCCATTCCATAATCCTCCTCCTTCACGAGAAGCAATGTTATCATTAACCGTTCCTCCAGTAAATGTGGAATTAGCAAGACCTGTAATATGCAGTCCACCGCCATTTCCAGGTGCTGGAGCAACAGAACCTGCATCATTTAAATCTAAAGTAGTACCCGAAATAACTAATGTACCATCAATCAATTCGATTCCACCACCTGCTCTATTCGCTTCGTTTTCAGTAATTGTGGCTCCTGTTATGGTTACCAAGCCCGCTGTGCTGAAAATTCCACCACCAGAACCTGATGTTCCATCGGCATAATTAGAATTGACTGTTGTACCTGTATTCACGTTCAGTGTTCCTCCATTGTTGAAGAGACCACCTCCCCCATTATCAGCAGCATTTCCAAAAGCAGTATTTCCTTGTATTAAAGTGCCCTCAACAGTCATAGTTCCACCGTTATTCCACAAACCACCACCTTCTGATGCAGCTTCGTTTCCAAAGACAGAACCATTTGTGAAAGTAACCATGGCTGCATTTCCGGTTACATGAAAACCCCCTCCATTTCCAGGATTAGCCATTCCAGATGTTCCGTTCACATCATTATTGATAAGGTTGACATTTGTAAAGTTGGCCGTTCCGTCCAAAACTTCAACGCCACCACCTGCTCTATTAGCTGAATTAAATTCGATGTTGGAGTTCATGACCGTTAAGGTTCCAGATATACTGAACAATCCGCCACCAGAGCCTAAAGTTCCAGTTGCCAGATTATTAGATATGGTAGAAAGGGAATTGACTATAAGTGAACCTCCATTATTAAAGATTCCACCACCACCATCATCGGATAGATTTCCAGCGGCTGTATTGGAATTAACAACAGTATTGCTAACTGTCATAGTTCCTGTATTATTCCACAATCCACCGCCTTCTTGAGCAGCAATATTATTATTGATATCACTATTGGTAATAGTTGCATTAGTTGTTCCAGAAAGGTGAATTCCTCCACCATTTCCAGGATTTGCCATTGCTCCCAAACCTATATCAGAACCTGCTGAATTACCCATAAGTGTAATATTATCTAAAACTAAAGTTCCGTTTGAACTATCTTCAATAGCTCCACCTGCTCTACTTGCATAGTTACCAGAAATTGTCAAGCCAGAAGCAAGCGTTAATGTTCCACCTGCATTGTTGAAGATTGCACCTCCACGTCCTCCAGGAGTTGCTGCCATGGCTATATTTCCTGTTAAACTTGTGGTAGCATCCACAATCAGAGTTCCTCCGTTGTTGAATAATGCTCCACCACCTGTTACATCTCCATTGGCGGTATTTCCTGAAAATGTTGTTCCATTTACAGTCATTGTTCCAGAACCATTCCAAAGTCCACCACCTTCAAAAGCGATATTGTTGGTAACTGAACCTCCATTGTATATAACATTCCCTGGTCCCGAAATATGAAGACCACCACCATTTCCAGGTGCTGGACCGAATACTGTATTACCATCTAATGTAACATCATTAAGAGTGAATGTCTCTCCCATTGCAGATGCAATTTCGATACCACCACCTGCTCTCATTGCCGTGTTTCCAGACAGAGTCAAACCATCCACGTTAAAAACACCTGGCGTTAAATTAAATAAACCTCCGCCAGAACCTAAAGTTCCAGTTGCAGTATTATTAGTTATTGTAGTTCCGTTTGTAACAACCAATGTTCCTCCGTTGTTAAAGATTCCTCCACCACCATCATCTGCTGCAGCGCCTTGAGCATCATTTCCATCTATTGTAACATTGTCAACGGTCATAGTTCCGAATCCATTCCATAGAGCACCACCTTCCTGTGCTGCAACATTACCATTGGCAGTTCCACCAATAATTAACACAGACCCATTACTTGAAATATGGATACCACCACCGTTTCCAGGTGCTGCCATTGCTGGAGCTACACCCGCGTTGTTATTATCAAGATTGACGTTGTTCAAAGTAATTGATAAACCAGCTCCTGACTTATCTTCAATCCCTCCGCCAGCTCTATTCGCTGTATTAGAAGAAATTTCAGAATTGTTGACCACCAACACACCTCCAATATCATTGAAGATACCCCCACCTGAACCTGCAGGCGCTCCTGTTCCATTGGCCGTATTATTGGTTATTGTACAACCATTAATTGTAACTAGCGCGTTGGTCATATATATACCTCCACCATCGTAAGCTAGTCCGTTCGTAATAGTTAAATTGTTTAGCAGAACAATTCCCGCCGTAATATTAAAAACACGACCAGTATTATTGGCATCAATAGTTACCGCTCCAGTTATAGTGATAGATTTATTGATAAGTAATTCACCCATTGTCAGGGTAATAGTACCAATACCTCCCATAAATGTAATTGTTCCACCCGCAGGTGAATCTGCTATTTCTTGTCGCAGAGTTCCGTCGGTTCCATCATCTGCACTACTTGTGACAAGTTGCGCGAATGAGTTTGTTGATGTAAAAATTGCAATTGAAACTGCAATTAACAGAGTAATTTGTTTTTTCATTAAAGTGTTTTTTTGGTTAAACAATATGTCCGAAATGGGAAGACAGTGACACTTACGTAAAAACAGAAAAGGCGGTTTTAGAAAATTTTAACTTTAACATATTATTAACAATAATATTTAAGTAATCTATAACCAAAAAGAAGGAAATGTGATTTTTTTACATTAAATCAATGTAATATTTACAATAAATTAAATTGAGAGATTATTTTGCTACATTCTTTCTGGAACTTTTATACCCAAAAGTGAAAATGCATTTTTTATAATTTTTGCAACGGTTTCTGACAATTCAACTCGAAAGATTTTTTCGGTATTGGTATCTGCTCCAAGAATGGAAACATTTTGATAGAAGGAGTTAAATTCCTTTACCAAATCATAGATATAATTCGCAATTAATGCCGGACTGTGGTTGTCTGCCGCGTTTTGAATGATTTCTGGAAAAAGCAATATCTGTTTAAGGAGTTCCTTTTCCTTTTCATGAAGTTGCATGTTGACTGTGCTCGACGCAACCGTGGACTTTAATTCTGCTTTGCGAAGAATGGATTGAATCCTCGCATAAGTATATTGAATAAAAGGCCCTGTATTTCCTTGAAAGTCTATCGATTCTTTTGGATCAAACAAAATTCGCTTTCTCGGATCAACTTTAAGTATGTAATATTTTAAAGCACCAAGTCCGATGATTTTATAAAGTTCTTGCTTTTCAGCAGATGAATAACCGTCAAGTTTACCGAGCTCTTCTGAAATTTGCCCAGCCGTTTCCGCCATTTCATCAATCAAATCATCCGCATCTACAACGGTTCCTTCACGGCTTTTCATTTTGCCGGATGGTAAGTCCACCATTCCATAACTTAAATGATACAAGTTTTTGGCCCATTCAAATCCCAATTTTTGGATGATGAGAAACAAGACCTTAAAGTGATATTCCTGTTCGTTACCAACAGTGTACACCATTCCTCCCACATCCGGAAAATCTTTGGCACGTTGAATGGCAGTACCAATATCTTGGGTCATATACACAGCGGTTCCGTCAGAACGTAGCACTATTTTTTCATCTAAACCGTCAGATGTTAAATCACACCAAACCGAGCCATCTTCTTTTTTGTAGAAGACACCAGTGCGCAATCCTTCGGCGACGAATTCCTTGCCCAATAAATAGGTTTGACTTTCATAGTATAATTTATCAAAATCAACCCCTAAATTTTTGTAGGTTTCATCAAAACCTTCATACACCCAACCGTTCATTTTTTCCCAGAGCGCGACAGTCTCCAAGTCGCCTGCTTCCCATTTTTGAAGCATTTGTTGAGCCTCTAATATCATTGGAGCTTGCTTTTTGGCTTCATCTTCACTGTTACCACCTTCAACCAAGGCATTGATTTCTTTTTTATATTCTTGGTCGAACTTCACATAATAATTTCCAACCAATTTATCACCTTTCAAACCTGTGGATTCTGGT
This sequence comes from Flavobacteriaceae bacterium UBA5544, assembly GCA_002426755.1. Lineage (GTDB taxonomy): Bacteria > Bacteroidota > Bacteroidia > Flavobacteriales > Flavobacteriaceae > JBPOFM01. Next base: position 49,033 of record DINI01000031.1, read on the forward strand.
GTTTCACCATTTCCAAAACGTTGCCAAGCCAACATACTTTTACAGATATGTATGCCTCTGTCATTTATAATTTGGGTTTTATAAACTTTTTTTCCGGAAGCTTTCAAAATTTCAGAAACGCTATATCCCAATAAATTATTTCGGATGTGTCCCAAATGCAATGGCTTGTTGGTATTTGGGGACGAATATTCAACCATTACAGCTTTGTCTTTGGGATTTGGAGAAACAAATCCGAAAGCAGATTCATGTTTTATTTTGTCGAAAACATTCAAATAATAGGAATCACTGATTTCTATATTCAAAAATCCCTTGACAACATTAAAACCTTTGACATCTTCAACGTTATCAACTAAATACTCCCCAATTTGTTCACCGATGATTGCTGGGTTCCCTTTTATAACTTTCAGCAGAGGAAATACCACCAAGGTTATATCACCCGCAAATTCTTTTCTGGTGGCTTGAAATTCCAACGCATCCAATTGGATGTCAAAAATTGATTTTACAGCTTCTTTAATATGGTTTGATAGAGTGTCCTGAAGGTTCATTTAAATAAAATTATTAAGGTTGCAAAGATAGTTTTTTTATCATAAGTTTGGGACAGGAAGCCCGCTGAAATATCTATCTTTGAATTATGAAAAATCTTACATATCTTATTTTTTTAGTTGTTCTGTTATTTAACTGTAGTAATTCCAATGATTCAGCAGATGATTCCACAGACGATTTGACAGATGATGTTATTCCTCAACCTGAAGCTGTTTTTTATACAGGAATGGATTTATCTTTTCAACCAGAATTAGAAGATTACAACGTAGTGTATCAGGATGCGAATGGGAATACTGTGCAATTATTGGATTACGCAGCAACTAATGGAACAAATCTAGTAAGGCTCAAATTATGGCATACGCCACAAGGGGGTCTAAATAGCCTAAACGCAGTGAAAAGCTACGCACAACGGATCAAGGCAAAAAACATGGATTTTTTACTGGATTTTCATTACTCCGATACTTGGGCAGATCCAGGTCATCAAGCACCTCCAGTAGCGTGGCAGACAATGAGCAATGAGCAAATAAAAGAGGCAATCTACCAGTACACAAAAGATGTGGTGCAACAACTTAAAAATCAAAATACATTACCAAAAATTATTCAAATAGGTAACGAAACCGATAGTGGCTTTTTGTGGGATTATGGTCGTGTTTGGGATTCATTTTCTGGTAATTGGCCTAACTATGCATCCCTCATAAGTGAAGCCGTTAGAGCCATCAGAGAAGTTGATACAGACGATTCCATCAAAATTATGCTGCATCATTCCAGTGTCGAGAATGCAATTTATTTCTTTAATGAATTGCAACCTTATAATCTTGATTTTGATGTGATTGGATTATCCTATTATCCACAATTTCAAACACATAATTTGAACATAGTACAATCAAAATTAAACGAATTGTCCACTACTTTCAATAAAGATATTATGCTGGTGGAAGTCGCATATCCTTTTACATTTCAATGGGATGACAATAGCAACAATTACATTGGTGACAACAGTCAAATTCTATCCGAATTTTCAGCTACTCCAGAAGGTCAAAAAGCCTATTTTGAGTGGCTGGTTGCTGCCATAAAAGCGATTCCAAACGATAAAGGTATTGGTTTTTGTTATTGGGCACCAGATTGGGTGGCATTTAATGGCAATGAATCTACATCCACCAATGGAAGTGCCTGGGAAAACCAATGCATGTTTGATTTTGACCATAAAGCACTTCCAATATTCGATGTTTTTAGGAGTTATTAAGCCATCATTTTAAAATTTTTGAATCAAATTTAATTAACTGATTTACAGTTGATTAATTTGTTACTTTTTCTATCTTACCGTTCATCGATAAATTTGTTTTTTTTCCAAGATTTGTGTAGTTCGTCGATAGTCTAATTGTTGATAAAAAATTAATGCTCACTTCATCTAATTTATTGGCATTAAAACCCGAAAATTAGATTTATACAGGACTTTTATTCATTTTTGAAATAGCTATTAATCAAAGTCCCAAATATTGATGATACTAATCGAATTTACATTCAATGTATTGTTATTGTATTTTGTGTACTCATTTTTCCTCTCCCTCAAGGCAAGATTTCATCACATTGACATTGCAATTTTAAACACGAATCTCCACAGATGAAACAGTTAATAATTTTAGCTGCTTTTTTCTCTGTTCTCATCGGTCATTCACAAACCAGTGAGATAGATAGTCTCATCCTAAATTTAGCGTACCAAAAACAAGATTCTACAAAGGTTGACACTTCATTATACCTGATTCAGGCGCTCTATGAAGCCAATGAACCAAAAAAGGCCCTTCTATTTATTGAAGAAACTGAACGTTTATCAAAGTCATTGAACTACACCAAAGGTTTAGCTGAAGTCAATTATTACAAAGCGCGCATTTATTCAGATAAAAATGACTATTACAATGCGATTGATAATTTCTCTAAATCAAAACAATTTTTTCAAAAGATAAATGACACACTTGGGATTGCCAAAATCAACAACAGTTTAGGTCTTATAGAAATTAGTCGTGGAAATTATGCTACAGGTTTAGAGCATTCACTCTCAGCCATAAAAATATTTGAAGAGAAAAACCTACGTAAAGACTTAAGCGTTGCATATAACAATTTAGCAGAGGCCTATTACAACACACAACAAGTAGATAAAGCGTTGGAGTATAACTTTAAAGCACTGAATGTAAGGGAACAATTACGCGACAGTTCTGGCATGAAAATGTCGAATAAAAATATTGCCATGCTCTATTCAATGCGCAAAGAACATAGAAAAGCGATTGAATATTATGAAACTGTATTGTCGTTATTGAATCCGAATAAGGACAAAGCCTTAAGAGGTGAAATTTTACCACGAATCGGTGACCAATATCTCAATTTTAAGGAATATGATAAGGCCGAAGATTATTTAGATGAGGGACTGGCCTATAATCGTTCCATAAAAAACAATGAAGGAATCCTTCGTGCTTTGAATTCCATTGGTAACCTCCATTTACAGCAAAACAAAACCAAACTCGCAGAATCGCAAATTCTTGAAGCACATCAATTGGCTAAATCATCTTCCGATAAAAATGAAGTTCTAAAAAATTTGAAATTACTGGTAACTTTGGATTCTACCAGAAACAAATTTCAAAGTGCCTTTCAATGGCAACGCCAATATTATGCTCTTAAAGAAGAGCTGGAACAGCAGAACCAACCAAAAATTCCGGTAAATACAGACTCAATAAAAGAGGATATGTCTGAAAATGGGAATAGGGATTTATTTATTAATTCTGAAGAAAACAATGCAAATAAAAATGAGCTAAAAAAATTAAAAGCCATTTCTTATATTTTGATTGCTGCTTTTTTGATTGTTTCGACCATTTTACTTCTTATTTATTTGAAGCGAAAAAATACCGTTAAATATACCCAAGAGCTTGAAGCCAAAAATGAGCAAATTCAAATTCAGAATGAAGCCATTTTAGAGCAAACACGTCATTTGGAAGACATCAATAAAGCAAAAGACCGTTTGTTTTCTATTGTTTCCCATGATTTAAAAGATTCTATTTCGTCCATCAAAGGATTCTTGGACTTGCTAAAAGAAGATAGCATCTCGAAAGAAGAATTCAACGAATTGATTCCTGAATTGAGTGAAAACGCCAACAATGCATCTTTGCTCCTCTATAATTTATTGAACTGGTCCAAATCCCAAATGCAGAATCTTGAGCCAAACCCAGATTTGTTCAATATTCAGGAAGTGTTCCACAATAAGATGAGTTTGGTGGAACCAAAAATTGAGCAAAAACGTATCGTATTGATTGACGAGTCCCAACGAGATTTTGTTTATGCCGATAAAAGCATGATCGAAATCGTGATTCAAAACTTGATTACAAATGCTGTAAAATTCAGTAGAGTTGGTGACATTATAACTATTTCCAATAAGGAGCAAAACGGTAAATCCTTAATTTGCGTAGAAGATACTGGTGTTGGAATGTCTAAAGAAAACCTCAACAAAATTTTCAGAGGGAATAATTTTACAACCGTTGGCACCAAAAATGAAAAAGGCACTGGTCTAGGCCTCACCATTTGTAAAGAATTGGTAGAACTCAATAAAGGAAGAATTTGGGTAGAAAGCACCCAAAATGTCGGCAGCAAATTCTATGTTGAATTGCCAAAGGCACAACCTATCAACCAATAATTTTTAGGCTTCTTTCGGCAAGAACACTTCCGCCATCATACAACGCGCACTTCCGCCTCCACACGTTTCTATCGTTTCTAAATCGCTCGATAAAATTTCACAGTGCATGGATATTTTTGAAATCTGCAACGTTGTCAAACTATCATGAGCAGATTTGCTCATGACCAAAATTCGTTTATCATCTTTCCCTCTTACCTGAAGCATGTTCCCAGCGAAGTTCGCCATTTGAGCTTCTGTTATTTCAATGATTTCCTTTTTGCTTTCCTTTAAATGTTTTATGACATTTTTTTTGTCGTGTTTGTCGTCGATGCAGTCTAAACAAATCACAGCAAAAGTTTCCGCAATGCACATCATCACATTTGTGTGGTAAATTGGAAGCCGTCTCCCCTCTACCGTTTGATTGGCAACAAAAACAATTGGTGTATATTCAAAATCTTCACAAAATTCAATAAACAACTCTTCATCAGCACGCGGGGACAATGCACAATAAGCCATTCCATTGACTCTATCCAAAACCACACTTCCGGTTCCCTCCAAAAAATAGCCGTCTTCTTCTGCACTGGTATAATCAACAATATTTTCAATGTGAAATCCATCTTTTTCCAAGCTCATAAAAACTTCTTCCCGACGTTCTTTTCTTCTGTTTTCAGCAAACATTGGATACATTGCCACATCTCCATTTTCATGAAAACTCACCCAATTATTGGGGAAAATAGAATCTGGTGTGTCCATTAATTTATCATCCTGTTCCACAATGACAGTGACACCCGCATCTTTCAATTTTTTGACAAAAGTGTCAAATTCTGCTTGTGCCTTTGCATTGATTTCTGCATTTTTCAAATCTAAATCTTCCTGAAAATAATTATTGACAGCTGTTTGTTCATTCATCCTAAAACTTATGGGACGAATCATCAAAATGGTATTTGTTGTTTGGTGCATATTGGTAATGATTTACAAGTGCAAAATTAGTTTAAATTGATTAAGTTTATGAGTAAATCTCTCAAAATGAAAAAACTTCTTTTATTAGTTATAATATCCAGTTCTTGTTTGGCTCAAAAAGCAAATCGTTCGAACAATTTTATAACCGTTTTTGAACAAAGTGGCGGCTTGGAAACGGCGACCTATCAGCAAACAATTGAATATTACACCAACTTATCTAAAAACTATCCTCAAATTTCGATTACACCTATTGGCGAAACAGATTCAGGTCAGCCTCTGCATATTGTGACTTTAAATCCTGATGCGATTTTTGAATATGAAACAATTCGGAATACAAAGCGAATTCTACTTATCAACAACGGAATACACCCTGGCGAATCTGATGGGATTGATGCCACGATGATGCTTTTCAGAGATTTGGTTCAAGGTAAAATTGAAATGCCTAAAACAACTGTTTTGGTAACGATTCCCATTTATAATATTGGAGGTAGTCTAAATAGGAATTCCACAACTAGAACCAATCAAAATGGTCCAAAAGAATACGGCTTTAGAGGCAACGCCAGGAATTATGATTTGAATAGAGATTTTATTAAAAGTGATACCAAAAACGCTCGGACATTTGCACAGATTTTCCATTTGGTCCAACCTGATGTGTTTATAGATAATCATGTGAGCAATGGAGCGGATTATCAATACACATTGACACATTTATTCACACAACATGATAAATTGGGAGGTGAATTAGGCAACTACTTGCATACTCAAATGATGCCAACCCTTGAGCAAAAGTTAGCTTATAAAGAGTGGGATATTACACCATATGTCAATGTATTCAATGAAGTTCCTGAATCAGGGTTTAGCCAGTTTTTTGATTCGCCACGTTATTCCACAGGTTACACAACACTTTGGAATACGTTGGGAATGATGGTCGAAACACACATGCTAAAACCTTATAAACAACGTGTTGAAGGCACTTATGAATTGTTGAAAAGCATGATAGAGATTATTGAAAAAGACTCAGAAAAAATAAAAACAATACGTGCAGAAGCATTTCGCTCCAATCAAAATAGAGCAACCTATCCTTTAGATTGGACAATTGATACTACAAGGACCTCAACACTACGCTTTAAGGGTTTTGAAGGAAATATGATTCCGAGCGAGATTACGGGAGCGCAACGATTAAAATATGATCGAAGCAAACCTTTCACAAAAGATGTTGTGTATCAAAACTATTTCAAGCCAACTATTGAAGTAACGGTGCCAAAGGCTTACATCATTCCACAAGGTTGGTGGAATGTCCTCGATTTATTAAAATTGAATAAAGTCGAAATGAAACCATTTGACAAGGACACAATCATTACAATAGAAAGTTATAAAATCGATGCTTATGAAACACGAAATCAAGCGTACGAAGGTCATTATTCTCATTATAATACTAAAATCATTTCGTCAGAAAAGAAAATGACCTTCATGAAAGGTGATTATTACATTGAAACAAATCAACAAGCATTCAGATATCTTTTGGAAACTTTGGAACCACAAGCACCAGATTCGTTTTTCAACTGGAATTTTTTCGATACTATTTTGCAACAGAAAGAAGGGTTTTCACCTTACGTTTGGGAGGATATGGCATCGGATCTATTAAAAAACAATGAAGAATTGAAAGGAGCGTTTGAGGCTAAAAAGAAGGACGAACCAGAGTTTGCGAAGAATTGGTATTTGCAGTTAGATTGGTTGCATAAGCAAAGTCCAAACTATGAAAAGGCGCATTTACAGTATCCTGTTTATCGGGTAAAATAATTAAAAATCCCTACACCAACACCTTAATATTAGCATAAGAATTCTCCATAGCTTCGACTGTTTGCTTTGGATTCAACCATTCCACTTTGGTAATGCCTTCTTCTTCTTGAGGCTCCAATTTGCCAGTGTAATTGGAGGTCATTTCAAACCAATAGGTGATTTTAATCTTATGCCGTCCGTTGCGTTTAAAAATATGGTAAGTAGTTTCTAAAGGTTTAACAATTTTCAATCCAGTAACATTGGTTTCCTCCTCCACTTCACGCAAAGATGTTTCTTCAATACTTTCTTTACCTTCCACTTTTCCTTTGGGCAAATCCCATTTATCATTACGATAAATAAAAAGTATGTCACCGTTAGCGTTCAATACTTTTCCTCCTCCCGCCACAATGTTGGGAAGTTTTTTTAAAAATTTCTTGAGAAGCTTTCTATCGTTTTTTCCAATGAGCCTGACACCTTCTAGAGAGGTCGTATTTAATTCCTTGATGACTTTACCTATATGAACCGTGTCCAAAAGATAGTTTTTAAAGTTGGTTTCAAAACCAACTTCGGTAGTCAGAATGATAGGCTTGTCATTGACAAAAATTGTAGTCATCAGGTGGCTAACATTTTTCTTTGATTGGTAAAAATATCAATTTTTGATATATGACCATACTTTTAAAAATAATTTTCTGTGAATTTTCAAAATAAGGTTTCACAATTTTGTTTAGTTTTGCGACATGATTTTTGACAAAGCTACCGCCAAACAAACTGCTAAATTATTATTGCAGATTAATGCCATAAAACTTCAACCTAATAAGCCTTTTACGTGGGCATCAGGATGGAAATCACCAATTTATTGCGACAATAGAATCGTGCTTTCATTTCCTCCTATCCGCAACTACATTAGGGAGACCATGGCAAAACAGATTGAGAAACAATACGGAAAACCTGATGTTATTGCTGGTGTCGCAACTGGAGCCATTGGTATCGGCATATTGGTTGCTGAATATCTTGGGTTGCCATTTGTATATGTAAGACCTGAAGCTAAAAGTCATGGGCGCCAGAATCAAATCGAAGGATTTATTGAGAGTGGACAAAATGTCGTGGTGGTAGAAGATTTAATCAGTACAGGAAAAAGCAGTCTGAATGCTGTAAAAGCCTTAAAAGAAGCTGGTGTGAATGTCAAAGGAATGGTAGCGATATTTTCTTATGGTTTTGAAGTCGCCAAAAATAATTTTAGTCAAGACAATGTAACATTACAAACATTGAGCAACTACGAAAGTCTGCTGGAACAAGCGTTGGACACAAAATATATAACCACGGAAGAACAAGACATTTTAGCAACTTGGAACGCCAATCCCAGCGAATGGAATGGGTTTTGATTAACGTAAAGTGGTTTAGTTGTATGTCATGGAGTCGATAAAACTTAACTATGTGCAACTTTTAAACTAAACAACATATAATTTAAAAAATCACAGTAATGAAATTAGATTCTCCAAAACAAACCATAGAAAAGTCACCCCAAGAAGTTTTTGATTTTTTAAGCGATGTCAAAAATTTCGAAAAATTAATGCCCGAAAACATTAGTAAATTTGAAATGTTGAGTGAAGACACATTTATCTTTGCCCTAAAGGGAATGCCAGAAATTGAGCTTAAAAAAAAAGAAGTCGTTCCTCCAAATAAAATCGTACTTGGTGCAGCAGGTGGAAAATTGGATTTTTCACTTACCGGACATATCACAGAAATCACTCCAACAACTAGTGAAGTTCAGCTAGTTTTTGAAGGTGAGTTTAATGCCATGATGGCTATGATGATTAAAGGTCCTATCAATAAATTCATCGAAACCTTGACAACCAATATCCCTAAATCCATTTAATACAAAAGGGTTATTTCTTTTAAGTCAAATTCTTTAACAGAAGCATCTTCAATTTTTACTCGCAGGTTTCCTGCATCAGAAATTCCCAAAATAATTCCTGAAAACAAGTCTGCATTTGCGCTTTTAAAAGTTGAAGGTTTATCTTTTCTAAAAAGATGATGCTCATATTCGTCTTTGAGCTGTTTAAACTGACCTTTTTTCAGAAGTTGAAAATGCAATTCCAATTGTGTTAAGATGCCTTGTAATACTTCTTCCAAATCGAACACTTTCCCTGAAATCAATAATAAAGAGGATGCATTTGGTAAATCTCCAAACTCTGTTTGATTGACATTCAGCCCAAAACCAATAATCGAAGCTTGCAAATGATTTTGCTTTATGACATTTTCAATCAATATACCGGCAAGTTTCTTGTTGTCTGCCAAAATGTCGTTAGGCCACTTGACCTTTAATTTTTTGATTTGCAATAGTTTCAAAGTCTTAAAAATTGACAAAGAAACAACGATGCTGATATAAAAACTATGCTCAACTTTTAAGAAAGAAACATCCTTAAACACACTGACTATAAGGTTTTTGGACTCTTGTGAAGTCCATTGCGTCCCCATCTGACCTCTACCATTTGTTTGATAGTTCGCCATCACCACAGTATAATCTTCAACCTTGTCCTTCACGCTTAATTGTCGCAAAAAAGAATTGGTAGAATCAATGGCATCAAGTTTGATTATACGCATATAGTGTTAGTTTAAGGAAATTATGGTTTTCTTAAGATTAATAAAAGCTCAAAAGAACTAAAAAAATAATAACTTTGCACAAAATTGTAAACTAATTTGATGGCGAAAAACGATAATAACGCAGACCAGTTGATAACAGTAATATTGGGTGGTATAGAAGATGTAAAAGGAAAAGATATTAAAATTCTTGATTTAAGGGAATTGGAAAATACTGTTTGTGATTATTTCATTATTTGTGAAGGAACTTCAAACACACAGGTAAATGCCATCGTCAATTCCGTTCAAAAAAAGGTAAGCAAGCAACTTAAAGACCATCCTTGGCATGTAGAAGGTAGTGACAATGCCGAATGGGTCTTAATGGATTACGTGAATGTTGTGGTGCATGTGTTCCAAAAACACATCAGACAATATTATGATATTGAGAGCCTTTGGGGAGACGCAAAAACTACCATTATAGAAACAAGTTACTAAAAAGCACATGGCAAACGAAAATAAAAATTTAAATAAAAAACCAAAATTGAATCCGTATTGGATTTACGGGGTGATTATCGCTGTTTTTTTTGGTATCCAAATATTTTCTGGAGGTTTTGGCGGACAGGATGCAGCCACTACAACTCCTTCACAATTTTTTGATTATTTGAAAAAAGGTGATGTAAGCAAAGTTGTTATTGTCAATAATCGTGAAGCAAAAGTCTATATTACTGATGAAGCGTTAAAGACTGAAACTCACAAGAAAACAAAGCCAAACAGCATTTTACCAACTTTGACTCCGCCTCCGAATTATAAATTTGAATTTGGCGATTTGGCACTTTTTCAAGAAGAAATTAATAAAATCATCAACGAAAACAATTTAACAAACACCAAGGTTACCTTTGAAACAGAACATAATGTGTGGGGAGACTTTTTGTTGACATTATTGCCTTTTGTATTGATCATTGGTGTATGGATTTTCATCATGCGTCGTATGTCTTCCGGTGCTGGAGGAGGAGCTGGTGGACAGATTTTCAATATCGGAAAATCGAAAGCCAAACTCTTTGATGAAAATACAGATGTAAAAACTTCTTTCAGAGACGTTGCAGGTTTGGAAGGTGCCAAAGAAGAAGTTCAAGAAATTGTTGATTTCTTAAAAAACCCAGAAAAGTACACGTCTTTAGGTGGAAAAATCCCAAAAGGGGCACTTCTTGTTGGACCTCCAGGAACAGGTAAAACATTGTTGGCTAAAGCCGTTGCTGGTGAAGCTAAAGTTCCTTTTTTCTCATTATCAGGTTCAGATTTCGTGGAAATGTTTGTTGGTGTCGGAGCTTCCCGTGTTAGGGACTTATTCAAACAAGCGAAAGAAAAATCACCTGCCATCATTTTTATTGATGAGATTGACGCCATTGGTAGAGCAAGAGGAAAAAATAATTTTTCAGGGTCTAATGATGAGCGTGAAAATACATTAAATCAGCTTTTGACAGAAATGGATGGTTTTGGGACTAATACTAATGTTATTGTATTGGCGGCAACCAACAGAGCAGATGTATTGGACAAAGCCTTGATGCGTGCTGGTCGTTTTGATAGACAAATTTTTGTTGATTTACCAGATATAAGAGAACGTAAAGAGATTTTCGAAGTCCATTTAAGACCGATTAAAAAGGCCGAAGATTTAGATATTGATTTTCTTGCACGCCAAACACCAGGGTTTTCTGGAGCTGATATTGCCAACGTTTGTAATGAAGCTGCATTGATTGCTGCGCGTAAAGGCAAAAAGGCAGTGAATAAACAAGATTTCTTGGATGCCGTAGATAGAATCATCGGAGGATTGGAAAAGAAAAACAAAATCGTGACTCCATCAGAAAAGCGAGCTGTTGCTTTCCATGAGGCTGGACACGCAACCATCAGCTGGATGTTGGAACACGCTGCTCCATTGGTAAAAGTTACTATTGTGCCACGGGGTCGTTCATTAGGTGCTGCTTGGTACTTACCAGAAGAACGCTTGATTGTCAGAACAGAACAGATGCTTGATGAAATGTGTGCGGCGCTTGGAGGAAGAGCGGCAGAACAGGTCATCTTTGGAAAAATTTCGACTGGTGCATTAAGCGACCTTGAAAAAGTAACCAAACAAGCCAGGGCGATGGTCACCATTTATGGCTTAAGCGAAAAAGTTGGAAATCTCACTTACTATGATTCTTCAGGACAGAATGAGATGGGTTTCACAAAACCTTACAGCGAACAAACCGCAGAGTTGATAGATAAAGAAATTTCAAGCATTATTGAAGAACAATATCAAAGAGCCATAAAATTGCTGGAAGAAAACAAAGATAAGCTAACGGAATTGGCAGAGGTCCTTTTGGAGAAAGAGGTCATCTTCAAAGACAACTTGGAAAAAATCTTTGGTAAGCGATTGTTTGAAAAAGAAGAGATATTGGAAGATATCGAAAAAGTATCTAGAAGTGCAGTCTATGAAGATGATAGTGAAACTTCTGACAATAATTCCAAAAACATTTCAGAAGAAGTCAAGGATGACTTGCTAAAGTAAGAAATGCCAATGAAAATATAAAAAACTTAAATTAACCTCAGATTAATTTAAGTTTTTTTATATTTGATATAATCATAAAAAGAATTAGGTTAATAGCAACCCGTACATGAGTCTATTTCGTAAAATCTTCGGCTTAAAGGAAAGTGAAGGAGATAACATAAAAAACGAAGAGAGAGGCAAGTATATGCCTGAAATAAAGCTGCCGATTGACGAAAAATTTACCATAAATTTTAAGGCTAATGGTGGCAAGTTCTTGTATTGCGAAAATATGCAGGAAATTCAGAATAACCTACAAGATATTTTAAAAGAGAACAAATGGGAGGACGAACAAGTGTTTCTCATTGATGACCGTCTTAAAGAACTCTTCAAAGACTTTGATCTCAACACAACCAAAAAAATTTCTGAAAGCACTTACTTTCTTTCAACTTGCGAATATTTGATTGCAGATGATGGCTCTTTACTTATTTCTTCAAATCAAATAGCTGAAAAAAAACTAAAAGAACTTCCTTCCAATTTTATCATTTATGCCACAACAAGCCAGTTTGTTGAAAGTATCGGAGAAGGATTAAGAGGTATAAAAAACAAGAATAGGGACAAAATACCTACTAATATCACTACTATCAAGCACTTCAAAACCCTTGAAGACAAGGATTTTCTTACTTACGGAAGCAGTTCAAAAAACCTATATTTGCTGCTGTTAGAAGACTTATAAATGAAGGAACTCAGCACAAGAGCCATATCCGGAGCTTTATATATTTCATTACTCATTCTTTGCATTTATTGGCAATATGCGTTGGTTGTTTTGTTTTTGGGATTCGGACTCATCTGCATGGCAGAGTTTAAAAAGCTGATACAGCTTGAAAGTAAATCACCTTACATTGTTTTTGTTGTTATGTATTTAGGTTTCAGCACTTGGTGTCTAACATCATCACCAAATTCAGGATTTAATGAAGCAATACAAATTATTCAGGTTATTACGATTTTTGTACAACTTCTCTTAATCAAGGATTTATTTTCTGAAAAGACCATACCTCTCTTTAATACAAAACGCTATATTCTTACCACCTTTTACCTGACCAGTTCCTTTGTGTTTTTGATATTGATTGCAAATAATGACTATCAATTTACACCATTGTTGCTACTTGGAGCATTCATCTTGGTTTGGGTCAATGATACAGGCGCTTATATTATTGGCAAAAATTTTGGAAAACAAAAACTGTTTTCAAGCATCTCCCCAAAAAAGACTGTGGAAGGCTTTTTAGGTGGATTATTTTTTGCATGTATAACTAGCTATTTTATTGCTAAATTTACAGGAACTTTGGATTTTACCTATTGGTTAGTATTGAGTATTATCGTAAGTGTTTTTGGTACTATTGGCGATTTAATTGAGTCCAAGTTTAAGCGGCAAGCCAATGTTAAAGACAGTGGTGTAATAATGCCAGGGCATGGAGGTTTGTTGGATCGGTTGGATAGTATTATTTTTGTTGCACCATTTTTCTATTTATTTTTAAGACTATATCCTCATGTTTCATAAAGAAGGCCATAAAATCATTTTCATCAGTTTAGTAGTATTGGTAGCGTCATTATTGCTGATTGATTATCTAATCGATTTGGAGTGGTTGCGAAAAAGTTTGATGCTAGTGCTATTAGGCTTTTTTTTATTGATTCTTCAATTCTTCAGAAACCCAAAACGAATTGGCCAATTGCACGACAACCACGTGTTATCTCCCGTAGATGGAAAAGTGGTGGTCATCGAAGAGGTATTTGAAAAAGAATTTTTTAACGAAAAACGACTTCAAGTTTCCATCTTTATGTCACCAATCAATGTTCATGTGACGAGATATCCTGTTGGAGGCAAAGTTGTATTCAGCAAATATCATCCAGGAAAATTCTTGGTCGCATGGCATCCAAAAGCCAGCGAAGAAAATGAGAGAACTACTGTTGTGGTAGAAAATTCCATTTTTGGAAATGTGCTTCACCGGCAAATTGCTGGTGCCTTGGCTAAACGAATAGTAAATTACGCTAAAGAAAATGATACGGTCACTCAAGGGACAGATTCTGGGTTTATCAAATTTGGATCAAGAGTCGATGTATTTCTTCCTTTAGATTCAAAAATTAAAGTATCACTCAACCAAAAAGTAAAAGGTGGTGTTAGCATCATCGCAGAAAAATGATGGAAAACAATGAATTGGACATAGAATTTGAAGATGCAGTAGAGCGCATCAACAGTTTTACAGAATCCTTTCCTGCCGATTTTCTTTTACGCCTTTATGCTTATTACAAAAAGGCAACAAACAACTACGAACGTCCAAGCAGTAGCAAGCCAATCATCAACGCGTTTAAGACCAATGCCCTTTTTCAAGTGAAAGACGTAAGCCAAGATGAGGCCAAACGCATCTATATCGATTTGGTAAACAACTACTTTTTATATCGGAAGTAGTCTTTCCAAAGGTTTAAAAATTAATTCACCCCCTTGATCCATAGCCATGAAAAATAGTGTCTTTTTGTTTTTTGCATTTATATACTTTTCAAATCTACCTGCACAAACACTGAATCTCTATTATGAAAGTATTGTTGCGAATACTTCATCTAGTAACATCCTGAATGATTTGAAAGCTTTTGAAGAATTTGGAGTAAAGCAACTAGGAACAAGCTCGTTGATAAGTACTCAAAATTGGATAAGTAGTAGATATCAAAGTTTAGGTTATACTGATATTGTCATTCAACCATTTACCCATAACAACAAGACGAGTAACAATATTATCATCACAAAAACTGGAACCCTGTATCCCAATACTTTTTTAATTGTTGATGCGCATTATGATACCATCAATGGCCCTGGAACTAATGATAATGGCACTGGTACTGTTTTGCTCTTGGAATTGGCTCGGCTTTTAAAGGATGTGGATACAGAATACTCCATCAAGTTTATTCATTTTAGTGGTGAAGAAAATGGTTTAATTGGGAGTAAGTATTTTGTAAAAAATGTTGTGATTCCTCAAAAACTAGACATTAAATTAGTGTTTAATATTGATGAAGTTGGAGGTGTTGCTGGAATGGTAAACGATACTGTAGTCTGTGAAAGAGATCTAGGCAATCCCAAATCAAATAATGAAGCCTCTGATGCGGCAACAATTATATTGGCCCACTGTATGGAACTCTACTCTAATCTTAAATCCGAAATCTCACACGCCTATTCATCCGATTATATGCCGTTTGAAGAAAACGGAGAAATTATAACTGGACTTTATGAGAAAAACATATCCCCTGTGAATCATAAAAGCAATGATAATTTAGCCAATATGGATGCAACCTACTTTTATGAAGTAACTAAAGGTGCGATTGGAGCTGCTCTGGAATTCTCTGGAGCTTATGACTCATCTTCAAAAACAAAAGGGTGATTCACAATCCCCGAACTTAAAAGATTCATTTATTGAAATTAATCTCGTATTAAAGGCATCGTTGAACAACGTAATAAACCTTCTTGCTTTGAGATTTCCGCATAAGGCACTTCTTCAACGGTGAAGCCATTTTTGCGCAACCAAGAATTCAAACGTGTGAAATTGCGTTCAGAAACAACGACATCTTCTGCAATAGAAAAAATATTACTGTTCATGTGATACATCTCTTCACGAGTGATGTGGAATAGATTTTCCTTCCCGAAAAGCTTTACCAAATACACATAATCACTCTCCTCCCTAAAACCGCTTTTATAGATAATTCCTTTATTTTTTCCTACAGGTTGGAAGCAACAATCCAAATGTAAGGCATTATCTCTTGGCTCTATTTTAGATTTTACCAGGTCAAATTCCTTGACGATTTTATTTGGAAATAGGTTTTTGATGAATTCAACACCTTCTACATTGGTCCTCGCAGTGATATATCTACTATAATCACTTCCTTTATAGGTGCCAATAAAAATATGGTCGTTCCACAACATTACATCACCACCCTCAATATGTACTTCTTCCGGTGGTCTAATGATTTTTTTGGGATCTACTTGGTCTATTATATATTGAATGGCATCCAATTCCTCATCACGATCTGGTAAAATATTTGCTTTTACAAAAATATCGTCAACAACAAAAGCGATATCTCGAGCAAAAATCTGATTGTAATCTTCGATTAAATCGGGACGAAATACCTTTACATCATATTTTTCAAACACTTTGGCAACAGCTTGCATCTCCTTGACCATATCTTTTTCAATTGGATATGTACCTGCCTTGATATGTTCCAAAGATTTAGGATCATATGCCTCTTCGATGGTTGGTGTTGGCCCATTGCTAATAGCCGTTCCCAATACCACCGCTCGCAAGCGTGAAGTTTCGTTTTTGATGTTTAGTTTTAAATAGTCCATAGATTACAAATATAGAAAAAGCTTCATCTTAAAAAAATGAAGCTCTTCTTTATAATTTTATATTTTAATTTATCGTTTGTCTATCGACTTAAAAGATCTCAAAGTCTCACCAATGTATATTTGGCGTGGGCGACCTATTGGCTCTTTGTTTAATCTCATTTCTCTCCATTGAGCGATCCAACCTGGCAAACGCCCCAAAGCGAACATTACCGTAAACATATCGGTTGGGATTCCCATCGCTCGGTAAATGATTCCAGAATAGAAATCAACATTAGGATATAATTTTCTATCAACAAAGTAAGGATCTTTTAAAGCTTCTTGTTCAAGTCCTCTGGCAATATCAAGAATAGGATCATCGATTCCTAGATCATTCAAGATTTCATCTGCCGCCTTTTTAATGATTTTAGCACGTGGATCAAAGTTTTTATAAACTCTATGTCCAAAGCCCATTAAACGGAATGGATCTGTTTTGTCTTTTGCTTTCGCCATATATTTTGCAGTGTCACCCCCATCAGCATGGATAGCTTCCAACATTTCCAACACCGCTTGGTTAGCTCCACCATGCAATGGACCCCAAAGTGCAGAAATACCTGTAGAAAGTGATGCAAACAAGCCAACATGAGACGACCCAGCTATCCTCACCGTAGAAGTAGAACAATTTTGTTCATGGTCTGCATGGAGAATCAACAATTTATCCAAAGCATTGATGACAATTGGATTTAATATATATTCTTCGTTAGGTTGTTTGAACATCATTTTGAGAATGTTCTCTACGTAACCCAAATTTTTATCACCGTAATCTAAAGGTAATCCATGTTTTTTACGGAATGTCCAAGCCACCAATACTGGGAATTTGCCCAAAATCTTAACAATAGCTTTATACATATCCTCTTCAGAATCTACGTTTACTGACGAAGGATTAAAAGCCGTTAAAGCACTTGTTAAAGAAGCAATTACTCCCATTGGATGAGCCGATTTTGGAAACGCATCGACTATTTTACGGACATCCTCATCAACAACAGAATGTGATTTGATATCTGAATGGAATTTTTTAAGTTGTTCTTCCGTTGGTAATTCTCCAAAAATCAAAAGGAAAGCTACTTCTAAAAAATCTGCTTTCTCAGCCAATTCTTCAATAGAATAGCCTCTATATCTTAAGATTCCTTTTTCACCATCCAAAAATGTAATCTTACTTTCACAAGAACCTGTATTTTTATAACCTTGATCTAATGTAATAACACTATCGGTGGTACTTCTTAAATTGCTGATATCGATGGCGACTTCTTTCTCGGTACCAACAATCAGTGGGAATTCGTACTTTTTACCGTCTATTTCTAACGTAGCTTTATCTGACATATTAATTTGTAAATTTTATTCTGAATTTTGTATCTGAAAAGATGTCACGAATTTACGAAATATATCACGATATATAAAGTAACTTTACAAGCATTTTAACAATTCCAATATTTAAAAAATCAATATAAAATCAGGTATTGTTTCTACAATTTGAACTTGATTTTTTAATTTTGACAGTGACCGATATAATCAATCCAATGAGAATTTTTACAAGTATAATCTTTTTCGCTTTAGTATTTGCTGAAAGTCATTCACAAGTCATCAATGTTGAAACCTTAAGAAAAGTGACGGATTCTGCTAAATGGACTGGGTCTGTGAGTTTGGATGTAGGTATCATCAAAAACAAGAATAGTATTTTTAAGATTGCCAACAAAGCCCATATTCAATATAATAACAAAAAAGAATTATGGCTGTTTGTAAATGATCTCAAATTTGAGAAACTTGAGGGTGAATCTTTTGTGAACAAAGGCACACAACATTTTAGGTACAACAGAAAACTATCTGAAAAAATAAAAATGGAAGCATTTCTTCAGGCACAATATGATGCAATTTCGGAAATTGATTTTAGAGGACTTGCCGGGATGGGGCCAAGATTTAAGCTCTATGCGAAAGAAAATTATAGGTTTTATTTAGGGACTTTAGTGATGTATGAATATGAAAAAGCTTCCAATGTTGTAGAAAATCGTGTACAAGAAGACATTAGAGGAAGTGCGTATTTTTCTTGTAGCTTGTATCCAACAGATTACTTGTCTATCATTAGTACGAGCTATTATCAACCCAAACTGAAAGCGTTTAAAGATTACCGATTGTCAACGGAAACTTCAGTATTGTTCAAAATTATTGAGACACTAGCCTTTAAAACAACATTTACTTATAATTTTGATGCGTTCCCTGTCCCCACCATACCCAAAACTCAATATGAGCTAACAAATGGGCTTTTATATACGTTTTAGAACATAAAAAAAGGTTGTCAAAGCTTTTGTCTGACAACCATTTTTTTATTTTATGTATGTTGTTTATTTTACTTTAAAAGCATTCAATCCTGGAAAATAAGCAACATTTTCCAATGCTTCCTCTATACGCAACAATTGATTGTATTTTGCCATACGATCACTACGTGAAGCAGAGCCTGTTTTAATTTGACCGCAATTTAAAGCTACCGCCAAATCTGCAATTGTATTATCTTCCGTCTCTCCAGAACGATGCGACATGACTGAAGTGTAACCGGCATTGTGAGCCATATTAACAGCTGCAATCGTTTCTGTCAATGTCCCAATTTGATTCACTTTAATTAAGATAGAATTTGCGATTCCTTCTTTGATTCCTCTTGATAGACGCTCGACATTAGTAACGAATAAATCATCCCCAACCAATTGCACTTTATCTCCGATTTTTTCTGTTAGGTATTTCCAACCTTCCCAATCGTTTTCATCCATACCATCTTCAATAGAAATGATTGGATACTTTGAAGCTAATTCTGCCAAATAATCTGCTTGCTCTTTACTCGTTCTTACTTTTCCTTTATCGCCTTCAAATTTGGTATAATCATATTTACCTTCTTTGTAAAATTCTGCAGAAGCGCAATCTAGCGCGATCATAACGTCATCACCCAATTTATAACCGGCGTTGTCCACAGCTTTTTTAATTGTATCCAAAGCATCTTCTGTGCCTCCGGCAAGATTTGGTGCAAAACCACCTTCATCACCCACTGCAGTGCTCAAACCTCTATCATGGAGTACCTTTTTCAGATTATGAAAAATCTCTGTTCCCATTTGCATGGCATGGGTGAAGTTTTTTGCTTTCACTGGCATTACCATAAATTCTTGAAATGCAATTGGAGCATCACTATGGGAACCACCATTAATGATGTTCATCATTGGCACTGGTAATGTATTTGCCGAAACACCACCAACATATCTGTACAACGGCATTCCTAATTCGTTGGCTGCTGCTTTTGCCGCAGCAAGGGAAACACCCAAAATAGCGTTAGCGCCTAGTTTTGATTTGTTTTTTGTTCCATCCAAATCAATCATAATTTGATCGATTTGATTTTGCTCAAAAACAGACGTTCCTAACAATTCTTGTGCAATAATTGAATTGACATTATCTACAGCTTTCATAACTCCTTTTCCCATATAGGCTTTTCCTCCATCTCGAAGTTCTACAGCCTCATGCTCTCCGGTAGAAGCACCTGAAGGTACAGCCGCACGTCCCATAATTCCGTTTTCGGTAACTACGTCAACTTCAATCGTTGGATTACCTCTTGAATCTAAAATTTGTCTTGCATGAATGTTGATGATAATGCTCATTATATTTTTGGTTTAAATAGTTATAAAAATTTGAACAACAAATTTACAAAATTGTTGCTCCATTTGATATGAATACATTTCAGAATTGCATTTAAAATCCACTATAATGTTTTCGCTATGAAAAAACCTCAAAGGATTGTAATTTTCTTTGAGGTTTTCATTCATTTATTTTTCATATTCTCTATAAATTGGTCGAATAAATAGGATGCATCATGAGGTCCAGGACTGGCTTCGGGGTGATATTGCACCGAAAAACAGTTTTTCGATTTCATTTTAATACCTGCAACTGTATGATCGTTCAAATGGACATGTGTGATTTCAATATCTGGATGCTGTTCAGTTTCTTCCCTATTGATAGCAAACCCATGATTTTGTGATGTGATTTCACCTTTGCCAGTCACTAAATTTTTTACAGGATGGTTGATGCCTCGATGCCCATTGTGCATTTTGTAGGTTGAAATTCCGTTTGCTAAAGCTATTACTTGATGTCCTAAACAGATGCCAAACAACGGCAAATCTTGTTTTATGATTTCTCTCGCAACTGAAATTGTGTCTTTCAATGGTTCAGGATCTCCAGGTCCGTTGGACAAGAAGTAGCCGTCAGGATTAAAAGCTCTCAAATCTTCAAAAGAAGCATTGTATGGAAAAACTTTTATGTATGCATCACGTTTGGCAAGATTACGTAAAATGTTCTTCTTTATACCAATGTCTAAAGCTGCAATTTTATAAGTAGCATTTTCATTACCGAAGTAATAAGGTTCTTTAGTAGATACTTTTGAAGCTAGCTCCAAACCTTTCATGTCTGGAACTTCGGCCAATTGTTTTTTAAGACCTTGTATATTATCAACTTCGGTAGAAATAACCGCGTTCATTGCACCATTATCTCTAATATAACTTACCAGCGCTCTTGTGTCGACATCTGAAATAGCCAACAAATTATTTTTTTCGAAGAAATCTTCTAAAGAATCGGTAGCGGATGGTCGAGAAAAATTAAAACTAAAATTCTTGCAAATCAATCCTGCTATTTTGATGGAATCAGATTCCACTTCTTCACTATGTGTACCATAGTTGCCAATGTGGGCATTGGTGGCCACCATTAATTGTCCATAATAGGAAGGATCTGTAAAAATTTCTTGATATCCGGTAGTGCCTGTATTGAAGCAAACTTCTCCAAAAGCTGAGCCTTCTTTACCTATTGATTTTCCATGAAAAATTGTTCCATCTGCTAGAAGGATTAGAGCTTTTTTACGTTTTTGGTATTTCATTTTAAAAGAAAGGTTTTGCAAAATTGCATAAAAAAAAGGATAAACCGAAACTGTTTATCCTTTTGCTATTATAGTGTGTTTGAATATTCAAAAATTCGATGAACATCGTTCTCGTCTTTGAAATTTAAATCATTTTCATCAGCGTACTCTTTGACCTTTTCTTGCTTGGCATCATCAAAAAGTTTCAAAATAGTTGATTTTTTTAATTTAGTATCCTTTACATTGGTTCCATCAAGATTGGCTGTAAAGTATTCTTCCTTTACAATGTATTCTGAAGGTCTTATTACTTTTTGAGTCATTGGATTGAATGACCCTTCTTTAATGGATAAAGTGTATTTTTTAAGTAAAAGAGAATTATCGAATTTACCAATAACCTCAAAGAATGGATTACTGGTGTTATCTTCTAATTCAAAGCGGCTGAAGACCTTATCACGAAGAATGATTTTTTTTATTTTCGTTGTATTCATTATCAAAACGGAGTCTTCAGAAAACTTGGCTTCAAAACGTTGGTTCTGAACATTAAAATTGAATGACATCACATTATAAACGGTATTATCAACGTACAATTTAGCGTTGTTATACCATGAGTCAAAAAGATACGGAGATCCTTTGATATCAGATAAATCATCACTGTTTTTAATCCAAACACCCATTTTAACAATACCGCTACTACGAGCTATGTCATTGACTCCATCATAACCATTTGTAAGTGAATTTGTTTGACCGGATACAAAAACCGATACTAAAATTAAAACCGCGCTAAATAGATTTTTCATATATTTTAGATTCTATTTTAAGAACGCAAAAATAGAGATAATATCTTTTAAAAAAAAGAGTAAAAATATAATTTAACGTTAAAACAAAAAGGGATAAACAATCAAGTTCATCCCTTTTAAAACAATATATAAATAATTATAATATTTATTCTTCTTCACCACTTGTATCAGCTTTAGCTGGAGCTTCAGGGGCTTTTTCAGCTTTTGTCTCAACAGCAGGAGCAGCAACGGTTGCATCATCAGACTTTTTAGAACGACTTCTACGAGTTGTTTTCTTTTTAGGCTGTTTATCAGCGTTGTAAAGTTCATTGAAATCAACTAATTCGATCATCGCCATATCAGCATTGTCTCCCAATCGGTTACCCAATTTGATGATACGAGTATAACCACCTGGACGATCGCCAACTTTTGGAGCAACATCTCTGAACAATTCAGCAACTGCTTCCTTTTGTCTCAAACGAGCAAAAACGATACGTCTGTTGTGTGTTGTATCTTCTTTTGATTTTGTAATCATTGGTTCAACAAATTGCTTCAAAGCTTTTGCTTTAGCAACAGTTGTGTTGATGCGTTTGTGCTCAATCAATGAACAAGCCATATTCGCCAACATTGATTTTCTGTGAGCCGTTTTACGACCTAAATGGTTTATTTTTTTTCCGTGTCTCATGACATTTGTTTTACCTTCATCTTGCTACGACCCACTTTGAGGAGCAAACTATGAAGTGATTAATCTTTATCTAATTTATATTTGCTTAAATCCATTCCGAAATTCAAACCTTTAACATTTACTAGTTCTTCTAGTTCTGTCAATGATTTTTTACCGAAGTTTCTGAATTTCATTAAATCNNGATTCTTCATCATAAGTTTCAGTTTGTGCAATTTCATCAGCCTCTAGAGTGATACGCTCATCAGAGAATAACATGAAGTGGTGGATCAATATTTTTGCCGCTTCGGTCAACGCTTCTTTTGGATGTATTGAACCGTCAGTGATGATTTCAAAAACCAATTTTTCGTAGTCAGTTTTTTGCTCCACACGGAAGTTTTCGATACTGTATTTTACGTTTTTTATCGGTGTGTAAATTGAATCCGTAAAGATAGTTCCGATTGGTGCAGAAGCCTTTTTATTTTCTTCAGCAGGAACGTATCCTCTACCTTTTTCAATAGTAAGCTCCATATTGATGCTTACTTTAGAATCTAAATTACAGATGACCAAATCTTTGTTCAATACTTGGAAACCAGAAATGAATTTTTGGAAATCACCAGCAGTAATTTGATTCTGACCAGAAACAGAGATTGTAACAGTTTCGTTATCTATTTCGTCAATCTGACGCTTAAAGTTAACTTGCTTCAAGTTCAAGATGATTTCTGTAACGTCTTCTACAACACCAGCGATGGTAGAAAATTCGTGGTCTACACCTTCGATTCTAACGGATGTGATTGCGAAACCTTCTAAAGAAGATAACAACACCCTTCTTAAAGCATTACCTACTGTTAATCCGTAACCTGGTTCAAGAGGTCTAAATTCGAACTTCCCTTCAAAAGGAGTTGAATCTATCATGATTACTTTGTCAGGCTTCTGAAAATTTAAAATTGCCATATTTTTCTTCGTTTGAATTGTTATTTAGTTGCGCGGTCTATAAGTATGAAGAAAAACCTAGACCCTTTGGCTAAATACCAATATGATTAAATTATTATTTAGAGTATAACTCGACGATGAATTGCTCNNGTATCGTTATTCCAAGTCATCCATTCGTAAACGTTGCTAGAGTTAGACAATGCATTTTGGATGGTCTCCAAAGATTTAGATTTTTCTCTAACGGCAACTTTATCACCTGCTTTTAATTGGTAAGATGGGATGTTTACGATTTCTCCATTTACAGTAATGTGTCTGTGAGAAACCAATTGGCGTGCGCCACTTCTAGAAGAAGATAAACCCATTCTGTAAACCACGTTGTCTAAACGAGACTCACATAATTGCAACAATACTTCACCGGTAATACCTTGTGCAGCAGTTGCTTTTTTGAACATGTTTCTGAATTGACGCTCCAAGATACCATAAGTATATTTCGCTTTTTGCTTCTCCATCAATTGGATTGCATATTCAGATTGTTTTCCACGACGCTTGTTTGCACCGTGTTGACCTGGAGGATAGTTTCTTTTTTCGAACGCTTTATCATCTCCGTAAATAGCTTCACCAAATTTACGAGCTATTTTAGTTTTAGGACCAGTATATCTTGCCATTTTTACTTGTTGTTTTGAGAGTGGTTATGAATTAAGGTCTTAATCTTATCCTTCGATACCCGTTGATCTCCCGTTAATACTTGTTTATTTTTTTCAGTTTGCAAATTTACATATAAAAAATGAATATCAACCATTAAAAAACAGTTGATATTCAAATATTAAAATATAAATTATACTCTTCTACGTTTTGGAGGACGACATCCATTGTGTGGCAATGGAGTAACGTCGATGATTTCGGTTACTTCAATACCTGCATTGTGGATAGAACGGATAGCAGATTCTCTACCATTTCCTGGTCCTTTTACGTATACTTTTACTTTTTTAAGTCCTGCTTCTCTTGCAACAGCTGAAGCATCTTCTGCTGCCAATTGAGCTGCATAAGGAGTGTTCTTTTTAGAACCTCTGAAACCCATTTTACCAGCTGATGACCATGCTACAACATCTCCTTTTTTGTTTGTCAAAGAGATAATGATGTTGTTGAATGATGCCGCAATATGCGCCTCACCAACAGAGTCAACAATGACTTTACGCTTTTTAACTTTAGTACTTGCCTTTGCCATATTACTGATTATTTAGTTACTTTTTTCTTGTTAGCAACTGTTTTTCTTCTTCCTTTTCTTGTTCTAGAGTTGTTTTTAGTGCGTTGACCCCTTAATGGAAGTCCAGCTCTATGACGGATACCTCTGTAACATCCGATGTCCATCAAACGTTTGATGTTCAATTGGATTTCTGAACGCAATTCACCTTCAATAGTAAAAGAACCAACAGCTTCACGAATATTGCTTATTTCGTCGTCTGTCCAATCTTGAACTTTAGTGTTTTCATCAACTTTAGCTGTTGCTAAAATTTCTTCAGCTCTACTTTTGCCTATACCGTA
>DINI01000024.1:0-55126 GCA_002426755.1 Flavobacteriaceae bacterium UBA5544
AAACCGAATAGAAAATCCGCGAGGATTTTCGTAAGTAGGCTAGAACTAGCAATAAATTATATACGGTGTTGCCACACGTTTTTTTTATTCACTGCAATACTCAATTAGGTTTTTACAGAATTCATTTATAGAATTCAGTGCATTTTCATTTTTCTGTTGAGTATTGTATATAATGTTCAATTCGTAATTCCCATTTTTCATTTTTGTCTCAATCAAAGGCGAGAATTCTGGGCTGTTTTCAACAATTATAAATATATCGTTTAGGTTTTGATTTCGTCGCAAAAAGTTTATCAGATTTTCGTCGTTGCATTTTATTAAATAGTTCAATTCAGGTTTTCTATTAAACAACTTTGCTAAAATTCCACGTTCTGAAATACTGAAATTCGGATAGTTTTTGTCTGTTTCTATTTCACATTTAACTTGGCAATTATGTCTGTCGCCGAAGGCTCCGCCATCAATCATTGAAGGTTTGCTAAATTCCG
This sequence comes from Flavobacteriaceae bacterium UBA5544, assembly GCA_002426755.1. Taxonomy (GTDB): domain Bacteria; phylum Bacteroidota; class Bacteroidia; order Flavobacteriales; family Flavobacteriaceae; genus JBPOFM01. Next base: position 483 of record DINI01000024.1, read on the forward strand.
ATTGTCTAAATTCGTAGTGAGCAACTATTTTTCCGTTCAGATATTTATAATTCAGATAATAGTTTAGAAGAGGAAGATAGGCGTGACCGTTCCACCATTTTTTTTCGCTTTTACGAAATTCCGCATTTTCATTTTCTTTTAATTTCGTAAAAGTATTTTCCATTCAGTTCCGATTTCTCAAATTTGTGGCAACTCGTTATATCTGTCATAAATATACTGATATCCGTTTATAATATTAAGGTTCAAGTATATTTTAAATTTAATTTGGATTTTGGTTTTTGAACATTATCATCATTTTATGGTCATAATATTGGCCATCGATTTTTAAAAAGTTCTTGTGAAGTCCAAATTCTTCAAAGCCTAGTTTTTTGTATAGCTTGTCTGCCTTTTGGTTAGTGGAGATAACGCCTATTTCTATTTGTTCTATTCCGCTTATTTTGAAGGCTTCGCTGAGTGTGGCTTTGATCATCTTTGAGCCTATGTGTTGTCCTTGATATTCTGGGTTGACATAAACTTGAATGATGATGCCTGCGTGATTTATTTTTTTGCGTTGGTGACGTTTAAATCCTGAAATGCCTATTAAATTATCATTATGAAAGGCTCCAATGACGAAATTATCTGTATTTGAAGTTTCAATATATGGCTGGAAAAATAATTTTTTCTTTGTCTTTTCGTCTTGATAATCTGTGGTGAAGTATTCTGGAAAGTTTTTCACACATTGCAGGCGTAAGTGTCTATACACCATGGATTCGTCTGGAAGGAGTTTGCGGATTTGAATTTGCATTATACTGATTGGCTATAGTGTTTATATATAGATTTCTTACCATTAAATATACATAACTTGGGTGGAAGATTTATATCCTTGAGGAAACTAACAAAAACACCCTCTCCAAGCAATTGAAAAGGGCACATTATAATATGAATCAGTTTATATTTAAGCTTTTTGCAGGGCTTTTAATATAATGATGCCAATTCTCGCAATGATAAAGGTGACACTTCCGAAGAGTGCCGTTAGAAAAGATACTTTGAGCCCGCCGGCTATCATGTTTTGCGACATGTTTTCAATACTTTCAATGGCATCAAAGGCTTCCATCATCCCGATGATAGACCCCAAAAGCCCAATGACCAAACCCAAAATACTGACATCGGAAGATAAAGTTATCATTTTCTTGACTTTATCTGGGTTCTTTTTGTGGTTAAGAAAACCTATAGCCTGCAAAACAATTGCTACAATTAGACATATTAAAATGAGTGTCATGAAGAACGGGCCACCTTCAGTAAATCTGTTGGAGGCTTGAGTTGTCAAGTTCTGGTCCTGTAAAAGAAGTAATGTGTTCATAGTGTTTAAATTTATTGTTTTTTTTTGTGAATGGTTTAATTATGAAACAAACTTACTTTTTAAACAAACCCAAAAAATCAGAATGCGATGGATGACAGATTTATGAGGCTATTTGACATTCTGTCGAAAGGGTTGCTAAACCTGTTATTCGTCTACAAAAAATCAATCACCTTTAAAATTATAGTAATATTGCACGATAGGTTAACTCCGTTATGTCAAAAAACGACTTATTCCATAAAATTGGGCAGGTGGTGCTTCACGCTTTGTTTTGGTGTGGGGTACTTTTCTTCTATACCTATTTCTTTGGGTTTGATAGTGTGGATTTTAACTATATCTTGTCCTTCTCATTGTTCTTGATGCCTATTACCATTGCCACTACCTATGTATCGATTTACAAACTTATCCCTGATTATCTGGTAAAAAAACATTATTTCAGGTTTGCGCTATACAGTTTTTATACGATTGTTATTTCGGCATATCTTATTGTTATTTCCATACTTTTTGGACTGACTTACCTTTCCAACTTTAGATTTGAGAGCATGGCTCCTGTGAGTAAAAGTATGCTGTTTGTGGCCATTGCTGTGTATGTCGTAGTGATTGTGGTGAGTGCGTATAAGTTATTCAAACTTCATTTAAAACAGACGCGAGATAAAAGCAAACTGGAAAGCAAGATTCTGGAAGCACAACTGAAACTAAAGGAACAGGAGTTGAATTATTTAAAAATGCAAATTCATCCGCATTTCTTGTTTAACACGTTGAACACAATGTATGGATTTGCGTTAAAAAAGGCAGATGAGACGCCTGAAATGATACTGATGCTTTCAAACCTTTTGGATTATCTATTATACCAAGTGGATAAGCCATTTGTGTTGTTGCAAGCGGAAATCAACCACATCCAAGATTATATTGAATTGGAGAAAATGCGTTTTAATGACACCCTGAATATTGAGTTTACAACGCATGGCATTACGGATGATATAAAGATTGCTCCCATGCTTTTGATTCCTTTTGTTGAAAATAGTTTTAAACATGGCACAATAAAGTCTGGGCAACTTGAAATCAAAATTCGATTGGAATGCCACGACCAGAACATTCATTTTTATATTGAAAACACTAATACAAACAACGATACTGCATCTAAAGGGATAGGTTTGGAAAACATTATAAAGCGCCTTGATTTATTGTACAGCGATAACTATAACCTCACCATTGATAATACAACTGATATTTTTAAAGTAAATTTACAATTAAGCGTCCTTTAGCACATGCCACAAGAACCTACCATATCGTGTATCATCGTTGATGATGAGTCTGTTGCAAGAAGTATCATTGAAGCACATGTGACCAAACTACCCACTGTGTGTATTGTTGGAAGTTTCGGTAATGCGATTGATGCTTTTCAGTGTTTAAGAGAACAAGCAGTAGATTTGGTGTTTCTTGATATTAACATGCCTGAAATATCGGGTATTTCGTTTGCAAAATCTATCAATAAGAACATAAAAATCATTTTCACGACTGCCTATAGAGATTATGCTGTGGAAGGTTTTGAGCTGCAAGCTGTGGATTATTTGCTCAAGCCTATTTCATTTGATAGATTGCTGAAGGCTGTCAATACCTTTTTTGATATCCATTATGACACTCATCAAAAATATATAAGTATGGAGGAACCGCCAGACTTTATGTTTGTAAGAGCCGACAGACGCATGATAAAAATTGATTTTGATGCCATCGTTTATATTGAAAGTTACAGTGATTACCTAAAAATTCACTTAACCGATGAAACCATCGTAACACGCGAAACAATTAGCGCCATTGAAGCTAAATTGCCCAACAATTCTTTTTTGAGGATACATCGGTCTTATATTATTGCGATCAAAAGCATTTCTTCTTTCACAAACGAAGAAATTGTGATTAAAAATACCTCGCTGTCTATCAGTAGAAGTTACAAAAAGGATGTGTTGGCGATGTTGGAAAAATTCTAATTTAATCATCCCATTTTAATGGCACATTTGCTATGCTTTGGTGTACACTATCTGCCAACAGGGCTACAAATGAGGAGTCGTCCAATAGATCTTGATGACTTTCTAGGGCATCCCAGAGGTTTTTCAATGCCTTGATGCCTCCTTCGTCATAAATAGTTGCGGCGGCCATGTGCCAGCGGCATTGGTACCATCCGTAGTTTTTTGGGAATTGTTTGCCGAGTGCGTAGTAATTGGTCTCCAATTCGTGCAAGGTGGTGAACTTTAAATCGTTTTTGCTAGTTGAAGCGACTACCATTTGAGGAAATAGGGTTAAAGCTGGTAAGATTTCTGGTTCGTTTTCGGCGATGTAGGTATGTAGCAAGATATTGGGAAACAGTTCGCCCATCCATTTGCGCTGCATTTTGAGTCCGGCTTGGTTATGATATGCGTGTCCCAACTCATGAATTGCCAATAAATCAAAGAAGCCTCGCATGGATAGTTGACCATCTTTGCCTTTGTAGGTATCTGTGATTTGTTTTGCCAAGGTTGGTGGCAATTGGTCCAGTGGCGGGATAAAGCTTTTCCAGAAGTCATTGTCTTGTGAAGCGACCACTAACGTTTCATTATCGGATAAATGCGGCATGCCGTAAACAGGAAAAGAGGTGTACGTACTCCAATCTTCAGGAGATAATACCAATAACTTTACATTGGGTTGAAAATTGAGTTGAGATTTATAATAAGCTAACACATTATCGCAACGAGTTGCCATTGTGAGGGCATTTTCTTTTGCGCCATTACTGTAGTAGGTCTTTGTTTTTGTGCCGTCTAGAGTGTTGAGACTATCGAGTGTATGTTGTTGAGCTTTGCACTCGGCAAGGCCAAGCCAAAGGAGTAAAAAAAGGATGCTGGACTTACGGAAGGTTTTAGTTGATATCATACGACAGCTTGTTTAGGATTGATTGTATATCATTATAGCTTACAATTAGTTGTAAGCTATCGGTTATTAAAAAGTCATCGTGAGGTTATTATAAAAGTAGTGATTTTTTGGATTGGTTGAACAGTTTTTTGTTATCTATAATTTATCTTTTTAGCTTGGGATTTATTCTGGAATTTTCTCTGTAACTATTTTATTCCCTGCTTTGTCAAAATAAGTACAAGTCATTGCGTCTAAATTTACAATCCATTTTTCGATACCTGTTTCAGCGCAATGGTTACAAAACATTACATAATCGGTTTTTCCTTGTTGGTGTGCTTTTAAATAACTCAAAAATTGCTCTTTGTTATTGGTGTCAGAAATTATCAATGGGCTGTATTTTGGTTTTGAGCTTGTCTGAAAGTTGTTATGACCATAATACACGGTGTGACTATCCTCAACCCAGGTTTCAAACGACTTTACTCCGAGTTGTTTGATGTCTTTGATGTAATTAGGGAAATCTGCTCCAGATTTGACTTTGCTGTGAGCTTGTTCAATTTGTTCTACCGTAAACATTTTTTTCAGTATTTATAATCGTTAACGACAATCATAAGTCATTCCGTCTCTTGAGACTTTACAATGATTTTTGCTCAACACCAAACGAGATCTATCTGTTGTAACTGTTCCATTATCGGCTACCAAGCGTTCAAAATTATGGAATTCGAAGTTCTTTCCTTCGGTTTTTTTAATGTAGGTTCCTGTCCAATCATTACTGACATATCGAAGGCGCAACAGTCCATTATCAGAAATGAAGACCTTCACCTCTATCCAGTCGGTCAATACATCAGGATTGTAACCTTCATTCTGTTGATATAATGTGTTGTTCTCTACTTTAAAACGCGTATAAAAATCTGGAATGGTTGGATAGAACCATTCATCTTGCAGCCATGTAAGATCATCGACGGAGGCATTTTTCCAAACCTCATGCGGGTAAGCATCGGGCAATTCGACAGTATAAAAACTTTTGACCCAATCGGAAACTCCATCAAATACTGGAACGACGATTGGCAGTGCTCCTGCAACGAGTCCCATGGCCGTCAGGTAGCGCTTTGTTGATGTTTTGAGCCCACTAAACTTTGTAATGACGGCTCTGATAGGATTGCTCATAATTGGTTGGTTTGTTGTTCAAGTTACTGATGGTTAGCCACATGAATAACAAATATAATTTTTTTGGCAATCAAATAATAGTGGGATTGTTACTTTTTTTGTGAGGAGTTAGATTGATTTTTTTTCAGCCTGTTGTTTTAGAAAATTATTCCTCAAAATTAATAAAGACGTCAGATACCGCTTAAGAAATAGCACGTTTGCCAATTTACCAATGACACCATACGGACTTTCAAAATGGAATTTATCAATCATTAAAGTTTGGCCATCTTGTTCTTTAAAAATATGTTCGTGCTTGAACGATTTGAAGGCTCCTGAAACCATTTCGTCTACAAAATAATGCGGAGGGTCAAATTCTGTGATTTTTGAAGTCAAGCGTTGTTGAATACCAAAATGTTTCGCTTCCCACGTGACAGATTCACCTAACTCGATTAGTCCAGAGGTTTTGCCCGCAATTGCCTTTTCGTTAGAATGTGCCAAGCTTTGCTTATGGAAATCAATGTTTCTAGCCAAATCGAAACAGGTTTGGAGGTCTACTTCAATTTGGGTTTTTAGAATAATAGTTGGCATTTAACCCTCGTTTGGTGTCAATTTATCAAACTAATTTTTAAAAACCTTGATTGTTTTGGAATTTTTTAAGTGATTGTCATTTTCCACTTTCAAAAAATAACATCCGTCTTGTAAATGAGACATGTCAATGGAATCAGTTCCGTGTTTTTCCAAAATCATTTTCCCTTCTACAGAAAACAACGTTGCTTTTTCAATACTTTCAGAAAAATAAATGACATTAGTGGTCGGGTTTGGAAACACTTTTATGGTATCTGTGTTTGCTATGTCGCTGGTGTTGAGCGCAGGTATTTGACGTGCGAATTTCTTAATGGGATACATTCCACTTTCAGTAAAATCACCTGTGACATAAACAAAATTATCATCTACCTGCATGTCATTTGGGTAGTAATTACCATTAAAGTTTCCGAGAAAATTCCAATTGGAACCATTCCAATAAGCTATTTGATATTTATTGTAGGTAGGAGCCGATTGTAAATACAGTCCACCATATATATAGATTTCATTTGGACTGACATATACAAATCGGATACCTCCATAATTGCCTGGGGAAATTCCCAAATCGCCATAAATATCGCCAAGTTTTTCCCAATAGGTACCATTCCAATGACCTACTGCTATTTTTCCTGAATTATTGATTTCACTTGCGCATATATAAATGTCATCTAAAGCATTTACTTGAAAATCGCCACAGCCTTTTATCTCATCTAATTGACTATTGTAGAATACATCCCATGTAGTTCCGTCCCAATGTTTTAACCTGATAATGCTTTCGTTGTAGGCATCGTATTTGGAATAGATATCATTAGGTCCGTTGACAAGAAGTGTAACATTTCTACTGCTGGTTCCATAAGCCGAACTATTGACACCTACTGGAGTTACTGATGTACCATCATATTTGAGCACACATTTTCTACCCGTAGTTTCCGTAACTTTAACTTCTCCGACGGCATAGATATCGTCTGGGCCAAAGGCTTCAAAATTATATATCAAATCATGACGATTTATATTGATTAGATTCGTCCAAGACGTTCCGTCCCAATGGGAGATATTGTTGTAATTTGTCCCGGGATTATCAAATGTAGGTGCATTTTCATTTTTTATGGCATAGATATCGGTTGCTGAATTGAATTTAAAACGTGTATAGTAGGTCGAACTGAAATCACCGACATTATTCCAAGATACACCATCCCATTTTTGAATGTTTGCAGGTTGGTAGAGAAGACGTGTCACAGCATATATTTCAGAATCAGAAATATATTTTAGTTGCGAAATTTTAGGATGTGATGCAGTAGGAACGGTCTCCCAAGCTTGCGAGTATATATTTAAAGTGGCAACAAGAGTTACAAGAATGGTAATTTTTTTCAATGGTGTGATTTTTTGAGGTTAAAGATTAAAAGTATGCTTTAATTTTAATTCTAAAACTTCTTTATGCCTTAAAATTTGTAAAAAAGCCATTTTTAAATTTAAACATTGAACAAGAAGTGCATCACATCACCGTCCTTCACAACATAGTTCTTCCCTTCTACTCTCATTTTGCCAGCTTCCTTGACTTTGGCTTCGCTTCCCAGTTCTGAATAATCATCATAAGCAATAACCTCTGCACGGATAAATCCTTTCTCAAAATCGGTATGGATAACACCCGCAGCTTGTGGCGCTGTGGCACCAACATCAATGGTCCAAGCGCGTACTTCCTTAACACCCGCCGTAAAATAGGTTTGTTGCTTTAATAGCTTGTAAGCCGAACGAATCAATTTAGAAGAACCCGGTTCATCCAATCCTATATCTTGAAGAAACATTTGACGCTCTTCGTAATCATCTAATTCATTGATGTCGGCTTCGGTACCTACAGCCAAGACCAAGATTTCGGCATTTTCATCTTTAACGGCTTCACGAACTTTTTCTACATACGCATTACCATTTGCCGCTGAACCTTCATCAACATTGCAAACATACATTACCGGTTTATCTGTGATGAATTGTGAAGGTTTGACGAATTCTTCATCATCTTCTTTAGAAAATTCCAAAGCACGGACTGATTTGCCAGCTTCCAATGCGGATTTAATTTTTAAAAGAACTGCTTCTTCTTTTTGGGCGTCTTTATTTCCTGTTTTGGCAGCACGTTTTACTTTCTCCAATTTTTTATCAACAGTCTCCAAGTCTTTCAACTGTAGCTCCATATCAATGGTTTCTTTATCCCGAATCGGATTTACACTGCCATCAACGTGTACGATATTGTCATTGTCAAAACAACGCAACACGTGAAGAATTGCATCTGTCTCACGAATGTTTGCCAAGAATTGATTTCCCAAACCTTCACCTTTGCTGGCACCCTTTACCAAGCCTGCAATGTCCACAATCTCCACGGTGGCTGGCTGTACACGAACAGGTTTAACCAATTCCTCCAATCGAAGTAAACGTGGGTCGGGTACATTGACAATTCCTATATTAGGTTCGATGGTACAAAAAGGAAAGTTTGCACTTTGTGCTTTTGCATTCGATAAACAGTTGAACAAGGTTGATTTTCCTACGTTTGGTAATCCTACAATTCCTGCTTTCATTTCTTTTTAGATACTAGATGTTAGAACCAAGACTTCTTTAGCTCTGATTTTGCGAGTGCAAATTTAGTTAATTATCTGAATTAATTACATGAAAAAATCCCAAGGACACCTTGGGATTCATTATTATTTAATCATTGTTAATCATTCTTTATTCTTCGGGGTGCATAAAACGCTGTTTTGCGAGCAACACTTCCTCGCTCTCCACATGGTCATCATCAGGCACGCAACAATCTACAGGACATACGGCGGCACATTGAGGTTCTTCATGGAAACCTTTGCATTCTGTACATTTATCAGGAACAATATAATAAATCTCATCACTCACTGGTTCTTGAGCTTCCTCTGCATCCACTTCCTTTCCGTCAGGAAGGACCAATTTTCCTCTTAAGCTTGTGCCATCCTTGTATCTCCAATCATCCGCACCTTCATAAATAGCGGTGTTTGGGCATTCTGGCTCGCAGGCACCGCAATTGATACATTCGTCTGTTATAATAATTGCCATAGCGTAATCTTTTTCTAACTTTGCACAAAAGTAAAGCCAAAACCATTCATAACCAAATAAGCGAATGCATTTACAACAAAGAATTAACGCTTTTGTGCAACTGGGAAATTTCTTAGGCCAGTTCACTGTTAAAGGCATCCAAAAAAATGAAACCATTCCGCACAATGAACTATTTTTTGACGGCTTTAAACACCAAATACAATTAGCGCATGAACATAATGGATGGTTTACAAAAGAGAATGTATTATTCGCCTTGGAAGGATGGTCTAATGAATTGAAAGAAAGCAATATTAATCACTGGTTATCGAAGTATAACTTCAATAACAAACAACCGAAGAAAGTTGCCATTGTAATGGCTGGAAATATACCTCTGGTTGGCTTTCATGATTTTTTAAGCGTCATGATTTCAGGTCATGAGGTCTTGGTAAAACAATCTTCCAACGATAAACACCTCCTTCCCTATTTAGTGAAATATTTGGAACATGTAGAGCCTGAATTCAAAGGAAAAGTATCCTTTACTGAAGAACAACTTTCAGATTTTGATGCAGTCATTGCCACTGGAAGTGATAACACAGCGCGCTATTTTGAATATTATTTTAAAGGAAAACCTTCCATCATTAGACGGAACAGAAATTCGGTTGCCGTTTTGACAGGAAATGAAACCGAAGCGCAGTTAATCGGACTTTCAGAGGATATTTTCAGATATTACGGATTAGGTTGTAGAAATGTATCCAAGCTTTTTGTTCCTATAGATTACAGCTTTGAAAAGTTCTTTAATGCCATGTATCACTGGAACCCTATTATTCATCAAAATAAATACGCCAATAATTATGATTACAATAAGGCTGTTTATTTGATGAGTGAGTTCCAAATGCTAGAAAACGGGTTTTTAATGATAAAGGAAGATGAAAGTTATGGCTCACCGATTGCTACTGTGTTTTACGAGTATTACGATACCCTCGATAATTTAAGAACCAAACTAACATCTGATTCAGAAAAGATTCAATGTGTCGTTGCCGATGGTATTTTAGATACAGAAATAACTTTTGGTCAAACGCAATCGCCAAAACTTTGGGATTATGCCGATAATGTTGATACTATAACGTTTTTGTTAAAAATATAGTTGATAAATTATCATATTCATAACATTATTTTATCGATAATTTAGCACCTTTGCAACTGTTCAAAAAACATCTACTCTTTTATCATGAAAAAACATAATTTTAGTGCTGGCCCAAGTATTTTACCACAAGAAGTTTTAAAAAAATCTGCCGAAGCGGTCATAGAGTTAAATAATTCTGGATTGTCTTTATTGGAAATATCGCACCGAAGCAAGGCTTTTGTAGATATTATGGAGAATGCTCGCTCCTTGGCATTGGAACTTTTAGGTCTAGAAGGTAAAGGCTATAAAGCATTGTTTCTTCAAGGAGGCGCCAGTATGCAATTTGTGATGGTAGCCCTCAATCTTTTGGAAAAAAGAGCAGGATATTTAAATACAGGGACATGGGCGGATAATGCCATTACGGAAGCGCGTATTTTTGATGATGTTTATGAAGTAGCATCTTCAAAAGAAGCCAACTACAACTACATTCCTAAAGGATATGAAATCCCGGAGGATTATGATTATTTCCATTGCACGTCCAACAATACCATTTTTGGAACACAGATGAAATCTTTTCCAGATTCTCCAATTCCTATGGTATGTGATATGAGCAGTGATATCTTCTCCCGTCAATTGGATTATTCGAAATTCGATTTGATTTATGCAGGAGCTCAAAAAAATATGGGACCAGCAGGAACAACCCTCGTAGTGGTTAAAGAAGATATTCTTGGGAAAGTATCAAGAAAAATTCCATCCATTTTAGATTACAAAGTACATATCAGTAAAGGAAGCATGTTCAACACACCTCCAGTATTTCCAGTGTATGTATCTATGTTGACCATGGAATGGTTGAAGAACATGGGAGGTATTCCCGCCATCGAAAAAATAAATGAGACAAAGGCGAGACTTATCTATTCTGAAATTGATTTGAATCCATTATTCCAAGGGTTTACAGTCAAAGAAGACCGCTCATCGATGAATGCAACTTTTAATTTAGTGAATGACAACTTAAAAGAAACCTTTGATACAATGCTTAAGGATGCAGGCATAAGCGGCTTGGATGGTCATAGAAGTGTTGGAGGCTATCGTGCATCGATGTACAACGCATTGCCATTGGACAGTGTAAAAGCACTAGTGGAAGTGATGAGTGAACTAGAGATGAAAGGGTAAAATTAGTAAGCAGTGTTCAGTCACAGTAAGCAGTGAACTCTGATCAAAACAAGTTTTAATTAAAAAATAGATTCTCACCTTTGTGGGAATGAAAATAAATTTTCATGAAAGTATTAGCAAACGACGGAATTTCAAAAAGCGGAAAATTAGCCCTTGAAGAAGCAGGGTTTGAAGTCATTACAACAACAGTAGCGCAAGAACAACTGATCAATTATATCAACGAACATCAAATCGATGTGATTTTAGTAAGAAGTGCTACAACTGTGAGACAAGATTTAATTGATGCGTGTCCATCGATTAAAATCATAGGACGAGGCGGTGTCGGAATGGACAATATCGATGTGGACTATGCGCGCGATAAAGGTCTGCATGTCATCAATACCCCTGCATCATCTTCTGAATCGGTTGCCGAATTGGTATTTGCCCATTTATTTGGAGGTGTTCGTTATCTATATGACGCCAATAGAAATATGCCTTTGGATGGCGACAGCCAATTCAACACACTAAAAAAGAATTATGCAAAAGGACGCGAATTACGTGGTAAAACTCTTGGAATCATAGGTTTTGGTCGTATAGGACGTGAAGTAGCAAAAATTGCACTGGGTGTTGGTATGAAAGTAATCGCCAGCGACAAGTTTGCTGATAAGGCAACGATCAAAGTTGATTTTTACAACGGTCAGTTTATCAATGTTGAAATTGAAACCGAACCAATGAAAGATTTATTGCAACACGCTGACTTCATTACCTTACACGTTCCTGCACAGAAAGAATATGTTATAGGCGAAAAGCAATTTGAGCAAATGAAAGATGGTGTTGGTATCATTAATGCAGCGCGAGGAGGCGTCATCGACGAAGTAGCGCTTATCAAAGCTATTGAAAGCGGAAAAGTTTCTTTTGCAGGGTTGGATACTTTTGACAACGAGCCTACACCGGCAGTTCAAGTGCTTATGAATCCAAAAATATCATTGACTCCTCATATTGGAGCAGCTACCAATGAGGCACAGGATAGAATTGGAACTGAATTGGCTTCACAAATCATCAGTATCTTAAAGACTGAAAACGTATAGAAGTTATCAACATTCACACATAAAAAAACCTATAATCAACTGAATTATAGGTTTTTTTTATACTTTACAAGCTCAACTTAAAAATATATTAAAATGTCTGGAATTTTAGATTTACTGAACAGCCCAATGGGAAAATCCATTATTAGTGGTGTTTCTGGCCAAACCAATCAGCCTGAAAGCAAAACTCAAGATGTGCTAACAATGGCGTTACCTGTATTGATGCAAGCAATGAGACGCAATGCCTCAACTCCTCAAGGAGCTGATGGGTTATTGAGTGCTTTAAATAGCAAACATGATGGTAGCATCCTTGATAATCTTGGAGGTCTTTTTGGAGGTGGTGTCGACGATAGTGTCATGGAAGATGGAAGTAAGATATTGGGTCATGTATTGGGAAATAAACAATCGAATGTTCAAAATGTAATCAGCCAAAAATCGGGAATTGATGCTGGGTCTGTAGCTCAAATTCTTAAAGTAGCTGCTCCAATCCTTATGGGCGTTTTAGGAAGCCAAGCAAAACAACAAAATGTGAATAGCCAAAGCGGACTTGAAGGCATGCTTGGAGGTCTTTTGAAAGGTAACTCCGCCAAAAATGAACAAAGCTTTTTGGAGTCCATTTTAGATGCTGATGGTGATGGAAGTGTCATTGATGATGTTGCCGGAATGGTCCTTGGAGGCAATAAGAAGAAAGGTGGACTTGGAGGTCTTTTAGGGGGACTTTTCGGAGGAAAATAAATAATTCTTAAATTATATCAAAAAGCCAAACATTTAGTTTGGCTTTTTTTGTTAAAACCTTTTAATATCCAAGCCTTAAGGCATAATTTTTGTAACTTTATAGAAAAGAGCAAATGCTATGAAAACTCTCATCTATATCCTTATTGTATGTGGCATATTTATAGGCTGCAATAGTCCAAATACTGCCATTCAAACTACCAAAAACACCTCCAATTTAACTGAACAGGACACCGTAAGAATCGCCAATGATGACATCGAATACGAAATAATCATAATTGAACCAGGATTCAACACTTGGTTATTAAGCACCGCAAAACCTGAAGGCTACTATTCACAAGAATTTATGGAAACGAGAAATTATCAATATGTGACCGAATGGAACAATCGCGTATTGCAACCCCAAAAATATAACACCAGCCTTTATGAAATGCGAATTGATTACGATCCGGGAATTGATTATGGCTATGAAGTCAATTATAAATTATACAATTATTTCATCTACTTTCAGTTGACCTACAATCAAAGATTAGCTGGATATGTTCCGCGTATTTAGATTATATTTGCACCGCAAAATAGTCTATGGAAAACTTCAAAAAACGTTGGCAGATAAAGCATAATTGGCAATTGCTCTTTCCTGTGCTTGGCCTTTTGGCCAATCTTTATTTGGCATATAAATTGGCAGGTGCATTCTTAAAAGACTTTCATGTTGCGGTGCTAGTTCTTACAACACTTGTCCTGTATGTTTTGCTTCTCAAGTTTTTTCTGTGGTGGTTCAAAAAAGTTGAGCACAAATGGGTCGTTCAATACCGTTGGCAAATGATCCGAATTTTCATTGTTTTTGCCATCACTGGTTCCTCATCAGCATTTATTAGTAAACCCATCATGCTGCTTTTGGGAATTACTAAAGAAAACTTAAACCCTTTTGCTTATTGGTTTTTATATATTATCATTGGGCTTATTTTCTACCAAATTCTTTTGGTATGCTTCGGATGGCTTTTTGGAGAGTTTAAATTCTTTTGGGAATTTGAAAAAAAGATGCTTCGGAGAATGGGATTCAAACGTTTTGTGGATTGATGCATAAATTAAGCGAACAACTAACCTTTAAAATCATCACCTGTGTTTTGGTGCTGACACTTTTGGTGCCCACAGGCGTTAAATTTTCGCACATCTTTACACATCACCATCACGAAATCTGTAATGGCGAACCACAAACGCATCTTCACAATGCCGATCTTGACTGTAGTTTTTACAAATTCAAGTTAAGCACACCTTTTACGCTTCCTACAAGTGAATTTGTATTCATTGCGATAGAAAACAATCATCAAAATTATGCTGAAGCTTATTCCTTTTTAAGTGATTACCAGCAACTTCATTTTTCTCTTCGTGGACCTCCACAAATTGATTTAATCTAACCGATTTCTGAATCTATTCAGAAGACATCTTTTATTAAATTAATTCAAAAAGTCATTTACATGAAACTATTTTTCAATGTATTGCTATTAATTGCAATACCATCCTTATATGCACAAAACACCTTAACAGGTACCATAAAAGACAAAATTACAAGTGAACCCATTGTGTTCGCCAATGTGTATCTTCCACAGCTCGAAAAAGGAACCACAACCGATGAGCAAGGGAATTTCAGGGTTAACAATCTGCCTAATGGCAACTACAAAATCGTCGTTTCGATTATTGGTTATGAGACCTTATCCCAAAATATTGCACTTCCAACTGATGAGCCTATAACTTTTGTTCTAAATCCATCCGCAATAGAAATGGAAGAAATTATCGTTTCCACACCTTTTCATAAACTTCAAAGTGAGAATGTNNGGATTAAGTATTGGAAAACCCGTTATTAGAGGGTTAAGTTCGAATAGGGTCTTGGTCTATACACAAGGCGTACGCCTCGAAAACCAACAATTTGGTGATGAGCATGGACTTGGCCTCAGTGACGCTGGCGTAGAAAGCGTAGAGGTCATCAAAGGGCCAGCTTCCCTACTCTACGGTAGCGATGCGCTTGGTGGTGTACTGTATTTAAATCCTGAAAAATTTGCTGACGCCAATACATCCAAAGGCGATTTTGGCGGAAATTATTATTCCAATACGCAAGGCTACAACACCAACGCCGGTTTTAAATCGTCAGGAGACAAGTTCAAATTTATATTTAGGGGAAGTTTAGCAGAGCATTCTGACTACAAAACGAAAGATTACAGAGTGACCAACACTCGTTTTAGGGAACAGGACTTCAAAACGGGACTGGGTTACCAGGATAACAAATTCAAAACAGAATTGCGTTACAATATCAACAATTCCAAACTTGGCATTCCTGAAGAATTGGGAACGCAATCCACAGACCGTACACCCTTATTGCCATTTCAGGAAATTACCAATCATGTGTTAAGTTCCAAATCGACGGTATTTTTTGATAATTCAAGTTTGGATATCAATATGGGATTATTATATAATGACCGAAAAGAATTTGAAGAAGAGCACCATCACGATAGTGAAGAAGAAGAGGACGAAGAAGAAGAGCATCATGAAGACGAAGAATTGCACCCTGCCCTGCACATGAAACTAAAAACCTTCAATTATGATGTGAAATACAATTTGCCTAAAATGGGCAAATTTGAAACCATTGTCGGTGTTCAGGGGATGAATCAGACCAATTCCAATTATGGCGAAGAAGAACTGATTCCCGACGCTACTACCAATGATATCGGGATTCTAGCGACTTCGCACATTCATTTTGACAAAGCCGATATACAATTAGGTGCCCGTTTTGATAACAGAAGTATCAATGTCTTGGATGGTATCAATCGGAATTTCAATAGCTTCAATGGTGCTGTCGGCATCAAAACGGATCTTGCAAAACAATTGACGGCACGTTTAAATCTCGCTACTGGTTTTAGAGCTCCAAACCTTGCTGAATTGACTTCTGATGGAACCCACGAAGGTACCAACCGTTACGAAATAGGAAATGCCGACTTGACCAATGAGCAAAATATACAAACAGATTTGTCTTTGGAATATGCCAACGAACATTTCGAATTGTTTGCGAACGGATTTTATAATATGATTCAAAATTATATTTACATCTCTCCTAATGGTGAGGTCATTGATGATACACCTGTTTACAATTACGTCCAGAATGATGCTCATTTATATGGTGGTGAAATAGGCTTCCATTTACATCCTCATCCATTGGATTGGTTGCATGTGGAAAGTAGTTTTGAAACCGTTACAGGACAGCAAAAAGACGATTCCTATTTGCCTTTGATCCCAGCAAATAACCTGAACAACACCATCAGAGTGGAACTTAACGGTAAATGGTTTGAAAAAGGTTATGCATTTGTAACGTTGAAATCGACATTTGCCCAGAAAAATGTGAATCTGTTTGAGACCGAAACCGATGGGTATGATTTATTGAGTGCAGGTTTTGGTGGAAAAATAAAATTATTCAAAAATGATTTGGCTATTTCTGTATCTGGAACGAATTTGACGGACAAGGAATATATCAATCATTTATCAAGATTAAAACCTGAAGGAATTTATAATATTGGTAGAAATTTCAATGTGGGTTTGACTTATTATTTGTAATCAAAAAGAAAGTGAAAGAGCCAAGAATCATGACCAAATTATCTTGATTCTTGGCTCTTATTTCTTTTATTCCTGTTCTAGACAAAAATTTATTTCACTTCAACAACTTGCTCTTGACTTTTAAACACATAGGTGTATAACCACATCAAGGTAAATGAAGGAATAATGTCAAATCCTGGCAATGCTTCTTCTATAAACGTGAAGATAGCCCCAACTTTACCGGCTTTTCCTTTATACATCTTTGTCATTAGCCAAGCAGAAACAGGTGCCCAGATAATATCCGAAAACTCACCAATGCCTGGAATAAGAAAACTGACGTAGCCTAAAGCATCAAATACGATTCCCAAGCCCAATTTTACATACTTTGTATTCATTGTAATAATTTAATAATCAACTACAAACAAGAAACATACCAAACTTATCAAGAGAACTTATTGCTGATTAATTTCAAAAATTCATTCCGCGTTTCAATCTTTTCAAACTGACCTCTAAAACCAGAAGTCGTGGTTACAGAATTCTGTTTTTGCACACCACGCATCATCATGCACATATGAGAAGCTTCAATAACGACGGCAACTCCTTGTGGTTGAAGGGTATCATTGATGCAATCTAAAATTTGTTCGGTAAGACGTTCCTGTACTTGCAAACGGCGTGCAAATACATCTACAATTCTCGGCAACTTGCTCAATCCGACAATATGTCCGTTCGGGATGTAGGCAATATGTGCTTTTCCAAAAAAAGGAAGAATATGATGTTCGCATAACGAATATACTTCGATATCTTTCACAATCACCATTTCGTTGTAGGATTCCTTAAACATGGCACTTCGCAAAATTTCAGCCGCATCTTGGTGATAGCCTTGCGTTAAAAACTGCATTGCCTTTGATGCACGCTCTGGAGTCTTCAATAAACCATCTCGCGTTACATCCTCTCCCAAATCCTCAATGATACTTTTGTATCTAGCTTTAACATCATCCGTGACCTGCAGATTATACTCTTCAAAATGTTGGTATGGCATTCGATTCAAATTTAAATTGACTATAAAAATACATAATAATTATCAGTCTCTCAACGTAGATAAGCTTACTTAAACATTAACAATTTTGAATATTTTTTAACTTTTGATTGGGATTATTGGCAATATGTCATCATTAGTTTTGTTTAACTAACTGTAACAAACCAATTAATTTGTTGTCTTTCTAGATAACAAATTAACCATCAATCAAAAAAACATGAAAATCCGCTTAACTATTTTCTTGGTTTCTTTATTTAGTTTCTCATCAATTCTAGGTCAAGAAGAAAAAAAGACACTTCAAATCTTACGGACCGAAACACCTCCAAAAATTGATGGTGTTTTGGACGACCCTTCTTGGATGAACGCTATGGAAGCAAAAGACTTTACCCAGTTTAGACCCACCATGGGCGTGGTAGAAAAACCTGGACAGGAAACAGTTGTCAAAATGACTTATGATGATAACGCTATCTATATAGCAGCCTATCTATATGACAATCCTGAAGAAATTATGAAACAAATGACCAGTAGAGACAATTTCGGTCAAAGTGATTTCTTTTTAGTCGTATTCAACCCTAATAATGANNATTGCAACTCCGAGCAATGGGGAAGATTTTGGTTGGAATGCAGTTTGGGACAGTGCCGTAAAAATAGTGGATGACGGTTGGATCGTTGAAATGAAAATTCCCTATTCAGTGTTACGTTTTTCCAATCAGGAGAAACCTACTTGGGGATTGCAATTTCATCGGCAATTCCGACGTACACGCGAACAATATACTTGGAATCCCGTCGATATTTCTAAAGGAAATATTGGATTGTACCATGGCGAGATGGTTGGCTTGGAAAACATCCAACCTCCTACCCGATTAAGTTTATATCCATTTGCTTCAGCGCTGGTTAATTCGTATGACGGCAAAACCACAGATGATTACAGCCTTGGATTGGATGTAAAATATGGTATTAGTGAAAATTTTACGTTAGATGCCACTTTGATTCCCGATTTTAGCCAAGCTGGTTTTGATAATGTACAGTTGAATTTAGGTCCTTTTGAGCAACAATTCTCTGAACAGCGCCAGTTTTTTACTGAAGGCGTTGACCTTTTCAACAAAGGAAATTTATTCTATTCTAGGCGTGTTGGTAGTGCTCCCACGGGTCGAGTCAATTTAGGTGATGATGAAGAGCTCCTGGAATATCCAGACAAGGTAAAAACACTGAATGCAGTAAAGATTTCAGGACGGACCAAAAAAGGTTTGGGTGTGGGCTTCTTTAATGCCATCACAGAAAAGACAGAAGCTACCATCAAAAACAATCTGACAGGCGAAACTCGAAGTGAAATTGTGGAACCTCTATCTAATTATAATATTATTGTTCTTGACCAGCAGTTTAACCAAAACTCATCGGTAAGCTTGGTTAACACGAATGTAACGCGCAACGGCCGTTTCAGAGATGCCAATGTCACCGCAGCTCTGTTTGACATTACGACTAAATCGAATAAATACAATTTAAGTGGTGGCGCAAAAATGAGTTCACTTAATCTTGAAGATGGCTCTAAAAATGGGTTTAGTTCCGAACTGTTTTTTGGAAAGGTCAGCGGAAAATATCGTTATGGCATTGGACATTCATTGGCAGATAAAAAATATAACATTAATGATTTAGGTATTCTCTTCCGAAATAATTATAACAATCTTTCCGCTGATGCTTCCTACAGGATTTTTGAGCCAACAGAGAAACTTAACAATTTTTATGCTGGCACCTGGTTCAATTACAATCGTTTATTTAACCCTGGCACCTATACTGGTAAAAACACAGGCTTCAACATTAACGGAACCACTAAAAAGCTCCACGGGTTTGGTTGGAATGCCAATTGGCAAATTGGTAAGCAATTTGATTATTTCGAACCACGAAGGGATGGACGTTTCTTTATTTATGAAAATTCAGTGAACACCAATGCATGGATTTCTTCCAACTATAACAAAACCTTTGCGCTTGATGCCAATGTTGGATATGCCACTATGTTTGAGCCAGGACGAGATTTCTACAACTATTGGTTTGGTATCGAACCAAGGGTACGTTTTAGCGACAAGTTTGTAATGCAATATTCCTTTTATTTAGATGACTATCGTAAAGATCGCGGCTTCGTGGATACTATTGGTGATGATATCATCTTTGGCCAACGTCGTCGATTGGAAGTTGTCAATAGTCTATCCGGAAGTTATAATTTCAATTCATTTCATTCCTTAAATCTAACGTTTAGACACTATTGGTCCACCGTCACCTATGAAACGGATTTGTACACACTGCAAGACAACGGAAGATTGTCTCAAGAAGATGGATACACCGTAGCGGATATTGATGATCCCAACGTTAACTTCAATACTTGGAATCTCGATTTTGGTTATGCTTGGCAATTTGCCCCTGGAAGTCAACTGTCTGCTTTGTATAGAAATTCATTGTTCAACTTTGATAATTTTTCAAAGGATAAATATTTTGATAGCGTCAACAGGCTTTTTGAACAACCTATTCAGCATACATTTTCATTGCGTTTGGTATATTATATCGATTATAACAATGTCAAGAGCATCTTCAACAAGAAAACCTCCTGACACTTGCGAAGCACGCCATAAAGTAGTATGTTTGATGCAATGATTAAAGCAACAAACATTCATAAATATTACGGTGACCTTCATGTTCTTAAAGGTGTGGATTTGCACATCGCCAAAGGTGAGGTTGTATCCATTGTAGGGGCTTCAGGCGCAGGCAAAACGACATTGTTACAAATATTGGGGACATTAGACAGGGCTTCTTCTAAAGAAAACAGCCAGCTAGTTATCAATGGTGTGAATTTAGCTACCCTAAATGATAAAGCCTTGGCAAAATTTAGGAATGAGCATATTGGCTTTATCTTCCAATTCCATCAGTTATTGCCCGAATTCACAGCATTAGAAAATGTTTGCCTTCCAGCGTTTATAAAAAACACATCAAAATCGGAAGCAGAAAAACGATCCAAAGAACTTTTGGATTTTCTAGGATTAAAAGACCGTTATCACCACAAGCCCAGCGAACTTTCAGGTGGTGAGCAACAACGTGTCGCGGTGGCACGAGCATTGGTCAACAACCCCGAATTGATATTTGCTGATGAACCATCGGGAAATCTAGACAGTGAGAGTGCTGAAAACCTTCATAACCTGTTCTTTAAACTTCGTGATGAATTTGGCCAAACCTTTGTCATCGTAACCCATAATGAAGAGTTGGCTGACATGGCCGATCGTAAGTTGATGATGGTGGACGGAAAAATTGTCTAATCTACATTTCTGCCACCTAAAGGTATCGAATCTACAATTCTGTCAATAAAACTGCTAATCGCCGCACCTAGATTGTGCCCACCTTTGTAAATTGGCACTTTGTTGAACGTTTGATCAAATGTACTTATTGAGTCACTCATTACGTTCAACGTGTTATCTACTATGTCGTTATCTTCTTCCATCTTTCATGCTTTTACGTGCATCCTGAATGTTTCTTAAATTTTCTACAGCATCCATACCAAGTTTGGTACCAACACCAATAATAAACATCGCTGCACTTGCTTTTAAACTAAATTTAATGAAATCTTTTATCATTTTTTTTAATACTAAAATCGTTTCTCTAAGATACATAATAACATTTGTTTGTCACAGAGTCCGTATCGTTTGAGTAACAAATTGTACCGATTGAAGTAAAAATAATTATGTGTAAGAAACTTTGGTTTGATTTGATAACGATTTATGGTGAAACGCCCTTTATAATTTCCATATAGTTAGCGTTTGTGTGTAAGAATAGTTGCGTGTCTCGGCTCGAACCATTAAAAGTAAAAACCAAGATTGGAAATTAGGTAGGGATTATCAACATTCCAACACCACACAACCATCATTATGAGATAATTACAAATTAAATATTATATTTGAGGAACGGGATAAGTGCTTTTCACAGGATATGGTGTTGTGTTTTAGTGCTTTCCCTATATTTATCTCAAATGGTTGTTGTCGTATTTTTTTTTGACTAAATCTTTATTTTCCTTAAATTTAACTTTTCTATTGCTTCTTTATTTAACTCATATTTTATGTAAGCATAAGAATAACTAGGAATGTCATTAAGCTCAAGATTTTCTTTTACGGGTTTTCTTTCTCCAATACTCCATATTATATGTGAATAATTACGACGCATAGTATTATAACTGCAATCATAACTGTCTAACCCCTGTGAACAATTTAATATCCATATATTTTGTTTTCCAAATAATTTCTTTTCCAATGCCTTTATCATTTAAGTAATGATTTATTCCGTTATTTTCAATAGTGTAAATTGGGTTTAGTTCAGATTCAGTTTCATAAGTTGGTTTTCCATATTTTGAAATATATAATTTCTCAATTTTTTCAATAACATTTTTATTTACATCTTGTTGAAAATATTTTTTAGATATACTACTAGCATAATCTTTAGCTTCCCCTTCTAATATTGGTTTTCTAGTATGTCCTAATAAAACAATTAGACCTATAACATTGTCAGTTCCTGTTAATGTAATTGGCCATAGTAATCCATAGTGTTCATTGTAAGTACTGCTCTCGTCACTAAAATTAAATATATCGGAATAATACAAATGCGTATAGCTTTTTTCATCTAAAATATCATTTATGTTGTTAATAGAAATATTCTTTAGAAATCCTGTATGAGGAATAGATAAGCTATCCATTTGTTTGTACAAGTTTGGTGTAGTTTGTCCTAAAGTAATATTATCTATGACTGTGATTTCCTCATTGGGTAATTCGTCACAACTAAATGATAGAAGAAAAAAAGCTGAAATAAATAACGTTTTTATTATTCCAATGTTCCTTAATGTTTTGGTGAATTTTGCATTCATTTTGTTGTTTTCAATTATTTAGACTTAATTATTTTATTATAAAGATTACTAATATCTTGTCTAAAATTTTGAGGCAGTTGTTCAATGAAACTTCTATTGAAGTTTGGAAAACTAAATTCAGAACACCAATATGGCATATAATCATTACTTTTTAAAAATTCAGATGGAATTCGTTTGATTATACTTACATATTGTTCATCGAATAGTTTTCTTTTTTTTTCTGGAATGACCCAATTTATATCTTTCATATTTTTTAAATGTATAATTATTTTTTTAGGACGAATGCTTTTCAGCATTAAACACAACGGTCTTGTATATGGCTCGTAGCGTGCAAACTAGCGATTACTTTTCGGTTGAGCACGAGCCAAATTTCAATCCATTCATCAGAATATGCTTTTGCAGTATTATAGTCAGGAAATTCGAGTTCCGTTTGTTCGGTATATTTTTGCTTTTCAAATTCGTTTGTTTCTGGATGCTGGATATAATCATAACGAGTTTTAAATTCCACTACTAAAGTGTTTGGTTTTCCAATATCTATAAAGTTGTTTAATCTAAAACAATTTGCTTGAGAAAGGTTAATTGTTAATCCTGCGTGAGTTACCAATCTTGGTGAGTTCATACGTTAATTGCTATTTAGTCCGAAAGAGTTCGTTCCTAACTTATTTTTAAAAAGTCGCTCTTTTTTAATTGCTTGGTCAGATGTTACAGTTCGGGGTAACAACATTAAAATAGAAAACCGAAAATGTTTGGCATAATCTTTATCAACATCAATTTGTTCCTTCAGCATTTTATTATTTCCGTGTCCGTTGGTTGTTATGTATTTGCACCATCTTCCCCAAATTCCTTCTTCGCCATAAGCCGAACCAACGTATAGTTTTCCAGTGTTCGTATCGCTTATCAGATAAATTCCTTTTGTAATAGAGAGCATTTTTTTCCAATCGCTGTATTGATTTTTAACGATTTCTTTGAGTTCGTGAAAGTCAAGAATGAAATCTGAATAATCTGTAAATTGCCTATAATGAAGTCCAGCTTGAATTTCAATCACTTCCATTTTATTCTTTATCCATTGATGCCAACTAATTGCAGTTTTCCAATTAATTATTACTCGTTCGGTTAAATCTTCAAATCCATTTTCTCGAAGCATCTGGTATTCAAAATGATTTTCGTTGATAGTTTTTCTGTCGATAATTTTAAAAACTCCAATAAATCTTGAACGATTTCCTTCTTCGCCAATAAATGATACGATATAATCTACATCTCTGAAAACATCTTTAGATTGAGAATTTTGATATTTCAAGAATTCATTATATTCAGTCCGATACAGATTGTATAAATCTTGCCTTTGGTCTTTATGTCGGACAAGTTTAATTTTCGCATTTTTATCAAGTCCGCGATTGAATAGTAATTCTTGAACTGTTATCATTCAAAAACTGAATTTGAGATTATCACGATTTTTTTTAGCATTACACACAACGTGTTTGTCTATTATTGGTGACGTGTTTACACACCTAATTTAGCAAATAAATATACAACAATGCAAAATCCCTTTACAAAGGTTTGAAATCCATCCACAACCATCAAAATTGAATCATCTCACAATTAAAGCATCCAACAATTCCCAAATAAAACAGTGGCAAAAGTTAACAATTCAACAACTACACTATATAATCATTAAACGATTCAAAACCATTTCAATAATCAACATTTCATCGTAACTTGCAGACCCTATGAAAAGGTTAACACAAGAACAACTCAAGGATTTTTTAGACACCAAAGTCGAACAGTACAACCATCCACGATTTATAGAAACCGACCCCATACAAATACCGCACACATTCACCCAAAAGGAAGACATAGAGATAGCCGCCTTCCTTACCGCCACCATTGCGTGGGGCAACCGCAAAAGCATCATCACCAATGCCAAGCGTATGATGGTTTTGCTGGACAACGCACCCCACCAATTCGTCACGCAACATCAAGAAAAAGACCTAGAAGCTCTACAACCTTTTGTCCACCGTACCTTCAACGGCGAGGATTTTATTCAGTTCATACAAAGTCTTCAGCATATCTATCAGAATCATAATGGTCTCGAGGCAATCTTTTCTAAACATGCTCAAAAAGACTCTATGCAAAATTCCATTCACCATTTTAAGACTACATTTTTTGAGATAGAACATTTACAACGTACCCAAAAACATGTGAGCGACCCATTAAAAAACTCCGCTGCCAAACGTATCAATATGTTCCTTCGGTGGATGGTGCGTAAGGATGCCAATGGTGTAGATTTTGGGATTTGGAACAACCTCTCTCCTGCCCAACTGTCCTGCCCTTTGGATGTACACTCTGGCAATGTAGCTCGAAAATTGGGGCTGCTTAAACGTCCGCAAAATGATGGTAAAGCTCTGAACGAACTGGACACGTCGCTTCGAAAACTTGACAAAAATGATCCCGTAAAGTATGATTTCGCATTATTTGGCTTGGGTGTATTTGAGTCGTTTTAACGATAATTTTAGGATTTTAACGATACTTTAGGAAAACCAGCACTACTTTTACTACGTAAATAGTCTGACAAAAAACTTAAAAAAATGCAAACTCCTCAATTGCCCACCAATGAGCATGAACGCTTGGCGGCCATATCTCAATATAAATTGCTCGATAGTTTGCCAGAGAGCGATTACGACAATATAACAAAGCTTGTATCATCTATTTGCGATGTCCCCATTTCACTTATCACCATATTAGATAGTGACCGTAATTTTTTTAAATCACATCATGGATTTCCGGTCAACCAATCCCCCCGTGATATCTCGTTTTGTGGCCACGCCATTCTTGAAGATGATATTTTTATTGTCAAAGACGCCCGTTTGGACGAACGATTCATCAATAATCCTTTGGTTGAAAATCACGAAGCCATCTTTTATGCCGGTGTGCCATTAATCAACCCTAAAGGTTATGCTCTTGGGACCCTTTGTGTCTTTGATCATAAACCTAGAGAGCTGACCGAAAACCAAATCGAATCACTCATTATTCTTGGGAAGCAGGTCGTCAACTTGTTCGAATTGCGTCGTAAAAACCTAAAGCTTGAAGCCACAAAAAAAGATTTGGTCAACCGGAATGTAGAATTGAAAAATTTTGCCAGCCACGTCTCACACGACTTAAAATCACCCTTGGCTAACATCATATCATTAACGGGTCTTTTAAAGGAAGATAATACAGATAATTTAACTGCCGAGTCGGTGGAATATTTAGGATTTATCGAGGATTCAGCAACGATCTTAAAAAATTATATCGATGGCATCCTAATCTATTACAAATCTGATGAACTTGTGGTAGCAAAAAAAGAAACCGTTGTTTTACCAGTGCTGTTTGAAGAATTAAAACAGTTGTTATTCTCAAAGAATGATGAACTAAAGTATGAAGACAGAGGTATAATTGAAAATATCAACAAACCAGCATTGACACAAATCTTAATCAATCTTTTAGACAATGGTTTAAAATATAATGATAGTGATAACCGTGTTGTTCATATTTATCATGAAGAGGAATTATTCCATCACAAATTTTCTATCACAGACAACGGAATTGGAATTGCAAAAAACAAGCAAGATGTCATTTTTGAACTGTTTAAAACGGTTTCCAGAGAAGGAAAACCAAGCACCGGCATTGGCTTAAGCACAGTGAAAAGCTTGGTTCAAAAACTTGGTGGCACCATTGAAGTTAAATCAGAATTAGGAAAAGGCAGTACCTTTACCTTCACCATAGAAAAATAAAAAAAGCCTGACAATGAAGTCAGGCTTTTTTATGCTTTTATAAATACTCTTTACCCTTTTAACCAAGCCTTACGCAATGCAATTTGTGCTGGTGTGGCGTTAGGATCTTCTGTAAGATTCTTGCTGGTGATAAAGGCTGGAGTTAGTTTTCCTTTGAAAACTATTTCTTTACCATCACGTTCTGCTTTCAGCTCAAAATCTTCCCCTGATTTCCATTGGTACATGCCGCCTAAAAGCAATTGGGCCTTTTCTACGGAAAATTCCGTGCCGTTAATTTCCTTTATAATGTCGCCAGGTAATGCTCCTTGTTCTGCCCAGAAGGTATTGTCTTTAACCCCTTCCGAGAAAAATAATATCTTTTTATCTGGGTCAGCTTCAAAAATAAATCCGGTATTCGATTGAATATAGTTTGCTTCCACTTGTGTTCCAGACATCGTCAAACCAACTTTTTTGAAGAATACTTCATAATCAATCGGGGTCGTCCCCACAACATGCTTCTGAAGAAATTCACCAATGGATGGATATGTCATTTTAGTGATTTCGGCAATCAAATCATCATCCTTAAATGGTTTATTGATGCCATATTTGTTGGACAGTTCTTTCATCAAGGACAACATGCTTCTTTGACCATTGCTTTCTTCACGCATCAAAATATCAATGCACATTCCTATTAAAGCTCCTTTAGAATAAACGTCAATATAATTTTTGGCATAAGGTTCCTCCATAATGTTTTCGCTCATCACGGTAAAACTCATGGTGTCATCAAAATAATGGGAGATATTAATCTCATTGGTCAGCTCGTCGTAATATTCTTGATTGGTGATCAACCCTTCATACACTTGAAAATGATGAGAGAAAAATTCGGTGACACCTTCGTACATCCAGAGATGTTTGGAAAAGGTTGGATTATAATAATCAAAATAGTGAACATCTTCCGAATGGACTGAAAGTGGCGTTACAATATGAAAAAACTCATGAGCAACTACATCAGTCATAGACTTTGCAAGGCGTTCCTTTGAAGAGTTCTCACGAAGCACTACAGTCGTAGATTTATGGTGTTCCAAAGCTCCGAATCCTTTTGGAGAAGCCGGGCCTCCATCAGACAGATATAAAAATATATCATAGCGCGGTGTAGAATTAATGTCACCCAAATATGCTTTTTGAGCCTCCATCATTTTATAGACCGTTTCCTTTAAACTAGCAGCCGTATGAACACCATTTGGAGAATACACACTTAAAACTATCTTAATATCTCCAACCATAAATTCTTGGATATCCAACTTACCATACATCATTGGGTTGTCTGTGATATCAAAATACCTTGGTGCAAAATAACTATTGGTAATTGCTGTACCGTCAGAACTCGATTTAGTCCCTGTAGATTGCAAAGCTGAACTATGTGTAAACGTCGCCGGGGCAGTGACATCAAGCGAATATTGAGCTTCTTTAAGATTATCGAAATAACCAATGAAGCCATATAAATTCAATAGATAATTATTTGGCTCTATATTCATACCAGCAGGTGAAAAAGGCATTTCTTTCCCAATACCTCCTTCTACTTCTTGGTCATAAGTATCGTTTACCTTATAAACAAGCTTATCCAATTCTTTTGCATTGGCAATCACCCAAGTATTATCATCAGGATGCGTAAAGGTCATTTCGTTTCCGCTGTAATCCAAAGCTTTGAACTCATCTACAAAACGACCATAGCTGCCAAGTGCATAGGTTCCAGGTACCACTTTTGGCATGTGATAGGTAACTGTTTCTTCAACAAAACGCCCTGGATTAATCACCACAGGAAGTCTGTCATCCGCAACTTTGGTAATATCAATTGAAGTTACAATCGGATTTTGTGTTGCTAAATCATTGCTCATTTTTGATGCAGAACCACAACCAACCAAAATGGAGCCAATAAGGGCAATACTTAAAATATTCTTCATTCTTTTTAGTTTAAATTTTTGAGTAAGTCCAACAAAACTACAATGTGTTACATTTTTAATAGTGAACATTTTGTTAAAAGTTGAATTCGTATTTTTGAGTATGCAAGAGCCTTTAATCAGTATTCTTATTCCTTTTAAAAATACAGAAACGTATTTACCTGATTGTTTGGATTCTATCCTAGACCAATCCTATCGTAATTGGGAATTACTGATAGTTGATGACAGCTCCACAGATAAAAGTTACTCGATTGTTGAAACTTATGCCCAAAACGATTTTCGAATAAAACTGCTAAAAAACAATGGAGATGGTATTATTGATGCCTTAAAGTTCGGATTGAGCCAGAGTAAAGGAGCGTATATTACGAGAATGGATAGTGATGACTTGATGACGAGTGATAAACTTGAAGTCTTGTTAAATAATCTTTTGCTGAATGGCAGAAAGCACTTGGCTGTTGGGATGGTCAAGTATTTTAGTGAAGAAGGCATCAGCGATGGCTATGAGCGCTACGAAAAATGGTTGAATGAACTAACCCTAAAAGGTGACAATTATTTTGAAATATACAAAGAATGTGTCATCCCCTCGCCTTGTTGGATGATTCACAGAGAGGATTTGATGGAGTGCGATGCTTTCAAGCCAAACCGTTATCCAGAAGATTATGATTTGACATTTCGATTTTATAAACATCATATTAAATGCATTCCCTGTGACAAAGTGCTGCATCATTGGAGAGATTATCCCACACGAACATCACGCACACATGAGCATTATGCACAGAACTATTTTTTAGACATAAAGCTCCATTATTTCCTGGAATTGGATTATGATAACGAACGAACATTAACCGTGTGGGGGGCAGGATTTAAGGGCAAACGAGTTGCAAAGATGCTCAAAAAACGAAACGTTCCATTCATTTGGATATGCAATAATCCAAAGAAAATCGGAAAACACATTTATGATATCGAATTGAATAGTTTCAAATATCTCAGCGAGCTTAAAAATCCACAAAGCATTGTCACCGTTGCAAATGAAAGCTCTCAAGACCGCATCAAAACCTATTTTTCGATTCAAAATATGCATCCCATGATTGATTATTTTTTCTTTTGCTAAACGATTCTGCAGTTATCAAACTTTTAACCTTAATCTCCATAATTTCCATCATCAAACTACTAAACTCTATCAAAAGTTAAATTTCCCTAAATCCATCCGTGGTAATCTTTCAGCATTTTCTATATTTGGTTGCTCAACAAATTCAAATTAAGGAATGCAATTCAAACATCCAGAATTACTTTACGCGTTATTGCTGCTTGTCATTCCCATAATCGTTCATTTATTTCAGTTGCGCCGTTTTCAGAAAGTGGAGTTTACGAATGTTCAATTCTTAAAGAACATCACGTTACAGACCAGAAAAAGTTCCCAATTAAAAAAATGGTTGACTCTTATAACTCGCTTGTTGTTGCTGGCCTGTATCATCATTGCCTTTGCCCAACCATACATTGCAGATTCCAATAGTTTTAATACCAAAAGTGAAACAGTAATTTATCTTGATAATTCATTCAGCATGCAAGCCAAAAGCAGCAACGGCACATTGTTGAACAAAGCCGTTCAGGATATTATCGAAAATTTAGATGAGAATGAACAAATTACCTTATTTACCAACGATAACACATTTACAAATACAACCATAAAGGCCATCAAGAATGATTTGATTCAGTTGAAGCATTCTCCGAATCAATTGTCGTATGAAGCCGCAATTTTGAAAGCAAAAAAGGCATTTTCCAAAGACAAAAGTTCTGTTAAGAATTTGGTGATGATTTCAGATTTTCAACAAAAAAAAGAAGCATTATCAATTGAAAAAGATAGTTTGGTCAATTTTAGGTTGGTTCAACTAAAGCCAGAAAACCTCAACAATGTGACGATCGACACCCTATACATTTCAAATTTGGATGTCAAAAGCATTGAATTGACCGTCAGCTTAAGCAATCAGGGGGATGCGATTGAAACGCTTCCCGTGTCGCTATATGACAAGGATAATCTGATCGCTAAAAGCGCTGTTTCTATAAATGATAAAGCCGAAACCACTTTTACAATTCCGTTGGGTATTGCGTTTGATGGAAAAATAATCATTGAGGATGCCAATCTTCAATATGACAATACCTTGTTTTTCAATATCAATGAGCGTGAAAAAATTAAAGTGCTTTCTATTAATGAATCTGACGATTTGTTTCTAAATAAAATTTATACCAATGACGAATTTGACTATACTTCGGTCAAATTTAACGAGCTTAATTATAACAATCTTGAATCACAAAACCTGATTGTTTTAAATGAATTGAAAGACATACCAAGTTCATTGATTACAGCCCTAAAATCATTTACAGAGAACGGTGGAACCATTATGATAATTCCTTCAAATGAATCTGCATTAAACTCTTATAATCAGATTTTTACAAATTACTTTTTACCCAGTTTCAATATATTGAATTCAACAGAAAAGAAAATCACTTCGATCAATTTTTCACATCCATTATTAGTGAATGTATTTGATAAGAAGGTAAGCAATTTTCAGTATCCAAAAGTCAATTCATATTATCCATTTGTAAGTTCGGGAGGTTCTTCAGTTTTAGGTTTTGAAGATGGCACTTCTTTCCTATCCGAAACGAATCATGCGTATGCGTTTTCGGCTCCTCTGAATGAAGAAAATTCAAATTTTAAGAATTCTCCTTTGATCGTTCCTGTCCTTTATAACATAGGAAAACAAAGTCTAAAAGTGCCAAAACTCTATTACACCATTGGTCAGGAAAACACGATTGATATCAGTACCAATCTGCAACAGGACAATATCTTGACCTTGGTGCTAAATGAGAATTCTGTAGTTCCTTTGCAACAAACCTACATCAATAAGGTTGAATTAAAAACCGATGAATTTCCCGATGTGGCTGGCATCCTTTCGGTAAATAATAAAGAAACCACACTTCAACATTTGAGCTACAATTACAATCGAAATGAAAGCAATTTGAATTATCTTAATCTTTCATCGTTAAACAATATTGAGACCAACTCTTCCATTGCTTCAGCCATTAATGATATAAAAAGTGCCACCAATGTGAATGAGCTATGGAAATGGTTTGTTATTTTTGCACTAGCTTTTTTAATTATTGAAATGCTCATCTTAAAATTCTTTAAATGAACGTACTCATAAAATCTGCGACCATTGTTGACCCAAAAAGCGATTTTCACAATCAAACCCTTGATATTTTAATTGAAAAAGGCACAATTTCCCAGATTGGAAAAACCCTCAAAAACACAAAAAAATACAAAGAGGTACAGTTAGACAATCTTCACGTTTCACAAGGTTGGTTTGACAGCAGCGTGAGTTTTGGAGAACCTGGATATGAAGAACGAGAAACCATTGAAAACGGTCTTAAAACAGCCGCATTATCAGGTTTTACTTCAGTTGCCGTAAATAGCAATACTAATCCTGTGGTGGATAGTTATGCAGATATTTCTTTTTTAAAAGGAAAAGCGAATGGAAATGCAGTGAACTTATATCCAATAGGCGCATTGACCAAAGAAAGTAAAGGCGAGG
Organism: Flavobacteriaceae bacterium UBA5544; assembly: GCA_002426755.1. Lineage (GTDB taxonomy): Bacteria > Bacteroidota > Bacteroidia > Flavobacteriales > Flavobacteriaceae > JBPOFM01. The sequence goes on from DINI01000024.1 coordinate 32,361, forward strand.
ATTTGGCAGAGCTGTTTGATATGAAAAATGCAGGAGCCATTGCATTTTATGATTATCAAAAGCCTATCAGCAATCCAAACTTGATGAAAATTGCTTTGCAATACGCCAGCAATTTTGGTGGTTTGGTATATTCATTTCCACAGGAATCCAAAATCTCTGGGCTTGGTGTGATGAATGAAAATATAACAAGCACGTCACTTGGATTAAAAGGAAATCCTACGCTGGCGGAGGAATTGCAGATAGTCAGGGACTTATTCCTATTGGAATATACTGGAGGAAAACTTCATATACCCACAATTTCCACCTCTAAATCCGTAGAATTGATTCGCAATGCAAAAAAAGAGAAACTGGATGTAAGTTGCAGTGTAGCAATTCACAATTTGGTGCTCACTGATAATGAATTGAACACTTTCAATACCAACTATAAAGTTTCCCCTCCATTGAGAACACAGTCTGATTGCGATGCGTTGATTGAAGGTTTGAAGGATGGAACCATCGATATGGTGACAAGTGACCATAATCCTATAGACATTGAGCTTAAAAAAATAGAGTTTGATTTCGCCAAAAATGGGACCATTGGATTGGAAAGTGCTTTTGGAGCATTAAACAATGTCTTTACAATCAAAAAAACAATTGATTTATTAACCAAAGGCAAAGAACGTTTTGGTTTGGCATCCACCACAATTAAGATTGGAAACAAAGCTGATTTGAGTCTTTTCAATCCAAATGGGGATTATAAGTTTTCAAAAGAACACATCAAGTCAAGCTCAAAGAACGCTATTTTTGAAGGTCACATGCTCAAAGGAAAAGCTTATGGTATTATTGCAAACAACCAAATGATATTAAACCAATGAATGAACAAACGATAGAAGAAGGCAAAACTATGGCGATAGTGAGCTATTTGACGCTCATCGGTACGCTCATTGCTTTTTTTATGAACCAGGATAAAAAGAATCCTTTTACGGCCTTCCATACACGTCAAGCTCTTGGGCTTTGGCTCACCCAAATGGTTTTGGGTTTTGTAGTAAGTGGTTTTGATAGTTGGAATATTACATTCGCTCTCTGGATTGGAATTGCTGTATTGATTTTCTATGGTATTTTTAGTGCGATTGCTGGAAAAGCAGAATCAATTCCTCTCTTGGGGGATTTCTTCCAGAAAATTTTTTCATCATTAGGAAGATAATATGAACGACTTATCACTTTACCACATAACTAGACCTTCAATTCTAAAAGAAAGCGCACCATTGCTCATCATGCTCCATGGTTATGGTAGTGATGAGGACGATTTGTTCTCATTTGCGTCAGAATTGCCAAAGGGATTGTTCATCATTTCAGTTAGGGCACCACATCCCATGCAACCTTATGGAAATGCTTGGTATGCCATTAATTTTGATGCTGAAATGAACAAATGGAATGATAATGTACAGGCAAAAGCATCTGTAGATTTGATCGCAAACTTTATTGACGAAGCTTGCAAAATGTATCCTGTGGACAGCAATAATGTGACACTATTGGGTTTTAGCCAAGGTACTATTTTGAGTTATGCTGTAGCGCTCACCTATCCTGAAAAAGTAAAAAACGTCATTGCTTTGAGTGGATACATCAATGAAGATATACTTCCAAAAAATTTAGACAAGAACGATTATGCATCTCTTAATTTTTATTGCTCTCACGGTAGTATGGACCAAGTGATTCCTGTGGACTGGGCAAGGAAAGTACCAGAATTTCTGGAGCGATTAAATATTAAGCATAAATATTCTGAATTCCCGGTTGGCCATGGTGTGGCTCCGCAGAATTTTTATGAATTCAGGACTTGGTTGGATGGCAAAATCTAAATAAAACGAAAGGCCATCAAAATTAATCGATAGCCTTCCTCTTTCTCACAGCAATCTTATTCAGAAAGCTTACAAATACATACGAGATTTTAATCCAATCGGTTTTATTACAAATAAAAAAGGCTTTCTAAATTTAGAAAGCCTTTTAAAATATGTTAATTAAGTGTACTTAATCTTTTGAAAGATACACAGAAGATGCTGCACTTAAGGTATTGTTTAATGTTGGTGTTATGTCTCCACCAGATCCAATATTGTTAAACGCCAATATACGACCTCCACCGTTTCCAGCTTCGGCAATAAATACAGTTCCTGTGGCATTATCATATGCAACATCAACAGGGTTTCCCAATAATGTACTTGAACCAGACACTCTAACTTGGTCGCTTACAGCTAAAGTTCCTCCATCAGCAATGGCATTGAATTTAGAAGCAAAATTGGAAATGACATGAAAACCACCATCATCTTGAGTGTTTGTAGCATCACCAATATCAGTCATAATCATTGTGTTACTGTTTAAATCATAAGTCAAACCGTGTGTTCTTACGATGCCTTCAATTACTACTCTTTTGGATGCAGAGAGGGTTGCATCAGATGTATTGTTCAAGAAATTTGTGAATACAGCCAGTTCGTTATCTGCATCAACTACGGCATATAAATCGTTACCAATAAAGGTAATTCCCCAAACTTTAAAATCGGTTGTAATTGTGTTTCTTAATGTAAACTCCGTACCGTTGCTTTCATAGACAAAGAAACGTCCATCTAAAGTATTCATGTCACCATCTACATCAGCATTGTCTGCAACAACCACAATATTGCCTTTAACAGCAGTCTCTCTTGGACTTTGCATATCAACCGTACCAATTAAGGCAGACACAATGGATGTATTGTTTGGTAACGCTGAAATACCTGTAAAAGCCTCAAGATTGAATCCTGAACGTGATGCTTGTAAAACAACATCATTATCAGCATCATAAAAAATGCCGTCTGCGGCCAATGAAGTTGTTAATAATGTAGTAGTAGTTATGTTTGATGCATCTGTAACATCATAATATGTTATGTTTCCATCGGTATTGTTAGAAGCGAATAATTTTGTTGAATTTGTTGGAGGAGTTTGGCTACCACTATCGTCATCACTATTGCATGAAAATGCAAAGAGTGACACGGTGATAAGTAGGCCAAAAAGTTTAATAGAATTTAGTGCTTTCATAAAAATTTGTTTTTAATGTTATAATGTTATTTACGTCCCAAACACTTTAAAGGTTGAATTGGATTGGAGGTTTAACAAAAGTTTATGAAGTTATTAATAAACGAAATGCAACTATTTTCAATTGAAGTTACTTTAAGTCAGCGTATTTAAGATCAATATGGATTTAAACAAAAAAGCTACCCCAAAACATAAAAGGGGTAGCCATATTTAAAATAATCTGTCAATGTTTCTCTTTAGGGACAAAAATTGTTTACTGTATGTTTCATCAACAAACTACAGTCTAAATAATCCAAATTTTATGCCAAAATCATGTATTTTGAGGAACTTTCCCTTGAACATCCTCAAAAAAAGTTTTGATAAACCTTAAATCTGATTCAAAATCATCGGTTGGATAAAATGGTTCGGAAATTTTGTTTTGTTTACGGCCAAAATCTAAAGTAAACATGATGATTGGGACATTTGCAGCTTTGGCAATATAGTAAAAGCCAGTTTTCCAATTTTCAACTTTTTTACGTGTGCCTTCCGGTGATATTGCCAATCTGAATTCATCTCTTTTTTCAAATAAATCCGCAATCGCTTGAACTTTATTCTGTCCTGATGTTCTATCTAAAGGAGCGCCGCCAATACTTCTGAAATAGTAGCCGAACGGCCAAACGAAGAGTTCTTTTTTACCAACAAAATTTGATTTGATTCCTATAACTTGTCGAAGTAGCAATGCAATAAAAAAATCGTAATTGCTGGTATGTGGTGCAGCTATCAAAACCGCTTTCTTTACGGTATCTTTAGACATGGTTACATTTCCAACAACTTTCCAGCCAAGTAGCTTAAAGTAAATCCATTTGGCTAGCCATCGCATATTACATTTTTTGGTATAGGGATTTTAATTTTTCTCTTGTAATGGTTTGTTTCCAATGTTTTCCCAAAGCATTTTGCCAAAGTGGCTCCAAGCCTAGCGCCACATCAATCATTGTATCAAATTGTTCATCATCCAAATCCGCACAAATTCCTTGCGGAAGCTGAATGTTATGAAGTTTTTTCATTTGCTTAAATAATTCAACTCCTTCTGGATAGAATTCTTCCAAATGATCAAACACAATGCAATTACCTACACCATGTTTTGTACCTAACAAATAACCCAATCCATAACTCATAGCGTGAGCCACGCCCACTTGCGAATAAGCGATGCTCATTCCGCCATGCCAAGAAGCCATCATCAACTTATCCTGTGCTTCCTCTTCGGAGAGATTTCCGTCAACGAAAATTTCCTTGCATAATTCGAAAGCTTTCTCGCCATAACTCTGACTGAAAGCATTCAAAAATGTGCCGTTCAAAGACTCAATACAATGGATATAGCAATCCATACCTGTATAAAACCACTGCTGCTTTGGAACTCCAACAGTTAATTCTGGGTCCAAAATAACTTGGTCAAAAGGTGTATGGTCAGAATTGATTCCCAATTTTTTTTCCGGTCCTGTTAAAACAGTGGTTCTCGATACTTCTGCCCCAGTTCCAGAAATTGTAGGCACTCCGACATGATATATGGCTGGCGATTTTACCAAATCCCAACCTTGGTAATCTTTAGCCTCCCCTTCGTTGGTCAACATGATGGAGACGGCTTTGGCTAAATCCAATACAGTGCCACCGCCAATACCAATAATTCCTGAAGGCCTATCGTTGTGTGTTAGAATAATTTTTTCAACCAATTCATCAACCTGTGAGGTTTTTGGTTCCTCATTGGCAGATATAAATATCAATTCATCATCGTAAGCTAAAGGAATTCGAGATGTAACCAAAGCATCTCCCTTGAACACATCATCCACCAAAAAAATAAATGGTGCCTTGACATTTAATCTTTTAGGCTCTATAATATCTCCTAATTGATTAAAACTGCCACGTCCAAATACAATTCTGGACACCATTGGGTAATTTTTATAACTCATACATATTTGTTCTTAACTGCTGAACTTTGTTTTTTTCTGCTTAAAAGAGGAATTATTTCCAACAGATTATCAACAGTTTTATAGCTTTTGTCCTTTGTTTCAGTATCATTGACCTGCTCATGAATCCAAGTCGTATGAAATGGCACGTGAATGGCTTTTGCTTTTATATTGACCAAAGGTAAAATATCTGACTTTAATGAATTTCCAATCATTAAAAATTCTGATGGTTTAATGTCCAAATGGTTCAACAATTTTGAATAATTGGCTTCTTGTTTATCACTCAATATTTCGATATGGTGGAAATAATCCAATAGACCAGATTTTTCCAATTTTCGTTCTTGGTCCAACAAATCGCCTTTTGTGACAACTATTAATCGAAACTCTTTTGACAATGTATGCAAAACTTCGTCAACACCTTCCAATAATTCTACTGGTTTGTTGAGCATATGTTTACCTATCTCCAATATTTTTTCAATGGTAGCATTTGACACAGTTCCGTTGGAGATTTCCAAGGCCATTTCAACCATAGATAACACAAAACCCTTGATACCATAACCATATAATGGCAGGTTTTCTACCTCCTTCTTAAATAACTCTTGGTCAATTTTGTTAGCGGTTTCATAAGGCGAGAGTAATTTGGCAAACTCTAATTCCGCATCTCGAAAATACGTCTCATTGACCCAAAGTGTGTCATCCGCATCAAACCCAATAACTTTAATGTCCTTATACTCTACTTCCATAAACGTTTTGCGCGTTCCAAGTCTTCAGGGGTATCGATCTCAACACCTTCGACTGTGGTTTCAACCATTTTTATTTTTTTGCTGTACTCCAAATATCGAATACATTCTATTTTTTCAGTTGCTTCAAGAAATTGCATTGGCAATCGATAAAAATCCAACAATGCTTGCTTTCTAAAAGCATAAATGCCTTTATGCTTAAAATATCTTGTGCCTACTTCGTTGTCACGAGGAAATGGTATCGGACTTCTTGAAAAATACAAGGCAAAATTATTTTGGTCAACAATTACTTTGACCGTGTTTGGATTACTGATTTCTTCCCAATCATGAATTTCAACCATCAAAGAAGCCAAATCAATTTCTTTTTGATGATCATGTTTAAAAACTTCCAATACTTTTTCTAAACTTTCACGCTCTGTAAAAGGTTCGTCACCTTGAACATTCACCACAATGTCCACATCCAAATCCACAACCGCTTCGGCAATTCTATCACTTCCTGATTGATGCTCTTTTTTGCTCATGATGGCTTTTCCTCCATTATTAACAATCTCATCATAAATGATTGCGCTATCCGTAACCACATATACTTCATCAAATAATTGAGTTGCGACAGTGGCTTCGTATGTTCGGAGAATAACCGTTTTTCCTGCCAAATTCTGCATCAATTTGGCGGGAAAACGCGATGCACTATAACGTGCCGGAATCATTGAGATAATTTTCATATAAGCGAAAGAATTCTAACCAAAAATAAAACTTTTTATAGGAAATCAAGGTTTTGAAGGTCTAATCTTTTTATAAACTTTAAAAATGATATAAAACACAATAATTACCAGTATCAAAGCTACTATTGGTAAAAAGATTGAAACGATTGACATGACTATAGATGTTCCCGTTTCTATGGTTGAAACGACCGGATTTCCAAATCCTGCAGTAGAGACTGAAGAAGTTAAACGTGTTGCTCCGGATGTACTTTTTATTGTAGCAGCCGTACCGCCTCCTGCGATAATTGCTAAAGCCCAGGTAATCATAGGGCTTAAATCCGCAACTGTGGATACCATTACTGCTGTACCCGCAATGGTTGCCAAAGGAATTGCGATAGTATCCAAAAGGTTATCAACAAACGGGATGTAATAAGCTGTTATTTCCATTAAAGTTGCTACACCCAGTGTTATAATAGCCGTTATACTACCGATCCATTGCCAAGATTCGTTGAGTTCCCAAAGATTAAAATAGGACGCCAAACTCAAGGCAAATAGCGGTAGAAACACCCTAAAGCCAACAGAAGCGGCAAGTCCAATACCAAGACAAATACTGATGATGGTTTCGGTCATATGTTGTTAGTTGTTAGTACAACAATATTAATTGTCAATCATTCATTAAAAAATTCATCCTTGAATCCAATCAAATATAATTTATTTTTTGCTCTTGTAACTGCCGTGTACAACCAACGCAAATATTCTTTATCAATGCCATTTGGTAAATAAGGTTGCTCTACGAAAACGGTATTCCATTGCCCACCTTGCGATTTATGGCAGGTGATGGCATAGGAAAATTTTACTTGCAAGGCATTGAAATGTTTGTTGTTCTTAATCTTAAGGAACTTTTTGTAATTAGAGGTTTCATCTTCATAGTCTTTTTGCACTTCTTGATATAATTTATTGGAATCTTCATAAGCAAGAGAAGGTGCTTCGGCTTCAATGGTGTCGAGTAATAAAACCGTTTCAAACGGCTGCATTTTTGGATAATCAACCATTTGCACCTTGACTTCTGCAAAACGGAATCCGTACAAATCTTGAATACTGTGAATTTCCAGTACCTGAATGATATCACCATTGGCAATAAATCCAGCTTCGGAAGTTGGCTTCACCCAAAAATAATTGTTTTTTACAACCATTAGGAAATCACCTGGCGTCAATTCGTTTTCATTATTCAGAATTCGTTCTCTGATTTGCTTATTATAAAGATTGGCCCGTTTATTACTCCTTACAATTATTGCTGTTTCTTCGTGGCCTTCTTCACCATAAGCATCGTTGATAGCGTCCATAATTTCATGACCATCAATTAGTCTAACAATGTCCTCAAATCCGTTCAAATCAAATTTAAAGGCATCCATGAATTCACCTTCCATAATTTCGCGGAGGTAAGTGGCATTCATTAAAATACCAGAATCTTGTCCCTGACGGACCACCTCGTCGAGTTCCATCATTTTTACGCTTTTATTATAATTAAGATTGAGCTGTTGCGCATCTAAAGCAGGACTTAAGTCAGATTTTACTGGTGGCAGTTGAGCTTTATCACCAATGAGCAACAATTTGCATTTGTGACCAGAATACACATATTGCATTAAATCATCGAGTAAAGAACCATTTTCAAATAATTTCGAATCTGCCGGTGCGTCAGGAATCATCGAAGCTTCATCAACAATAAAAAGAGTATTGCGATGTTTGTTGGGTTGCATCACGAACTTGACGCCTCCTCCCTTATCTTTTTTTGGGAAATATATTTTTTTATGAATGGTAAAGGCTTCGTTACCCGAATAATTGGAAATTACCTTTGCTGCCCTGCCAGTTGGAGCCATCAAAACCGCACTTTTTTTGATTTCCCAAAGATTTGATACCAATGTACCAATAATGCTAGTTTTTCCTGTACCTGCAAATCCTTTTAAAAGGTAAAGACCATTAGGGGTCGTATCAAAAATGAACTCTGATAATTGGTCTAATACAACATTCTGTTTTTCAGTGGGTTCAAAAGGGAATTTTTTCTTTAATAAGCGATAAAATTCAGAAGCATTCATGGATCGGTTTTAGACTATTGGCAAAGTGGAAAGATAAGATATAATTTGTGGCGTTTAAAAGGATAAATAGATTAAATTTACTTTTCGAAAAAATTCATCCGTAACAAATGAAGCTAATTTTATTTCATTTTTACAGCTATTGGTTTTCACGAATAAAAAAAAATTGTAGATTTGCGTAATACCTAAAACTAAAAAATTAATAAACAAGCTCACTATGTTAAACTTCATTATTGCGATAGTAGTTGTTATTCTTCTTACGATAGGAATCGTATGGTTGATTGACAAATTTGTACCAAAAAAACTTAAGATCGTTGTCAATCTTGTATTATGGATTATCATAATCGCATTAGGTTATTTTACCTTCATGTCCGTTTATGGTGAAATTCAATTCAATCAACTTAAAGAAAAACGTTATTCTGCTGTTATCGATAGATTGATAGACATTAGAGATGCAGAGTTAGCTTATAAACAGGTGAATGGAAAATTCACAGATAATTTTGATGAATTAGTAAAGTTCATAGATAATGGTGAATTTACAATTACTCAAAAAAGAGACACAACTGTTCATGATGCAGAAATGACCAAAAGATTTGGCGTGGATATGACCAAAGAAATAGTGTTAACTGATACCCTTGGAAAACGACCTGTTAGAGACTCCCTTTTTGGAGCAGACACACGTTACAAACAAATGATGAATGTTCCGGCTGGAGAATCTGGTGCAAAATTTAAGTTGCAGGCAGGAATGTTGGATGATATACCTGTTTTTGAGGCAAGTGTAGACAAAGAGGTTATTCTACACGATCAAGATAAAAATCTTGTTGAAAAAGAAAAGCAAGTCGTCTCTGTGGATGGTGTGAACGGCCCAACTTTAACCGTGGGTTCAATGAACGAAGTCAAGACCACTGGAAACTGGCCAAAAACGTATTCAAAAGGCGAATAAATTGAATCAAAATCATATTAAAGACCTGTCCATTCAAATTAGTTTGAGTGGACTTTCTTTTTGTATCCTCAATAGAACCTCAAAAAGCGTTGAGTTTCTGAAAAACAATTATTTTGACCGGAAGGTAAATCCGTTTGAAGCGTTGGAGCATCTTAAACAATCTCTAATAGAACACACGGACCTGAACCAAAAGTTTTCTTCTGTGTTGGTCATTTATCAAAATGAACTTTCCAATTTGGTTCCTAAAGTATTGTTTAACGAAAATCAATCTGCTGATTATTTGAAATTCAATTCAAAAATCCTAAAATCCGATTTCATTTCGCATGACGAGATTGCCATTAATGACAGTGTCAATGTCTATGTGCCTTATATGAATATCAACAATTTCATTTTTGATACGTTTGGCGTTTTTGAATATAAGCATGCCTCTACGCTTCTTATCGATACACTTCTACAGAAAGAAGCTAAATCTGAATATGCTTCGATGTATCTCAATGTCAATCAACAGAGTTTTGAATTGGTGGCGATAAAGGATGAAAAACTATTGCTCTATAATAGCTTTGAATTTACGACCAAAGAGGATGTTGTCTATTACCTCTTATTTACAATGGAGCAATTACGTCTTAATCCAGAAACCATCAAACTCAACTTAATGGGATTGATTGAAAAAGATGATGACCTATATACAATCATATATACCTATGTCAGATTTGTAGAATTTTACAAACCAAACTATAATTTTGAATTCAAATCTGACCAAAAACCTTTGGCCCCGCATCATAATGCAATCATTCTAAACAGCTTTTAAATGAGAATTATTTCAGGAAAATTTAAAGGCAGGCGTATCACGGCTCCAAAAAAACTGCCCGTTAGACCAACGACCGATATGGCCAAGGAAGCCCTGTTCAACATTTTGAACAACCAGTATTATTTTGATGAAATTTCGGTGTTGGATTTATTTTCTGGAACCGGAAGCATCAGCTATGAATTTGCCTCAAGGGGTACCGAAAACATCACCGCTGTTGATGAAGATTTTGGGTGCATTAAATTCATTAACCAAACAGCAGAGGAATTCGAGATGTCCATTCAAGCGATAAAAAGTGACGTCTTTAAATTTCTGGAAAACTCAAAAGTCAAAGCCACCGTCATTTTTGCAGACCCACCCTATGCATTTACTTTGGTGCAATTCTCAAAAATTCCTGAATTGGTTTTTCAAAATGACTTATTGGAGAACAATGGTCTTTTAATTGTAGAGCATTCAAAGCATACAGACATTTCCGAACTTTCCAACTATCAATACTCCAAAAATTATGGTGGTAACATGTTTAGTTTCTTTCACAAAGACTCTGACGAAGAAGAATAAAAACAAAGCTCTTTGAATGAACAAAGAGCTTGTTTGTGTAAGTAAATCTATAAGCCGAATTCTGTACTTTTCTTTTTCAGAAAAGCATTCTGAAAAAGAAAAAGTCCTTATCATTTATCTGAATGGACTGTTGCCAGCACATTTTAGCTGCCTACCCTCCAACAATCGAGCGTGCCGCCCTCAAGCGTTGGTATACATGGCATTGCACCACATAGAGTTTACCTGGTTTCACTACAGCATTACCTGTACATACTTTCTGTTGCACTGTTCCTAGCCTCACGACTGGTGGCCATTAACCACTATGTTGCACTATGGTGTTCGGACTTTCCTCCATTCGTAAAACGAACAGCGATAAGGCGATTTACTTATCGGCAAAAGTACATAAATTGTTAATAAGTACTCTTAAATATAGCCCTCATAATTCCTAATTTAAAACTGAATTTTTAACTTTGTTACTTCAAGATTTTCAATGGAACATTTCGTCGTATCAGCCCGTAAATACAGACCACAGACCTTTAAGGATGTTGTAGGCCAACAGGCTATTACCAATACGTTACTGAATGCCATTGAGCACAATCATTTGGCCCAAGCCTTGTTGTTTACAGGACCTCGCGGTGTTGGTAAAACGACTTGCGCGCGTATCCTTGCCAAGATGATTAATAGTGACGGTACGGAAACTGAAGATGAAGATTTCGCTTTTAATATTTTTGAGTTGGATGCGGCTTCCAATAATTCTGTGGATGACATCAGAAACTTAACGGACCAAGTTCGGATTCCACCACAAGTTGGGAAATATAAAGTGTATATCATTGACGAGGTGCACATGTTGTCCCAAGCGGCTTTCAATGCGTTTTTGAAAACCCTTGAAGAACCACCAAAACATTGCATTTTCATATTAGCGACCACCGAAAAACATAAAATCATTCCAACGATTTTATCACGTTGTCAAATTTTTGATTTTAAAAGAATCACGGTTAAGGATGCTAAAAATTATCTAAAGTACATCGCTGAAGAACAAGGAATTGATGCAGAAGATGATGCCCTACATATCATTGCCCAAAAGGCAGATGGTGCGATGCGTGATGCCTTGTCCATTTTTGATAGGGTCGTGAGTTTTTCGGGTAAGAATTTAACACGTCAGGCGGTTACAGAAAACCTGAACGTTCTTGACTACGAAACCTATTTTACAAGTACCGACTTAATTTTAGAGAATAAAATTCCTGAATTGCTGGTTCAGTTTAACGACACACTTGCCAAAGGATTTGATGGCCATCATTATATTGCCGGCTTGGCATCGCACTTTAGGGATTTGATGGTTTGCCAAAATGAACAAACCCTGGAGCTTTTGGAAGTAGGTGATGAAACAAAAACCAAATATTTGGAACAATCTAGAAAAGCCTCCTATGACTTTTTGCTAAAAGGAATAGAACTGGCAAACGATTGTGACCTCAAATATAAAAGCAGCAAAAATCAACGCTTGCTAGTTGAACTTACTTTAATGCAGCTTGCCTCTATCACTTTTGATGGAGAAAAAAAAAATAGCAATTACTACATAATTCCTGCATCCTATTTTAGGGCAAAAGGTATCAAACCCATTGCGGTGACAATTCCTAAAAATGAGGAGTCCGTTTTACCAAGCCAACCAAAAATTGATGATTCAAAAAAAGAAGCCCCTCAAAAGGTTGAAGAATTTGTTCAAGAACCCATTCCTGTCATTGATTTAAAAAGTGATACGCATCGTACTTCAGGCCTATCCTTAAAAAGCATTAAGGCAAAAAAGGAGCATCAAATCAGGCAAATGGAAGTCGTGATTGACCCCAATGACCTTCCCAAAGAACCGGTAACAGAAGAAGAACTCGTGAAAGCTTGGAAAGATTACGCCAAAGCCATGGATAGGAAAGGTGAAAAAATCATGATGTCGATATTGGAAATGGATACTCCGAAATTGAAAGACACCTCGATTCAATTGGAATTCCCCAACGAAACCCTCAAAATTGAACTGGAACGGGCACAATTTCCATTGATGGAATTCCTTCGAAAGACTTTAAAAAATTATGACTTATCTTTGGAAATCACTGTCAACGAAGAAATTGAAAAACAATATGCATTCACGCCAATTGAAAAATATCAAAAGTTGAAAGAGAAAAACCCAAATATCGAATTATTGAAAAAAACGTTTGGGTTGGATATTTAAAATCGAATAAAGATAAGAAAATCAAGAGTCAAGACTTTTGAACACACTAAATTGAACATGAAAAACATTTTATTAGTATTGATTATTGTTAGTATTGGTTTTGTGAGTTGTGACGGTCGCAAGAGCAAAAGCGTTTCTTTGAAAGAGTCTATAAAAGAATTTAAGGAAAGGCAATCTGAAGTTGAAATCATCAACTATTATCCGGATGAATATGTTGAAGTGGTGACAGACACAATCATTTCAAATAATGTGAAGGTTCATATTAAAAATTATTCTCTTTCCAACGAGAGCGTACTTATGTCTGTGAATGAGCATTCAACTTCTAAAAATCAAAAACAGCATCGCGTTTTTGAGTCTGACATTGTGGTCTCTACGCCAACAAAAGAAATTTTTAATGCACATATTTCTGCAGAACAGTTCAAATCCATCAATACGGATGCCTTCTGGAGCAATGCGACGCTTCAGCATGTTTGGGTTAATCAAGAATTGTCAACATCAAACGACATCAAATTAGATATGTCATTCATAAATCCGAAAGAGAATACCTATAAATTATATCGAATGTCTATTGATGAGAATGGACAACAGCAAATCGATTTTGTAGAAGAACGCACCTAATATGCTCGGACTCAAACTTCCTACCGACCCACGTTGGGTAAACATTGTTGAAAAGAATATCGAAGATATTTTAACTGACCATGCATATTGCGAACAAAAAGCAGCAAGCACGGCGATTTCTTTAATCGTCAGTTTTCCTGAATACACTGATTTGGTCCAAGAGATGATTGCCTTGGTAAAAGAAGAAATCAGTCATTTTAAAATGGTACACGACCGAATCCTCGACAAGGGTTGGACTTTGGGACGTGATAGAAAAGATGATTATGTCATTCAATTGGTAACGTTTTTCCCGAAAGGTGGCAGCCGAACCACACAGTTGGTGCATCGTTTGTTATACGCAGCTTTGATTGAAGCCAGAAGTTGTGAACGTTTTCGATTGCTCTCTGAACAGCTAAAAGACAAAGAATTGGCAGAGTTCTACAGAAAATTGATGGTCAGTGAAGCCAACCATTATACCATGTTCTTGGGTTTTGCCAGACAATATGGAAACCGAAAAGAAGTGGACGAAAAATGGCAGCAATTACTTGATTTTGAAGCAAACATCATGAAAAATTTGAGTAAGAGCGAAACGATTCACGGATAATTTAGTTCTTACTGTTTTCTTTCACCCTAAACGCAACAATCCGTTTAATTAAATCAATTGGGAGTGGTTCATTCAAAGGAAACTGTACAGACCCTTTGCCCTGTTTGTACTTTGACAATTCCTCTGCAAAAGCCTCATGTCCTGTGGGAGTAGCATAAAAACCGATATGATTTTTGTAAGCAGCAAAATATACCAATGGTTTTTTATTTAGCTTAAAAGCTGGCATTCCGTAGCTCATACTTTCTTGCGAATCAGGAGCTTCAGTTTTAATGATTTGGTAGATATCCCTTAACTTTTCTTGTGTTGCTTCAGGAAATGTGTCTATGTAATTTTCAATTTCTTTCATTGAATTTGAATGAGATTAAAGAAAATAAAAAAGCTTCAACCAAACGATTGAAGCTTTAAAAATACTATTTTTTCTGATTATATCTTTATCCCAAATCCTATTTGGATATTGTTATTTTTGGCTTCGATTCCATCAAAATCTTCATCAAGTATGTTTGTAATTCCGTAAGAAAAACGTGCATCGATAAATAATTCATCAGTTATCATATATTCTACACCACCAATTCCTGAAAACGTAAATGTAGAAAATGCGTCTTGGTTTTTCCAAGTTTTTACGCTTGCCATTGGTCCTGCTCCAACTGTGAATTTGTCTCCAAGATGAAAACGTAGCATGATTGGCATTTGTATGTAATCGGCATTTAATTCATCGGCCTTAGCGCCTTCTGCAGAATATTGAAGTTCTACTTGAAGCGAAAGAGATTCCGAAAAACCATAATCAACAAATCCACCAAAAACAAAACCATTACGGTGAAGGTTTTGGAAATCGGCATCAGGTGTAAAATCTAAATTGGAAATGTTGACTCCGCCTCTGACACCATATTTAGTTTCTTGAGAAAAAGTTAAAGTAGAGAGACTTACAAATAATAATAGGGTAAAAATTGTTTTCATAAAAAGATGATTTGAGACTGTGAATATATATTGAAAAGAAGCAAAGTCCAATAAATATTAGTCATGTAACTTAAAAAATAAGACAAAATACCTATTCAAGGCATTTTTACGCTCGAAACAGTTTCAAAATAAACACTTTTAATAATACCATCCGACAATCCAATCTTTGGGACATAAATATCTTTGGCGCCACTCCATTTCATCGCTGAAAGATAAATTCTGGTGGCAGGAATGATAACGTCTGCCCTGTCCTGATTGAGATCTAATTGTGTAATACGCTCTTCGTAAGAATAAGTTTGGAGCATATTGTAAAAGGATGTCAAATAAAAATAAGTCAAAGGTTTGCCAACAGCTTTACCCGAAATCTTGAAAATCTTGTTGATGTTTCCACCCGAACCAATTAAATCTACCTTTTCATAGTCTCTGGTATTGGATTTAATCCATTGCTCTAGATCAAACCAAGCTTCTTTTTGGACGATGTCATTTAACAGACGTACGGTACCAATTTTAAACGATCTTGAAGCAACTGTTTTGCCCTGGTGAATAACTGAAAATTCTGTACTTCCACCTCCAACATCCACATATAGGTATGTTTTGCTTTCATCAATATATTGGTTCAAATCTGTGGCCGCTATAATGGCTGCTTCCTCTTCCCCGTCAATAATATCTATTTTGATCTTGCATTGTTTGGCAATATGTTTGGCAACATCAAAACCATTATCTGCCTCACGCATTGCTGAAGTCGCGCAGGCTTTGTAAACAGTTACTTTGTGAGCTTGCATCAGCAGTCTGAAAGCATTCATTGTGTCGATCAAACGTATTTCATTTTCGTTGGAAATTTGTTGATTGAGAAATACATCTGCTCCCAAACGAATGGGAACACGTACCAAGGAGCTCTTTTTGAACAATGCCGGTTTTCCCTTTTGCTCAATGATATTTGAAATAAGTAAACGCACAGCATTTGACCCAATATCAATAGCCGCGTACTTTTTGATGATCAACATATTAACTCTGTAATTTTTTTAAAAAATAATCGTATGTATCGAATTGTGAGTGCACTCTAGGCATATCATTTCGTCTGTAAGCATTACTTTGTGTTCCATCCAAAATTCGGGCTTTTACATTATCATTCCAACAAATTTCAAAAATATCCATTAATTCCTGTTTGATGTCTTCATCGTAGATTGGACACGTCACTTCCACCCTGTTTTCAATATTACGAGTCATCCAGTCTGCTGACGAAATGAAAACTTTTGGATTATTATCATTGCAAAATACCAGCATTCGTGTATGCTCCAGAAACTTATCTATAATACTGATGATCTCAATATTTTCACTCATTCCGGGAACACCAGGCACCAAACAGCAAATACCCCTTATAATCATTTGAATTTTTACACCCGCCCTACTTGCCTCATACAATTTATCAATCATCATATAACTCGAAATACTATTCAACTTTATCTTGATGTATGAAGGTTTACCTTTTTTGGCGTTTTGGATTTCTGTGTCAATTAACTTAAAAATTCTCGTTTTTGTATAATGAGGAGATGTTATAATGTGTTTATATCTAAATATTTTATAATTGGTCTCAAAGAAATTGAAAACTTTATTGACTTCTTTGAGTATTTTTTGATCCGCGGTAAACAGTGTGAAATCTGTGTAAAGCTTTGCTGTAGATTCATTGAAATTACCAGTACTTAAAAATCCGTAACGCTTAAACTCCATTTCTTCCTCACGTTCAATAATACACATTTTGCTATGCACTTTTAGACCTCTTACGCCAAAAAGCAGATTGATGCCCTCTGAAACCATTTGCTCTGCATAATCGATATTGGCCTGCTCATCAAAACGTGCCTGCAATTCTATCGCGACAGTAACTTTCTTGCCATTTTTCGCTGCATTAATAAGCGAACTGGCAACATGGGAAATCTGTGCCAAACGATAAATCGTGATTTTTATAGTTTTTACTTGTGGGTCTAAAGCTGCTTCGCGCAAAAATTTGACGATATATGAAAAGGTATGAAAAGGCGTATATAAGAGAAAATCCTTTTGTGCTATTGTAGAAAAGATACTGCGCTCGAGGCTCAATCCTTTTACCGGCAATGGGCTAATTTTTTCATACAATAAATCCGTTCGTCCGAGACTTGGGAAATCCATGTAGTCACGGCGATTATGGTAACGACCTCCTGGAATGACGCTGTCATTGGACTCTATGCCCATTTTGGTCATAAAATAGTGTAAGGTATCCTCATCGATGGTTTTGTCGTACACAAAGCGAATTGGTTCACCGATTTGGCGATGCTTAACACTATCTGAAATTTTTTCTATAAAACTCTTACTCAAATCACTGTCAAAGTCCAGCTCACCATCGCGGGTGATCTTTATCATATGAGCCGAAATATCCTGAAACTCAAAAATGCTAAAAATGTCATGCAAACAATAACGCAATAAATCATCCAACATAATGATGTAGTTATTGTTCTCTTTTTTAGGAAGTACCACGAATCGATCCATCGTTCTAGGTATTTCAATTAGTGCATACTGACATTTATCGTTAGAAAGACGCATCCTACATGCCAAATATGCAGCACTATCTTTTAACATTGGTAAATCCACTTGTTCACTCAAAACAATTGTTACAAGCGCTGGGCTTACATATTGAATAAAATAATTTTTTATAAAAGCATGTTGAGATTCATCAATTTGATCTTCTTTTATGATGTAAATATCTTTTTCTTCTAATTTATGGTGTATCTTGCTTAAGATATCAAGGCTTTCGCTTTGTTGCTTGATAACAATTTGTGTGATTATTTCAAGCAACTCGCTGGCGGCATATCCTCCCAACTCACTTCTTCCCGCTTTCCCTGCCTCATCAATCCGCTTTACTGTAGCATATCTGACCTTAAAAAATTCATCAAGATTGTTAGAAAATATCCCTAAAAAACGAAGCCGTTCAATCAAAGGAACACTCTCATCTTCGGCCTCTTGTAACACTCTTGCATTGAACTGTAACCAGCTAATTTCTCTGTTGATATAGCTGTTTTTGTCTTTTACCATTAATTGTTAAAATTTATATTACAAATATATTGTATTTAAGTGGACTGAAAAGTCAGAATTTTTACATTCTTTGATGAAATATTAATTCTACAAATTCATATTAATCTTTTAAATTCTTTGGGAAAAGTGTCATGTTAGTATGCCCCTTGTCGATGTTTAGCCATCTATCTGTATCAAATTGAAGCATAACCAACCCACAAGTTGGGACGTTATCTATAATTTTATCACCATAGCGATTAGAAATTGCCGTAAAAGCATTATTGTGTCCAAAAATTAAAACGCATTCGTACGAATCGTCCAAACTGTATATAAAATCAGCTACTTTTCTTCCTCCAAAATCATATAGTTCTTCTGTGACTTTTAATAATTCCGAAGAAAAGTCAAGAACTTCCATGAAGATTTTACAAGTCGTTAATGCTCGTTTTGCTGGGCTAGAAAATATGCCATCAGGAAGAATGTTATACTTTAACAATTCATTTGACAGTAAATTCGCATCATCAAAACCACGAGCACTTAAAGGTCTGTTTATATCAGTAATATCGTGGTCCCAAGACGATTTGGCATGTCTAATTAAGATGAGTGTTTTCATTTATTTTTCGATTAAACGCAAAAAAATTCGATAAAGTGTTGCATATATCCGTTTTAACGATTATTTTCGTCGCTTCAACATTTATTTTTGTTTTGCAATTAAGTAATGAGTTGATTTGCTGTATTAAATTAATGTAAATGACCCCAAATCAAAAACATATTAATATATCCATTTTACCTGCATTGATTTTCAATGCCCTTCCCTCACTATTATTGAATTTTGTATTTACTCATGTTTTATTTTTTGGTTCAAGATACCGACATGTGAAGTTACACCTATTTAATAATTAAATCAAATTTATAAAATATCGCTTTGCGAAAAATATAGTTTTTTAAACAAAAAAATATGAAAACAGTTGCAACAATAATACTAGTGTGTTTTGGTGTCTTGGTTTGTCAAGGACAGAACCAATTAAAGCTATCCATTAAGAAAGGTAGTGACGCTCCAAATTATGAAACCGAGCATATGTATCTGCTGGAATTATCAAATTCTAGCTCTGTGGCTTCAAGCGTTAACATTTCTACAAAAAACAAAGAATGCTCAAATGTTAAGAAAGCTGATCAAACAGAATTCCAGCAAGTACTCTTGGAAAAAAACCAAAAAAGTAGAATTCAACAAATAGTTGTCCAACCTGGCAAGACTGTGGAATTCTACGTTAAATTATCACGACCAAATAACGCAAAATTGAATACATGGAATTGCACTGAAATTGTTGCAGTATCGAATGAAGGTAGATATTTAAGTAATGCCGTATCTATTGAATCATTAATTCCAAATCCTAACAATAATAATTAGTCCATCTAATTACCTCACAAACTAAATATAAGGGCGTATGAAAAACCTTACTCAATTCACCCAGATTAACAAAACCCTAATAACAATACTTTTGTTATTTAGTGCTGTATCAAATGCTCAAGTAAAGCAAACGTTCTCGCCTAGATACAATCAGACTGTTAAAGGAAATGTAACCATCATTGCCAATAACATGTTATCGAGATCTGCAACGGGGGCTTATACAGGTTCATCGGACAACCACGATTTTACGGACAATGTCTATGTGGATATAGATAATGATAACTCAACGTTTAACTCAAGTAGTGCAAACTTTGAGAATCCACAGCCTACTTTGGAATGTCTGTCAATCAAAAAAGTTTTATTGTATTGGGCTGCCGCCGACAAAGAACCAAACTCTGTTTTAAATTCGGAGAATCAAGCAAATTGGAATTATAACGATATTAAGTTAATGCTTCCTGGTCAAAATGCCTATACAACATTGACTGCTACAGGTAACGAAATTATTTACCGAGGTAGAAATGAGTTGTTGCATTTTGGTAACGACCCATACATTTGTGTAAAAGACATCACTACTGCCGTTACAGCATTGAGCAATCCATATGGCAAATATCAAGTTGCGAATGTGGAAGCAAAAACAGGCAGTTTAACTTCACATGATGGCGGTAATACTGGAACATCTGGCGGATGGCAAATAGTGTTTGTTTATGAAAGTCCAAACTTGCCACGTAAAAACATTACACTTTTTGATGGTTATGCTCACGTAACGAGTTCCACCAATAATTTTGATATCAATTTTAATGGTTTTCAAACTATACCATCTGGTAATGTTAAAGCAGATTTAGTGATTGGTTCTTTGGAAGGAGATCGAAGTTTAAGTGGAGATCGTCTTCAGATTAAAAACGTTGCTGGAAATTTTGTTGACATATCCGCTCCTCTTAGAAGCTCAAGCAATTTTTTCAATAGTAGGATCACCATTGGGAATTCAGATTTTATAAATAGAAACCCTGCCAGCACTAACACTCTTGGTTTTGATGCAGCCGTTTTTAATTTAAGCAATCCTAATAATTCGATCATCACCAACAACCAAACTTCGGCTGTATTAAGGCTAACATCCAACCAAGAAACTTATGGATTATATTTGTTAGGTTTAGCTGTTGATGTTTATTCTCCAGATTTAGATCCTATTCAAATTGCAATTTCTGGTGGAAACCCAGTGAATGCAGGTGCAGGTGTGCCAGTAAATTTTAATGTTCACAATAATGGTAATGATGATGCAGTAAATTTATCAATTTCTACAACATTACCACCTCAAGTAGAATTCGTATCTGCCACTGGTTTGCCAACTGGTGTAACTTATACACATAATCCTACAACTGGAAATCTTACTTTTAATTTGGCAAACGGTTTAGCTGATGTTGGAGATCCAAACCTCAATATCAACTTTCAATTAATGATCAAAGATCAATGTTATTTTTTAGAAGACAGTTGTGATCTTTCATTTGATTTACAATTTGTAGCCACCTACAATGGCGTTCAAAATCCCGCACTTCAAAGCACACTAAGCTCATCGGGACTTAACGAATGTAATTTGGGAAATCAACTTCCTTTAAGGGTAAATATAAACCAACCAGCTGCAGCAGTCTGGGCAACTCCAGTAAATGGATTGGATACTGTTTTGCAATGTGGTGATGCTAATGGTTTAGCTACTGCTCAAA
Source organism: Flavobacteriaceae bacterium UBA5544 (assembly GCA_002426755.1). Classification (GTDB taxonomy): domain Bacteria; phylum Bacteroidota; class Bacteroidia; order Flavobacteriales; family Flavobacteriaceae; genus JBPOFM01. The sequence goes on from DINI01000024.1 coordinate 53,685, forward strand.
ATTTGTCACCTATTACAGATAAGTGTAACTTTGATCTCACTAAAACTTCTGGTGCCTTTGTACCAGATGCCAATTGTGGAAATTCAGGCACCTATACTAATACTTGGGTTTTTACTGATGCCTGTGGAAGAACGATTAGTGAATTCGTTCAAGTAATTTCACTTGTTAATACTTCTGCTCCAACTTTAAATGTCCCTGCCGATATTACTGTAGAATGTGGTGGTGACACAAGCCCAGCTGCTACTGGAACTGCTACAGGTAGCAATAGCTGTGGTTCAGTTACAATAACTTATACAGATGATAGTATTCCAAGCTGTGGAGATACAGCTACTATAACAAGAACTTGGACTGCAACTGATGATTGTGGCAATGTTATATCTGATACCCAAACAATAACAATAGTTGATACAACTCCCCCTTCTTTAATTCTTCCAGATGATATAAGTCTAGAATGCGGTAGTGACACTTCTGAAACCGGTAAAGCTACTGGTATTGATTCTTGTGGTAATGTGACGATTACAGAAAATGATACTGTTATTGAAAATTGTGGAAATACGAGGACAATAACAAGAACTTGGACTGCAACTGACGAATGTGGCAACTCAACTTCTGCTGATCAAATTATTACTATAACCGATACTACAGCTCCAGTTTTAACAGTACCAGCAAACGTTACAGTAGAATGTGGTAACGATACAAGTTCTGCCTCTACAGGAGTGGCAACTGGAATTGATTCTTGTGGCAATGTGACTATATCTCAAACCGAAACTTCCATACCAGGTTGCGGCAATACAAGTACAATAACAAGAGTTTGGACTGCAACTGATGAATGTGGAATTTCTGTTTCCGCAAATCAAATAATTACAGTTACTGATACCACACCTCCTGCATTTGTAGAAGCACTTCCTGCTGATATTTCAGTAGAGTGTGATGCCGTTCCTGCTAGAGCTACCTTAACTGCTACGGACAATTGTGGGACTGCTACTGTTACTTTTGACGAAATTCGTATCGATGGTTCCTGTCCTTCAAACTATATTCTAGACAGAACATGGACCGCCACTGATCTTTGTGGGCTCACAACTATTCATAAACAAATTGTGACTGTTCAAGATACAACGCCACCTTCATTTAACGAAGCGCTTCCTGCTGATATTTCAGTAGAGTGTGATGCCGTTCCTGCCGGAGCTACCTTAACTGCTACGGACAATTGTGGGACTGCCACTGTTACTTTTGACGAAATTCGTATCGATGGTTCCTGTCCTTCCAACTATATTCTAGACAGAACATGGACTGCTACTGATCTTTGTGGTCTTACCACTGTTCACAAACAAATTGTGACTGTTCAAGATACTACGCCACCTTCATTTAATGAAGCGCTTCCTGCTGATATTTCAGTAGAGTGTGATGCCGTTCCTGCCGGAGCTACCTTAACTGCTACGGAC
>DINI01000024.1:55185-55567 GCA_002426755.1 Flavobacteriaceae bacterium UBA5544
AGAACATGGACCGCCACTGATCTTTGTGGGCTCACAACTATTCATAAACAAATTGTGACTGTTCAAGATACAACAAATCCAATTCTTACTAGTCCTGCAATAAATGTTGTAGCGGAATGTGATGGAAGTGGTAATTCAGATGCTATCCAGGACTGGCTGGATAATAATGGAGGTGCTACAGCAATTGACAGTTGCGGAAGTCTTACCTGGACCAACGACTATGCCGGTGCAGCTTCCGATTGCTCTGCTCCCGTGTCGGTGACCTTTACCGCTACGGATGAATGTGGCAACTCGGTTTCCACTACCGCGACCTATACCATCCAGGACTCTGTACCCCCTGTAATCACGGGCGGTGCCGACCTGACCGTTGAGTGCGACGGCA
>DINI01000010.1 GCA_002426755.1 Flavobacteriaceae bacterium UBA5544
AAAGGTAAACGTAACGTGGAAATCTTGAAACAAGCACAAAACGACCCTTACACAGTTGAAGACCAAATCGCAATCATTTATGCAGGTTCTAAAAACTTGTTAAGAGATGTGCCTGTTGAAAAAGTAAAAGAATTCGAAAGAGATTATTTGGAATTTTTGAAAGCTAAACACAGCAATGCATTAGCCGATTTGAAGGCTGGAAAATTGACAGATGAGGTTACAGATACTTTAACTACTGTAGCTAAAGAACTGTCGGCTAAATATAGAAAATAGTACAACGTTTTAAGTACAGAGTACAAAGTTTGGGAGTGAAAGTTCTCATATATTATTAAAAATGTCAAATCTTAGAAAAGTACGATTAGTGAGTCTTAATGCTAACTTCTCAATACTTAATACTAACAAAAAATGGCGAACTTAAAAGAAATACGTAATAGAATATCATCGGTATCTTCAACGATGCAGATCACCAGCGCAATGAAAATGGTATCTGCAGCTAAATTGAAGAAGGCTCAAGATGCCATTACGGCAATGCGTCCGTATTCTGATAAGTTAACTGAACTTTTACAAGGGTTAAGTGCAACTTTAGATGCCGATTCTGGGAGTAAATTTGCAGACCAACGTGTTGTAAATAAAGTTCTAATTGTTGCTATTACTTCCAATAGAGGTTTGGCAGGAGCATTCAATTCTAATATTATCAAGCAAGTAAACCTGTTGGTTAATCATACCTATGCCAACCAACAAGTGTCTTACTTGTCTATTGGTAAAAAAGCAAATGATGCATTTAAGAAATCAAACAAGGTTATTGCCAACAAGAGTGCTGTTTATGATGATTTAACATTTGATAATGTAGCTGAAATAGCCGAATTATTGATGGATAGATTTTTGACTCATAAAGCAGATAAAATTGTTTTAGTATATAACAAGTTTAAAAATGCTGCCACGCAAGAAATTATGAGTGAGCAATTTTTGCCAATTGTTCCAATTGAAGGTGGAGATAGTGCAAATGTAGATTACATTTTTGAACCTTCTAAAGCTGAAATCGTTGAGCAGTTGATTCCTAAATCTTTAAAAACACAGTTATACAAAGCGATCAGAGACTCTTTTGCTAGTGAGCATGGCGCACGTATGACAGCAATGCACAAAGCAACTGACAATGCTACAGAGCTTCGTGATCAATTGAAATTGACTTATAATAAGGCGCGTCAAGCATCCATTACAAATGAAATTTTAGAAATTGTGGGCGGCGCAGAGGCTCTAAATAACTAATATCGTATTTCATAATTTTATTAAGAAGTTTTTGAGCTTCAAAGTATATATCAAACCTTACTATTTTTAGTAAGGTTTTTTGTTTCTAATTTTTTTTATTAAGGAGTTTTATATAAAAAATGCGAGAATTTACTTAAATAATCAGTTGAAATACACTATAAATCCGACAAAATACATGTATTTCATCGAATAAATGATGATTTTTCATTGCTACTTCATTTATTTATATATATTTACCGTCCAAATCTTAATTAAATATCCGATGAACCTACTTAAAAAGGCGACGAACGCCGTGTTTTTAGCAGTTATTGCTTTTAGTTGTTTTCAATGTGCAAGCCCAAAAGTTGCCGTGGCTTCAAATGAAATTAAAGAACTCAAGTTAGATAATCCTATTGTTTTTCAGGAATGGTATGCAGGTATTAAAGTTGGCGGTACTGGAGTGAATATGTTTATTCCAAAATTTGATGCAAATCCAAACATCCAATTGGACAGTGTCTATTTTAGAAATATGAAAGGTAAGCCGATCAATAAAGACACTATGTATTCTGTGGTATTAAAGAACGATTCTCCAAATTACGTTCCAAACCCATCAAATGCACAAACGAATCCGTTTAACTTAACAGGTGATGAATGTGTAATACGATACACTGAAAATGGTCAGGCAAAATATTTGAAAATTGTAAGTATTGTAGAGAAAGCAGGTACATACTATGAAAATGGACCTCCTTCAATCTATGAAAATGATTCATCAACTATTATCGCGACAACGGAAGAAGAATAATTTTAGAGTATTACATTTACAGCGCCTTACTTTTTAGTAAGGCTTTTTTTATGGAATGAAGTTTGATTTGTTATATTTATAAAAATAAAGTAGTTATATATGAAATCTTTCAAAATCATATCAATCTTCATTTTAGTAACCTTTCTTTTTTCAAGTTGTTCTTCGGCTCAAAAATTGCAAAAAAAGGCACCTATAAAACTTGGAGACGTGTACTGCCAGAGTTGGGTGGCGGGCATTAAAGGAGGAGGTTCTGGTCTAAATTTGTTTATTCCTACACAAACAACAGACCTTAACCACACCAAACTTGATTCCGTTTATTTCAGGGGTAAATCTGTAAAGCTTGAGGCCATTGAAAACAAGACGATAGTATATGTTGGAAGGTTCGAAAATGACTTCAATCAAAAAAAAGACATCATTATGAGCAGTGATCCGAATGAGGAATATGGCAATGAAATACCCAAAATTATGCCAAAGATCCCGTTTGAACTGAAAGAAAATGAATGTGTTGTAAGTTTTCAGGACGGAGGTGAAACCAAATATTTCAAGATAGAGAATGTTACCGAAAAAGCTACTCAAAATTACCCTGGTGCACCACTTAAGAAGCAATAAAGGTTATATTGCAAGTCGGGTTATAAAACAGTATTTTAGCATCTCAAATATTCGCACTTGGGCACTATAAAAACCTTTTTTAAGGACACAATTATTTATGGTTTGGCAACAGTTCTTCCCAGACTCATGAATCTTATTTTAGTTCGACTGCAAACAGATACATTAGAAACCTCAAGCTATTCTGATAATACTACATTCTATGTTTATGCCGCCTTTTTCAATGTCTTGTTGACCTATGGGATGGAAACAGCATTTTTCAGATTTTTTACTAAAACTGATCAAAAGGAAAAAATATTCTCAACCGTATTGATAAGCTTGACAACTTCAACACTTATATTTTTAATTTTTGTTATTGCATTCAATGAGCAGTTAGCATCGTTGGTTAATTTAGATCAGACGTATTTTAATTTATTAATTGGGGTTTTGGTTTTAGATGCCCTTGTTGTGGCACCTTTTGCATATTTAAGAGCAACCGGAAGACCAATAAAATTTACGGCAATTAAACTCTCCAATGTGATTGTGTTTGTAATTCTCAATTATTTCTTTCTTTGGGCGATTCCTAAATTTGGAATTGATTTTCCAGGATATAATGCCAACGATTTAGTGAGGTATATTTTTATTGCAAATCTTGTTGCAAGTATTTCTACATTAATATTGCTATCGCCATATTTCTTTAAGACAAAACTAGTGTTCAGTAAATCGGTCTTCAAGCAATTGGTAAATTATGGTTTGCCAATTATGGTGGCTGGATTGGCATATGTTATCAATGAGAATTTTGACAAATGGCTATTGCCTGAAATGTTAGGAAAGTCAATCAATGGTGCTTATAGCGGTTGCTATAAAATCGCAGTTTTTATGACCATTTTCATTCAGGCTTTCAGGCTTGGAGCAGAACCATTCTTTTTTAACCATGCCAAGGAATTGAATGCCAAACAGACCTATGCCAGAATTATGAAATACTTTGTAATTCTTGGAAGCTTAATGTTTGTGTTTACAGTAGCGTTTCTTGATATTTTTAAGCTATTACTCGTAAATGATGAATCTTACTGGGTCGCCATTGATATTGTACCAATTGTATTGTTGGCCAATCTGTGTTTGGGAATTTATTTCAATTTGGCCATTTGGTATAAACTCACTGACAAAACACGATTTGGCATGTATATTTCCATCGTTGGTGCCATTATCACAATTGCTTTTAATTATTTAATGATTCCCAAAATTGGTTTTATGGCATCAGCTTGGGCAACATTGGTTGCTTATGGAAGTATGATGCTCATTTCCTATCAAATGGGTAAAAAATATTATCCAGTTCCGTATGACATATTAAGAATTGGTAGTTATCTTGTTTTAGCAACCATCATTTCCGCAGTTTCTTATTATAGATTTAATGAGAATTACTATGTGAGTACCATTTTAGTTTTAGTATTTTTGGGAATTGTTTTCCTATTGGAAAAGAACGAAATCAAACAATTTTTAAAAATTAAATAAGAACGATTCAGACATGAACTAAATAAGTTAAAGTGAATCGATACAAAATAATGACAATGAACATCAAAATCATCAACAAATCCAATCACGAGTTACCCAATTACGAAACCATTGCTTCCGCAGGAATGGACTTGAGAGCAAGTTTGTCTGAAGCGAGGATTCTGAAGCCTTTAGAACGCAGTATTGTCGGCACAGGTTTGTTTATTGAACTTCCAGTTGGTTTTGAAGCCCAAGTGCGACCACGAAGTGGATTGGCAGCCAAAAAAGGGATTACAGTTCTCAATGCACCAGGCACCATCGATGCTGATTACCGAGGGGAAATAGGTGTCATATTGGTCAATTTATCGAATGAAGAGTTTACCATTAATAATGGTGAACGAATTGCCCAGTTGGTCATTGCAAAACACGAACGTGCTGAATGGATTAAAGTTGAAGAATTAACCGAAACCTCAAGAGGTGAAGGAGGATTTGGAAGCACAGGAACGATTTGATAAAAAGGCCTAGTTAATTCCCCGAAAGGGAAACTCAAGCTAGAGAATTGGAAAGACAATGAATCAAATTCTTTCTTCAAGAAAGAATTTTAAACAGAAGAATACATATTTTATAAACTAAAAACAAAAAGTCCTTTCTTCTGGAAAGGATTTAGGATAGGCTCATGAAGATAATAGTACCAATGGCAGGAAGAGGTTCTCGACTGCGACCACACACCTTAACAGTACCAAAACCCTTAATTCCAGTTGCAGGACAACCGATTGTCCATCGATTGGTTAAGGACATTGCGAAAGTCTTAAATCAACCCATCGAAGAAATCGCATTTATTCTTGGCGATCCAGCTTTTTTTGGTGATGATGTTGTAAAAAGCCTGACAGAACTGGCAGAAAGTCTAGGAGCCAAAGCTTCAATTTATCGCCAAGATCAACCCTTGGGAACCGGTCATGCCATTATGAGCGCCAAAGACTCGCTTTCCGGTCCGGCTGTTATTGCCTATGCAGATACCCTGATTAGAGCAGATTTTAGCCTAGACCCAATGGCTGACTCGGTTATTTGGGTAAAACAAGTCGATCAACCGGAAGCGTATGGTGTGGTAAAGCTAAATGATAACAGTGAAATAATTGAACTGGTCGAAAAGCCAAAAGAATTTATTAGTGATTTGGCGGTGATAGGCATCTATTATTTCAAAGACGTCAACGATTTGAAACAAGAATTGCAATATGTTTTGGATAATAACATTGTCAATGGAGGAGAATATCAAATCAATGACGGTATTAAAAGAATGATGGCCAAGGGTAAAGTTTTCAAAACAGGAGAAGTAGATGAATGGATGGATTGTGGCAATAAAGAGGTCACTGTAGAAACAAACACTCGAATGCTAGGTTTTTTGCATGCCGATGGGAAAGAACAAATGATTGCAAAATCCGTTACATTGAATAATTCCAAAATTGTGGAACCATGTCATATTGGTGAAAACGTGGTTTTAAATAACGCTACTATTGGCCCAAATGTTTCGATAGGAAATAACTGCACTTTGGATAATGTAACCGTTAAAAATAGCCTAATACAGAGCCATAATGTGATTAAAAATGCTACTTTGGACCAAGCTATGATTGGAAACCATGTAAAGTATGATGGTCATTTTAAAACCATAAGTATTGGTGATTATTCAGTATTGGAATAATTTTTGAAACACTGCTGTATTCGTCCTAAAAACAATGAAACAAAAAATTCGCATAGTGTTGATATTTCTCGGAATGTGTATCATTCCACAGATGTACTACGCACAAGTTGATTTCAACAAGAAGCCCACGGATGATCTTGGTGATGTGGAGGATATGTTTCAGGAAAACTTTTTTGAGGCACTGAAGCAAAATGGCATTGAAAATTATCAACGAGCAGTTGACGCTCTTCTTAAGTGTGAAAAACTTGATAATTCCAAAACCGTAGTTTATTACGAATTGGGCAAAAATTATATAGCCTTAAAAAACTATGGTGCTGCAGAAGACGTTCTTAAAAAAGCAGTGGCCAAAGAACCGGAAAACGAATGGTATCTCGACCAATTGTATGAAGTTTACAATCTTCAGGGAGATACAGATAAAGCTATAAAAACGGTCAAGCAATTGGTAAAATACCATCCCGATTATCGTCAGGATTTGGCGGAGCTTTACATCAAATCCAAAGAGTATAAAGACGCGTTGAAGCTACTGGACCAATTGGACAAAGAATTTGGTATCAATCCAGATAGAGATGTACTCCGCAATCAAATTTATAACATCACAGGGCGCGATGAAGATAGAATCGAAAATTTGGAAGAGCGCGTCAAGTCCAACCCAGAAAATGAGGATACATATTTAAGGCTCATTTATCGTTACAGTGAAACAGGAGATACCAAAAAGGCTTTTGAAGCTGCTAAAAATTTGTTGAAAGTCCACCCAGAATCTAAATTGGTGCATTTGGCATTATATAAATTTTATTTGGATAGCAATGAGACTGAAAAGGCAATTGCATCCATGAAAATTGCACTGGCTGCTCCAAAAATCACACCAGAGGCAAAAGCAAAAGTGTTCAACGATTTCGTCAATTTTGTTTCCAAGCATCAAGAATATGAAAAAGATTTAATGGAAATGACCACCTTGGTCGGTACAGAAAAAAGCACCAAAACCCTGACAGAGTTAGGTCAATATTATCTCAAATTGAATGACAAGCCTAAAGCGCTTCAATATTTAGAAGAAGCATTGCAACAAGACCCTAAAAATTTTGCAATCATTAAAGACGTTCTATTGATTCAATTAGATCTTAACATGGATGAAAAAGCCGCCCAAAAAAGCCAAGAAGCTTTGGAGCTGTTTCCGGCACAGCCGATTTTATATTTAATCAATGGTGTGGCAAACAACAAACTTAATCAGCCTAAAAAAGCAATTGAGAAGCTAGAGGCCGGTCTGGATTATATCATCGAAGACCTCAAAATGGAAGGTGATTTTTACACGCAATTAAGTATGGCTTACAAACTTGATAATAATATTCCCAAATCCCAAGCGTTTGCTAAAAAGGCAGAAGCTTTAACCAAACAACAACAATGAGCCACTTTAAATACATTTTTATTGCCCTAATTTTCGGCGCTTTTCTTGGCTGTAAATCTGCAAAAAGTTTGACAGAAACAGGTACAATAAAACAAAATATGTCTGCCAAACAGATTATCAAGGAAAACCAAAAACAGGTAGCAGATTTCAAAACGCTTCAGGCTAAAGTGAAGATTGATTTTTCACAAGGGGACAATGAAAATGGCGTTTCTGTAAATATCCGAATGGAAAAAGACAAGGTCATTTGGTTAAGCGCGCCATTGGCGGTTGTAAGAGCAATGATTACACCAGAAAAGGTAAGTTATTATAACAAACTTGAAAACGAATATTTTGATGGAGATTATTCACTGTTATCAGAATTGTTGGGTATTGATTTGGATTTTAACAAAGTTCAGAATTTACTATTGGGAGAAACGTTATTTAGTCTGAAAAATGAAACGTATTCCGCCTCAAATAATGAGGTTTCATATATTTTGAAGCCTGAAGACCCTAGTGCACTTCTGGAGATTTTTTATCTAGTTAACCCAGGATATTTTAAACTGGATTCGCAACAATTGTCTCAACCACTTGCCAAACGATTTTTACAAGTGGATTATAAAACATATCAATTGGTGGACAAACAAATTTTGCCAGAGATTATAAATATTGTTGCTTTAGAGGCCAATGACGAAGTTAAAATAGACTTGCAATTCAAATCAGTTACTATTAATGAAGAAGTACGTTTTCCGTTTGAAATTCCTTCTGGATATAAAGAAATTCAATTAAAATGAGAATTCAGCAACCAGCCTATATTGCCTTCATTTTATTGTTGTTTTTTGGAGCAACTTCACTGCAAGCGCAAAGTAAAAAGCAACAGGAATTAGAGGCGCGTCGACAAGCATTACAAAAAGAAATTCAGCAAATCAATAGTTTACTTTTTACGGATAAGAAAAAAGAGAAGTCAGTAATTTCAATAGTTGAGGATTTAAATAATAAAGTTAGGGTTCGTCAAAACTTGATTAAAGTAACCAATGACCAAGCCAATTTGTTGACGCGGGAAATCAATACCAATCAAAAAGAAATATCGAGTTTACGTGACCAATTAAAAGAATTAAAAGAAGACTATGCGGCTATGGTTGTGAAATCCTACAAAAGTAAATCCGAGCAAAGTAGAGTGATGTTTTTACTATCTTCAGATAATTTTCAACAGGCGTACAAAAGATTGCAATACATCAAGCAATACACCAAGTATCAAGAGCAACAAGGAGAGGAAATAAAAGGGAAAACCCAAAAACTTCTAGAACTGAATACCTCATTATTGCAACAGAAAAAGGATAAGGAAAAACTGATTGAAGAAAACCGAATTGCCAAAAGAGAGTTGGAGAACGACGTAAAAGAGCAACAAGAATTAGTGGCTTCGATTCGAAAGAATTTAAACAATTATGCGTCACAAATTAAAACAAAACAGCAAGAAGCCGATAGAATCGACCGCGAAATAGAACGATTGATTAAAGAAGCCATCGCTGAAGCCAATAAAAAGGCAGCGAAATCCAACACGACGACTACCACTACAAAATCGTCTTCTGGATTTGCCTTAACCCCAGAAGGCAAAGCATTATCAAATAATTTTGAAGCCAACAAAGGAAAACTGTTTTGGCCTGTTGAAAAAGGCATTGTTAAAACCAGATACGGTACCCAACCTTCACCAATTGATCCTTCGGTAAATATCCAGAGCAATGGTGTGCGTATTGCTACTGAAGCAGGTTCAAAGGTGAGGACTGTATTTCAAGGTACAGTTATGGCTGTTATGACCAGCAAAACTGGAAACCCAACGGTATTGATTCAGCATGGAAATTATTTTACGGCTTATAAAAATCTTGCCAAAGTGTATGTCAAGAAAGGAGATAAGGTAGAAACCAAACAATTTATTGGCGAAGTATTTACAAGTGCTGGAGACCATGAAACAATCTTAAGTTTTAGCATCTATAAAGTCGTTTCGAGCGAATCACAAACACAAGACCCATCAGGCTGGATTTATAAAATGTAAAATTCCTGCTTTTGCAGGAATTTCATGATGCGTAGATAATTATCAATTCATTGTCAGCATCAATTTGATAAAGTAAATCAACTACTCAAACAGAGCCTTCAATTCGGTTGCTTCATTCGGTTTCATTTTTCCGGCAAGCACTAAACTTAACTGTTTGCGTCGTAAAGCAGCTTCGTAACGCGCTTTTTCCAAGTCCGTTTCGGGAATCAGTTCTGGCACCTCCACAGGACGTCCGGACTCGTCTACAGCCACAAAGGTGTAAATAGCTTCATTTGCCTTTGCACGTGAGCCTGATTCACGGTCTTCAATCCAAACATCCATAAAAACCTCCATTGAGGATTTAAATGCCCTAGAAACCTTCGCTTCAATGGTTACGACACTTCCCAAAGGAACAGAACGGTTAAACGCCACATGATTCACTGAAGCCGTGACCACTATACGTCGCGAATGACGACGTGCAGCGATACTCGCAGCTCTATCCATTCGTGCCAACAACTCACCCCCAAAAAGGTTATTGATTGGATTGGTTTCGCTTGGCAACACCAAGTCTGTCATAATGGTTTTAGATTGTTCTGGGGTTTTTGCTTGCATGGATCATTTTTTTAATGAAATGCAAAGATAAGATGATTTGGGATTTACGAAGTACGATTTAGGATTTTGTGGAGATGAAAATTATCTTGAATATACAAACCTTTTAGAAAGACTAAAAGGTCTCGACTGCGCTTGACCTGATACTATTAAAAATGGACAGCTTACAAAAAAAAATTCGAGGCAAATAAATCGTACCTCGCAGATCTATTGCAGTTCTTTCACCATTAACCAAGCCGAGGCATTATGTTCACGGCGAATCTGACGGAGTGCACTTAAGGCCTCTTCAGATGTTTGATAACTGGCATAAACCACTTCGTGTAGGCCATATTTGTTGACACCAATCATTTGGGCCTTATAGCCAAGGGATTGTAACTGCTCTACCTTCGTTTGGGAATTTTCTGCAATACGGTAAGCACCAGCTACAATATGGTATTTACCGGTTTGTTTTTCAACATTTAAAGTTGCAGCAGGCAACGGATTTTCAATAATGAAGGTAGCTTCCTGTACTTTAGCGTCCAATTGGGTATTGGCTTCTTCTTGAGCTAATTGGTTGTGTGCTTCAATTTTATTTACAAAATAATTTGAAGTTAAAACACCACCAACCGTCAATGCAATTACAGCTACTGCCGCATATTTTAAGAAAGGTCGTGCCGTTTTTCGTTTTTCAGGAGTAAGCGTAATAGGAATGACTTTCTCGATGGTTTCCACCTCTTCTTTATAGACTTCACGAGTTACAGAAGGCGAAGTAAATTGAGCCAATCCGAAGGAATCGGTTAAATAGTTCACGTGGTATGAAGGTTGAAAAACAATCTTTCCTTCACTGTTCAATTGCAATTCACCAATATTTTGAAATGTCAAGGTTTCTCCTTCTATCAAATAGGATTTGATGGATTTGACGTGTTTGTTTATTTTCTGAAGCGCAGCTTCATAAGGAATTTTCTCGATTTCGGTGATGTAACTTGCCAACAAACCATCATTATGTTGTAACTGCTCGTTAAAAGATAGTACCTTTTTTGGAGGGTAAAAAGCATGAGTTGATTCGTGTACTTTTGCAGACACACGGTTGGTCAAAAATGCTCCAAATTCTGGGATAGTTACGCAATCGTAACGGTATAATAAATCGCTTATGTAGTTTTCTAAATGCATCGAAACAAAGTTAAAAATTTTTGATGCGGAATGAAATTTGAGCCTTGTTATTTATTAACATTGTATTGATTTTACTGTTGATATTCATAATCAATTCGATACAATGACCGAAAACGATTTATTGCATCTTTTAGCACTTCAAAATGTTGCCAAAATTGGCGATACCACTGCCAAAAAGCTTATCAGTCATTGTGGTTCTGCAGAAGGAATTTTTAAAGAAAAGAAGAAAAATTTGCTATCCATCGACGGTATTGGTTCGACGACAATAAGTGACCTTTTTGGAACCTACCATTTTGAAGCTGCCGAAAAAGAATTGAAATTTGTCAAGGATAATGATATTGAATGTTTGTATTTTATGGACAGCGATTATCCCGAAAAACTGAAACATTGTATTGATGGTCCAATTCTGTTGTTTCAATCAGGAGCTATCGATTTAAAAAGACAACGCATCATTAGCATTGTTGGAACCAGGAAAATCACAACCTATGGAATTGCTTTTTGTGAACAATTGGTGGAACAATTGGCAATTTACAACCCGGTTATTGTTTCAGGATTTGCTTATGGAACCGATATCACAGCTCAAAAGGCGGCTTTAAAACATAGATTGCAGACCATTGGATGTTTGGCTCATGGATTAAATCAAATTTATCCAAGTGTCCATAAAAAATATGTGGTTGATATCGAAAAAAATGGTGGATTTGTTACTGATTTTTGGAGCTCTTCAAATCCTGAAAGGGAAAATTTCCTAAAGCGCAATCGCATCATCGCGGGATTGAGTGAAGCCACAATTGTGATTGAATCTGCTGAAAAAGGTGGCAGTTTAGTCACTGCTGACATTGCCAATTCTTATAATAGAGAAGTGTTTGCTGTACCAGGCAGAACTACCGATAACCAAAGTATCGGTTGCAATAATCTTATCAAGTTTCAAAAGGCACATATGCTCTCAAATCCTCTGGATATACCATATATTTTGAATTGGGAATTGGAAGAAAAGAAAAAGCCAGCCATTCAAAAGCAGTTATTTGTGGAATTGGACACACAGGAAAAAGTGATTTATAATTATCTGAAAACAAACGAGAAACAAATGCTCGACATCATTGCCATCGAATGTCAACTGCCAATTTTTAAAGTTGCGGGAATTCTTTTGAATATGGAATTGAAAGGAGTGATTCGACCGTTGCCTGGGAAATTGTTTGAGGTTATTTAGAGATTCGTAATCAAGTAAACTGCTATCAAATTTTACATCAATTAGGTTTACTAAATTTTAGTAGTTAAGCTTATATATTGCAGTTTCCAATTGTTTAGCAGAATTTATTATACTTAATTCTAAAGAATCTTTAGTTATTTTATTTACTTCAAAATACTTTCCGTTGCCTAATAAAATGAATTTATTTTTTAAGCCAATACTAAAATTCATTTTTTCTTCATCCAGTGAGGCTAAACTGTCTTTAAAAATCAAATTTTTTGGTAATTCGTATTCATTTTGTGATTTGATTTTTACCCAATCATTTATAAACTTTTCACTTAATTCGTTTTCATAATTAATAAAATTTATCTCTCTCTTATAGGGACGATTACAAGACGAAGAGGATAAAACAAAATTTCCATTTTCAATATCTTCTAACAAAAAACTGCCTGTTTGGCCAGAAATTTCAATGATTTTCAATTTATTACTTAATTCTATAAAATCATAGTGTGTAAAATCTAAAAAAATTTTTTCATTTTTTTTAAACTTTGTATACAGGCATACTTGCTTGTTGTTTACAAAATTTAACCATATTGAATCTATCTTGGTATTATTTGCATTTTGAATCTTGGCAGCATAATCTTTATTAAGTTGAAAAAAATGTAAATCTTCTCCGATATCAATTTTTTTCAAAACAATGGTATCATCGAAATTAATGAAATTGGATTTATCGCTTAAGACTATTCCATTTTCAGATTTATATAATTCTAAATGGTAATTATCTAATGACTCATTGCTTAATTCTAAATAATTATTTTTATAATTTATTTTAAATTTTAATTTTTGTCCTGTTGCAGAATTATAGACATATAAAGAATCTGACGTGAAATGATAATAGACAGAACAATAAACGAAATCACCATCTTGAATAGAATAGTAAACGTTATCTATTAATGATTTTGAGTCAATAGTCTGGTTTTTATTACAACCAAAAACAATGAAAAACACTAAAAGTGATACGTTCTTTTTCATTTATTCTTTTTTCTCATAAACAAAACCAATCTTAATTTTTTTACTTTCTCAGTACCCAACCTTACCTCGCACACGTTTCAACACTTCATCCGCCACCATTTGTGCTTTCTCCACACCAATAAATAAAGCTGCGTCTATTTCGTGGAGATGGTTCATATAATGAGTGTAACGCTCACGTTGTGTTTCAAACTTTTCGATAATCAATTCGAACAAGGCCTGTTTGGCATTACCATAACCATAGCCGCCTTTTTCGTAATTTGTTTTCATGGTGGCAACTTCTTCAGGTGAAGCCAACAGGCTATAAATCGCAAAACAATTACAGGTTTTCCAATCTTTTGGGTCTTCCAAAGGCGTGCTGTCGGTTTGAATGGACATGATTTGTTTGCGCAACTGTTTATCGTTTAAAAATATATCGATGATATTCCCTTTGCTCTTGCTCATTTTTTCGCCATCGGTTCCGGGAATGAGCATGGTATCTTCTTGAACTTTGGCTTCTGGCAATACAAAGGTTTCGCCCATTTTTGCATGAAAACGAGTTGCAACATCCCGCGTCATTTCGATGTGTTGCAACTGGTCTTTTCCAACAGGAATTATTTCGGCATCATATAGCAAGATATCAGCCGCCATCAGCATTGGATACGTAAACAAACCTGCATTGACATCTTCCAAACGGTTGGCTTTATCTTTAAAACTGTGCGCTAAAGTCAATCGTTGATATGGAAAAAAGCAGCTTAAATACCAAGTCAATTCAGCCGTTTGAGGCACATCACTTTGTCTGTAAAAAACGGTATTGTCCACATCCAAACCAAAGGCCAACCAAACGGCGGCTGTTGAGTAGGTGTTGTGTCTTAATGTTTCCGCATCCTTGATTTGTGTGAGTGAATGCATATCGGCTATGAACAAAAAGGATTCGTTTCTTTCGTCATTCGCCATATCGATTGCAGGAATGATAGCGCCTAAAATATTTCCTAAATGTGGTGTGCCTGTGCTTTGTATGCCTGTAAGTATTCTTGCCATAATTATTCCTGCCTTTCGACTCCGCTCAAGGTAAACTACAGCAGGAATCTTTTTAAGTTAAACTGAAAACACAAAGGTAATTTTTTTAGCAGAATAGCTCAATTAATTTAAGTAGTTTTGGTTTCTATGAAGATTATGAAATATCCATTTTGGATTTTATATCGCATTTGGTTTTATATTTTGATTGCGACACCCATTATTGTGATGTTGCCGATACTTTTAATCTCTATTCTAAAGGAAGAGTGGTATCCAATGTTTTTTAAGCTTGCTCGTTTTTGGGCAGCTTTTATTTTAGTGGGCATGGGATTTAGATGGACCATTGAGCGTCAGCAAATTCCTGAAAAGAATAAAAGCTATATGTTCATTGCCAACCACACGTCTATGGCTGATATCATGTTGATGTTGGTGAGTGTCAAAAACCCTTTTGTCTTTGTTGGGAAAGCCGAATTGGCAAAAATTCCTTTGTTTGGATTTTTCTATAAGCGCACCTGTATTCTTGTGGATAGAACTTCTGAAAAAAGCAGAAAAGGTGTGTTTTTAAGGGCCCAAAAACGATTAAAGCAAGGTGTAAGTATCTGTATTTTTCCTGAAGGTGGCGTGCCAGAAGAACATATTGAGTTGGATGAATTTAAGGATGGTGCATTCCGTTTGGCCATCAATCACCAGATACCTGTGGTGCCTTTAACTTTTGGGGACAATAAAGAACGGTTATCTTACACATTCTTTAGTGGTGGACCTGGAAGAATGCGTGTGAAAATCCACAAATTTATTCCAACCGCAACACTGACAATTGCCGATACAAAAAACTTGAATGAAGAGGCAAGACAAATTATTTTGAATCAATTAACAGAGTTTCGTAAAAACTGAAAAGCCGCTCTTGGCACAGAGCAGCTTTCCGTCATCATTGCGAGTTTGCAATAACTATCTAACCAACTAAAAAACCTAAAACTTATAACTTAATCCTGTATATACGCCAATAAAGTAAGGTTGAAAATCACCAGAACTATTATTGAATGTATTTATTTGGTATTTGAATGTAGGTTCCACATTCACTTTTATTTTTTCTGAAATATTATAATTGATGCCCAATCCAAAATTGGCACTATAGCTCAAATTATTGATGTTGTTCGCTTCACCTATCCGTGTTTGATTGCCATTTACTGTGGAATAAATCTCATTTTTATCAACAATCAAGGTGCTAAAGCCACCGATAACATTGACACCTAATTTTTTATTAATGAGTGCATATTCCATTTCCAATGGCACTTCTATAAACCCGAAGCGCTGATTGATAGAGCCATTGGTTTTGGTATTGATGATTTCTGGAGTTATACTACTATTTAAACTTTCGGCACTTAAATAAGTCATGCTTTCAGCATTGTCATCTACGCTTACATTTACAATTTTGCTTCTGGCACTACTCATGGAATCAATGCTTCTAAAGGCAATGACATTGTTGGTATTGTAGCCCATATCCACTTTGTTGATACCCGCTCGTATTTTAAGTCTATCATTAATGGCATAGCTGCCTCCAACACCATAACTCATGGTGACTTCGCCATCTTTGGTATTGTTTACAAATTGTTCATCAAGAGAGGAGCCTTTGCCCAGCGAATTGAAATAAACAGGCGCCACGTTTGGTGAAACGTTCCACCTGTTTAGTTTCTTTTCTTTTTCATCTTTTTCTTCCGTGCTATTAGCAAGCGCTATGGCCTCCTCAATGCTGTTCTCTGTTTTTTCTGTTTCTTTTTTCTCTTCAGAAAGGATGTCTTCCATCTTTTTAGAGGCATCGGTTACTGCTGAATCCGTATTGTTTTTTGAATCTTTGATGAGATTATCAACTCCCGATTGTTCTTTGTTCTGAATTACAGAATTTTGATCGGACCTATTTTCATCGGACTTGTTTAAGTTTGCAAAAGCATCTCTTGTGCTGTTGGACCTATCCTTTTGAGATGGATTATTGATACGATTAAATGTTTCAGAGGCATTCTTTTGATTAGAATTTTCTCCAGAATTAGTTGCGACTTTAGTTTTATCCGAATTGGACCTATTTAGATTATTTGAGTTTATTTTCTCCTTTTCTGAATTGACATTTGTCTTACCTTCTGAATCCTCATTAAGTATTCCATCAGAGTAAGACTCTTCATTAGCTATTTTAGAAGAATTATCAGATTGATTATCTATAACTTCTGAATTATTTGAATTTTGTTGTGTGGTACCTTCTTGCGTGTCAAACTGTTGTTTTTCAGTATCAACAATTTGATTATTTGTAGTTGAATCAACATCATTAGACATAAATTTTATGCCAACGGTCAATAACAAAGCCAAAAGCGCAGCCACACCGCCAAGTTTCCACCAAATAGGAATTACTCTGCGTTTGCGTTTGTCTTTATGCAATCTGTCACGCACATTTGCCCAAACGTTGTCACTTGGAGTGGCCTCAAAATTTTTGAGCTTCTCCTGAAACAATCGGTCTATGTGTTTTTTGTCACTCATTATAAGGTTTGCGAGTTTGGACTCGCTTTGTACTGTTCTATTTTTTCTTTTAATATCAAACGTGCTCTTGCCAAGTTTGATTTTGAGGTTCCGGTTGAAATGTCTAGCATTTCTGCAATTTCCTTATGCGAATAATCGTCCAATGCATACAGGTTGAAAACCAATCGATACCTATCTGGTAATTCTTGTATGATTTGAAGCAAATAATCGATTCCAATAGAATCATCATCGATTTCAACACTAACATCTTCAATTTGCTCTTCGCTAATGATGTCAAAAACACCAACACTTCGGTAGCGCTGCAACGCTGTGTTGATGGTGACTCGCTTCATCCAACCTTCTAAAGAACCTTTACTTTTATATTGCTCTATTTTTTCAAAAATAGTCACAAACGCATCTTGCAGATTATCTTCAGCTTCTGCACGATTTCTCGAATACTTCAAGCTAAGCGAAAACAACTTACTCGCGTAGAGTTTATATATTTGGCNNGGCACTTCCACGATGTAATAGGTGTCGTTACCATTAGCATCTTCTCCTTGCCAAAACCTGAATATATATGTACCGTTACTAGTTACCAAGAAATTGAAGGATACATCAACAAGTTCGTTTTCAAACGTCTGACACTGGTTGTTAGGATAAACGGTATTGATAACCGCCACAGTGCGCTGATTTAGTTCACTGGTATAATAAAAATCATTAAAAACATAACAACCTGAAGGGCGCAAATATTTTACGTGAATTTCGTAGGTTTCTCCAAGCGTGAATTCTTCGGGGATATCAACACTTTCAATTGGTAAAATCTCATAATAAAAATCAGTACTGTTATCCCTATCAACACTGCATGAGGCCAATGTTAAGGTCAAAAAACATACTATAAATAATTGTTTCATAACTTTAAAAATAGATTTAGGAACTTTCCTTTTCAATCAGTAGATGCAAAAATTGATGAAAGGTTGCGTAGAAAAACTAAAAAATCCCGATTTTTTTTCGGGATTTAGTATTTTAATCGTCAGATGAAGCTGCTTTGGCAATTTTCCTCACTTTTTGCTCAAGTTCATCCATTAGTTCCGGATTGTCTTTAATAAGCGCTTTGACTGCATCACGACCTTGGCCAAGTTTAGTGTCTTCATAGCTAAACCAAGAACCGCTTTTTTTGATAATTTCGTTTTCAACCGCAATATCCAAAACTTCACCTACTTTGGAAATACCTTCTCCATACATAATGTCAAATTCAGCAGTTTTAAATGGTGGGGCAACTTTGTTTTTTACCACTTTCACTCTCGTTTTATTTCCTGCAACATTTCCATCTGTCTCCTTGATTTGTGTAGAACGTCTAATATCCAATCTAACAGAAGCGTAAAACTTAAGCGCATTTCCTCCAGTTGTTGTTTCAGGGTTTCCAAACATTACACCAATTTTTTCACGCAACTGATTGATGAAAATAACCGTACAATTGGTTTTGCTGATGGAACCTGTCAATTTTCTCAAAGCCTGTGACATCAATCGTGCATGAAGACCCATTTTAGAATCACCCATTTCGCCTTCAATTTCACTTTTTGGGGTCAATGCGGCTACCGAGTCAATGACAACAATATCAATCGCACCAGAACGAATTAGGTTATCGGCAATCTCTAAAGCCTGTTCACCATTATCAGGTTGGGAAATAATCAAATTTCCTATGTCAACACCAAGTTTTTCGGCATAACTTCTATCAAAAGCGTGCTCTGCATCAATAAAAGCCGCAATGCCTCCAGCTTTTTGCGCTTCCGCAATGGCATGTAAGGTCAATGTTGTTTTTCCTGAAGACTCCGGGCCATATATTTCAATAACTCTTCCACGTGGATATCCGCCAACTCCTAAAGCAATATCAAGTCCCAAAGAACCAGAAGAAATCGCTTCTACATCTACTACCGCCTGGTCACTCATTTTCATTACAGTTCCTTTTCCATAAGCCTTGTCTAACTTATCCAAAGTCAGCTGTAATGCCTTTAATTTTGCGTCTTTTTCACTACTCATTTTTATTGTAAATTTTCTAAATTAATTCAGGCTAAAGTACGATAACTTTTAATTTTTTCAATGGAGTGACGCAACCTTTTTGCAGTTTTTGCATCTACTTAATGAGATTGGGAAATCTTGCTATGAAATCTGTCGTTTGAAAAGCGACGCGTTTTATCTGAATCATGAACTTTAACCTTTTTGACAGATGAAATTTTTTAAGAAAATTGTTTTTAACAACGCATTAGGTGTTTCAGTTGCGATTACTTTAAATGGCAATTGTAAAGCCGATGGAGGTTAGCTCGGGCTATATTTTTTGAATATTTAAAATTTAAAAATATAATAACGAGTTAGCCTAATTAAAGCACTTTGGAGAGACCAGAGTGCTTTTTTTTATATTATAAAACTCCAAACTCCAAACTCCAAACTCCAAACTCCAAACTCCAAACTCCAAATTCCAAATTCCAAATCCCCAATCCCCAATCCCAAACTTCTAACTTCTAACTTCTAACTTTTTTCTATCTTTGTAACACTTTAACCTTAAAACATTCGTATAGCATGCAACTGTACAATACTTTGAGCGCTAAAGAAAGAGCAGAACTTATTGAGCAAGCGGGCAAGGAACGCTTGACCATCTCTTTCTATGCCTACGCCAAAATTGGCAATCCTGAACTTTTAAGAAACCATTTGTTCATCGTTTGGAATGAACTTGACGTTCTTGGTCGAATTTACATCGCCCATGAAGGTATCAATGCGCAATTGTCCATCCCAGCGGATAATTTTAATACGTTTAAAACACACCTCGACAGCATCACCTTTTTGGAAAATGTAAGATTGAACATTGCTGTGGAGCACGACAACTTTGCATTTTTAAAATTGAAGGTCAAAGTGCGGGACAAGATTGTAGCAGACGGTTTAAATGACGACACCTTTGACGTGACAAACAAAGGAATTCATGTGGATGCACAAAAATTCAATGAACTTATTGAAGATGAGAACACAATTTTGGTGGATATGCGCAATCATTATGAAAGCGAAATAGGACATTTTAAAAACGCCATGACACCAGATGTGGATACGTTTAGAGAGTCTTTGGACATTATTGAAGAGGATTTAAAAGACCACAAAGAGGATAAAAACCTAGTGATGTATTGTACGGGCGGTATCCGTTGTGAAAAGGCCAGTGCATACTATAGACACAAAGGTTTTAAAAACGTCTATCAGTTGGAGGGAGGCATTATCAATTACGTGCGCCAAGTAGAAGCGAATAAGCTTGAAAACAAATTTATAGGCAAGAATTTTGTGTTTGACGAACGTCGTTCAGAGCGTATTTCTGATGATGTGATTGCGCATTGCCACCAGTGCGGGCAATCAGCCGATTTGCATACCAATTGCGCCAATGACGCCTGTCACCTGCTGTTTATTCAATGTGATGAGTGCAAGGAGAAAATGGACAATTGTTGTTCAACCACCTGTATGGAAGTGCATCATTTGCCTTATGAAGAACAAAAAGCTTTACGGAAAGGACAAGGCAATAGCAATGATATTTTTAAGAAGGGTCGAGCAGATCATTTGCCTTATAAGAAGGATTTGAGAAATATATTTGAGATGTTGAAAAAATAAAAAAAGGCTTCCAGGTTTATCGGGAAGCCTTTTTTTAAGAAATTATTTCTTTATTAATTTTATCGTTTTTTTCTGATTCGAATCACCTTCCAAAGTCAAAAAGTACATCCCGTTAGAAAGTGTTTCAAGGTTTAGTTCCTTGATACCTTCAACAGAATTGCTGTTGATAACATTAATCGTCTTACCCAGCATATCTGTAATCGTGGCTTTTTCAACAACACTATTGGAAGAAATGGTAACCAAATTCTTAATAGGATTTGGATATATTGAAGTTGAATTAAAATCTTCTTCTCCGACACTCAATGTTCCAACGTTAAAATTATGGGTCACGGTTTGACCTTGATAGGTCACTCTCCACTTCCATTCACCAGGGATACTGAAGGTATTGTTATTCCAATAAACATAGGATGCCGAATAGTTTACCGTAAACGTATAAGACCACGCTTCAAAAACTGTATTATTTGGTTGTATTATTTCCAAATTTATCGTTGATCCAGCTATTTGGTCTCTCAAATATGCAGCAAAAAATATCATTTGATTAGGCTCAAATTGGTTGCTTTCATTTGTAATTTCTGTGGTTGGACACGTTGGGAAAACAGGCGCCGCGCTATGTGTCAGTGCAGCATTTATGTTGGGGTCGACATATGGTTTTTGACTCTGCCACCATGAATCGGCGTTTAAATTATTGCAACTTCCAGAATATGGATCCACCAGCACATCCTGTCCTGTTCCATTCCATTCAATTTCAGAATACACCTCAAAATGCAAATGTGGGCCAGTAGAGTTTCCAGAACTCCCTACAATTCCTAAAAACTCGCCAGTAGAAACCATATCTCCAACATTTTTTGTAGTTAACGAATTTTGTTTCATGTGGCCATACAAAGCAACACTTCCGTCACTGTGTTGGACGTAGACAGCATTCCAAGTATTACTGTTAAAATTACAGCTTCTATCAAACTGCGATCCGCCTTTTGCAATAATCTGTCCAGAAGCTCCAGCTATAATTTCAACTTCATTATTATCCATCATTTTCCAAGAAAAAGGCCAAGTGAAAATGTCGACGCCTAGATGGTTGTAACCTGCTGCGGTGTCATAAGTTTTTGTCCCGCAATTATAATCTGTCAATTGGTTGGGGAAACCAGCATTGTGATCCATGTAACCCGAAATTGCCCAAACATCATTATAAGTTACACCCGCAGCTTTTTGAATTGGCCAAATGAAAAGCGGGTGGCTACCTCTATTGGCGCCGTTAAAGTTCAGTTTGTTTTGATTGCTCAATTGAAGAATTCCGTTTTTTATTTCTGATTTGACTAAAACACGTTGTTCGTCTGTCAAGCAAGGGTTTTTACTTTCATTGAAAATATATTCGCCTTGACCATCAGGAGCTTTCATAATTTGCCCATCTATTTTTTGTGATGAAATAAAGGAAAAAACAAGTAAAAAGAGTAAAGTAAAGTTTGATTTCATGGTTGTGAATTTAAAAGTTATAATGATACATCGAGAAATTCCAAAAACGTGAGCAAAAAAAATTGAGGATAGATGATGAAGCGAATTAAAGATAACAAAAATAAAACATAATCAACTAAAAAACAGTAGGTTGTGTTAACTTTTTTTAATTGAGCCAGTTAATCAATTCAGGTCTAATTAACTTAATAAATAATCTTATCTTTACGTTTTAAAATAAATTACTAATCTTCATTCGTTATTCAGTGTAGCGAATTTTATATATAAACATTATGAGTTGCAAAAGTTGCTCAACCGAAAAGGATGGACAACCAAAAGGATGCAAAAACAATGGGACTTGTGGCACAGATAGTTGCAATAAGTTAACAGTTTTTGATTGGTTGGCCAACATGTCGCTTCCGGAAGGACAGGAATCTTTTATAGGAGTTGAAGTTCGTTTTAAAAACGGACGAAAACAATATTACAAAAACACAGAAAATCTTACTTTAAGCATCGGAGACGTCGTTGCAACACAGGCACAATCAGGACATGACATAGGTATGGTGACTCTTACGGGTGAATTGGTTAAAATTCAAATGAAGCGTAAGAAAGTTGACATCAACAATGAGGAGGAAGTGATGAAAATCTATAGAAAAGCTTCCCAAAGAGATATTGATATATGGTCGGAGGCAAGAGACAGAGAAGAGCCAATGAAGGTCAAAGCACGCCAATTTGCTATTGACTTAAAGCTTCAGATGAAAATTTCTGATATTGAGTTTCAAGGAGACGCCAGTAAAGCAACATTCTATTATACAGCTGAAGAACGTGTTGATTTTAGAGAACTCATTAAACTATTTGCTAAAGAATTCAAGACACGTATTGAAATGAAGCAAGTAGGGTTTCGCCAAGAGGCTTCCAGGCTTGGAGGTATTGGCTCTTGCGGTAGAGAATTGTGCTGTTCTACATGGCTGACCGATTTCAGGAGTGTAAGTACATCTGCGGCAAGATATCAGCAATTATCCCTAAATCCTCTAAAGTTGGCAGGACAATGCGGAAAACTTAAGTGTTGTCTCAACTATGAATTAGATGCTTACCTCGATGCATTAAAGGATTTCCCAAAAACAGACACTAAACTTTATACCGAAAAAGGAACTGCTGTTTGTCAGAAGACAGATATTTTCAAGGGCCATATGTGGTTTGCTTATGAGGGCGAGTGGATGAATTGGCATAAGCTGACTACCACACAGGCCAACGAAATAATTGCCTTGAACAAGAAAAAGGAGAAAGTCGCCAGCCTTGAAGAATATGCGTCAGAACTTATTGAGGAAGTAAAATCTGAATATGAAAATGTAGTTGGTCAGGACAGCCTAACCAGGTTTGATAGTCCAAAACGCAAGAATAAACGTAGAAATAATAGAGGCAAACAAAAAAGAACAGAGAATAAGGACAAAAGACCTCAACAAAATCAACCAAAGAAGAAACAACAACGTAACAGACCACCAAAACCTAAAAACAACAATGCCAAATAAAAGTGCTTGGTTCGCCATCATTTTAGCGATTTTTTTGAGTTCTTGTGACTCCAATCAAGTTTTTGATGAATATAAATCAGTTCCCAATGAGTGGCAAAAGGATTCCATTATATCATTCAAGGTCAATCCGCCAGATTCTATAAAACCATACAACCTATTTGTCAATATCAGAAATACGAACTCTTATAAATTCAATAATCTCTTTTTAATTGTTGAAATGGTATATCCTCACGGAAGAACCATAAAAGACACCTTGGAATACCAAATGGCGAAACCGAATGGTGAGCTTTTAGGCGAAGGATTGACTGATATTAAGGAAAATAAACTTTGGTATAAAGGCTATGACAAACCGTTCGTTTTTGACGAAAAAGGAGATTACAACATCAACATTCAGCATGCCATGCGAAATAATGGTGATATAAACGGCGTTGATAAGTTAGAAGGAATTACAGATGTCGGTTTTCGGATAGAAACCACAAGCAAATAATTTTTTATTATGGCGAAAAAGAAGGCAGAAACACAAGATTTTTCGAAATACATCAGATGGTTTTGGATGACGTTTTTAGGAGGTATCCTACTGATTGTTCTATTTTTTTTATTGGCTTCTTGGGGAGCATTTGGCGAAATGCCCGACCATACCGTTTTAGAAAACCCAAACACCAATCTAGCAACAGAAATCATATCCTCCGATGGCAAAACATTGGGGAAGTTTTATTTAAACGACAACAGAACTCCTGTCGATTATAGTGAGCTGCCAAAACATTTGGTAGATGCTTTAATTGCAACCGAAGATGCACGTTTTCATGAACATTCAGGAATCGATGCCAGAGGTACCTTAAGGGCAATTGTGAAACTTGGAGCAGGTGGAGGAGCAAGTACTATTTCGCAGCAACTTGCAAAGCAACTATTTCATGGGGAAGGTTCCAAAAGTAAATTGGGACGAATCACACAAAAGGCAAAAGAATGGATTATTGCAACCCGTTTGGAACGTCAATACACCAAAGAGGAAATCATTGCTATGTATTTCAACATTTATGATTTTGGGAATAATGCTGATGGTATCCGAAGTGCTGCAAGTATCTATTTTGGAAAAGAGCCACATGAACTAGATCTTAAAGAGTCGGCGATGTTAGTAGGAATGTTCAAAAATTCCTCATTATACAATCCTAGACCTCATCGTAATCCTGAGGGAACAAGGAATAGAAGAAATGTGGTATTGGATCAAATGGCGAAATATGATTTTATCGATGAAAACACCAATGATTCTATTAGAAAACTTGATCTTGGTTTACGCTATTCCCCGCAATCACACAAGGAAGGCACAGCGACCTATTTTAGAGCCTATCTCCAAGATTTTATGAAGAATTGGATAAATGAAAATCCTAAATCTGACGGAACCAAATATAATCTCTATAATAGTGGATTGAAAATTTATACCACCATTGATTCTCGGATGCAAAAATATGCTGAAGAAGCCGTTGAAAAACACATGGCAAAATTACAAGCGGAATTTTTTCACCAAAATACTCCTGACCGAAACAAAACGGCTCCTTTTGTTGGATTGACTAATGAAGAAATCGAAAAACTTCTCAATCAGAGCATGCGTCAATCGGAACGTTGGAGGGTTATGAAACGCGACGGTAAATCTGAAAAGGACATTATAGCCTCTTTCAATAAACCAACACCAATGACTATTTTTTCATGGAAAGGAGAGATTGACACCATTATGAAGCCAATGGATTCCATGAGATATTACAAAACCTTTTTGCATACCGGGATGATGTCTATGGAACCGCAAACGGGTCATGTAAAAGCTTGGGTAGGCGGTATCAATATGAGACATTTTCAATATGACCATGTTAAGCAAGGTAGAAGGCAAGTGGGTTCAACTTTCAAGCCCTTCGTTTATGCCACAGCAATAGACCAGTTGCACTATTCTCCTTGTGATACGTTCCCAAACACAAGAACAACTATTGAGGCTGGTAAATTTGGCAATCCTTTGCCATGGAGTCCAGAGAATTCTGATAGAAAATATGGAGGCTTTATGACCTTAAAAGAAGCCTTGGCCAATTCCGTGAATACCATTACTGCTCGTTTGATGGATCAAGTAGGGCCAGAACCCGTTATTGACATGGCTAGAAAGCTCGGTGTTGAATCAGATATACCACCGGTACCGGCAATAGCGCTTGGAGTTCCTGATTTAAGTGTTTATGAGATGGTGGCAGCCTATGCTACTTTTGCAAATAAGGGCGTGTACAACAAACCGGTTATGATTACACGTATCGAAGATAAAAATGGTACCATTTTATATCAATTCACTCCTGAAAGTAAAGACGTTTTGAGTGAAGAGGTGGCATATGTCACGACAAATCTTTTGGAGGGTGTTACCCAATATGGTTCTGGTGCAAGATTACGCAGAACTGGGGCGCCTTCTCAACTTTATAAAGAGATCATAACAGGTTACCCATATGGATTTACAAATCCAATAGCTGGTAAAACAGGAACATCGCAAAATAATAGTGACGGTTGGTTTATGGGAATGGTGCCCAATCTTGTTTCTGGCGTTTGGGTAGGTGCAGATGATCGGGCAGCTCACTTTAAGAATACGGCCTATGGGCAAGGTGCGTCCATGGCATTGCCAATTTGGGGGATGTACATGAAAAGCTGTTATGCCGATAAAACACTTGATGTCTCTACCTCCGAATTTGAACGACCAAAAGATCTGTCCATCAATGTGGATTGCAGTCAATTTGGTAACGATTCTTCTTCGGATGTAGAAGGAGGTTTTGTGGACGAGTTGGATTTCTAAAAAAACAAGAAACAGAAGTAGGGCCAATCTAAAATGAACTAGAATTTTAGATTGGCTTTTTTATTTCGTAATTTTCAGACTCAAAAAAATAAATGCCATGATTAATAAAGAAGTAGCCAATGTCAATGAAGCCCTGATAGGCATTGAAGATGGAATGACCTTGATGCTAGGTGGGTTTGGCTTATGCGGTATTCCAGAAAATGCCATCAACGCTTTGGTAAAAATGAATGTGAAAGAATTGACATGTATTTCAAATAATGCAGGTGTTGATGATTTTGGACTTGGACTATTACTTCAAAAACATCAAATAAAAAAAATGATATCGTCGTATGTTGGCGAAAATGACGAATTTGAACGCCAAATGTTAAGCGGAGAATTGGATGTGGAGTTAGTGCCTCAAGGAACATTAGTGGAACGCTGTAGAGCTGCACAATCTGGTTTTCCTGCCTTTTATACGCCCGCGGGTTTTGGGACTGAAGTAGCAGAGGGAAAAGAAACGAGAGAATTCAATGGAAAGATGTATGTGCTTGAAAAAGCATTTGATGCCGATTTTGCTTTTGTAAAAGCTTGGAAAGGAGACGCAGCAGGTAATCTAATCTTCAAAGGCACTGCGAGAAACTTTAATCCAGCGATGTGCGGAGCAGCAAAAATTACTGTTGCAGAAGTTGAAGAATTGGTGCCAGTCGGGAGTTTAGACCCTAACCAAATCCATATTCCAGGAATTTTCATTCAGCGCATTTTTCAAGGTAACAACTATGAGAAGCGCATTGAACAACGAACGGTGAGAAAGAAAGTTTAAAGTTGTAAGTATTTAAAGNNCTTTAAATACTTACAACTTTAAATACTTATAACTTAAAACTGAAAAGAATGTTAGATAAAGTAGGAATAGCAAAACGTATTGCAAAAGAAGTCAAAGACGGTTATTATGTTAACTTGGGAATAGGCATTCCAACATTGGTAGCGAATTATGTCCGTGATGATATCGAAGTCGAATTTCAAAGTGAAAATGGTGTTCTGGGTATGGGACCTTTCCCTTTTGAAGGTGAAGAAGATGCAGATATTATCAACGCCGGAAAGCAAACGATTACAACCTTGCCTGGAGCAAGTTTTTTTGATTCCTCCATGAGTTTTTCCATGATTCGAGGTAAACATGTCGATTTGACAATACTTGGAGCCATGGAAGTTTCTGAAGAGGGCGATATCGCGAATTGGAAAATTCCAGGAAAGATGGTCAAAGGAATGGGAGGTGCCATGGATTTGGTTGCCAGTGCAGAAAATATTATTGTGGCCATGATGCACACTAACAGAGAAGGCGAATCTAAACTATTAAAAAAATGCTCCTTGCCTTTGACAGGAGTTGGTTGTGTCAAAAAAATTGTGAGTAATTTGGCCGTTTTAGAGGTTACAAAGGATGGTTTCAAGCTTTTGGAACGTGCGCCCGGGGTTTCAGTAGAAGAGATTCAAAAGGCCACAGAAGGTCATTTGATTGTGGAAGGAACTATTCCAGAAATGAAATTGTAGAATTATTGCACATACTATAAACTAAAGCCACTTTATGTGGCTTTTTTATGGGCGACAATCAACCTATTTTTGTAGGAAAAATTTCTAAAATATATGTTAAAAGTTAAAAATTAATGTATTTCATCGATTTTTAATGTATTTAAACTGATAAATCCAAAAAATATTTCATCTTTACAAAACCAAATCGAAATAATCCAGTAACCAAATTTACCATAAACCTAATTTATGATTTGCCCCAAATCTATCATGAATTGACCTTTTAAAAATTGCCCCAAAATTACCATAAACTTTGATTTATGATTTGCCCCAAATCTATCGTAAACTTTGACTTATGAATTTAACCAACAACCTACCAAAACCTACTTATCTTGAAAGCAAAGTGCTTTCAGGTTTTAGAAGTACTTTCAGATTAATCAGAGGTATTTTTATGCTCACAAAAAAGATATTCATGCTATAGCCCTTTGGGAATAGCATGAATTAATTTTTTGGTGTATTCTCTTTGTGGATTGCTGTATATCTTATCTGCATCGTCCATTTCCTCTATTTGTCCGTGATTCATTACAACCAATTGGTCTGACATATATTTTACGACGGCTAAATCGTGCGAGATAAATATATAGGTAAAACCAAAATTCTCTTTTAAATCATTCAACAGATTCAATACCTGTGCTTGAACAGAAATATCCAATGCGGATACCGATTCATCACAAACAATTAATTTAGGTTGTAAGGCAATGGCTCTTGCAATTCCAATACGCTGGCGCTGTCCTCCGGAAAACTCATGTGGATATCTATCGAAAAAGCTTTCATCCAAGCCAACTTTTTGAAGCAGTTCCAACACCATTTCTTTTCGCTCTTTATCGGAAACTCCAATGTGATGGACTTTCATCGGTTCCATAATTGCTTTCCCGATTGGAATCCTCGGATTTAAAGATGCATATGGGTCCTGAAAGATAATTTGAATGTCTTTTCTTAACTTACTCACCGCGGAAGAATTCAACTTTGTGATATCCGCACCATGGTATAAAATTTCTCCGGAAGTAGCTTTGTCGAGTTGTAATATAGCATTTGCCAAAGTAGATTTACCGCAGCCAGACTCACCCACCAATCCGAGAGTTTCGCCTTCATACAGTTTAAAACTTACAGCATTTACAGCTTTAAAAGTTTCGGGCTTACTGAACCATCCTGATTTAGAAATGTATTCTTTTTCAAGATTGATAACCTCTAATAAAGGCGCTTTTGAATATAATTTTTTATGATTCATTTGACGTTGAGCATCAGAAACCATTTCTGATTTTGGCGTACCTTCCATAAAATCTTTGATGGTTGGCAATCGTTTTAACCTCACATCCAATGAAGGCTTTGAACTCAAAAGTGCTTTCGTATAAGTATGTTGAGGTTCATGAAAAATGTCTGATGTCTTACCTTGCTCCACAATATCGCCTTTGTACATGACCAAAACTCTATCTGCAATTTCTGAAACCAAAGACAAATCGTGAGAGATAAAAATGATACTCATAGCTTCTTCAGTTTGAAGCAGTTTCAACAATAAAATAATATCTTTTTGAACTGTTACGTCCAACGCGGTGGTCGGTTCGTCGGCTATCAAAATTTTTGGTTTACAGGCAATCGCCATAGCAATCATAACCCGCTGTTTTTGCCCACCAGAAATCTCGTGCGGATATGCTGCATAAATTCTATTTGGTGAAGGCAGTTTCACTTTTTCAAATAAGGAGATGGTTTCTGCTTTCGCTTCCTTTTTGGAAAGGGATGTATGCTGTAATAAAATTTCCTCCACCTGACGACCACATCTCATGGAAGGATTTAAAGAACTCATCGGCTCCTGGAAAATCATTGAAATATCATTACCTCGTATTTTTTGGAGTTCTTTTGCTGGAAGGTGAACTAAATTCTTCCCATTAAAAACAATGCTACCGTTAGTAATTTTTGATATACGCTTTGGCAATAAGCCCATAACGGCAAGTGTAGAAACCGATTTGCCAGAACCTGATTCACCAACAATTCCCAAGATTTCATTTTTATAGAGTTCAAAAGAGATATTGTGAATGATTTCTTTTTCAATTCCACTTGAAAGAAATGAGATGGTTAAATCGTGAACGGAAAGTAATGCGTTAGTGTCCATAGTCATCGTAAATGTAGTCATTTTCTTCAATGGAGACGAGGAAAAACCGTAAGTTAATTATTGCACAATGAATCTCATCGAATATTATCAACATAGTTAAAAATCTCTTAAAAAATTTACTACATTCGAAATATAATTCCTTAATCATTACAAATAATTTAAATAGCAAACCATGACAAAAAATCTACTTTGTATCCTCATGTTTTTGAGTGTTACAATTGCGTTTTCGCAAAAGCCCACCGTTTGGAAAAAACAGTCAACCGTAAACAATTCCAGAATCAAGGTTGACAAAAAAAACTTACCAACCTCCCAAACCTACAGCCTCGATGTCAGTGCTCTGAAGCAAATATTGGCGGAAGCCCCAAAAAGGGAATCTCTTTCAAAATCATCAAATGTTATCGTTTCTTTTCCGAATTCTGAAGGGCAAATGGAGCGTTTTAGAATTATAGAAGCATCCGTCATGGAAGCTGATTTACAGGCTAGGTATCCAGACATCAAATCATATGCTGGGCAAGGTATTGATGACCCAACAGCGGTTATTCGCTTTAGCATTTCACCTTTAGGGTTTCAAAGTATGCGATTGTCGTCCAATGCGCCAGCATCCTTTATTGAACCAATTACTCAAGATTTATCTCAATACTCGGTATATAAAAGAGCGGATATAAGAGCTACTTATAATGACTTTGAATGTAAAGTCACAGACGTGATGAACCAAAACATAAATGGAAGTGTTATGAGAAATGCCGATGATGGAATTTTAAGGCGTTATCGTTTGGCAATGTCCGTAACAGGGGAATACACGCAATATTTTGGTGGTACAAAAGCGAATGCTCTAGCCGCCATCAATGCAACTATGACACGTGTGAATGGTGTATTCGAAAATGATTTTAACACGACGATGGTTTTAATTTCGAATACTGATGCTGTCATTTATACAAGTGCGAGTTCGGACCCATACAGCACAAATGACTCTCAATGGAACAGCCAATTGCAAAGCACCTTGAACAGTGTCATCGGAAGCGCCAATTATGACATAGGTCATTTGATGGGAGCCACAGGAAATAACGGGAATGCTGGCTGCATCGGATGCGTGTGCGTAAACAATCAAAAAGGAAGTGGATACACAACCAGTACCGTTCCAACTGGTGATAATTTTGATATTGATTTTGTGGCGCACGAAATGGGACATCAATTTGGAGCCAATCATACCTTTACCTTTAGCAACGAAAGTGGAACAGGTGCACAAATGGAACCAGGAAGCGGAACAACCATCATGGGCTACGCGGGGATTACGGGTGCCACAGATGTACAACCACATAGCGACCCGTATTTCCATGCAAGGTCTATAGAGCAAGTTACCAATTACATCAAAACTACAAGTTGCCAAACCAACATCAATACAGGAAATGCAGTGCCAACGGCGAATGCAGGTGCGAATTACACCATTCCAAAAGGTACGCCATTTGTGTTGACAGGTTCAGCTACGGATGCCAACTCTGGTGATGCGCTAACCTATTGTTGGGAACAATACAATACAGGAAATTCTTCTGGAACGTATCCAAGCACTACAAGGACGTCGGGTGTAGCATTTCGTTCTTATAATCCAACTTCCGAGTCAAAACGTTATTTTCCAAGACTTGCAACCATCAAAACGGGCGCTACATCATGGCAGTGGGAAGCAGTTCCTAATGTTGCCAGAACTCTTAATTTTAGGATGACGGTTAGAGATAACCGGGCAGGTGGAGCCAACAACAATAGCGATGATACTGTGATTACGGTCAATGGAACCGCAGGACCTTTTGTGGTAAGCGCTCCGAACACAAATGTAACTTGGAATGCTGGTTCAACACAAACCGTTACATGGAGTGTTGCAGGAACTACAGGAAATGGTGTGAATGCTGCTAATGTAGATATATTGTTGTCTACCGACGGTGGCGATACATATCCAATCACGATATTGGCGAATACGCCGAATGATGGCTCACAGGCAATCACGGTCCCAAATAACCCAGGAAGCCAAAACAGAATTATGGTAAAAGGTTCCAATCATATCTTTTTTGATATTTCCAATACCAATTTTACCATTGGAGGCGCAGTGTCTTGCAACGCTACTGTTCCAACAGGATTATCGGCTTCAAACTTTGGCTCATCAACGGCCACTCTAACTTGGAATGCTGTAACAGGAGCAACGTATGATGTGCAGTATCGAGTGGTTGGAGCATCAACGTGGACAACGGTTGCCGTCACTGGAACGTCTACCAATTTATCTGGATTATCGGCGACTACGCAGTATGAAGCACAGGTAAGAAGCAAATGTAGTGGAGGAAGTAATTCTGCTTATAGTAGTTCGGTTAATTTTACGACAACAACAGTTCAGTTGAATTATTGTGCTTCTGCAAGTACCAATACCAATGATGAATATATAGGACGTGTGCAGTTGAATACGATTAATAATCCATCAGGAGCACAATTCTATTCAGATTTTACAAGTATATCAACAGCTTTGAGTAAAGGAACGCAATACACAGTTACTGTAACGCCAACATGGACAGGCACGGTCTATAGTGAAGGCTATTCCGTTTGGGTGGATTATAATGGTGATGGTGATTTTACCGATGCAGGAGAACAAGTTTGGACACAGGCAGCGACCAATGCAACACCAGTAAGTGGTAATTTTACCGTGCCAACAAGTGCAGCAACTGGAGCTACCAGAATGCGTGTATCCATGAAATATAACGGGGTTCCGACAGCTTGTGAAACTTTCCAATATGGAGAAGTAGAAGATTATACGGTAAATATTTCTGGAGCAGCTCCAGATACCACGGCACCATCAACTCCTACCAATTTAGTAGCGAGTGGCACAACGCAAACCACTACGAATCTTTCATGGAGCGCTTCAACGGATAATGTTGGAGTTACAGGATATGACGTCTATCAAGGTTCTACAGTGATTGCAACTGTTACAGGAACCACACGACAAGTTACAGGATTATCAGCTGGTACAGCTTATTCATTTAGAGTAAGAGCGAAGGATGCAGCAGGCAATGTTTCTGGTTATAGCAATACCGTTAATGTGACAACTTTGTCAAATACGGTGACCTATTGTACCTCTCAAGGCAACAATACCAATGATGAGTATATCGACCGTGTACAACTTGGAAGTATCAATAGTCTATCGGGGAATAATGGTGGATATGGCAACTTTACAAGTTTGTCAACCAATTTGACAAAAGGAGTTAGCAACACCATCACCATTACACCACGATGGACTGGTTCAACTTATAGTGAAGCGTACAGAGTTTGGATTGACTACAATCAGGATGGGGATTTCAGTGATTCTGGCGAACAAGTTTATAATAGAACCAGAACGACGGGCTCTTCTATCTCTGGAAGTTTTACGGTACCTACATCGGCTTTAAATGGCGCAACCAGAATGCGGGTGTCCATGAAATACAATGCCTCACCAACAGCTTGCGAAACATTTACTTATGGAGAAGTAGAAGATTACACGGTGGTGATTTCATCTTCGGCGAGAGATACCAATGTTGAAATCATTATTACGAATACTCCAGAATTCTCATTGTATCCAAATCCTGTAAAAGGTTCGCTAGTGAATTTGTCAGTAAAAAACATGGAACCAACAGAAGTTGTAATTTATAATTCGTTGGGTCAAATCGTTGCAAAGCAAAAATTCAACGAGACAATCGACGTGTCCACTTTGCAAGGGGGAGTTTATATTATCGAAATCAGTTCTGATAATCAAAAACTTTCAAAACGTTTTATAAAACAATAGTTTAATCGATTTGAATCAACTATAAAAGTCCAGATGAAATGTCTGGACTTTTTTTATTTATATATGAATGATTTCATTTTCGTGAAGGATGGCATCCCCACGCAATCTTAAAAATATTTGAGCCACTGCAATGGTGTCTTTTTCACAATAGGTAACGATACGGTCAATGTCCTGCTCTTCATAATAGACACGACAGACTTCACTTCCGTCAATATCATCTTTTGGAGATGGAATTCCTAGAACGTTGGTCAATAATTTTAAAGATGTATATGTTTTATAATCTCCAAATTTCCATAATTCTAATGTATCTAGATGAGGAACTTCCCAAGGTTTTTTACCGAAGAGATTCAGTTTGTATGGTAACTCAATGTTGTGGATAATCATTCGTCTTGCGATGTATGGAAAATCGAATTCTTTCCCATTATGCGCACATAGCAGATGTTTCGCTTGGCTGAAATGTGATAACAGCAGGTTTTTAAAGTCCTTCAAGATTTTTAGCTCATCACCATGAAAAGAGGTCACTCTAAAAGTTCTTATATCGCCTTGAATGTTGAAATATCCGACCGAAATGCAAACAATTTTGCCAAACTCTGCCCAAATTCCAGCACGTTCATAAAATTCTTCGGCAGAAACTTCTCCTCTTTGGTACTGTGATTTCAATTCCCATAGATGTTGTTTTGTTTCATCCAAATCAGAAAAATACTGTGTCTCTGGAACGGTTTCGATATCTAAAAATAAGATGTCTTCAAGGTTGAGTTTGCTTATCATATTTACTTCCCACGACAGTGGAATCTTTTTAAGTTAAACAGTTACTTTGTATTCATCATCGCGTAACCTTCATCAATATAGGTATAGATATCTTCCGTAAATGGATCCAAACGACCTTCTTCCTTCCCAGATTGATGGCCGAGCCTTACAATGATGACGTTATCCTCCGGTTGTACGATGACATATTGACCCAAATGGCCTCGCATCATGAAATAATCCTTCCCTTTATAATCTTGGAGCAACCACCAACCGAAACCATATTCTGGACTTGCAGAAAAGCGTGGGGTCAATGATTTAGCTACAAAAGACGAATCCAAAATCTGTTTGCCATTCCATTTGCCGTGGTCTTTAAAGAGTTTTCCATAACGTGCAAAATCCTTGGCGTTGCTAGCAATGCAGCAGTAGGCTTTGACTAAATCATGGTCGTCACTGTCCACTTGCCATAAGGTTGAATGTTCACTTCCCAAGGGTTTCCAAAAACTTTCGGAGAGATACTCGTATAATTTTTTACCTGTGGCTTTTTCTATGACCATTGCCAATAACTGCGTGTCGCCACTGGCGTATTTGTATTTGGTTCCGGGTTCATCGACAACTTTAAGTCCTAAAATCACTTTTTCCAAATCATCATCAAAGTAGGCACGCGTGGTGATGGATAATGGCGAATAATAGGCTTCATCCCAATTGGTTCCAGAACTCATGCTAGACAAATCGCCGACGGTCATTTTAGCGGCTTTTCCCTCACTAAACTCCGGAAAAAAATCGCCAACGGGCTGGTCCAGACTTTTGATATATCCTTGTTCAATGGCCTTTTCCATCAATCCAGAGACATAACTTTTAGCCATTGAGAAGGAATTGCTTTTTGAGTCTTCATCAAAACCATCATAATAATTTTCAAACCAAATACTGTCATTTTTGATGATGACATAAGCGATTGTCCCTTTCTCTTTATTTATGTTGTTGAGGTTTTCGGTTTCCTTGGCTGAATTATAATTTTTATGATTTGGCCAAGGTTGAGGCGTGTCATTTTCTACCACCTCATTGTCAAATTCTTTATAATCTTCTAAATAGGCGGTAGTGTATCCTTTTAGATAAATAGTTCTAACAGCCTTAATCAAATAATCGGTGTCAGTGATGTAAAGAATGGCAACAGTCAACACAAGAACAATGAGAAGCCATTTAAGGAACTTTTTGAGGTATTTCATTTGAATGATTTTGTAGAATTAAATATAGGAAATAAACTCACACAAAATATGTGGCAAGTTAAAAGAGGGATTGCTGCTTGTATGGACTTTCATGTTCTAAAAGCCATTGTTTGCGGTGCAATCCTCCAGCGTATCCTGTAAGACTTCCATCGGAACCAATAACGCGATGACAAGGCACAACAATCCATAACGGATTTTTGCCATTAGCGCTTGCTACCGCACGAATGGCTTTGACGTCACCTAATTGTTGCGACAATTCTAAATACGAACATGTTTTACCATACGGAATGGTTTGAAGTTGTTCCCATACTTTCTTTTGGAAATCCGTACCGGTTGGATTGATTTTAAGGTCAAACAGTGTGCGTTTGCCTTCAAAATATTCATGCAGCTGATGCACACAATCTTCAAGCTCAACAGGAATAATATCAGTCTCTTTTTCTTCGGAATTCAAGATAGAAATAGAAGCAATACCGACTTCATCACCAGTAATTTTAGTGTAGCCTAAGGGTGATTTGATAATGCAAGTTTCCATCGTTTTTATGGTTCCGGATTAGACTTTTTATCATCGCCCCCTTCATTCTCTTCTTCACCATTGATCATTCCCAAGCGTTTGGCACGTTCTTCCCAACTTCTTCTTGCTTGTAATTGAAGGTCTTCCACATTATCACTTTCATCCATAATTTCCAATCCAAGAAGAGTTTCAATAACATCTTCCATTGTCACCAAGCCAGTGACCGTTCCATACTCGTCAACAACCAATGCCATATGGTTTTTGCTATCAACTAATTTTTCAAACAAGGTTGGTATCGGAAGGTTACGCTCAACAATGATAATATCTCTACGGATGTCAGCCAAAACTCTGTCGTCATGGTCCAACGCCATTTCTTTATAAATATCATCTTTTAGAACCAAGCCAGTAATATTATCAGGATTGTCAGAATAAATCGGAATTCGTGATACTCGTAAATTTTGATTTTTATCGAAAAAAGTTTTCACTGATGTCTGTTCATTTTCTGAAACCATAATGGTCCGAGGTGTCATAATATCCTTGGCTAAAATCTTTTTAAAATTGATAAGATTTTTGATGACCTTACTTTCCGATTCCTGAAAGACACCTTCTTCATGTGCAATGTCTGCCATTGCCAAAAAACTATCACGACTCACAGTGCTGACATGGGCGTTTTTACCACCAATCAATTTTGTGGTCAACTGCAAGAGCCATAGAATTCCTGTATATTTTAATGGAAAAATCAACACGTTTAACGCTGTGGTGGTAAAGCCTGCTAATTTTTTCCAATAAGTTGCTCCAACGGTTTTTGGGATGATTTCCGAAAGCACCAAAATCAAAAAAGTCATGACGGCAGAAACAATCATAATGGCGTTGTCACCATTTCCGAATACTTTTTCTGCCTGAACACCCACTAAAATCGCACCAACAGTATGTGCAATGGTGTTAAGGGTCAGAATGGCAATTAATGGTTTGTCCACATCTTTTTTAAGGTGAGCCAAAGCATCTGCATAGCTTTTGCCCTCCTTTTTTCTAACATTGATAAAGGTTGGTGTGACACTTAAAAGAACCGCTTCTAAAATGGAACATAGAAAAGAGAAGAAAATGGAGATGACGGCGTAAAAAATGAGTAACGACATTGATAATTTGGTTTGATGCTAATTTACAAAATCAATTTCACTAAAAAATCGGTTTTCTCAATTAGCGTCAATAATTAAAGCTTTAGAGTAAAATGGGACGTAAGTTGCTGTTGGTTTCCGTCTACATCTTCAAAATAGATAGTAAACCAATAGTCATTGGAGGGTAATTTATAACCATTAAAGGTGCCATCCCACCCAATTGAATATGGATTCAATTGCTTTAAAAGCTTTCCGTAACGATTAAAGATATAAATCTTTGGATTTATTAAATAGTGAGCTCCTACAATTTGCCAATAATCATTTTTAGTATCGTTATTTGGTGAAAAGAAGGGCATATAATTGACAAAAAATTTATCATATTCGGCAATAAGACATCCATTGACATCCATTATCAAAAAATGATGCAACCCAGAACTTATATTAATAAAAACATTCGACGTTTGGAATGGACCATTGTCTATACTGTAAAGAAAATCACCAGAAATAGAAAGAATTATCTCATAAGTGTTATTTGGGATAAAAAGACAAGGCGAGGTGTCAACTTGAGAAGATTGGTTGGTCGGGCTGTTAATTTGCAATTGCTCTGTACTTGAATTGACACAATTATTTTGCTCTAAAGTAAAATTGGAATAAACACCTTCTTCGAGACCGTTCAGTATTAAGTCTCCTTCGTTAGTTGTTGTGCTAATAATTGGACCAATGTCTTCACCATCATAATTATAGGTTAAAAGATAACTTTCAACAGGTGTTAAATTCGAAATTATGATTTGCCCATTCACAGTTTCACAATTGGTGATGTCAGATTTTGTAATTGTAAAATCAGGAAGTTGTGGATCAACCAAATCTATTTGAGTATCAATAGTGTTAGAGCAACCATTAAAACTTATAAAAAAATCGGAATAACGGCCTTCAGAGAGATTTGTTAATTCAAATTCACCATTAATATCTGACGTAAACGACTGATTGGGTATCACAGTGCCATTAAACTGATAATTTAGAGTGTAAATTTCGTTGGGTTCCAATCCAGAAAAAGTAATTTTTCCATTATTTACTTGGCATAACGTTGGATTCTCTGGAATTACATTAACTATAAATGGAACAAATGTTTCGTCTATTTCTTTTAAAATATAATAATAAGTAAATTTGGTCGATTCACTTGGTTGCAGATCACCAATTTTAAAGGAAATAGAAATAGCTTTGTCAATAGATTGTGCAGTACTTCCTTGGGCAATCGTCACAAAATTACCGTTCCAGATGTCTGAAGCATTCCTGTTTTCGAATCCACCATAAGAAACTCGTGCTTTTGGATCTTTTGAATAAAAACTAACATAAGAGCCATCCATATCCTCTGGAATATTAAGTGACGCTTGAGAAGCCGTTACTAATGAGAGGTTATTGGGGTTTGTATTTGCTTGAGAAATGATGTGCATATCGGTTTCGTAAGAACCACTTAACGAGGCATTGTTATCTGGATCAACGTTATGCATAAAATATACATCATGCTTTACATCAGGTGATTGGTTCCGAATATATGTGAGCATTTGAATGAACAGTCCATTTTCGGTTACACTATAAAGTCTTTTGATAGCCAATCCATCGATGCTACCTTCCCAAGAAATTTGGGCTATATCATCAAAACATCCAGAAGATATGACATTTGTAGATGTTATTTCTCCTTCAATTTCTTGGACGTTTTGAAAGGTATTAAAATTATTATAGTTTAAACCATCGATTCTAATACCAAAGCTTTCTTCCGGATTTCCAGTAGTAAAAAAATCACCATCGTAATCCATCCATCCATCGGCTTGAGGGTTGGCAATAAATCCGAATAGGTCATTTTCATTATATTCTCTATTGTCGTGAAAACTTGCTGGTCTGTTAAAGTTAAATGCACCATACACTCCTCGATGATTAATCGCCATTTCAACATAGTTGCCCTTTAACCAACCTTCACCATTTGTCAAATGAGCTTCAAGTTGCGCATTACATTCAGATAGAGTGAACAGTAATATCCAAAGATTGAATATATGACGAAAGGAATTTTTCATTTATGTTACCGACACTTTGATAGAATACTTGGTAGGTGCAACATATCAGATTTTAAAAGAACAAACATGATAACACAGATTTAGTTTTGATTTAAGTATCTTAATTTAATATTTACTATCAATTTATTAACTTTCCAAAATAATACTTGTATTTGGAATACCATATTGAGATATTCGTTCAATAAATGTCACCAAATCCTTATTGCTTTTAAAATAGGCCAGAATGCACAAACTGTCTTCTCCAGTAATTCGATCACAACGCTGCACTTCTTCTAAATGGATAATTTGATTATATGCTGTTCGCAACGTACTGGATTGATGGATTTTTAGAATGATATAGGTTTTGACGTTGGTTCCTAATTTCTCGTGATTCAGTTTGAGAGAATACCCTAATATGATGCCTTTTTCCTCCAACTGCTTTACGCGTTTACCAACTGCTGGAGCTGATAATTCAACCGATTTTCCGATGTTGGCAAACGCTTCTCTTGAGTTTTGACGAAGCATTTCAATAATTTTTTTGTCTATAGAATCCATTTTGAATCGAAGGCGATATTGTGTTTATTCAGTTATTAATGAACTAAATATAGATAAATTTTTTTGATTCTAAAACAAGAACAACAGGACAAGAATTATCTATTTAAAATTTTTACAACATCTTTTGCAAAATAAGAGGCAATGATATCAGCTCCAGCACGCTTAATGGCAGTCACTTGTTCCATCATCACAGCGTCGTGGTCCAGCCATCCTTTT
Organism: Flavobacteriaceae bacterium UBA5544; assembly: GCA_002426755.1. Lineage (GTDB taxonomy): Bacteria > Bacteroidota > Bacteroidia > Flavobacteriales > Flavobacteriaceae > JBPOFM01. Next base: position 39,984 of record DINI01000010.1, read on the forward strand.
TCTGCAGCCGCTTTGAGCATGGCATATTCGCCAGACACTTGATAGACAGCAACGGGCACATCAACTGCATTTTTAATGTCGCGTACAATATCCAAATAACACAAACCTGGCTTTACCATGACGATATCGGCACCTTCATCAATATCCATTTCGGTTTCCCGTAAGGCTTCGAATCGATTGGCATAATCCATTTGATAGGTTTTTTTGTCTTTTGGAATGTTTTTCATATTCACTGGTGCAGAATCCAAGGCATCACGAAAAGGGCCATAAAAAGAGGATGCATATTTTGCCGAATAACTCATAATACCTGTGTCAAAAAAACCTTCATCTTCCAAGGCTTCTCGAATGGTTAAAATCCGTCCGTCCATCATATCACTTGGCGCGACAAAATTGGCACCCGCTTTGGCATGGGAAATGCTCATTTCTGCCAAAACATCTGCGGTTTTATCATTGAGAATGATTCCATTTTCGATAATGCCGTCATGTCCATACGAAGAATAAGGGTCAAGTGCTACATCAGTCATCACCAACATGTCTGGACATGCATTTTTGACGGTTTTGATGGCACGTTGCATCAATCCGTTTGGGTTTAACGCTTCGGTGCCTTTGTTATCTTTGAGATTGTCAGGTACTTTAACGAATAACAACACCGATTTTAATCCTAGTTTCCAAAGTTCCTTGATTTCTTTTTCCAATAAGTCCAAACTATATCGGAAGTAATTGGGCATCGAAGCGATTTCTTCTTTTATGTTTTTGCCCTCAACCACAAATAGAGGTACCAAAAAATCGTCTGGAGTGATGATGGTTTCTCGAACCAAGGAACGAATGCTTTCGTTGGTTCTTAATCTTCTATTTCTTCTTAATGGGTACATTTTTTGAGTCTTCAGTTTGCAGTTTTCAGTCCGCGGTTAATATCTTAAAACTAATTCCAATCTCTTGGATTCTTCAAAACGTTCAATAATTTTTCTTCCTCACTTCCTTTTTCTGGCTGATGGTCATAAACCCATTGTACATGTGGTGGTAAACTCATCAAAATACTTTCAATTCTTCCGTTGGTTTTCAAGCCGAACAAGGTGCCTTTATCGTGCACCAAATTGAATTCTACATAACGACCTCTTCGGATTTCTTGCCAAGTTCTATTCGCTTCCAAGTAAGGCAAGTCTTTACGTTTTTCAACTATGGGAACATAGCTTTCCAAAAAGCTGTCGCCAACTTCAGTGACAAAATCAAACCAATGGTCCATCGACATATCATCCGTTGATTTGCAATAATCAAAAAACAAACCGCCGATGCCACGTGCTTCATCGCGATGGGCATTCCAAAAGTACTCGTCGCATTTCTTCTTGTAGGTTTCGTAAAAATCAGGATGATGTTTGTCGCAAGCGTTTTTGCACACTTGATGAAAATGAACAGCATCTTCTTCAAAAAGATAATATGGTGTCAAATCCTGTCCACCACCAAACCAAGAATCCACCAAATCACCTTCCTGATTGTACATTTCAAAATAGCGCCAATTGGCATGAACCGTTGGAACCATTGGATTTTTTGGATGTAAGACCAAACTCAATCCACAAGCGAAAAAATTGGCATCTTTCACCCCGAAATATTGTTGCATCGTTTCTGGCAATTCACCGTGAACCCCAGAAATATTGACACCACCTTTTTCAAAGACATTGCCATTTTCAATGACGCGTGTTCTACCACCGCCGCCTTCAGGCCGCTCCCAAATATCTTCTTGAAATTTGGCACCACCATCAATTGCCTCCAATGTTGAGGTGATTTGATTCTGCAAATCTTGAATATATTGGTAGAATTTATCTTTCATGTCTCAATTCGTAAAGTTCCATGTCCAAAGGNNCTTTTGTGGGAAATAATTTGCAGGGTTTTCAGACCCAATTTGTCCATTGCATATTCCGAAGTAGCTTTTATCGCTTCACTCATTAACCCTTGTCCCCTAAAGCGTTTTCCGATGCAATAAGCAAATTCTCCTTGCTTCATATCCCAATCCAGATTCTTTAAAATGACCAAACCAATGATTTGAATAGCGTACCGGTCTTTAATGGTAAACACAAATTCTTTTCGAGTTTTTGCCTCCTCCATTTTCAGTTGAATATACGAATGTGTACTCTCTAACGTGCGATTGGCAGCCAATGTTTTCGGGAGATATCTTATAAAACGCTCGGTGTTGGAAACCAATAATTTATTCAGCTGAAGCGCATCGTTGGCCTCTAATTGAGAAATTGTGATATGTTCCGACCTATACAGCATTAATTTTTAGTTTATTCTCCTCTTTTAAAAGGGCAACCGTTTGTGTCGATGCGGCCGTAACAGACAATGGCAACACGAGGATAAATCCAAGTATAGGAATCAATAAAAACAAGATGAAAACAATACCATTGCCGATAGCCAAACCACGATGTTGTTTTACAAATTTGATGCTTTCACTATAATTAAAATGACGCTCTAGCGTGTAATCCATATTTCCAAAACCTGCGTAATATCCTTGGGTAAGAATGAGGAGAATGGTTGACACAAAGCCTAAAATGGGCACAAACCCAATAATCAAAATTGGAATTGTCAATAGAATTTCCATGCCTAAATTTCGCATATTTATGCGAATACCTCGCCAAAGTTGCTCCCCAAAACTTGTTTTTCTAAATTTGTGATTGTCGACACCCAATAAATGCGCTTCGATTTTTTCAGACACAGGGCTCATAAATGGTGCAGAAAATGCCATAACCACATGTTTGTAAACAGTGATGCCCACAAGCAAGATGAGTATGCCGCTTAATATTTTACTTAAAAAGAAGAAAGTCTCTTTTCCCCAATCCCAAATCCAAAGTTTCGAAAAATAATATCCAAAGTCGTCAGCCAAGGCGTAGGCCGAGACTAATACTAGCGTAGCTACAATAATGCTTATAAGTATTGGAATACCAAAATACTTCCAAAGACCGAGTTTTGAAATCAATTGGATGCTTCCCGCGTAGGCTTTGATGCCTTTGAAAACGTTTTTCAACATAAATTTTTTTTTAACGACTTAAACTTAATAGTTCTAATAAATTCTCAAACCCATTCCATTGACAACTACTGTCTTTAAATAATTGGGATTGTTTGGAATCAATGTTTTCAAGTTTATAGGTGTCTATTGTAGAACAACCGCTTGAATGATTGCTTTTCAATTCTACTTCAAATTCTCTAATCAATCTTAATTGAGATTCATTTAATGGATACTTGTTGCTTTCGTATGCCACTTCAAGTTTTCCTTCTTTTTTTATGACAGCTAATTCCTTTTCAGAACCTCCGAAACATCTCATCGATTGGAAATATATTTTTAAAGTCTCTCCATTTTTTAGTTCATCAATGAGCAATATATTTTTATCAAGTTCATAATCTAGGAAATCAAAGCAAAGAAAAATAGATTTGATTTCTCCTTCCTTCAATTCAAATTTAATCGTTCTTTTGTAATTGAAGATGGTTTTGTATTCGAGAATATAATTGCCAGTTTCGGATTTAAAGGTTTCATTATCTCCATCAAAGTAATCCTTTATTTCCTTGATTAATTTACCTTTTTTAAATAATTTGAAATTGGAATTTAATTTTCTCACATCGTTATCATACTTACAATATCGAGGAAAAATTTCTATTGTGCCATATTCTACAATTGGATTCCCTGGTGCTGCCTCTTTACATCCAAAAAACAGAACAAAAGAAAGTAAAAACGCATATTTCATAAAATTATATTCTGTATTCCTTCACAGCATCAATAAACGCCTTCGCATTGTCCAACGGAATATTTGGCAAAATACCATGACCTAAATTTACGATATATCTGTCTTTTCCAAACTCATTAATCATCTGATGCACCATTTTTTTGATTTCTGATGGAGGTGAAAATAATCTTGAAGGGTCAAAATTTCCCTGAAGCGTGATGTTTCCACCAGTTAAATAGCGTGCGTTTCTCGCAGAACAAGTCCAATCAATTCCCAATGCAGAAGCATTCGATTTTGCCATATCGTGCAATGCAAACCAGCAGCCTTTTCCAAAAGCAATGACTGGCGCGTCATCCTTTAACGCTTCGATAATTTGATTGATATATTGCCAAGAAAACTCCTGATAATCTGTTGGTGACAACATGCCTCCCCAAGAATCAAAAATTTGGACTGCATCGCAGCCAGCAGCTACTTTTGCTTTTAGATAGGCGATGGTTGTATCGGTGATTTTTTGCAATAATTGATGCGCAGCCAAAGGATTCGTAAAACAAAATTCCTTGGCTTTATCAAAATTCTTGCTGCCTTGTCCTTGAACACAATAACACAAAATCGTCCATGGCGAACCTGCAAAACCAATCAGCGGCACTTCATTATTCAGCAATTCTTTGGTAGCTTTAATGGCTTGCATCACATAATCCAATTCCTCTTGCACATCAGGAATAATTACATTGTCCACATCCTTTTGGTTACGTACGGGATTTGGTAAATAAGGCCCAAAATTCGGCTTCATCTCCACTTCAATGTTCATCGCCTGTGGAATAACCAGAATATCGCTGAACAAAATAGCGGCGTCCATACCGTATCTGCGGATGGGTTGAACCGTAATTTCACTTGCCAATTCAGGAGTTCTGCAGCGTGTAAAGAAATCGTATTTTGCTTTTATTTCTTGAAATTCAGGTAAGTAACGCCCTGCTTGACGCATCATCCATACTGGTGGGCGTTCAACGGTTTCGCCTTTTAGGGCTCTTAAGTATAAATCGTTTTTTATCATTTTTTAATCAATAAATCACTTTTTGTTATTGAGTTCGGCAATTTTCTCATTTAGACCGAAAACCACCATTACATCTTCTTTTTCAACTTTCGTGTCAGGTGATGGTACACCGACTACTTCCCTCACAGATGTAGTGACTCCTAGAAGATTAGTTTTCTCTCTTTTTCTTAAAAAAGTAATGACATTCAAGCCGAAACGTGTTCTGATATCCAATTCGCCCAAAGTCTGCCCGATAAAACTTTCGGGAATTTTTATTTCAGTAATGGAATATTTATCATCAACCTTGTAATTATCCACTACATTCTTTAAATTGATTTTGTAAGTCAATTTTTCAGCTGCTTCCTGTTCTGGATGGACTATAAAATCGATTCCCATAGCTTGCAAAACTGTGTCGTGAATGGGTGATAAAGAGCGGCTGATGACTTTCGCCTTCGATAATTTTTTTACAATGGCCGTGGTAATAATGGCAGCACCTTCGTTTTCTCCAATAGCTACAACCGCCAAATCGGTTTGTTTAACAGGCAGTGCTTGGTAAGCTAATTCATTGGTTGAATCTAAACAAATGGCATGGGCAATTTTATCTTTGACCAAATTCACTTTTTCTATTTGTTTGTCCACACCAATGACCTCATTTCCAGATTCCGTGAGGTTTAATGCCAGTGACATTCCAAAATTTCCGAGTCCAAAAATTATAATTTTCATATCTTAATTGATTAAAATATTTTCCTGTGGATATTGATAGAATTTCTGTTCAACTTGCCCCAACATGCCAAAGAGCAAATTTAGAGTTCCGATACGTCCCAAAAACATAACCGCAATGATGACATATTTGCTGGGTTCACTTAAATGAGGTGTTACATTCAAGCTCAAACCAACAGTACTATAAGCCGAAAAGCATTCAAACGCAATGGAAAGTAAATTCTTATCAGGTTCAAAGAACAACAATAAGATGATACTTGTCCCAATGACGATGAGTGAAATACAAATAATTGCGAAAGCCCTATTTACAGTAGTGCTGGAAATCTCTCTTGTGTTGATTTCGATTCGCTTTCTGCCTCTAGCGGTTGCAAAAATATTCATGGTTGCAATAGCAAAGGTACTGGTTTTAATTCCTCCACCCGTGGATGCTGGAGAAGCACCGATCCACATTAGAAGTATAACGAATAATAAAGAAGGAGTTGCAACCTGCGTATAATCTATGGTGTTAAATCCAGCGGTCCTTGGCGTGACTGAAGAAAACATGGCAGAGGTGATCCTTCCAAATAAAGTGGTATGCTCTTTTAGCGAATGGTTAGCTTCTGCAAAAAAGAAAAAGATGAAACCAACCAACAATAGAATGGTTGTGGTTACAAAAATGATTTTTGAATTGAGCTTAAAAACCCGCACTGGCAAGGTTTTGACTTTTGTAACAAACACATTTATAAATGCCGATTTAAAATAGGTATATCCGTTATATACAATGTTGTATCCTAAACCACCAACCACAATTAGAATCATAACGACCCATTGCAAGGAATAATCAAATTTGAAACTGGCATCATAAAAACTAGATGAGGAGGTCGAAAAACCAGCGTTGCAAAAAGCTGAAATTGAATGAAATACCGAAAAGAACATTTTATCCTTTACCGTATCTATATTATCAATGGAAAAATAAATAAAAATTGCCCCTAAAATTTCCAAGGTCAAGGTAAAAACGACAATGCGAGCCCCAATCTTCAATACATCCTGAAGATTGTCTGAAGCTGTATAATCTTTCACATACATTCCTTCCCGAAAGGATGAGTTCTCTTTAAAAAAATAGGCAAAAAATGAGGTGAAGGTCAAAATACCCAAACCTCCAATTTGGATAAGTACTAAAATTACGGTTTGTCCTAAACGCGTAAAATCATTCGCAGTATCCAAAACCGCCAAACCTGTTACGCAGATAGCACTTGTTGAAGTAAAGAGCGCATCAATAAAAGTAATACCATGAGTCGTCACACGGGGAAGCATTAAAAAGAAGGCGCCCATCAATGAAAATATCCCAAAACTGCCCACAAACAAAATAGCTGGGTTGAAATAGATTTTATAAATGTATTTGATTAAAAATGTGAGCCTTACCAGCAAATAAAAAAATAATCCGACTTCAAAAATCACTTTTGTTTCTCTCGTATGTTCAACAATATTATAGCCAGCATTGGATAGCATCAACAAGCTTGCAACTACCAAAGTCAATAAAAGTATTCCGATGTTGAATTTTATGGTCCGTTTTACGCCATCTTTTCCAAACTGATGAAGTTTGAAGAGATTGAACAACACAAGAACAGAGGTGATGATAAAAAACCCATATAATTTAAATGGTTTATAATCATCATTGATGGTAAAACCAAAATCCAAAATAAGAAACAGAAGGATGAAAACGTCTAAAAAACGATAGGTGTTTTGTATGGTTTTCTTTTTCATTAGTGGTTAAATGGTTAATTCTATAAGGAAACAGTACTATTCCTGTTTTTGAAATAGAATGTCACAGACTTATATGTTTGATCCAGAGCAAAATTACAAATTGAAAGTATGTCATGTTTAATAGTCATCATATAAAATCATTAATTATTTCAAGAATTGTAGTGCTCATTCACCAACTCAATAACACTTTCTACAGTAGGAATTCTTGCAACACGAACCTCCTCAAAATGTTTCCTGGCCTCAACAGCAGTTGTTTCTCCAATGCAATACGCCACCTTTTCGTCCGCGCTATTACTTTTTAAAAAACTTTCCACAGACGATGGACTGTAAAACATCACGCCTTCAACTGATGCATCGATGGTTTCGGTATCCAAAATGGTTTTATAGGCTTCAACCTCATTGACTTTTATGTGGTTTTCTTCCAATGTCTTTGAAAGTTCATCCAATCGGGTATCGCTACAAAAATGGGTCACTTCAGTACCATCGATGAATTCCACCAAATAATCAGCCAACGCTTTGGCACTGTTTTCCGAATGGGTCACCTTGCCGATTTTGCTTTCAATCAATTTTTTGGTTCTACGGCCTACACAATAGATGTTTTTAAACTGCAATTCTTCCTTTGGAACTATCGTCGTAATGGCTTCCACTGCATTTTGACTGGTGATGATGACATTGTCGATTTTGGATTTTAAAATCGGTTTCGGAATTCGATTCAGACTGATTTTTAAGAAATCCGTGCTGTCCACTTTGACGTTTTTAAATAGTTGACGTTGTGCTTCGGTCAGTGTTTTGGTAGAAAACACTTGCGTTTGCTTATCCGAGTTTTTCAAATCGTCCATCAAGCGATTGCCACCTTTTTCCAAAATGTAATTGGCTGCAAATTCAGCAATGTTATGATGGTTGCCAAGTTTCTCTTTTCGTGTTACTTCGATTTTTTTGGAACCATCTAAACTCAACAAAACACCTTGAAACGACACCTCTTCATTTTTAATAAATGCCAAAGCGCCTATTGGTGCCGAACAACCACCTTCCAAAAGATTTAAAAACTTGCGCTCAATCGTCGTGCAAATTTCCGTTTCCTCATGGTTGATGTCTTTGCAAATCGCTAATAATTCTTCGTCATCCTCACGAGCCGTCATCATGATGGCGCCTTGTGCTGGCGCGGGAACCATCCACTCCAGATTGATGGCTTCCTCTGGTCTCAAATCGATTCTTCCAATGCCTGCTGCGGCAAAAATGGCACCGTTCCAATCGCTATCTTCCAGCTTTTGAAGTCGTGTATTGACGTTACCTCGAAGTCCAACGATGGTGTGTGTTGGATAACGGTTCAACCATTGGGCTTTGCGTCTCAAACTTCCAGTGGCAATCACCGCTTCTTTTTGAGACAAAAATTCTTCATTATGTTTGAAAATCAAGGTGTCACGAACATTTCCACGTTTTAAAACGGCCGCCTGTACAATGCCTTGAGGTAGTAGCGTTGGCACATCCTTGAGGGAATGTACAGCAAGGTCAATCTCGTTGTTTAGCATTGCAACATCCAAAATTCGGGTAAAAACGCCAGTGATTCCCAATTCATAAATGGGTTTGTCAAGTACCATATCGCCTGTTGATTTTACAGGAACCAATACGGTTTTTTGACCCAAATGTTCGAGTTGTTGTTGTACAGCTTTGGCCTGCCATAGCGCTAATTCGCTATCGCGAGTACCAATTCTTATAAGTTTAGACATGAGTGGTTTGTTCTAACTGAAACACTTTTTTGATGAGTTCAAGACTTTCGTCAAGGTCGTCATTTTTAAGATGATGTGCAAAGTGATTCGTTATTTTTTGGATGATATTATTGCTAATCAATTCCGCCTGTGCTTCGTTGAAATCTGCATTTTTTTTGCGTTGTGTTTCCAATTCAGCATTCTTAAAATCCAGCAACTTATGCTTTAAGGCATTGATGGTTGGCGCAAATTTTCGGGTGTCGAGCCAATTGTTAAAATCGACTTTTACTTCTTCCAATATAGATTCAGCGCGTGGAATAAATGCTTTTCTTCGTTCCAAAGTGTCATCCGTCATTTGCGATAAATCGTCCAAATGAATCAGTGAAACATTTGCCAATTCTGTCACGTCCTGATTGACATTTCGAGGAATCGATAAATCCAAAATCAACAATGGTTTTTTGGATTGGATGCAATGTTTGTCCACTGTTGGATTTTGAGCGCCAGTAGCTACAATCAAAATATCAGAAGCATTGATTTCCTCTTGGAGATTGGCATAATCCTTCACCAAAAGATTGAACTTTCCAGCAACTTCCTGTGCTTTTGTTTTGGTTCTATTGATGAGGGTGATGTGTTCATTTTTGGTATGTTTCACCAAATTTTCACAGGTGTTTCTACCAATCTTTCCTGTTCCGAAAAGCAAAATATTTTTATCAGAAACGGTTTCAAAGGATTTCATGATGTATTGCACCGATGCAAAAGACACAGAGGTAGCACCTGATGACAAGTCGGTTTCGGTCTTAATCCGTTTGCTGGCCTGAATCACGGCATTAATCAAACGTTCAGTAAACGCATTGAGTAACCCGAATTTTTTTGAAACGCGCGCACTGGTCTTCAGCTGGCTGATGATTTCAAAATCGCCTAAAATCTGACTGTCCAAACCAGAGCCTACACGGAACATGTGCGAAATAGCTTCCTTATTTTTATAAACATAAGCCACTTCCTGAAACTCTTCTACCGTGCCTTTGGTGTTGTCACATAGCAATTTAATCAGTTGAAATGGATGTTCTGCAAACCCATAAATTTCCGTGCGGTTGCATGTGGAAGTAACTATCAAACTTTCAATACCGTTGGTTTTCGCTTGATTAAGGAGTGCAATTTTAGAAGGTTCATCCAGACTAAAATGCCCTCTCACATCGGCATCTGCTTTTTTATAGCTCAATCCGATAGCGTAAAAATAAGTTCCTCTTGACGTGTGAAGGTGTTCCATAGTGGTTTTGGAAATTCGAAAACAAAAGTATAAATGTGAATTGAATAAAAACAACGCTCAAAGAACTTTAAATGTCGCTGGTGGTTTTTTAGGGTTTTATTTTATAAAACAATGATAAATATCCTATTTTTGCAGGAATGGCAATGCCTTGAGAAGATTTTGTTTAGAATGAATCTAAATAAGAACAAAACAAATTATATGTATTCCCAAATAAAAAATGTCGCTAAAGGTTCTTTTGAAGAGACTAAAATTGATGATGGGTTTTTGGTCCTGATGTATCAGAATGAAAATAATATTTCTGAAGTTGTTGAACGAGAGATAGATAGTAGTTTTATACAATTTCATTTTTGTTTAAAAGGTTCCAGTAAATTTATCTTCAACGAAGGGCGATATGCCTTGGATATTTCAGAGGAAAATTCACTTTTATTATACAATCCGCAGCGCGATTTGCCCATCAATTTGGAAATGAATCCAAATTCCTGGATGGTTTCTATATTGATTTCCATCAAAAAATTTCATGGTTTATTCTCACAGGAAGCTGATTACATCACGTTTTTGAGCGATGACAACAAGGATAAAAAATATTATAAGGATGGAAAAATTTCCCCATCCATGGCAATTGTACTCACGCAATTGATGCATTATAACCTGAATTCATCCATTAAAAATCTCTATTTCAAAGGAAAAGCTTACGAACTCTTGAGTTTATATTTCAACCGAAGTGAAGACGCGGATATTGAGCAGTGTCCGTTTCTGGTAGATGAAACCAATGTCATCAAAATCAGAAAAGCAAAGGACATTATCATCGCACGAATGGCAGAACCACCAAGTTTACAGGAACTGTCAGAAGAAATTGGTTTGAATTTAAAGAAATTAAAAGAAGGCTTCAAACAGATTTATGGGGATTCCGTTTACAGTTTCTTGTTTGATTATAAAATGGAATTCAGCCGAAAATTGCTGGAATCGGGCGACCATAACGTCAATGAAGTCGGGCTAAAAGTAGGGTATAGTACTGCAAGTCATTTTATTGCAGCTTTCAAGAAGAAATATGGCACCACGCCCAAAAAATATGTGCAATCCATAAATTAATATCTGTGAAACAAAAATTCTTTATGCTCATGATGTTTATGGTCGTCGTTTCGACAGCATTTGCTGCACCAAACAAAGTATTGGTCTATACAAAAACCGAAGGCTTTCGTCACACTTCCATAGAAACAGGTGTCAAAACCATTCAGCAGTTGGGCGCTGAAAACAATTTTGAAGTAGTGTATACGGAAGATGCCTCCAAATTCACGGTGACGTTTCTCACGCAATTCAATTTAGTCATCTTTTTAAATACTACCGGGGATATTTTAAATGAGGAACAGCAAGCCAATTTCGAAAACTATATACAAAACGGCGGTAGTTTTATGGGCATCCATTCCGCAGCAGATACGGAATATGATTGGCCTTGGTATGGTAAATTGGTCGGTGCTTATTTTTTGAGTCATCCAGACCAGGCGCATGCCAACATCCATGTCTTAAATACGGACCACCCAGCCTGCAAACATCTGCCAAAAGTTTGGTCGCGTTTTGATGAATGGTACAATTATAAAAACATCAGTCCAGAGATAACGGTTTTAATGGAATTGGATGAAACGTCCTATGCTGGTGGAGAAAATGGCGCGCACCATCCCATCGCGTGGTATCAAGAATATGATGGCGGCAAAATGTTCTATACAGCAGGCGGTCACACTGAAGCCTCCTATTCAGAACCAGATTTCAGAGCACATTTATTGGGAGGCATTATATATTGTTTAGAAAAATAGTTTGGGTTTAAAAAAGATGCCCTCCTGCGAGGGAATGAAAAAAAGTTTTCAATGAAAAAAGGAGTTTTACTCGTCAATTTAGGTTCACCAGATAGTCCGGAGCCTGCAGATGTCAAGAAATATTTGGGAGAATTTTTAATGGACGAACGGGTCATCGATGTGCCACTTTGGGCACGAAATCTCTTGGTGAAAGGTATTATTTTGAACACACGGCCAAAGGCTTCTGCAGCTGCCTATAAAAAAATATGGTGGGAGGAAGGTTCGCCTTTAATAGTTATTTCCGAAAGGTTACAGAAGAAGATACAACAGCAAACAAGTTTGCCTGTGACTTTAGCGATGCGTTACGGAAGTTTGACAATAAAAAAAGGGCTTCAGGAATTGGTGGACAAAGGTGTGGAGGAAGTGTTTTTAATGCCCTTATATCCGCAATTTGCGATGGCCACTACGGAAACCATTTTGGTGTTGGCAGAAGAGATTAGAAAGGAACAGTTTCCAGATCTTAAAATATCCGATTTAAAAGCCTTTTACAACCGTGAAGATTACATCAAGGTTTTGTCGCATTCCATTGAAACACATTTGAAGGATAAAGAGTTTGACCATCTCTTGTTTTCTTATCACGGCGTTCCAGAACGTCACATCCGGAAACGCGACATCACGAAATCGCATTGTAAAATTGACGGGAGTTGTTGCATCACACCTTCGCCTGCGCACGAGTTTTGTTACCGACACCAATGTTTGGAAGTCACCAGATTGGTGGCCCAAAAATTGGGATTGAAATCAGGAAGCTATTCCACATCCTTCCAATCCCGATTGGGTTTTGACCCATGGTTGCAACCCTATACCGACTTGACCATTGAACGCTTGGGCAAACAGAGCATCAAAAATATGGCCATCGTCACACCGGCGTTTGTGAGCGATTGCCTTGAAACTTTGGAAGAAATTGCGATGGAAGGTCAGGAAATTTTCCATGAAATGGGTGGCGGTAAATTCACCACCGTTCCATGTCTCAATGATGATGAGGAATGGGTATCTTTACTCACCAAATGGATTGACCAATGGGCAACCTCTGAAACCGTAACCGTATAATGGCAAAACTATCTTCCAATGAATTGGGCACACAACCCATCAGCAAACTTTTGGTGAAACAGGCCGTACCGGCATCCATCGGGATTTTGGTAATGTCCCTCAATATATTGGTGGATACCATTTTTGTTGGCAATTGGATTGGTTCCATTGCCATTGCAGCCATCAACGTGGTATTGCCTGTGTCGTTTTTTATTGCGGCTTTGGGGATGTCCATCGGTATAGGTGGTTCATCTATTATTTCGAGGGCGTTGGGTGCCGATAATTATGAAAAAGCACTCAAAACCTTTGGCAATCAGATTACTTTGACCTTGGTGGTGACGCTGTCCATGGTTTTTTTCGGGTTGGTGTTTGCAGATACCATTATTGATTCCTTTGGAGGAAAAGGTGATATTTTTGAACCCGCAAAAGTCTATTATCAGATTGTGCTGTACGGCGTTCCTATTTTGGCACTTTGCATGATGGGAAATACCGTGATTAGGGCAGAAGGCAAACCAAAATTTGCGATGTATGCCATGATGATTCCGTCCGTGAGCAATTTAATCATGGATTACATTTTCATCAACCTTCTCGATTACGGAATGGAAGGAGCCGCTTGGGCCACCACGTTGTCTTATGGTCTTTGTTTTCTGTTTATCCTTTGGTTTTTTATGTCGAAACAATCGGAATTGAAAATCAGTTTTTCACATTTCGGGTTGAATTTCCCAATCGTCAAGGAAATAAGTTCACTAGGATTCGTGACTCTTGCTAGACAAGCAGTCGTGAGCATCACCTATTTATTCATGAATAACATTTTGTATGATTTGGGAGGTGAAACATCGGTTACATCTTATGCCATTGCTGGCAGAATGTTGATGTTCGCCATGTTTCCGGTACTCGGTGTCACCCAAGGATTTTTACCGATTGCAGGCTATAACTATGGCGCTATCAATTACGGCCGAGTTCGGGAAACCATCAATACCGCCATAAAATATGCAGCTATTTTGGCAAGTTTGGTGTTTGTTGTGCTCATGGTGTTTCCTGAAAGCATCACTAAAATGTTTACTACCGATGTGGATGTGCTACAACAAGCTCCACACGATATGCGTTGGGTATTTGCCGCAACCCCCATTATTGCGTGGCAGATGATAGGTGCCGCCTATTTTCAAGCAATAGGGAAAGCGACGCCAGCGTTGTTGCTGACGCTTTGCAGACAGGGCTTTTTCTTTATTCCGCTCATTCTGATTTTGCCAAAATTTTATGATGAATTGGGCGTGTGGATATCCTTTCCTATTTCGGATGTGCTGGCAACCGTTGTGACGGGTTATTTTCTAAATAGAGAAATCAAGAAGAATTTGATTCCAAAGGATATTCAATCATAGAATATTCCTTATTTTTAAGAAATCATAACCAAACTCTTTGCAAAATGAGAATCTCTGCCTCTTTATTGACATTATTTTTATTTATTAGCATTCATCCTAATCTCACAGCTCAAAATTTTGACGAATCCCAATATAATGCATTGGAATATCGATTAATAGGGCCTTTTAGAGGCGGAAGAAGTGCGGCGGTCACAGGCGCTCCGAATCAACCAAATCTATTTTACTTTGGATCAACAGGAGGCGGTGTATGGAAAACGGCCGATGGGGGACGTTCTTGGGAAAATATTTCCGATGGCTTTTTTGGTGGCAGTATTGGTGCAATAGAAGTGTCTAAAAGTGACCCAAATGTTATCTACGTTGGTGGCGGCGAAAAAACCGTTCGAGGAAACGTTTCTTCGGGTTACGGAGTTTGGAAAAGTGTCGATGCCGGAAAAACATGGACGGAATCTGGATTGAAAAATTCCCGTCACGTTCCAAGAATTGCAATTGACCCAACCAATCACGATGTGGTTTTTGCTGGTGTTTTGGGAAATATCTATAAACAAACCCAAGATAGAGGTGTTTACAAAAGCGTTGATGGTGGAAAAACATGGAAAAAAACCTTATTCGCCAATGAAAATGCTGGCGTGGTGGATTTGTTGATAGACCCAACCAATCCGCGGATATTATATGCTTCGACTTGGAATGTTCAGCGTACACCCTACAGCTTAAGCTCTGGTGGTGACGGTTCAGCGCTCTGGAAAAGTACCGATCGAGGTGAAACGTGGACAGAAATATCAACAAAAAAAGGATTTCCTGAAGGCACTTTGGGTATTATCGGTGTGACCGTTTCGCCAATCAACAACCAACGTGTTTGGGCACTTGTGGAAAATAAGGACAAAGGAGGATTATACCGAAGTGACGATGGTGGAGACACTTGGGGGCAAGTCAACAGCGACCGTGATTTGCGCCAACGTGCTTGGTATTACACACGTGTCTATGCGGACACCAAAGATGTCAACACAGTATATGTTTTGAACGTGAATTATCATAAAAGTACAGACGGTGGAAAAACTTTTGACACCTACAATGCACCTCATGGCGACCATCACGATTTATGGATTGCACCAGAAAATCCTGACCGGATGATCATTGGCGATGATGGTGGCGCACAAGTGACTTATGACGGTGGCGAAACCTGGAGCACCTATCACAATCAGCCAACTTCTCAATTTTATCGTGTAACGACTGACAATCATTTTCCATATCGCATTTATGCAGCGCAACAGGATAATTCAACCGTACGGATTTCTCATCGTACTGATGGCAATTCCATTTCTGAAAATGATTGGGAAAGTACAGCAGGAGGGGAATCGGCACATATTGCTGTGGATCCAGAAAATGATGACATCGTTTATGGCGGCAGTTATGATGGATTTTTGACCAGAGTGAACCATAAAACAGGAACCGTTAGAGCCATCAACGTGTGGCCAGACAATCCAATGGGAGCAGGTGCTGAAGCGATGAAATATCGTTTTCAATGGAACTTCCCCATTATCTTTTCAAAACATAATCCTGACCGACTTTATACCTTTTCCCAACATGTTCATGTGACGGAAAATGAAGGCCAATCGTGGGAAGTCATCAGTCCTGATTTAACACGGAATGCCCCCGAAAAGTTGAAATCTTCTGGAGGTCCCATCACACAAGATAACACCTCTGTAGAATATTACTGTACCATATTTGCTGCACAGGAATCGCCACTTAAGGAGGGATTGCTTTGGGTAGGAAGTGATGATGGACTGATCCATGTGACCCAAAATGGAGGCCAAACTTGGGAAAACGTAACGCCAAAAGGTATGCCAGAATGGATGATGATCAACAGCGTAGAGCCAAGTGCATTTGATGCTGGAACTTGCTATGTAGCAGGCACAAAATACAAAACTGGTGATTTCGCACCTTATCTTTATAAAACAACAGATTACGGAAAAACGTGGACAAAAATCACCAATGGCATCAATGCGGAACACTTTACCAGAGTGGTTCGGGAAGACCCAAAACAAAAAGGTTTACTCTATGCAGGGACGGAAACTGGCATGTACATTTCTTTTGATGACGGAAAAAACTGGAAACCGTTTCAACTGAATTTACCGATTGTTCCAATCACCGATTTAGCCATAAAAGACAATAATTTGATTGTTGCCACACAAGGTCGAAGCCTTTGGATTATTGATGATTTGAGCGTTTTACACCAATTGTACAATTCAAGTCCAACTTCAAATTCGACTTCACGTTTATTTAAGCCAAAGGACACCTACAGAATGGATGGTGGCAGTAGAAAGGGCAGCAAATCGTCAGGTACCAATCATCCCAATGGCGTGATGACCTATTTCAGTTTAAAGGATTATGACGAAAAGAAAGACACCATTTCCTTGACATATTTTGACAGAAAGGGAGATACCATCAAGACGTTTTCAACCGCTAACAAAAAGAAGGATAAATTGGAAGTCAAAAAAGGGATGAACCAATTTGTTTGGGATATGACCTATGATGGTGCCGAAAAATTGGATGGTATGATTTTATGGTGGGCGAGTTTAGATGGGCCACAAACCGTTCCTGGAACTTACAAAGTGAATTTGAAAGTGAACAATCAAACCTTAACACAGCCTTTCACCATAGTTGCAGACCCAAGAGCAGAAAGCACCCAAGCCGATATGGAAAAGCAATTCCAGTTTATTACTGATGTGAATAAAACCATGGACGAAGCCCATAAATCCATCAAAAAAATCAGAAATATCAGGGAGCAATTGACCGCTTTTGAATCACAATATAAGGGCAATGACAATGTGAAGGACTTACTTGAGAAATCGAAAACTTTAAAAGAAGAATTCACCAAAATTGAAGAAGCGCTTTATCAAACCCAAAACCGAAGCGGGCAAGATCCCCTAAATTTCCCAATAAAACTCACTAACAAATTGGGCCATTTGAATTCGCTGGTTGGAATGGGCGATTTTGCACCAACAGAACAGGATATTGCTGTGAAAGAGGAATTGACCGCCAAAATCAAAACAGAATTGGATGCCTTTAACAAACTGATGAGTGATGAAATAACAGCTTTCAACGCTGCCTTTAATTCTAAAAATTTGAATTATTTATTTGTTGAAGATTAATGGAATACTACAACTATATAAAATCGCTTCATCTCATTTTCGTGATTACTTGGTTTGCTGGATTGTTCTATATTCCAAGATTGTTTGTCTATCAAATTGAAGCCTTCCATAAACCATCTCCAGAAAAGGAAATCCTAGGAAAACAGTTGAAACTGATGACCAAACGCCTTTGGAACATCATCACATGGCCATCAGCTATTTTAGCAATTTTCTTCGCCATTTGGTTGATTATTTTGATGCCTTCATGGTTGCAACAAAGCTGGATGCATGTAAAACTGACTTTCGTGGTCCTGCTCATTATATATCATTTAAAAACACACCACTTCTATAAACAACTGCAACTCGATGAGGTCAAAAAAACCTCAAATTTCATGAGATTATGGAACGAAGGAGCGACGTTTATTCTCTTTGCGATTGTATTTTTGGTGATTCTAAAAAATGCCATCAACTGGATTTTCGGGGTGGTTGGAATTATCGTTTTAGGTATTTTACTGATGTTGGGCTTTAAAATCTACAAAAATATTCGGTCCAAAAATCCTGATGCCTAAAGGACTTGGCTTGATTATTGTTATATTTAGCCAATTGTACTTCTGAATGAGAATAAGAAAACTATCCTTACGTGTTCGCATCTTCATTGCCATGATACTTTTGGTACTGATTGCATCTATTTTAATAGCAATTGTTACAATTTACCAATATAGAGAAGAAGCAAAGGATTATCATAAAGATAGACTGGAACGAAAAGAGGAAAATATTCGTCGCCATATAGATTTTGTTATCAGAGAAACGACTTATCCTGTTGCCACAGAGAAGATGCCGCTGATTTTCAGAAATGAAGCCGCCAAAATTGCGGATATTCACCAATTGGAAATCAATTTATACGATTTGGAAGGTGGATTTCTAAAGTCTTCCAAGGAAAGCATTGAGGGAGATTCACTACGGCAATGCTTAAGCGCTGACATTTTAAATGAGCTCTCAAACAGTACGAGTCATCGTTTTGTAGAAAAAACAGAAAAAAACGGCAAAACCTATCAATCTTCATATACTTACATTACCGATAAAAAGTTCAAGCCGCTTGCCATTTTAAACCTGCCTTATCTTGAAAACGACGAACTTCTTACTAAAGAACTTAACGAGTTTTTAATGCGATTGGCTTTTGCCTATCTATTTATGCTTGGTATTGCTGTGGTTTTAGCATTTCTGCTTTCAAAATACATTACCAAATCACTTAAGACGATCAGCGATAAAATTAATGCAACACGTCTTGAAAAGAAAAACAAGAAAATTGAAATTGATTCTTCAAGTGAGGAAATCGCAACGTTGGTCAACTCTTATAACAGTATGATTGATGAGCTCGAAGAAAGTGCCGTTAAATTGGCAACGTCCGAGAGAGAACAGGCTTGGCGAGAAATGGCAAAACAAGTTGCCCATGAAATTAAAAATCCGTTGACACCAATGCGTTTAAGCGTACAAAGTTTTCAAAGAAAATTCGATACAGAGGACCCAAACATTCATCAAAAAGTGGATGAATACAGTAAAACCTTGATTCAACAAATTGATACAATGAGTTCCATTGCATCAGCTTTTTCAAATTTTGCAAAGATGCCCGCCCAGCAAAACGAAACCTTGAATGTGGTCAATATTGTTAAATTGGCACTTGATATTTTTAGTGAAGATTACATTTTTTTCAACGCAGAAGAAGAAAGAATTATTGCCAAATTTGACAGGACACAATTAATTCGTGTTGTTACAAATTTGGTGAAAAATGCAATCCAAGCGATCCCAGAAGAGAGAGACCCAAAAATTGATGTAAATGTAAGTTCTGAAGGTAAGAACGTAACAATTTTGGTAGCTGATAACGGCATTGGTATTACCGAAGAAAACACTTCTAAAATCTTCGAACCAAAATTCACGACAAAAACCAGTGGCATGGGTCTCGGACTCGCAATGGTAAAAAATATCGTGGAAACTTACAACGGAAGTATTACCTTTACTTCAGAACTTGGAAAAGGAACCACATTCAAAGTTTCGTTTCCTAAAGATTAAACATAAATACTAAATATTACCTTGAGCATTCAACAAAAAACAAGTTGATGTTGTTTTGAAGGAAGCACATGCAATTTGCAAAAGGTTTTTAAAACTATTCAAAATGTCTTACCAAAATATTCTGTCCGAAGCTGATAATGGGATTACAACAATAACCATTAATCGTCCAAACAAGTTAAATGCATTAAACAAGGACACGATTCAAGAACTTCACGAGGCTTTCAAAGCTGCAAACAAGGATAAAAACACTAAAGTTATAATTGTAACGGGCAGGGGTGAAAAAGCATTTGTTGCAGGAGCTGACATCAGTGAATTTGCTGATTTTGATATTGAAAATGGAGGCAAATTAGCAGCCAAAGGGCAAGAATTACTGTTTGATTTTGTTGAAAATTTATCAACTCCTGTCATAGCAGCAATCAATGGTTTTGCATTGGGAGGTGGTTTGGAACTGGCAATGGCATGTCATTTTAGAATTGCAAGTGACAATGCCAAGATGGGTTTGCCAGAAGTGTCGCTAGGAGTCATTCCCGGGTATGGAGGCACACAGCGCTTGCCCCAATTGGTTGGCAAAGGAAGAGCCATGGAAATGGTCATGACCGCAGGTATGATTGATGCCGAAACCGCCAAATCTTACGGATTAGTGAACCATGTGACATCTTTAGAGGAGCTGCTTCCTCACTGCGAGAAAATTGCAGGTAAAATCATGCGTAATTCTTCAGTCGCCATCAAAGGAGCCATAAAGGCCATCAACGCCAATTACAAAGATGGTGTTGATGGATTTGAAGTTGAAATCAAACAGTTTGGAAAATGTTTTGGAACTGAAGATTTCACCGAAGGTACCACAGCTTTTTTGGAAAAAAGAAAAGCGGAATTTCCGGGAAAATAACTTCGGGACTTTCTACATTCTGTAGCCATCAATCTCTACATTCGTGTGTAACTTTATAATCTGAAAAATTTCTTTCAGGTAATAAATTGCATCATCAAATGAACCCAAATCCTACCATCAAAGGTCGTGGAGCGCAACTCAACACACCTAATAAATTCTTTGAATTGAGTCACGAAATGCGGGATGATTTTCTTGAATATTGTGAAAAAGAAGGCGAAGAAGCGGATAAAAATAAAACGCTGTACCTCGAAGTATTTCCAAAAACCATAGTCAATAAAGTGGAAAGTCCAGATGTGGGAATGGGTTTTTCGATGAATATGTATCAAGGTTGTGAACATGGATGTATTTATTGTTATGCTAGAAATAGCCATGAATATTGGGGTTACAGCGCAGGATTGGATTTTGAAAGACGCATTTTGGTCAAAAAAGATGCACCAAAATTGTTGGAAGAATTACTAAAAAAGAAAAGTTGGGAAGCCTATCCAATTGTAATGTCGGGCAATACGGATTGCTATCAACCAGCTGAAAAGAAATTTGAAATAACTAGACAATGCTTGGAAGTGTTCTTAAAATATAAACACCCAGTTGGTATCATCACCAAAAACGCCTTGATTCTGCGCGATTTGGATTTGTTGAAAGCATTGTCAAGTGAAAATTTGATTGGAGTAAATGTGTCCATTACCTCGCTTTCTGAAGATACACGTAGAGTTTTGGAGCCCCGCACAGCAACCATAAAAAAACGATTGGAAACTGTAAAAACTTTGTCTGAAAACGGCATTCCGGTTAATGTGATGATTGCCCCTATCATTCCATCCATTAATAGTCATGAAATATTGCCATTGGCTAAAAAAGTTTCAGAATTGGGAGCCTTATCTATTGGCCATACCATTGTTCGGTTGAATGGCGCCATTGGTGAGATTTTTACAGATTGGATCAGGAAAACAATGCCTGATAGAGCTGATAAAGTATTGCATCAGATTGAAAGTTGCCATGGAGGCAATCTAAATGATTCCAGATATGGGACTAGAATGCGAGGTGAAGGTGAAATTGCAAAGCAAATCAATGATTTGGTGAAACTGGCAAGATTAAAATACTTTAAAGATAAGGCCATGCCGAAGTTGGACTGCTCACTCCATGAACCCTATAAAATTGGTCAATTAAAATTGTTTTAGACTTAATGTTATGATGCATAAAAAAAGGGAAGCCTTCTCAAGAGCCTCCCTTACTAACTAAACACTATAATAAAAACAGATTCTTAAATAGAAAGTGAATCACTAAACTCTCTACCGTCTAACGTTAAGACGATTTTATAATTTCCCTTTTTCTCTTTTAAAAGCGTATAGATGCGTTCAATCACTTTTTTATTTTCTATGGTTTCAGAATAAATCAATTCCCTTTCAGATAAACCGTCTTCAGAATTATAATATATTTCTACATTAAGAGGTTTGTTATCCACAGATAATCTTGATAGAAGTATTTGATTGTCTTTAAATCGAACAAATGGCTTAAAAAAGCTTTCTTGTTTTTCTTTAATAAACTCCACGCCTTCCAAGGAAACTTTAAAAGGAATGATTTGAATTTCAAGTTCCTTTTCTAATTCAAAGACATAATCTCCAATTGGTAAAGATGTCAAGTCAAATTCTTTAGCATAGTTGCCAGACACTTTGATTTTTTCTTTGTACAGTATGATTCCGTTAGCATCTTTAATGACTAATCGCTGACCTTTTTTGACTGTAACAAAAGACACTGTTGTTTTCTTAACCTCAATGTTTGCTTTCAATGAGGGGATGTCCGTGGCAGAAGCTATCATCGTAACCATCATCGCAACGAATAGGATACTTTTTTTAATTTCTTTTTTCATGATTTGGAATTTTTAAATGTTACATGACAAAAGTAGGGTGAGATTCAATTTTAAAAAACATCACAGTTATCCAATTTATGTTCATAATTAACCTTTAAACTGTTCATCGAATCAATAGAAGTTAATATAGAATATAAAAGTGATAAATTTGCACATGTTTCACGCTTAAATTAGCAGTAATTTTGACACAAACTTTCATATATGCTTAATGTAAAGCCCGCTTTTGAAAAGGTAAGTACAAGTTTTGGGAGTTCTCTATTAGTAAAGAAACATACCGAAACGGAAACTAAAAAAAAGAAAACTGCCTTTTGGCATTTTCATCCAGAAATAGAATTGGTGTACGTCAATAAAGGACAAGGAAAGCGCCACATAGGAAATCACCTGTCTTATTTTAACAACAGCCAATTGATATTGCTTGGTTCCAACCTTCCGCACAATGGATTCACGGATCGATTAACGAGCAATGGATCAGAAACCCTAATACAATTCAAACCCGATTTTTTGGGAGATAAATTTTTTGATGCGCCCGAAGCCCATGGTATTGTTCAGCTTTTTGAAAGAGGAAAAAAAGGAATTTTATTTAAACCTGAAACCAAGAAAATTGTTGGCCCAAAAATAGAAAGTCTTATAGAATATGAGGGTTTTGAAAGAATCGTGAAGTTGTTAGACATACTTAATGATTTGGCCAAATCTGAAGATTATTCATTGTTAAATGCAGATGGTTATGCTTTTGAAACCAAACTTCAGGATAGTACTAAAATTGATATCATTTATAAGTATATCAACAATAATTTCAAAAACCATATAAGCTTGGAAGAGATTGCCGAAAAAGTAAGCATGACGGTTCCTGCTTTTTGTAGATATTTTAAAAAGGCAACAGGAAAAACATTTACAAAGCTGGTAAACGAATATCGAGTGGTTCACGCCACAAAACTCCTGTCCGAAAGTCAAATGACCATTACCGATATCAGTTTTGAGTGTGGGTTTAATAATTTCTCCCATTTCAATAAACTCTTTAACGAATTCACTGGCAAGAGTGCATCGACCTATCGAAATACTATGAAACAGATGGTGCAGTAGTTTATTTCAGACCATCCCATTCCTCATAAAACTGTTCTAAATAAAGCTCCATAAATTGATGGCGTTTTGCGGCAATTTTTCTCCCTGTTTTGGTATTCATTTTATCTTTTAACAACAGCAGTTTTTCATAAAAATGATTAATTGTAGGGGCATTTGAAGCTTTATAGTCTTCTTTGGACATGTTCAGATTTGGTTTTATGGAAGGGTCAAATAAAGTTCTATTTTTAAATCCACCATAATTGAAGGTTCTTGCAATGCCTATTGCTCCAATCGCATCCAATCGGTCTGCGTCCTGTATAACATCCAGTTCGGGCGATTTGAATTTTTGGGTTTCGTTACCACCCTTAAATGAAATGTTTTCAATAATGTTGATGACATGTTCGATAATTGCGGAATCCACATTGATACTGAACAAAAATTCGCGCGCCATTTTTGGACCCACGGTCTCATCTCCGTTATGGAACTTACTGTCCGCAATGTCATGCAAAAGAGCACCAAGTTGAACTACAAAGACGTCAACTTTTTCGTTTTTTGCAATCAGTAGTGAATTCTTAAGCACCCTTTGGATATGAAACCAGTCGTGCCCGCCTTCGGCATTCTCTAATTGTTTTTTTACAAAAGCGATGGTTTTGTCAATTTGTTTTTCTTGAGTTGTCATGTTATAAAAATAAAAATTCCTCTCGATAACGAAAGGAATTAAAAATATAAAAAACGTAATATTTTATCTTAAAACGGCAGGCTCTACCCATTTAAACTGAAAAGAATTGTCTGGAATTTTCATGCGTTCTGCCAATCGTTTCATTCGGTCAGGAAGCTTCATTAAATAATCCCTTGCTTTTTCTGCTTCATCAGAAAGATTCGTGATATTCCCAATCTCCCAACGCTTGATAAGTTTTTCCAAAATGTCAACATAATCTGCGGAGGTGTAAACACCAATTCGTTGTGCTGTATTCGAAAATTCTTCAAAAGCGGTGCTGATTTTATCACCAGATTCTCTCAAGAAATGTGCTGGCATTGTTATCTTTTGTTTCATCATGGTCTGAAAAGCCATCATCATTTGATTTGGGTCCACAGCAAAAATTCGTTCTACAAATTCGGCATAGGCATGATGGTGTCNNTTTTTATAAGGATCTCTATCGGTGCCAATATCAAAACCATCAGCAATCAGATACTGCGTGGTCTTTTCGATTTCCTTCATATTTACACGGCCTGATAGATACAAGTATTTGTTAAGCACATCTCCATGGCGATTCTCCTCGGCTGTCCAGTGGCGTACCCATTTGCCCCATGAGTTTCGTCCAACTTGGTCTACACCTTCCACATCCATCAACCAGGATTCATAGGTGGGTAAAGCTTCTTCAGTAATCATATCACCTACTAATACCACCCAAAAATCATAGGGTAATTCTTTGGCTAACTCTCTAATTTCAGTTACTTCTTCAAAAAAATTATCACCTTCGGAATTTGGCAAAAAATCGGTAGGCTGCCATATTTTTTCAACAGGAATAAGGTATTTTTCGATTAACGATTCGACGTCTTTTTCGAGATGATTCATCACTTCCAACCTCACATTTTTTAACGACATATTCTATTTTATTAAGGATGAACATTTGAAGAAATGACTTTTTCTATCGAAGGTATCAATTCTTCCTTATTTGCAAAGGTAGCGATTTTGATAGGTTGATGTACAGTAAAAGTAAGATGATTTCCAATTCCCATGGGAAATTTGCCGTATCTCAATGTTTTCCATGAATTATTAATACTAATCGGCACAATGGTCGCTGACGGAATTTTTTTTATCAATATTTCTAAACCTTTAGTTTGGAAAGGTTTTGGAATGCCAGTTTTGCTGCGGGTGCCTTCAGGAAAAATGACTGCTGCACGTTTGGTCTGTTCAATGTATTCACCAAATTTCATGATCACAGGCAATGATTGTCGGGGATTTTTTCTGTCAATCAAAGCTGATCCACCATGCCTCAAATTATAGGACACGCTTGGAATACCTTTACCCAATTCCTTTTTTGCAATGAATTTTGGATGGTATTTGCGCATGTACCACATAATGGGTGAAATGTCATACATGCTTTGATGATTGGCAACAATTATCAATGGTTGATTAGTATCAATTTCATATGGATTTATGAATGTGAATCGTGTACCCAAAACATTCAAGCAGCGCATTAGCCAAAACTGAAGCCAATCGACACTGATTTTATGTGCCTTATAACCAAACCAATTGAAACAAACCCACTGGATAGGATGAAAGATGATGAGCGTCAATCCAAAACAGATAAAATATAAAACAGTTAAGGGATAAGCCAATAGTTTTTGCATGAAGCAAAATTAATAAAAAGCTAACTTAAAAACCTATTAATAAACAGGAATACATTGGCTCTCCACACAATCAAAACCGATTGGAGGTTGAGGTGTGGAGCAATCTGAAACGATATTACAATTCAGGTTGTAATTGGCTTCCAATTGGTTGTATTCTGCCACCAGAGAAGTTAATGTCAATGTGTCTATAGACGTTGTGTAAATTAAAAATTCCCAAGGTCCTCCACAGGGCTTGCTTCCAAAAGCAATATAACGACATTCAAACTCTTCACTGCAGATGGATGTATTTGCCAATGCTTCAATGTTTGATTTGAATGCCTGTAATTCCATTTCAGTATCCTCGCAACTTGTTGTAATTTCATCTTTATCACATTGCATTGCAGTAAGTAGGAGGAATAATGACGCAAAACCTAAAGTAAATATCGTTTTTCTCATAATAGAAACATTTTATTAATAGATGCCATTATATAAAAAAGGTTGCGTCCAGGCACAAAAAAACCACGAAATTTTCGTGGTTTTTTTAAGTTTTAAGTGGCAGTCGCAATTTTCAGTTTTATTCGAGCCTTCGTCATTATTCTGAAAGTCTTCAAGCTTTCAACTCCGAGCTTCCAATCTTTTTAACAATATTCGTTATAAGCATCAACCAAATTTTCAGCAATCAATTCTGCTGGACGGCCTTCGATATGATGACGTTCAAGCATGTGAACCAATTCACCATCCTTAAATAATGCCATACTTGGCGAACTTGGAGGAAAAGGTACCATGTGGCCTCTTGCTTGGTCAACGGCTTCTTTGTCAACACCGGCAAAAACCGTTACGATATGGTCAGGGCGTTTGGCGTTTTGTAAACTCATTCTAGCTCCTGGACGCGCATTGGCTGCTGCACAACCACAAACCGAATTCACCACCACAAGAGTAGTGCCTTGTTTTGCCAAAGCCGCATCTACAGCTTCTGCCGTATGCAATTCCTCAAAACCAACCTTGGTCAAATCTTCACGCATTGGTTTTACTAATTCTGCTGGATACATATATTTTTAAATTTTAAATAATTAATGTTTTAAAGTTCAAAGATACCAATTGTGTAACAAATTAGGGATACAATCAACTAACAAATATTATATTTGACGATAAACAAAATCTATACTTACATGAGTTTTTCAAAATGGATTGGAGCATCTTTAGGTTGGTCGTTCGGAGGCCCAATTGGCGCTATTATTGGATTGGTATTGGGAAGCATTGTGGATTCTATATCTGATAATGGAACACCTTTATTGGGAGATTGGCAGACAAAACAGAAGCAACGGCCTACTTATCAATCACGAAAACAAACCCAAAGGCAAGAGCGGCCACAAACACAACCAGGTGATTTTGAAGTGAGCTTATTGGTCTTGGCCTCCGTAGTCATTAAGGCAGATGGGATTCAGGACCAACGCGAAATGGATTTTGTGCGTCAATATTTCGTGAACATGTATGGAACGGAAAGAGCCAATCATGCTTTTAAATTGTTCAAGGGGATTAATCAACAACAAATTCCTGTAAGACAAGTATGTATACAAATCCAGCAAATGATGGACCACCCATCTCGTTTGCAATTGCTTCATTTTCTCTTTGGAATTGCCAAAGCTGATGGCATGGTAACGGACAATGAAGTGACACAGATTTATACAATTTCAGGTTATTTGGGCATCAGTTCTCGTGATTTTGAAAGCATCAAGGCGATGTTTTATAACAGTAGTGATAATGCCTATAAAATTTTGGAAATCACAAAAGACGCAACTGTGGACGAAATCAAGGCTGCTTACAGAACCATGGCGAAAAAATACCATCCCGATAAAGTCATGCATTTAGGAGAAGAACATCGCAAAGGTGCAGAAGAAAAATTCCGACAAGTTCAGGAAGCTTATGAGAAGTTGCAGAAGGAAAGGAGGTTTTAATCTTTCCTGTTATCAAAATTCTCTTGGTATGAACTTTGATACTCAATCATAAAATCAATCTTGATGGATTTGTAAAAATTCCTAAAAAATTTAGGAGACCTTTTTGCAATCTGACCATTAAAGAATAAAGACATTTTATGAGCGATCAAAAAATACTGGAATTTTTTAAAAATGGTCAACGGGAAAAAGCGTTTGCACAACTCTATCAACTCTATCCCAAAATTGAAAAACTAATCCTTTCAAAAGGCGGACGAAAACAAGATGCTTCCGATGTGTTTCAAGAAGCCTTGATTGTTTTGTACCGCAAGTTGCAGTCGTCCAATTTTAAGTTGACGGCTTCATTTTACACCTATCTCTATTCTGTGTCGCGCTATATCTGGAGTGATACCCAAAAACAACATTCAAATCCCGAAACTTCGGGATCACAAAACGAACTTGTTGATTTCGAAGAAGAAATCAGCAAGACTATCCATGAAGAAAAAAAGTATCGGTTTGCCGAAAACGCTTTTTCCGAATTAGGAGAACGATGTCAACGTTTGTTGCTCATGTTTTATCACAAGAAAATGTCTTTTAAAGAGATTGCCAATGTGATGCAATTCAAATCTGAAAAAATTGCAAAAAACCAAAAGTACAAGTGTTTGCAAAAAGCAAAAGACATCTTCAAGAACCACTACAAACCAGTTCAATCTTAATTCAATCAATCATGGAAACGACTATACAACATATCGAACTTATCAATCAATATCTGAACAACCTGCTTTCGGGAGAAGCAAAATCAAACTTTATCCAAAAATTGGAAACCGATACAGAATTCAATTCACTTTATCAGGAACATTTGATTGTAGTTAAAGGTATCGAACGAGCGGCCTTAAAGCAGGACATAGCAAACGCAAAACAAGCCTACACCACAACAAAATGGATTAAGATTGCGGGAATCGGTATCATTGTCGTTAGTACCATTATTCTACTTTACACACTTTTAAATTCATTAACATCAGAAATTGAACAGCCAAATCAAGAACAGAACAACGCTTTGATTCAGTTTGAGAAAACAGATTCAACCGAAGAAAAGGAGACAGTTTACAAGGACACTTTAAGAACTATGTCCTCGACTCAAATGGGAATTGATTCTCTTGTTCCAACCAAACAGGTGGGTTCCTCAATCAATTTAGTACGCTTTAAAAAGCAACCTCAAGTTATCAGGCTTGATGTCAGTAAAGACACGATTATCAAATGCAAGGAAGGAACGGTTTTAAAAATTAAGGCCAATTCGTTTGTCTATGCAGGTTCGGGAAAACCCGTAAATGGAACAATTGATTTTGAAGTCACAGAATATTACCAACTTTCGGACATCTTGTTGGCAAATCTTACCACAACTTCCAAAGGAGAACAATTGGAAACGGGAGGAATGCTTTACATAGAGGCACGCCAAGGTGAAGGTCTTGTGGAATTAAAATCGAATTCCACGATTGACATACTCATGCCTACCAAAAGCAAAAAGGAATCGATGCAGTTGTTTTCTGGAGTCATGGGTGAGAATGGAATTGATTGGATTCCTGAAAATGAGGAATTGG
Organism: Flavobacteriaceae bacterium UBA5544; assembly: GCA_002426755.1. Lineage (GTDB taxonomy): Bacteria > Bacteroidota > Bacteroidia > Flavobacteriales > Flavobacteriaceae > JBPOFM01. The sequence continues at coordinate 69,276 of DINI01000010.1, forward strand.
AGATGATGGATTCCGTTGAACCGATAGAAGAAAGCATCGAAGTGCCTTTTTCGGTTGTGCAGCAAGTGCCAGTATTTCCAGGTTGCGAAAACGTCAACGAATCTCAAAGACGTCAATGTTTTACGGATGAAATGAACAGATTTATTCAACGAAATTTTAATACAAATATTGGCATTGAATTGGGCTTATCGGGAAAACTACCTATCAATTCCATGTTCAAAATCAATGAAAGTGGAAATGTTGTCAACATTCAGTCTGGAGCAGCACATCCTGGGCTGATTATTGAAGCGAATCGTGTTATGGGTTTACTACCCAAAATGCAACCAGGCATGCAAAGAGGTCGAGTAGTGACAGTACCGTATTCGATACCGATAATTTTTGAAGTTCCAAATAATCAAACCACTTCCAGCATCATAAGGGCAAATCGAGATAGTGTATTGGTCACCAACGGCAATATACGATTGAATACTGTTATTTATGATACCATTTACTCACCCTCAAGAGGCCTGGTGGAAATGATACGGGAAGTGATGCATGATGCTGATTTTGATGTCAATCCATCGTTTATCCAACAATGGAATCAATATCGAAAGGACAATATGATTCGTGAATTCAATAAGTCATCTTCAGATAGAAAATTCCTTATCAGAAAGCAGGTTTTTGAGAGCAAAGATTCGCGATTTAAGATTTTGGAAGACGATTCCATTACACGTGGAGGGCATGTCATTAGAATTCCGTGGGACGAATCCAAAGTGCCAACAACATCAAATACGGTTCAGCTTGTGCCTAGACAAACATACTATGCGGGCAATGAGGCCTTAACCGAGGAAGAATTTATAAACAGAGTGGAAGATGTGGAGAAAACTAAAAATATCACGACGACGGATATCAATAATTACTTGTTGAAAACATCAAAACTAGGCTGGATTAATTGCGACCGGTTTATAAGAGGCAATATTAAAAGAATCAAATATAAATTGAAAATTAAGGATTCGGAAAACACTGTCGTTAATATGGTGTTCAAATCGGTCAATTCAGTGTTGCCAAGTTGGAAAATGAATGAAGAGTATGATTTTGGTACAATTTCTGACGCATCAGAAGTGGTTTTGGTCGCCATAAAGAAAGAGGAAGGACGACTATTTATGGACATTGTGGACACCAAAATCAACTCAAATCCAAAGGTCGATTTTGAATTTAAGGAAGTCACCTTGCAGGAAATGAAATCGAAATTGAAGAACCTTAATTCTTTATTTGATTAAAGCAATTCAAACTTATTTTTTAGTCTAATCTAAAAAAATATTTATACTTAAGTAAATATTCATATATTTGTGCCCAAATACATCTAATTTTGGTTACACAATCGGAAGAAAATTATCTAAAGACAATTTACCATTTGGGGAAGCAAGGTGTTGAAGCGGTAAGCACTAACGCCATTGCAGAACAAATGGAAACCAAAGCGTCATCTGTTACGGATATGGTCAAGAAACTGGCCGAAAAAGACCTTGCAAATTATGTCAAATACCAAGGGGTCAGCTTGACGAAAGTTGGTCGATTGACTGCCGCTTCGGTCATAAGAAAGCATCGTTTATGGGAAGTCTTTTTAGTAAACAAGCTTAAGTTTTCTTGGGATGAGGTCCATGAAGTGGCGGAGCAATTGGAACATATCAAATCCGAACAATTGATCGACAAACTCGATGAATTTTTGGATTTTCCCAAGGTTGACCCTCATGGAGATGCTATTCCTGATAAAGAAGGAAATTTTGCCAAAATCTCAAAAAAACTTTTATCAGAATGTGCGAGCGGTGAAGAAGGCATCTTTGTTGGTGTAAAAGATTCGTCTGCATCTTTTCTTCAATATTTGGACAAACAGCACATTTCATTGGGCGATAAAATTAAGATTCTCCATCGAGAAGAATTTGATCAATCAGTTGAAATAATGGTGAACTCATCCCTTTTAAATATATCCCAAAAGACAGCCACCAATATTTATTTACAGCAAAAATAATTAGCAATTATGCAGAAACATTCCCACAAATCATTGGAAGAGGTCCACGGAACAGTTGAAACTGCGGATAAAAAGTCGCCTTGGAAAAAGTTATTGGCATTTTTGGGCCCAGCATATCTGGTTAGTGTCGGGTATATGGATCCAGGTAATTGGGCTACAGATATTGCTGGAGGAAGCCAATTTGGCTACCAACTCATTTGGGTTCTATTGATGAGTAATATTATGGCGCTTTTGCTTCAAAGCCTTTGTGCGCGTTTGGGAGTAGTTAGGGGTCGGGATTTGGCACAGGCCTCACGTGAAGCATATAACCCATTTGTAAATTTTGTTCTATATATTTTGGCTGAAATCGCCATTGTGGCATGTGACCTAGCCGAAGTGATTGGTATGGCCATTGGTTTGAGTCTTCTGTTTGGATTGCCAATGGTCTGGGGTGTTACCATTACAGCTTTGGATACATTCTTATTACTCTTTTTGTTGAATAAAGGAATGCGAAAAATGGAAGTCTTCATCATAGGTCTTATTCTCATCATTGGGCTTTCCTTTTTGGTAGAAATGTTTTTGGCAAAACCAGATGTTGGCGATATTATGGCGGGCTTAATACCTTCACTTCCTAACAGTACCGCATTGTATATAGCCATTGGGATCATTGGTGCAACAGTAATGCCACACAATCTGTATTTACACTCATCGTTGGTGCAATCCAGAAAGATAGAGCGTACCAAGAAAGGAATCAAACAAGCTTTAAAATATAACTTTATAGACTCTGCCATTGCTCTGAATCTTGCATTTTTTGTGAATGCTGCCATCTTGATTTTGGCGGCATCGGTATTCTATAAAAACGGAATGTATGAAATAGCCGAAATCCAAGATGCCCATGCCCTTTTAGAACCACTTTTGGGATCCAATCTGGCGCCTACATTTTTTGCCATTGCTTTGATCGCTGCAGGCCAAAGTAGTACCCTTACTGGGACGCTAGCAGGACAGATTGTTATGGAAGGACATTTGAATTTGCGCATACAACCTTGGGTACGACGGTTAATAACAAGGATGTTAGCAATTATCCCAGCGCTCTTAACAGTTATTTATTTTGGTGAAAGTGGTACTGGTAGATTACTGGTATTAAGTCAAGTAGTGTTGAGTTTGCAATTGGGGTTTGCCATCATTCCGCTTATCCATTTTGTGAGTAGTAAAAAATTGATGAATGGGTTCGAAATTAAATGGCCTTTGCGCATTGCATCATGGCTGATTACGATCATCATCGTTGGGTTGAATGCAAAATTGGTCTATGATGAAATTACAGGATGGCTTACCACGGCAGAAAACCCAATTTATATTTGGGTATTTGTGGTTCCAATCGCCATAGGGGCAGCGTTTCTTCTTTTGTATATCACCTTTAAGACAACGACTTCTGATATGAAATTTAAAAATCGCAAGATGGTACCCCATATTCTTGATGCTAAAATTGAAGAAGTCATCAAGCCATTATCGTATAAAAAAATCGCAATTCCTGTCGATTTTTCAACCTCGGATGAAAAAAGTATTTCCACGGCCCTGCAATTGGGCGGAACCGATGCCGAATACACGCTGATTCATATTGTGGAAACCCCCGGAGCTATGATCTATGGTGATGAGATTGATGATTTTGAAACAGAAAGTGATGAAAAATTCTTAAATACTTACAAAGAAAAGCTGGAACAAAAAGGATTTAAGGTAAATGTAGAACTTGGGTTTGGATCTCCAAAAAAGAGCATTCCCAAAATTGTAAACGCCTCAAACTTTGACTTGCTCGTTTTAGGAAGCCACGGACATACAGGGTTTAAAGATTTATTATTTGGAACCACCGTTGACGGTGTGCGGCATAAGGTGAATATTCCGGTAATGATTGTAAGAGATTAATGAAATGATATTGAAAAATTTTATAATAGTTTGCTTCATAAGTTGTTCCTTTTCGATAAATGCGCAAACAATCCTTACCGACAGACCTGACCAAACGGAAGGTTCTTCCACAATTCCCAAAGGTAGTTTTCAAATAGAAACTGGCGTACTGATTAGTTATACCGAAGATGGCACAAACAAGGAACGACAAATTTTGTCTCCTTCAACGCTTTTTAGGATTTCTATTCTCGAAGGATTCGAATTGAGGTTGGTCAATCAGCTTGAAAGTTTAAAATACAATAATGCCAATTCCGTTACAGGAATCAGTGATTTGGAAATTGGAGCCAAGCTACAATTACTTCATAAAGAAAATGTCAATACCGAGATTGCCATCTTGTCCCATGTAATTCTTCCTACTGGTTCAAAAGAACTTTCGGGCAATGCTTTTGGAACCGTCAACAAACTATCTGTTTCGCATTCCATAAACGAAATCTTTGGTTTAGGCTATAATCTTGGATATAATTATTTTGGAGAAGACAATGGCGACTTTACCTACTCATGTGCCTTGGGAGTTGCTATGACCGATAAAATCGGATTATATATAGAACCTTATGGGGAATGGGTAAATTTTGAAGAGTATCAATCCAATGTAGATGCGGGATTTACATATTTGTTGAAAGAAAATCTACAATTTGATGTTTCTTTCGGAACAGGAATCAACCACACGATGAACTATATCGCAGCGGGATGCAGTATTAATTTTTCTAAATAATAAGATGCATCAGAATTCCGTCTTTTTAAGAGTCTCGATTTAGGAAGCAATTTTTAAAATTAGTAACTTTCGTTTTTTTAAAACGCAACCATCCTATGTGCCGATTCTCTATTTTGTTTTTGAGCTTTATCGCTTATCAATGTGTTTTTTCACAACAACAAAAAATTCCATTTCAGCCTTTAGATGTTTTTGAATTGGAATGGGTGACAGACCCACAAATTTCTCCTGATGGAAAACAAATTGTATACAGACGGAATGGTTTTGACATCATGAAAGACAATTCAATAGGAAATCTTTGGATTGTTAATGCTGATGGGACATCACATCGAAAGTTGACATCAAGAGAAGTCAGTGAATCACAAGCTAGTTGGTCACCAACGGGAGATCGAATTGCTTTTGCAAGTTCTACAGAAGAAGGTTCCGAAATATATATGTATTGGACCGCAACAGGGCAAATTGCAAAACTTTCGCAACTCGAAAAATCACCTAACTCATTGACCTGGTCACCTGATGGGAAGTCCTTGGCATTCACAATGTTCATATCCGAAAAACCACCAGTGGTCGCCAAAATGCCAGAAAAACCAAAAGGCGCAAAATGGGCAGAACCTGCAAGAATCACGGACCGATTAAAACACGAAGCCGATGGAAGTGGATATATAGAACCAGGTTTCTCACATATTTTTATAATACCTGCAGAAGGTGGTTCGCCAAGACAACTGAGTTCAGAAAATTATGACCATAGCGGAAGTCTGTCCTTTTCTCCAGATGGAAAATCCATTTATTTTTCAGCCAATCGTTTTGAAGATTGGGAGTACCGATTCCGTAATAGTGAGGTTTATAAAGTGGATGTTGACTCAAAAACGATAACCGCTCTAACGACTCAAGATGGACCAGATTATTCACCTGCCGTTTCTCCAGACGGAAAAACGATTGCCTATTTGGGGTTTGAAGATAAGGTTCAAGACCATCAAAATACGTTATTACACCTGATGAATTCAGATGGAAGCAACAAACGCGTGATTTCTTCGAAACTGGATGAAAGTGTTTCAGACATTTATTGGGACAAGGACGGAAAAGGCTTGTATTTTATGTACGACGAAAAGGGAAATTCTAAAATTGGTCACATCACCACTTCTGGGAACATTACAAAACGCGCAGACAATGTTGGAGGCACAACTATCGGACGGCCTTATGCTTCAGGTTCGTATTCGGTTTCTAACAATGGCACCATTACATATACAAAATCACGACCAGAATATCCTGCGGAATTGGCTGTCATTGAGAGCAAAAAAGAGCCAAGATTAATAACTAATTTGAATGCGGACGTGCTAAATTATCGAGAACTTGGCAAAACTGAAGAGGTTTGGTATAAATCGAGCTTTGATGGTCGCGATATTCAAGGCTGGATTGTAAAACCGCCATTTTATGACGCATCCAAAAAATACCCTTTAATTGTTGAAAATCATGGTGGCCCAATCTTAAATTATGGCGACAGATTTACTGCAGAAATTCAATTGTACGCAGCGGATGGATTTGTCGTTTTTTATCCAAATCCGAGAGGAAGTACCAGTTATGGCGAAGAATTTGGGAATCTTTTAAAAAATAATTACCCTGGGAACGATTATAACGATGTGATGGATGGTGTCGATTATTTGGTCAATAAAGGAATTGCGGACAACGAGAAATTATTCGTAACAGGTGGAAGCGCAGGAGGTATTATGACCGCATGGATGATTGGAAAAAACAATCGGTTCAAGGCTGCAGTGGTCGTAAAACCAGTGATGAATTGGATTAGTAAAACCTTGACAGCCGACAACTATTTTGAGTATGCCGATACTCGCTATCCAGGGCAACCGTGGGAAAATTTTGAAACCTATTGGAAATTTTCACCAATCTCATTGGTTGGTAATATCAAAACTCCTACAATGGTGATGGTTGGAATGAAAGATTTAAGAACGCCTCCTAGTGAAGCCAAACAGCTGTATCACGCCCTAAAACTTCGAAAAATCGAAACGGTTTTGGTGGAGATTCCCGAGTCATACCACAACATTGCTAACAAGCCAAGTAATTTGATTAGCAAAGTGGCGCATACTTTGGCTTGGTTTAAAAAGTATAATTAAGAGGAAAAATAAAGGCTTGTTTGATGATATAGTTGTCATAGGACATTAATGACAACCGCAATCATCTCCACTGCCACACCCTCTATCGGTTTTTGCTTTCTTAAAGAAGTATTTTTTTATTAAAAAAAACAACGCAAAAGCTAAAGCAGAAAAAACTAATATATTTTGAATTAATGTATTCATAATGGTTTAGTCGAAAATTATTTCAAAACCTGATACGCTATCAATGCAACAATATAAGCAAATCCACTCATAATAAAAAGCTGCAAGACGGGCCATTTCCACGTATTTGTTTCTTTTTTCACAATGGCTAAAGTACTCATGCATTGCATTGCAAAGGCATAAAAAAGTAATAATGAAACCCCTGAAGCAAAATTAAATAATGGACCGCCAAGAATCGGGTTGACCTCACCTGCCATTCGGTTTTTAATGGTGTCTTCATCGTCACTGCCTACACTATAAATAGTGGCCAAAGTACCAACAAATACCTCACGTGCCGCAAAAGAACTCACAATGGCAATCCCAATTTTCCAATCATAACCCAGTGGTCTAATTGTTGGTTCGATCGCTCTACCAGTAATTCCTATAAATGAATGTTCAAGTTTGTAGGAGGCAATATGCTGTTGTAATTCTTCTTCATTCAAATTTTGTGAAGCATATTGTTCGGTCACTATCGCTTCAGCTTTGTTGAAATCATCACCTGGTCCGTAAGATGCCAAAAACCACAATACAATTGATATTGCCAAAATAATTTTACCAGCTCCAAACACAAAAGATTTTGTTTTTTCTATAACAGTCAAAGCTACGTTTTTGAATAATGGCCATTTGTAATTAGGCATCTCAATAACAAAAAATGTTTTGCTTTTAATTTTCAAAATCTTATTCAAAATATAGGCTGAACCGATTGCTGCTCCAAACCCAAGAAGGTAAAGAAGCATTAAGGTCAATGCTTGATATCCCAAACCAAAAATTCTTCCTTCAGGAATCACCAATGAAATAATAATCAAATACACCGGCAATCTTGCAGAACAGGTTGTAAACGGGGTCACTAAAATGGTAATCAAGCGCTCTTTCCAACTTTCAATGTTACGTGTTGCCATAATGGCTGGAATGGCACATGCGGTACCAGAAATCAATGGCACCACACTTTTTCCACTCAATCCAAAGCGCCGCATGATTCGATCCATTAAGAACACCACGCGACTCATATATCCGCTTTCTTCCAACACGGAAATGAATAAAAACAAAAACGCAATCTGTGGAATAAAAATGACGATTCCTCCAAGCCCTGGGATAATTCCTTCAGCCAAAAGATTGGTAAAAGCGCCAGTAGGCATAATATTTTTGGTCCATTCGCTTAAGGAAGCAAAAGCACTGTCAATAAAATCCATCGGAACACTTGACCAATCATAAATAGCTTGGAAAATGGTCAATAATATCACAAAAAAGATGGCATAACCCCAAACTTTATGAGTCAATATGCGATCGAATCGAATGCGTAAGTCTTTAGCAGCTTTTAAATCAATCGTTTGACCTATTTTTAGCGTATCATTGATAAATTGATAACGTTTGATGGTTTCTTTCTGTTGCAAGCGTTTTAAATCACTTTTGGACTTCGTTTTGAAGTCGGCGACAGAGCTAATCTCGTTTCTGTCAGTCTTTCCAAAATTGACATCTTGGGTTATGACCAGCCAAAGTTTATACAATAACTGATTTGGAAATGCTTTTCGAAGATTGTCAAAATACTCTATATCAATTTCGGAAGCGTGCATACAAGCTTCAATAGACAATTCTTTATAATTGGAAATCAATTCTTTTAGTTCATCAATTCCTTTTCGTTTTCTGGTGCTTACAAGTGCTATTTTGGTTTTAAGTCGCTCTTCCAATAAAGCAATATCTAGACTGATTCCTTTATACGCCATTCTATCGGACATGTTGATGACCAAAATGGTAGGAATCTCCAAATCTTTAATTTGCGTAAAAAGAAGTAGATTTCGTTTTAAATTTTCAACATCACTCACCACAACGGCAACGTCTGGAAAATCTTTATCGTTCTTGTTCAGAAGCAATTCGATGACCACATTTTCATCAAGTGATGATGCATTCAAACTATATGTTCCTGGTAAATCAATAATATGGGCTTTCACACCACGTGGTAATTTACAAATACCTTCTTTTTTTTCAACGGTGATGCCGGGATAGTTACCCACTTTTTGGTTTAGACCCGTTAAAGAATTGAAGACAGAAGTTTTCCCGGTATTTGGATTCCCGATTAAGGCGACATTGATTTGCTTACTCATAAAATAATGTCAATTAAAACATGAATGGCAGTCTCTTTTCTAATGGCTAAATGGGTTCCGTTGATGTTGAGATACATAGGGTCTGCAAAAGGAGCAACCTGAACAAGCTCAACAAAATTGCCTGGCAAACAGCCCATTTCCAATAATTTCAATGGAATGTGAATGGAAGAAACGTCAAGGATGACTGCTCTTTCGCCTCGTTTAATCTGTGCTAATGTGGTTTGCAAGCTTATTTAGATTGATTTTAAAGAAGCAAAAGTAAGTGAAAAAAATGTGAGGGTCAAAGTTTAGGCTTTAAAGTTTCAATCTTCCCTTTTTAAAACTATGATGTCTTCAAGTAATCTATCAATATCGTCGGGGTTTGTACCATCATAATAACCCCGAATTTGTTTTTTTTTGTCGATGAGCATAAAGTTTTCTGTATGTATCATATCATATTCATCACCATTTCCATCTGTTTTTACGGCCATATAACTTTTTCTTGCAAGCTCATAAATTTGTTTTTTATCACCCGTGACCAAATTCCATTTCTTATCATTCACACCTTTTTCCATGGCATAGTGTTTCAATTGTGCCACGCTATCAATTTGAGGTGTTACAGAATGGGATAATAGCATTACTTCATCATCGTCCATAATAGCTTTTTGAATCTGTGCCATATGGTCGGTCATTATCGGGCAAATGGTCTGGCAGGTTGTAAAAAAGAAATCGGCTACATAAATTTTATCCTTATAATCGGCTTGTGTGATGGTTTTTCCATTTTGGTTGGTAAGACTGAAATCAGCAATTTTATGATACTTACTGACATATTGAATGGTGCTATCAACCATTTCGGCATTCACTCTGGAAGGTTGGTATATAGGGAGAACTTTCTTTGGTTTCAAGATGGAATAGAATATGGAAATGATGATTAGGGAAAGAATCAAAAAGCCAATCCAGAAAAATTTAAACTCTTTAAAGAAGGAGAACATCTGCTTAAAATTTAAGGCGTTATGTAAGATTTGAGCGCAAAAATACGACAGATAAGCAAGAAATTAGGTATTTTTAACATCCTATATGAATGCTATGAAAACAATTTTACGCAGTTTTTTTTTACTGACAACACTCTATTCCTTTGGACAAGATTACGATACGTCCTTTAACTCCATTAGGGAAGCAGAAGCAAAGGCAGCTTTAAATAGAATGGAGTTTAGGGCTAATCCCAATACCGGGAATTATGATGTAAAATACCATCGCTTGCAACTAAATGTCAATCCGACACAAGCACAAATAAGTGGTGATGTGACAACCTATTTTGAAGCGAAATCTCCTATAAGTCAAATTACATTTGATTTGGCAGATAACATGTCGGTATCACAAGTGCTGCAAAGAGGAAATCCGCTGACCTATTCACAAAATTCTAATGATGAACTCGTCATCACTTTACCAACAGTACAAAATACGGGCGTTCTGGATTCTTTGACCATTAGTTATTCTGGCAACCCTGTGAGTTCTGGGTTTGGTTCGTTTGAAGTCAACACACACAACGGAAAACCAATTCTCTGGACATTATCGGAGCCTTATGGCGCCAAAGGGTGGTGGCCTTGCAAACAAGATTTAATAGATAAGGTGAACGAAATTGATATGTACATCACCACACCACAGTTCAATCCTGATGGTGACGAATATGTGGCTGTATCCAATGGTTTAGAAATAGAACAAGAGATTAATGGCACTAACAAAACTACACATTACAGGCACCAATACCCTATTCCTGCATATCTCATTGCGATAGCAGTTACCAACTATGCTGTGTATTCGCACCCAGTACCAAATAATGGTAACCCTTTTGAGGTAGTGAATTATGTATATCCCGAAAATTTGGCAAGTGCCCAAAACAGTACGCCTGTAACGGTTGATATTATCAATCTATATTCAAGTTTATTTGAAGAATATCCGTATGCCAATGAAAAATATGGTCATGCGCAGTTTGGTTGGGGTGGAGGCATGGAGCATACAACAGTCTCTTTTATGGGAAGCTTTGGTCGAGGATTGATTGCTCATGAGTTGGCACACCAATGGTTTGGTGATAAAGTTACTTGTGGTAGCTGGAAGGACATTTGGCTCAATGAAGGATTTGCGACGTATCTGTCTGGTCTCACCGTCGAAAACTTGGACGGAAACAATGCATTCAGGACATGGAAGCAACAAACAATCGGCAATATTACTTCACAGCCCAATGGAGCAGTGTACTTGTCCGATACCGATACTTTAAGCGTCAGTCGTATCTTTAATGGTCGATTGTCATACGACAAAGGTTCAATGGTGCTGCATATGTTGAGAAAAAAACTGGGAGATGCTACCTTTTTTCAAGGGATGCAAAATTATTTAAGTGACACCAACCATGCCTATGCCTATGCTAAAAGTGAAGACTACATTGGTATTATGGAAAGCACAAGTGGAGAAGACTTAACAGAATTTTTCAATGATTGGCTTTATAATCAAGGATACCCAACTTATGCCATACAATGGAATCAACCTAGTGCTACCGAACTTAAAATAAGGATTTCGCAAACCCAAAGCAATACGTCCGTTTCCTTTTTTGAAGTGCCCGTGCCATTGCGCATTATTGGAACACAGGGTGAGGTGATGGATATGGTCCTCGATAATACAATCAACCAAGAACTTTTTACACGGACAGTTAATTTTACGGTAAGTGATGTGATATTCGACCCAGAATCCGATATCATTTCCAAAAATAGCACCGTAGAGTTGAACATCAATGAACAAGATTTGGAACTGCCTTTTGTGATGTTTCCAAACCCTGCTTCACAAAACGTTTATATTCAAAAACCTGAAAGCATGCAAATCACCGAGGTACGCATTTACAACGCGCTTGGGCAATTGTTGAGCAAAAGACCTTATGCTTCGGTAATGGACGTTTCATCCTTTTCCACAGGCATGCTGTTTGTGCAGTTTCAAACCAACACGGGCACCATTACTAAATCATTGTTAAAAAATTAGCTATTACTTTGGCAAATGTTTTCTAACTGATGCTAAAACACTACTTTTGCAGCTTATAATTTTTTTGATTAGAGATACATGGAGTTTGTTATAAAAATTTCTCAATTTTTATTGAGTCTTTCGCTGTTGATTGTCCTTCACGAATTGGGGCATTTCATCCCAGCGAAACTATTTAAAACGCGCGTAGAAAAGTTCTATCTGTTTTTTGATATAAAATATTCATTGTTCAAAAAGAAAATTGGTGAAACCGTTTACGGTATTGGCTGGTTGCCTCTTGGGGGATATGTCAAAATATCAGGTATGATTGATGAGAGCATGGATAAGGAACAAATGGCGCAACCGCCGCAGCCGTGGGAGTTTCGTTCCAAACCTACTTGGCAACGACTCATCATCATGTTGGGTGGCGTAACAGTCAATTTTATTTTGGCTTATGTCATTTATGTGTTCGCTTCATTTGCTTATGGTGATATCGATATCAAAGCCGATAGCATTAAGGATGGATATTATGTTTCTAATCCAATTTTAACGAATTTAGGAATCCAAACAGGCGATAATGTTGTGGCAATCAATGATAAAAAGATTGAAAATTATTCCGAAATACGCAAAAACCTTATTGAAGCCGAAACCATTACCATTGAAAACGAAAAAGGCACTAAAGTAGTCACTTTACCGCACGATTATCTGGGTAAATTGAGTACGTCTGATGATCGTACATTCTTCGAACTGCGTTTTCCTTTTGTAGTTGGTGCTGTATCAGATTCTTCCGCAAATAAATCGGCAGATTTAAAACATAAAGACATCATTACTTCCATCAATGGCCAACAACTGAAGTATTTCGACCAAATTGGCGACCGATTAAAACCATTGGCAGGAGAAACAGTCAATGTAGAAATCTTGAGAGATGGAAAAACATTGGAACGCCAATTAAAGGTGGATAAAGAGGGCAAATTTGGTATTCAGCCTATAGGCAGTTTGAGCGATATCGAAAAGGTTGGATATTATGATATTGTTCAAAAAGAATATAGTTTTGGCGAGAGCATAGGAGTTGGTTTTACCAAGTTTACGGGTCAGATTACCTCATATGGCGCACAATTAAAGAAAATCTTTACACCAAGTACAGGGGCATACAAAGGTGTAGGTGGTTTTAAAGCCATTTATGACATATTTCCGGATAGTTGGAGCTGGGAGTTCTTTTGGCAAATTACAGCGTTCCTATCTATCATGCTAGGAGTGTTGAATCTGTTGCCAATCCCTGCCTTGGACGGTGGTCACGTGATGTTTTTGCTATATGAAATGGTGTCGGGACGCAAACCGTCAGAAAAGTTTTTGGAGAAAGCACAAATGGTTGGATTTTTCATATTGATTGCCTTGGTATTGTTCGCCAATGGAAACGACATTTTCAAGGCGGTATTTAAATAAGTATATTTTTTTAAAATATATTTGTACAAACTAAAAAATACAATATATTTGCAACCGCAAAAAAGGTTATATACCTTCCTCCTTAGCTCAGTTGGTTAGAGCATCTGACTGTTAATCAGAGGGTCCTTGGTTCGAGCCCAAGAGGAGGAGCAACTAGAGAGAAATCCAACTTATGAAAATAGGTTGGATTTTTTGGTTTTAGTACCTTTTGGCGAGAAGTTTATCCCGAGCGCAGTTGAGGGAAGCCCAAAAAGGAGAAGCACAGTTAGACAAAGCCATTCAAGAAATTGAGTGGCTTTTGGTTTTTAAGTTGGGTCGAACCGAACATAAGTCGAGAATTATATGATTATCAAACATCATAATTGCAAAAGTTAAAGAGACTTTATTTTTACAGATTATTTCATTTTAAACATAAACGGAATTAACTAGATACTACTTTTTGACTAATGATACTTCATATCTAGAGACTTCTTTAAATTTCGGAAAGAAGTATTTCTGAATAAAACCAAACTGACCTGATTCGGAAATTCAGGTTCCAATCAAATGTTTTGTAATCCAAATTCCTTAATTAATTTTTTATATTTATACCTTATTGATTTGTGTAGATGTATGTCAGGACGGGTCATCATAACAAATACTAATTAAGCAAACATGAATCTTTTTAAAAAAATCTTCTCAAAAGCCAGCAATACTTCTGTTAAAAACCATGTGAAACATCCTGTTTCTGATGAAATAGAAACATATTACGACAATCGTACCGATGATTATGTGCGTGACTACGGAGATATCATTCAGGCCGCAAGACCGGCTTCAGATGAGGAGTTTATAAACTTTCTTGTGGAAAGTATAGGGTTGCAAGAGGGTATGCGACTGCTCGATGCCGGTTGTGGTGTTTGCGGGCCGGCAATTGGCATAGCCAAATCTAGAAATGTAATCATAGATGGCATAACCATCAGCAAAAAACAAGTAGATGAATCGAGGAAAAATATAGAAAAAGAAGGACTGTCTGACCGTATTAGACCCATAAAAGGAGATTTTCACAAGCTCCAGGAGTATTATTCACCAGTCAGCTTTGATATCATTTATTTCCTAGAAACTCTTGGTTATGCCGAGAACATCCGGACTGTTCTGGAAGGTTCTTTGAAAGTTCTTAAAGCGGGTGGGTACATATACATCAAGGATTTCTTTTTGGTTCCTCTTGTAAACAAGGAGCATGAAAAAATCAGGCAACACAGTTTAGAAGAAATACGCAACCAATATCATTATAAAGTTCCGAATCTGACAAAACTTATTTCTGAATTAAGATCTCTGGGACTCTATATCGAATATGTCAGAAAACTTGATTTTAAAGAAGATTTTGCAAAAGCTGCTGCCTTCGAAAAAAATAATGAAGATCATCAAATTTATACAAATGTCATTCACAACGAGTTCCAGCTATTTGAACCTTTAGAGTTAAAGTTTAAAAAACTGCACTGAAAATTTTGATTAAAAAAGTATCTATTGCGTCAGTACGGTTAAAAAAGCTGTTTTTCTTGAGATGCTCTAAACTGTAATACTTTTATATATCAAATAAATACTCTTATGGAATAAAAGTAGATGCAGTATCAATAAAATTAGAAATTGTAAATCCTGCAAACCTAAAGTAACGAGAATAGAAACAGGCCAAAACACCTGATAAAACTCAAACATAAATATTGCGTAGGATTTTCTCCTATGGTTCAATGCTACAATCTCCACATCATGGAGCTTTATCCGTAGCAAAAGATATAATGCATATAATAAAAAAGCAATACTGCCCATCATCAATTGATACTTTATACAAATGACTACTACAGCTGTTAACTCCAGAGCTACCAAGACCCCACCAATTCTCTTTAGGGTTTTGTAATTTAAATTCTGAACAACCATGTTTAGGTTGCTTTTAATATCATTGCTTTTGTCATAAAGTTGATGCCACAGAATACCTCGGATTCCACTACAAAGCGCCCAAACGGACGTAAGCCAAAAAAATAAAGGACCGATTGTTACTTCAAGGAATTTACTGGTAAAAAAAGCGACGAATAAAAAAGGAAACACTTGAGAGCCCGCAGCATCAGCAAATACCCCGAGCCATTTTCTCTCCTTAAACCTAATCGGATGACATGAATAGAAAACAAATGACAAATATGATAATACATAGGTAATCAGTGCAAATATATTATGGCTCATTGCCAGAGTAAAGACCAAACCGCATGAAATGGATACTACAAGCATCAACAACCTTTTTCTGTGGCTCATTGCCTCCATGAAATTGGTCTTTTGTGCCAATCTATCCTGTTCAATATCTGTGTAATCGTTGATAATGCTTACAAATGAGGCGCCTGCAATTAACGCCCCCATCACAAACAGAAGGCAGAATAGTATATCGGTGATATTTTTATCCGAAAATGAAGCTACAAGATAAAACACAACAAGTATAGGAGGTATTTTATATATCCACCAATCAGACGCACGAACTTGTTGTACTATTCTCAAAATCTGGAATTAAGCGCTTCTCTTTTCCCCATTCTTTTTAGTCTTGCCCAAAATCGCTTTAAAATAAATGAACCAATTTTTTTATTATAAGAGATAGCTTTCATCAGATAGTAAAAAATCTCACGCGTATTTTTGTTTCCATCTTTTTTTAATCGAAAGCAGATATAGGAAAGATAGTCCTGCGATAATTTTCTTTTTACCTTTTTTGTTTCCTCTTTAGTAAAGTGAGATTTAAAATTGGCCAAGATTTTAGTCATATCATGTACCCACAAATCTTCTAAAACTTCATTATGGATTCGTCCGTCATAGATATTATTGCCATCTACCTTTTTGGTCCATAAAACCTCTTTGGTAAATGCAGCCTTGCATGACTTCTTAAAAACCATGTTCATGAGTAAAGACCAGTCGTCCGCTATTCTATATTCTGATGACCAGTTAGAGTTAAGACTTGATCTACGAATCAAAAGGGAGGAAGATGGTGAAGGACATGCAGTAAGGTAAATCTGTCTAAGTTCATCACTATTTAAGATGTAATAAACCGATTTTGGGTCATTTGCTATGGTCTTTCTTAAAATTTCACATATGGTAAGCCTATCAACAAATTCGTTTTCTTTTGTTTCCTGCATCCAGTTTGCAAAAACGAAATCAAGATCATGGTTTGTAATAAGTTCCAAACACTTCTCCACAAAGTCTGGCTCCCATATATCATCGGAGTCGAGCGTAGCTATATATTCTCCCCTGGCATGTTTAAGACCTTCATTTCGGGCATGTGCCTGCCCTCCATGTTTCAATTTTAGATAGGTCACTTGAGGGTATTTGGTCATCAATTGACTAGTTCCATCTTCTGAACCATCATCGGACACTATCACTTGAATGTTTGCGTGGGTTTGGGCCAAAGCACTCTTAATTGCACTTTCAAGAATATGTTCACGGTTATAGGTCGGTATAATTACCGATACAACGCTTTCAGTATGAGATAAACTCTTATGAACGAGTTTTCCAAAATCCTCTTCAGGTTTCCCAGGGACAAGTTCATTCAGCCTTTGAAAAGCTCTCTTTCCCATCTCATGCCACTGTTCTCTTCTTGCCCATGCCTCTTCAAGAGCCATATCCATACCTGCTTCTGATGCTTCACCAACAAACCCAGTTATTCCATGTTCCACAAGTTCTGCATTACCTCCGGCATTACTCACTATTGCGGTTCTTCCACAAGCCATTGCTTCCAGCAACACCAGTGGAGATCCTTCAAAACGGGAGGGTAAAATTAAGGCGTGATAATTTAACCAAAGCGTCTCAATATCCTGATTAAAATCGCAGAATTCAACGTTATTGACATTATAATAGCGTTTAAGTTCTTTAAGAGCAGCTTTATCAATACCCTCTCCCACAAAAGTGACTGTTAAAGGCCTTTGCTTCCACTTTTCTTGAGCTAAAATTTTAATTAATATATCCTGACCCTTATCCAGTAAAAACATTCGTCCTATACACACTAAACGATACCCTTCCTGGATCGGTGGATAGTCTCTTACAAACCGTTTAACTTTTACAGGATTGTAGATAACACTTGCATTTTGAAGCGTAGTACCAAACTGTTCTTGTGTAACTTTTAAATTATGACGAGAAACAAAAAACGATTTTTTGGCATTTATATAAACATTGCGCATCCCTACTCTGTCCACATGATATGGCCAGTGAACCTCAACAGCTTTTTGAGAAACTACCATATACGGAATATTGTCTGTGAGGCAGATATAGCCAAAACCTAAACCATCAAAATTTATACCCTGCGAAATAATTAGAAGGTCGATATCATTCTTAAATATCATGCCCCGAAACCCCATTTCAGCAAGCTTTAATTTGGTGTTTTCTGAAGCTAGAATTTCCTTTTTAACGCTTTCCTTAAATGCTTTTGATTTGAACATTCCATCATACCGATTTTCATCGGTATGCATCACTTCTGTTCCTAAGTCTATTAAATCCGTTAGCTTTACACCAATATCTAGAAGCTTTTTGAATTTTTGATGTTCAAAATTGATTTTTGGCTTACATACAGAAATTTCATATCCATAATTCTGTAGGAAAGGAATGGATTGAAACCATAATTCCTCACTTCCTCCCCAATCATCTTCAATGGTTGTTATAATTGCTATTTTTTGTTTCATTTGTTTAAAATAGAGTCGTTAACCATTATTAGTTTTAAAAAGCGACGCATATATACCACTTTGCTCTAAAAGTTGTTGATGGGTTCCTTCTTCTGCAATTGTTTTATCAGAAAGAACATATATATAATCCGCATGCTGAATCGTTGAGAGTCGGTGACTAATGATCAATGCCGATCGGTCTTTTATATTCTTTCTAAAGGAATGAAAAAGCTGGGATTCAGACAAGGTGTCAAGAGCGCTTGATGCTTCGTCAAATATGAGCAGTTTAGACTTACTGAAAAAGGCTCTAGCTATAGCTATTTTTTGCCATTGCCCCACACTAATTTCATGACCGTTTTCAAATATATGCCCCAGAACCGTGTCATATTTTTTGGGAAGTTTTTCTATAAAATCTACAGCACCAGCATAGGATGCGGCCTCTTTTATATGCTCTTCGGTCGCTTCTTTATTTAAGTCTCCGAACGCTATATTTTCCTTTATGGTAAGATTATACTTTACAAAATCCTGAAAAACCACACTAACCTCATTCCTATATTGGGTTGAACTATATTGAGTTATATCGTTACCCTTATATGATATGGTCCCTGAAGTGGGATTATATAATTTACATAGCAATTTTATGAGTGTGGTTTTTCCTGCACCATTTATTCCGACGATCGCTACAATTTTCCCTTGTGGTATTTCCATATTGATGCCTTCAAGAATGGTTTCCTTCTTGTTGGGATATTCAAAATTCACATTTCGAAGAACCAGTCCACCCTCTTTAAATTCAGCTTTAGATGTTGAATGTTCAATCGGTGATTCATATTCAAACAAATCAAATATCAAATGTACGTGCATATTGTTTTGATACATGGTATTGACCGCACCAAAAAGACCTTGCATAACGGAAAAGGCTTGCGGAAAGATAACCAAGAAAAGAGCAATATCACCCACAGTATTGGTACCGTTCATGGCACCGTAAACAATAAAAGCCGTTACCCCAAAAAAACCAATCGTTCCAACTCCTGTGTTAATGAGATCGGATATGGCTCTTTTTTTGCTGAGCTTTAGATTCTGGTCAACGAGATGATTCCTTAAGCCTATGTATTTTTTAAAAATAAAATCTCCGAGACCGAAAGCTCTCACTTCTTTGGCGGCATATTCCCCTGTCAATAAAGAACCCAAGTACCCAACTTCGCGATCCAATTCAGTGTTTTTTATATAGAGTTCAAAACTCTTATTGGAATTGATGATCTTTCCTATAAAAATAGGGATTACCAAAATAGTAAGTAAAGGCAATAAAAACACACTGATGGAGATCAATAAATATGCCACGGTTACAAGGGTAAGAAGATTCCTTCCCATATCAAACAAACTCTTTACGACAGCAAAGGGACGTCCATTCGCTGCGTCACAAGCTCTTTTTAAAGTATCAAAATACCGAGCGTCTTCATAATAAGTATAATCCAATCTATGGATATAATTGTGAATCAACCCATCAATATGCTGATTGACCTTTGTTGCTTGAAGTTCACTGTAATATCCAGAAATACTTTTTATAATAACATACAAAATGGATATCAAACCGGTAAAAATAAGGGCTCCGGTCAGGCTGAAAAGATGTTCATCATTTGGATTGGATGCAATATTCACTAAAATTTTTAGCATATAAATAGAGCCAGCCCAAGCTCCATTCTCGAGGATGATAATCAATATTGAGATAATGGTGAGACTTTTGGAAACACCCCACACCAACTCTACAGTTTTTCTAATATACAGACGCTTTAGAAAACGTATAAATTTATTTTCTTCAGTTTCTGTAATCATATATTCTTTAACAATTTTTTAGCAAATCAGGTCCAACAAATCTAATGTTAAATGTTATTATTATAAAATATATCCTAATTTCTTGGCGTTTTTTAGTCGTACGGTATAAAAAAACGATGATACTACTTTTGGCTCTTAATTTACACTATGTGAAGGAGGTAAATTTTGGGGTATTTCTGTGATAGATTCTACTTATTTTAAGGTGTGTCATTAGAATCTGGATTCGTGTAATTTTAAATTAAAAAAGCTCTAATTAGATTAGAGCTTTTTTGAAAAGTACTTTAAATCCCTTAAAATACATTGAATATATATTATGCTGATACAGCTAACTTATTTTTTTTGTAATCACTTGGTGAACAATCAAATCGTTCTTTGAAAATTTTTGAGAAGTAACTTCTGCTCGTAAACCCAAGACTATACACGATTTCTGAAATGTTTAGATCTGTGTTGGAGATAAGCTCTTCAGATTTAGTAAGTCGTACGTGTCTCACATATTCACATACCGTCAATCCGTGCTTAAATTTAAAGCCTTCTTGCACTTTGGATGCTGATAAGCCTACTCTTCTTATCAATTTGGTAACCGTATGGTCTGAATCTGGATGCTTCCCGATATAATCGGTTAATTCTTCAATGGCCATCATTTCTGTTTTTGTAAGTGTTGATGATGCTAAATCGGAATTCTGAACATCTCTATTATGTTGTTCAATTTCCAGCGCCAAGATCACATTTACAAACCCTTTGGTAAGTAATGCCCGTACTAAACCTTGTTGTTTAATAGCTTGTAGCTGTTTAATGCTATCGGCTATCTTAAGATTATAGGAGCCTATATATAAGAAATCGGTATCGTTTTGGGTAATGAACGTTTTCCTTAAACTTTCGGCCCATTGCGTTTTTTCATTGACTTCAAAGTTGGTATTCACTGTAATTATGGTAGCGACGGTTTCTACATCTTTTTCTACTAAAATTGTATTACCTGACGAAACAATATTGGATAAAATACTAGTTTGGAATGTTTCAATCGTATTTACAGCATCACTTCCCTTGAAAGTATGTGATAGCTTACCTTTAGAGCAGTACGCAAAGTTGACATGTGTACCGAGCAATGCATCAACACTGATTTTAATATCTTCGTTTACACACATGTTTAATTCAAGAACCGAGATTCCTTCTTCAAGATTAATAGAGCGAATGCTTCCGTTTCCCAAAGTTCTATCTAATTGTAATGTATATTCAGTTGGATTTGTAGTCAAGGAACCACCTATCTCATTTTTCAATGTTGTGAAAAAAGAATTAATGTCGTTTATTTTAGATTCAATTGTGATCATGATGTTAGTTTTTTTAGTTTGACTTTTAAATCCTCGAAGGACTAATCAATAGTTAACTTTTTAAAAGTGGACTTAACGCGTGCGTTAGTACTATTGCTATAAAATTTTGGAAATGTTCTGGCGACTCTGGCGAACTGTTTTAGCTTTTGGAATGGATTGGTCTTCATACGTAAATTCAAGTATTAATTTCTACTCTTACAAAGAAACATACAGAACCGTCGTTTGCTGTTACAGAATTTTATTGAATCGTTATATAATTCTTCGTTTTGACACAAAAAATCAGTTTTTCATGGTTTAAGTTGCTGATTTTAAGTTAATTTTATGATAAAGGAATTGAGCTTTTAGTAATTGAAGAGGAATCTTATCTCTATTCAAAAGATGATGTGAAGAGGCGAATTAAGGTAATGAGGAGATAATTGAAAGAATAAAATCAATCTAATTATTTAAAGAGCTTTGTAAAATGCCGAGAGTTATATAAATAAAAACAGGGGCAAATCAATTAGTATTGGCTGACCCCTGTTTACGGCTATTAATACAAATATTTTAATTACTCTGTCAAAGTAACACTTGCTTCAGTTTTAATTAATTCCATGTTTTTAGCATAAAAAACCTTCGATTCGTAAAACTCCAATTTTGGTTTTACGAGATTAAAATTTGGATGTCTGGGTGAAACACTTACAAATCTAGCTTTGTTCAAATCCAAACCAGATGCCACAAAATTTTCAGATTCTGCTTCATCGTTTGTATCCAAAACCAATAAATGGCCATCCAAATCCCAGGTACCTTTAACCTCTATTTCGGTATCTGGATTAGAATCCAAATACAGACGTTTATAGGTAAATGTAAACTGACCGTCAGGTTTTAAGGCTAAAGTGTATTCTATTCCCTCACCAGCGTTTGAGAGCCATTTGTTAGCATAAACGCCTTGTATATCTTGGGCGTGGGTTGTAAATAATGTAAGTATGGAGGCAAAAAAGAGTAGTAATGATTTCATGGTTTTAATTTTTAATGTGATTTAGAGACGAGGCAAACGAACGGAATATCTGATTTCAGTCCTTTTTTACTAATCCGGCCAAGCCTATTAACATTGCAAAAAGGAGTAATAGGTGCACAGAACTATCATAAGCATATACAAAATAACACAATGCCCAAGCAACCACTGTAATGACAGACACAGTATATAAAAAGACTTTCATATTTAATTCATCCCACATTTCTCAAGCTTTATGTTCAATTGAATAACAACAAATCTTAAGTTTAATCTTCTTTATGGTTGTCATATAAATAAAATTGAAATTGTTATAATTTTTTTTGAGGTCATCATCAAAATGAAGAACAATTCAATCGATTCATATTGCTTAGTTAAGTGTAGAACAAAGTTCAGGTAAATGGAAGGTTTAGCCGTTACAGAATTTTTATAATTGATTATAAAATTTCCATGCTATCAAAAAATGATTGTAAATAGAAGTAAAAGAAAAGATAAAAACTATTTAAAAGGAAGGTACACGGTGAAAGTAGCTCCTTTGTCCTGATTCCCTTCTGCAATGATATAACCATTGTGGTTATCAACAATTTTTTTACAGATGGAAAGCCCAATACCAGTACCAGAATACTCGCTTTTACTGTGCAATCGGTTAAATAAGACAAAGATCTTTTCAGAATATTCTTGGTCAAAACCGATACCATTATCTTCAAAAGTAATGGTGTGGTAATATTTGTATTTAGAAGACTTCAGCTTCGGAATTTTATTGGCCTTGGATTTTTTATAGGTGATGGTTATCAACGGGCGAATATCCTCACGGCTATATTTCAGCGAATTGCTGATGAGGTTCATAAACAACTGCTTTATCTGAAACGGGATAACCTGCATCACAGGGATGGGTTCAGAGCTGATTTTGGCCTTTTTCTCTTGAATGATTTCGGCCAAATCCTGTTTGGCGGTTTCCAGCAGGACATTCATATCCGATTCTTCTAAAACTTGGTCCGATTTATTGCTTCGAGAATACTGCAACAAATCGTCGATGAGAGATCTCATTCGCGATGCGGATGTCTTTATGCGTTCAATATATAATTTGCCATTGGAAGATAAACTGGCAAGTTCTTTATCTTCTAGTCTAGAGAGGAATGTTTGGATTTTTCGTAATGGTTCCTGCAAATCATGGCTGGCAACATAATTAAAGGATGCCAATTCTTTATTGTTGCGTTCCAACTCTAAATTTTGTTCCTCCAGCAAGCGATAATTTTCTATCTCGTCCGTAATATCGGCTGTGGTACCCAGAAGTCGTTTGTCACCCTCTGAATCAACCAAAACTTTTCCATAGGCTTTAAAATGTCTGACATTGCCATTTTTTTGAATGATGCGATAATAAATAAATGGCAAATCCTCTTCATTCATCATTCTCTCTACCTGTTCTTTTAGTTTATCAATATCTTCAGGATGTACGTATGACAAAAAGTTTTCTAACGTGGGCGCAAAAGATTGAGGAGCCACGCCTAACAAGCGATATAAGTTATCAGAATATTCAAAAGTATCATCCTTAATGTGCCATACCCAGTTACCGTGCTTACTTACAATTTCAGACTGTGTGGACGATTCTTTAAAAGTTTCTAATTGTTCATTCTTTACTTTTAAAACTTTTAAATTCTTACTGATTTGTGCATAAGTCAAAAGCAAAAGTGCCAAGGATAGAATTAAGACATAATACACTAATAATGGGGCATCCGAGAGACTTTCAGTACTCTTTTCTTTTCTAAGACTTAATAATTCATTTTCATGCGCAATCATTTCATACACCTGAAAACGGGCGCTGTTCATAATACGCCTTCCTTCTTTGAAGGAGGAAATGAATTCTGGTGAATCAATATGATTGGTTTCAGCAAGCAGTAGGGTCTTGTCAAAGATGTTTAAGCTTTTTTCTATTTTTACCTCTAATTCGCCAATGTTCTTTAGTTGTTTTGGATTGTCTTTGGTAAGCTTTTTCAATCGAATCAACCGTGCATCGATCTCCGGACGAACTGTTAATAGGGGAGCCAGAAATGTCGAATCTTTGGAAATGATATAACCGCGTTTCCCACTTTCGGCATCTTTAAGAAGTGATAAAAGCTCTTCAATTTCTATATGTACCTCATAGGTGTGCTGAACCAGTGTGAATGATTCCGAGAGGTCCTTAATGTATTTATAAGCTAAACCACCCATACATAACACTACAAACAGACTCGCGCCAAAAATGATTTTCAAGAACCGTTCGGAATTGTAGAGTGACTTAACTTTATGAACCATAGTTATAATCTTAACAAGAAATTATCTCTGTTTAATCCACTGGTATGATATTGCCAATTGATGGTCACCACATCAGATAAAACTTTTTTTAGGTTATTAAAGTCATTAGGTTTTTTAATGTAAACGTTGGCACCATTGACGAATGTATTTTCTATATCTTCTTCGGAGGCAGAAGTTGAATAGATGGCAATCGCAATATCCTTAAACTTTGCATTGGCTTTAATTTCTTTTAAACATTCAAGCCCCGATTTTTTTGGCATGTTCAAATCTAAAAAAAGAATGTTGGGGATGGGTGTGTCTTCCTGCAATAGGGCATCCATGAGTGCCACACCATCTTTATAAGTTTCCACTTTGGTTTTCATTTTTAGTTCTTCAAAAGCTTCAATGAAGAATAGCCTATCATCTTCATCATCATCGGCCAATACTACATGTGTATAGTCGTCTTGCATAATGTACGTTTAATTTTTGTTTTTTGAAAGTTCTCTCCGTTTTTCAATAATGCGCTGAAACGCTGTCGGCGTGATGCCTGTTGTGTTTTTAAATTGAGTACTCAAATGGGCAACACTGGAATAATTAAGTTTAAAAGCAATCTCTGTAAGCGATAAATCGGTCTTAATAATAAGTGTTTTGGCATACTCTATTTTCTGAAGGATGATAAAGTTTTCAATCGAAGTATAGGTCACTTCCGAAAATAGGTTAGACAAATAACCATAACTGTGCCCCAGTTTGTCCGATAGATACACCGAGCTTTTAACATTGATGGTTGTTTCCTCATTAAACACCATTTCGATGATGGCTTCCTTCAATTTTTGAACTAAAATAACTTTTTGGTTTTCTATAATTTCAATGCCATAGTCATTAAGTGTCTGATTAAACGATTTTAATTTTTCAACGGATACTTTTTCCAAAAATTCAATTTCTCCAAAACTCATTAAATGATACTTCACATCCAGCTCATCAAGCTTGTCTTGAATGACCTTGGTACAGGTGCGAGTAAAATCGAATTTTATAAAAATCTTCATAATGCAAGTAATAGAATACGAATTTAGTTCATTATTTTTGAAATTAATAATACTTTAATTAAAGAGAAAAACAAGTATCTTTTACTGCTGCATCTAGCTTACAGCAGTTTAGAGATGCCTTATATCTTTTTAAAAGGTTAGATCCTAAAATGATTCCGTTAAAGCTTAAAATCGAGCCAAAATAATCGTTAATTGTATCTCACTTCGAATTATTTTTAACTCAAATGACTTTATGCAAAATAATCCAAAATTTTATACGGACTTACAAAGGCACGAGTCATCCCTGAGGGAACTTCTTAATAACGACAATTTGTTTACCCCAGTTCCGTCCGATTGGCATGTGATTTTAGTGGAAGTGAGCGAGCAGTCCAAAGAAACCCATAATGAATTTTACAATGACTTGAATCTGGCAACCACCGGGAGTATCATCTCGGTCCTCAATACCATAAAAGCCATCGACAATACAATTAAGGTTCCCTATTTTTTCAGGGGAAATGGAGCAGCATTTTTGATTCCCGAGATGGCGTTGCAACAAGTGAATGAGGCTCTACAAAATTATGCCTTGCATGTGTTCAAGGTGTTCAAATTTGTGCTAAAAATCGGTGATGTCAAAATGGAGGAGGTCTATAAGTTGGGCGCCACATTTCGTGTGTCTAAACTAAAGCTTAATAAATATTTGACAACACCAGTAGTGCTTGGGAATGGTATCATAGCGGCGAAAAAGCTTTCAAGGGCTAAAACCCAAAACGAATCACATATAAATGAACAGAAACCATTTGTGAATCTCAACGGTATGGAATGCCGTTGGAAAGAGGTGTTTCCTAACGAACATGAAAAAAAGGTGCTGTGTTTGCTGGTGGTCTGTGAGGATGAATCGTTGCAAGTTGAGGTATTTACTAAAATAATGGATGAAATCGACTATATTTTTGGAAACCTTAAGGAACGTTCACCAATTAGTACCATTAAGCTCAAACTCGACAATTCATTTATAAAAATGAGAAAGGAGATGTATGCTCGATTAGGTAAATTTGATAGGGGATATCTGGTGCAGAATTGGCTCATTACCTACTTCGGAAAGTTCTACTTTAAGTATTTTGTGGGCGGAAAAAACTATTTAAACCGTGTATCTCAACTATCGGACACTATAATTTTGGATGGAACCATCAACACCGTTTTTTCTGGCACGGACAAACAGGTTAAAAACCTTAAATTGCTACTGGATACTATGGAAAGTGATAGAAAAATCACCTACGGAATCCATGAAACCTATGCATCCATTATGTCATGCTATATTGAAGATCGGGACGAAAACCATATTCATTTTGTAGATGGAACCGAGGGCGGATACATGAGTGCCGCCTTGCACATTAAAAGCAAACGGGATAAATCCAATACCTATTTTCGCAAATAAAAACTCCCAAAAAAATAATCTTTGGGAGTTTCTTCACTATTAAGGGTTTTCGGTGACTTATGAGGTAATATCCTCAAGTCGTTTTACTCTGTTCAGTGTGCCTTGAATGTCACCTAATTGTGTTTGCAATTCTTGGGTGATTTCTGGAGCCAAATTGTGCTTGTTTAAGACATCTTGGTATTCATCCACGCTGGCTTTCTCACCACGGATAACTTCTTCCAAGACAGCTTCATCGTCATTTCCAGACACTGAACTTTTAATGTCTATCCATGCACGATGCAATTTGCCTGTCACACTACCACTTTCTTTTGGGGTTTCACCCAATTGGCGCAACTTTTGGTCAATTGCTGTGGCAAAGCGACTACGTTGTGCCGCCTGTTGTTGTAAGAATCCTTTCAACGCAGGGTTTTTGGCATCTTCCATCGCTTTTTTATAGCCTTTCTCGGCATCATAGTTTTTCTCGATAATTCCTTGCAACACATTTACTGTGTCTTTATGTGTTTGCTCTCTAGCTTCTTCTAATGAGGTTTTCATGATTGTTTTTATTTTAAAGTTATACCATAAAATTACTAAACAAGATGTCGCTAATGTCTTAAAGCTTTCCCATTTGGCAGGGGTTTAACAGGAAGTCTTAACGTTTGTTAATGGCAAGATGGATAGATGCAACAAGTGATGACTAATATGCCGTTAAATCATTAACGTCTGTAGGTAAGCAGAGAATTGGCTTTATTGAAAACAGATAGGTGTGTTAAATAAATGTCAATGTCGGTAATGGCGTCGTCCAAAGCCCTGAAACTGCTCGTATGTAGTTTAATAATCATAGGACAACACAAATACACACAACAAAAAACTCTAAATAATAACATGCAAACAACTCCAACACAACACTCCGACGCCACCCATACCGATGAGCCCCTAGATAAACATCAACCAACAACTTCTAAAACTACCAAAAACACCAACGATTGGGCCTTTCTTGTACAAGGAAGCACCTTTCTGCTGATGATTATTGGTCTAATGTTTGTTTGGGCACTCCAACACGAATTTACAGATTTACGTGCCGATAGAATCAACACCACTTGGGGGTTGATAGCGGTCATGTTAGCAACAACCTTGTTTTTTTATAAAGCGGGCATGTTCATTTATACCTTATATCTGTATTTCAGGTACAAGTCTGTGCCATCCGTTTCTGATGAAGAATTACCAACCTGTACGGTCATAGTGCCTGCGTATAACGAGGGGAAACAAGTGTATGATACCTTAATGAGTCTGGCAGCAAGCAGCTATCCTCAAGCCAAACTGCAATTGCTCTCCATAGACGATGGCAGTAAGGACAATACCTGGTATTGGATGCAAGAAGCCAAAAAAGTACTTGGGGACCGATTGGCCATCTACCAACAACCTAAAAACCAAGGCAAGCGTCACGCATTGTACCGTGGGTTTCATCTTGGTACGGGCGATATCTTTGTGACGGTAGATAGCGACTCTATTGTAAAGGAAGATACCTTGCGCAATCTTGTAAGCCCATTCATCACCAATCCAAACTGTGGTGCGGTGGCTGGGAATATACGAGTGCTGAACAATGAAAAAGCCTTGCTTCCTAAAATGCTGGATGTGAGTTTTGTGTTGAGTTTTGAATTTGTACGTTCTGCGGAAAGCCAACTGAACTCAGTACTGTGTACACCTGGAGCCTTGGCAGCCTATCGCGGTACCACCGTGTTTGCCTGTCTTGAAGAATGGATTAACCAAACCTTTATGGGGACACCGTCCGATATTGGTGAAGACCGCGCCATGACCAACATGATTTTAAAACAAGGCTACCATGTATTGTTTCAACGCAATGCCTACGCCTATACCAATGTCCCAGAGAAATACACCGGACTGTATAAAATGTTTATCCGTTGGGGTAGAAGCAACGTGCGAGAAAGTATTGCGATGTCCAAATATGTGTTCACGAACTTCAGGAAAGGGCCTAAATTGGGCACACGCCTATTGTTCATCAGCCAGTCTATAGAAATCCTGATGAGTTATCCGTTCATCTTGTTGATGTTCTATTTTGTGGCGACGCACCCTATCTTGTTTTTAAGCTCTACTTTAGCGAGCATATTGGTGGTGTCAAGCTTTTCGGTGTTGTTCTATGCCAAACGCTATAAACTGAACCAATCGTTTTGGGCGTACTCGTATAGCATTCTTTACACCTTCGGGTTGTTTTGGATCACGCCGTATGCTATTGCAACCGCCAGTAGAAGCGGGTGGTTGACACGGGGATAAGAATAAATAATAGTATTATATAAAAGCGTATTCTAAAACAACGAATACGCTTTTTTGCGTTTGGATATAAGGGGATGGCTAATTTCAAACTCCCAATGACTGTCGCAATCAACCCGTGAGATTGACAGAAATGCACCGTTTCGGCATCAAAATGCTTGAGTATATTTACATAATCCTAAAAATCAAAGGTATGAACACACAACTTTTAGACCGATTTGACAACGCAACAGCCCTCTTGATGCAACAACTTTCATCTTTATCGGAAAACCAATTAAATCATGTGCCCTTTGAAGGCAGTTGGACCCCAGGACAATTAGGAAACCATTTGTACAAGTCCTATAACATTATGGACGTCCTAAACGGTAACGTGGAAGACACACACCGAGACCCTACCGAAAAACTCCCACCCATAGAGAAGACCTTCAAAGACTTTTCAATAAAAATGGACGCCCCCGAAATGGTACGTCCCACCACCAAGCATATCGAGAAAGACCGTTTGCTTCAGGGCCTAGAAGAACGCATCCAACAGCAAAGGGACGCCATCAAAAGCCTAGACCTCTCCAAAACCTGTCTCGATGCCGAAATACCAGGAGGTGGCCCGTTCACACGCCACGAATGGCTCGGGTTTAACACCATCCATACAGAAAGACACAACCATCAGTTGGAAAGGATGATTCAGTGTTTGGAATAGTCAACATCCAACAGCTTTAGCAGATATGTTTTTGAGGCGATCCCTATGGCAGCTTAAGCAATCGCTTTGGAATTCTGTTGATGATTCGTTTTTAGAATGCTGGGGTTTGAGAATGATTCCCTTATACTTGAGATTTCACTATATCGAATTGTAACCGCTAATAAAAGTGGGTGGTTGACACAGGGATAGGTTTTTGAACTTTGCTTATCATAAATAAACTATCTAAAGACCCTTTTTTAAGGGTCTTTTTTATTGTGCTTTCCTACTGATATCGTTGCCTTTTTTATGGGAGTTGGTATTGGGTTAACTCGGCATAAAGTCAGCACAAAGTCAGTATAAAGTCAGCATATAGTCAGCATATGTTTAGAGAATATATGCTTACCGTTTGTCGAAATTATGGCGTGGCTTGGGGAATGAAATGAAAATATTATTATTTTTAATAGTATAAACCCCTTAAAAACAACTACTTATGGCACTACAAACAGGTATTATACGGTTGAAAGGCACCCTTGGTGGCATTAACTTCTTTGAACGATTGGGTGAGGCTATGGCTCGGATTGGTGGTGGCGGATTTAACAAAGAGAGCGCTAAAAAATATCCACGTATACGCGAACAGAATCAAGAAATGAGCGCGGCTTCTGTGACCAATAGCTGTTTTAAGCGGTCATTTATTCCTTTGATGACTGGTTATAAAGATGGAACGTTGCACTGGCGTTTGCATCAATTGTTAATGAAAATTAAGGATTTAGATACGGTTTCTAAACGTGGCGAAAGGACCGTTGCCAACGGTATGGGGACTCCTTATGGAAAACGGTTGCTAAAGGATTTTGACTTTACCCCAAAGCGCACCTTATTATTGAATGGGCAACTAGATTTTGATTGGGCAACCTACACCTTAACCGTGAGTCGATTTGATATTGCCGCAGCTGGAATTCCTAAAACGGCTGACGTGATGGGGTTGTTGCTGCGAACAGTGCGTTTTGATTTTGAACGCTTGGAGTTTGTGACGGAGACCAGCACTCTTTTAGAATTGGGACGGGATTTTGCGGCTACTAGTTTTAGTTTACAGACAGCGCCTTTGCCTGATGGGGATGGGGTGCGTTTTGCGATATTGAGGGTGGCTTATTACCAACAGGTGAATGGGGTGAATTATTTGTTGCCTGGGGATGGATTGTTTGGATTGGGGGTTGTTGGGGTGGAGTGATAGTGAATTATATCCTTGATGATAATAAAGATTTGAAAAATATTAATATCCAGATTATTTACATTAATTGTTCTAAATTAATTTTGAATATATTTATGAACTAAATCATTGTAATGACAATTCCAGAGTATTTTAGAAAAATTTCAGTGGAAAGTTTGTTTTCTACAGCGACAATGCAAAATTGTTGGCCGGTGTGGAAACTTTCTATAAATGAAATATTAGGAGAAAGTTTTACTGAAACAGATATCATTAATTTAGGTGATCATCTTTCTGAAATTTTTAGATCTACAGGAGGTGAAGGCAGAGGACAAAGTGAAGTTTCTGGCGGCGGTACTGCTTGGGAATCATTTGTATGTTGGTATATTAATTTATGTACTATAGGAAGTAGAACAGTAGCAATAAAAAAAATGAGTCTTGTGCCAAGACCAATCCAAGATGCAATTACTGTGAATTATGGCAATTTTGCTTGTAATACAGAGTCAGATATTACAGTCATTACCTTTCCGGATTTAAGCGACTATAATACAGATTTTGAAGATTTGGTGGTTAGAAACAATGGAGTTTTAATTGACGTTATGTTAAGAAACAGATTAAACACTGATTTATCTGATTATATAGTGTCACGAGATTTTGATGATTATGAAATTGGGGTTATTCAATGTAAGACTAATTGGAATGATAATGCGCAAATTCCAATGCTTTGGGATATGATATATTCCGCAAATGGTTTTAGTGGAAGGAATATCACTATAGGGCGAGATGGGTTTAATATTCATGATGCAAAAAAATTCACATACTCTTTTGTTACTGTACCATCAAATCAAAGAACTCGATATGGTTCAAATTCTGTTGCAGTAAAAAGAGTTACGAATCTTTCTGGTGGAAATTATTGGGGTAAACCATCTGAGCAGCATGTTGCTCGTTCATTGAAAGAAATATTCACAAACAATTTTCAATCGGGTTATCCAAATAATATTCGAACTGAAATAAGAAATGCAATTCCAAAGCTTGAAGAAGACTTTGCATACTTTAATATTATTTAATATTCTTCAAGATTTCAGTTGCAATTGCTCTTGCTAAAAGAGGCGGAACAGCATTGCCAACCAATGTAAATTGTGGCACTTCTGTTTTCCTTTTGTTCCCGCCTGTTGAACGCTTGCCTTGAAAAACAAAAGAATCATCAAAAGACTGCAATCTTGCCATTTCGCGAACGGTTAAAGCTCTTGGCGAATTATAGTGAATGTAATCATCGGCTATTGTCATGACTGTTGGACTTTGTTTTTCTGGTTTTAAAACATTGTAATTTCTTTTGTTTGAAGATAAGCCACATTTATTAAGTTTAGTTTGAGCCTTTTTATAATCTCCTTCTTTTAGAATAATATCTAGACGCTTTATTACATCATCATTCTGTTTACTTGTTTTGTGATTGTGAAGTATGTCAAAAACTTTTTCTCCGTTTCTTAAAGCTTCAGCGCTTTTTACATAAAATGGTTTTGAAGCATTTTTGAATCGACCATTTAATCGACCATCTTTACTCCAATCAGAAAAGGACTTTCCATTTGTTGAGGTTGGTTTTCCATCGATATTTCGATTTATTAATAGGCCTTCCATTTTTTTTGCTGAGCCATTGTATTGTTTAAAGATATCAATCGATTCATATCTATGTGCCTCATCGTCATTGCCAATAAAATCTAAATCGTATAAGGCTTCGAAAACAGAAACTTTTTCTTCTTCATTCACTGTTGCAGGTATTTTGGAAATAAAATTTTGGTCTTTTCTGCATCCAATAAATAATACTCTTTCCCTATTTTGAGGAACTCCGTAATTAGAAGAATTAGCCACAAATGGTGCCTCAATTTTGTAAAGCCTAATACCGCAAATAATGTTTTCAAGTTCCACTTTTTGCTTTTTATCACAAAAATCTTTGGTTAAATCAAGACAGTCATCAATATTTAATGTGTAAATTTTTAAAGCAGTTAAAATATCGTTGCACGTTTTCTTGTGCACAGTAGATACTTTTAATTGTTTAAAAGCTTCTTCAATTTTTAGAATAATTTCATTTGCATCTAATTCCGTTAAAAAACTTGTAAAGGACTCTACAAAATAATCATTATCTATGTTGCAAAAATCTTTCTCTCTAATAATATCTCTTTTTAGCTTCTCCCATTCTTTGTTTCTAACTAACAAATTAAAACCATGACGAATTGTGCTTATTCTTTGGTCGGTTTTACTTGTTTTATAATCAACAATTTCAGGAGTTAATTTGCGAAATTTGGCTTCAACGGTTTTT
This sequence comes from Flavobacteriaceae bacterium UBA5544, assembly GCA_002426755.1. Classification (GTDB taxonomy): domain Bacteria; phylum Bacteroidota; class Bacteroidia; order Flavobacteriales; family Flavobacteriaceae; genus JBPOFM01. The sequence continues at coordinate 102,749 of DINI01000010.1, forward strand.
ATAAAGAATTCTTTAGCTTGTTCGGCCTGAATCTCACTATATTGTTCAATTTCAACACGTTTAATCAAACAATCTAGGAGGAATTCTTCAGTATTAGTTTTCTTTAATCCTCTTATGAAATCAGTTAATTTGGGAATTTCTTTAATATCTACAATAGAGTTGATTTCCTTAAGAATAAGTTCTTTAATCTTCCCTCTTTCTTTTGTTAGAATCCCTTTTACGTTTTCCATAACAAAGTATTTAGGTTGTAATACCTTAATGACTTCTAAATAATGTGAAAATAAATCATCTTTCTTATCGAATTTTTTTCTCTTGCCCGCTAAACTAAAACTTTGACAAGGTGGACCACCACAAACAACATCGACCTTTCTGCCTTTTATTTTTGACAGCAAATTATCCAAGAAATCTGGCTCTGTTATATCTTGACATAAAAACTCGGCGTCAAGCCCTAATTGATGATTATATCTAACAACATGAGTTAGTTCGCAATTTTCATTTATATCATTTGCAACAAGAAAATCAAAAAACTTATTATTGTGTTCAGCTTGAATAAAACCTTCGCTAAAACCTCCAGCTCCTGCAAATAAATCAACAAATGTGAAAGCTTTACCATATAGAGATATTTGTTCCCTTAAAATATTCACATTATGGTCTTCTTTGTAAGCATTTACATAGTCATTTAAATTTCCCTTTATTTCTCTATTGGAGTAGGTCTTCTTATATGACTTGTTTAATAATTCATCTGCTCTATGTTTTAGATATGATAGATAGTGATTTATTTCAATATGTTTAGCACAGGATTCTCGTGCTTGCTGTGTTTCCTTATCAAAATCAATCGAAGCAATTTTTTCGCCTGTAGATATTTTTATTTGTTTCCCATTACAATTTATTCTTAAGTGTATAGGGGATAAGCCTTTTTTATCAGCTTTATCTAAATAATAGTTAATGGTTGCCATAAAAAACGATTTACGGACAAATTTACGGACACTTTTAGAAAAATCCTATTAAGACATCCTAATTTTTATAAATAAGAGATAGATATTTAATGGAGAGTTAAATTCTTACCGCACCCTAGGCAATTCATCAAAGCGACCGAAAAAGGTTTTAGGGCGTGCGCTGTCGTAGATGGTTTCGAGGTTTAAGGTGTTGGTGAATCTGTTTTCAGTATCCGGAAAGTGTTCGGTCATCCGGTCTATGAACTCATTTTTGGTATCGCTTTGGTTAATGGTTCTTCTGACCAATCTTAAATAGTCGTATTTTGAAATTCGGATGTTGTTATCGGTAGAGGCGTACTCTAGGAATTCTGGTTCCTTTTTCACCTTTTTTATCTCTTTTCTGAATTTAAAATCGCCTGTATCCAATATATAGGCATGGTAATCAATAAATGTGTTTCTTGCCTCTGTGAGGTGTTCACCTTCTACAGGAATGCCTTTGAACTGGTCTGTAGTGGTTTCTTGTGCGACTGCGCTAAAGGATAGCATCAGCACGGCAGTTAATGACAGGAAGCGTGTTTTGGTAGTTGTTTTCATGATGTTGAATTGTTAGTCTCAACCACACTAGTTGGTATGAAGGTTTTGTACTGCAAAAATACAAATTGTTTTGTATGCGAGGGGATTAGCTTTTTATAGTAATATCAAATTATAGCATTAACATCCTCTATGGGAATCCAAAATTTATTATATTAGTGGCTCATTTTTAACAGGTTGCCACCTAATTGAGGCAACGTCAATTAATAACCAACAGCTTATGGTAACGTATATCGTTTTGGGCGTCGTCGTCCTTCTAATATTGATGATGGTGAGTGTGTTCAACCGCTTTGCCAAAAACCGAAATGTGGTCAAGGATGCCTGGGGCAATATCGATGTGGCACTCAAACGCCGTTATGATTTAATCCCGAATCTTGTGGAGACCGTCAAAGGGTATGCCTCCCACGAAAAAGACACCTTGGAACGCGTCATACAGGCACGTAATGCTGCCATGCAAGTACCTCAAGGCGATATCAACGGACAGATAAAGGCGGAGAACCAATTGCAACAGACCTTGCGAAGCATCTTTGCCCTCGGCGAAGCATACCCGGACCTTAAAGCCAATGTCAATTTCCTAGACTTACAATCGAAGCTGAACGAGATTGAAGAAAACTTGGAGCGCAGTCGCCGCTATTATAACGGTACGGTCCGCGAAAACAACACCTATGGCGAGAGCCTTCCGGGTGCGCTGTTTGCTGGGATGTTAAAGTATCAGCATTTCGACTTTTTTGAAACAGATGCCGCCAGCCGTGAAAACGTGAAGGTGAGCTTTTAGTACCCCTATTGCCAAAAGAATCCCCCGTGGCACCTCTATATACTTATTTTTAAACGGCATCTAGGATGCCTCTTTTGGATTTGTGCCAATGAAATATAATTTGATATTACTTCTTGCGCTTTTGGCTCCATTCTTTGGAGTCGCACAGGATTTTACAGTGAATAAATATACCGTGGATGTCACGATCCATGAAGAGGGCTATTTTGATGTGGTGGAACGCTATGATCTTACGTTTGCCATTCCTAAACATGGGATTTATAGAGATATCCAAACCAAATACGACCTGTTGACGGAAGAAGGCGCCAAAGAAATCAGAAAGATTAAGATCAGTGATGTAAAGGTCCCAGGACGAACCTTTGAGACGCCTTTTGATTTTGAACAGAAATTGAGTGGCACCTATCAAATAAAGATTGGCGATGCCGATAAGACCATTACAGGGCCGCAACACTACGAGATAAGATACCGGGTGACCAATGCGTTTTTGTATGAAACGGATGGCGTGAAATTCTATTGGAACTTAAAACCCCGTGATTGGTGGGCGACGTTTCAGGCCATTGATTTTAGAATACATTTGCCTTCTGCCATAGCCGTAGATTCAAGTGATGTGTTTGTATATTCCGGCGCCACAGGCACCACCACCGTAAGCCAAGATATGGATGTGACGTTAGCAAATGGGGTTGTGGAAGGCAAGAGCCAGCCGCTTTTTAAATCCTACACAGGGGAAAGTGTGACCATCTTAATCAACTTACCACCAAATTCCATTGCTGAACACAAACCTTTATGGCCTTTCTGGACAGATTATGGTTGGACACTCATTCTAGCTGTGTTATTGGCCTGGTTTTACAGAACTTGGTTGAAATATGGTAAGGATGATCCCGTGGTAAGCACCACAAGTTACTATCCTCCCGACGGCATGGATCCTGCCATGGCTGGGTTTCTGATCAACGATTCCGATGATTCATCCGATTTGATTGCTTTAATCCCCTATTGGGGTTCAAAGGGCTTTTTGCGCATTGAGGAAATCCCGAAAAAGAATTGGTTTACGGCGCCAGATACTAAATTGATTGCCTTGAAACCGTTGCCTTCGGATGCGTCTCCTTATGAGAAAACAATTTTTGAAGGCTTGTTTGGTAATCATGTACATCTAACACAAACGGAAGTGCTTATCAGTAGTTTAAAGGATAAATTCTACACGAAGATGAGCAGTGCCAAAAGCACCTTAAGCCAGCAAGCCCAACCGTATTATGAAGCAGGTTCCAGACGTGTGCGGAACATCACCTATGGGGTCATTATTGTCTTGACCCTTATTTTGGTACCGACCTTTTTATTCGTTTGGGGATTTTTGGCAATATTTGGTGTTATCGTATCGAGTGTGTTTTTGCTAATTATGAACATCTTTATGATTAAGAAAAATGCCAAAGGGAACGTGGCGTTTTCTGATTTGAAAGGATTCAGGCAATTCATTAAAGTGGCCGAAGCCAATAAATTGAAGATGCTTATGGCCGAAAACCCTTCCTACTTTGAAACCACCATGGGTTATGCCCTCGCCTTTGGATTGTTTAAGGACTGGACCAACAAGTTTGATGCTTTAAATGTGGCACCGCCTAGTTGGTATCGCTCCACCCATAACAATTTTACCATGTCTAATTTTGCCAATTCATTTTCGAGTACGATGTCATCGGCACAATCGACCATGGTGAGTTCGCCAAAAAGTAGTGGCTCTGGAGGAGGCTCCTCTGGTGGCGGTTTTGGCGGTGGCGGTGGCGGTAGCTGGTAAGCCGTAGCCCATTTGTTCTGATATGAATTTTTAAAAACCAACCATATGACAACACGCAGAACATTTATCAAACAAGTCTCTCTAGCTTCGGGAGCACTTCTATTGCCGACAATTTCCTTTGGAACTATGTTTTCGCCCTATAAGAAAAAAGTCATCATCATCGGTGCTGGCTTTTCCGGATTGGCAGCAGCCTATAAATTAAAGCAAAAGAACATCGATTGTGTGGTATTGGAAAGTCGCTCACGTATTGGAGGTCGCGTCTTTTCGCATCCAATGACGCATGACCTTGTTGTGGAATTGGGAGGCGAATGGGTCGGTAATTCCCATACGCGTATCCAGGAATTGTGTGGAGAATTTAAGTTGGAACTGTTCAATAATCAGTTTGAGTCCCATTTGATTTATAAAGGAGCGTATTCCCCGGCAGGACAATGGGACTATAGCGACGGATGGAACAACAAAATGAACAGTATGCTGGAAGGTTATGGGGATTTATCAGAGCAAGACCAATTGATTATGGACAAAATGGATTGGTGGCGCTACTTGGTACAGAACGGATGTGATGGACGCGATTTGGATATCAGGGAGCTGTTGGACAGTACCGATTTTGGAGAAAGTATCCGACAAGTATCGGCGTATGCGGCGTTGGCGGAATATGCCGAAAGCAGTGAGAAAAACGAAATGGATTTAAAAATACGAGGCGGAAATGGAATGCTTGCAGAACGACTTGCCGAACAGATAGGAAAGGAAACTATTCTTTTGAAACATACTGTAAAACGCATTGAACAAGGTGATAAAGTGAAGGTCTATTGTGATAATGGAACTGTCTTTGAAGCCGATAAGCTGATATGTTCGATACCGACCTTTGCCTTGAACAAAATAGACTGGCAACCAGGATTGCCAACGGAAAAAGTAAACGCCATCAACGAATTGCAGTATGCGAGAATCAACAAACACGCGATGTTGTTTAATGAGCGTTTTTGGAACGATGAGAACTTTGATATGATTACCGACCAGAGCCCACATTATTTTTATCATGCGACCAAAAACCAAAAGGCGAAGGAGGGGGTTTTAATTTCCTATAGTATTGGAGAGAAAGCGGCGGTTATTGCTAACCAAAGCAACGCATGGAATGCCAGCATGGTTGGCACCACGTTAAGTCCGCATTTTGGAGATGTACAAGCAAAGTTAAAAGACCAAATGAATTATTATTGGGGGAACGATATGTATAGCAAAGGCGCTTATGCCCTATATGGGAAAGACCAATGGTTTCGGGTACGGCCTATCTTGCAAGAACCATTTTTGAACACTCATTTTTGCGGCGAGCATTTGGCCGATTGGCAAGGTTTTATGGAAGGCGCCATTAACACCGGTGAAGAGGCTGCGGAGGCTATTTAAAAGATGTCATCAATATAAAAGCCCTCCTATAATCGGGTTATAGGGAGGGCTTTCAAAAGTTGGCTGGTTTTATTTCTTGACTAATCTAATGGTCGCTGTCGCATCATTGGCAACGACTTTTGCAATGTAAATACCATTTGATAGATGCGATGCATCTACTTGTGCATTTACCATATTAGGTTTTACCATTGCTACTGTTTTTCCAAGTATGTCAACTACTTCGATGTGTTCAATAACGGAAGCCGCAGAGGTAAAATTCCAAACATTTTCAGTTGGATTGGGATAGATTTTAAATACTGAAGCATTTTGTTCGTCAATGCTTAAGGCATCATCAAAGTTGTAAACCCTGGTGACACTATTAAACGTGACATTGTAAACACCGGCCACAGAAGTCATTCCATTGGCATCCACGACCGCAGTGCCTGATGGAAAAGTAGAACCACCCCAATTGTAAGGCAAGTCCCAAGAATTATTACCCCTGAATTTTACACTCCCATCAGTCAAGGTTAGATTGTTTAATGTCCAATTGATGCCATCCGCAGAAGTCATTTGATGTATGTCTACAGGTCCAGGGTTGCCTGCCTCTCCAGGCCATCCGCCAGCACCATCCCCTACAATAGCTATGGAGGATGCTCCACTGCCCACCAATTGGAAATTATAGGCAAATGTAGTGCTATTGAAAGTGACATTGTATTGTCCTGCAGTAGACGTAATACCAGGTCCGTCTACAGTTCCAGTTCCTGATGGAAATGCTGAACCACCCCAATTGTAAGGCAGGTCCCAAGAATTGTTGCCTCGGAATTTAACCGAACCCACCGTTAAGGAAACATTGTTCAAAGTCCAATTGACACCATCTACAGTTCCCATTTGATGAAGGTCTGTTGGTCCTGGGTTTCCAGCTTCGCCAGGCCATCCACCAGCGCCATCACCTACAAGGGCAACGGACGCTAATCCGCCACCCGTAACTAACACAAAATTGTAGGCAAACGTATTGCTGTTGAATGTTACATTATAGGTGCCCGCAATACTGGTGATACCATTACCATCTACATTGGCTGTTCCAGATGGGAATGCGCTGCCACCCCAGTTATAAGGTAAATCCCATGAGTTGTTGCCTCTGAATTTTACAGAACCGCTTGTAAGCGTCAAGTTGCTTATGGACCAATGAATATTATCGGTTGAGGTCATTTGGTGAACGTCTGCAGGTCCGGGATTCCCAGCTTCACCAGGCCATCCGCCAGCACCATCGCCTACGATGGCAACCGAATTTAATTGTGCATTTGCAAATGCTACCGTCAATAAACAGAGCATTAAAAAGGTAATTTTTTTCATAATGAGCGTTATTTGGTTAATAATGAATGATAGCACAAAGTGCTGTTGCTTTTATATTTTTTTTAGTGCTTTTAGTTCAGATGGTTCAGCTTCCTTAATGCTAATGGCAAAACCTCCGCCTGGCGCTAGGTCTTGTTTCAATTCACTTTTGGAGTTTACCCTTACTTTTTGAATGGTGTATGCTTGTGGGTTCTTGTCCCAACTAGCATCTTTAGCATCGGCATATATGGTGGCTATGTAGTCTTTTCCTTTAGGTAAATAGGAAAAGGGCACGGTCGCAGTACGAGCATTTTCATCCGTAATTCCGCCAACATACCATTCGTTTTTTCCTTTAGCTTTTCGGGCAATGGTGATGTAATCGCCTGGTTCTGCTTCTTGGATGTAGGAATGGTCCCAATCAACAGCCACGTCTTTTATGAATTGGAACGCATCAGGAAAGCGATTGTAATTATCCGGAATATCAGCGGCCATTTGTAATGGACTGTACATTGTAACATAATAGGCCAATTGCTTTGCAAGTGTTGTATTAACCCGCTGTTGACCGCCAGTATTATAATAACTCAAGTCCGTTTGAAAAATCCCTGGTGTGTAATCCATCGGGCCACCCATTAATCTTGTAAATGGCAAGATGGTGGTATGTTCAGGATTCAGCCCGCCCATGGCTTCAAACTCCGTACCTCTTGCAGATTCTTGTGCAATCCAATTAGGATAGGTTCGATTGAGGCCAGTTGGGCGTACTGCCTCATGGCTATTAATCAGGATTTTATAATCGGCTGCACGCTCGGCGACATGGATGTAATGGTTGACCATCCATTGCCCGTCGTGGTGTTCGCCTCTAGGAATGATTTGCCCTACATAACCCGTTTTTACCGCATCATATCCATTGTCGTTCATAAACTGAAAAGCTCTATCCAAGCGTCGTTCATAATTGGTCGCGGACCCAGAAGTTTCATGGTGCATCATTATTTTTACACCTTTGGATGCCGCATATTCGTGTAATGCCTTGACATCAAAATCGGGATAGGGTGTTACAAAATCAAAGACATTCTCTTTCCAATTGCCAATCCAATCTTCCCATCCAATGTTCCATCCTTCAATCAATACAGCATCAAATCCGTTTTTGGCTGCAAAATCAATATATTCTTTTGCACGCGCATTTGTTGCACCGTGTTTTCCGTTTGGTGTAAGCTTGCTGAAGTCGTCAGATAATTTTACATTGGTTTCTGTACCGTATGCCCAAGTGCTTTTACCAGCCACAAAATACTCCCACCAGATGCCAATGTATTTAACAGGCTTTATCCATGAAACATCTTTGTAAGCCGTCGGTTCGTTTAGGTTCAATATGAGTTTGGACGCCAATATATCGGTAGCCTTATCACTTACTACAATGGTCCGCCAAGGTGTTTGAGCATCTGTTTGCATATAACCCTTGTTTCCAACAGCGTCTGGGGTTAAATGCGAACTCATTTTAAAGCTTTTGGCATCTACATTTAAAGACATTGCAGGATAATTGATGAGTGCCGCTTCGTGAATGTTGATATACAGCCCATCCGACGTTTTCATCATTGACGGTGTTTGAACGGCCAGATTTTTAATAGGCTGTTGCGCATTGATGAATACCGTTGCTTTTTCCATCAGCTCTGGAATTTCAGAGATTTTGGAAGTGGTATAGGCATATTCATTGGTATCATAATCGCCGGGAATCCAAAATATTTTATGGTCGCCTGCCAGATTAAATTCTGTGTGTTCTTCTTTAATGATAAAATAATTAAGGCTTTTTTGCTTCGGAAATTCATATCTAAATCCAAGACCGTCATTGAACAAACGAAAACGAATACGGATAAAACGATTGTTCTGTGAGGGTTGGGCCAATGTAACTAAAAGTTCATTATACTGATTGCGAATGGATTTCTCTTCACCCATTACTGGTTCCCAATTCGTATCTGATGCCATTTCTTCCGACTGACTTATCACAAAACCATCCATCAAAGAAGCTTGGTTTGATACTTCAATGCCTAATTTGCTAGGTTTAATGACGGCTTTACCTTTATAATTCAATTGATATTGGGGTACGCCATTGTTTAACTCGAAGGATAGCGAGAGCTGTTTGTCCGGTGACATCAATTCTTGAGCGATTGCAGAATTAAGGATTGAAAGACTAAATACACCAATCAGTAATAATGGTATAGATTTGAAAAATTTAGATGACGTGTGTATGGAGTTGAAATGCATTCCTATGTATTATGCTGTTTAGTTTTTTAAGACGAAGTACTGATACGGGCTCAATGTCAGAGTGCCATTAAGGGCAAACGGTTCTCCTGTAAAGGCATTAGTCCAAGTGGCTGATGTTAAGGTCGTCGGAACTATATAGTCGATGGTGCTATTTGTTAAATTGGACATTACAAAAACCTTTTCATTTGAAGATGTCATTGTAAACGCACTGATGGCATTTGTGCTATAACCATTGTAAGTTCCTGTTTTGATGGCTTCACTGTTCTTTCTGAAATCGATGATTTGTTTATATGCTGAAAATACATTGGCGTCGGCAGTGCTCCAATCGATCGGGGTGTGATTAAAAAATGGAATTCTTTGGTTGTAACCAATCTCTTGGGCATTGTAAATCATTGGAACCGACTTCATATACGCTGCTACCACAAAAGTGGCGATAGAGCCCGGTTTACCACCAAACAAATCTATTGGTGTACCATCGGTAATGTTCACATCATGGTTGGTTGTGTATCGAACAATACGGTAGCCTTCATTGTAATTGCCATCATATTCTTCTGCGTTCGCATTTTGAATAGAAGTTGCGGGTTGACCCTCTGAAAACACCTTTTTTAATGCGTCAAAGTATCGAAACCCGAAGGTGTAATCAAATCCAACATCAAAATGATTGCGACGTGTTCCTTCGGCAAGCATCAACATATTTTGATTTTTGATGGAACGAATGGTTGAAATGGCCTGCGCCCAAAAACTTTGTTGTACACCATCAGCAAAATCACACCTAAAGCCATCGATATTGGCATTATATACCCAATAAGACATGGCATCAATCATGGTTTTTCGCAACTCTTGGTTGTTATAATCGAGTTGTGCCACATCATTCCAACCTGTGCCTGGAGGCGCTATAATCGTTCCGTTTTCGTCTTGTTGGTACCAATCTGGATGATTGAAAATCCATGCATTGTCCCAAGATGTATGATTGGCCACCCAATCCAAAATCACAGCCATATTCATGGCATGTGCTTCCTCAACTAGGGCACGTAAATCTTCTAAAGTACCAAATTCAGAGCTTACAGAGGTATAGTCCTTCACAGAATATGGTGAACCCAATTCACCCACTGAATTTAATTGCCCTACGGGATAAATAGGCATCAGATAAATGACATTTGCACCTAATTCTTGAATATGGCCTAAACGTGCCCGAACGCCATTGATGGTACCTTCCTCACTGAACGCACGGAGGTTTACCTGATAAATAATGGCATCTTCTTTACTTGGCATATTGGCGAATGGGGTGCCATATTGCTCGTAAGAGGGGCTGACGTTTGTACTGTCGTCATCAGAACCGCAAGAGGTCATCGCCGTAAGTGAGCAAATGGTAACTAAGATATTTAAGATTAAATTTTTCATTTAAAAGAATTTATAGATTGTTTTATTGCTGTGTTACTGAATAGATTGCCGTCGCCGGATTGTTTGGGCCTACAATAAAAGTAACTTCGTAATTGCCATTGGTATTAATGGTGTGAGCACCTCCATCGTCAAGATACATGGTGCCATTACTAATGTCCCCATTGTTGCCTTCACTGCTTCCGTAGTTAATAGTCCATTCATTGTTCAATCGGAATTTTAAGGCACCAGCATTCAATGCACCAACAAATTTCCATTGTGAATTTTGATAATCATAAAACATATCGGTATCTGAATCCCATCCACCTGGTGTTGAAGGGCCTATAATGCCCCAAGAATAAGGGACGATGGTGTAGGTAAGGAGATTAAGGTTGACTGTAATTTGATACGAACCAAACGCTGGTAATGTTAAATCGGTATCGCCACCTTGGGCAAAATTACCGTTCGTATCAAGACCATAGAAGGTATCCCAATTAGTTTCGGTTGTGAATTTAAATCCAAGTCCTTGAGGTGCCAAAATGGTAATATATCCTTGATATACACCTGGTGCTATAGCTGGAAGGACCGCCGCAGTGGCTGGATCCCATCCTTGATAGGAACCCGGCATATAGATTTGTCCAAAGGCTACTTCTTCTACATAAGGTGTCACGGTTATTGGCACTGATTCCGAATAAACATATCGATCCATATATGCTTCTACACGAAGCATCAATTCTCCTTCGACATCTGGAGCCAATCCTAATTCTGCCGCGATGTCGTTCAAATCACCTCCAAGAATGGAAGTGCTCAATACATCGTCTCCTACTGGAATTCGAACCGCATTTGCCCAGCCATTTTCACCAAAGGTATCTGCCGTTACATCGATGGCCAAGGTATATGTTACTGGCGCTTCAATAGGGTAAACCACATCTAACCAAGAAACGGTTAGTACAGATTCATAACTATTGTCAGAAGTTAAGATGATTGTATTCGGTGTCGCCTCAACGGGTGCCGAAAAACTTACTTGTTGTAGGGTTGTCAATTCAGCATCGTCTTCGCATGAAACACATGCTAAAATCACAAAGGCTAGTGCAACTAATTTATTGATATATGTTTTCATCTATTTATATTTTAGTAACCTGGGTTTTGTTGAAGTCCTGGGTTGGCATCCAAAGCCGAAGTTGGAATTGGAAATAGTTTTCTATAATCTTGAGAAGCCCCTCTGAATTCATTTGGTTGCAAAAAGGTTCCGAAACGAATCATATCTTGTCGACGGTGACCTTCCCAATTCAATTCAAAAGTGCGTTCTTTATACACATCCGTTAAGGTTGGATTGTTGTCCAAACCGTTTAAACCTGCCCTTTGTCTCACTTGATCTATAAAGGGTTTTGCTGCCGAAGGATTTCCCAATTGTACATTACATTCTGCCATCATCAATAAGATATCGGCATAACGATAGATTGGAAAATCATTGGAAGCTCCACCACCATCCATAATTCCTGCAGGATAGAATTTTAAGCCACGAATTCCTGCTTGAGGAGCTGCTCCGGGATCATCCAATGAGGTGACATCCATAGAGTAATTGACGCCTCCTGGTTGTTCTCCGTAAATGAACTGCCTTGTCCGGATATCATTTTCATCAAATTGTAAAAAGTATTGTTTTGGTACAATCGTTCCATTCCAGCCACTATATCCGAACACAGCTTGTGCATGAGGGCCAAACAAAGTTCGGACACCATAAATACTTCTCGATACGATATTTACGCTTGCATACATAGCCAAAATAGTTTCATCACCGGGAAGCACATCTCCAAACAAATCATAATATTGAGACTCAAAGGGACTAGAGGCACTTGCAGCTCCAGAATGTAGCGAAAACCCACCCTCACTGATTGTTTGGCATGCATCCAAACAAGCTTGCCATTGTGGAGTGCCCGTATAGACTTCTGCATTGAGATAGACTTTTGCCAAAAGTGCGTAGCCAGCCCATTTATTGAATCGGCCGTAATAGTTGCCACCCTTTTCTGGGGATAACAAATCCACATTTTCTGTCAGTTCCGACACGATAAAATTATATACTTCTGTACGGCTTGCTTGTGGGATTTGATCTACCGTGACATTGTTTTCAGTATAGAATGGGACATTGCCAAAGTCGTCCATCAATAAATAATAAAAGAATGCCCTCAACACTTTAGCTTCTGCAATTTTCGAGCTTTCAGCATTCGCATTTTCCAATTGGGCAACTGCTAAATTTGCATTGAAAATGGAACGATACAGCCAATTCCAAGTATTGTTAATAATATAATCTGAAGGAAGCCACTCGTGTTTGAACAAACGGGCAAAATCCAATTGCCAGTCACCCGTATTACGGTGTGGAATGACTTGCTCATCAGAACTCATACAGTTCATATCATACCAACCGTTGTCTGCGCCAGCATAACCGACACCATCCCAATTTCCAGCGACCTGTGCATAGACTGCCGCAAGTGCCACATCGGATCCTTCTGGAGTACCGTAAAATTCATTGGCTTCGTACTTGTCATAAACATTCTCGTCTACATCGGTACAGGCCACAAATAGGATACTTAAGCATCCCAATAGCATTAGTTCTTTTCTTTTCATTTCACTTTTTATTTTAATTTCACATCCAATCCAATGACGAAGCTTCGTGTGCGAGGATAAATCCCATTATCACCACCAAAACCATTACCACCAGAAAAGTTAAGTTCGGGATCAATACCCGAGTAATCGGTAATAAGTATAAGATTGTTTCCTGTCACAGATAAACGCACAGAATCCAAATATTTAATGTCTTTAAAATCGAAGGTGTAGCCAGCTGTAAGATTTTCCAATCTCAAGAATGAACCATCTTCCAACCACAGGTCGGACCCGTATTGAGAAGTGTATATCCCCAAGCCAACTGCACTCTCCAACACGTTGCTTCTTCCAATATTTTCTAGATAACTTAAACTAGATCGAAGACTGTTGTAAATCTTATTACCTCCAGAACCTCTCCACAACATGGACACATCCAAATTTTTATATTGAAAGGTTGGGTTGAATGCATAAGTATAAGTTGGCAATGCTGACCCTTGAAGCATACGATCTGGGCTCTGGTTACCTTGATCAATGATACCATTACCATCGACATCCAGTACAGTTTCTGCATTGGCATCATCCTTACCAGTATGATGTAGAATATTGAAGGTGCCGATAGGTTGCCCTTCGATGAGGTACGAATTTGGCCCCCAAGGGACATAATTGGTATTCAAAGGAACACCGTTGATGCTACCACTTAATTTTTTAACTTCATTTTTTAGGAAAGATACATTTCCCGCCAAGGTTAAGGTCATGTCATCGGTATCGATCACATCATAGGCTAATGAGACTTCCAATCCTTGGTTTAAGATGCTTCCTACGTTAGCTTTAATTGTGCTGTAAGGATATGGAGGTTGAGGTACTGTATAATCAAACAACAGATTGTCGGTAGTTGCTGTGTAAGCATCAATAGTACCGCGTAAATGACCGTTGAACATTGCAAAGTCTACACCGATATTTGTTTGTTTTTTAGTTTCCCAGCGTAAATCTGCATTGGCATTTTGTATGACATTGAAATTGGTAATTTGCTCTCCACCGAAATAAGTGACACCAGATCCTCCAACCAATGACAGTGAATTTTGTGGATATAAACCTTGTTGATTTCCAGTTACACCATATCCGCCTCGTAATTTCAACTCGTTGAAAATAGTCTGGTTAGCCATAAAAGGCTCTTGATCTATTTGCCATGCCACAGAGGCAGAGGGAAAATTTCCCCATTTATTATTTTCTCCAAACACAGAGGATCCATCACGCCTAAAACTCACTGTTAATAAATAACGATCGAGATAAGAATAGTTGACGCGTCCTAGAAATGAAATTAAGGTACGATCGTTTTTATAAGATGAAATATCACCGGGACGCACACTGGACAAATCGCCTAATTGTAAGGCGTTATAAGTTGCAATGTTATTGACGAAACCTCTTGCTTGTGCATAATTACCTTGATAGGTTTGATTTTGCCATTCATACAGGCCTAAGGCATTGATGCTATGGTCGCCAAATATTTTCTTATATGAAAGGCTGATATTCATCAATTTTTCATTTTGTTTGCTGTTGCTGATGTTGGCAAAGCCGTTTTGATCGATGGCATTGGCACTAGTAGATTCAACTGGCAGAAAAAAACCATTGGTATAGTTGGTTTTCCTCCAACTACCGAACCATCCTAATGTCAATCCTTTATACACATCCAGATCGGCTTTTAAACTCCCGAAAAGATTGTCTTGCTGTGCTTCATTAATAACCGTTTGTGCAACTGCATAAGGGTTCAGATATTGAAAAACGTTTGGGTCATTAAAATAACTACCATCCACATCAAATACAGGATCTGTAGGTCGCATTAAATAAGCATTTGTGATTAAATTTGATGTAAAAGAAGCACGACCAATACTCTGCACAGTTCCTGTATTATCGATGATACCACTGTTAAGGTTGTAGGTTAAGGTTAAATGGTCGTCCAATGCTTTTTGGGTGGCTACAAGGCGACCAATATATTTTTGATTGTTGGAGTTGATGACAACTCCGTCTTGTAGAATGGCACTAATGGAAGCCCGATAGTTAAATTTATCCGTACCTCCTCCAAATGACAAAGTATGGCTCTGTGTAATCCCGTTTTGTGTAAGCAAGTTATACCAATCGGTATTGGCGCCATGATTGGCTGAAGCAGGAACACCGGAAAGCTGTGCCTGTGTCCACCATTGATTGGCATCGAGCATGTCCAGTTTTTTTGGAATGTAATCTATAGAGGTGCTGCCTACATACTCTAAAGTAGTTCTTCCGGCTTTGTTCTTTTTAGTGCTGATGATAATCACACCAGCAGCACCTCTTGACCCATAAATTGCAGTTGCGGAAGCATCTTTTAATATGTCCATGCTTGCAATCTCACTTGGCGGAATTTGGCTCAATAAATCCATGTTGCCTTGAATCCCGTCCACGACCACCAAAGGATCATTTCCTCCTATTAATGATGAAATGCCTCGTATCCTCACGCTTGGTGAGCCTCCAGGTTCACTGCCTGTTTGTGTAATATTGACACCGGCCGCTTTTCCTGAAATTAGTTGCAATGGGCTGGTGATGGCACCTTGGTTCATGTCATCTTCAGATACAGAAGCCACAGCACCCGTAACGTCTTTACGTTTTGTTGAGCCATAACCTACCACAACGATTTCGTCAAGAGCACTTGCGTCTGGCTCTAGCGCTATACTACCTAAATTTTCTTTTGCAGTGATTTCTTTGTCTTTGTAACCTACGTAGCTAATAACAATAATGGCATTGCTGTTGGAAACTGTAATGCTAAATTTTCCATCCAAATCTGCGGCCACTCCATTGCTGGTTCCTTTCTCAATGACATTTGCGCCCAGAAGCGGCATCCCGTTTTCATCCACCACTTGCCCTGTGACAGTCAATTGTTGAATTTTGGGATGGATTATTGTTTTCTTGTTTACATCGTTTGATGGCAAATAATTGTAGGCATACATTGATGTTGTTCCTGATAATAATAGGACACACACCCATGTGAATTTTAGTGGCTGTAGAATGAGATTGATAAATACTCCCTTTTTCATGTGTTGCAGATGAATTTTTTGCATCGAGCTTGAGTGTTAGATAGAATGATTTGTAAACTTGTTAAAGAACATTAATTTTAAGATAACATTTGCGTAACATTCCAAAAATAGATACAACTTCATCTTAAATAAAAAATACTTACTTAAAATCAAGAAATATTATTATAAATTTTAATCACATTATTTTGTAAATCATTTAATTACAAAATTTTTATCGAGTTATAAATCAAGATACATTTTTTAAAAATCAAGATTGATTTTATGTTATATTTGTAAGTATTGGGTGTGTTTTTTAGAAGATGCATAAAAATTATCTACTGTTATTTTATTATTAACATTTTAATCTTAAAATATTAAATGAAATTCATTGTATTGTTGTTTGGTTTATTGATTATGAATTCTGTTCAGGCATTCCAGTTGGATTCCACATTGCAAAAATTAGAACAGGCTATCACCAATAAAGACATTTACATTCATCAAAAGTATGACCGCATTGCAGCCATAAAAAAAGAACTGGGAAAGCATGTCTATTACGAGGATAACCAACAAATTTATGAGGACTATCTGACACTGTTTAAAGAGTACCAATCTTTTAATTATGACTCCGCTTACTATTATTTGGAACAGGCCAAATCGAAAGCATTTCTTTTGAAAGATACCTTAAAGATTTCAAGGGCTAAAATCAAAGAAGGCTTTGTGCTCATGTCATCTGGTCTCTTCAAGGAGGCGATCGATACATTAGAAAGTATTACTCTAGACATATTGCCAGACCCTTACAAATTTGAATATTATGCCGTAAAAGCTAGAACATTTTACGATTTGGCGGATTACACCCGGGACAATCGTTTTAGTGATAATTACATTCAAAAAGGAAATGAATTTCTCCATCAGGCTTTAAGGTATGTCGAACCTAATTCGAATGAATATTGGAACACAGAAAGCTTAAACCGATTAAAACATAGTGATTGGAAGGGTGCCCAACAGGCTTTTATGTATTGGTTGCAACATTATGATTTACCGGCGCATTATGAAGCTATTGCAACATCTTCACTGGCTTATGTTTATTCTGTGCAAGGCGATAATGATAAGAATCTAGAATACTTGGCGCGTGCTGCCATTGCTGATATTGAAAGCGCCACCAAAGAAACGGTGGCCTTGCGGAATTTAGCCAGTGAACTTTTTAAACTGGGAGACTTAAAGAAAGCTAATCATTATATTAGCTTGGCCATGGAAGATGCCACTTTTTATAATGCTAGGCATCGCAAAATGGAAATATCTTCCATCCTCCCAATCATCGAAAAAGCACAAATTCAAAAAACCGAAAGGCAAAAAAACACTTTAAAGTGGATTGTCATTGCCCTCTCTGTCTTGGCAATTCTTGTGGTCATCTTTCTTATCATTATTTTCAAACAGCTAAAAGCACGAAATGCCTCCAGGCGTATCTTATCCGAATCTAATTTAAAGCTTCAAGAACTCAACAATAATTTAAAGGAAGTAGATAGCATTAAACAGGAATATATCACTTATTTCTTGAAAGTGACCTCTGGTTTTATTCATAGAATTGATCAGCTTCAAAAAAGTACTTTACAAAAAATCATAGCAAAACGTCCAGAAGAAGTGGTGCAGATTCTTAAAAAATATAGTGTCAAAAAAGCAAGAGCTCACCTTTTTCAACAATTTGATGAGGTCTTCTTGAAACTGTTCCCAACTTTTAAGGAAGATTATTTTAATCTTTTTCCAGAAAAAGAGCGTGTCCTTCTCAATAATGAAGACACACTGAATAACGAATTGCGCATCTTTGCATTGTATCGATTAGGTGTTCAGGACAGTAATCAAGTAGCCGATTTTTTGGAGTTATCGGTGGCTACAATTTATTCTTATAAAACGCGTATTAAAAGCAAATCCAATTATAAAGACAATTTTGAGGAGAAGATTATGGAAATCAAGCAATACGAAAACAAAAAAGTCAATAAATAATTCGTTTTTTCTCTTTGAAAAATTTAGTGTTTAAGACCATCCACATAGAGTTTGCTTGCCTCTTCAAGCGAGATGAGTTCTAATTTGTCGGATTCCTCACTTTTGATTTTCCTGTTAAAAACATAGGATTTACCATTCCATGTCCAAACAGCAAAGACAAAACCAGGACCCTGAATCATCATATCGGTAAACCCCTGATGTTTTGATGGCATAAACGTTAGAAAGCCTGGAAACCCTAAATTTTCTTCGTATTTCCCGCTTTTATTTTTGATATATAAAATGGTGCTAGCTCCTGCGGCCCCTGAAGTGTAACTGTTGCCGAACACCAACCCGATTTCCTCGACACCGTCATTATTAATGTCCACAGGATGGATATATACATCAAAGGGGAATTGGGCCGCATATTGATCATTTTTGTAATGAAATTGCGTCCCATTTTTCGCGACTTGAAAATTGGTTAATTCAAATAGCTGATTCTTTTCGGTATTTGTGGCCATACAGGTCACATCTTTAAATAATAGTGCCGCACCTTTAGATAATGGCACTTTTTGAGCTTGGATTAGATTGCTGGAGACCATGAGCACCACGCAACAAAAAACGATTGATTTCATTGAAATGTGATATTAGGATTAAAGAATTAAGTGACTACTATTTCCCAGCAGCATTAAGCCTGAACCAATTTCATTTGTGTTATTTCAAAATCAAAAACTCACAACGTCTATTTATAGAATGTTCTTCTTCTGTGCAATTATCGCCACATTTAACCAATGGCTGACTTTCTCCATAACCTTTGGATCGCAAACGTCGTCTATCAATACCATTTTCTACCAAATATTCTAAAGTGGCAGCAGCTCTGTTTCTTGAGAGACGTAGGTTGTATTCTTCAGACGCTCGGTTATCGGTATGCGCACCTAACTGAATTTCCATTCGGTCATATTTCTTAAGTAGGTTTACCAACACGTCCAAAGTTCTAGCGGCTTGTGGTTTGATGTCCCATTTGTTAAAATCAAAATAGATGTTTTCCAATTCAATATATATATAGCCATCGTCTTTGGTGACCACGATGTCTTCTGCATCATCATAGGATTCGATTTCCAATTCAATGTTGAATTCGATTCTACCATCATCATTCGTGACAAGTTCTTCGGTGGTAGGGATGTAAAAATCGCGATACGCTTCAATTTTATAGGTTTTGTTTGGTTCCGTGTTAAATACGTATTCAGCATCTTCACCTACGACCATTTGGCCCACCATAGTTCCTTGTTCATCAAATAATGTGACGGTGGTGCCGGGTAATAAGTTTTTGCTGTTTTTATCTCGGATATCACCTGTAACAATAAAACGTCTTGGATTTTCTTTTCTAGTGAAGGCATACAGATTGTCACCTAAATCGCGATTGGATGACAGATATCCTGTTTGCTCTTCTTCATTTAGGACATAGGCAAAGTCGTCCATACCAGTATTGATAGTTTCGCCGAGGTTTAAGGGTTTTGAATAAAAGCCATCATATATTTTGCTCATAAAAATGTCCAGTCCACCTAAACCTTGATGTCCATCGGAGGCAAAATAGAGGGTTTGTTCAGAATCTATAAATGGAAACTGTTCTCGGTGTTTGGTGTTTATGGTTGGGCCCATATTGACTGGTTCACCGAATGTATCTCCTGTTATATTAACAACATAGATGTCAAAGGATCCCAAAGTTCCAGGCATATCACTTGAAAAATATAATCTCGTCTCGTCCTTGTTCAACATTGGGTGTTGAGTAGAATACGTATCGCTAGAAAATGGCAGGACCGTGATGTTAGTCCATTTGCCATCTACCAATTCTGCTTTGTATAATTTTACTGTTGCTATTTCTATTTCATCGATAAGAACTCGTTTGTCATTAGTCCTTGAAAAATACATCGTCTTTCCATCCGAAGTAAATGTGGCATTGCTTTCATGCGTTTTACTATTGATACTATCTGAAAATGGCTTAATGTCTTTTAATTCTTTGTTGATGGACACATTCGCTTCATAAAGGTCCAAATAAGGTTTTTGATTCCAGTTATAGGTGGGGTTTTTACTATTGCGGTATGAAGCAAATACCACTTTATCACCATAAAAATTTAAGCCAAAGTCCCCTGTCGAGGTGTTTTCGGTCATTCGTTTAATCTCGTAATTGTAAGGGACAATCTTATTGAGGTTCTCTTTGAATTTTTTTGTATCAACAGCATATCCCAAATATTTACCCATTATTTTGTCTCCTCCTTCATAATCTCCAATGGCACTCAAGGAATTGGCATATCTGAACAATACTTCTGGCGGCACACTATCTTTGTATGTAATGTACAAATTGGTATAGGGAGTTCTGGCCAAGGACATTTGAGAATTGTAGTAATAGCAATCCCCTAGATTTTGAAGCACTTCTTTCGTAGGCTCTAGCTGTTCGTACATCGCGGCGGCTTCGACATACGATTTTTCAGCAAAAAGCTTATCTGCCTTCTTTAAGGTAGCTCTTTGCGCAAAAGTGGACCAACCAGTCGCTAGAATTACTATAAAGAGATAGGCCTTTTTCATGTGATTCATATTAGAAAAATCTTGGCGATTTATCATATCCTTTTTTCTTTACTATTCTATTTAAATCAAATAACATAATGACTTCATGTGTACCAGAGTTGAATTTACCTAAATTACTAATGGTTCTATCATAGGCATATCCTACCCGAAAATCTTCTGAAATATTAAAACCAATCATAAAACTATAGGAATCACTCCATCTATAGGCAGTTCCTAACTCCACCATTTCATCAATAAGGACGTTTGCTGACACATCTAATGAAAGTGGTGCACCAATAACCGACTTTGCCATAAAGGCAGGCTTCAATTTCAGGTTCTCGTTAAGGTTGAAAACATAACCACCGGTCAAGAATAGGTGTAATTCTTCTGCTCCAGCTGCCACAATGCCACTATCGTTATCTAGATGTTTCGATTTTAATAAATTTGGAGCCGATAGGCCAACATAATACTGTTCACCAAAATAAAATGCTCCGATTCCTATATTTGGGAACGTTTTGCTTAAGTTAGATGCAAAGGCAGCATCTGGTAAAGGATCAGAATATACAAAGCCGTTGAAGTTAGTGCTAAAAAATGTCGCGCCTGCCTTTATACCAAATGAAAGCTTGTTTTTTTCACTTACTGGAATCACGTAAGCAATATCGGCATACGCATTAGTTTCTTTGACCACATCACCAATTTGATCGTGTACGATGGAGATGCCTCCCTCCAATCTATTTGCAATAGAAGTATGTGCGAAAAATGATCCCGTAGTGGGACCTCCAACTGAACCAACCCATTGGGCTCTATAAATAGCTCCCAGTTTGATGGTTCCAGGAGCATCTACAGCATAAGCAGGGTTGATGACGCTCATATTGTACATATATTGGGTATATTGAGGATCTTGCTGGGACATAGCCGCAAATCCTATCAACCAAATGACAGCGTTAATACTATATTTTATGAATTGCTTTGTCATAATTTTTATACGTCTATCATCTGCTTAAATATACCCTCCCTTGTATTGGTTCTGTTGTGCCATCATTGAATTCCAAAATGTAAAAATAAACACCAACAGGTAAGACTGAATTGCCAAACAAAGAACCTTCTTTAGAGGTGCCGTCCCAATTAGGTGTGTTCTTATTTCCTTTGTAAAGTACATTGCCATAACGATTGAATATTTCCAAAGTAAAATTTGGATACAATATTCTTATGTTGGGTATGTCAAAATCATCGTTTGTACCATCATTGTTAGGTGAAAACCCATCTGGGATGAAAAAAACCACTTCTTGACACATATCCAAAGTTACCGTCACTGCAAGTCGAATTAAACTTTCACAACCCTCGGTGCTCAAGATAGAAGCATAATAAGTTACACCATCCACTAATGGATCATTATTTGAGTAGGCTATTCCATCTGTTGGACTGTCATACCAAGTAATGGTTTGGGTTTCTATGATATTGGCAGACAAATTTTGAATGGTTGGATTGTCTTCCAAACAAAATGCATTACCTCCCGTAACTAGGGTAGGAGTTGGAGCATCAAAAATTTCAAATTGTGCAGAAGCGATGGATGACACATCTGCACCACATTGTGTTTCAACAGATATGAATTGTGTGATGCTTATAGTGGTTGGCCCAACATTTGTTAATTGAGTTAGGGGAATCGTAAAGCTCGTATTTCCCGCTAAAAAATCCACAGTTATAGTATTTTGAGAGGTGTTTGCTCCCGTGAGTTCATATACAATAGTATATGTACCATCTGATATTTGTGTGGCGTTTGATATTTGTACCAAACTTTCCAATCCTAGACAGACACTTCCGACAGTGATATTTGCACCTGTAATGTTGGGCTCTTGATTTATGGTGACTGTTACAATGGCTGATGAACTTCCCCTACATGGCAATGTCGCATCGACAGTATAGGTATATGAGCCGGCGGTATCTACACTAGGGTCAAAAACGCCAGTTCCACTATTGAGGGCAGGGCTCCAAGTTCCTCCGGCATCTGGTGTTCCTCCCAGACTATGAAAGAGATCTATAGATGAGCCATTTCTACATAAAGTAACAGTGCCATCTGTTCCTGCATTGGGTTCAAGAACCGTGTTGACAGTCACGATTGCAGACGCCGTACAGGATGAGGAGGAAGTTAGGGTATAGGTATAGGTCCC
>DINI01000033.1 GCA_002426755.1 Flavobacteriaceae bacterium UBA5544
GTTGAAGTAGGAAAGGCATCGGCTGTATCAGTGTTGCGATTGCAGATTCGGCAAAATGAGCTTCAACAGACCAAAGAAGTTTTACAGCAACAATATCTGGCGGAACAAGCCATTTTCAATAATCTTTTGAATAGGGATAATGATATGGAAGTTGTCGTAATGAGTGATTTGACAATTCCAGCTGAAATCGACATCATTTCCGAAGAAAATCTAAAGGTNNAGCAGCCCAATGCTCGGTTTTGGGTTGGACTACATTCCCGTTTCAGAACGAACCGATATGACTTTAATTGATAATGGTAAGGATATATTGATGCCGATGGTCACGCTTTCGATTCCAATTTTCAACAATAAATACAAGAGCCAGACCAAACAGAACCAGTTGAAACAGCAAGAAATCACATCACAAAAAGAAGAACGGTTAAATGCTTTGCAGACAATGCTTTCAAAAGCAATTTATGATAGAAATTCCGCAAGAATAAGTTACGATACACAATCCAAAAACCTAAAACAAGCCGAAGATGCCGAAGAAATCCTGATAAAAAATTATGAAACGGGAACTATAGATTTTAATGATGTTTTGGACATACAGGAACTGCAATTGAAGTTCCAAATCAATCAAATTGAATCTATAAAAATGTATTACATACAATCCACAATCATCAATTATTTAACCAATTAAAACTATAATCTTATGAGTTAAATTGTTCAAAAAAATTGATGTAATTATATAAAAAAAAGAAAATGAAAAGCTTGAAATATATAATAGTACTGATACTAATGACTGGTCAAACAGTTGTTGCCCAATCCATTTATGAAAAATCGACAGAAGGAAATCCTGACAATCTACCTGTTCACGAATATACCCTGACGTTAAAGGAAGAAATGGTCAACAAGGCTGGCAAGGAAGTAAAAGGTATGACGGTCAACGGGACCATTCCAGGACCAACGCTCGAATTTACCGAAGGCGAATATGCTGTCATTTACGTAAAAAATGAAATGAGCGTAGAAACTTCGGTGCATTGGCACGGAATTATTTTACCGAATTTTTACGATGGCGTTCCCTATTTGACCACGCCACCCATAATGCCTGGGACTACTTTTAAATATGAATTTGCCATAACGCAAAACGGCACATACTGGTACCATTCACATACAATGTTACAGGAACAGAGCGGTGTTTTTAGTTCTATCGTCATTAAACCAAAAGAAAAAACCTTGGATTATGACAAAGATTTGGTGTTAATGCTATCAGATTGGACAAACGAAAAACCAATGAATGTGCTTCGAAACCTAAAACGTGGTAATGAATGGTATCAAATGAAAAAGGGTACATCTACACCTTTAAATAAAGTGATTGCAAGAGGTGCCTTTGGTGCACAGCTCGATTTCTGGCGTCAACGAATGGAAGGCGCAGACATTGCCGATATTTATTACCCTGCATTTTTGGTCAATGGAAAGGAAGTAGCGGAATATCCTGAATTTAAAGCTGGCGAAAAAGTACGCTTACGAATCATCAATGGCTCTGCCTCATCGCAATTTTGGATGACTTTTGGTGGCGACACACCAACTTTGGTAGCAGCAGATGGTAAGGACGACGTTCCAGTAAAACACAATAAAACCTTTATCGCCATAGCGGAAACCTATGACTTTATCGTAACCGTTCCCGAAGATGGAAAGATTGAATTCCGTGCAATGGCGCAAGATGGTTCTGGAACTGCCTTGGCATATATAGGTTCTGGTAAAATCCTTCCTGCTGAAATTGTACCTAAACCAGACAAAATCCAAATGATGCAACAAATGGCAAAAATGAAGATGAAAATGGGAGCACACGCATTGAAATTCCAACCAAAGAAAGATGAACGCTATGAAATGAAAGAGGAATATGGAATGAAAATGGACGGTATGCAGATGGACCATTCCAAAATGAAGATGAAGGAGGAAAAAATGAATATGAATATGTCCAAGGACTCAACGATGAACGATAAAATGGACCACAGTAAAATGGACCATTCAAAGATGAAGATAGATGAAGAGAAAATGAAAATGGATATGCCGAAAGATTCAATGATGGATGAAAAGATAGACCATTCCAAAATGGACCATTCAAAAATGAAAATGAATGACGATAACACCAAAATGGATGGAATGGACACTATGCAAATGGACGGAATGGATATGTTTTCTGAATACAATTATGATTATTTGAAATCTCCAGAAAAAACCAATTACGATAAAGATATTCCCGTCAAGGAAATTCTGTTGAACCTTACTGGTAATATGAACCGCTATATCTGGAGTATGAACGGTGTGCCGCTTTCGGAAGCCGACAATATCAAGATAAACCATAAAGAAGTTACCCGTATAACCTTGAATAACCTCACGATGATGCACCACCCAATGCATTTGCACGGACACTTTTTTAGGGTCATCAACAAAAATGGCGAGTACTCGCCACTAAAACATACCGTAAACGTGCCACCAATGCAAGAGGTTACGATAGAATTTTATGGCAACGAATATGGCGACTGGTTTTTTCACTGCCACATATTGTACCATATGATGAGTGGGATGGCGAGAGTTGTAAGTTACGATACGCCGCGCGACCCAAGAATGGCGAAATATCCAGTTAAGAATTTAATTAATGAAGCTGACCAATATTATACGTGGGCAATGGTTGATGCAGCTTCACATATGACAGAGTTTAATTTTGTGACTTCAAACATTCGAAACCAATTTAATGTTTCCGCAGAATATGGTTGGAATCAAAATCTGGAAGCCGAAGTAACCTACGAACGATATCTGCACGATTATTTACGGGTTTTTGGTGGTGTGAATATAGAAAACGAAATGGATGATAGTTTGGACGAAATAACGACAACTGCAATTGCTGGAGTTCGGTTTTTGACACCTTATTTATTCAATCTCGATGTGCGGATTGACAGCAAATTACGTCCACAAATCAGTTTAAGTCGTGAAATCCTGATTTTCCCACGAACGGCCATTTTTGGAATGTATGAATATCAAGCTAATTTCGGTTGGGTTGATGACCTTCCCTTTGGAGACAATTTCGACAAAGAAGTTACTTGGAACGCAGGTGTTGAATATTTTTTATCAAGAAACTTTTCATTGATGGCAAGCTACGACAACCGTTTTGGTGCAGGTGGTGGACTATCCGTGAGATTTTAATCATTCAATATATAAATCAAATAAAAACAAGTATTAATCTAAATCAAATCAAAATGAAACATTTAAAAGTAACAACATCAGTATTGGCTTTGGCCTTTGTAGGTCTTACAGCAATGTCTTGTAAAGACGGTAAAAAAGAAGAACATTCAGACGATGCAATGAACACCGAAATGTCTTCTGAAGAAGGACATCATCACGAAGAAGGAATGGAACACGATGAAATGGACGAATCCAATAATACGATGAATTCTGAAGCGCAAGCTTCTGATGTCAAACAAGTAATGGCAGATTATATGTCGTTAAAAGATGCATTGGTGGCTACAGATAAGGATGCTGCTGCCAAAGCTGGAAAGACATTGGAAAGTGCCCTTCGAGGCCTAAACATCAGTAGCTATACCGCCGAACAACAAAAAGAGTTGAAAGACATAGTTGCTGATGCCACAGAACACGCAGAGCACATAGGCAAAAGCGAAATGGACCACCAACGCGAACATTTCAAAACCTTGAGCAAGGATATGATTGATATGGTAGCTATTACCGGAATAGATAGTAAAATGTACCAAATGCATTGTCCAATGTACGACGGTGGAAGTGAATGGTTAAGTATGGAGAAAGAAGTAAAAAACCCTTATTACGGTAGCAAAATGATGGGCTGCGGTAAAGTGGAAAAGGAAATTAATTAATCATAAACTACAAGATATTCCCTGCATTGCGAGAAACGAAGCAACAGCAGGGTTCCTTGTAGGTTGAATTGAATATTTTGATGAAAATTCTAAAAATCATTGCCCTTATTTTTCTGGTCGCTTTTATAACAATCCAATTTTTTCCTATTGAATTGAACCAAAGTGATACCGTACCAAAAACAGATTTTCTCTTGGTAAATACCGTTCCGGAAACCATTCAGAAAAAGTTAGAGGTATCTTGCTATGACTGCCATAGCAATAACACAGAGTATCCGTGGTACAGTAAAATTCAGCCAGCAGCTTGGTTTTTGGAAGACCACATCAAAGAAGGTAAAGCCGAATTGAATTTTAATGAATGGGACGATTATTCCGATAGAAGGAAAAACAGCAAGCTAAAATCCATCATCAATCAAATTAAGGATGATGAAATGCCGCTGGAATCCTACACCTACATTCACGGCGATGCTATCTTTTCAGCTGATGAAAAAGAGGAAATGATACAATTTATGGAACAATTGAGAGACAGTTTATAAACAATAATTAAATATAATAAAAATGAAAAATTTAAAAATGAGTATAGCAGGAATGCTATTGTTAGCAGTTTCTTTTACCAACGCACAGGAAAAAGAAAAAATGAACAACGAGCACGGTGATATGAAAATGGACCACAGTTCGATGAAAATGGATAAAATGAATCCAAATGCAGAATCAGTTCTTGCAGATTATTTTATGCTGAAAGATGCTTTGGTAGGCGATGATACAAAAAAGGCAGCACAAGCTGGAACTAAATTAATGGCTTCACTTAAAGCCTTTGACACGAAAAGTTATACCAAAGAAGAACAAAAAGAACTTGCCGATATCATAGAAGATGCCACCGAGCACGCAGAACACATTTCTGAAAGTGCCATAGACCACCAACGTGAGCATTTTAAAACATTGAGCAAGGACATAACAGATATGGTTGCCATTACAGGGACAAAAAACACGCTGTACGAACAGTTTTGTCCAATGTATGATAAAGGGAGTGCTTGGTTAAGCTCAAGTAACGAAGTTAGAAACCCATATTACGGAAGTAAAATGCTTAAATGCGGGAAAGTTCAAAAAACTATTCAATAGATATTCCTTGTTTAAGAATCTTTATAAAATTCTGGTTTTTAGTTAACAGAAGGTAAAAGATGATAAGGACATTGGATAGTTGTTAAGTCCTGTCTTGGGAAGGAAAACAATGTTGATGGTTAGTGTTTATTCCTTCCCGTGTCAGGCACAATGAATTTTGAAAAAGAGAAGTTGATTTGGTTAATAGTAGCCTGCAGAAGAGGGAGGAGAGATTAAATCCTTAAAATAATAACATCTCTCTTCCTTTGTCAGGTAACTTTATACTTATTTATTAATACCAGAATTTAAAACGTTTGGTAATAAAGCCCTGACCTTGGAGGGGACACATAGTTTACTGGGTAGTTTCTATGTTCCCTTCCGTTTTCAGGCAATCAATATATATCAATAATGGACAACTTTCTAAAACAATGGGCAGAAGCGGCATTTACCACCACCGGATTTTTCTGGATGGCACTTTGGGCATTTGCACTCGGTTATATCATCAGCAGTATGATTCAGGTTTTTATCACTGAAAAGAAAATGCAGGAAACAATGGGCGAAAACGAAGGTAAAGGTGTTTTACTCGGAACATTTTTCGGCTTTATAAGCAGTTCTTGCAGCTTTTCGGCATTGGCATCAACTAAATCCCTTTTTAAAAAAGGGGCAAGTTTCGTGTCATCGATTGCCTTTTTATTGGCTTCCACTAATTTGGTTATTGAGCTGGGTATCATCATATCCATCTTTCTTGGTTGGCAATTCATAGTAGGCGAATATGTCGGCGGAATTTTATTGATTCTCATTTCGTGGCTATTGATACGCTTGATAAATCCTAAAAAACTAATCGAAAACGCCAGAAAAAATTTAAAGGATAAGGACGACGATGATATGGACGAATCCAAATCGTGGAAAAAGAAAATTCAATCAGAAAAAGGTTGGGCAAAAGTTTCCAAACAATACGGAATGGAATGGAAAATGGTCTGGAAAGATGTTACCGTTGGCTTTACCATTGCAGGGATTGTCGCTGCTTTCGTTCCCGATTCATTCTTTCAAACCTTATTCATCAATAGTGGTAATGGCAATACCGATTTTACTTTTTTTGAAATCCTTGAGCATATCATTGTTGGGCCTATTGCAGCATTTTTGACCTTTATTGGTTCTATGGGAAATATTCCTTTGGCAGCTTTGTTGTTTGGGAAAGGTGTGAGTTTTGCTGGTGTAATGGCATTTATTTTTAGTGATTTGGTAGTGTTTCCAATCCTTCGCATCAATGCGAAATATTATGGTTGGAAAATGTCATTGTTTATTTTGTTTTTGTTGTTTACGGCATTAATAGGTACATCACTAATCTTACATTATTCATTTGATTTGTTGAGCATTTTGCCCGACCCATCACAAGTTAAAATTCAGGATAGTGAATACTTTAAAATAGATTACACCTTCTTTTTGAACATTGCATTTTTGGCAATTTCAGGATTTATGCTCTATCTGGGTTTTTTCAAACGGAAAGATGTAAAACATATGAAGGAAATGGCACCAAAAAGCCAGTTGCTTGAAAATATCTTGAAATATGCTGCTTTGGTATGCTACGTTTGGATTGCTGGTGGATTGATTGTGAAATTTTTTGTGAACTAAATGATTTTAATCAAACGAAACTAATTTATTACTATGGTCAACAGAAAAACAGCAATCAAAATACGAAAGACCCACAGATATTTAGGGCTCTTTTTAGGGATTCAATTCCTGTTCTGGACCATCAGCGGAATGTATTTTAGTTGGACGAACATAGACGACATTCACGGCGACCAATTTCGCAATTTAGATTATGTGCCAAAAGCCTTTGACAATCTAATAAGTCCTTCAGAAATCGATAATAATCAAAGCATTAGGACTGTTGAGATTCGCGACATAAATAACGAGCCTTACTATTGGATTAACAATCATAAATTGTACAGTGCAAAAACTGGAGAAGCAAAAAAAGATATTTCGGAAGAAGAAGCCCTGTCTGTAGCCAAAAACTATATGAAAGAAGGTTTAAAAGTGGCAAACATTGAAAAAATAACAAAAGTGGACGACTATCACGAATATCGGGAAAAGCTATTGCCAGCCTATGTTATTTCGTATGATACCAATGAAGCACTCAAAGCTTATGTTTCGGTAACAGACGGAAAATTCCAGACCGTAAGGCATCGAGCGTGGCGTTGGTTCGACTTTTTATGGATGACCCACACAATGGACTATGACACGCGCGACAACTTCAATACCATCGTATTAAGGGCGTTTTCGCTTTTGGGATTGATTACAGTGTTAAGCGGATTCTTGCTGTGGTACACTTCCTCGCCAACAATTAGAAAAGTAAAAAAGAAAATAAGTAAATAATAACCAAAAAATCTAAAACAATGGAACATTCAAATCAGCACAAAAGCAAAGGCAATTACACAAAATTTATTTTGATGCTCGCCGCATCTTTTATCGCAATGTACATCACGATGTATCTGAACAGTTATGAAATAGACCACGTCTATTTCAGTCTAACCCGATTTTATATGGCCTGTTTGGGAATAGCCTGTATGGCCGTGATAATGTGGTTCTTTATGCGCAAAATGTACCAAAATAAGAAGAAGAACATCGCTGTCCTATTGGGTAGTTTGATACTTTTTGTTAGTGCATATGGCTTGGTAAGGGCTCAAGCACCCATTATTGGTGACGTTCTTTATATGAAGGCGATGATTCCACACCATTCTATTGCTATTTTAACGAGTAAAAGAGCAGACATCAAAGACCCTGAAGTACGTAAATTGGCAGATGATATCATTAAAGCACAAGAAAAAGAAATAGCTGAAATGAAAGCAATGATAAAGCGCTTGCAAGCGGCAGAATAATTATAATTACTAAAACCTAACAGGTCTTAAAAATCTGTTGGGTTTTACAAAGAATTAAGCAAATATATTATGAAAAAGTACATCATTTACATCGCCATTTTAATTATAGGATTGGTATTGGGCTACGTCTTTTTTGGCCGTTCCGTAGAAGGTTCAGCAAACACTAAAAACGTTTCTGATATGACCGAGAATTCTACATTGAAAAACCAAATGTGGACTTGTTCAATGCATCCACAGATTATGCAACCCGAACCAGGCGACTGCCCTATTTGTGGTATGGATTTGATTCCTGCGGAAACAGGCGCAGACGGACTGGCAATGAACGAAATAAAAATGTCCGATAACGCAATGGCATTGGCAAATATCCAAACCACCGTTGTTGGCAATGTTTCCGAGACTGACAATAACACTTTATCCCTTTCCGGAAAAATAATGGCCAACGAAGAAGCCAATGCGGTACAGGCAAGTTATTTTGAAGGCCGAATCGAAAAGCTGAATGTCAATTTCACGGGAGAGGAAGTTCGCAAAGGGCAATTGTTGGCAACTATTTATGCACCCACACTTGTTGCTGCGCAACAGGAGCTTTTAACAGCAGCATCTATGAAAGCATCGCAACCTGCTTTATACAAGGCGGTTCGCAATAAATTAAAATTATGGAAACTTTCAGAAAGCCAAATCAACCAAATTGAAAGCTCGGGAAAAGTGCGGGAAAATTTCCCCATTTATGCCACAGTTTCAGGTACGGTTTCCCAAAAAATGGCAGAGGAAGGCGACTACGTAAAGCAAGGACAACCCATCTTAAAAGTAAGCGATTTAGGAACGGTTTGGGCAATGTTCGATGCGTATGAAAACCAAATTTCCCAACTTAAGGAAGGTCAAAAAATAAAAGTGACCACCAATGCCTATCCCAATAAGGAATTTGAGGCAACGGTATCTTTTATAGACCCAACGTTGAATACAAAATCCAGAACCGTTGCAGTTCGTGCCACATTGAACAACAAAGAGGATTTGTTGAAACCCGGAATGTTCGTTTCAGCAAAAGTGCAGATGTCAAAAGGAACTTCTACCCAATCCCAGATAACCGTTCCGGCCACTGCTGTTTTATGGACGGGAAGCAGGTCTTTGGTGTATGTAAAAACAAATCCAAACGAACCTATTTTTGAAATGCGCCAAGTAACCTTGGGGACTAAAAACGGCAACGTGTACACCATTTTGGAAGGACTGAACAACGGCGAAGAGGTGGTAACCAACGGAACATTTACCGTGGATGCTGCTGCCCAGTTACAGGGCAAAAAAAGTATGATGAATACATCTGGCGGTAAAACAATGACAGGCCACGAAGGTCATTTGGGTATGCAAGAAGGCAGTACTGGAGAAAATGCAGATAAAGCCAATCATTCAGAAATGAAAGAAAGAATAACGGTTTCAGGCAAATTTCAAAATCAGTTAAAGCAGGTTTTTAAAGACTATATCCTCTTAAAGGACGCCTTGGTTAACGATAATGCCAAAAATGCTCAACAAGCAGGAAAGCAAATAAGCCAGTCTTTAACTAAAGTGGATATGAAGTTGTTATCTGATGAAAAAGCGCATAANNCAAAGAGGACATTTCAAGCATCTTTCTGCCCATATGATAAGTAGTGTGCAGCTTTTTGGAGTTGACCAAGAAGTTTACATCGAGTTTTGCCCTATGGCCGATAATAATAAGGGCGCATATTGGATAAGTTTGGAAAAAGAGATAAGAAACCCATACTATGGAGAAGCAATGTTAACCTGTGGTGAAGTAACAGAAACCATACAATAGATTGAAATTATTATTAATTGAGTAGTTTGAATTAGTCATCTTGATTTTTTAAATGATAACGGTGATGAGTAAAAGCAGAAGAAATAAAAGAAAAAATGAAGGAATAAAACATCATCCCAAAAGTGATATATCAAAAAAAGACAAAATCATTGCTGTGGTTGTGATAGTATTAATTTTTATAGCAGCGGCATTACTAGCTGTTTATTACTCTCTATACAAATCCGGATTGACATTATTTTGATACAGATAAAATATGAATGAGACTATCCACATAAAAAATATGGTCTGCCCAAGATGTATTTCGGCAGTATCCAATATTTTGGAACTTCTTGAAATACAGTATGTTTCTATAAAATTGGGGGAGGTCAAATTACTTTCAACATTGAATGCCAAAACCAAAAATAATCTTTCCAAAGCTCTTCAAAATTCTGGCTTTAGTTTGATTGACGACCGTAAAAGTCAACTTATTGAGCAAATGAAAACTTTGGTTGTTGAGAAAATACATCATTCCAACGACGAAACCGATTTAAAATGGGCAGATATTATAAGTGGTGAACTTAATTTGGATTACAAATATTTAAGTTCCCTATTCTC
>DINI01000027.1 GCA_002426755.1 Flavobacteriaceae bacterium UBA5544
GCTCTACTTTTGCCTATACCGTAAATATAGGTCAATGCGATAACGCCTCTTTTCTGTTTTGGTATATCTACACCTGCAATTCTTGCCATAATTAACCTTGTCTTTGTTTGAATCTAGGATTCTTTTTGTTAATGACGTAAAGTCTTCCTTTTCGACGTACCAATTTACAATCGGCACTTCTTTTTTTCACTGATGCTCTTACTTTCATCGTAATTAGTATTAGTATCTATAAGTTATTCGAGCCTTTGATAAATCGTATGGGCTCATTTCTAATTTTACTTTGTCCCCTGGTAATAATTTGATATAGTGCATACGCATTTTACCAGAGATATGCGCAGTCACGATGTGACCATTTTCTAATTCAACACGGAACATTGCATTTGATAATGCTTCAATGATTGATCCGTCTTGTTCTATTGCTGATTGTTTTGCCATAATATTAAGCTACTGCTTTTCTATTTTTTCCGGTTTTCATCAATCCATCATAGTGCTTGTTCAACAAGTAAGAATTCACTTGTTGCATGGTGTCAATTGCAACTCCCACCAAGATAAGTAGAGATGTTCCACCAAAGAATAATGCCCATCCTTGTTGTGTACCCATAATTTGAACAACAATCGCTGGGAACACAGCTATCAATGCTAAAAATATGGAACCTGGCAAGGTGATTTGAGACATCACTTTATCTAAATATTCTGAAGTCTCTGTTCCAGGTCTGATGCCAGGAATAAAACCTCCACTACGCTTTAAATCATCGGCCATTTTATTGGTCGGAACTGTAATCGCAGTATAGAAATATGTAAATACTATAATTAATAATGCAAAAACCAAATTGTAATAGAATCCAAATATATTGGAAAATTCAGCTTGCATCCATTGACCAACATCACTTGTTCCAAATGATTTTCCAATCAAACTTGGCACGAACATAATTGCTTGAGCAAAGATTATTGGCATTACACCAGAAGCATTCAATTTTAATGGTAGGAATTGGCGTGAACCGAAAACGTTTTTCTCATATCCACCAGAAGCAGTACGTCTAGCATACTGAACTGCGATTTTCCGAACTGCCATGATAAGCATTACCGATCCTAAAATGATTAACATCCAAATTACCAATTCAATTAAAATCATCATAAGTCCACCATTTCCACCACCACTGATTCTTGATGCGTAATTTTGTAAAAATGATGCAGGCATACGTGCAATGATACCTACCATAATCAATAATGAAATACCGTTACCGATTCCTTTATCAGTAATTTTTTCTCCTAACCACATTGCAAAAACACAGCCAGTTACTAAAATTATTACTGAAGACACATAAAACATAGTTCCTGTTCCCAATAAAAACGCACTGTTAGGAATTCCTAAAGCTGGTAAACTCGCCAAATATCCTGGCGCCTGCACCAAACAGATTCCGATAGTTAACCAACGAGTGATCTGATTGATTTTTTTACGTCCACTTTCTCCATCTTTCTGTAGCTTTTGAAGATAAGGAATAGCTATTCCCATCAATTGAACTACAATTGAGGCAGAAATGTATGGCATGATACCTAACGCAAAAACGGAAGCATTGGCAAAAGCTCCACCAGTAAAGGCATTAAGCAACCCTAATATACCTTGGTCAGTACTATCTTGCAAACCTCCTAATTGAGTGGCATCGATACCTGGCAAAACTACTTGGGCACCAAAACGATACACTAAAAGCAAACCAAGCGTAAGCATGATCCTATCTTTTAGCTCTGTGATTTTCCAGACATTTTTTAAAGTCTCTATAAATTTCATTCTCTAATCGGTCTTATAAAGTTACAGCTTCTCCTCCTGCGGCTTCAATAGCAGCTTTTGCTGAAGCAGTAAATTTATGAGCAGTTACTTTTAATTTTGATTTCAACTCTCCACGTCCTAAAATTTTAACCAATTCTGTTTTGGTTGCCAATCCTAATTCCAAGAGTGTATTAAAATCTACAGTATCCTTAACTTTTTTGTCATCAACCAATTGTTGCAAAGTATCAAGATTAACCCCTTGATATTCTACTCTGTTGATGTTTGTGAATCCAAATTTAGGCACACGTCTTTGAAGTGGCATTTGACCACCTTCAAAACCTACTTTTTTAGAATATCCAGAACGAGATTTGGCACCTTTGTGACCACGTGTAGCAGTACCACCTTTACCAGAACCTTGTCCACGACCTATTCTTTTGCCTTGATTTTTTACTGACCCTTCAGCCGGTTTTAAATTACTTAAATCCATTATCTATGCTGTATTATTTTGTTTCTTCAACAGAAACTAAATGTTGAACTTTATTAATCATTCCAAGAATGCTTGGAGTGTTATCGTGCACAACCGTTTGGTTCATTTTACGTAAACCTAAAGACTCCAAAGTTCTTTTTTGGGTTGCTGTGCGTTTGATATCACTTTTTACTTTTGTTACTTTAATCTTTCCCATTGTCGTATCGATTAACCGTTAAATACTTTCTCAAGTGAAATACCTCTTTCTTTTGCAACAGAACCAGCATCTCTCAATTGCAACAAAGCATCAAATGTAGCTTTGACAACATTATGAGGATTTGAAGAACCTTGTGATTTAGATAATACATCATGTACCCCAACTGCTTCCAAAACTGTTCTAACAGCACCACCAGCGATTACTCCTGTACCAGCTGCTGCCGGAATAATGTTTACTCTAGCTCCACCAAATTTACCTTTTTGCTCATGCGGTAAGGTTTTTTTGATAATTGGAATTCTCACCAAATTTTTCTTTGCGTCTTCAATAGCTTTAGCAATTGCTGTTGCAACGTCTTTAGATTTTCCTAATCCTTGGCCTACAACACCAGCTTCATCTCCTACCACTACGATAGCAGAAAAACCAAATGCTCTACCTCCTTTAGTTACTTTGGTAACTCTTTGTACTCCAACTAAACGATCTTTAAGATCTAATCCACTTGGTTTTACTAATTCTGCGTTTTTATATTTTTGATACATAATGTCTTAAAATTTAAGTCCGCCTTCTCTTGCGCCTTCTGCTAATGATTGAACTCTACCATG
Source organism: Flavobacteriaceae bacterium UBA5544 (assembly GCA_002426755.1). Classification (GTDB taxonomy): domain Bacteria; phylum Bacteroidota; class Bacteroidia; order Flavobacteriales; family Flavobacteriaceae; genus JBPOFM01. The sequence goes on from DINI01000027.1 coordinate 3,048, forward strand.
ATATTGATAACCACCTCTATCGAAAGAGATTGTTTCTACACCTGCTTTTAGAGCTTTTTCAGCAATCGATTTTCCTACCAAAGTAGCGATTTCTGATTTGGTTCCTTTAGCAGAACTGATGTCCTTATCTCTTGAAGATGCTGCAATAATAGTTTTACCAGTTACATCATCTACAATTTGTGCATAAATTTCTTTATTGCTTCTGAAAACAGCTAATCGCGGTCTAGCTTCAGTTCCTGAAACTACCTTACGGATTCTGCTTTTAATTCTTAATCTTTTTTGATTCTTTGTCAATGCCATAACTAAACTATTAAGCTGATTTACCTGCTTTTCTTCTCAATTCTTCACCTACGAATTTAACACCTTTACCTTTGTAAGGCTCTGGTGGTCTGAAGCCACGTATCTTTGCAGCTACTTGCCCAACAAGTTGTTTATCGTGAGATGTTAATTTTATAATTGGATTTTTTCCTTTTTCAGTAACCGTTTCCACTTTTACTTCAGGTGCAACATCCATTATAATATTATGTGAAAATCCTAACGCCATATCCAATTTTTGTCCTTGGTTTGTAGCTCTGTAACCTACACCTACCAATTCTAAATTTTTGGTCCATCCGTTAGAAACACCTTCAATCATATTTTTAACCAATGATCTGTAAAGACCATGTTTTGCTTTGTCTACTTTACTATCTGATGGACGTTCTACAACTACATTGCCATCTTCAGCTGTAATTGTTACGTTAGAGTATTCTTGGGTCAATTCACCCATTTTACCCTTAACAGTAATTACATTATCTTTTATTTCTACTGTAACTCCTTGAGGGATCGCTACTGGATTTTTTCCTATTCTTGACATATCTTCCTCTTTTTAGTATACGTAGCACAATAACTCACCACCAACGTTTTCTCTGTGCGCTTGTTTTCCTGTCATCACTCCGTGAGAAGTAGACACAATAGCAATTCCAAGACCGTTAAGGATTCTTGGCATTTCGTTAGCACTTGCGTATTTACGTAAACCTGGTTTACTTAATCTTTGAATTTTTCTGATGACAGGCTCTTTAGTTTCTTTGTTGTACTTCAAAGCTATCTTGATAGTTCCTTGTACACTAGAATCATCGAACTTGTAACTTAAAATATATCCTTGGTCGAATAATATTTTAGTGATTTCTTTTTTAAGATTAGATGCAGGGATTTCAACCACTCTGTGATTTGCTTTCACTGCATTTCTAACTCGCGTTAGATAATCTGCAATTGGATCTGTATTCATTTATATTAATTTGCGGACGTGGTTTTTGGTTCTTCCCAAACCTTCATCCAGTTAAACTCGTTTGAAAAATCTTACCAAGATGCTTTTCTCACACCTGGTATCAATCCTTGATTTGCCATTTCGCGCAACATTACACGAGAGATTCCAAAGATACGAACATATCCTCTTGGTCTTCCGGTCAATTTACAACGGTTGTGCAAACGTACTGGTGATGCATTTCTAGGCAATTTTTGTAGTCCTTCATAATCGCCAGCTTCTTTCAAAGCTTTGCGTTTTTCAGCATACTTATCTACAATTCTTTGTCTTTTCACCTCACGGGCTTTCATTGATTCTTTAGCCATATCTTAGTTCTTTTGAAAAGGTAAACCTAATTCTGTTAATAACGATTTTGCTTCTTTATCTGTATCAGCAGATGTCACAAATGAAATATCCATACCGGAGATGCTATTTACTTTATCGATATCAATTTCAGGGAAAATAATTTGTTCGGTAATACCCAATGTGTAATTACCTCTCCCATCAAATCCTGTAGCTTTGATACCATTAAAATCTCTAACACGTGGCAATGCAGAAGTCACCAAACGGTCTAAAAACTCATACATTTGCTCACCTCTTAAAGTTACACGTGCTCCAATTGGCATACCTTTACGTAACTTGAACGTTGCGATATCTTTTTTAGATAATGTAGCGACCGCCTTTTGACCAGAAATTTTAGTCAATTCGTCCACAGCATGATCTACTAATTTTTTATCGGCAACTGCAGCACCCACCCCTTTAGATATTACTATCTTTTTAAGTTTAGGAACTTGCATTACGTTCTTATATCCGAATTCTTCTGTAAGAGCAGAAACTACTTTGTCCTTATACTCTTGTTTTAATCTTGGAATGTAAGCCATAACTAAATTACTTCATTTGATTTTTTGGAAAATCTCACTTTTTTATCGCCTTCCATTTTGTAACCAACTCTTGTTGTTTCACCTTTTTTATTTAAAAGGGAAAGGTTAGAGACATGGATAGCCGCTTCTTTCTCTACAATACCACCTTGAGGGTTTTGTGCACTTGGTTTCGTATGTTTCTTAACCATGTTAACGCCTTCAACGATCGCTTTGTTTTTATCTTTCAAGATCTTTACAACCTTACCTTCAGAACCTTTGTGGTCTCCAGCAATAACTTGTACAGTATCTCCCGATTTTATTTTAAACTTTGTTGTCATCTTATTAGTCATTAAAGCACTTCAGGTGCCAATGATACAATTTTCATGAATTGTTTGTCACGAAGCTCTCTTGCTACTGGTCCGAAAACACGTGTTCCTCTCATTTCACCTTGTGGGTTCAAAAGGACACATGCGTTATCGTCGAATCTGATATAAGATCCGTCTGGACGTCTTACCTCTTTTACGGTACGTACAACAACAGCCGTAGAAACAGCTCCTTTTTTAACGTTACCGTTAGGTGTTGCGTCTTTAACTGACACAACGATCTTGTCACCTACTGAAGCATATCTTCTTTTGGTGCCGCCTAATACACGAATGGTCAAAACTTCTTTTGCCCCAGTGTTATCAGCTACTTTTAATCTTGATTCTTGTTGTAACATAATTACTTCGCTCTTTCAATTATTTCTACTAATCTCCAACATTTAGATTTTGATAAAGGTCGTGTTTCCATGATCTTTACGGTATCGCCAATGTTACAGTCGTTTGTTTCGTCGTGTGCAACGTATTTCTTCGTTTTCAAAACGAATTTTCCATACATAGGGTGTTTCACTTTTTTAACTTCAGAAACCACAATGGATTTCATCATTTTGTTACTTGTAACAACTCCTATACGTTCTTTTCTTAAATTTCTTTTTTCCATCTTTCAGCGGAATACAAATTATTGTACTTCTCTTTTAATTAACTCGGTAGCTAATCTTGCTACGTTACGTCTTACATTACGTAATTGGATTGGATTTTCTAAAGGAGAGATTGCGTGAGCCAATTTAAGGTCTCCATAACTCTTTTTAGTTTCACCTAATTTTTCTTGTAATTCAGCTGTAGATAGCTGTGTAATTTCTGATTGCTTCATAATATCTTGTATTAAGCTTCGTAATCTCTAGCTACGAGGAATTTCGTTTTAACAGGTAATTTTTGAGCTGCAAGACGTAAAGCTTCTTTAGCAACTTCTAAAGGCACTCCACCTACTTCAAACATAACTCTACCTGGTTTAACTACGGCTACCCAATATTCTACAGCACCTTTACCTTTACCCATACGTACTTCAAGAGGTTTCTTTGTGATTGGCTTGTCTGGAAATATTTTAATCCATAACTGACCTTCTCTTTTCATATAACGAGTTGCTGCAATACGTGCTGCTTCAATTTGACGAGATGTTAAAAACATTCCTTTTTCGTGTACCGATTTGATACCAAACATTCCATTGGAAAGTGTGTGGCCTCTTTCGGCATTTCCTTTCATGCGGCCTTTCTGCTGCTTACGGAATTTTGTCTTTTTAGGTTGTAACATTTTTCTTTGTCTTTAAAAATTACTTTCTGCGGCGAGGCTTATTGTTCCCACCACGTCTTGGCGCGTCAGAGTTTCCTTTTCCTCCTTGTTGTTTCTTTGACAAACCAACTAATGGAGACAATTCTCTTTTGCCATACACTTCACCTTTCATAATCCATACTTTGACACCTAATCTACCATAAGTAGTATGTGCCTCAACCAAAGCATAGTCAATGTCAGCTCTAAATGTTGATAATGGAATACGTCCTTCTTTATAATGCTCGTTACGTGCCATCTCTGCCCCGTTTAAACGACCACTAATTTGAACCTTGATACCTTCAGCATTCATACGCATTGTTGCAGCGATTGCCATTTTGATGGCACGTCTGTAAGAAATACGATTCTCGATCTGACGAGCAATGCTTGATCCAACCAAAAATGCATCCAATTCTGGTCTTTTGATCTCGAAGATGTTCAATTGAACTTCCTTATCAGTAATTTTCTTAAGCTCTTCTTTTAACTTGTCTACCTCTTGGCCACCTTTCCCGATAATGATACCTGGTCTTGCAGTAGTGATAGTAACGGTTACAAGTTTAAGCGTACGCTCAATAATTACTCTAGACACACTTGCTTTAGATAAACGAGCGTGAACGTATTTTCTAATCTTGTCGTCTTCAGCAAGTTTATCTCCATAATCATTGCCACCATACCAGTTGGATTCCCATCCTCTGATAATTCCTAAACGATTTCCGATTGGATTTGTCTTTTGTCCCATATCTCTATTTAAGCTTGTGTGTTAGTTTTTGATCCAATCACAACTGTTACGTGGTTGGAACGTTTTCTTATTCTGTGTGCACGACCTTGAGGTGCCGGACGCAATCTTTTCAACATTGCTCCACCATCTACTCTGATCTCTTGAACAAATAAATCTGCATCCTCTATGTTTGCATCTTCATTTTTAGCTTGCCAGTTAGCAATTGCTGATAATACCAATTTCTCTAAACGACGTGATGCTTCCTTCGGGCTAAACTTAAGAATATTAAGAGCCATTTCAGCTTTTTGTCCTCTAACCAAGTCTGCAACTAAACGCATCTTTCTTGGTGAAGTAGGACAATTATTAAGCTTTGCAAAAGCGATGTGCTTTTTCTCTTCCTTAATAGCGTCTGCCATTTGTTTTTTACGACTTCCCATAGCTCTACTTATTTTTTACCTTTATTTTTAGCACCAGCGTGACCTCTAAAAGATCTAGTCGGTGAAAATTCTCCTAATTTGTGACCTACCATGTTTTCTGTTACGTAAACTGGTACAAATTGACGACCATTGTGTACTGCAATTGTTTGTCCAACAAACTCTGGAGAAATCATTGAGGCTCTAGACCACGTTTTGATAACCGTCTTTTTGTTTGAAGCTACATTTTCAGCAACTTTTTTGTCTAATTTATAATGGATGTAAGGTCCTTTTTTTAATGAACGTGCCATATTATCTCAATTATTTCTTTCTACGTTCTACAATATACTTATTACTAGCTTTTGTCTTGGTACGTGTTCTGTAACCTTTAGCTGGTATTCCTTTTCTAGATCTTGGATGACCACCAGAAGCACGACCTTCACCACCACCCATTGGGTGATCGACAGGGTTCATTACTACTGGTCTTGTACGTGGACGTCTTCCTAACCATCTGCTTCTACCTGCTTTACCAGATACAATCAATTGGTGGTCAGAATTGGATACCACTCCAATAGTTGCCATACAATCTACTAATATCAAACGTGTTTCACCTGAAGGCAATTTCACGGTTGCAAATTTTCCATCACGCGCCATTAATTGAGCAAATGCTCCAGCACTTCTTGCCATGATTGCTCCTTGTCCTGGACGCAATTCAATACAAGAAATAATAGTACCCAATGGAATTTGGCCTAAAGGCATTGCATTACCAATCTCTGGTGCTGCACCCTCTCCAGAAACTACATTCTGTCCAACCTGCAAACCATTTTGAGCAATAATGTAACGTTTCTCACCGTCTTGATAGTTCAAAAGAGCAATAAATGCTGTTCTGTTTGGATCGTATTGGATAGACGCAACTTCCGCAGGAATACCTGGTTTGTTACGTTTGAAATCAATGATACGATACTTTCTTTTGTGACCACCACCTATGTAGCGCATGGTCATTTTTCCTTGACTGTTTCTACCACCAGAACGTTTGTTCGGAGCTAATAAACTTTTCTCCGGCTTATCAGTAGTAATGGCGTCAAACCCATTTACTACTCTAAATCGCTGTGCTGATGTGATCGGTTTTAATTTTCTTACTGACATTTGTCTTTAATTACATGTTAGTGTATAAATCAATAGATTCACCTTCCGCCAGTTGTACAATTGCTTTTTTGACAGCATTTGTTTTACCATGTTGAATCCCTGTCTTTGTGTGACGAGTTTTTCTATCTGGACGGACATTTATAGTACGAACTTTTTCAACAGAAACACCATAAGCAGATTCAACTGCCTTTTTGATTTCTACCTTGTTCGCCTTTGTGTTCGCCTCGAAGCTATAGCAGTTGTTCAACTCGCTATTAGCTGTCGCTTTTTCAGTGATGATAGGTTTAATTAAGATACTCATGGTTTCCTTATTTACTTAAATTCGATTCAATTCCTTCTAAAGAACTCTCCAAAAGGACTAATTTATTTGCATTTAAAATTTTGTAAGTGCTTAATTCTGAATTCATTACAACTTCAGACCCTTTAAAATTACGGGAAGACAAATATACATTTTTATTTGAAGCACCCAACACAAACAAAGATTTTTTATCTTCTACTCCCAATGCTTTCAAAACATTAGTGAAGTTTTTCGTTTTTGGAGTATCAAAATTGAAGTCTTCCATAACGACGATTGAAGAATCGTTAGCTTTCATTGTCAAAGCTGATTTACGAGCCAAACGTTTAAGATTTTTGTTCAATTTGAAACTGTAATCTTTTGGTCTTGGTCCGAACATACGTCCACCGCCTTTAAACACACCAGATTTGATAGATCCCGCACGAGCAGTACCAGTTCCTTTTTGTTTTTTAATCTTACGTGTACTACCTGCAATTTCAGCTCTTTCTTTAGCCTTGTGAGTTCCTTGACGTTGATTGGCAAGATATTGCTTCACATCTAGGTAAACAGCATGGTTATTAGGCTCTATAGCGAACACATCCTTAGAAAGTTCAACCTTTCTTCCTGTGTCTTTTCCGTTAATATCTACAACTGCTACTTTCATTATTTCTCAATGATTACATAAGAGTTTTTGTGACCAGGAACACATCCTTTAACCACGAGTAGATTCTTATCAGCAACTACTTTGTACACTCTTAAATTTTCAACTTTCACTCTTTCGCCACCCATTCTTCCGGCCATTTTCATTCCCTTGAATACTCTAGCAGGATATGAAGCAGCACCGACAGAACCAGGAGCTCTTAAACGGTTGTGCTGACCGTGTGTTGCCTGACCAACTCCACCAAAACCATGACGTTTTACAACCCCTTGGAATCCTTTACCTTTAGAGATACCTGCAATATCAACAAACTCACCTTCGATGAAATGTTCTACTGTGATGGCATCACCCAATTTGTAACTTTCTTCAAATCCTTGGAATTCGGCGACTTTAGTTTTAACAGAAGTACCAGCTTTTTTAGCGTGACCCGCTTCAGCTTTGTTGGTGCTTTTGTCTCTTTTGTCATCGAAACCAAGTTGAAGAGCACTATACCCGTCAACCTCTTCGGTTCTGACTTGGGTAACGATACATGGACCTGCCTCAATAACGGTACAAGGAATGTTCTTTCCGTTCTCGTCGTAGATGCTGGTCATACCGATTTTTTTTCCAATTAACCCAGACATAATTATTATTTATTTGTTATTACTATTATTTAAAAAAATTCAGGGTCAAAATACTTCAACCCTGAATGTATTTTTACCGTTTTTCCCTTGCTCGCAGCTCGGGACATGTTTTTTCATGAATGTGTGAAACTAAACTTTAAAACTTGTCACTTCGACTCATGAGATTCCTGCTTTCGCAGGAATTGTTACACTTTGATCTCTACTTCTACACCACTTGGTAACTCAAGTTTCATCAAAGCATCAATTGTTTTTGATGATGAGCTATAGATATCAAGAAGTCTTTTGTAAGAACTTAATTGAAACTGCTCTCTTGCTTTCTTGTTTACGTGTGGAGAACGTAGAACTGTGAAAATCTTTTTATTTGTAGGTAATGGAATTGGTCCAGTTACAACTGCCCCAGTACTTTTTACCGTTTTAACAATCTTATCAGCAGATTTGTCTACCAAGTTGTGATCGTATGATTTTAGTTTTATTCTGATTTTTTGACTCATTTTCTTAAAATTTAAGCTTCTACGCCTTTAGCTGCTTTAATCACTTCTTCAGATATGTTAGAAGGAGTTTCAGCATAATGTGAAAATTCCATAGTTGATGTTGCACGACCTGATGATAGAGTACGTAACGATGTTACATAACCGAACATTTCAGATAACGGCACAGTTGCTTTTACAACTTTTGAACCTGCTCTATCGCCCATGTCATTAACTTGACCACGACGACGGTTAAGGTCACCTACAATATCTCCCATGTTTTCTTCAGGAGTTAACACTTCCAATTTCATGATTGGCTCCATGATTACCGCTTTTGCAGCTTTTGCAGCAGCTTTAAATCCTAATTTTGCAGCCAACTCAAACGATAATTGATCAGAATCGACATCATGGTAAGATCCGTCAGTAACAACCACTTTCATGGCATCAACTTCATAGCCCGCCAGCGGTCCATTCACCATCGCTTGTTTGAATCCTTTTTCAATAGAAGGAACAAATTCTTTTGGAATGTTACCACCTTTAATTTCAGAAATGAATTCCAAACCAACTTTACCTTCATCCGCTGGACTCAATGTAAATACGATATCAGCAAATTTACCACGACCACCAGATTGTTTTTTGTAAACTTCTCTATGTTGAGCAGTTTTCGTAATCGCTTCTTTGTACTCAACTTGTGGTTGACCTTGATTCACTTCTACCTTAAACTCACGACGCAAACGGTCAACGATAATGTCCAAGTGAAGCTCACCCATTCCAGAAATGATAGTCTGCCCTGAAGCTTCATCAGTTCTAACCGTAAAAGTTGGATCTTCTTCAGCCAATTTAGACAACGCCATTCCTAATTTATCAACATCCGCTTTTGTTTTAGGCTCCACCGCGATACCAATTACTGGATCAGGGAAGTTCATACTTTCTAAAACAATAGGATGTTTTTCATCAGATAAGGTATCTCCTGTTTTGATGGATTTGAATCCAACAGCAGCTCCAATATCNNGTTGCAATCTTAAATGCCAATGCAGCAAACGGCTCATCTACAGATGGTCTTCTTTTCTCTTCTTTTTCAGTATCAGGATTCACACCGATAATAGCCTCTTTATCCAATGGAGAAGGCAAATATCTACATACGGCATCCAATAAGAACTGAACACCTTTGTTTTTGAATGAAGAACCACAAATCATAGGTATGATTGCCATATCCATAACGGCAGCTCTCAAAGCAGCGTGGATTTCATCTTCAGTGATTGAATCTTCATCTTCCATGAATTTCTCAAGAAGATTTTCATCATAACTCGCTACTTCTTCAATCAATAAAGCTCTGAATTCTTTAGCTTCAGCTTTCAATTCTTCAGGGATTTCAACAACATCAAATGTTGCTCCTAAAGTTTCATCATGCCAAATGATCGCTCTATTTTTTACTAAATCTACGACACCTTTAAAATCAATTTCATCTCCAATAGGTAATACGATAGGCACTGCATTAGAACCTAACATTTCTTTTACCTGCTTGTTGACTTCCAAAAAGTTCGCACCTTGACGGTCCATTTTATTGACGAAACCAATTCTTGGCACTTTATAGTTATCAGCCAATCTCCAGTTAGTTTCTGATTGTGGCTCAACACCATCAACAGCACTAAATAAGAATACCAATCCGTCCAATACACGTAACGAACGGTTTACTTCCACCGTAAAATCAACGTGACCAGGAGTATCGATAATATTAAAGTGATAACCTTTAGAATCTGGCGTTGGCTCTCCATTCAAACGAGGAAAAACCCACTCGCAAGTAGTAGCAGCAGAAGTAATGGTAATACCTCTTTCTTGCTCTTGCTCCATCCAGTCCATAGTTGCTGCACCGTCGTGAACCTCACCAATTTTGTGCGATACACCAGTGTAGAACAAAATACGTTCTGTAGTGGTTGTCTTTCCTGCATCAATGTGAGCAGCAATACCTATATTTCTTGTATATTTTAAATCTCTTGCCATCTTAAATTAAAATCTAAAGTGTGAGAATGCTTTATTAGCTTCCGCCATTTTATGAGTATCCATACGTTTTTTAACTGCAGCACCTTCTTCTTTAGCCGCAGCCAAGATTTCAGCAGCAAGTTTTGCTGGCATGGATTTTTCGTTTCTTTTGCGTGAGTAACTGATCAACCATTTCATGGCTGTAGATACTTTACGGTCAGGACGAATTTGCATTGGAATTTGGAATGTTGCTCCACCAACTCTACGGCTACGTACTTCTACGTGAGGCATAACGTTAGACAAAGCGTCTTTCCATGTTTCCAAAGCTGTTTTTTCTGTTTCACCTTTTTTAGCATCAACGATATCAATGGCATCGTAGAATACTTTGAACGCTACAGACTTTTTACCATCCCACATCATCATGTTAACGAAACGAGTCACTAACTGATCGTTAAAACGTGGATCTGGCAAAAGAGGTCTTTTTTTCGCTGCTCTTTTTCTCATGTCTTCTTCTTAAAGTTTTTAATTACTTTTTGGGGCGTTTTGCACCATATTTAGATCTACGTTGTGTTCTACCTGCAACACCTGCTGTGTCCAAGGCACCACGAACGATGTGATATCTAACTCCTGGCAAATCTTTTACCCTTCCACCTCTAACCAATACTATCGAGTGCTCTTGTAGATTGTGACCTTCACCTGGGATATAAGCGTTCACTTCATTACCATTTGTCAACCTTACCCTTGCAACTTTACGCATTGCAGAGTTAGGTTTTTTAGGCGTAGTAGTGTAAACACGCGTACAAACCCCACGTCTTTGTGGACACGAATCTAAAGCAACCGATTTACTCTTCTTGGTTATTTTGGTTCTTCCTATTCGTACTAATTGTGAAATTGTTGGCATATATTTCTATATAATTTTGTTTAAATCCTCAATTTAGAGGGCTGCAAAGGTAGAAATTAATTTCAGTTTTTCAAATGGAAAATGATTAATTTTCAAAAGTTTATTTATTTATTTAACATTGAGCATATTTTTAGAGCTTTATTTCCGTTAGATTTGAAAGCGAAAAACCCTTTATGGATTTGAAATCAATCATTTTATGCCTGTTTTTAGGATGGATATTCACACCTGCTATTCATTCACAGTCATTGCTTCTTTCCGCCAAAGGAAATTCAGAAAAGGAAACGCAAATTATCGATTCACTTTATTACAGGAAAACATTCAACGACTTCTCATCACTTCAACAAGAGACTCTTTTTATAAAATCCCAATTGAACAATTTAGGTTATATAGAAAGTGAATTGATTGAATTGAAGAAGCAAAATGATATTTCTTATCTGGCTCGTTATCACTTAAAAAATCGTTACAAAACAATTCGGTTATATTTTGATGACTCCATTAATCGTAACATTCTAAAATTGGTTTCCACAAATGTTGAAGAAGATTATGTCGATATCGCTATTAGCAACCTCGAAGAAACCCTTAAACTTTTAAACTCTGAAATTTCAAACCAACATGACCCTTTTTCAACTCTACAATTAATCAATATAAAAAAACAAAATGAGGATTACTTATATGCGGATTTAATCATTTCAAAAAAAACTCAAAAAAGAACAATTGATTCCATCATTATAAAAGGATATGATAAATTCTCGAAGTCATATGTTAAACGCTATTTAAAAATCAAACAAAAGCAACCTTTCAATTTAAAAACAATCAAGGAAAATATGTCCGAACTCGACAATTTGGTTTTTGCAGATCAAATAAAGGAGCCTGAAGTATTGTTCACTAAAGATTCTACCTTATTATATATCTATCTAGAAAAACAGAAAAGCAATGCATTTGATGGTTTTTTGGGGTTTGGTACAAATGCTGAAAGCGGCAAAATTGAGTTAAATGGTTACCTGAACTTAAATTTGGTCAATAATTTGAATTATGGTGAATCATTCAGGCTCATTTATAAGAGTGATGAAAGTGAACAGAAAACTTTTGAAGTTAAGGCCAGATTACCATATTTGTTTGGCTCACCTTTAGGAGCAGAGTTGGGCCTAAACATTTTCAAAAAGGATTCTACTTTTGTAACCGTTTCACAATCGGCAAAACTTCAGTATCAAGTAAATCCCAAAAATTTAATTTCTGCCGGAATTGAATCTACGACTTCAACCAATTTGCTTGACAACCCTTCTCTATTTGTTGATGATTACAAATCAGTCTTTTATACACTCAACTATTTATATACAAAACATCAGCGATATGATCTTTTATTTCCAGTTAATTTTCAATTAGACATTTCAGTAGCATTTGGAAACAGGGCCTTCGAAGGTTCAAGTCAATCTCAAGAAAGGCTGGCCTTGGATTCCTATAAGATTTTCAATTTGAACGCCAAAAACAGTTTTTTTATCAGATTGACCGGTGGCATTTTGAATTCGGATAGTTACTTTGAGAATGAACTTATTCGCTTTGGGGGTATAAATTCCATAAGGGGCTTTGAAGAAAACAGTCTCATCGCCAATCTTGTTTCTGTTGTTAATACTGAATATCGCTACAAAGTCAACAACAGTCTTTATGTCCACTCCGTTTTAGATGCATCATATTTTGAAAACGAACTTCTCAACACGAAAGCAAAGCTATTTGGGTTCGGTTTTGGTTTTGGATTATTAACTAAAGCAGGTTTGTTTAAATTTAATTATTCCAACGGAAAAACAGAGAATCAATCTTTTAAACTATCGGATTCAAAGATTCATTTAAGTCTGACAGCCAGTTTTTAAACAAAAAAAAAGCCGGGAGTTTTAAAATTTTAAGCAAATATTATTGTTTTATTAACTTTTTATTAGGACTTTTGATGCAGGCTAATTCAAATTAATTTAAATATGAAAACAAAGTTTAGTGGAATTTTAACGCTATTACTAGCGTTTGTTGTGCAATTAACGTTCGCACAAGAAAAAACAATTTCAGGGACAGTGTCAGATATATCTGGCTTACCGGTTCCTGGAGTTAACATTTTAGTAAAAGGTACAACAACTGGAACTCAAACAGATTTTGATGGGAACTATTCCCTTAAAGCAAAATCTGGAGACGTGTTATCTTTTTCTTATTTAGGTCTAAAAACCAAAGAAGTAACCGTAGGAGCTTCTAGCACTGTCAATGTGACAATGGAAGAAGATACTGCAGTACTCGATGAGGTTGTTGTGACAGCATTAGGAATAAAAAGAGAAGAAAAAGCACTCGGTTATTCGGTACAGAATGTTGCTGGCGAAGGTCTTTCCGAAGCTAGAGAAAGTAATTTAGTGAACGCCTTAAGTGGTAAAGCCGCTGGTGTTCAGGTTACTAACAGTTCTGGTAGTGTTGGTTCTTCATCAAGAATCGTTTTAAGGGGTAACTCCTCTATTACAGGTAACAACGAACCGTTGTTTGTTGTGGATGGTGTGCCAATCGATAATACTAGCTACGGTAATGCTGGTGATGGTGGTGGTAGAGACTTGCCAAATGGTGCTGCAAGCATCAATCCTGACGATATTGAATCTGTTTCTGTTCTTAAAGGTCCAAATGCAGCCGCATTGTATGGTTTAAGAGCTGGTAACGGGGTTATTGTTATTACAACAAAATCAGGTAAAGGTAAAGGTGGAAAAAAATTCAGTGTTGCTATTAACAACAATGTGACCTTCTCAAATCCTTTAATATTAGCAGATTACCAAAATTCTTATGGTCAAGGTGCTGATCCAAATTATTTTGAATTCGTAGATGGTTCTGGTGGTGGTATCAACGATGGTGTTGATGAAAGCTGGGGACCACCTTTAGACGTTGGTTTAGAATTCATTCAATGGAATTCCCAATTAAATGGAGGTGTGCCATTACCATGGGTATCACATCCAGATAACGTAAGAGATTTCTTAAGAACAGGTATTACTACTTCCAACAACATCTCATTATCTTCAGCTTCTGATACAGGCTCAATGAGATTATCTTTAGGAAACAACCTACAGACTGGTATGGTTCCTTTTACAGAATTTAATACACATACTGTTGGTTTTTCTGGCAATATGGATTTAGGTACTAAATTACATGCTGGTGTATCTCTTAATTATATCAACGATAATAGTGATCAAGTACCATCTAGTGGTTATAGTGCTGAAAACCCATTCTTACAGTTTATTTGGTCAGCACGTAACGTGAATTTTCCGGATTTAGCGGATTGGAGAAATTTGCCATTGGCAGATCCAAACACAGCAGCTGCCGGAACACCGTTAAACTGGAATACCAATTTTGAAAACAACCCATATTGGGCATTGGAAACCAATAGAAATACTTACAAGAGAGATCGTATCATTGGGAATGTTAATTTATCCTATGATTTCAACGATTGGTTGAGTCTAACTACTAAACTTGGCTTAGACCACTATTCTCAATTGGAAACTACAAGAAGAGCTATTGGAACCAATGAATCAGCAAATGGTTTTTATCAAGAAGTAACAAGACGTTTTTCTGGTTTGACAACAGATGTTTTATTGTCTGTTAACAAAGATATCAATGATGACTTTTCATTTAGTTTGAGTGTTGGTGCAAGTGGTTACAAACAAAAATATAATTTATTGTTTGGTACAGCCAATCAATTGGAATTACCTGATTTTTATAGTCTTTCTAACATCAAATCTGGTGTAACCCCGGTTTTTGGTAATACTTACCAAGAATCTAGAATTAATAGTGCATTGGCTTTTGGACAGATTGCATTTAGAAATTATTTGTTTGTTGATTTTACTGCCAGAAATGACTGGGCCAGTGTTTTACCAGCTGCAAATAATTCATTCTTCTACCCATCGGTTTCTGCTTCAGCAGTTGTTTCGGACATGTTCCCTGATATCAAAGGCAAAATCGATTTCTTAAAAATAAGAGGTAGCTGGTCTAAAGTAGGAAGTATTGGTGCACTAGGACCATACAACTTAAATCAAACATTTGGTTTGGTAAATAATGCCTATGGAAACCAAGCGTTTACTCCAGCAACGTTATATAACCCTAACTTAAAAGCAGAAACCGTAACAGGTATTGAAGCTGGTTTGGATTTAAAAATGTTCAACAACCGTTTGAGATTGAGCGCAACTTATTATAACCAAAAAAGTGAGGATTTGTTAGTTCCTATTCAAGTTTCTGCATCCACTGGTAACACAAGTGTTTGGGACAATATCGCAGATATGGAAAATAAAGGATATGAGATTCAGTTAGGCGTTACAGTTTTAGAAGCAAAAGATTTCAGTTTTGATGTAGACATCAACTTTGCTCAAAACGAAAACACAGTGACATCTCTTGGTGAATTGGATACCTATATTTTAGGTGGTCAATGGGGAATGAGACTTGAAGCTCAACCAGGTCAACCTTACGGTGTGATTGTTGGTAGAGGCTTTGAAAGATCTCCTGATGGACAAGTAATTTATGAAAATGGATTGCCGGTGATTGATAACACTTATAAAAATCTAGGAAATATCGCTCCAGATTGGACAGGTGGTCTTAGCTTTGATGTAAGATATAAAGGATTTAGCCTTAACACATTAGTAGATGCAAAAATAGGTGGTGATATCCACAGTATGTCGTACTCTTGGGGTAGATATGCCGGTACATTGAGTGAATCACTTTATGGTAGAGAAACTGGTATTGTTGGAAATGGTGTAATGTCTGATGGCAACGGCGGTTATGTACCTAACAATGTTGTTGTTCCTGGAAAATTATTCAACCAAAATTCTTACAGCAATGATGTTGAAGAGAGCGCTATTTTTGATGCATCTTATGTAAAATTGAGAGCTATTTCTTTAGGTTATTCATTCCCTCAAAAATGGTTAGAGAACACGTTTATTTCAGATGTTAAATTATCAGTCGTTGGAAGAAACCTTGCTATTTTGTACAAAGTTGTTCCTCATATTGATCCAGAAAGTGCTTTTAGTAGTGCTAACGGAAACCAAGGACAAGAGTTTGGTCAATTGCCTTCAGCAAGATCTATCGGTTTTAATTTGAATTTAAAATTTTAAAAAATAGTTATTATGAAAAACATAAAATATACGCTATTAGCAGTTTTAGCCTTAATCGCAGTAAGTTGCGATAAGGATTTTGAAACCGTTAATACAGACCCTAATAATCCAACAGTCATTCCGGCTCACTTGTTATTAGGTAATATCATCAGAACAAACCAGAATACTATTTATGGAATGCAACAAGGTGGTGATATGGGTATGTGCTGGGGACAGCATGTGTCAAAAGTTCAGTACAACTCCGAAGCGAGATACATTCCTAGAAGAGGTGCAATTGACGGAATTTGGGACAATCTTTATTCTGCAGTCATTTCTGATGCAAAGTCCATGTATGATTTGGCGGACGCAGAAGGTAATGACAATCTTAAAGGCGCTTCTTTGGTATTAAGAGCAAATGCTTACCAATTATTGGTAGATCTTTATGGCCCTGTTCCATTTTCACAAGCAATCAATCCAACAATCACAAAACCAGCTTATGACAGTGGGGAAGATGTGTATGCTGGAATTTTAGAAATGCTTGATGAAGCTGTTGGATTATTCTCTCCAAATGGTGGTGAGATCCCAGCTAGTTCAGATTTGCTTTACGGTGGTGATTCTTCAAAATGGAAAAAGTTTGCAAACTCTTTGAAATTTAAAGTGCTTATGCGTTCTGGAAATACTTCCGGTCTCCAAGCTTTGGCTAGTGGTGGTGGTATGTTTGCCTCCAACGATGATAGTGCGCAATTGGCATATACTTCAAACGATCCCGATGCGAATCCAATTTATGAAACCATTGTATTCAGCACACGTTCGGAATACAAAGTAAGTGAGCCATTAGTGGAAACTTTAAGATCGCTTAATGACCCTAGACTTGAAGTATATGCGAGTCCAAATGCATCTGGTGTTTATTTAGGAAAACCAGCAGGGTATATCGATTTACCAAATGATGCTTTAGGGTTCACTTATGCTAATATCTCTCCTTTGGGTGATAAATATTTAGACCCGACATTACCAGGTGTTTTTATGTCTTATGCCCAATTGCAGTTCTTATTGGCAGAAGCAGCAAATGAAGGTATGATTAGTGGTGGTGTGGCATCAGCTTTGGGTTATTATGAAGAAGGTATTAGAGCGAGTTTTGCGTTCAATGGCTTGGATGCGACTGGATATCTAGCACAACCAAATTTGACCTTTACTACTCAAGCAGATGCAAGACAAAAAATCGCCACCCAAGAATGGTTGGCACTTTATGGTCAAGGTTTTGAGACTTGGATTGAATGGAGACGTACTGGATTTCCAGTATTGATGCCTGCATTTGAAGGTGATATTGATGAAATACCATCTCGTTTGTATTATCCAACTACTGAAACTTCCCTTAACGGGGCTAACTACGATGCAGCAGTTTCAACATTGAATAATGGAGATGAATTAACGTCAAAAGTTTTTTGGGACAATTAAAATAAAAAAGCAATTATGAAAAAAATAAAAATATTAGCATTTCTAATGCTCGGACTTTTAACCGTTACATCATGTATTGATGACGATAACGATGAATTGTCAGGAAATCAAAATGTAGGTGGTCTAGTAACTCCTGCCAACGCAGCCATTGGATATGTTGTTGGTAATGATGCAACTTACACCGCTACCGGAACTATATATCAAGGAAATGTAGCTACTACTTCAGTCGCAGTATATAAATCATTCACAAGTTCTGCCACTGGGTCAACCAGTAATGAAGTGTTGATGACAACCATTCCAATTTCTGATACCTCTGTTGGGACCACCGCAACTTTTAGTTTTTCATTTACATATGAAGATTTAATTGCGGGTTTAACCCTTGATGGCGCTCCTATTTCTCCAGTTGATTCTGACTTAACCATTGGCGACTTTTGGACCTTAAGATATGCTTCAACTACCACAGCTGGTGCTGAACATTTCAATCGTAGCACTACTAAAGTTTCTGTAGGAACACGTTTTGCAGGTAACTATAGTACAGTAACAGCTGAATATTATAGATTGGGTGTGTTGACTTACACGACAGGGGATTGGCCAGATGTAACTTTAATCGAATCTGTTGATGCAACCACTTACAGAGTTGTTGAATATTTTGGAGCAGAAGCATTTTCAGGTAATGAATGGTACTTTCAAATTGATGAAAATGATGTAATATCCTATCCTTTAACAACACCGAGCGGTGATCCTCAAAATGGGAATGGACAACCTTTCATCTCATGTGCAACAGATGCAGCATTGATGCCTCCTGTGCCTTGTGGAGCAAGTACCAACAAAGTAATAAGAGATGATGTGAACGGTGAAGATCAACTTATTATGTCTTTTGGATATAATACGCCAGGTTCAGGCCCAAGGGTATTCTATCAAGTATTGCAAAAAATTGTTGAATAATGAAAAAAAATAGAAATATGAAAAATAGAATTTTAAAAAC
Source organism: Flavobacteriaceae bacterium UBA5544 (assembly GCA_002426755.1). Lineage (GTDB taxonomy): Bacteria > Bacteroidota > Bacteroidia > Flavobacteriales > Flavobacteriaceae > JBPOFM01. The sequence continues at coordinate 21,537 of DINI01000027.1, forward strand.
AGCATTAGTATTAAGTACTTTTGTCCTCGCTCTTGGGTGTAGTTCAGATGACTATACTGGTGACTCAACGCAGACACCAACAAACCCTTCTTTGAGCGTGACATTAGGCTTTGCTAATACGCAAACATTAATCGAACAGGAATCTAGCTTTCCTTTTACTGTAACTATCAGTGAACCACAAATTGTAAGTGTATTTGTTTATTTAACACAAACAGGTGGTACAGCTGACAGTGACGATTTTTCGATTCCTGCAAGCGTAACAATTCCTGCGGGGGCTACTAGTGCATCAGGCACTATAGATATCCATGCGGATGATTTAGTAGAAGATACCGAAACGGCAGTTATTACAATCGCCACAGGTCTTGAATCCAATGTTCAAGCAAGTAACTCTCAAACGGTAACCTTTAATATTGCTAACCTTGTAGAAGGTGATTTGCAAGTTGGTTTAATGTGGGATACTTTGGGATATCAATTCCCTGATGGTTCAGAATTTGACCCTACAGTTTTGGCTGATTTAAGAATGTTAATCACAACAGCGCCAAATAATAGCCCATCATCAGTATTTATTGAAGAAGATGGTGGTAGTTTTGAAAGCGGAACACTTTCTGCTTCAGATCCTGATGGAGTTTATTATTTAGTTGCTGACTGGTATGCTGCTTACGATTTAGGTGATCAAGGATTTTTTCCTTTAAATTTGACAGCAACTTTTGATCAAGTGGGTGTCATAAATGATATGGAACTTAATTTTGCAAATGCATTAGATTCTCAATATAGTTGTTCAGCAGTATATTATGTTTTAGCTAAAATTACAAAAACAGGACAAACTTATGACATCGAAAATGTGGGTGAATCACCTCAACTTTCAACACCTTACATTGGAACGGCGACTGTTTTGGTAGATGATTGGGCTGACTACTCTGTTGGTGCAAATGTTGAAATTGAAGTTGGAGGTGCCGCCAATGAATTCTATATCCGAAATTATAGTAATCCTGCTGTGGCCAATCCAGATTCTTCTTATTTAATTGTGACAATCGATCAATGTAATACAAACAATGTAACAGTAATTTCAAATACTGATTATGATTACGGATGTTCCGCTGGAGAAGTCGTAGGAAGCGGAACTGTTGATAGTAATACGGGTATTATTGATTTAATTCTGGACTTTGATTTAGGAAATTGTGGTGCCTATCCAGGTCAAGCATTCTCATTACAGTTATAGTAAATTTTGATAGAATTAAAATATAGACTCAAAACCATCCGCAAAAAACGGATGGTTTTTTTGTACCTTTGCCCTTATGCGAAAAGAAACTACCATTTTTGGTCTCCGAGCTGTTATTGAAGCTATAAAATCTGGAGAGAATATTGACAAAATATTTTTACAGAAAGGACTGAAAGGTGAGCTTTTTACTGAACTGGAGCAACTCATCAATAAAGAACGTTTGAATGCATCTTACGTTCCTGTAGAGAAATTAAATCGATTGACCAAAATGAACCATCAAGGTGCTGTGGCCCAAATCGCACCCATTGAGTTCTATCCTTTGGAGGAAATGGTAACTTCAGTAATTGAATCGGGAAAGGTTCCACTCTTTTTGCTGTTAGATCAGTTGAGCGATGTGCGCAACTTTGGAGCTATCATTAGAACAGCAGAATGTACTGGAGTTTCTGGGATTATCATTCAGAAAAAAGGAGGAGCGCCTGTTAATGGCGATACTGTAAAAACAAGTGCCGGAGCTATTTTCAAAATGCCTATCTGTAAGGTTGATCACATTAAAGACGCTGTATTCTATATGCAATCATCTGGAATAAAAGTTATCGCGGCTACCGAAAAAACAGACCAAAACCTCTATGATGTTTCCTTTACCGAACCTTGTGCCATCATTATGGGTTCAGAGGGCAAAGGTATCAATCCATCGATTCTCAAAGTGGTCGATGACAAAGCAAAACTTCCTATCCTTGGCGAGATTGAATCTTTAAACGTTTCTGTAGCTTGTGGAGCTTTTTTATATGAAGTGGTCAGACAACGTCTCTAATCGCTGTCTTTTTTGAAATGATAGGTAATTTTTGGTAATTCTTCAGATTCCGAATCAATTTCAGGTTCAAGGTGCTCGATGAAATTTCCATCAGCATCAAAATGTTTTAAAAATGGGTCGTCATCTTCTTTATAATCTGGTTGTTGCCAAACATACTTTTCGGGCTTGGCAATGGTTTTTCTAAAAATAACAGCAAACAAAATACCAGTTATCAACCCGCCTAAATGTCCTTCCCAAGAGATGTGTTCTTCTACAGGAAATACATACCAAATCATACTTCCGTACAGGAAAATCACCAATAAAGATAGAGCGATCAATCGATAATGTTTTGCAAACATTCCCTTAAAAAATATAAAACTGACCAGTACATATATCAATCCGCTAGCGCCAATGTGGTTCGCTGGTCTTCCAATCATCCAAGTAATCAATCCAGATAAAAGAATTCCATACACTAATACTTTCCATGCTATAGTTCGATAGAAGTAAAACAATGCCATGGTTAATATAAACAAGGGTATGGTGTTATGGTAGATATGCTCAATATCTCCATGGATTAAAGGGCTAAAAACAATTCCCCGAAGTCCTTCGAGTGTTTGAGGATAGATTCCAAAACTTTTAATCCCTGGAAAAAATCTCACTTGTGCCCAAAAAACAACCCATATCATCAACACAAATGCTGTAGGATATGCAAATACTCCTGTTGAATATTTAAATTGATGCTGGTCGTCCATGACTAAATTTAGAACAATCCTTTCAAATTGTTGTCCAATTATTGATAATATGAAATATTGTCAGCATTTGCATGAACGATTGAACGGCTTGTTTGAAATCCTTTTTTGCTCTACAGCAAAAAAGATTGAGTAGTGAAAGCGTGACTTTTTGATTTTTTTTCAAAAAGACATGCCCAAATTATTACTATTGGAATTCCTGTTTTACCATAAAGTCCTATTTTAAAATATTGTATTCGCGAATTAATCATTTCACAGGAATTAATGTAATTTTACTTTATGAATGAGCCTTTAGCAGAACGTTTACGTCCAAAACATCTTAAAGATTATTTAAGTCAGACCCATTTGGTTGGTGACAAAGGTCTGCTGACGCAACATATTAAGCAAGGCATCATTCCATCCATGATTTTTTGGGGACCTCCGGGGATTGGGAAAACAACGTTGGCAAACATTATAGCCAACGAATCCAATCGGCCTTTTTATGCGTTGAGCGCCATCAATAGCGGCGTTAAAGACGTACGGGATGTCATTGAAAAGGCAAAGCAAAGTGGTGGCTTATTCACTACTAAAAACCCTATTTTGTTCATTGATGAAATTCACCGCTTCAGTAAATCACAACAGGATTCTTTATTGCAGGCGGTGGAGAAAGGCTGGGTGACATTAATTGGTGCCACAACCGAAAACCCAAGTTTTGAAGTAATTTCTGCCCTACTCTCTCGCTGTCAGGTCTATGTGTTGAATTCTTTTGACAAAAACGATTTGGAAACGCTTTTGAAACGCGCCATTAAGGAAGATGAATTACTTTCTGAATTAAACATCAACTTAAAGGAGACTGAAGCGTTGATACAACTGTCGGGTGGTGATGCCAGAAAACTGCTGAATATTTTTGAATTGATTGTCACCAGCTATAACCCAAAAGAAAAGATTGTCATCACAAATGATTCTGTTTTGGAACGTGTGCAAAACAATACAGTTCGGTATGATAAAACTGGCGAACAGCATTACGATATCATTTCTGCTTTTATCAAATCCATACGTGGTAGCGACCCAAATGCCGCTGTCTATTATTTAGCTCGAATGATTGAAGGTGGTGAAGATGTAAAATTCATTGCACGTCGTTTGCTTATACTAGCAAGTGAAGACATCGGAAACGCCAATCCTACAGCACTGGTAATTGCAAACAGTACATTTCAAGCGGTGTCCGTTATTGGCAATCCAGAATCGCGAATTATCTTGAGTCAATGCACCACTTACTTGGCAACTTCTCCAAAGAGCAACGCCGCTTATGAAGCCATTGGAAAAGCACAACAATTGGTCAGGGAAACTGGAGATTTGTCAGTGCCATTATCCATCAGAAATGCGCCTACTAAATTAATGAAGGAACTCGGTTATGGCGATAACTATCAGTATGCCCACAATTACGAAAACAGCTTTGTACCTCACGAATTTTTGCCTGAAGAAATTAAAAACACGCAACTTTATAATCCGGGAAACAATCAACGGGAACAAGCACAGCGGGAGTTTTTAAGGCAACGTTGGAAAGAGAAATATGGATACTGAAAAACTTCCAAATTCCAAAACGTTTATTAAGATTTAGAATTTTATGTTGATGATGGTTTCGTTGACATTCTTTCCATCGTTTTCAGAATAGATCCACTGATTTTCTTTCTTAAAAACAATGGCGTTTTTATCTTTAACGCTAAACACATCTTTGGCACCTGTCGGCAATAATATCATGACTACTTTTGGAGTACTATCCACAACCTGAAATCCATTGTCAAGAGATTGTGCATAGAGAACTTCTGATTTTAGTTCATTTGTTTCAACCTTAGTAACCACGACTTCTTTAGGTAGTTCTTGCTTTTTCGACTCTACTGTCTTTTTAGTTTCTACCATTGGTTTTTCTACCTCAACGGTTTCCACTTTGTCTTCTTTTAAGGTTTTAATTTCTTCTTTTAAACGCGCTATCTCATCTTGTTCTTTTGCACTCACACTTGTGGAAGTTTGCGATGACGCTTTTGACAGTATTGCCGAATTGGGTTGATATGCATAGCCCAAATATTGGAAGGTTTCAAAGGCATCCCTTAAGGCAAAATTATAGGCTTTAGAGTATTCCTTTTCACGGGTTTCTCCAATTTTTGAGGAGTGTACCACATTACCATTACAATCCTTCAAATCGATACGCAATTTGGTTTTTAGAAAAGCATTTTCCTTAACCACATCAGTAGTTAAACCTAAACACCGGTTATTATTCAAATCTTCAGGAAATTCTTCATCTTGCAGATACGCTGTATATCCATATTTATTGAAAAGGAACTTCGTCAATGAATTGATTTCATATTGATCCTTTTGTTTTAAAAAATCGTATTGTGTAGGAACAATTATATATTTGTAGTCATTGATACTACTTTGTGAAAATGAACTGAAATGTGCTATAATAAGAAAGGAGAAAATATAAAATGCTTTAGTCATTGGAATCATAAATTAAATGTATTCTGAATTGTAAAGATACACTTTGTACATCAAAACCATTTTGAAATTAAAAGAAAATTAAGGTCCTAAATGTCAAAAAAGTAGGTTGCATCCGAATGCAACTCCAATTCACCTTCGCTTTCTGACAATAAGAATTCATCGTTTGTGAGAAGTGTGATTTTATAAACAAGCTTGGTGGCCTCCTTAAATGTTGAGAGTTCAGGTGTTTCGATGACAACGGAGGTCTTAACGCTGATTGGTTTTTCCTTACTGCCCGCCGATATTGGTATTTGAAGCGCAAATTTTAATTCATTCCTGTCGTTCAAGAATTCAAAATCAACCCTAAAATCTTTGTTCAAACTGTTTTTAAAGTGAAATGACAAATTGGATTTGATCAGTTCTTCATTAAAAAAATCAGAACTCATCAAGTCTAATTGGGTAGTGTCTAAATATATAACTCGTTCTTGTTGTGTAGATTCGTCATTAAAAGAAGAGGCGTTCAATGAAGAAACTATCAAATCGGATGTAATGCTGGAAGAAGGCTCACTACTGTTGTTTTGGCCAATTTCATTATCCTTAACACAAGACGTGAAGGCCATAACGAAACCAAGCAACATACACACTACTATACTAAATTTACACTTCATTTGGATTGGCTATGCAACTTTAAACGACAAAAACTTCAATAAAGTATTTAAAGGTACATTTTTAATTCCGTCAATTGGGTAATTGTTTTTATATGAGGCTCACTTTCATCCTTTCTGTAATTGAAAAAAATAGCATCATACCCTACTTGCAGCGCACCTAAAACATCGGCCTCATAACTATCTCCAATCATGATGCTTTCTTCTGATTTGGCATTGGCAAGTTGCAGAGCATGATTAAAAATGATAGGGTTGGGTTTTTTAACACCTGCCATTTCTGCATTGGTAACGGTCTTAAAGTAATGTGCAATGTTAGACACCTGTAATTTTCGCTTTTGTGCCTCGCTAAAACCATTGGTGATGATATGCAATTGATAGTTAGGTTGAAGATAGTCCAACACTTCAATCGTATTGTCAAACAGATGGTCAAAGGTGGTTAAATGTGCGATGTAATCTTCTGAAAGTACATGGATCAATTTATCCGCAACTTCAAACTCCAAAGCATTAAAAGTATCTCGCAATCGTCCGTATCGCAATTGGTCTTGGTCAATTTCAGAGTTTCTGTAAAGCCTCCAATAATTGAGATTGACCGGTTCATAGACTTTTAGAAAATTTACAATATCCACTTCAACCTTATTCAGCTTGAAAATTTTATCAAAGGTCAATGCCGAATTCTTATCAAAATCCCATAAGGTATGGTCTAAATCGAAAAATATATGTTTAATGTTTTTAATCTTCATCCACAGAATCTAATACATATGAGAACAAATCCCTAAATCCTTTCCAACGCTCATCGTTACTGAATGAGTGGTTATGGAATACAGGAGCAAAAGTACCATTTACTTTTTTTACTTCTGCCATCAATCGTTGCATCTCCTCTTTTTTGTCCAATAAGGAAGCCTTTTTTAACAGCGCACTATCAAATAAGTGAAAGGTGTTGATTTGCAATGGTGTCTGTATTTCATAATCAAGGTCATAAAACTGAAACGGTGTACAGGTACCGGCCCTAAAGCCCAATAGATTGATATAACCCATCGTAAAATCCTGTTTGACTTCCAATTCAATTAAATTTCGATACGACTCTGGAAGATTCAACTTGGAGAATGAATTGCGCGTGGCTTCCAATTCATAGTTGACAATGGATTCTAGGTGCTGCTTTTCCTTTTTTACAATCTCAAAACTATCCAACCCAAAATAGGATACCTTCAACCCTACTCTGCAATAGTCTGCCACCGATTTTATAAGCGATACAAATTCTTTCTTATTGATATTATTGTTTTTGTCATAGGTAGAATAATCGCCAATCAAAAAGAACACAATAAACTTATTGGGTGTCTGCTTTTGCTTGGTAATAATCCATTTAAAGGTATCGTAAGGGTCGCGTCGCAAGCCTGCCAATACAAGATAGCGTTTGTAAAAATGCCGTAAGCGCAATCGGTATAAATCCTTCAATGTGCCTCCAAAGGTTCGCAACAAACCCTTCTGGCTGTAATAATAGGCCATTGGCACATCGATTATGGGCTGAATCTTGTAACGTCGTTTTGAAAATTCATAGTCTTCAAAAACCGCCAGCAATGCATCCCGAAATAAATAGGCCCAAATATCTACTACCGGTTGTTGTAAGAATCCGTTTTTATATGCCAAACTTTCAGTGCCTACAAACCTTCCATACTCATCCTTAACATGCGGCAAATACTCTTCGTAACGGCTCAAAAGATAAAAAGACGCCGCAAAAATATCATAGGGCAGATTACTTTTCTCATTGGTGGGAAAAAAGCATTTGGTATGTTCCCAATCCTGTACATGGATGTCCAAATCGGATAAGCCTTGTTCAAACAGCAACTCATGACTACGCACAAAAAACTCACTTCCTAAAGGTTGTTTAGTATAAGACATTTTAAGACTATCATGGGCAATAAAGTCTTCCACAGTGGTGGTAAACGCCACCTGTACACCCAAAATACGCAAGCTGATATGCTTAAAGACATAACTTAAACGTGGTGTTATTTTATGAGTGTAAACGAGTAACAATGTTTTTTAGTTTTTAGTTGACGGTTGACAGTTGACAGTTGACTGTTGACGGTTGACGGTTGACAGTTGACAGTTGATGGTTGACGGTTGACGGTTGACAGTTGACAGTTGACAGTTGACAGTTGTTTAAGATAAAAGTAATTGTTAATTGTTAATTGTTAATTGTTAATTGTCAATTATAACCACCCTTCATCTGCAAAGCTAAAATACGCCTTTTCCGTAATGATCAGATGGTCAAGGACTTTAATATCCAGACTTTCAGAGGCGGTTTTTAGTTTTTGGGTAATCTGTTTATCGGCCTCACTTGGCTTTAGGGTACCTGACGGATGGTTATGTGCCAGAATAAGGCCAACAGCACCTACTTCGATGGCGGTTTTCATTACCAGACGGACATCGACGAGTGTTCCTGTGATGCCGCCTTTGCTCAATTGGTTTTTATGGATGACTTTATTTGAATTGTTCAAATAGACAATCCAGAATTCTTCATGTGGCAATTCTCCAATAATTGGCTGCATCAACTCAAACACCGAATGGCTCGATTCGATTTTCTTTTGTTGCAAGGCCTCTTCTCCCCTACGTCTCCTCCCTAATTCCAACGCTGCTACTATTGATATAGCTTTTGCTTCGCCTATGCCCTTAAATTCCATCAACTGTTTTATGGATAGTTTCCCAAGTGCGCTCAAATTATTGTTGGTACTTGCCAAAATGCGTTTGCACAAATCTACGGCGCTTTCATTCCTGCTCCCCGAACCAATCAATATAGCCACCAACTCGGCATCGCTTAAGGCATCTTTGCCTTTATTGAGAAGCTTCTCACGAGGCCTGTCGTCTTCAGACCACTGCTTGATGGAAAAAGAAGGCTGTTTTTCTGACATAAGATAATTATAAAAATTGTAAATTTCAGAACGAATTCTTTTAATAGCAATATTATGAAATCTTTATTTGATTCTGACACACATCAAGAGGTTTTAAAGCGCATTGAGCAACTCGACGAACACAAACAGCCACTTTGGGGAAAAATGACCGTTGCCGAAATGCTCAACCATAGCCAACGCCCTTTGAAAGTTGCCAATGGACGTATGACATTTACCGAAAGTCCCAATGCCTTCATGCGACTGATATTCAGATTTTATAAACAAGAAATGTACAATGACAAGCCTTGGAAACAAAACCTTCCTACGGTGAAGGATTTTAAGGTGGAGGCGTATGATTCGATTGACAAGGAAAAGGAAAAACTGATAGAATGTGTGAACGAATTCCAAAAAAAAGATCTGAACCTGCATTGGCCAAAGCATCCGTTCTTTGGGGAATTTACCACGGACCAATGGGGAAAGATGCAGTACAAACATCTGGACCATCATTTGCGGCAGTTTGGGGTTTAGACGGGTGACGACGGTAGACGGTAGACGGTTGATGGTTGACGGTTGACGGTAGATAATAAAAACAAATTATTCATTATTCATTATTCATTATTTATTATTCATTATTCATTATCAATTGTTAATTGTTAATTGTAAATTGTAAATTGTAAATTGTACATTAAATGACTTATCCACCACCACACCATCAAGATGACACCAAAGCACATTTATTAGAGGTCATTAAGAGCTATCCATTGGCTACCTTGATTTCTGTGAAGGATGATGAGCCATTGGTAACCCATCTACCCTTAATTTATACCGATGGTAAATTGGTAGGGCATATCGATACATTTAATCCGCAGGCGGAACTGATGAAAGATGGGCATAACGTCAGCATCATTTTTTCGGGGCCGCAATGTTATATTTCACCCAGCGTTTATAGTACTACACAGTTACCAACATGGAACTATGTCAAGGTCCATTTAAAAGGAACGGTACAAGCGATTGACGATCCGGAGGCTGTAAAACAATCCATCGTAAGCATGACGGAACAATTGGAAGCACCAGAGCATAAATTCAAGCTACCTTTGGACCATGCCCGAATGCATGCATTGATTGATTATATTAAGGGTTTTGAAATCACCATCACCCATTGGGAAGGCAAGTTTAAACTTTCACAGGATAAAAACCCAAAAGACATTCGACTTGCAAGAGCCGAACTCATAAGAGCCAATCAACAAAGTATTGAAGCGTTTTTGGAGCGCATATTTTAATTTATAAACACATTATGACTATGGAAGACAATAGAAAGAAAGTATTTTCAGGCACCTCACACGTACAGGCCATGGGATTTAGAAATGCATTGACTGAAGCTGGCATTACCTACCACGAACTTGATAAATCGGACTCTTCATATGTTGGGCTCTTTGACGAAATACAGATTTATGTAGATGCCAAAGATGAAGCTGCCGCCTTGGACGTTTTAAAGGCTTTAAAATATTAATGATAGGTCAGTAAGTCTTCTGTATCGTGAAAGCGTTTGCTACCGTCGGCCTGCTGATATTGAGTAATATCTTCATGACCATTGCCTGGTATGGGCATTTAAAATTTGCAGAATGGAAATGGTTCAACAAACTGGGACTCATTGCCATTATCCTCATCAGTTGGGGCATTGCCCTGTTTGAATATATGTTTCAGGTGCCTGCCAATAAGATTGGGTTTAAGGGCAATGAAGGCCCATTTACATTGATACAGCTAAAAGTAATACAGGAAGTCATTACCCTATCTGTGTTTGCCATTTTTACTCTTTTGGTCTTCAAAACAGAAACCTTCCGTACCAATCACATTATTTCTTTTATCTTCTTGGTATTGGCGGTGTATTTTATGTTTAAGAAGTAAAAAGCATTATTGAACTGTATGAGAGATCAAAACTCGTGTAATGCTTGGCAAAGATTGAGAAACAAAGCTTGAAGTATCATAGACTAGCCCTGTACCATCAACATATACAAAGGTATCTATGCCTGGTAACTGCCCTCCGTCCGCATCACGGGCATACCGCTCTGAATACATACCAGTAAATGTCACTGGTCCCACCACGACATCGGTCAAATTAGGTTGCAACGTTTCATAAATAGTAATGCCAGCATTGGTTGAAACCATACGTTCTTCGTAGTCAGAATTAGTGAATTTTATGCTACCATCACTCCGGACCAGATATCCTAAAGAATCGCGAAGTAATTCAAAATGTTCTCCATTGGGATTACAGAACGTAATATGTTCTTCATTACCTGTGGTATAAGTTCTAAATCTATAATAGGTCTTTCCATTAAAGGTCTCTGTACCAACTATACTAACAGAGTCAATTACTCCAGTATCTAAATAATTATCGGTGCCTGGATTGTACTTATTATTTTGGTACACCCATTCATTTCCAACGGTTAGTGCATAAAAATTATCAGCATCTGGTGGTTGCGGTGAGCTATCGTCATTAGAATTACAACAAAAGATAAGGGCAAAAAAAGGCAGTAAAATGAGTGAACGTTTCATAAATAATGGTTTAGTTAATACATAAAACGTAATGGTGCCTAATAATCTCCTTGGTTTGGTTTGATATTTCATTAACGTGACAATTCTTACTTTAGTATATGGCATTGGCGCTTATTTTTAGATGAAAAACAATATACATACAATTCTTTATAAAAATGACTAACTTTAGAATCATCAAAATCTCATGCCATGAAACCACTAAAAAAAGAAGACATCAACCAAGAGGTGTTTGACCTCTACGACGATTATGCCCATAACAAACTCAACCGCCGACAGTTTGTTGAAAAACTATCTTTATATGCCATTGGTGGCCTAACCGTAGGCTCCTTATTGAGCTTTATGTCTCCTGACTACGTCACTACCTTGCTCGTCGCAAAAGACGACCCTCGTTTGGATTCCGACTATATCACCTACGACTCCCCGAAAGGTGGTGGGACCATTAAGGCGCTTTTGTCCACACCCAAAGACATGACCGGCAAACTCCCAGGTGTGATTGTGGTCCATGAGAACCGCGGTTTGAATCCTTATATTGAAGATGTGGGCCGTCAGACCGCTTTGGCTGGTTTTATCAGCATTGCTCCCGATGCCCTATCGCCACTTGGTGGTTATCCTGGGAACGATGACGACGGTAGGGAGTTGCAAAAACAACGCGACCGCAATGAGATGCTCCAAGATTTCATAGCTGCTTTTGATTACCTTAAAAACCATAAGGATTGCAATGGCAACATTGGTGTCGTTGGCTTCTGCTTTGGTGGCTGGATATCGAATATGATGGCCGTGAACGTACCTGACCTAAAAGCCGCTGTGCCTTTTTACGGTGGACAACCCACTGCCGAAGAAACCGCCCAGATACAAGCACCATTACTGATTCATTATGCCGAACTCGATACACGCGTCAACGAAGGTTGGCCTGATTATGAAGCGGCTTTAAAAGCAAATGACAAGGCATATACGGTTCATTTTTATCCTGGAGTCAACCACGGATTCCATAATACGACCACGCCCCGTTATGATAAACCTGCTGCGGAATTGGCTTGGGAGCGTACCATCGCCTTCTTTAAGGAAAAGCTGGTATAAGAATGGAAAACGAGTACACCATTCCTGCCGAAACCAGAATTGGCCATGTGCACCTGAAAGTCTCTGACCTGAAACGCTCACTGGACTTTTATTGTGGTCTGCTGGGTTTTGAAGTTACCGCACATTATGGCGACCAAGCGGCTTTTATTTCTGCTGGTGGTTACCATCACCATATTGGGTTAAATACTTGGCATAGTAAAGGTATGCCTCCAGCGCCTGTAAATAGTGTAGGGCTTTACCATACCGCTATTGTATATCCAACCCGAAAAGACCTAGCCACCATGTATGGGCGATTACGTACGGCCGATTATCCTTTGACGGGTGCCAGTGACCACGGCGTATCAGAAGCCTTATACCTCAACGACCCTGATGGGAACGGTGTGGAGCTTTATTGGGACCGACCCAAAGACCTTTGGCCGCACGATGCTTATGGCAACCTTATCATGTACACGCGGTTTTTGGATTTAAATGTCCTGCTTTTGGAATTAAACACTTAATACAATTATCCTAAACTCTTATGAAGGACCAATCTAGCACAAACGACCAAATAGACTTAAAGGAAGCCATTTCCATCGGGATTGGCGGTATGGTGGGTGGTGGTATTTTTGCAGTCTTGGGATTGGCAGTTGCCTTGGCAAAAGGTGGGACACCTATTTCTTTTTTGATTGCGGGCCTTATTGCGCTGTTGACTTCTTACAGTTACGTTAAGCTATCCTTAAAATATCCGGACCGTGGTGGTACGGTCAAGTTTATCAACCAAGCGTTTGGTACGGGTGTCTTCAGCGGTGGTATCAATAATCTGCTTTGGGTAAGCTATATCATTATGTTGGCACTCTACGCCTCTGCTTTTGGCTCCTATGCACCCAATCTGCTGCAACTGACGGGTGATACCGCTATCGATTCCCATATCTATGCGTCCTCCATTGTGATTATTGCGTCTGCCATCAACTATTATAGTGTGGCTGTGGTAGGCGCCATCGAGTCGTATGCGGTGATTATCAAATTGATTATTTTATTGGGCTTCGTGGGTTTTGGTATTTATGGGTTGATGGGCAATCCGCATGTGGAACAGCTCTCGCCTGCCAATTGGGAATCGTCCTTTAAACTGCTCACCGCTGGCATGGTGATTTTTGTGGCGTACGAAGGTTTTGAACTCATTGCCAATGCGGCTCCCGATATCGTGAATCCGGAAAAGAACATTCCTAAAGCCTATTATATTTCGGTGATTTTTGTCATTTTTCTGTATGTCATCATCGCCATAATAACGGTTGGCTCTTTAGAATTTAGCCAAATTGCCACCGCACAAGACTACGTATTGGCAGAAGCCGCCAAACCCATGCTTGGCAAGGTAGGCTTTACCATCATCACCATTGCGGCTTTGATTTCTACGTTCTCCGCTATCAATGCTTCACTTTATGGTGGCAGTAAAGTAAATTATGAAATTGCCGAAGATGATGAACTCCCACATGAATTTACACGCTCTTTGTGGAATAAACCCATAGGTTTAATGATTACGGCCGTATTGACGCTTGTGTTGGTAAACACCCTACAGTTAGAAAGTATCTCTACCGCTGGAAGCGTGGGGTTTTTACTCATCTTTGCCACGGTCAATTATGCGGGTTACAAACTTGCAAAGGACACCAAAAGCAAACGCAGCATTCCCTTGATGGGCTGTATGGCCTGCACCGTGGCGGTGATTGCCTTATTGGTGCAGCATTATTCCGAAAGCCCGATGGATGATTATATTGCACTAGGCATCATTGCCGCCTGTTTTGTGATGGAATATGTTTATAAGCGGTTTGAGAAAACCTCTTGAGACTGACAATTAGTTCTAGGATTACTTTTTCAGTATTTTAACGATAAAACGACACTTTTATCTGTTTAACTGTAAAATAATTTGGCAATTTCTTACAACATATCAAAAAATTATATACATTCGTTATCTAACTTTAATCAATTGTCATTTATGAAAAAAATCACTTCACGCAATGCGTTGGTAATTGAAACCAACACCAGTACCAATTCAACCCTTATAATTCCAGACATTAAACGGGACAAGTGTTATAGCATCCCAGAAGTGGCGGAGTTGATGCGTGTCTGTCCACGCACTTTAAGGCGATGGAGAGAAAAAAATGAACTCCCTGCGGCAAAAATAGGTGGCACCGTCTTGTATCCTGCCGATTTGCTGCATGATATCCTGATGCGCGCGGTTCAAAATTCTGTTGATTCAAACAAAAAAGCACATTAAAAACCATTTTTATTCCCATGGTTGGACAGGACGTTAATCCTTGCAGATTGACCTGTTCAATCATTACAAAAACACAAACCGCTTGCTCTAACAGGTTTTGATAGGACAAGCGGTTGTTTATTCTGCAACGGTTGTGGTTAGCTGATCGTATAGACACCCAGGTAGGTACTGGTTGCTGCATCTTTGCCATTGGCAGTTGCAAAGGTTGCCCATAGGGTTACCTCCAGCCCCGACATAAATGCCGGCAGCCGAAGATTGGCCGTAGTGGCCCCTCTACTCGCATCGGCAATGAACGTCTGATAGATGTTCATACTTTCGTTATACGCCACTGCGACAAGTTGGTCACTTGCATCGGCATAGCCCTGCCCGCTGTTGTCTTCCCAAGAAAGTGCCAACACCTGACCCGGTTCAGAAGTCACACTTGGGTCTGCCAAGCCGCGCAGCTCACCTTTGCTGATGAGCACTTTCTCGTAGTCCATTACCCACTCGTGAGAGACTTCCTGTACCGCTTCCAAAAGGTGGTACGACGTCGCCAAGTTAAAGACAGACTTATCGCCCTGCTTTTTGCCAAAGTACTTGCCCACCACGGGTTTTATAGGCGTCAGAAACTTGATGACCACGCTAAACTTTTCGCGCTGTGCCTCTTGCTCGCTTGTTGGTGTGTACGCACCACGCACGGGTACACTTCGCATAATGTCTTTGCCTCTCCATCGGGCACCCACAACGTTGCCCACTTTACCAGAGAAACCTCCTAAAATTCCTTTTTCGTATGTTGCCATAAGATTTGGGTTTAAAAATTAATAATCAGTTAAATTTTGACGAATGTAGCACTCGGCAAATTATCTTGCAAGAGCGTGTCCGCAATTGTCCGCAATTGTCCACTTTGTGTGATTTTAGAGAGGTTTTCTCCCAGTTTTGTTCGGGTCTTGTTCGAGTGCGTATGCTTTGGATGGAGGTTTTTGCGAAGCAAGACCGAATATAAGCAACATATACTCTGGGTCGATTTTTTTTATACCTTTAATCACCTTCCCTTAAGAACGGTATTTAACTTTATGGCAACCATTACCCTTACCCCCTTTCACCATCGCAATGCAGACCAGATTGCCATTGGTTTTGAATATGACGATACCCTAAAATCTTTTGTAAAAAAAATAAACGGTGTTTTGTGGAGCCAAACGCATCGAACGTTTTATGTACTCCATACAAAAGGACAGCTGCACCAACTGTTCACTTATTTTAAAGAAAAAGGATACTATGTAAACTATTCAGCCTTTCAACAAAAAAATTCCAAACAGGTAGCACCAAAAAAACAATGGTCCAAGCCAGACAGCACCACACTCTACCAACAGTTACCATTGACCCATAAAGAAGTTTTAAAGCGCTATGTGTCATACCTAAAGGGGAAACGATTAAGTGAGCAGACCATAAAGAGCTATGCCTACTTTGTGCTCCGCTTTTTGCATTTTAGGATAGCTAAAGACATCACTCTATGGAGCAATGCAGACCTAGACAAGTATATGAGCGAGGTAATTGCCAAAGAAAACTACAGCATTAGCAGCCATAGGCAGTGTGTAGGCGCATTGAAATATCTTACGGCTCTTTGCAGGGTAAGCGGATTTGATGCCAGCACCTATAAGCGTCCTAAAAAAAGCAGATACCTGCCCACAGTGCTATCTATGGAAGAAACCATACGGCTTATACAGGTAACTAAAAACCTTAAACACCGCACCATTATTGCACTACTATATTCAAGCGGACTGCGCATAGGCGAACTGTTACATTTACGCGTCAAAGATATTGATGTGTACCGCAACCAAGTATTTGTAAAAAATGGCAAAGGCCGAAAAGACCGCGTGGTAACGCTTGCCGAAAGCATAAAGCCACTTCTGTCAAACTATATAAATACCTATAAACCTATCAACTGGTTTATAGAAGGCAGAGATGGGCAGGCGTACAGTGACAGTAGTATCAGAAAGTTTTTGGGCAATAGCTGCAAGCAAGCCAGGATAATAAAAAGCGTGTCTCCTCATACCTTGCGTCACAGCTATGCCACTCATATGCTAGAGAATGGTGTAGACATCCGTTATATACAGGAGCTATTGGGACATAGCAAGCCAGAAACCACCATGATTTATACCCATGTAGCGCAAAAAGATTTGGCAAAGATTAGCAACCCGTTGGATATTGCAGTAGAACAAATAACAAAAACCGCAAATACGTACAAAAAAGTTACAATATCCCGCCAATGAATGAGATAAATGATTATTTTAGTGCTGATATAACGAGTTGCCACCCATTTAAGAAAAAT
>DINI01000004.1 GCA_002426755.1 Flavobacteriaceae bacterium UBA5544
ACGGAACACTGACAGCTCCCACAACAACCGACAACTGTGCCGGAACCATCACGGGAACGACAACGGACACCCTGTCCTTTGTCGAAGGAGGGAGCACTATAATCAACTGGACATTCGATGATGGCAACGGTAATTCCACCACCTCAACGCAAGTCTATAACTACGATGATACTACAGCACCAACCGCAGCATGTCAAAATATAACTATTCAATTGGGAAGTTCTGGAAGCGTAACAATTGTAGCGACTGACGTCGATAATGGATCAACCGACGATTGTGGCACGATATCTTTGTCTCTATCACAAACCATTTTTACATGTTCGGATATCGGACCAAATAATGTGACCTTGACCGTGGATGATGGGAACGGCCAAATAGACACATGTATCGCAGTAGTGACAATTGAGGATGTTACTGACCCCATTGCGGTCTGCCAAAATATAATCGTGCAATTGGATGCAACAGGAAACGTATCCATAGCTGAAGACGCTATCAACAATGGTTCTTCGGATAGTTGTGGTGGCACATTAACTTTTGACACAAATATTACTTCTTTCGATTGTTCTAATATTGGTTTAAATCCAGTAATTTTAACGGTGACTGATGCAAATGGTAATAGTGCAACTTGCAATGCTACAGTAACAGTTGAGGACAATATTCCTCCAGCAGCTTCAATTCCAACTGGTAATATAACCGTTGAATGTGCGGTTGATGTCCCTGCACCAAACATCGCATTGGTATCTGCAAGCGATAATTGCTCTACTACGGTATCTCATATTTCTGATGTATCCAACGGCAACTCCAATCCAGAAATTATCACAAGAACTTATCGTGTTACAGATGCTGGTGGAAATTTTGTTGATGTCACCCAACTCATTACGGTTACTTACAATGTGACACCTTTCATTCCAAATAATTATTCCATTTCAATATGTGACGGTGGAGTAGCCACCGTTTCCCCCGCGAATGGAACAAGTGGAAATATCGTTCCAATCGGAACAACGTACACTTGGGGATTACCAACACTTTCATCTCCAGGTAGCATTACTGGTGCTAGTGCATTGAGCGGACAATCCAGTTTTACCCAAACATTATCCAACACAACGTCTTCTCCACAAACAGCTACCTATACAGTCACCGCGAGTATTGGAAATTGTGCACCATCAACGTTCACTGTTGTTGTGACAGTCAATCCATTGCCAACGGTTACAGCAACACCTTCGGCAGCACAAACTATTTGTTCTGGAAACTCCATAAGTACTATATTACTTTCTTCAGCCCCAAATAATGTGACCGGAACCACCTATAGTTGGGTACAAACAAATACAAATATTACAGGAATAGCAAATGGTAGTGGCAATTCTATTTCAGGAACATTGACAAACACCACTAACACGCCTCAAACTGCGGTCTTTGTCATTACTGCATCTGCAAATGGCTGTCCGTCTGCAACGACTTCTGTCTCCATACTCGTAAACCCTGTGCCGGTTGTGGTTGCAGGTCCAGCTACTCAAAACATTTGTACGGGTTCAAACGCCACTATTAATTTAAGTACAAGTCCTGTTTTGCCAGGCACTACAAGGTACAATTGGACGAGAACCAATACTACAAATATTACGGGAACTACGAGCGGAACCAATATTACTGGGCCAAGTTTTTCTGTGAACCTGACAAATACCACAACTACTACCCAAACCACAACGTTTGCCATAACTGCGATTACTAGTGGTTGCCCAAGTGCAGTGACTTATGTTACTGTGACGGTATATGCGCCATTAGTAGCTCCAATAATTGGGAATTCTCAAGATGTCTGTGGAAATATATGGTTTCCTGAAGACCCTACGCCCCTATCTCAAACAACGTCTGTTTCTGGTGGGTCCGGCATATATAATTATCAATGGCAACGAAGTACTACAGGAGCAGCGCCTTGGACAAATATTGTTGGTGCCACAAACTCTACTTATCAGCCACCTACAGGAGTTGAATCTTATTATCGCTTAAGCGTAATGGATGTCATTTGCGGAACTGTATTATTCAGCAATACAGTAGTTATAAATTATACTGGAATTGGAGGGGTATTTGGCAATCCTAGTGTAACTATACCTTCAGGCCCGTTTTGTTCTGGAGCTGTTGTAAATGCTACTATTAGCATAAATCATACAGGTTTTTCTAATGTAGATTTTTTGTGGTCTGCAAATTCTGCTTATATAAATCCGTCAACAGGAAGTGACAATGGGACTACTTCTGGAGGTTTTTTTAACAGAACGACAACTGCCACTATACCCATTACAGTTCAAAACAACACAAACAATACAATAACTGCACAACTAAATATTACTCCAATATTTAATAATTTCTCTGGTAGCTGTAATTCTGATCCAGTAGTCGTTAATCTTACCATTCGACCTATTCCTATAGCAAATTATACGATTCCAAATATAACAATCTGTAGTGGCTCCAGTCCTCAAATAGGCATTACTGGCAACATTACTGATTCGAATATGCGCTTTACTTGGAACAGAACCACGCCGGCGGGAATCACAGGGACTCCTACCAGTGGCACAGGAAACAACATTGTTCCAGGAAACACCTATAATATCCCAGGCACTTTAACCAATAACACCAATGCACCAATTGATGTTACCTATACTATTACACCAGCGGCCAATAACGCATTAAGTTGCCCTGGCGCGCCAATTACCATAACAGTCACGGTTTTACCTACGGTTGCCGGGGGCACAATCAATGCAAATCAGGTCATTTGCTCTGGAGAAATCCCTACTGGTTTTACAGGAACTGCTTCATCACTTGCGGGAGGTACTGTTTCATATCAGTGGCAAATTAGCACGGATAATGTGACCTTCAGCCCAATCAGCGGAGCTACATCCCAAAATTATAGTCCAGCATCAGGAATCAGTATATTAACCTATTACAGACGTATCACTACGTTTGTTTTGAATGGTGTCTCCTGTTCTGGAACGAGCAATGTCATTACAGTAAGACCAAACGCCATCACTGCTGGCACGATTTCGAGCAATCAAACCATCTGTTCAGGTGACACACCTACAGGCCTTTCTGGAAGTTTACCAACTGCTTCCGTATCTGGCACCACTTATGGATATCTATGGGAAAGTGCCTCCACTATTTCAGGCCCTTGGGCTTCAACTGGTGTAAGTACTGTGAATTATCCTTTTTCAGGAGGAATTACAACGACGACCTATTTTAGAAGAATGGTAACGGCAACCAATGGAGGGTCTTCATGTACGGTCTATTCAAACATTGTGACAATTTTTGTTAACCAAGTCTCAATTTCAACCTTTGGAGCTGACCAAACCGTTTGTAGCAATGCCACGCCGAGTGCATTAAGCGTTTCTGCCACAGGTTCGGGGACATTAGCTTATCAATGGCAACGAAGTACTACAGGAGCGGCACCATGGACAAATGTGGGAGGTAATCAATCATCTTATCCTCCTCCACTGCTTTCACAGACCACTTATTATCGAGTTATTGTAACTTCTACCAATGGAGTTGCCTGTACCGCTACCAGTGGCATCATAACCATTACTGTAAATCCTTATGTGATAGCAAATGCGGGAAGTGACATCAATTATTCCACTTCAAATTGTGGTGCTACCACTGTTAGCTTAAATGCACAAAATCCAAATGGGCAATGGTCTGTCATTTCGGGACAATCACCGGCTTCTTATAGCTTTAGCAACATCAATTCAAGTAGTTCTAACTTTACAGGCCAACTTGACCAAACATATATACTGCAATGGCAAGTAAACAATGTGGCTCCGTGTAACAGTACAACAGATACAATGACTGTAACTTTTGCAAATTGTGGCAATTATATTGATTTTGATGGTAGCAACGATTATATCAATCTTCAGGACAATTATAATCTTTCTGGAGATTTCAGTATTGAATTATGGGTTAAGAGAGATGTTCTGTCAGCTTCTGCTCAAACGTTGCTATCAAAACGGGATCTGAATAATCTTAATTCAGGATATGATTTGACTTTGAGCAACGGATTGATAGAGTTTCGTTATAACAATGCAGGAGTGATTCAATCGAATATTGCAATCACAGATTTAAGATGGCATCACGTTGCCGTAACTTACAATTCTGGATCAGGCAACTACAACCTGTATGTTGATGGATTAAATGCAACTGCAACTCCTGTATCGGGAAGTGTTCCTACTTCCAATACTTATAACACTCTAATAGGAGCATTAGGAAATAATAATGGCAACCCAACCAATTATTTCAATGGCGCCTTGGATGAATTACGTATCTGGAATGCTCCTTTAACAACCTCTCAAATTCGTGAAATGATGAACCAAGAAATTGAAAACAACGGACTGGTAGCGGGATCAATTCTTGGATTGGATATTGCGGGGCTTAATTGGACAAGTTTACAAGGATATTACCAAATGAACCAAGTGGCAAGATTTGGTGGTGACACCGTTGACATAAATAATGGAGAGTTACTAGCAAATGTAGGTGCGAATGGTCGTATTAGAAACATGACCTCGAACCAACCAGAGACTGCTCCACTTCCTTACATTAGTAATAACAACGGAAACTGGGCAACAAACAATACTTGGCTGAATGGAAGTTTTCAAATTACACCGAATACAAGCAATATAGATTGGAACATTGTTAGAACACGTCATAATATAACTTCTGGAAACAGAGTAACAACGGTTCTCGGATTAATAGTTGACAATAATAGATTAACCATCACTAACGACCAACCACTCTATGTCAACAAATACCTAAAAATCGATGGTACATTAGACTTGGATGGTGAATCTCAACTGATACAACCAATGGGAAGTATCGTCGATGAGAGCGGTATCGGAAAACTGGAACGTGACCAACAAGGCACAACCAATCTTTACAATTACAATTATTGGGGAAGTCCAGTTCATGATTTGGGAACTGGTAGCGGTCAGACCTATGCCGTGGGTGCTGTTCTCTATGACGGAAACAATCCTGTGAATTGGACAACATCCTATGATGCAGACGGTAGCACCAATCCGGTTACTTTGAGCAGTCGTTGGCTATATATCTATGACGATCTTGATGGTTCCTATCCCGTATGGCACCGGATCAATCAATTTTTTCCAGTTCCTGTAGGGCTTGGCTACATAATGAAAGGAAGTGGAGCTGGAACTTCTGATCAAAACTATACGTTTTCTGGGAAACCGAACAATGGTACTATCTCAACCAATCTTACGGGCAATTATCAGTCATTAGTTGGCAACCCCTATCCTTCAGCTATCGATGCAAATAAATTTATTGCAGATAATATAAATACTCTAGAAGATGGTTCCATCAGTTTTTGGGAACATGCTCCAAACAACAATTCCCATTTTGTTGCAGCTTATTTAGGTCGCTATACATATTACAATTATGTCGGTCCAGTTGCAGGTGTTAGCCCTCCAGATGCTTTAATCAATGGACCCGGAAACGCCCTTAAACTACCGGGACAATACATTCCTGTAGGCCAAGGCTTTGTTGTCAATGGTGATTTGAATGGTGGTCTAATTCAATTTAATAATAATCAACGAATTTTCTGGAAAGAATCATTTGGAAATTCATTTTTCCTTAGAGAAAATGACTCTGCTTCGAATGTAGATGAAACTGATGATGAAGTTACAGACATCCACCAAATACAACGCCTACGTCTTAGTGTAACAACTCCAGAAGGTGCCACAAGACATTTGTTATTAGGATTTACGCCTGACAATGCTGCATCAGATGCTGCAGATTATGGTTATGATGCTTTGAACTCTGATGATTTTCCTAGTGACGCCGCCTTTAAGAT
This sequence comes from Flavobacteriaceae bacterium UBA5544, assembly GCA_002426755.1. GTDB lineage: Bacteria > Bacteroidota > Bacteroidia > Flavobacteriales > Flavobacteriaceae > JBPOFM01. The sequence goes on from DINI01000004.1 coordinate 5,837, forward strand.
AGCAGACAAAGACTATGTCATCCAAGGTGTTGGTGCATTTGATGATACTAAACAATATCCATTTGCACTTAAATTGGGAATTACTGGTCCTGTGGAATTCTCATTGACAGATTTAGAGAATTTTGATTCAATAATCGATGTTTATGTGTATGATTCTCTTTTAGGCACCTACCACCCTATTAACGATACAAGTTTTGTGATTGATTTGGAAGCTGGTACCCATGATAATCGTTTCTTTTTAACATTTAGCGAAGACGAGACCTTATCTACGATTGATAACGATTTCCAAGATGTAATTGTAAATTATCTGCAAAAAACAGATGAGATCTACATTAAGGTGCCAAATAGCATCCATGTGAAACAGGTATATCTGATTAATATAGCTGGTCAGGTAGTAAAAGGATGGAACACGACCAATACCACTCTTTCACATGAAATGAAGATTCCTGTCAAAGATGTGTCCGAAGGTAATTATGTGATCAAGATTCAAACAGACACCAGTACCTTCAATAAGAAGGTGATTGTGAAATTCTAAAACCTATCGATCAATGGATATTAAAAAGACAGCCAGCAAGGCTGTCTTTTTCATTTTATCGGATTTATTTGCTTTTTATCGAAAAAAGCAAAAAATATTTTTATATTGCACGTCCCAAACGCCTAAAATCTAATAAGATGACTAAAATTACCTACTTATGTTTGGCCTTGTTCCTAGGCATTGCTACACAAGGTCACACCTTATTTCATGACCAGAAGGTGCAAAAGATTACGGATGACATACAGCGCGTTCGCTTAGACGTGCGAACGCCTTCGGGTTACACCAGACACTTATTGCTCGGTTTCACCCCGGACAATGTAGCCACGGATGGTGTGGGCTATGGCTACGACGCCCTAAATGTCGACAACTTACAAGACGACATGAACTGGATCATCAACAACAACCGATATGTCATTCAAGGTGTCGGCGCGTTTGATGCAACCAAACGTTATCCGTTGGGATTATTTTTGACCAATTCCGGTGAAGTCGAAATTGAGTTGACCGACTTGGAAAATTTCGAATCTCCTGTGGATGTTTATATTTATGATGCCTTTAATAATATGTATGCCCCTATCAACGAGGTAAACTTCACCGAAGATATTCTATCTGGCACCTATATGGATAGATTCTATTTGACCTTTTCCGACAATGATTCCAACGAGGTACTGTCGATAGAAGAAGTTTCTTTAAATACGCTTTCCATTACGCAGGCCAAAGATTCCCATCAACTGATCATCAAAACCAACGGCGCTCCTATCGAAACCATAGAATGTTTTAATATTTTGGGCCAGCGCTGTCTTTCCATCGATGGCAAACATAAAAGTTATATGAAAATATCTTTGGAAGGCATCCCATCCACAGTACTGATCATAAGGATAAAACACGGCAACGAACGGACCACCAAACGAATATTATTATCTCAACTATAACGTTGCAGAAGAATGCAAGTAACACTAGTATTAAAATGATCGATGCGGACGATATTTTATAGGTAGTTTCAAAAAATAAAATGCATTTCATCGTATTTTTTTGCATTTTGTAGATGTTATTTCAAAAAAAGTTTTATATTAGCCACGAAATTAGAAATGAAAAATTTCAATTTAAGACCCAAATCTAAATCAACCATGAAAACACCGCTTACTTTTATAGTGACATTTTTATCGACCAGCTTATCTCATTTTCTGAATAAACTGGAAAAATTATACAGAATTACCTATGTAATGAACGATGAAAACCTAAACTATAAATTCAACGTAGATACCGATTTGTTAACAGGTAAGTATTTTGAACATCTTTTCCCAAACCACATCAAAGGTATGCCACCGAACAGATCAGTCATTACCCTATAAGCTCCCCTCGCGTGTATTGAAATAGAAAGGACTTTTTATTTCAAGCCCCATTAATTACTCCATTTTATTGCTTCCCTCATAAAGTTTTTGTTAGTCTTAAATCTAAATAAACCGCTTATGAAAAGTTTTACGTTACTTTTAAAAGGCGCTGTGCTTTTAATCTTACTTGCAGCTTCTGGTAACACGCTAGCCCAATCAGTACTGTATTCCGATAACTTTGAATCTGGCTATGGCAACTGGGTTGACGGTGGCAACGATTGTAACAGAGTCAATAATACGCCTTTGGACACCGGCTACTCGGTACAACTTCGGGACGACAGCAGCAGTTCCTATATGCGTACAAACAATATTAACCTAACACCTTATTCCTCGGCCTCCGTGGAGTTTATCTTCAGCACCGAAAATTTTGCCAGTGGCTATTATTCCGGTGAAGAGTTCTATATGGAATACTCTAATAACGGAGGTTCCAGCTGGTCTACCATGATGACGTATAGAGTGGGTTATAATATACTCAACAACAGAAATTATATTGATTCACGTACGGTTACCAGTGCTGGAGATGGCTTTTCCACCAACTCCAGATTTAGATTTAGATGTAATGCCGATAGCAATTCCCAAAAAGTTTATATAGATAATGTGGTCATCAGAGTCGTAACCGCTGGCCCAGAAATTGATGTTAGAGGTAATAACATTGTAATAGCCAACGGCGACGCTACACCAAGTACTGGTGATAATACCGATTACGGTAATGTGAATGTGGGAACTATCGTCACGAAATCCTTTACCATTCACAATACGGGGGTAGGAAATCTTAACATTTCAGCCATTTCCTTAACCAATAACACGGACTTTGCAATTGTGGGAACTCCTTACGCATCTCCTGTGGCTCCTGGTGGTTATACAACTTTTAATTTGCGATTTAAAACATTGACGACGGGATTAAAATCCACCAATGTAATCATCTACAATAATGATTCGGATGAAAGCAGCTATACTTTCGCCGTCATTGCGGGAGCTCAGCAAAACTTTTTCGATAGTGATGGAGATGGCATTTATGACAATGTGGACATTGACGATGATAATGACGGTATCCAAGACAATGAGGAAGAATTAGCTTGTAAGCGATCTTCGTTTTCTACTTCCGTGAATTATAAATTCCTAAACGAAACTTTTGGAACTGGAACAGGACGGACCACCATCAATACCAATAATTATGCTGCCATTACTTCCTATTGTTATGAAGATGGGATTGTCGGCGCCAATAGTACCGAATGTCCGTTCCAATCCAGTAGAATACTTGATGACGGAGAATACACCGTTGTATCCAAAATTACTGGAGCTGTAGCTACTGATCCTGATAATATCCATGGAGATCTTGCATGGACCAGCTCTCCAGACCATACTCCTGGTGATACAAATGGTAGAATGGCTGTATTTAATGCCAGTTTTACGCCTGGTGTTTTTTACGAAACCAATATCACAGGAGTATTAACAAATATTCCTATTACCTATAATTTCTGGGCAATGAATATCATGTCCCAACCTTACTATCCTGGCACCATTTTACCTGATATTACAGTTCAGTTTCTAGACTTTTCAGATAATGTGCTGGCAACCATTAATACTGGACCATTTGGTAGATGTGCCGGTGGAGTTGGAGACAACTCTTGTGCTCAAAGTGAATGGTTACAATTCACTACAAGTGTCAATCTAGGTAATATTACAGATTTCAAGGTTCGTTTTATTAACAATGCATCTGGTGGTGGAGGTAATGATTTGGCCATTGATGATATTGTTATTTCACAAACGCTTTGTGATACAGACGGTGATGGAGTTGCAGATGTTTTTGACTTGGATTCTGATAATGATGGTATTCCTGATGTGGTGGAAGCTGGATTAGGAAACTTAAGTGAAGGTAAAGCTACTTTAACTTACACTTCTGGATGGGTTGACAACAACGGTAATGGTATGAATGATTTTACAGAAGGGAATATAACCTTGGATTCGGATAATGATGGCACACCAAATTATTTGGATTTGGATAGTGATAATGATGCCATATTTGATGTAGATGAATCAGGTGCCAAAAACACTGCAAATGCATCCTACGATAATGACGACGGTGATATAGATGGAGATGGCGTTGGAGATGGTGTTGATACCGATTTTGTAAGGAAAAAAGATTTTGATTCTGATGGAGTGGTGGAATATTTTGCCGATGGTATTTTAGATATTTATGATTACTATACCGGTGGGACTTTTGCAGCTGCTTATGGAAATTCCAATCAAGGTACAGGGTACACTTATTTTGTAAAAGATACTGATAATGATGGTATTCCTGATTACATTGATATTACATCAGATGGTTCCACATTTGATATTTCTCATACCTTATATGCAAATTTGGATGCTAACAACAATGGACGGGTAGACGGAACTACAGATGCCGAAGGTGATGGTTTGTTGGATCTGTTTGATACCAATGATGCTGTATTTGGTTCACCAAGAGATTTAGATAGAAAACTTCATCTATTCTTTGATGGAAGAAATGATTACGGGCAAGATGTATCTGTAATTAACGGTTGGGGTGAAGCCACCATGATGACATGGATAAAAATCGACCCTTTAGCTACTAGTGGAGTCCAAAGAATTATGGGACAAAACCAATTCTATTTAGAATTACTCGCTACTGGTAGCAATAAAAACATTAGAGTAAATGCTAAAGGAACAGTGATTACACCATCAACTCGTTTGAATACGAATCGATGGTATCATATTGCAACTTCATACAGCAGTTCAACTGGGCTTTTAAAAATTTATATCAATGGTGCAGAGGCAGGAAGTACAGCTGTTTCCGGGTCTTTACCGACTGATACCTCATTATTGACTTTAGGAAAATCTTCATCAGCAAATTCAAATTACTATAAAGGTTATTTAGAAGAAGTAAGGGTCTTCAACAAAGCCTTGTCTGCGGATGAAATTCAAAAAATGGTGTATCAAGAAATACAAAAAAATGGAAGTTTCGTTCGAGGTGCCATCATCCCAAGAGATATTACAAATTATATCAGCTCGACGAATATTGTTCCACTCAATTGGACATCGTTAAAACGTTATTATAGAATGGATACCTACAAAGGTGACATCGTAGACGATTTAACAACGGCCAGTGTTGATGTTGGCTCCGGTATGAGAATATACAATACCAAAGATATTGAATATCAAAATGCACCATTGCCATTTGTTACAAGACAAAGTGGTACGCTTAACGCATCGGTTGATGATTCACCTAATGGCGTACGTGGTACAGATGCAACAGACCCAAATATTGGTTGGACAATTGTACACGTTAAGGATAAAGCTATTACTTTTAATGGACACCAAAAACATTTAGGTTTGATTATTGACCAGTTTGATGCCAGCTCATCTCCTATTGAATATGATGTTCTGAATGATTCTGAACTTAACGTGAGCTGGTATTTAAAAATGGACGGTCTTATCAAGTTACAAGGAGAATCTCAACTTGTTCAAGGTGATGATAGTCAGTTGGATGTTACCAGTAAAGGTAAATTGGAGAAAAACCAACAAGGTACTGCTGATAAATTCACCTATAATTATTGGTCGTCCCCAGTTGGTGTAAGCAATACCACTTCAAACAACAATAATTATAGAGTTAGAGACATCATGAAAGACGGTGTTAGCAATATAAATTGGTTGACTTCCGGTTATAATGGAACAAATACAAGCCCTATCGGAATTGCTGATTATTGGATATGGAAATTTGCCAACCTCCAAGATGACAATTATTCTGCTTGGCAACATGTAAGAAGTACCGGTACAATGCGTGCTGGTGAAGGATTTACAATGAAAGGTCCAGGTACAGGTTCAATTTTGACAAATCAGCAATATTTGTTTACCGGAAAACCTAATAATGGTGACATCAATCTTACATTAAGCGCCGGTAACGATTACCTTGTAGGGAATCCATATCCATCTGCAATAGATGGCACACAGTTTATACTTGATAATGGCCCTATCATTGCAGGTAATGGAAGCACAACAGGTACCTTATATTTCTGGGAACATTGGGGAGGTGGCTCGCACGTGTTAGCGGAATACCAAGGTGGTTATGCAACGTACAACCTTTCTGGTGGAACACCTGCGGCTACATTGGGGATAAACGATCCTGATGTTGGTATGGGAGGAACTCCAACCAAAATACCTGGCCGTTACATCCCAGTAGGTCAAGGCTTCTTTGTGGTAGCTGAAGGTTCAGGAGGAACTATCAAATTCAGAAACAGTCAAAGGATATTTGTACCTGAAGGTACTCCAAACTCTGTTTTTGTAAGACAATCTGAAGCTGCAACAGCTACAAACTACAATCCTGATGGAGAAGATTTGAGAATGAAATTCAGAATTGGCTTCAACTCTGTCAATACCATACATAGACAAATCCTACTTACTGTAGATAGTCATGCAACCGAAGCTATTGATTGGGGTTACGATGCAAAATATATCGATGACCAAATGGATGACATGTATTGGATGATCAATAGTGAAAAATTCAATATTCAAGGTGTAGATACCATTACTCAAGCAAGTATAGTTCCTATAGGACTTCACTTAAGAAATGGTGGTCAAAACAAAATCAGCATTGACCATTTGGAAAATGTCCCGAATGAGGTTGAAATATTCGTTCACGATAAAGTGTTGAATACCTACCACAATTTAAGACAGAGCGAGTATGCATTCACACTTCCAGCTGGTTCTTATTTGGATAGATATGAAATCACGTTCCAAGAAGGCTCTGCATTGAGTGTTGAAGAAGATGAACTTTCAGATTTAGATGTTTATTATGCAAACACTTACGAAAGTTTAGTTTTAGTCAATCCGACCTTAAGGGATATTAGAAGTATAGAACTGTTTAATATCATGGGACAATCGATATGTACTATCAAACCTATTGAAAACTCTACGTATTCTGAATATAAAGTGAAGAATTTGAGTACTGGAGCTTACATCGTCAAAGTCGTGACAGACACTGGCACCACATCTAAAAAGGTTTTAGTTAAATAAACTCCCCAAATCTTATTTAGCTACAACCAAAAAGCCCTGAAGAAATTCAGGGCTTTTTTTATTATTTTAATGTTTTAATGAGCTGCTCTAAAGAAAGATCTTGTTGTTCACCCGATTTCATATTCTTCAAAGTAAAAGTTTGGTTTTGAAGTTCTGATTCACCGACCAAAATGACATTTGGAATGTTTCGTTTATTGGCATGGTTCATCTGTTTCTTCATCTGTTTACCCGAAGTCACGGCATCAGGATACAACTCTGTTTTAATGCCATTGGAACGCAATTCTTTTATAGCCTTCATACAGGCCAAAGCTTCTTTCTCGCCAAAATTGATGAACAACGCTTTTACTGAATTATTAATGGTTTCCGGAAACAGATTCAAGGCTTCAAGTACCAGATAAATTCGGTCCAAACCAAAACTGATGCCTACACCGCTCATATCCTTTAATCCGAAAATTCCTGTAAGGTCGTCGTAACGTCCTCCTCCACCTATGGAACCCATATCCACTCCTTTTGGTGCCGATACTTCAAAAATAGCTCCCGTGTAGTAATTTAGACCACGCGCCAAAGTGACATCCAATTGCAAAGTGGCTGTTTTCAATTTTAATTCTGAAATGGCTTTGTTGATGAATTCCAATTCGTCAATACCTTTTTTGCCTTGTTCCGAAGTACTCAATATCGATTTTAACTCTTCAATTTGAGAGCCAAAACTCCCTGACAAATTAAATAAGGGCTGCAATTTATCAATACCAGATTGCGGGATGCCCTTACCTAGCATTTCTTCCTTGACCTTCTCCTCGCCTATTTTGTCGAGTTTGTCCAAAGCGACCGTAAAATCGATCAATTTGTCTCGTGCGCCAATGACTTCTGCAATACCTGATAATATTTTTCGATTGTTGATTTTGATCGTGACGCCATCCAATTTTAAGGCTGAAAAAACGGCATCATACAATTGTACAAATTCCACTTCTTGCCATAACGATTGACTTCCAACAACATCTGCATCGCATTGATAAAATTCCCTAAAACGACCTTTTTGTGGTCGGTCTGCTCGCCATACTGGCTGTATTTGATAACGTTTGAATGGAAACTCTATCTCGTTTTGATGTTGGACGACATACCTTGCGAATGGGACGGTTAGATCGTAGCGGAGTGCTTTTTCGGAAATTGAACTTGTTATTTTGTTTGAATCTTTATTTAAATACGCATTTTCATCAACTTTACTCAAAAAATCACCACTATTCAAAATCTTAAAAATCAATCGGTCGCCTTCTTCCCCATATTTTCCCATCAAGGTTTCAGAATTTTCAAAACTTGGTGTTTCAATCGGTTGAAATCCGAACAATTCAAACTGCGAACGAATCGTATCAAAAATATAATTGCGTTTAGCGACTTCTTCCGGATTAAAATCTCTTGTACCTTTTGGGATGCTTGGTTTTTGTGCCATCAAATGAGTATTTAGTGCAAAAATATCATAATTTTCAAAGGCAGTCATAAGTTATTTTAAATTTATAGTAACTTTATGGAGCTTTTATAGACTTACATTACAATCAATCAAACTGGAAAAAACAAGACTTCATGTTTTCATTATTTAGGGAAAATATCCGCATTGCCTTTGGGTCTATTAAAACACAACTTCTTCGTACCATTCTAACGGTTTTAATTATTGCCATTGGTATTACCGCTTTGGTTGGTATTTTAAGTGCGGTTTCTGCTCTTGAGAATACAATTTCGAGTGATTTCTCCTCTATGGGAGCCAATACATTTAACATTCAACGCTACGAATTTACCACCCAACGACAAAGTGGCAAGGAAGCTCAAAAAATAAACCCTGTCATTGGTTATCAAGAAGTAAAAGCCTTTGAAGAAACTTATAAATTTCCTTATACCAAAACCTCCTTGTCCTTTGTGGGCACAGGAACTGCAGAAGTGAAATACGAAAATAAAAAAACAGACCCTGAAGTTTCGGTTTTGGGCGTGAATGAAAATTACATTCAAAATTCGGGATTGGAAATCAGTGATGGTCGAGAACTTAATTATTTTGACGTTCTTAACAACAACAATGTTTGTGTGATCGGTAGCGACCTCATCAAATCGGTTTTGTCGGACGTCAACCCAATCGGGAAAATGATTAGCATCAGAGGGGCAAAATTCAAGGTTGTTGGTGTGCTTAAATCCAAAGGTTCAACATTTGGAAACAATCAAGATTTAAGAGTTTTTATACCATTACAAAAGGCACGTTCGCTTTTTACTCAACCAAATATCAATTACAGTTTGAGTGTCAAAACCGAAAATAAGGACATGCTAGAAGGCGCACAGGACGAAGCCATCTTAACGTTTAGAAACATACGAGGACTGAATCCGGTGGAAGAAAATAACTTTGGCATTGAACGCAGTGATGATTTGATCAATAGAATCGCGGATATCACGCAATACTTATATATGGCAGCATGGATTATCAGTATCATTACCATTACTGGTTCTTCAATAGCCTTGATGAACATTCTATTTGTGTCTGTTACGGAAAGAACACGAGAAATTGGAGTGCGCAAGGCTCTAGGCGCTAAAAAGAAAACCATTGCAACCCAATTTTTTATGGAAGCCATCATCATTGGTCAATTGGGAGGAATTCTGGGAATTATCCTTGGGGTTTTAATAGGATATTTAGTCGCCTCTTTAGCTGACTTTCAATTTTCGACACCTTGGTTGGCCATGTTCAGTGCTTTTACCATAGCATTTGTTGTGGCGATTGTGGCTGGATTATTACCCGCTATTAAAGCAGCAAAATTGGATCCTGTGGAATCTTTGAGGTATGAGTAAAACTGTGGTTTTGAAAAAATGAACAATAGTATTCAGTTAAGGCTCAAACCGAAGTTAGAAGTTATTCTAAAAGAAACCCATTTTGAAGTTATTGATAGTTCTGATCCAAAAAACGAAGGCAAATTCCTTTACAGTAGTGTTGAATCCATTGAATATCAAAAAGAAAAAATCAATTGGCTAGTTTCGATTGCAAGCTACATTTTCGGGATTTTTATTGAAAATGGATTGGGCAACAACTATAAAGACAAAGCTTATTTAAAAATCAATCTCGAAAACAAAATTCTCAAAATTTGGCTTACAAATTCAGAAATGGACAACGTAGAATTGTTAAAAACCAAATTAAGCAACAAAATTATTTTGCAGACACCAACTTCTCAAAATACTTAAACAAATCGCCTTTTGTAATCACAGCACCTTGTTGAATCAATTTAAACTTGTCCAAAGGTTTATCTTCAGAATAGGATTTATTCGCAGTCAAAAACTCCACATCGTCAGATAATAGATTATTTCTAAACCAATCAAAGCCTTCCGAAGTCGTTAAATCGATTTCTTCATTTTTAAGTTTGATGGCAATCAGTTGCATGATATCTTTCTTTAAATGAAACAAATGCATCTGTTGAGGAGAAATATGCTCCAAATAAGTCACTTTACTTAAAACGCCTTCCCAAACCAAATCGCTGAACACATCCAATTCCTGTTCTGCTACATCCGGTTTGTTTGTTTTGATATCAGCCCATTCGTCTGCCGTGATGGATTGTGTTGCCAAAAAATTGATGAACTCTTGATGCAGTTCTTCAAATTGTTCTTTAGTGAGTCTTGAGTATTTCATTAAAATGCTATTATCATTTCCGTAAAGACGGAAAACGTAAAAATTTTGAAAATGAAAAAGCCTCAATTTTAGGTTGAGGCTTTTAAAAATTTATTTTGAGTATTAAGCTTCTGCTACAACTTCAAAAGTTAAATCAACCGTCACATCTCTGTGCAATCTGATCACTGCGTCGTACTGACCCAAACGTTTGATAGTTCCACCATTGATAGCAATAAATTTCTTGTCAATAGTGTGCCCAGCTTCGTTCAATGCATTTGCTAAATCGATGTTGGATACAGATCCAAACAATTTAGCTCCAGCAACTGCACCAGTTCCAGCGTTTGCAGGAATCTTGATTTCCAATGCTTTGATTGCTTCAGCTGTCTTTTGTGCTTCATCAATCACTTTTTTCTCTTTAAAAGCTCTTTGCTTTAAATTTTCTGCCAATACTTTTTTAGCAGAAGGCGTTGCCATTACGGCTTGCTTTTGAGGAATTAAAAAGTTTCTACCATAACCGTTCTTAACTGTTACAATATCGTCTTTAAATCCTAAATTTTCAACGTCTTGTTTTAATATAAGTTCCATAGTTATGTGTGTTTTATTTTAATAAATCTGCTACATAAGGCATCAACGCAAGATGACGCGCTCTTTTTACTGCTACAGATACTTTTCTTTGGTATTTTAAAGAAGTTCCTGTTAAACGTCTTGGCAACAATTTACCTTGCTCATTTACGAAACCTAATAACCAATCAGCGTCTTTATAATCAACATACTTGATACCAGACTTTTTGAAACGACAGTATTTTTTCGTTTTGCTTGTGTCAATGTTCAATGGCGTAAGATACCTGATCTCACCATCTTTCTTTCCTTTTGCTTGTTGTTCTATTGATGACATAATTACGCTTTTTGTTTCATTTTAGTTCTTCTTCTTTCAGCCCAAGCAACTGCATGTTTATCCAACTTTACAGTCAAATAACGCATAAAACGCTCGTCACGTCTGAACTCTACTTCTAGTGGATTGATGACTTCTCCATCAACTTGGAATTCAAATAAGTGATAAAAACCACTTTTTTTGTTTTGGATTGGGTAAGCAAGTTTTTTCAAGCCCCAATCTTCTTTGGATATCATCTTTGCTCCTCGAGACGTAAGAAAATCTTCGTATTTCTCTACTGTTTCCTTTATCTGTGTGTCAGATAAAACGGGATTTAAGATGAAAACAGTTTCATAATGATTCATAAAAATTGTATTTATTATTAAAATTGGGTGCAAAAATACACATTATTTCCAATTATGGCAATATATTTGATATGAAATATTTAGATATTTTCAAAATGTTAAAATTTTGTTAAATGCAACAGTTTAACGATGTTTTTTGGTTTTTATCCGAATTTTTCGTACTATTGTCGATATCTTAACCTAATAAACAATAATGTTATGACCTTAAACTGTGTAGTAGTTGATGATTCTGCGATACAACGTCTATCGATTGTAAAGTTAATTGAAAACCATTCTTCTCTTAACCTTATTGCGGAATACAGTAGTGCTTTAGAAACTAAAAACGGCCTAAATACCCATAAGGTCGATCTTATCTTTCTAGATATTGAAATGCCTGTTCTTAACGGATTCGAATTACTTGATGTTCTCAACAATAAACCCCAGATTATTTTTGTGACTGGTAAAACGGAATATGCGTTCAAGGCGTTCAATTACGATGCTACGGATTATCTCCAAAAACCCATTACGAGAGAACGTTTCAATACCGCTGTTGAGAAAGCTCTTGAACAGCACAAATTGAAGCTTGATTTCAATGAAACTGATGGCGAGCATATCTTCGTGAAGAGCAATCTTAAAAAACGTAAAGTATATATTAAAGACATCAAATGGATTGAAGCACTTGGTGACTATGTAAAATTAGTTACTGAAGAAAACAGCCTTGTAGTTCTTTCTACGATGAAAGCTTTTGAAAGTGAATTGCCCGAAGGTAAATTCTTGAGAATTCACAAATCTTACATTGTCAATCTCGACAAAGTGGACCGATTCAATAGTAAGAATGTTGAAGTTGGCGCCTATGAAATCCCATTGAGCCGAAATAAAAAATCGGATTTGGTGGAAGCACTGAATAACATTTAAAAAAATACTTTTTTATAAAAAAATCCCGCTAGAATGCGGGATTTTTTTGTTCGTATTGTCTGGTCGAGCGGAGTCGATACCTGAATTGTGTTGATCATTTGAGTTCTCGACTGCGCTCGAACGGACAGTGGCATATTTTTAGGGATTAGTTCAATTACGAAATTTGTAAAAACAAATTTCTATTTCCACTAATAGTTATCCACATTCACAATCACCCGAATTGGTCTAAAATCCTTCACACTCATAAAGCTATTGTTGATTTTTGAAATGACCTCTTTCGTTTTGGGCAGCGATTGTTGTGGTGGAATCTTGACAAGGATATTTATCAAATACTGATTACGAATTCGTGACACAGGCGGAAATTCTGGTCCTAAAACATTGTTCCTAAAGGTTTGCCGAAGCGATTTTGCAAACCAATCAGCCCCCATATTCACTTTATTATAATCTTTGTGTTTTAAGGTGATTTTTATCAATCGGAAAATTGGCGGATATTTATAGGTATAGCGTTCTTCCATCTGCTCCTTGTACATTTCTGCATAATTATTTACAGATACCTGTTGTAAAATTCGATGATACGGATTGTAGGTTTGAATCAAAACCTTTCCTCGTTTATCAGTTCGACCAGCGCGTCCCGACACTTGCAGCATCAATTGAAAACTCCGTTCATGAGCTCTAAAATCTGGAAAGTTGAGCAAATTATCTGCATTCATGATGCCTACGAGTTTTACATTCCGAAAATCCAACCCTTTGGTCAGCATTTGTGTACCCACCAAAATATCGACTTCCTGTTGTTCAAATGCCGTTATTATTTTGTCGTAACCATATTTTCCGCGTGTGGTGTCCAAATCCATTCTTGACACTTTATGGTCTGGGAACAAGGCTTTCACCTCCTCCTCTATTTGCTCGGTGCCAAAACCTTTACTATCCAGTTCGTTGCTGCCGCAAGCCTGACAGTTTTGTAGCATTGCAGTATTATAACCACAATAATGGCAACGCAATTGATTGCGATATTGATGATACGTCAAACTCACATCACAATTGGGGCATTGCGGTGAATGTCCACAGGTATTGCATTCTACAATTGGAGAAAATCCCCGCCTGTTTTGGAACAAAATAATCTGATGGCCTTCATCCAAAGCTTCGGTCATTTCTTCCAGCATACGGTCACTAAAATGACCTTTCATGCGTTTGCGTTTGTATTTATCAGCCAAATCCACCAATTCAATTTCTGGCATCAACACCTCATTAAAACGGTAATTGATTTCTACCAAACCATATTTATTCTGTTGGGCATTGTAGTAGCTTTCCAAACTTGGTGTGGCGGAACCCAAAAGCGTTTTACTCTTAAATAAATTGGCTAAAACAATTGCAGCATCGCGTGCATGATAACGAGGTGCTGGGTCAAATTGTTTAAAGGACGATTCATGTTCCTCATCCACGATAATCAATCCTAAATTCTGAAACGGCAAAAAAATGGACGAACGCGCACCTAAAATGATTTGCGCCTTTGATTCGTTGTTCAATACATTGTACCAAACCTCAACACGTTCATGCAAAGAATAACGCGAATGGAACACAGATACCTTTTCACCAAAATACGTCTGCAAACGAGAGACCAATTGCGTTGTTAAAGCAATTTCTGGCAATAAGTATAAGACTTGTTTTCCTTTGGAGATGACTTCTTCAATCAATTTTACATAGACTTCTGTTTTTCCCGAAGAGGTAACGCCATGCAACAAGACCACATTTTGCGATTTAAAAGACGCCTTGATATCTTCCAAAGCTTTCTCTTGGTGACTATTTAAATGTTTAGACTCTTCATTATCCGCTCCTGAATATTCAATTCTATCTTTTTGAATGTGATATTCTTCAAGAATTCCTTTATCAATCAGGGTTTTGATGATGGTATTTGAGGCATCACTCTCTTCAGCTAAATCAGAAACCTTGATTGGTTTTTTTGTTTTGGCAGAAATCGAAAACAAAGTCATGACCACATCACGTTGCTTTGGTGCATTGCTTAAGTCTTCCATCAACTGCTGCAATTTTTCTTGTGACGTATAGGAAACATGCAACTTCACAAAACGAACTAATTTCGGTTTGTATTTTTCATACACTTCTTCCTGAACCGAAATAGCATCCCTTTCGAGCAAACGTTTAATGACTGGCAAAACATTTTTTTGGTCCAAAATGCCCATGATATCCTGAATCTTGAGCGAAGTTTGATGGTGAAGGGCTTCGTAAACTAAAAATTCATCATCCTTTAAATCTTCATCATTCAGTAAATTTTCGTTGTTTTTACGAATGACCGTTTCGCTTTCAAGAACAAAAGCACTTGGCAATGCAGCGCGCATAACTTCCCCAAGTGTACACATGTAATATTCCGAAATCCACTCCCAATGGTTTAATTGGGTTTTGGTGACAATAGGGATTTCGTCAAGAATCTGATGAATTTCTTTGGCTTCATAAATCAGAGGCTCTTGATTATGGATGTTATACACAATTGCAGTATAGATTTTGGATTTCCCAAATGGGACAGCAACTCGCATTCCAATCATTAAAAAATCGGCTTCTGCTTGGGTGATGCTGTAAGTGAAGGATTTTTCCAATGGAATTGGCAATATGACATCAATGAAATATGCCATTTAAACGTGCTTTTTCATGTTCTGACGTCGCAACATTCGTATGGTCGCATTCAATTCAAACCCTAGCAATAAAATATTAGAGTTCAACCAAATATAAAAGAGCAGAATCAATAAGGCTCCAATTGACCCATAGAGTTCGTTATAGGTCGAAAAATAGGTCACATAGATCCCAAACAGATAAGAAAATATAATAATAAGAACGGTGGTCAACAGAGCTCCGGCTGAAAAGAATTTTGAATATTTACCTTCCTTTGTGCCAAGATAATAAAGCGTTGCCGTTGCCAAATACACCATTATCACAAAAAAGACATACTTTGCCACATCAACCATAAATTTGCCTTGCTCCAAGGTTTCATAACCTTGCCTATCCATCCAATAAAGAAATTTGTTGATGACATAAATCTGAAAATAGATTAAAACAGCAATGGTCACAACGAGAAGGAACACAAGTATTAGAGCCACTCCCATTGAATATAAGTACTGTTTTACCACACTTCGAGTCAGCTGTTGATGGTAGGAACTCTCAAAGCCCGAAAATAATGCACTGACGCCATTGGCCATTAAGAATAGAGCTAGAAAGAAAACGGTAGAAATCAATCCAGCATTGCCATCGGTATAAATATTCTGAAAGATATTTTGAAAGAAAAAATCGGATGTTTGAGGTGGTAAAATCGACTCTAGAAATTCCTTGAATTCTTTTTCAAATCCATCGACTGGAATATGAGGAATAAGAATGATGATAAACAACAAAAAAGGGAAAATAGCAGTAAAAAAGCTAAATGCAATGGCACTGGCGCGAGATGTTACGGCGCCTTTGACGATTCCTTTAGCATAAAGTCTCAAGAAATAATACAACGTCAAACCCTCCAAAGCAGGAAGCTCTATTTTTTTTAATAATCGAACAATGTGTTTTATAATTGGAAGCCTCTCGAGTTTATCCTCGATTTCGTCCTCAATATTTTCTTCTACATTGTCAGCCATTCCTTAAACTGCTTTTAGGCTCAAATCCATATTATAAACCGAATGTGTCAATGCTCCTGATGAAATAAAATCCACACCACATTCAGCATACTTTCGAGCTGTTTGTTCATTGATGCCTCCTGAGGATTCTGTCAAACATCTATCGCCAATCAGTTCGACAGCTTTTCTTGTATCTTCAAAATTGAAATTATCTATCAATATTCTGTAAACACCCTCATTCTTTAATATTTCCCGTATTTCTTCCAGATTTCGTGCTTCAACAATGATTTTCAAATCTTTGTTGCTGTCCTTAAGGTACAGCTTTGTTTTTGTAATGGCTTTAGTAATTCCTCCGGCAAAATCGATATGGTTATCTTTCAACATGATCATATCATATAAAGCAAATCTATGATTTTCTCCACCACCGATTTTGACGGCCCATTTTTCCAAAGCTCGAATTCCAGGTGTTGTTTTTCTAGTATCGAGAATTTGGGTTTTTGTGCCCTCCAGTAAATCTACAAACACCTTGGTTTTTGTTGCAATGGCACTCATACGCTGCATGGCGTTCAAGACCAAACGTTCGGCTTTTAGAATAGATTGCGACGAGCCTTCAACATAAAACACAATATCACCATACTTAACTTTAGAACCATCCTCAATCAATGTTTCAACTTTCATGTTTTTATCTACATACTGAAACACCATTTTTGCAAACTCAACACCAGCAATAACACCTTCATCTTTGACCAATAGTTTGGCTTTTCCCATGGCATCTTTAGGGATGCATGCCAGCGAACTATGGTCGCCATCGCCAACATCTTCCCGTATGGCATTCGTAATGATAAGATCTATTTCTTTTTGGAATTGTTCTTTGGTAATCATTTAAAAAGATATTTACTGTAAAAATAAGAATTGGAAATTGAAATATTCAAATTACAAATACCAAATTCAAAATAGCAATAAAATTGTAATTTTGTGATATGCAAATCAAACTTCTCGCCATCGGTAAAACAGATCATAAGCAGTTGCAAGCTTTAATCGATGAATATCAAAAACGTCTTGGATTTTATATCAAATTTGAATTTGAAATAATTCCAGATATAAAGAAGGCTAAAAATTTAAGTGAAGACCAGCAAAAACAGAAAGAAGGCGAACTTATACTTGGTAAATTAAATGCAACAGATATTTTGATTCTTTTGGATGAAAATGGCAAACAAATGGATTCTGTAGGTTTTTCGGACTATTTGCAAAAGCACATGAATTCCGGCATCAAACAATTGGTGTTTGTCATCGGTGGTCCTTATGGTTTTTCCAACGAAGTTTATGAGAAAGCTTCTAGCAAGGTTTCTCTATCAAAAATGACCTTTTCACATCAAATGATTCGTTTGTTTGTCATTGAACAATTGTACAGAGGCTTCACCATACTAAAAAACGAGCCTTATCATCATCGATAAGGCTCGTTTTCAAAATCTATCTTCTTTATTTAAAATGTTTTGTACGTTTCTTTTCGTTTTTTTAATTGAACTTCCAAATCACTGATGGTCTTTTTAACGGCCATTTCGTAATTCTTTTGATTGGAAGATGCGAAAATTTGTGGGCCAGGCAAGCTCAATCTGATATTGCATATCTTACTATCCACTGGCTCGTTTTTGTCTTCTTTGAAAAACACTTCGGCGCTGATAAGAAATTCATATTTATTGGCGAGCTTATCCAATTTTTCCTTGGCATGCTCTGATAGCCATTCACTCGCATCGATATCTACATATTGAAAATTTACAGTCATAGTTTATTGTTTTTTATGAAACTGTAAGGTACTTCATTTTTATAAAATTGATGGTTCAATATTCTTAAAATAAGCCTAAACTTTGAAGTTATTCCAGTCCAAGACTTTTTATATAAGCTTCATTATTTGAAGGTCTGCCCAAAAACTCTTCAACTGCCGCATTGATATCTCTCTGACTTCCATTGGCAAGAATTAATTGTCTATACCTTACGCCTGTAGCTTGGTCTTTCAACCCATTCTCTTCAAAAACTGTAAACATATCTTGTGCATAGACTTCCGACCATAAATAACCATAATAATACGTTGGGTGTGTGTTTATATGTATCCAGCTGGCTTGTGGGTGTGTGCCTTCAATATACCAGTTCATCACATCCATTTGTTNNTTGTCATATAAGTTCATGTCATAAATACAATTCCTTAATGAGCCTTGTGCAAACAATCCTGAAGATACATTTTTCGCTTTCAGCATATTGTCAAAAACTTCTTTTGGCAACACTTCGCCTGTTTTATAATGTTTGGCAAATGAGCTCAAGATATCATAATCCCATATCCAATTTTCAAAAATTTGCGACATTGCTTCTCCAAAATCAGTTTTTGTTTCCGCTTGTACACTGTACTCACCTTCATAGGCCATTGCATTCATAATATGGCCAAATTCATGAAATAATGTGTTTAATTCGGCATGACTTAAAAGCGATGGCATTGTTTCAGTAGGCCTGGTAAAGTTCCCTAAAAGCATAGACACTGGCACTTCATAACCCTCTGAAGTTTTTTTGCCCGCAGACAAAGGCACTCCATAAAACCAAGATTCCTTATTTGGTCTCGGAAATAAATCCAAATAAAATCGTCCTTTGAGTTTATCTCCTTCATACACTTCATAGGCTTCCACCTCTGGATGCCAAACGGACGCATTTTCCATTTTTTTGAATTGTAATCCCAATAATTCTTGGTAGATGCTCATCATCCCACTCAAACATTCTTTCATTGGGAGGTATTCGCGGATTTTTTCATTATCAACCTGAAATTGGTTTTTCAATATTTGATTATGATAATAGCTTACGTCCCAAGATTTTAAAGGTTCGTCAATAGTGTTTTTATTTTCTTTGTTTCTAAAAACTTTTAACACCTCAACATCTTTTAGAGCTTTTTCTTTTGATTCAGCAACTAGACTATTGATAAACTTCCAAACAGTTTCAGGATTTTTGGCCATTTTTGTGACCAAATTATATTCAGCAAACGATTTATAGCCCATCAACTGTCCGAGCTCAAAACGCTTTTTGACCAATTGATTTAAAATTTCAAGGTTTTTGTCCGCACCCCGATTCGAATAAAGTGTTATATATTCTTTGCGTGTAGCTTCCTGCACTGCGTTGTCCATGACAGGTCCTTTAGTTGCTGGCATTACTGGGATTTCGTAGCTATTGTTCTCTTTTTTATAGGTTTCCTTAAAGCTTTCCGGCAAACCTTCGGCTCCTTTTTCATCCAATTTCAATATAGAATTTGCAGTATTCATATTGGTTGAATATTGTGAAGTCAAATCTGTAATTTCTGCTTTCAGCTTTTTGAATTGATCTAATTTTTCAGTGTCAAGATTGACTCCAGATTGTTTAAAATCTGTTATCAAATTATCAACGAATAATTTTTGATGCTCCTCTAAAGTTTGATAACTTTCAGAACTTGCAAATTTCTCAAACTGACGGAACAAATCCTTATCGGAATTAATTACTGTGCTTAACGAGTCAACTTTTTGAGAATATTCAATGCCTTTGGCTCTTGTCAATGAATCGGTTGAAGTCCAATAAAGCATAAAGGAATTATTGTTCGCTTTTGAAAGATTGTTTACTACATCATCAAAGGCAACAAACGTATTCTCTAGACTCGGATTAGTTTCTGTCTTGATTTTTTCGAGAGATGCAATGGCGTTCTTCATGGTGATGGAAACATATTCTTCAATATCATTTCCAGTCACCGTTGCATAGTCAAAAGGTTGATTTAAGGATACATTAAATGGATTATCAGCAGAGAGTTCTTCCGGTTTTGTATCTTCTTTTTTGGTACAATTCATAAGTAAAAGTAGGGAAAGGGAATACAATAGTGTTTTCATATTTATATAATAATAGTTACAAATATAGCATTCAAAAATCACTTTCCCGCTCCTTACAAACCAATCTTTGCTCTCTATAAATTGTTTATCATTTTAAAGACTCTTCGGCGCTTCGAAAAAACAATAGGCGATATGCGTTGTAATGTATCCTGATGTATTGCGTCTTAAAGAAGACTACAAATCACTTTTATATGAAACCAATCTATATTTTGTTACTATTTTTTCCGATTACAGTTGTTTCACAAGGTAAAATTGATGGGTTTTATCGTGGTCAAGGTAATGGAACGATGGTTTTAGGCTTGGGATTTGAGGATTCTAAAAAATATTTCGCTGGCAGAGATAAAATTGATTTATCCAGAAATCTGTATTATGCAAATCTTTATGGTGCCTATGGAATCACAAACAATTTTGACGCCCAAATAAGCATTCCCTATTTAACCAGTGATGACAATAGGAGTTTTCAGGACATTAGTGTGTTTGCCAAATATCGATTTTATCAAAAACAAACTGAAAAAGGGAATCTTCAATTGAGTTTGGGTGCTGGTTTTTCTACGCCATTGAGCAATTATGAAATTGGTGATCTAAATGATTTGGGACAGCAAGCAACTATTATAGAGACACGAGCCATGCTTCATTATCAATGCAACACCAATTGGTTCACAACATTACAAAGTGGTTTTTCATATAAACTTGAAGAAGTCCCAAACAGTGTACCATTTGCTTTGAAGGTTGGAAAAGCCACCTCAAACTGGTATTATGACGCCTATTATGAATATCAATATTCGTTCGGAGGAACAGATTACCTAGGAGCGCCACGCCCGCAAAATTTTAGAGAATTTGGTGTGGACTATCATAAAATTGGCACCACGGTGTTTAAACCGATTTCGAAAAATTTGGGAGCTTATGTAAATTTGTCTTATATGCTATCTGGAAGGAACACATTTCAAGGTGCTGCTTATGGCATTGGATTGAGTTATGATTTTAAACGAAATAATTAATCTTGTTTTCTTTCATCTTTCCAAATCAACTTTTTCTGAATATTGTCTCCAAAATCCGGGCATTTTTGGTCACCCTTCCCTGTAAAACCTCCATCTGGAGCACAGACCACTTCACAGTTTTCATTGTATAGATAGTTGTATTGGTCACAGCAGCCCGAAGTAATGTAATAATAAGCAACCGTATCAATTTGCCATTTCCAAATCTCTGTTGGAGGGTTTTGGACAGGAGCTTTTTTGATGGCTTCGATTTTTGAATCGATGCAAGAAGGCAAAACTCTTTGTTGATTTGAAGGTTTGCAGTTCAATAAAAAACCACTCATTAAAATACTGATGAATGTCAATTTTAGACTATTGATTTTCATGATTAAAGTTATAATTGTAAACAAAGCCTAATTTAAGGCTTTTTAACTGTTTAAATCAGTTTCTAATTGCTCTATGGTTTTTTTGGCCGCCGCCAAACGTATTTGTTTATTTTTTTCGACCAATTTGTGAGTTGCCCAATGCTCAATTTTATGATGTAGCGGCACCAGTAACGCAGCAATACAAACCAATGACAAGAGCATCAAAATTGGCGAATGATGCGTAACTTTTTCCAGAAAGGGATGCAATATCAAATTGAGAAATTCGAACACCATCAACAATGCCACAACGCTCAAAAATTTGATAAGTCTTGTGCTGGTAATCATGCTGCGGCTCAACAGCAAAAAAATGATGATAAAGGAAATGATACCAATTGCCAATAAAGCGAACTGAATCGTATGTTGGCGTTCTTCCTCAGCTTTTGCCAGCGCCAGCTCTTCTTCCTGTTCTTTGAGTTGTTCATGGAAATTAATTGATTCTATGGATCTTAATTTCTCTATATCAAATAAAGAATCCTTTAGAACAGTAGATAAGCGATAGTATTTATAACTGCTGTCAATTATTTTTTGGTTTTCAAAACTCTCATACATATAGCCATACGACCGCAATAATTGGTCTTTCCAGTTCTTAAAGTCTGAAATTCGAATCGCTTTTTTAGCATAATGATATACACTATCGTATTCTTTCATACCAAGAAACAATTGCGCAAAATCATTATAAACATATGCGTCAGAACTATTGTCAAAAGTGTTGTTTTCAAAGCGTAGTGCTTTTCTTAAAAATGGCAAGGCCAAATCATATTCTTTTTTTGCAATATAATTCTCCGCAGTGGTAGCGTAAATTGTTGCAAAGGCTACTTCGTCTTTTAAATCATTGGCCAATGTCATTGCTTTTTGCGCATATACCAAACCTGAATCCGGCATAAATGCAGAAGCATAACAGTCTGCTATTGAATTATAGATGTTAAATAATTCATGGTTTCTATCCTTTAATGGTATGTATGGTATTGCCTTTTTTAAATTTATGATGGCAACATCAAAATTTTTTGTGTATGTGTATGAATCAGCAAGAGTATTGTAAGCGAGTCTTATCGATGCGCTATCTTTTCTTTTTATTAACCTCTCAACGATACTCATACTTATTTGGAGTGAATTGGCATAATCTCCATTTGTGTTTAAGCCATAAGCAACATAAAGTTCAAGTGCATCAGCTAAAGAATCTTGCCTTTTTTGCTTCAAATGTTTAATAACTTCTATGGACGTATCTTTCCATTTATCAACTTTTTCTGAAATAATCGATATTGCCAAAGGTGTCAAAACTTCTAATCTTTCCTTATTGGTTTTTGCAGCATCAACTCTCGAAATTAGACTATCAGCTTCTGACTGTGCAAGTGATCTTAGGGACAACACTAAAACAAGTAATACTAAAATGTACTTCATATAGATTTTTCTTAATGTTCCGATTTCACTTCCAATTGTTGAATAGTTTTCTTGGCAGCAGCTAACCGAATCTGCTTATTTTTTTCGACCAATTTGTGAGTTGCCCAATGCTCAATTTTATGGTGGAGCGGCACCAGTAACGCAGCAATGCAAACCAATGATAAAAGCATCAAAACTGGTGAGTGATGCGTGACTTTCTCCAAAAAGGGATGCAATATCAAATTGAGAAATTCGAACACCATCAACAAAGCCACAACGCTCAAAAACTTGATAAGTCTTGTGCTGGTAATCATGCTGCGGCTTAGCAGCAAAAAAATGATGATAAAGGAGATGATTCCTATTGCCAATAAAGCGAACTGAATGGTATGTTGGCGTTCTTCTTCGGCTTTTGCCAATTCAAGCTCACGCTCCTGTTCCTTTAATTGTTCATGAAAACTGATGGATTCAAACGATTTGATTTTTTCCATATCAAATAACGAATCCTTTAAAGCTGTTGCGAGTCTGAAATATTTATAGGTGTTATCCAATTGTTTGGTCTGTTCAAAGCTTTGATACAGATACTCATAAGATGCCAATAATTGCTCGTTCCAATTCATGGATTGTGCTTTCTGAATGGCGAGATTGGCATAATGATAAACACTGTCATATTGTTTTGTTTCAAGATATAAGTATGCAAAGCCATTCATTAATTGTGACATGGTACCAGGCAATTTCTGGATTTCGGAGTTCGCAACTGCCTTACGTAAAAAAGGCAAGGCCAAATCATAATCCTTTGTTCCAATATAACTTTGGGCAATTGAGAGGTGGATAAATGATAATAGCTGCTCGTCTTTGAGTTCATTTGCCAATTTCATTGCTTTTTGGCTATATACTATACTGGAATCCTGAAGTGAAACGGCATTATAAGAATCAGCAAGCATAATATACTGCCTACATAAATCTTTACTCCTATTTTTGCTTGGAATAAAAGGAATCGACTTTTTCTGACTACTAATTACCATCTCAGTATTATCGTTGGAAGCGTAGCAATTTGACATAACGTTATAGGTCATGATAATTCCTAAGCTATCATTTCTTTTCTTGAATTTTTCTAGAAGATTCGTACTTAATAATAGAGAGTTGGTATAATCTCCATTAAAATACAATAACATAATAACTCTCAATTCCAAATGGTCGGCATGTTTTTCTTGATGACTTAAACGTAGTTTAGTCACTTCTTGCATCAATCTTTTCTGCACATCGCTTTTTTCGAATAGAAATATGTGTTTTGTAAGGCTATCCAATGAGGTTGTCATTTCAGCCTCACCTTTGGACTTTAAAAAATCATTAAAAAGGCTATCCATTTTGGTCTGACCATACAGCGAACCAGCCATTGAAAAGCAAATAAGAAATTTCAGAATGGTTTTCATAAATTAGCTGGGTTTGATAGAAGTTGTTATCATTTTATAACATTATTCATAAGCCTCACCAATAGCAATTTTAAAAATTAAAGGCTAAATAACTAAATGTCAACATCTAAACTAAATTAGCTTATTTTTTCAATTAAAACAATAGCGTTGTATTTTTGAAAAAATAAATTTAGACACATGCAACTCGTCTTCGCCACCAACAATCTCAACAAACTAAAAGAAGTACAAACCCTTGTTCCTTCACATATCAAATTATTGAGTCTTGCAGATATTGGTTGTAAAGAAGATATTCCAGAGACGCAAAACACTATTGAAGGCAACGCAATTCAAAAAGCGGAATATCTTAAAAATAATTATGGTTATGATTGTTTTGCCGACGACACCGGGTTGGAAGTTGAGGCTTTAAACGGTGAACCAGGAGTCTATTCGGCAAGATATGCAGGTGAGCAACGCAATGCGGAAGACAATATGGATAAACTCTTGGAGCATCTCAAACCACATCAAAATAGAATTGCGCAATTTAAAACCGTGATTGCTTTGCATTTGAATGGAAAACTTCACACATTTACAGGAATTTGTGAAGGGGAAATTACTTCCACAAAGCATGGCGATAAAGGTTTTGGATATGACCCAATTTTTAAAGCTAAAGGATACGATAAGACCTTTGCCGAAATTAGCCTTGAAGAGAAAAATAACATTGGACATCGCGGAAAAGCAATCAAACAATTGATTGAATTTTTGTCAGTTTAGCATTTTGATTGTAACATCTTTCTATGTTCTGCGTCAAATAATCCGTAAATCCTGTATCTTGCATCAACCGAATTCCAAATTGAAAATCCACAACACACTATGAATAATGTCATTCACATCAGAAACATCGTACGTAACTTTCAAATGGGGCATGAAATCGTCTATGTCCTAAAGGGTATTGACCTGGACATTCAGCGAGGAGAATATGTCGCCATCATGGGGCCTTCAGGTTCAGGAAAATCAACCCTGATGAATCTTTTAGGGTGTTTGGACACACCGACTTCGGGACAATATATTCTGAATGGAAAAGACGTCAGCAAGATGAGCGATGATGAATTGGCAGAAATTAGAAATAAGGAAATTGGTTTTGTTTTTCAGACGTTCAATTTATTGCCACGAACGACTGCCATCGAAAATGTGGCACTACCCATGATTTACGCAGGCGCATCAAAAGCCGACCGAACCGAACGTGCCAAGGAAGTCCTGCAAAGTGTTGGTTTGGGCGACCGGATGGACCACAGACCCAATGAACTTTCAGGTGGTCAACGCCAGCGTGTGGCGGTAGGAAGGGCTTTGGTCAACAAACCGTCTATCATCCTTGCAGATGAGCCAACTGGAAATTTAGATTCAAAAACTTCTTTGGAAATCTTGCAATTGTTTGATGAAATCCACCAAGCGGGAAATACGGTGATTGTTGTTACGCACGAAGAAGATGTGGCGGAACGTGCCAAGCGCGTGATTCGCTTGCGTGATGGTATTATAGAAAGTGATACTTTGAATTAGTTTTCAGTCGCAGTCTTCAGTAAACAAAACATTCGTGTATTTGTGGCACAATTTTAAGCTAAATAAGGTAATGATTTAAATTGAAGTTTTGCGAGACAAATTCACAGCTTCACATCTCTACAATTTAACTTTTAACTTTCAAAGTCCATTCAAAATTAAAATTGGACACTTCAACTCCATCGGAATTCTTCCCTACGGAGTTCATCCAAACCGTTTGGCCTTCCTTGGTTTCGATAGTCTTTTTTATGGCTTCATCTACCAAATTGCCTTGCGAACATTCAAACGAAATTCGCCCCGTGGCCTTTTTGCTAAATGAACCATTGTTATTGGCGACCAACATAGAAATTTTCTGTCCACTTTCCATAATTTTTGACATCACCAATGCTCCAGTAGTCAATTCTGCAGCCATCCCTTGAACCGCCCAAAACATAGAATTAAATGGGTTTTGGTTCAACCAACGATGTTTTACGGTAACGACACATTTATCGGAATCTAAATATTTGGTTCGTACGCCGCAGAGGTAAGCGGATGGCAATTTAAACATAAGGTAGCTGTTGAGTTTACTAGGAGAAATCTTCATCTGTAGACAATATTTCTGCTAAAATATTGATTTAATTCCATATCTCAATTTGTTAATTTTATGTTAAATTACACTACTATGTTTTGCATAATACCTTCTTTTAGATATATATTTGCATAAGAAACTATTATATGCTTTTGAAACCATGTTAGAAAACCACCAAAAAAACATCGCAACATTCATCCATTTATCTACCTTTTCCAGATTTCTGATTCCTTTTGGAAATTTCATAGGCCCAATCATCCTTTGGATTACCAATAAAGAAAAATCAAGCTTTGTAGATGCACATGGAAAACAAGCCATCAACTTTCAAATCAGCATCTTTTTGTATGCGGTGATTTTGGGAACGTTGACCATTCCGTTTTTTATTTTCAATCTATTTAGCGGTTTGGACTTTATCGATTTTAACGGGTTTCATGATTTTCATATCAATATTGGCAAGCCTTCTCCTCTACTTTACATTGGAGGCGGATTGGGAGCCATCGCCATCATTGGTTTCATTTTAGAACTGGTTTTTATTGTGAAAGCTAGTTTAAAAGCAAGGGACGGCGAACTTTATCAATATCCATTAACCATCAATTTCATCAAATAAAAAATTCATCACATCATCAATCAATCAAAAAATGAACAGTTTCACATTAAAATTCATTAACACATGAAGATAGAAAACACAAAAGCACAAATGCGAAAAGGTGTTCTGGAATACTGCATACTTTCGGTCTTAAAAGATGAAGACGCTTATGTTGCAGAGATTTTGGACACACTCAAAGACGCAAAATTGCTGGTGGTTGAGGGCACGATTTATCCCCTACTCACACGACTCAAAAATGCCGGACTTCTCAATTATCGTTGGGAGGAATCAACTTCGGGTCCGCCACGTAAATATTATGGATTGACCGAAACAGGGAAATTGTTCCTCAACGAATTGAACACCACTTGGAGTGAATTACAAAACGCAGTGAATTTAGTAACCAATACAAAAAAATCAAGAAATGAATAAGACAGTCAACATAAATTTAGCAGGTGTATTTTTTCACATTGATGAAGATGCTTACCTTAAATTGCAGCGCTATCTTGAGGCCATCAAACGTTCATTTACAGACTCTCAAGGGCGTTCAGAAATCATAGCTGATATTGAAGCTCGTATTTCGGAGCTTTTTATGGAGCGCGTGAAACACGACAAACAAGTCATTGGAACCAAAGAAGTTGACGAGGTTATCACCATTATGGGTCAACCAGAAGACTATCTTGTGGATGATGAAATCTTTGAAGATGAGCCAAAACAATCCTATAAAAAATCAACAAATTCAAAGAAATTATTCAGGGATAAAGACAACTCTTACATTGCTGGTGTATCTTCAGGGTTAGGTCACTATCTAGGTATTGATGCCATTTGGATGCGATTGCTTTGGATATTGTTGGCAATAGGTTCAGGAGGCACCTTCATCTTGATTTACATTTTGTTTTGGATTTTAGTTCCAGAAGCGGTCACAACATCGGAAAAGCTGACAATGA
Source organism: Flavobacteriaceae bacterium UBA5544 (assembly GCA_002426755.1). GTDB lineage: Bacteria > Bacteroidota > Bacteroidia > Flavobacteriales > Flavobacteriaceae > JBPOFM01. The sequence continues at coordinate 33,872 of DINI01000004.1, forward strand.
CAGGCGAACCAGTGAATATTAGCAATATTGAAAAAAAAATCAAGGACGGATTTGAAAATGTCTCACAGAATGTTTCGGATGCTGTAAAGAACATTGATTTGCCCAAACAAGGGAACCGCATCAAATCATCATCAAAAACATTTTTTGATACGCTTGGAGACATTATCATGTTTTTCTTTAAAGTGTTTGCGAAGTTCATCGGAATCATCTTAATGATGGTCGGTGCGGGAATGTTAATCACATTGATTATCGCTATGTTTTCTGTTGGCGTTGCTGACGCTGTCCATATTCCAGGTATCGATTATTTCAATGCGGCCAATGCAGCAAACATTCCGGTATGGTTCATGTCTTTATTAGTGTTCTTTGCCGTTGGAATTCCGTTCTTTTTCCTCTTTTATCTTGGTTTGAAGATATTGGTGAACAATTTAAAATCCATTGGAAATGTTGCCAAATTCTCTCTACTTGGATTATGGTTGATATCCATCATTGGGTTAATCGTGGTGGGCATCAAACAAGCCAGTGAATTTTCGGAAGAAGCAAGTGTTATCCGCAAAGAACAACTCAACATCACAGCAAAGGATACACTTTTTGTGAGTATGAGAAGCAATTCTGCGTATAGCAAACAATTTGGGCGACATAGCAATGACTTGAAACCAATTTACGACGACAATGACCGCAAATTACTTTACAGTACCGACGTCAGCCTTATTTTGAAATCGACGAAAGATTCTGTAGCGTCTATTAGTATTGATAAAAATTCACGAGGCAATAGCTATCAAAATGCCAAGATGAGAGCGGAAAAAATCAATTACACCTATCAACTTACTGGCAACAGACTGGAATTGGATGGTTATTTGACAACGGCTTTTGAAAATAAATACAGAGACCAAGAGGTCGAAGTGACTCTGTATGTCCCAGAAGGCACTGTTTTGTTTGCTGACGAAAACACAAATTCGTTCCATAGAACCCATTATTTCAGTTTTAGCACAGGTAACGGACATTATGAAGAGCATACCACTATCACCAACAGTGATGATATTCTTGAAGATGGTTTGGAAGGCCATTATTTGCAGATTCTGAACAATGAAATCAAATGTTTGGATTGTCCCGAAGATGAATTTAAAGTGAAGGTCGATTTGAACGGCGATGGTTCAGAATTCAAATTGGATGAAAATGGTTTAAGAATTAAAAACGACAGCAATTCCGTGGAAATTAACAATAATGGTATCAAATCTGAAAGTGAAAGTGTGCGTGTCAACATTGATAAAAATGGCATCAACATCACCTCGGACGACAATTAGACAATTCATCCTTATAAATCAACAGTTCAGACAACTATCTTTTTCAAAAACAGGCATTTGATAGATATTTGAACCATCATCAATCAAAAAATGAAACAGTTTTCATACATACTTATTTTAATCTCTCTGTTTTCCTTGGGATTCATCAACCCACTGAAAGCACAAGTTTCGGAAGATTCGGAACTATTTCAAACGTTGAAAAAAAATGACAGTTTACTTTTTAATGTTGGTTTCAACACTTGTGATATTTCGCAATTTGAAAATTTNNAAAGGCAGCCTAAAAGTGTTTCCACTTTATAACAATGGGGAATTATATGGTGCCTTTCAAACTGGAGAACACCAATTCTTTGAAACCTTTGAAGGAAAAGAAAAAGCAGGGAGCACTGCCATATTCTCACATTTGTGGATTCTGGAACACAATCAATGGAAAATCAAACGGATTTTTAGTTACAATCATCAATTATAACAACACATCAATCATCAATCATCAAAAACCAATCATCATGACAACAATCATCAAACTAGTAATCGCCTCTGTTTTAGCCTTGCTAATGACCTCCTGTAATATGAATTTTGGAGTTCGCGGCAATGGAAACGTAAAAACAGTGGAAAGAACCGTCAACGGGAGTTTTGACGAAATCGAAGTCAGCCGCGGACTCGACGTATATCTAACACAAGGCGACAGTGAAACCATTTCCGTCCAAGCCGATGAAAACCTGCACGACATCATCAAAACAGAAATTAATGGCAACGTCCTGAAAATATATGCAGATGAAAACATTAGCTATTCAGAAGCCCGAAAAATTATGGTCAGTTTTAAAACGATTTCCAAAATTTCTGCCTCCAGTGGCAGTGATGTCTATTCCACAAATACTTTTACTTCAGAATCGTTGAGATTAACCACCTCGAGTGGAAGCGATATGAAGTTGGATATAAAAGCACAATCTGTGGATTGCAGCGCATCTAGTGGAAGTGATTTAAAACTATCAGGAACGACCATAAATTTGAAAGCAGAAGCATCCAGCGGCAGCGATATCAATGCCGGTGAGCTGAAGGCAGAATCCTCCCGAGTACAGGCCTCAAGTGGTGCCGATGTCGTGGTGAATACCTCAAAAGAATTATATGCAAGCGCCAACAGCGGCGGCGATATAAAATATCATGGAAACCCTGAAAAAGTAGAAAAATCAGATGGTGTTTCAGGGTCTGTAAACGAGAATTGAACAACTAACCAACCAACCATTTTTAAGAACCATTTCAAACTGCAGTTAAAGTTTGGGATGGTTTTTGCTTGTAATTGTGAGTATTATTTTTAAATTTATCAAATGAATAAACTCCTACTTACTTTTTTATTAGTCGTGGCCTGTGTTTCAATCACTTCGGCACAAGATGATGAAAAAATAAAAGGTGATAGAAATGTAACTATCAAACAAACCTACATTGACCCTTTTACAAAAATTGTTGTTGGTGAGGACTTTTCTGTAGAAATTATTTACAACAGCAAACCTTCAGTAGAAATCGAAACGGATGACAATTTGCACCAATACATTGAATTTGGCGTGAATGCAGGCGTCCTGACTTTTAGAACCACCAAAAAAATAACTTCCAGCAAAAGAATGAACATCAAGGTAAATTACGGCGATGGTCTGGAAAGTATCGAAACTTTGGAAGATGGTGAAATCCGTTCCCTGACTTCTTTGGAATTGAAAAATGCAATCTTGAAAACGTCTGGGTCTTCCAAAGCTTACCTAAATATCAGGACCACCAAATTTGATTATACAAGTTCAGACAAGGCACGTTCAAAATTGAATGTCAATGCAACGTCATCAACAATCGTTTTAGGTGACAATTGCAAAATGGAAGCTTTAATCAATACCAAAATTGCAAAATTTGACCTATACCAAAAAGCTTCAGCTAATATAGAAGGTGCCACGGACGATTTAAACTTGCGCAGTGACTTGTCCTCTAGCTTTAACGGTAAGGAGTTTGCTGCTCAAACCTGCAACCTTATTTCGGAAGGCAACAGTAGCGCAACAGTGAGGGTCAACACGTCTTTAACAGCTGAAATTTCTGGCAATAGTGAGGTTTATTTTTATGGCGCTGCAAAAATCACTTTGGGTAAATTTTTAGGGTCTTCAAAACTTCAGAAAAAAGAGAACTAAAAATCCTTTGCTTTTCTTTTAAATACTTATATCTCGAAATTCGCGACAACTTAAATCATTTTAAATATTTCTACGATAAAACTATTTGAGTAACTTTGGGAGATTAACACAAATTTATTCAAATGAAAAAATTCCTCTTATTGTCTTTTGTGCTGATAGTTATTTCGGCATGTAAAGAAGAACCAAAAAAAGATGTCAACAACGATGCCGTTAAAGCCGAAGCACAGGCATTTTTGGACGAATACACAAAGACATTCGTAAAGCTTTATTACGATTCGTCATTGGCAGAATGGGATGCCAATACACACATTGTAGCTGGTGACACCACAAATGCTTATAATGTTCAGAAAGCCAATGAGGCTTTTGCCAAATTCACAGGAAGTACGGATGTCATTGAAAAAACCAAAAAATTCCTTGAAGACAAAGACCAGTTGGATATTGTTCAGGTTCGACAACTGAATACCATTCTATATGCAGCAGGCAACAATCCTCAAACAGTTGCAGATTTGGTCTCAAAACGAATTACGGCTGAAAATGCACAAAGTGAAAAGCTTTTTGGATTTGATTTTAAGGTAAATGGAAAGTCTGTTTCGACTGGTGATATCGATAATATCTTAAGAGAATCTCAAGATTTAGATACCCGATTGGAAACCTGGGAAGCATCCAAAGCAGTTGGCAAAGATTTAAAGGATGGTCTGGAGAACTTGAGAAACCTTCGAAATCAAACCGTTAATGCTTTGGGATATGATGATTATTTCTCTTATCAAGTTTCAGATTATGGAATGACTAGTGCTGAAATGCGAGATGAAATGAAAAAAATGGTACAAGAAGTTTGGCCTTTATATCGTGAGTTACATACTTGGGCGCGTTATGAATTAGCAAAAAAGTATAAAGCCGAAGTTCCTGACTATTTACCTGCACATTGGCTTCCAAATCGTTGGGGACAAGATTGGAGCGCTCTAGTAAATGTTGAGGGCTTGGATATTGATGCTGCTTTAAAAGACAAAGAACCTGAATGGATTGTTAAGGAAGGTGAGAAATTTTATGTAAGCATTGGTTTTAATCCGTTACCTGCAAGTTTTTACGAAAAATCGAGCATGTATCCGCTTCCTGAAGATGCAAAATATAAAAAGAACAATCACGCATCGGCTTGGCACATGGATTTAGAAAACGATTTACGTTGTTTGATGAGCGTTGAAGCCAATGCTGATTATTATGAAACCATCCATCATGAATTAGGACACATCTACTACTATCAGGCTTATACCAATCCGAATGTTCCACCACTATTACGTGCCGGGGCAAATAGAGGTTATCATGAAGCAATAGGCAGTTTATTGGGCCTTGCAGCAATGCAGAAACCATTTCTTGCACAAAAAGGTTTAGTGGAAGCCAATGTAAAAATTGACGAAACTCAAAATCTTTTAAAGGAAGCTCTAAATTATGTGGTGTTTTTGCCATTTTCTGCTGGTGTCATGCCTGAATTTGAAAATGCTTTATATGCTGAAAACTTACCAAAAGATGAATTCAACAAAAAATGGTGGGAATTGGCCAAAAAATACCAAGGTATGGTACCTCCTACCGAAAGAGGTGAAGAATTTTGTGATGCAGCTTCAAAAACACACATCAACAATGATGCGGCGCAATATTATGATTATGCAATTTCTTATATACTTCTTTTCCAATTTCATGATCATATTGCCAAAAACATCCTAAAACAGGATCCACATGCTACTAATTATTACGGAAGCAAAGAAGTGGGTTCATTCTTAAAAGGTGTGTTGGAAACTGGCGCCAATAATGATTGGAGAGAATTACTAAAAGAAAGTGTTGGAAGTGGTATGAGTGCCAAACCGATGTTGGATTATTTTGAACCACTAATGGCCTATTTGAAAGAGCAAAACAAGGGAAGAAATTACACCTTGCCAGAAAGCTTCTAAAGCTGAAATATATAATAAAAAAAGAGCCTAAAAGTTTATCATTTAGGCTCTTTTTAATTTTACACCAGAATATTTTTAATTGTAAGTAGACGTGCTCACTTCAAAAGTCGAATCTTTTGCTGCCAAATAACGTTCAGCATCCAAAGCAGCCATGCAACCAGTTCCCGCAGCCGTGACAGCTTGTCTATACACGTGGTCTGCAGCATCTCCTGACACAAACACACCATCTACATTGGTTTTTGAAGAACCAGGTACATTGATGATGTAACCTGTTTTATCTAGCTTCAAGAAATCCTTAAAAATATCTGTGTTGGGTTTATGACCAATGGCGACGAAAAACCCGGTTGCAGGAATTTCTATAACATCTCCTGTGACATTATTTTTTGCTCTTACGCCAGTTACAACCTGTCCATCACCCAAAACTTCTTCAGTTTCTGTATTGAACAAAATCTCAATGTTTGCCGTGTTTTTAACTCTTTGCGCCATGATTTTGGAGGCTCTAAATTCATCACGTCTCACCAACATGGTCACTTTTTTACATAGTTTTGAAAGGTAATGTGCTTCTTCACAGGCACTATCCCCTGCTCCAACAATCACTACTTCCTGATTTCTATAAAAGAATCCATCACAAACGGCACAAGCAGAAACGCCACCACCCAATAGTAAATATTTTTGTTCTGAAGGCAAACCTAAATATTTTGCCGAAGCACCTGTTGAAATAATGACGGTATCACAATGAATCTCTTTGGTTTCGTTGACCCAAACCTTGTGTACATCTCCTGAAAAATCAACTTTGGTAATCCATCCATCGCGTACGTCAGTCTCAAAACGAACCGCTTGTTTTTGCAATTCTATCATCATTTCTGGACCCGTAATTCCATCAGGATATCCTGGGAAATTTTCAACTTCATTGGTTGTGGTTAACTGACCACCGGGCTGTGTTCCTTGGTACAAAACGGGTTTCATATTGGCTCTTGCAGCATAAATGGCCGCAGTGTATCCCGCGGGTCCAGAGCCTATAATCAAACACTTAACTTTTTCTATCGTTTCTGACATAACTTTATTGATTTTTATGATTACAAAAGTAGAATTTTTGATACAAATTCTTACCTTTAAGTTATCAAAAGTTATTATAGAAGTATTGCTTAATATAATATACAAACTGAAGTTTTTTTATATCTTTAGAAATTAAGGATGGTTTTGAACATTTTATTTTATAAATTAAATAATCATCTGATTTTTAAATAATTATCCAATAAAATTTCTTCTTAATAAATTTTTAATCAATAAATACAAATGGGTGTGATATCAACAAATAACAACGAAATAAAATTATATTATCATTCTGAAAATTCTTTAGGAAAACAAACATTGGCTTATGTGCAGTCAACTGATAAAAAAGTTCTGGCGATAGACATTTCTCAAATTAAAGTTACAGGGACACAATGGATAGAATTGGCAAGTCATCTTGGCGTAACTGTTGATAAATTAATCAATAGAGAGCATCCTGATTTTTCGCAGCATTACAACGAAAATGCCAACATGGAAGAAGAAGATTGGCTCAAAATACTCGATAAAAACCCAATAGTATTGACCTATCCTATTGCCATTATAGGGAATAGATACGTACAGTTAAAAGGACCTGCCGATTTTGTTAAATACATGGATTACGAAGGCGAAAACCTCGATGAACAAAATCCTAAATAAAAAAAGACCGTCTATTTAGACGGTCTTTTTTTGCTTATAAAACTTTCTTTAATCTACAGCATCTTCAACCGCATCTCCTACATCATCTGCAGCATCCTCGATTTTATCTCCTGTTGATTTTGTATCTCTACAACTGGTAAAAGTTGTCATTGCCGTTCCTAAAGTAAAAAGGACTGCAAAAGTTAACATGATTTTTCTCATAATATTGGTTTTTAATTTATTGGTTAATTTTGTTTATCGTTTTAAGCCACCTCTTAATAAAGATAGTATAAATAATACTATAAAGATAAAAAAGATGATTTTAGCGATTCCAGCAGCGGCTCCAGCGATTCCGCCAAAACCTAAAATAGCCGCAATGACCGCAATAATTATAAATGTGATAGTCCATCGTAACATAATAAAGAGTTTTAAGTTAATATTGTCGATTTAAATTATCTATGTTTAAATCTTACTTATGTAAAGATACATAAGACTTGAGGTATGTACTTGACTGTATCAGAGAGGAAGTTAACTCAAATAGGGAATCTGACTATGACAATTTTAAAAAACCCTTAAAAGCATCGCTTTTAATGATTTTCTCATAAACATGATCATTTTCATAAAATTCTTTTGACACTGGATGTGAGTAATATTGCAATGTCTGATGTGAGGCGATCAAGTCAGTTAAGTTATCAAAATTGAATTTGTTGTTCAACCAATGAACTCTGTCTTTCTTATCAAAAATTACGGGTTTATATGCCAGAAGATTTGGAATTTCGCCCAATTCTCCACTCGTTTTTTTAATCAATATTGAACAGGTAAGAAACCCATCATCCAATTGATTATAGACTCCTGCAATCCCAAATGGCTTATGATCTTTTAAATACACGTGATGCGGATACATTTTACCTTCATGAAGAGCAGATGTAAAAAAGCCTGTGGTTATTATAAGACATCTTCTATTGTCCAAAGCGTCAGAATATAAATTGTTTTTAAAACCCAAACTCTCCACATTGATGTTTAAAGTGTTCGTTAGGCTTTGGAAAACTTCCCAGTTCTCTTCAAGCGACTGTGGCAACAAACCCCAAATGGCATAATTGACTTTTTTTTGACTCTCAATGGTTATTATGGGTAAGGTAGATTCCTTTAATCCATTGATAACTATTGAAGGTTTATATAGTTTGGGGAATTCAAATCTGACATTAAATTCCTCTTCAATTTCTTTTCGCTGTGCAGTATTTGAAAGTCTGTAAAACATAGTAGTTATATAATACTAAATAAACCATATATGTGTCAGCATTTTATCTTAAATGATGAAATAGATGACGCAAATAAATAAACAGATTAAACTTTAACATAATGAGGGAAATCAAAAATGAATCTGAAAATTCAAATAGAGTCCGGATTATGTGGTTATTTCAAATAAAAAAGACCTCAACTATGAAGTATGTTGAGGTCTTCTTACTAACTAACCAACCAGTGTATATAGAGTATTAAATACTCATTGTATACTTCAAATCTAATTCTATATTACGATATGCATGTACTGTATCGGGATAATTGTTGACTGAAATGAGATTTTTGATTATTTCCAATAAATATTATAATAGGTTTGTCAAATAGTGTTAAAAAAAAATTGTTTCTGTTCAATTTTGATGTTTAAAGAAATCTTATATTTGGTTAAACAAAGATTTCTTCTTGAGTGTTATGAGTCTTTATATTTCACTCTAATTTTTAAAATTTAGGATGTAACAGTTGCCATATTTTGAGATTTATATGATAGAAGTTAAAATTAATGCTAAAAGTACTGAAGAAGGCATCCGACAGATGCAAAATTACTTCGGTGGAGATATAACTGAAAAATGGGGAGAATACACATTAGAATTTGACAATAACATTGGCAAAGGCTGCATTAAATTCATAACCTTTGACTGGGGCGTAAGCCTTGTTGAATTCAATGCTGTTTTCTTCGAGGATATTTTATTTATAAATACCGTAGAGGATTTTAATCCTATCCATTTTTCGTATTGTTCCAAAGGTTATTTTGAGCATCGATTTTCGAATCAATCTGAATACAAAACTGTTGAGCAATATCACGCTTCGATTATAGTCTCGCGGATGGGCCTAGATCACTATACTCTCATTTCAAATGGTGTGGAAATTGAACTTAATAATATTAGAGTTGTAAGACAAGAATTTTTAAAAAAACGGTTAAACAATATTGAGCAACTTAACCAAAAATTACATGAGGTTTTTGTCGATAATAGAGATGAAAATGAGTTTGCCTATTTTAGCCCAATTCACCTCAAAATGGAAGACCATATCAAAGCTCTCAAAGAAATGGAATCTGAAGGTATGACACGGATTCTTCAAATTGAAGGTGAGGTATATCAATTACTTTCCATGCATATTGCCCGACATGATAGGTACCAGCAAAATGAAGTTTTACCCATCACATTGTTGAAGACGGAATTAAAAGTAATTAAGCAACAATCCCAGACAATAATTAATGATCCAGCGTTGAATTATTCGTTGGAACAACTGTCTAAAGACTCCGGTTTGTCACAAGCAAAATTACAAGAAGGGTTCAAATTCATGTATGGACGAACAGTCACTGAATATATACGACATATAAGGCTGCAAGCTGCACGTGAACTTATGAACAATTCCGATTTAAATATTTCGCAAATTGTTTATTCAATAGGCTTTACAAGTAGAAGCTATTTTTCAAAAATTTTCAAGGAGAAATACAATATTACGCCACACGAGTTCAAAAAGCAGATTGTCGCAACATTGGAAGGTGTATAGTTTTAAAATGAAAACAGAAAAATCTTCTTATAATTTTTTCTTATTTTTACTCAATCAGCAGTTAAGTCCCAATCAAGAACACTAATTTTAGTGCTATCCCATGTTCAAAAAATAACTGTGCGAATCGTCCATATGTATGAAAGAGATAAATGTTTCCGCTAAAAGCACTAAAGACAGCATTTTAAAAATACAACAACAAATCGGCGGAGTAATCTCTGAACGTTTTGGGCTTTATACTTTAGATATTGATAACGATATAGCCAAAGGCTGCATCCGATTTGTCACTTTCGACTGGGGTGTAAACCTAATTGAACATAATATCATCTATTATGAAGACATTCTGTTGGTATCGAATACATCGAAATTCAATCCACTCAACTTTATGTATTGCTCTCAAGGCTATTTGAGCCATCGTTTTGAACACGAAACAGAGTTTACAAAAGTCGAAGAGTTTCATTCTTGTATCCTAACTACCAAAGCAGATGTAGATCATCATCTTCTTTTTCCAGAAGGAATCCATTTGATAATAAATATTATTGGTATAGAACGAAAGGAGTTTCTTAAAAAACGCCTTAATTATGTAACTGAATTGAATGAAAGTCTTCACAAAATATTTGTTGATAAGGAGAATGAAAAAGAATTTGCATTTTATGGCCCTATCGACATAAAAATGGAAGACTATGTAAAAAAGCTACGTAATATTTCCAATAAAACCATATCCGAAGCATTGAAATTGGAGGGTTCTGTGTACCATTTGCTATCGTTGCATATATCGAGACACGAACAATTACAAAAAGGAGATCTGCTGCCCGAATCCTTACTTAAAAAGGAATTAAAGATCATTCGCAGGTCATCACAAAAAATTATGAAGAATCCTTCATTTAATTATTCGTTGGAACAACTGTCAAACGATACCGGTTTATCTCAAGCCAAATTGCAGGAAGGATATAAGTTTTTATTTGCACGCACAGTCACAGAGTATATAAGACATATACGGTTAGAAACTGCTCGTAATCTTATGAGTAATTCCGATTTAAATATTTCACAGATTGTGTATTCAATCGGTTTTACGAGTAGAAGTTATTTTTCAAAAATTTTTAAGGAGAAATATGGCATCACGCCACATGAATTCAAAAAGAAGATTGTATTTACTGTTGAAGGAGATGATAATTAGGCCTGCCTATCTGAAAAACTTCTTAATCAACATAAACAATCCATACTTACCAGCAAAATTTGCGGCAGTACTTACCCAATTTAGAGGCTTTAAATCATTCGCGAATTCTCCTTTTAGCCCTTTTATCTGTTCAAGACCTATTTGTCGTTCCAGCTTCAAACGCTTAAGATCAAGTTCGATTTCGTTAAATGAATGATACGTTTTCATGATTAAGAATTAAAAAATTTAGGAGAGAATTTAGAAATGATTTTATGATTGATAAATGATCTTTTTAGATAGACGATCAACCCTATAATAAAAAAAGCAACCGATACAATAACATAGCCCAAAGCTGTATTACCTACCAATTCGCCTATTGCAAGAGCAGCCGCAACCGCCAAAAAAATCAAACCTATAAATAACAACCCGCCAATCACCAAAACTTTTGCAATCATACTGACAGTAACTGTCAGCTGCTGAAAAATCTTTAATCGATAGTATTCTTGAGTATCCTTAAGATACTTTTCACCGATGTCTACAGCCTTGTCGGATGTATTATTTATAGATTCGAAAATATTTGCCATAAATGGTTATGCTTTTTGGAATTTTTTGTTTTTTGCTTTTAAGTCAGCTAGTTTTTTCTCCAAAGTTGTGATAACATCGTCCGCTTTGTGGCTAGTATCACTAACAATTTGCTCAACTTGCTCATCCAAAGTCATTTTTTTGGCCGCTACAGTTTCAACAACTCTATCTTTTAAATTGATAGCTCGGTTCGCTAAGTTTTCTTTAGCCGATAATGCACCTTCAGCAATTCTGTCTTTTGCTGCAAGGGCTTCATCAGAAATCCTCTGTCTCGTATTGACACCTTTATCCGGTGCAAACAAAATTCCCAATGTTGCTCCTATTGCGGTTCCTGCTAAAATTCCAATGATTGTATTACTACTGTTATTTCCCATGATATTTATATTTAAATTAAACTGTTTGATTTTTATATTTCAAAATTACAATTTCACAAATCGATCTAGTACCTCAATTGATTAAAACTTTGACTGCTTTGGTGAGTTTCAATATACGTCAAAGATTTTGTGGAATGAATTAATCTTATGCACATTATGAGAGTAAATTTACTACGATAAAACCAGATAAATAAGGGATTTACAAGTAATTTAACATTTCAAAACAGCAGTATGTCAGCAACAATCAAAACGGTTAATCCATTTACCAATAAAGTTTTAAATGAATATGTTTTACATTCATCTAAAATGATACAAACTGTTTTAAAAACTAGTGATGATTGTTTTCATAAATGGAAAAAAGTAACCATCAAGGAACGCTGTAGATTGCTAAATAATGTGGCTCAAATTCTTGAAGATGAGAAAGAGGAGTATGCAAAGCTAATGACCTTGGAAATGGGAAAACCCATTACTCAAAGCATTGCTGAAATCGAGAAATGTGCCACACTGTGTGATTTTTACGCTACCAATTCAGATGATTTTCTTGCAGATGAGCTTATAGATACGGAGGCTGATGAAAGTTTTGTCAGTTATGATCCTCTTGGATGTATTTTGGGTGTGATGCCTTGGAACTATCCTTTTTGGCAAGTGATGCGATTTGCCCTACCTACACTCACCGCTGGAAACACAGTCATTTTAAAGCACGCCACCAACGTGACTGGGTGTTCATTATTAATTGAAAAATTATTTGAAAAAGCTGGTTATCCAAAAGGCTGCTTTCAAATAGTCTTAACAGGACATGAACAAATTGAGACCATATTGGCAAATCCAAGCGTTAAGGCAGTGTCGCTTACTGGAAGTGAAAAGGCAGGAAGAACCATTGCAAAAATAGCTGGAGAAAACCTAAAAAAGTGCGTTTTGGAACTTGGAGGCAACAACGCATGCATCGTATTGGATGACGCCGATTTAGATTCGCACTTTGATACTATGTTTAATGCTCGGATGCAAAACTCGGGTCAAAGCTGTATTGCTGCTAAACGATTCATTGTGACGGAAGGAATTTATACCAATTTCATGAAACGCTTCAAACACAAAACAAAATCGTTGAAGTTTGGAAATCCCATGGAAACTTCAACAACCATTGGCACGCTGGCAAGAAAGGATTTGGCGGACATTCTTAAAAAACAAGTGGATAAGTCGATTGAGAAAGGAGCTAAACTTGTTGTTGGAAATTCGAGAGACAAAGCATATTTTGAGCCAACAATTCTAGAGAACGTCAAACCTGGAATGCCTGTTTTTGATGATGAAACATTTGGTCCCGTAGCAGCGATCATCAAAGCAAAAAATAGTGATGAAGCTTTTGAACTGGCTTCCAATACAAAATTCGGATTAGGAACCATGGTTTTTACCAAAGACACCGAAAAAGCCCAACAATATATTGATGACATACAAGACGGTGCATTTTTTATCAACGAACTTGTCAAATCAGATGCGCGATTACCCTTTGGTGGCACCAAAGCATCCGGTTACGGGCGTGAGCTTTCAAAAGAAGGCATCCACGAATTTGTCAATAAAAAAACAGTTTTTATCAAAAAATAAACCTTTAAAATAATACGCTATGCCATTTATAAAAGAAGAAAACGAAAAAACGAAAAATTATATATTTCAAAAAGACACAAAAACTATAACTACCACAGCATTTGTAGCTATTGTATTGATAATCCTTGTGATTGGGGTTATTCTTTCAGGTTTGTATTTCCAATGGTTTTAATTAGTTAGCTTGAGAGAAAAGTATGTCGTTAATTTTTTGTAAATTAGAGGTAATCATATTAACACATATACTTATCTTATGAAATCTTCATTCCTCACATTTTGTGTTATTGTTCTTTTTGTTTCGTGCAAAAATGATAAAAACAACAATGCCTACCCCGTCACCGATCCCAATAATACGAAAGCCAAAACACTTGAAGGGACTTGGGAATTGGTCAGTTTCTACAATTATGTTGATAACAAAGTGACCGATTCGTTTAACACGACCGAAGGTTATAGACAGGTAAAAATGTACACACCTACTAAAGTCATGTGGAGCAAAGAAGTTCCATCCGATTCAACTGAATGGTTTGGGTATGGCAGCTACAGTATTGAAGACAATCATCTGAAAGAAATTTTGGATTATGGCTCTGAAATGATGAGCAAAATAATCCAAGAACGGAAAGAATTTGTATATGAACTGGATTTACAGAATAATAAATTCAGCCAAATAGAAATTGATGAAGATGGAAATCGTATTTATTCCGAAAACTACATACGAATAGAATAAAACAAAAAAAATCCGAACATTACTTCGGATTTTTTATTTTCAGATTGAAAATCTTATTGAATCTCAACAAGTTCCAAATCAAAGACTAATTTCTGTCCCGCCAATGGGTGGTTTCCATCAATCACGATATGATCGTCCTTTACATCAACAACTCTAAATTGGTGTTCTCTCCCATCTTCGCCTTTTGATGCCAATCCCATTCCGATTTCTGGTTTTACATCTGGTGGCAATTGTTCGTTTTTCACTTCATGGAACAGTTCCTTTTTAATGTCGCCGTAGGCTTCTTCTTTTTCTATTTCAACAGTTTTTTTCTCATTCACTTTCATATCGATGAGAGCATTTTCAAAACCAGGAATCAACATACCTTTTCCAATCGTCACTTCCAAAGGTTCCCGTTGAAGTGAACTGTCAAAAACGCGACCGTCTGTTAATTTTCCTGTGTAATGTACTTTCACCGTGTCATTTTCTTTTACTTGACTCATAATTTGTTTTTAGTGTTTTAATAAATAGGTTGCAAACCTATAATTTATAAGCTGAATAGACACGTTTTAGGTAGATAAATCCCTTAAATTAAGAAAGGTTTAACGTATGAAGTGCAAACCTCAACAACCTATAAGTTTGATGTGTACATATTTACTTTTCTTCCGAGTATCAACTAACTCAATTTCATCTTCTCTAGGAATTCGAGCCGCTTCATTCTTGAAATCGGGATTGTGGCATTGTCGGACATTTTCACATCGCCTCCATCCGCTTTTGAATAACTGATAATATGATTTACATTAATGAGATGTGATTGATGAATCCTAAAAAAATTAGTGTTCCCGATTCTGTCTTCTATATGTTTTAAGGTTTTAGAAACCAAAACAGTTTTGCCATCAGAAATAACCACCTGTGTATAATTTGAATCTGCTTGACAGCGAACGATTGTATCCAAATTGTAGAACTCAAAACCTTCTTGAGTTGGTAAGGCAATTTTGCCCTCTTCCATGCCTCCTTTCCTTATCAGGGAAAGAATATCTTGCATTTCTGAAGCGATGGCCAGTTTTGATTTTGATTCAATTCTATCCAATGTTTCCTTTAGAGATTTTCGCGAAATGGGTTTCAGCAGATAGTCAAAAGCATAATACTTAAAAGCGTTTATGGCATATTGATCGTAAGCTGTCACAAAAACAAGACTAAAATCAATCGATTTTAATTGGTCCAAAACTTCAAAACCGGAAAGCCACGGCATTTCGATATCCAAAAACACAATGTCTGGCTGGTGGTTCTCAACAAGTTGAACTGCTTTTCTGGCATCACCACATTTTGCGACTATCTCAATGTCTTTGTTGAGATATAATATTTCATATTCAAGCATATCCAGACTATGGCTTTCGTCATCTATTAAAAGTGCTTTTTTCATATTGGTATTTTTATCGTTTCTCAACGGATTCATAGTGTTTAATATTAATCATTTCACTATGAGGCAAGCTTTTTAACTTGCTCGTTTCATATTTTAAAGATTTTGAAATTCAATAATTACTCTAGTTCCTGAAGGTTCTCCTTGAGCATTGTACAAATCAATGATCTCAAAATGGCTCTTTAAGTCATAAAGTTCTGACAATTTTTCCAAACGCTCATTGGTGATGTCTATTCCCAAACTTGATTTGTGTGATTTGTTTTTGGAAATCTCTTGAGCAGCTTTTCTACCAATACCATTATCGGTAATGATGCATCTCAATCTTTTTTCTTTTCCCAAAAATTCGACGGTGAGCTTTCTATCTTTTTCCCTGTGCATCAATCCGTGCCAAACGGCGTTTTCTATAAACGGTTGAATGATCATGGGTGGCACCAAAAAATCCTTTGGAATTTGGTCATCGACCGTTAAAAAATATTCAAAAGAATTCCGAAGCCGAAGTTTTTCAATTTCCAAATAGGATGTGAGCGTCTCTATCTCTTCATTCAAAGGAATGAGTGATTGCTTTGAATTTTCCAGTACTTGGCGGATCAATGTGGAAAACATAGTGAGAAAATCGGTCGTCTCTTCCTTCGATTTCATGATAGCATAATACTTGATGCTGTTGAGGGTATTGAAAATAAAATGCGGATTGATCTGCGAGCGAAGTGCTTTGGCCTCTAACTCGTTCAGCTTTCTATCAAAGTCCGCTTTGATCTCTATTTGTTTACGTTTTCGTCTGATTTGAAATTCACGTAAGGTAAGAGCAATGGCAAACACCAAAATCAAACATAGCGGAATAAAATATACCGATTTATAGAAAGGCTGATAAATATTGAAAGTTAAGGTGCGTGCTGCCAAAATTGTTCCATTGTGTTTTGCACGGATGTCTATCTGGTGGTTACCGTTTTCCAAATTGAAAAATGTCAATATATTAGGTTTTTCCGGTTGAAGCCATTGGTCACTATCCTTTCTGTATTCATATTGAACCGTATCGTAGATATAAGGTTTGGTAACGCTATAGCGCAGTTCAACATTTGTTTCATTCTCGTTCAGTTCCAGATTTTCGTAGCCATCCAGAGCCGGTCTATATTTGATCACACCATTTGCACTCAACTTTGCGATATCAATGATATGCTTAAAGAGATTTTGTGTTTTTACGATGGGTTTAGTGGTACGATAAAGACGTCCCGATTGTCCAGACCATGCATAACCGCTTCTGTCTACATCAATGAAAGCACCATCTTCTTCCACGACGGATGGTGTCTCAAGAAAATTATAGGTTTTTGCATGTCTATTGAACAACGCATAACCCAAATTAGAAGCATTGACCAAACTCAAGGTGTCGGACAATCTTACGGCGGAACGGATGATATTATATTCCCAACCGTTGCCTTTAGTAGTGTTTGTTGAATAGTCGATAAAAGTTTTGGAATTCAAATCAAATGACACCATACCCATACCGTAACTAGGCATGAGCAATGTATTGTCGTAACGTTCGCCATGAAAATAATAATGGCTGTAATCCCAAACTTCAGTCTTGGTAGTGTAGTGTTCAATTTGTTTTGTTTTTAGATTAATTTTGTAAAAACCATCGCCCAATGCCGCCCAAAGAAAACCCGGTTCAACATCTGGCATCATGCTATGCACGTTTTTACTGCTGAACCGAAAGCCATAGTCAATGCCGTCATTAAGAAAGGTGTCCATAATACGGCCATTACTCGTGTTTATCAAATATATACCGTTGCCAGTGCCTACATATAAGGTATCGTTGGATTTTTGAAAGCGCGTAATATAGTTTTTGAAGTTTTTCTCGTTGATGGTTGAGTCGAGCACTATTTGTTTTGCGCTATGTTGCTTTAAATCAATTTTAAACAAACCCCGTCTGGCACCATACCAAACGGTATTTACATCTTCAATATAAAAGCAATTGCCAAATTCGCTGCCAAATTTCAGATGGTACTTGGCGGAAAGATAATCGGTCACATTGATGACGCTATACCCATTGTATCTGAACAAACCGGTACTAATGACAGTCCAGATGATGCCATTTTCATCCTCATAGATTTGCCCACCAGATTCGCGAAGTGTCAGTCCGTCATCATCATCCACAGCCACTTGCTCAAACTTGATGTCCTCAAAATTTTGATAGACCGCTTCTTGCGCTTGTACCGTAAAAGTACAGAGCAAAAACCATCGTGTGAGGATATGATAAAGCGGATTTACAGTTTTCATCGTTACAAATATGGTAAAATCCTTAGGTTTTTTAGTTGTACAGTTATTGTAAAGCTGCTTTAAAAGCATTTGCGGTTGATTTCAATTAGTATTTAACCTTAATTGTCGCTCAACGGCCTTCATAAAATCAATATAGGATTTTTTGTAAATTCTTAAAAAATACCGAATACTAATCCATATCTACCAAATAGCTGTACGAAAAACCCTTACACTAATCGACACCCATATAAATGATTGAAAATGAATAGATTTGATAATACACAACTCTAAAATCGACATTAAATACCAGAACTATGAAAACACTATTACTCACATTCTGTTTAGCAATTACAAGCTTGTCTTTTGCCCAAGTGGGCATCAACACCAACACCCCGCAGGCAAGCCTTGACATCCGAACCGTTGACCCTGCCAACCCTACCAATAACGAAGGTTTATTGATCCCCAAAATAGATGCCTTCCCCACCACTAACCCAACCGCGACCCAAGATGGGATGTTGGTGTATGTTACGGGAGCTGGAAGTGTTACCAAAGGCTTTTATTATTGGGACAATGCCACTACCACCTGGTTGCCATTTAATGGAAGTGGCGCCACCATTACAAAACTGGATGATTTAGAGGATGCCAAAAGTGATACTGATGGGTCTTCTATTTTTATTGGGGTTGATGCAGGAATTAACGATAACGCTGCAGATAACGGGAATGTAGGTGTTGGTTATCAAGCTTTATTAAATAACATCGAGGGGTTTTACAATGTAGCAAATGGGTATCAAGCATTATTTTCTAATATTGGTGGAACTGATAATATTGCCATTGGCACTTATGCTCTTTATAATAATACATCCGGAACTGGTAATGTTGCCAATGGCTCTAATGCTCTGATTAGTAATACATCTGGAACTGAAAATGTTGCTGTTGGAAGTAATACTTTAAGAAATAATTCAAGTGGCAATAATAACATTGCAATTGGAAGTGGTGCGTTGTATAATAATAGTGAGTCTGTTGGCAATATTGCTATAGGTGTTAATGCATTGTTTAGCAATTTTTCCGGAAATAACAATATAGCAAATGGTGGTCTTGCATTGGGTAGCAATTCTACCGGAAATAACAATATAGCAAATGGTAATCTTGCATTGTATAATAACACATCAGGAAATAATAACATAGCAAATGGCCAAAGATCTTTATTTTTTAATCAAACTGGCAATGATAATATTGCCCATGGCATTGAGGCTCTCTATTATAATACAGATGGTAATAACAATATAGCAAATGGTTTCGAAGCCTTGCATCAAAATACCACTGCTAGTTACAATATTGCAAATGGTAACCGTGCTCTTTATTCTAATACTACAGGCACAGGCAATATAGCCAGTGGCTTTCAGACCATGTTCAATAATATCTCTGGCAACCTGAATATCGCTAACGGAAATCAAGCTTTATATAACAATACCGAAGGTAACAATAACATTGCCAATGGTTTTCAATCTTTATATAAGAACACTACAGGCGAAAACAATATAGCAAATGGTAGAGAGGCTTTACATGAAAATACCACTGGAGTCAACAACATTGCCAATGGATACCATGCATTGTATAGCAACACAAATGGTGAAAATAATATAGCGAACGGAACAGAGTCTTTGGAAGAAAACACCATTGGCGATAATAATATTGCCTATGGGTACAGGACTTTAAGAAATAATACATCGGGTAACTCCAATTTGTCATATGGGTATTTAGCATTAAGCAACAATACATCTGGCTCTTTTAATATAGGAAATGGACATAGCGCATTGACCAATAATACTAACGGAAATAGTAATATAGGTATTGGATTTCAAACATTAGGACTCAATAGCTCTGGAGATGATAATATTGCAATTGGATATAGAGCTGGTTTTGATGTTACTGGAGGTAATAACAATATCATCGTCGGCTATCAAGCCCAAGTGCCAAATGATACCGGTAGCAATCAAGTACGCATTGGTAATTCCCAAATTACCTACGCTGGCATACAAGTGCCATGGACTACCACTTCTGACGTGCGCTATAAAACAAACGTTTCCAACATCAATAACGGTCTTGCTTTTGTAAATGCGCTACGTCCGGTGGATTATTTTCGAAAGGACAACCCCAACCCAACTAAAGAAATCGGTTTTATCGCCCAAGAGGTGGAAACCGTCTTGCAAGATTTGGGCTATAAAAATTACGGTCTGTTGAATATAGACGATAATGGCATGTACAGCCTGCGCTATAACGATTTTATCCCCATCCTTACCAAAGCCATTCAGGAACAGCAGCAACAAATTGCAAGCCAGCAACAGCAAATTGATGAACTAAAATTATTGGTAGGCATATTGGTTTCAAATGAAAACAAGGAGATACGAATAACGTCACAAGAATTTGCAGACAATTCCAGCAAAAAACCAGAAAAATGAAACATCCAATATTTTATCTCGCAATCCTGTGCGTGCCTTTGTCCCTTATGGCTCAAAACAGCATACACATCAGCCCAGATACCTCTGTGTTTTTGGACGCCTCATCCAGCATCTATGTGTTTGATAAAAACATTAATAACAATGGCTCCATGAGGCTCAACGGGACACTTGCCATCGGTGGCGCGAGCACTTCAGACATTGCAATTCAAAATAATAACAGTATGATTTTGGGCATCCTACAAGTACAGGACATCAATGTCTTGAATCTTTCAGGAACTTTCAACATCGAAACGATTAATTTTGTAAGTGCTGTACCCATATTATTGACCACAGGCACTTCAATTGATTTGACGGGTAACATTATCAACGAATCCCAGACCGGACATATTTCTGGCGAAGCAGGGGCGTTCATCCACGCCCAACGTAATGTCGGTATGTCGGAAAACTTTGGAAATATTGGCGTCAACCTTACGACATCTGATGTTTCTCTTGGTATTACTGACGTGTACCGAAGATTTTCAACGATTGACATTGATGGAAATCCCTCCATAAAACGTTATTATGAAATTACTCCCGTCAACAACACAAATCTTAATGCAACCGCGCAATTTCAATTTTACGATGATGATTTAAGTGGTGAAACTCCATCCGATTTGGTTCTTTTTAAAAGGGAAAACGGTATCGACGGATGGACGGAAGAAGGTGGTACTTCAAGTTTTACTTCATTATTTAATTTCGTTGAACTTTCTGGTATAACTTCCTTCTCTACTTGGGCGATTGCCGAAGACGGAATTACTTTAGGCATTCACAATGATGAACCACAATATGCCATTATTCTTTTTCCAATACCCGTGTCAGAAGTTCTGCATATTGCAGCGCCGGAAAGTATCATTTTTGAAAAAGCCATGTTGACCGATCTCACCGGAAAAATGATATCAATGGAAATTAAGAACAATAACACAATTTACACATCAGACTTTAGTGATGGTCTTTATACACTGACGCTCTTTACGTCCAAAGGTAATTTTTCGAAAAAACTGCTTATAAAACATTGATCGCACCGAATCAAATATAAACCATGATGAAAGATTGATTAATATAAATAAAACACAGATAAGGGAAAGAAATGATTACTCCCTGTCAATTTAACAATTTAAACTCAACATTATGAAAACACTGAAAATTATTATAACCATTTCATTTGTGACACTCATTGCCATGCCCAGCGCAAACGCCCAAATTTTTAGAAAATTAGGAAAAAAAGTAGAAAAAGCGGTCGAAAGAGGAGTAGAAAATGGAGTGGAACGTACCGTAGAACGAAAAGTACGCAAAAAAACAGAAGAAAAAACAGGCGAAGTCATCGATGGTGTCATAAATTCCAAGAAAAAAAACAAGAAAAAGACAGAAACGGATAGCTCTAAAGCCGTCACAAAAGATAGCATTTCAGGAATATCCACTATAGATGAGAGTAGCCTGGAGAACAGGGTGAAGAATGTATTAATGACTGGCCAAATCGATAACCAATCTAACACAACTTCAAACTGCGCCGAACTTACAACCTCTGAAATAGAAAAAGCGCTTTCACTATCCCAAGGAAGTGTAGAAAATGCGCATGAGAACCCTTGCGGTTATGTCATCACACTTGCAGACGGCTCTAAAAGTCCGTTATCCATCACCCGTCATGAAATATCAAAAGAGAATGCTAAAAAAGAAATAGACACCTACAAAAACGATGAAACCGGTTTACTTACTGCTCAAAAGAGTGTTTCTGGCAATAGTTATTTATGTTTGAACAAGCCCAACTCCTGGTTGATTATATATAATACTTCAGTTGAGTATGCCATACACCTCAACTTCTCCACTTTGGTTTTCTCCTCTTTTAACAAAGATTTGACAGTTCCCACTTTTGAGACTGCCAAGGAAAATACCATAAAAGTTGCCAATTATTACTTAAAACATAAATAAAATGAAAACAGTCCATCCGATACAAATTCATTTCAGAAAAAAACTGAAATACATCCTAGTAATACTAACAGTTCTTGGTGGCCTAAATAAAATAGGGGCACAACCATTCAATTTAGATAAGGCGATTAAACCTTTAGAAATCAAACTGGCCGACGACCCAGATAATGAAGGGGCAAAAGGCATGGCCGTCAATACCTCCATAAAGAGTGGCGAAACACATTATTTTTATGTTACAGGACATGATATCTTCCAATTTTTGGAGGTATTTATATTCCCATCCAATGAATCAGCTCATTTGGAAGCCAGTGTGGTAAAAGATTCTTGGAAAGATATAGAAGACACCCAAAATACTTTGGATTCAGACATGGAAATCATCAATTTCAAATTAAGGGATCAGGGTGGATTTGGTTTGAAAATCATATCATCTGAAGAAAGTTCAACAAATTATTCCATTGTCGTTTATGCTTCAAGCTCCGAAAAATCGTATCTTTCATCTCCATTCATAAAAGCCACCACACAGGATTTGGCAGGTACGAATTTACAGACGTCAAATTCTTCATCATCCAACATTAAAGACAATGAAACACAGGTTTCCAACTCAAACACTCTCCTTTATGTTTTATTGCTAATAGCGATTGTCGTGATAGGCCTTCTTTTGTGGAAACAGTTCGCAAAAAAAAGAACGATTCAGTTTTGGATCATTTTGCTTACCCTAGCTCCTGCAATGATGCTGTCCCAAAATGTCTCGGACGTAAAAATCCTTACTTGGTCGGACATCAACAGGCTAATAAATGACCAAAGGGAAAGTAATCGAGCAAACCCAACTCAGCGACAAACACAAAGAGACCTAACCAATCTGGAGTTGATGGCTTCAGAGCGAAATGTCGCATCCGAATTCAGTAGAGCGCGATATACAAGGGTTACTGAAACCATCAACAGCCTGAACAACAATTTAAATAACATCCATTCAAACATAAAAGGTAACGTGGATCTTTACCAATCTACAAAAGCTTTGTACCAATCCTATAAAGGTTTGGGCAATTGCATTAATTCTGTGCCTCTTCCAGGGACACCGCGCATGCCTTCTTTCTGTCCTGATCTAAATTCGGATTGTGGTGAGTGTTTTGTTGATGCACGCCGTCAACTTGAGGAAACACGATACAATCTTGAAAAACTAAAATCCATTTACAGCTGCACCAAAAAGTTTTCAGATGCTGCAATTTCATTTGGGGACAATGCTTCTGGGGTACACGGCATTTCAGGTTTAGCTTGGCAATCACAAAGAATGAAAATCATGAAATCGCTTGAAAATCTGGATAAGGCATACGATTCAAAGTATTCCCAATACATAGAGAGCACACATCAAGCTTTAATTAGCCTTAACGAATGTGAGGCAAAATATGGGATGAAAGATTGGTATGATCGTTTTGGGATTCTATTTGAAGATTTCATAAAAATGAAATATTCAAGATAAAAATAAAAATTCTTCCCTCGCACTCAAAATATTATAGTACAACAATTACTTCAAGCAACTATGCTCGTACAGTTCTTGTTTTAAATAACCTAATTTTCATGATTTTTCATCAAGACCAACCAAACAGTAAGATTTAGAGGTTTTTAGTAATTGATTGAATTAGATGCCTTTTAATTAATAATGACAATAGATATTCTAAAGTAATAAAAAAGAGCTATAATTTGTCCTATTTCTAGAATGATTTATTCGGTAGCGGAAAAACATAAGAGAAAACCTAGTGACTTCTTCCAATAAATATAAAAAGCCGAACAAAAAAATGTTCGGCTTTCTCTAGTCGGGGTGGCAGGATTATAACTCCCTGCTCAAATCCCTTATATAGTGGGCAATCATGGCTTATTAAGCTAGACTGTTTACCGATTTGTTGACAAGCTATATAAATGAACTTATTGCGGTATTGATTACCGAACTGGTTAAGTAAATATACGATTTATGACTGTCTAAAGCAATACAAAAGACAACAAATATTATGAAAAACCCTTGTTAATTTTGAATAAACCTATTGACTACGTCAACACTGATTCCTGTGTAATCTGAAAACTCTTCTGTGGTTATAAACTGATGTGATTCCTTTCCCAGATACTCTCTAATATCCTGGATTAATTTACGGCCATAGCGCTCACTCCTACCTGTGATAAGTTGGATATCTTTTGGATAGATACAAATGCGTTTATGGTTCATAATACTTTATGTATGCTTTATCTAGGGCTTTGGTATAACGATAACAAATATAAAGCCATTGGATGATTAATTGGCAAAATCGGTATCGATGGCATTTATCGGAAGTGGATTTTTTATTTAGTTCTATGAAGTTAGTTGTTTTGGTCTACAAATCAAAAAATGAATTTTTATGGCAAGACAAACCGGAATTATTAAATTGAAAGGAACTATCGGTGGTATTTCCTTTTACAAAACGTCTGACGGACATCTAGCACGAGAAAAAGGTGGTGTGGATGCCAGTCGTATTGCGAATGACCCAGCGTTCCAGAGAACGCGTGAAAATGGGTCTGAATTTGGGGCTGCTGGCAAAGGTGGCAAACTTATTCGAGTGGCACTTCGAAACCTGATGCAGAATGCTTCGGACAAGCGTGTGACGAGTCGTTTGACACAAACATTGGTGGCTGTGGTCAAAGCTGATGTTATCAACGAGCGTGGTTTCAGGACTGTGCAAGATGGTGATTTATCACTTTTAGGAGGTTTTGAGTTCAACATCAATGGGAAGCTCGCTTCTTTATTGTTTGTGGATTATACCTCAACAATTGACCGTGTAGCTGGAACTGCTATCACTGATTTTGCTGCTTTTGTGGCTTTGAACAGTATTGCTGCTCCTGGTGGAACTACCCACTTCAGACTTTCTGTAGGTGGTGCGGAATTGGATTTCCTAACGGAAACCCACGTGGTTTCAAGCGAGTCCACTGCGATTTTACCTTGGGACAGTTCTAACATCGCTGCAACAACTTTGACAGCGAACTTGACCGCCAACTCTACGCTTCCAATAGTGCAAGTGATTGGTGTGGAGTTTTTCCAAGAAGTCAATGGCCAAATGTACCCGCTTAAAAACGGCGCTTACAATGCTTTGGCTGTTGTTAGTATTGACACTCCATAGTTATGGATTTCACGCTTGAGAGAGCTTATTTTAAAGAGGGTACCAATGGTACTCTCTTTTGCTCTCAAGGTTTTCTGTGTCATACCATTGAGTTGCCTTGGAAAGAAAATAGACGTTCCATTTCGTGCATTCCTGAAGGTGTTTATGAGATTGTTCCGAGGTTTTCGCCAAAGCACAATCATCACTTGTTATTAAAGGGTGTAGAAAAAAGAAGCTTGATTCTCATCCATCCCGCGAATGATGCACTGGAGCAATTAGAGGGCTGTATTGCTCCCGTTCTGACACTTACAGGCGTTGGAAAAGGAACACAATCAAGGCCTGCATTGCAAAAATTATTGTCCTTGGTGCACCAAGCCCAGGACCGAAAAGAAACCATTTTATTAACCATTAAATCTGTAAATTATGAACATTGTAGAACGTTATAAACAACCAACTCCTAAATTCTTTAAGACATTACGAAATATTGGTATTGCCTTGGCGGCTGTGGGAGGTGCTGTGATTGCTGCACCAATTTCATTTCCTGCCATTGTTGTGACTGTTGCAACATATCTAACTGTTGCCGGCACTGTGGCCACTGCTGTCAGTCAAGCAGTCGTTGAGGGTGATGATGCTGAAAAGGTAGATAGTGACGAGGAGGGCTAATCACTATGCACTTTAATTTTGATGACAAAATGAGTATCGCTGGTGGTACCCTTTTTGCAATTGTCCCCAATATTCGACCTGATGACCTCATTGTCACGGTGATTATGGCCTTTACTGGAGCGTTTGCCAGTTTTGTAGCCTCGATGCTTTTCAAGTTTTTAGCGAAAAAACTTTTCAAACGTAAGATTGATAGCAATTAAAGCCCAGAAATTCACTGGGCTTTTTCGTTTTCAACAGCCAATTCAATCGGTCCATATAAAATTTCTTTTTCATTTATCACTATTTTCAATCAACATTTGGATTTTTTTAAAAACGATTAAAAAAGAGCCCCCTAAAAAGGGAGCTCTGAAAGACAGCACTCTAACCATAAGATGCGCACCGTGTACTCTTTAAAGCCAACGTAATGAACACCTACATGGAACGGACTGCCCGATGTACGTATGCCCGCCAGTAACCACCGGCTACCTAAACGGACGCTGAATAATAACTTAAACATAGTGTCCTTATGCTACAGGACGGTGCGATTGGTGCAAGGGCTGTGGAAAAAATACTACCCGATATTCAGTTGAAAGTTTTCAGTAGCAGTTGGCAGTATTAAATCAAGAACAATTATTATGGATAATAAAATTTTGAGGGTGGAGATTTTTTGCGACAGGCGAAGCGAACCCTTGCAGCTCTCGCATCCGCACGCCTGTACCTTTGCTCTATGTTTGAGTTTTTATTTCCTTATTCAATCGGATTCATAACAATTTTTGTTCTTTTTGTTTCTGAAATAAATCTATTAAGCAGGTAATCTAAAAGGCGCGAGCCGGCTGCGAGTTGAGCGAGGGTGGTGTGGTAAATAGCCCGTTGCATTTTTCTGCAAAAGGGCGTACCACAGCAACCGTTTACGGCAAGGGTGGCGCATTTTTTGATTTTCGTAATCTAGTCAGATGGATTTTTATGGGGATTCCAAAATATCAATGTTTAGGCAAGTGCAAGGAATGAAGGAAGCAATGGAAGGCTGGGGAATAGTTTTCATTTAAGGTATGGCCTTAACGAAACTTAAAAAGTATTCAGGTTTAGAAGGTTTTGCGGAAATTATCATTGAAATTATCGAATGGCCAAACCGTAATGTAGAAACTATTGTGTGGTGGATGGAATTGCTGACTGAATGAGTTGCTCTTGTGTGCACTTTGCAAAATAGGATAAGCGCAGTATCAATTGTGGTTCAAGATTTCTTAAGAGGCAAGTATTTTAAAACAATAACTTTATATTCTTAACACAACTGCGATTATCTTATTTGCAAACTTGGGACGTTCAAAAAATGTGACACCCGCAGACCCACATCTTAAAACTATCGAAATTTTAATCAAGTTCTGAGCTTTATTAAAAATCCACAACATTCAATCAAGCTAAAATCTATGTGGGTTTTGCCCGAAGCGACCCGCAGGCTCGCATAAAGTGAAGCAGCGGTTGTACCCAATAAAAAAGCTCGCGAAGCGAAACCTTAATGGGTTTGGGTACAAAAGTAGCTGCGGGTGAGGAAGGAGAGAATGTGTGAAATAAAACAAATAAATAGTTCCAACGAGGACGTGTCGCCGCAGTGGTACTATTTATGGTATATGCAAGCCCTTTATACTACTGCTTTAAAATGATTGAGAGATTGTTGTATAGCGGACGGAATGAAGTTTTAAAAGATAATTGGCTTGCAGATATGTTTTATGGAACAAAATGGAACGACTGACGAACACCTTATTACCTGCCCTCCCGAATGTTCAAGTTTTGTACTGAAGATTATGTTGAAGACGGGTTAATTTAATATGACAGGTTGAATAAGAAGAACTTATACCGTAAGTTTGTTCATTTCGGTAATGATACTTCTTTTTCTGTAATACTCATTATATTCAAAACAAACACGACCTCTCACGATACCAGGATGAATTTTATATTTTCTTGAGAATTCTAAAATTATATCATCAGTAAACTCTTCATTGAATGTTATGAAGTCACTCCATATATCTGATTCAATTAAATTGTTTCTAGCATAGTTATCAGCTTGAAACTCTACAATTTCTGTATTTAAACTATTTATAAAAAATTCCTCGTTTCTATATTCTGGTCTTTCTGGATGGGTAAGATGTTCAAAAACATGACCTAATTCATGAAATAATGTAAAAGCAAAATTATCTAGCCGTTTATATTTCAAAGAAAGAACGATAGTAGGATTATTTTCAGACATAAAAGATTTTCCATCCGCAGGGGTTTGTGGCGGTCTATTTAATTTTAAAAATTTAATACCATATTTATTTAATATTTTCTTCGTTTTCTTTATTACATTTTCATTTTCAAAAAAACATTTTTTTAATTCGCTTAATAATATAGACTCGTTTGAACGTTGGAAATCAGAAATATCTTCTTGTCTAGCTTTATATTTAGCCATCAAAGACCAAGCCACTACATTATTTTTATTTTCCGAAAATTTAGATGACTTTCTAAAGTATGTTGGGTTAAAGCCTTTTACCCTTTTTTTAAGACTATTGTAATCATTTACACCATAGATTCCATAAATTTTATCAATGTCGTCAGATGTATTAATTCCAATATTATTTTTTTTAAAATAGGATAAAGGAACAATCCCCTCCTCCTCAATATCATTCCACTCTTTTATTGACTTTGTCTTTTTAATAACATCCTTATCATTTTGAGCTTGATTTAAATTAAATTTCATTTGTTCCATTAGCCAATAATTGGCATCTTCAAATCCAGCAGATTCGAGTGCTATAGCAATGTGAACATTAATATTTCTATTACCTTTCAATATATTGTTGAGTAAAGAATGAGCTACGTCAATTCTTGAGGCTAGGTCTCGCTGGCTTAAACTTCTTTCATTCAACATATTATCAAGTAAAATACCTGGGTGAATGATTTTGTTTTGCATAAAAGGTTTTGGATTTAATAGTGTACAAATGTAATTAATATCTTCATATCATCATTAAAATGTTAATAACTTTTGAGGATTTTGTTAATAAAGGTTGATAACTTTTTATAATTACAAAACGAAGTGTTTTCAAATATATTGTATTTTTGTTTTGTAATTTCAAATATGCATTATTTAAAAATAAAGTTTAACAATAATGTTATCATTAAAAAATTACTTAACTGTTTTTTTACGTATATTTGTAAAAGTATAATTTTAAATAAAAGCTGACATGAAATAAAAAATCCAATCAATTGCTGTAACAAGAGATTGGATTACGAAAATTTTAGGAATAAATCTTTAGTCCGGTAAACTAAACTTTCAAAAGGCTTGTCACCTAGTTTGAATGATTCCTTCGTTGTTTTGTTATACAAATGTAACATCTTTTTATGTTTTAAGCAATTGTTTTAACAAAATATTGATGCCTGAACGACTGCTGACCCAAAGTTGTTTTTAAAAAGAATGGGGAGTATTAGGTTATCAAAATTGATAACAATTGTATAATTAAAAAACTTAAAAAAATGAAGTTTGTTTTTAAAATTAATGAAAAGAAATTCGAATCCAGCGAATCAAAATTGACTGGAAGTGAGCTATTAACTATTGCTAATTTGACTCCTGTAGAGGATTTTGAGTTACTATACAAAATCAATGAGAAAGGCTTTGTGCCAATCCAACTTGAGGAGATAGTTGACCTAAAATCAGCAGGGATTGAAGGCTTCAAGGCTAAACCTTATAAGAAGCTTAAAATAAAAGTTGACAATAAGCAATATGAAGTGGAAGAGTGCTTCATGACTCCGATTGAGATAATGGAAGTGGCAGGAATTAATCCAGACCATTTTTATTTAAAGGAGATTCGTAAAGGTAATGTGGAAGTGTCATACCAAGACGATGTTGAGCATAAAATAGCAATAACGAAAAATTCTTGCTTTGTTTCTTGTGAAATAGAAGAAGTTATAGCTTGCGTGATTGTTAACAGCAAACCTAAAGATTGGTCGAAAAACACTATATCTTTTGATGATGTTGTGATACTTGCTTATGGCAAGATTTCCACTGACCCTAATGTGATTTACACTGTAAATTATATTAATGGTGTGCCGAGTAAACCTGAAGGCAGTATGCTTAAAGGTGATGTTATTTCAGTAAAAAACAAAATGATATTCAATGTTACTGAAACAAACAAATCATAGTCTCGGTATTAAAGAGCTTCATAATGATGATTATGAAGTGGAGATTGTTGGAAACTTTCTCCTAATACATAGTGTTCCCTATTTGAATGCTAAAAAGGAATTGGTTTATGGCACGTTGGTTTCCAACGTGTCAACTCCAAGACCTAATACTCATGTTGTTTACTTCATTGGGGAAACACCATGTGGTATTGATGGACAGCCAATGAACCAATTGATTAACAATAGTCAAAGGCAAGATTTGGGAAATGGAATTATTATTGACCATTTATTTTCTCATAAACCGAATCCAATGTATCCGACATACTATGAGAAGATGACCACGTATGTAAACATTCTTTCAGGACAAGCTCAACATTATTTTCCAGAGGCAACTGCAAGGACTGGGAGAGTGATTGAGTCAAAGCAAAATGATTCAGTATTGCATTATAGCGACACAAATTCCTCAAGAGCTGAAATTGATGCAATCAATGAAAAGTTATCCGGATTAAAGATTGGAATTATTGGTTTGGGAGGTACTGGTTCTTACATATTAGATAAGGTGGCCAAAACTTTAGTTGGAGAAATTCACTTGTTTGATGGAGATAAGTTTAAGCAACATAATGCCTTTAGAGCACCAGGTGCAACTACAAAGGCAAGGATTGACTTAAACACCTTTAAGGTTGAATATTACAAGGAGGTTTACTCACAGATGCATAGGAACATTATCTCTCATTCTGTTTACATAAATGAGACTAATTTAGGTTTATTAAATAGTTTAGATTTTGTTTTTATTGCCATCGATGTTGGTGCGGTCAAAAAGATGATATTTAAGAAACTGGAAAACCTAAACATTCCATTTATTGATTGTGGACTTGGTATTGAAAGAGAAGGTAATGAATTGATGGGCATTGTAAGAACAACATTAAGCACTCCTGATAAAAGAGAGCATATTTATAATGGTTTGGTGAGTTTCTCTAATGGTAAAGATGATGATTATAAAACTAATATTCAGATAGCAGATTTGAATGATTTGAACGCTGTATTTGCTGTGATTAAGTGGAAGAAATACTATGGGTTTTTCAATGACCAAAGATTAGAGCATGATAGCAATTATTCAGTGAACGTAAATACCATTTTCAATAATGAAACTTAAACATCAATTTGTTGAGTTCATGCCTGATGTCATCCAAGAAGGTGTGATATATATTTCTTTAGAATATAAATCAGTCATTCATAGATGTGCTTGTGGCTGTGGCAAAGAGGTTAATACACCGTTACATCCAACAGGATGGAAGATTTTATATGACGGCGAGTCGATATCCCTTAAACCATCTGTTGGAAATTGGAGCTTTGATTGTAAATCTCATTATTGGATTGCTAATAATAAGGTTGAATGGTCAATGAAATGGTCTGACGACACAATACGTGAAGTTAGAGCATTTGAAGATTTCGAGAGAGAAGAGTATTATAAGAATAAGGACTCTGAAAATATAGATGATGATTTTAGTGATTCAGAAGAATTACCGAAATCAAATTCTAAAAAGATGAGTTGGTTTGAAAACCTAATCTTTTGGAAGTAATTTGAGTTAAACCCCCAATTTTATTAAATTGGGGGTTTAATCTCTTTCACTCTATCCTTTTATAACCTCTAAAAGTCTAAAATTGAGGTATAGCTTTTCTTTACCTACTTGTTCACTTTTGAGGAAACCGTTGGCTTCCAGCTCTTTGAGATAATTACCAACTGTTTTTAAATTACCCAAACCTGCACTTTCTAACTGGTTACGTTTGGTATAAGGCAACTTAAACATTACTTCCAACAAATCTTTTGAATATATTTTCGGCAATTTTTCTTGAATTTCGACCCCCATTTCATTCATTAGCTTTTCTATTTCGGCGATTTGTTGACGTCCTTTTAAGGCAGTTTCCTCTACCATATCCAACATATACAGAATCCAATCTTCCCAATTGCCATTTTCGGTAACGTTCCGAAGGTTTGTATAATAATCGTTTTTATGCTCAATAATGTAACTACTTAAATATAATGCTGGTAAATCCAATAAATCTGTAAGTTTTAGATATAGCAAAAGAATGATTCTTCCTGTACGTCCATTTCCGTCAAAAAATGGGTGGATGGCTTCAAATTGATAATGAATGATGGCCATTTTTACTAAAGGGTCTATATCATCTTCGGCATGAATAAAATCTTCCAGATTTTTTAGCTTTTCCCTAATGATTTCTTCTCCTTCAGGCGGTGTGTAAATGACTTGATTGGTAGCTGGATTTTTAAGCTGTGTTCCTGGAGCATTTCTAATGCCAGATTTGTTCTCTTTTATTATTCGCATTATTGCTATAAAGAGATTTGTTGTAAGTACTGGTCTGTTTTCAATCTGTTCTACCCCATACCATAATGCATCCTTATAATGAATTACCTCTTTGGTTGCAGGATTATTACTTTTTAAGTCTGCAATTGAAGCTTTAAACAGTTCATCCTGGGTTGTTATGATGTTCTCTATGGCAGAACTTGCTCTAGCTTCCTGCAAGTTGATTGTGTCTATAAATAATGTTGGGTTAGGGAGATTGGTTATTGCCCCTTTTAACTCTGATAATGCCCTACTGGCCGTAATGGTTTTTTTAAGTATGGCCATACTTTCTACTTCTGCCGTTGGTGGAAGTAGTGGCAAGCTGTTATATGGCACTTCGGGATTATAACTCATTATACTACCTATTTTTTATTTTGAACAAGGGCGTTAAACGCCCCAAACACTAATACGAAGGTAAATATAGTAAAAAATTACTCTCGTTTTACAAACAAGGGTAAGAATTGCCCTTGTTTTAAATACATGGGCAAAACTTACTTTCGTTTCTAAAATTTGGTTTACCCAAACAGCAATTAAGTTTTGGCAACTTTTGAGTTTTTTGCCAAAGTTTAATTTGGTGTTTTTGCATAGATTTGTCGGTGTAGAGGCGGCGTTGTCTTTTATTTTCGTTTATCAACACTTTCTTTATCAAACGCAATCAAATTAAAAAGTTGGCGCATTCTGGAACGCACACGATTGCCATATCTTTCTTCTAATTCCTGTGCGTTTAAGTTTGAAGTAGCGTGTGTTCTAATTTTTCGATTTAAGAATAAATCGTAACGCGATAAGAGGATTTCACCCATAACATTGCAATCTTTTCCAAAATGTCTTCCGGTTGTTTCCACTCCTAAATCGTCGAAGCAGTAATAATTGTTGTTGCCGTATTCTTCTATTGTTTTATAGCCTTGGTTGTTGAATGAAAATGTGATATTTCTGGCCGGGATTACTTCGTAGGGTTTTTGATGTGGGACAATGTGGTGTAGTAGTTTCATAAGGCTGGTTTTTCCACAGCCAACTGGACCGGATAATAGAATTCCTTTGTTGGGGTCGATGTTGAATTTTGAGCAATACTCATAATCTTTGATGAAGTAGATACACAGCTTAAACAATATAACCTCATCTTCTTCATAGATTTTGAAGTTCTTTCCGAAGAGCATCTTTCCTTTGTGGTCGAGATAGATTAGCATTTTTTGGAAGTCGTATTGAATGGTGTCGCCGTGCAATGTGCCGAGGTGGTATTCTACTCCTTTTTCGATTATGATGTGTGGATTGCTGTGCATGCTTCTATAGATCAGACCTTTCGTCAAGCCTTGCTTGCTACCTTCACCATAAAGCAATGCTTTATAGCTAGGTAATGCTCAAGGTGACAGTTAGTTTTTATTCATGAGATTGCTTCACTCCGTTCGCAATGACGATTAGAGTGGTTCGTTGTAATTTTTGTTTTTGGTTGTGTGGAGATTCCCGCCTTCGCGGGAACAAGGGTTGTCCGTATTTGGGGAAGTTGTGGATTGTTTATTTTCGTTTTCAAAATCTTCAACATTTGAATTTTTTAAAATTTCCCGTTTATTAATGTTTTTACTGTTTTCTAATGTTTGTATATGTTTATATATAGGTACCAATGCTTGTCCACTGCTTGTCTCGATTTTGGGATGGTAGTTGACTTCAACTTGTCCAGAGATTGTCTCGAATTTGAGCATCTTTATTTTACTGCCTTTGAATGGATTGTGCGACGGGAAATACACGATGTAATTCCAATGGCTTAATTCTTTGATACACCTATGATAGGTCGATTTTGAGCCTATTTTGGAGTATTCCATAACTTCTTCTCGGTTCACAAAAAATACTTCTGTAAACCGATTGCTATTCCATAGTTGGAAGAGTGCGACATACAGACTTATGTGGGTTGGGTTTAGTCTGTTGTCTTTTGAGAACTGGTGGAATACTCCGTTGAGGTGTTTTTATGTAGTTTATGGATTTCATTGAACAGATTGCTTCGCTTTGCTCGCAATGACACTAAAATTTGTTGTGGATGCGGTTATCGTTAAGGATTTTTTGAATTTCGTCGTGGTCGTAGTAGATGACGCCACCTATTTTGGTGTAGGGTAATGTGCCATTGATGCGGAGGTTTTGCAATGTGCCTGGGGAGATGTCCAACAAGTCTCGGACTTCAGGGGATTTGAGCCACTTTTTGGTAAGTTTTCCGGATTGGTGATTGATAAGAGTTTTGATGTCTTCCAATAGTTCCATTTTGAATTCTCGTAGGTCTTCAGTTGTGATGATGTTTGCTGCCATTTTTAAATTTTGATTTTGTTAGGATTTTAAAGAATGTCTTATCACTGATTTTTGAATCTGCCGGAAAGTGACCCCGCAAGGCGGGGACTTTCGGCTGCTATTAATCACACCAAATGCAGATGCATTTGCAGGATATTTTGCCCCTTGTTATTTGAATTCATC
>DINI01000012.1 GCA_002426755.1 Flavobacteriaceae bacterium UBA5544
ATCGCTTGATACCCTCTTTGTCCTCGTAGCTTCGGGATTTCAATTTTCCCGTAACACCTACTTCCTTGCCTTTACCTACAAATTTTTCGATAATTTCGGCAGTCTTGCCCCAAGCCACAACGGTATGCCAATTGGTTTCTGTTTGTTTTTCGCCTTTGGCATCCTTGTAATACTCATTAGTAGCGAGTGAAAAACGGGCTACTTTTTTACCGCTTTCAAGGTTTGTAATGGTTGGCTCTTGTCCAACGTTTCCGATTAACTGTACGTGATTTTTTAAAGTACTCATAATAAAATATTTAAAGATTAATTAAAATGCTATCCGAACCATTCAGACAGTTTATTGTTATATTTTTTTGAAGTGATTTACTTATTATATCTTGAGCGTTTTCCTTTTTTGTTTTTTTTGGTGTCGCTTCCTTTTTGATGTTTTTGTAAGATTTCATAAGTTTTATTTTAGATTTACTTCCCATAGCGCCCTCGCTGTTACCTTTTTTTGTTGCTGATACAGTTTCAAGATTTTGAATTGATAAGGACTTATAAAAAGTGAAGCGCAGCGCAACGGTTTATGCAGTCTGTTCAAGTTCAAAATGTTGGTATTTTGCTGGCAAAAAAAGGTTAGGGCAGCGAGGGTGCGGAAGTATTTCTAAAGACTTTGTGAAGTACAATAACATAGGAAGTGGCACCAAATGATTAAATGGAATTCCGATTTGGCGGACGATATTCACGATTTTGGCTTGGAAATGTAGTGTTCCTTCCCAGAGAATCGGGAAGGGTTAACGAAATGGAAAGTCGAAATTGGGGATTGTGTCCAAGATATTTGTAGTGAAGCTCTTTTCCCGAAATGTAGCTTTTCGCGAAATGCAGGGGAATGGGCTGAAAGGGTAATGAAAATGGATTGCCCTTATGTAGTAGGGTTTAAAGCGGACTGAACTTCAAAGATGGAGATTGGGAATGAAGTGTTTCCCGATTTTTTTCGGGATAAACGTAATGGAAATCGGAATCTTTGGAGTTTTGTCCAAGACCTTTACAGGGAAGCTCTTTTCCCGAAATGTAGCTTTTCGCGAAATGTAGGGGAATGGGCTGAATGGCAATATTAATATCGATTCAATTCATCATCAATATTTTGGTTTCCATTTCCAATTACATTTAGGTGCAAACAATTCTGGACTGAAATAGATGTCGCTAATTAAATCAAGAAACTTATTACTTCTCAAAAGGCCACCGCAATGTTCTGGTTCGGTAGCAATTGTGAAACCTTTTATACGTTCAAAAATCCAATTTATCAATGGATTATCCTTGTCTAACATTTTTCGTATTTCTTCTCCCTGTAAATAGGTAAATTCAAATGAACCATCACTTAAGCCATTCTTTACTGAAAAGAAGTCCAAATCAATATCAAAAAACACGGATGTTTCTGAAGAATTCAATAGTGCATCTTGTAAGGCTTCATACGTTTTGAATTTTTTGATTGCGTGGCTGTTTCCATAGGTATCAATCAGTTCTTCATCTTTCCAAGTGTTCTGACCAAGCTCTTGTCTACAATGCACATAAATATCCCCAATCAAATTGAGATAGGCTGCACTTAAAATATGGCCATCATTAAGACCATTGAGTTTTGCCCACGAAAACAAAGATACTTCCGCATCACTTGCTAAATCCAAATTATCTAACCATTCCCTTTCTGTTTCACAGGGATAGCATAAATCTTGGTGCCAATCTAATGAAACTAGGCAAGGCAGATTATTACCTTCGTTTTTCCGTACCCATTTATTCCAGTAGAAGAATGCATACCGATGTTCTTGAAATACTGCAAGTTCAATTGCTTCAGTTTCATTTGCTGGATGTGATAATATTTGGCGTGACACACCTGGTGGTTCTATATGGTATGGGTTTCTGAATTCAACCATTTTAGTTTTAACTCTTCTTCTTTTTTTCATATTTATAGTAATTCCACCGCCTTGTACCAATAATAAAATATGGACTTATCCGGCTGGCGTTTCAATTTATTCAGGTATGCCCAATCTGCTTTTTCAATAGTAAGCTCACTTATATCTTGTCCCTCATAATATTCAATGTCTATAATTTTTGGTTGCAATAGGATTGCATTCAAATAAGCAACTCTGGCCGAAGCTGCCATTGCTTCTTCTATCCTAAAATGTCCCGTCATTAGAAATGCACTACCAAAACTGCGAATACCACGGTTTAAATCTTCAAATTTCTTTTTTGTTTCAGCGGTGGAATTTCGTTCCCTTTTTGAAATTATAGCACAAGTGTTTATGGAATCCCACAGCACCTCTGTTTCCGTAAGATTTCTTTTGTTGAAATTTTCATCAGAACTTCTATAGGATAGTTCAGCTTTCGCGAAAGAGGAAAAGCTTTTCTTCACTATGCTTATATCGGTAATGTTTTCAAATAGTTTACCTAAATCAAACAACTGCTTGCAGATTTCCATTGCAAAAAGCTGGTCTTGTTTGTAATATGGAATACCGATAGTTTCTGGTGCAAAAGCAGTAAGCTTATCGCCACAGATGGAATTTACCGATGGTGTTGTAATCGTCGTTGTAGTTCCAGCGACCGAAAGCCAAGATACTTCTATGGCAGATTCTATAAGCTCTGGATAATGTGGACTGTCAAAAAGAACATCTAAAAGAATGGTTCCTGGAACGTTCGGGTTGTAAACCGAATCAAATTCAAAAGTATAATGTGCCTTTGGAACGCCTTCTTTATAACTTCTACGCTCATTCAAAGTGTGGCGTTTAAAATGTGAATTGGCGACAACTGCATCAAGAATTTTCTCCAATGGTTCGCGCTCTACACTCGAAATAATATCGATATCTATTGAAAACCGATTGCCTTCTTCAAGCAAAAGCACGAGTGATGTGCCTCCTTTAAAAACAAAATCAAGTCCTTCTATCTTTAGATATTCTAATAAAGAAAATGCGTGAACCATTTTTTCCAAAATGGTCACATTAATGCCTTTATGTTCTTTTTTTGCTCGAAAAATATCCAACCATTCCTTTGTGAAGCTTTTATTTTCAATCATTGATTATGTCCTCTAAAATATTCGGTATGTGGTTATTCATAAACTGCTTGATTTCCTGTTCTTTCTTTCGTCTTTTCGCATAGCTAAAGAGCTTTGTGAAATTAATGCTGTATCGCTCAAGTATTTTTTCATAGATGTTTATGAGTTCAGAACCTTGGTAAAAATGGTATAGGTTTTCATCGGCAAACAAGTCCACCATTATTTTTTCAAGTGTGGCAACCGGAACTACATTTTTTTTTTCTTTCAGCTTGCTTATTGGTGCTCTGGTAACGAGGCGTTTTATGACCACGGGTACAGTACTCTCGGAAATATAGAACTCAATTTCCTTGTCGTCGGGATTCAAGAAAAAATCCATTTTCAATGAATCATTTAGATAATAGTAGAGCGATTCCGTAAATTCCTTTTCCACTTCCACCACAATCATTTGATTGGTTACTTGATGCTGTGTAAATTCATTAAGCCATTGGTTTTCCCATATAGCATATTGGATTTCCTCAAACCGTTCATTGGTTTTACTTGCTATTTTTAGAACGCTATCAGACAGTACTGGTTTATACTTGGGTTTATAGGATATGATATACAACCCACGTCCAATAGTTTTGATGATGTCCTTTTTCTTCAAGTCATAAATTCGCCAACTAAAGGTGCTTTCCTTCAAATCCGGTTCAAAGTCCAGATAGAACTGAAATAGTTCGTCCCTATCAAACGAACTACGTCCTTTAAATGCTTCTATAAGCTTATTTTCTACAATCTTTGGCATAATCTTTACATCAAAAGTTTACCAAAAATACAAAAAAGTGGCGAATATTTGAAAACTAATTATTGCCACTATATAAATAAAGTGGTAAATATTTGAAATTATAGTGTTTTGTGAGTGAAAAAATCCAGTTTGAGGTACTGGATGAACCTTTATTGATGCTATGCCATTGCATAAATTTCATCGAACAGTTTCTTATCTAACCGTTCTTGTTGGCCAAAGGTTTTCTTCAACGTATGGTGCAATACTGCATTGAACGCATTGTAGCCCAACCAGAGATTAGGTTCTTCATTAAGCAACAAAGCTTCGTAGTTCAATATTTCAAGAACTTCCCTTGATTTTTTGGAAGGCTCACTATTCTTATCGCTACATTCATATCGGAACAATTTTGTTTTGTCAAGTAGTGCCTTCACAAATTCTTTAGTGTCGATAATTTTAAATTCTTTCATTTTATCAAACCTCTTGGTAATTGTATAGAACTCATTGTCCAGAAATTTTTCGAACAGATTGTTCAACCTTGGCATTATAAGGTCAGTATTATTCTTACTGTGCTTGATGGAAAACTCAATTTCAGCTTGTGAAACGTGCAGGCCATTCGAACATACTTTTCGGTAAAACCCAAAGTGGCCAGAGGTCTTTTCGCTTCCGTCATAGGAATTCTTGAACCGAAGCATCGGTAGAATCAAATCCTTGTCATTTTTGACGGTAAACTGGCTTTTATCATCGATGATAAAGTCGGTAATGAAAGACCTATCATTTCTATTGATGGTTCTTTTGTGATAGTTCAATTGTGCATCGGATAGCATTTCTTCAGCTTTCTTGAAGAACAATTGATTTGGAATGTGGCCATAACTGTTCGAGACCACATTCACAATTTTGCCATTTGAAATTATGACGTTTTCGAGCCCGCGTCGGGATTCCATCTGTGTCAGGGTTCTTAAGGATTTCATTTCTGATGGAACGAAGATTTCATCCTGCTGTAAATTTTGTAAATACATAACTTTTGAATTTAGATTAAACAATATTTAAGCTATGCCCAAACGGAAGATAAAATCTTGGCTCAAAAGGAAACGGAATAAATAAGCGAAGGAAGAGGCGTTGGCTTTATGCCGTAGTCTTTTGATGGAAGTATTTTACGAGTTTAAATTGCGGTTATATTGATTGATTATTTTTTACTTTTTAGTAACCTATACAATTAAAAATTATCTAAAAAAAAGAAGAGCCAGCACGAATGCTGACCCTTCTTCTGACAAGGAAAGCTAATCTTTCAATTCCTGAATTTCTTTTTCAAGATTTTCTATTCGTTCTTTTAAACGTTCTTCACGCTTGTTCCGTTTTTCGGCATATTCTTCTTCGATACTTGCAATCTTGGTCTTATAATAGCCTTGCATCGCATTGTAAAATGAAATGTTCGTTAAATTGTTAACGTGATTATTTTCGCCAAAATGCACTTGCTTTGTGAGCATATACCGTATCAGTTTATGGAAGATTTCTTTTTTGAACTTCTTTTTAAAGTTCTGGACCATCTCAATTCTGGTCATTTTTGAAGTATCTCCCAACAATCCTGAAAAGTGCTTTTGCTGGCTCATATAATCCACATTATTCTCGTAGAGCGATATTGAGAAAGCCACCATTTCATCTACCGAAAGCGTTTTCTTTGTCTCGATGTATCTGGTCTCTCTTATCATTTCAACAACTTCTTCAAATTGTTTATTATTCTCGATTTGCTGCTTCCGGATTTCCCTTTCGTTGATTTTGATGATTTGTTCATCTGGTGTACAATCGTCCATTTTTCTATTGGATAATGGTACAGAACGCACTTCACTTTCAGATTCTTCAACAATCATTAAGAAAACTTCTTTGTGCCTGTAAGATTCAGGATGAAAAACGATGCCATCTACAAATCCATTGTCTTCAGCTGAATTGTATTTTTCCAATTCTACTGTATAGGCCTCTATAGCTTCCTTTAGTTGTTCATTTAGCTCATCTTCTTTATAATCGTAATTACGATATTCTTCTTTGATGGATTCTAAAGTAGGCTTAATTGGCTTTTCTATAATTTCAACATCGTCCAGCAGATAGACCTTCAAACCATTCTTTTCCAGTTGGGAAATGACCATCTGATTACTTTCTTCTTCTGCCCAATACTTTCGTATTTCAGGAACCAGCAGGATGTTCTCTTGCTTTGATTTTTCAATCAAGCTCAAGAACGACTTACTTTTCTTGGTCTCGTAGCAAGCTGATTTTGTACAGACCATTTTACCATCCCCAAACAAATTACCTTGATTTGCCGCATTGAACGGACACTCAATACAAGCCCCTGCTTTCGCTACCAGTTTTTTGTCTTCTACATCAAAAGGTGCTTTATCCAAATCATAGGTCTGGTCCTTAATCATTCTATTTATCTGATGGGCATTGAAATCTTCGCCCATCGTTTCCATCATCATCTGCTGTTCTTCAGGTTCGAAAAGTGCCACACCTACGCCAAGCGAAATTGTCATTTCTCCATTACGAACAAAATTCTTGAAACCTTCAATAAGTCCAGCTAATTTCAAGCGTTGTCTTATAAAATTTTCGCTTCTGCCCAATCGCTTTGCTATTTCCGTAGCAGAGTATTTTTCACTTAAATAAGCGATAGCATCTGCTTCCTCTGTGGGTTCAACATCTTGTCTCTGTAGATTCTCGATAATCTGAATTTCCAAGATGTCGTTGTTTTCATATTTCCTTATAATACACGGAATAGTTTCCATATTTGCCAACTTACTGGCACGATAGCGACGTTCGCCCATTACGATAATATGTTCATTTCCAGACTTTCGTACCGTGATGGGTTGAAGTACTCCGTGCTTTTTGATACTTTCGGAAAGCTCTTCTAAAAACTTTTCATTAAAAGTCTTTCTGGGTTGTGTCGGGTCTGGAACGACCTTCTCAAT
This sequence comes from Flavobacteriaceae bacterium UBA5544, assembly GCA_002426755.1. Lineage (GTDB taxonomy): Bacteria > Bacteroidota > Bacteroidia > Flavobacteriales > Flavobacteriaceae > JBPOFM01. The sequence continues at coordinate 6,734 of DINI01000012.1, forward strand.
GTTCAGATTTTGAATTTGAAGCCCAATTACATTCTGGGTCAATTTCTCTTTCACATTCTTTTTGACGGTAGCATTCGCTTTACCGTTCTTTCTGGTTTTAACTGCTTTTGTTGTCATAATACTTAAATTTTAGATTAAACAATATTTAAGCAGGAACCAAACGGAAGATAAAATCTTGGCTCAAAAGGAAACGGAATAAATAAGCGTTGGAAGAAGCGATGGCTTTATGCCGTAGTCTTTTGATGGAAGTATTTTACGAGTTTAAATTGCGGTTATATTGTATGATAATAAACTCCCCCTTACGAAGAAGAAAGGGTTGTAATTTGGCAGAATTTATTATTCTAACTGGTAATTCATAAAGATAAATGACAAATGAAATGATTTAATATCAATAGAAATGTTGTTATCAAAAAGCCCAAATGTTGTACCTATGTTGTACCCAGAGCATAAAAAAAGGCTCCACATTTCTGTGAAGCCTTGTTTTTCCTAGTAGCGGGAACTGGACTCGAACCAGTGACCTTCGGGTTATGAGCCCGACGAGCTACCTACTGCTCTATCCCGCGATTTAGACTGCAAATATAAATGCTTTTTTTTGATTAAAAAAATAACTCCTTGCAAATAATGCAAGGAGTTGCCACACGCCAAGTTTTGACCGCCAAGCCAAATTATATTAATCCTCTGAATCTAAAGTAGCTATAGAGGTTGTTTCTCTTGTATTTACAAAATCAAATTGTGTAAGATTAGGAAATTTTGCTTCCAATTTCACCAGCTCACCTTGAAAACCATTGTTGCCGATCATCAAAACTTTCAAGTTGGTAAGGTTAGCCATTTCTGTTGGCAAATCTCCATAGAATGCATTATTCGCAATGACCAATTCCTTTAGATTTGTCAATTCACCAATCGAAGAAGGCAAAGTCCCAAATAAGTTATTATCGAAAGCACTTAATACTTCCAACTGTTTAACGTTCGAAATTTTAGTAGGTAGTTTTCCTGTTAATTGATTACTGCTTATTAATAGTTCTTTGAGGTTTTGCAATTCTGTTATTGAATTTGGAATAGTTCCAGACAACTGATTGTTGTATAATTCCAATTGTTGTAAATTTTGTAGGTTACCAATGGCTGATGGTATTCCACCTTCCAATTTATTCATAAACAATTGCAGTATTTGCAAAGATGCTAAATCAGTGATTGTAGTTGGTATTTCACCTTCCAGTTTATTGAAAGCTATATTCAATTCTTTTAAAGATTTTAGATTTCCGATGGTATTTGGAATTTTGCCAGAAATACCATTTCTAAAAAAATCAATTTTTTTAAGGTGCACTAAATCACCCAATTCAATTGGTAAATTACCTTGCAGATTGTTGAATGGTAAATTCAATTCCACAACTTTATCATCAGAAATTACAACACCATACCAAGTGGTTTCAGATGCGTTTAAATCCCAAGAGTGACTCCAAGAAGTTCCTTGTGTTGCATTATATATAGCTATTAAAGCGCTTTTTTCTTTTGAAGAAATATTACCAAACGATATGATGGTAACAAAACAGAAAACTAAAGTAGTTTTTAAAGCATTCATAATTGGTAGATTTTAGCGAGGGAGCACATTTATAAAACGAATATAGTTCTAAACCGATTAACTACCAATTATTTTCGACGAACTGCACAAGTGTAAATTTGATTTTAATATAAATAATTATAAATCAATGTGTTATAAAATATTAGATTTTTTAATTTTCAGCTTGAAATTCAATAATTTCATTATTTAAAATCTTGATAGTTAGCTGGATGGGATTACAGCAAATTTCACAATCTTCGATGTATGCTTGATTGGGGATAGACATATCTATAAGCATAGAAATTTCTTCCCAACAAAATGGACACTGAAAAAAATGCTCTTCCATTTACTCTAAAGTTTCGAGTTCTAATTGGATGTCCTCCCAATCTTTCATGAGTTTTGTCAAATTCTTCTTTTTTGACTCGTAGGTATCAAAAAATTTTGGGTCAGACACGGTTTTATCATAATTTGTAGCCAATTCAACATCCATATTTTTAATATCCTTTTCGTGCTGGCTTATTTGCGCTTCAACATTGCTCAAGCGGTTATTCAAGGATTTGAACTTTTTTTGGTCATCGTAGGATTGCTTATTACTTTCTTTAGGTTGCTCAACAATGACATCGCGTTTTTCAACTTCACGAAGATTTTCGACATTACGTTGCTCTAAATAAAAATCGATGTCTCCCAAATATTCCTTGATTTTTTGGTCTTTGAATTCATAAACTTTATTGGTCAATCCCTGTAGAAAATCTCTGTCATGTGACACTAAGATTAAGGTGCCTTCAAATCTCTTGAGAGCTTCCTTCAAAACGTTTTTTGATTTGATATCCAAGTGATTTGTTGGCTCGTCCATCACCAACACATTGAAAGGCTGCAACAATAATTTTGCCAGTGCCAAGCGGTTTCTTTCCCCTCCAGATAGTACTCTGACATATTTATCGACTTCTTCGCCTCTAAATAAAAATGAGCCCAAAATATCACGGACTTTACTTCGGTTCTTTTCGTTGGCAGCATCAATCATGGTGTCCAGAACCGTTTTGGAACCATCGAGATATTCAGCCTGATTTTGAGCAAAATAGCCAATCTGTACGTTGTGTCCTAACTTTAATTTTCCTTCGTGTTCCAGTTCTCCTACAATGATTTTTGCCAATGTTGATTTTCCTTGACCGTTTTGGCCAACAAAAGCTGTTTTGGTGTCACGCTCAATTATCAAATCGATATTCTTGAGAACTTGCAGGTCACCGTATCTTTTACTGATATGATGCGATTCTATTACCACTTTGCCTGGAACAACCGAAATTGGGAAATTTAAGGTCATCACACTATTGTCATCTTCATCGATCTCTATGCGGTCAATTCGGTCCAATTTTTTGATGAGCGATTGCGCCATTGTGGCCTTGGATGCTTTTGCCCTAAACTTTTCAATCAGTTTTTCGGTTTGTTCAATCTGTTTTTGCTGGTTTTTTTGCGAGGCTATTTGTTGTGCCTTAATTTCATTTCGCAGCACCAAATACTGTGAATATGGTTTTTTATAATCGTAGATTCTTCCAAGAGAGATTTCAATGGTTCGATTAGTGACATTGTCTAGAAACATCTTATCGTGTGATACAATCACAACGGCTCCAACATAATTCTTTAAAAAACCTTCCAGCCAAATAATTGATTCGATATCCAAGTGGTTTGTCGGCTCATCAAGAAGCAAAATATCATTGTTTTGAAGTAATAATTTTGCCAATTCAATTCTCATTCGCCATCCACCAGAAAATGTATCTGTCAACTTATTGAAATCTGTACGTTTAAAACCAAGCCCTTGCAGAATCTTTTCGGTTTCACCTTGATAATTGTAACCTCCAATTATTTCGTATTGATGTTGAACTTCATTCAAGTCGACCATCAACTGATGATAAATGTCACTTTCATAATCGGTTCGTTCTACCAATTGGTGATTAATGTCATCAATTTTGGCTTCCAAAACCCTTATTTCTTTGAATGCTTCATAGGCCTCCTCTAAAACGGTTCTGCCCAAAACAAAATCAATATCCTGTTTTAAGAAACCGAAACTCAAATTTTTATCTGCAGCGATCTGGCCAGAATCTGGTTCCATTTCTTTAGATAGAATTTTGAGCATGGTCGATTTACCCGCACCATTTTTTCCTATGAGACCAATTCTATCTCCAGCACCTAGCCTAAATGTAATATCTTCAAAAAGATATTCACCTTGAAACGATATGGAAAGATTATGTATGTTGAGCATTTTTGTGACTATAGTTACAGAACAATGATTAGAAAAAACCTAATTTTGTACATTATTTTAAAAGTGCAAAAGTACACAATCTCAATGATAAATAAAGGAAGTAAACTATATAGTATAATTACTGGCACGTGCCCAAAGTGTCATGAGGAATCAATGTATGTCACTAAAAATCCGTATGTACTTTCTGAAGTCTTAGAAATGCATGAAAATTGCTCAAATTGTGGCACAAAATACAAAATTGAGCCTTCATTCTTTTATGGTTCTATGTATGTGAGCTATGGAGTTGGTATTGCTTTTGCGGTCGCTGCCTTTGTGATTAGCTATTTGTTTTTGGGTTCAAATTTGGTCACCGCATTTATTGCTATTATTGGAACCGTGGTAGCTTTTGGTCCCATTATTATGAGGCTGTCAAGAAATATTTGGATAAATATATTTATGCATTATGATGAGTCTTTGGCTAAAAAGTCATAATATCTTATAACGATTGATATCCATCTCCTTATCTAAAGGAATTCCATTTTCTAGGTGATTATACAATGCCTGCGCAACATACGGTGCAATCATGACGCCTCTGGTGCCTAAACCGTTCAAAATTGCTAAATTTTTATAAGTTGGATGTGTTCCTATCAAAGGCCTTCTATCTTTAACTGTAGGGCGAATTCCGGCTCGCTGGTCCACAACTTCAAAATCGCACGAAATAAGTTGTTCTAATTGTTTAAGCAATTCTGTTTTTGCTCCTTGAGTTATATGGTGTGTTTTGTCTTCCCAATTATATGTTGCACCTACAGAATACAAATCATTGCCCTCCGGCACAAGAAATATGGAAGATTTTAAGACATAGTCAATTTTTAATTCTGGTGCTTTAATGGTTAGAACTTCCCCTTTCGCCACGTTGAGCGGCAATTGCTTAAAAAAAGGATTTTTTACCATCCCAAAACCTTCAGCAAAAACGAGATGTTTAGTTTTAAAATTTTTATAAGTGATACTATCTTCAGATATATTTATTAAATCGTATTCAAAGGTTTCAAAACGAAAGGAATTGTTTTCTTTTAGAAATAATTTATAATATTTCAATAAAGTAGCCGTGTCAACTCTTCCCGTTTGAAGTACTTTTCCAAAACCAAAAGGCGCAATAACAGCATTGTTATCGTTTTTTATAAGTTTTGTTGATAGAAAATCTTCCAAAGTGGGTTTATCAGAAGCTGTAAACCAATCATTTTGTTCTTCAACAGAGGCAAACCGTCTGTAAACTGGGAGCTTATAATCTAATTTAACATGAAGTTTTTCCTCCAAATTTTCATAGAATGGCAAAGCAAGAGACAATTGCTCTTTGGCCTTCCAAACTTCTGTAAAGCGTTTTAATGTTACAGGATTATAAAGCCCGGCAGCCACTATTGAAGATAATTGTGATTGGTCATCAAAGACCACAAATGATTTTTGATGTTCAATCAATTGCTCACAGAACGCAATGCCAGCCAACCCACAGCCAACTATAATGTAATCTACTTCTTTCATTAGAGCAAAAGTAAAGAAGATAATTGTAGTTAATGAAAAAACGCCCACTTTTAGGTGGACGTTTTTTCAGTTATAGTGCAGGCCTTAAATTAGTATGCCCACATATCTTGTTCGAAATCTCGAATTTTGTCTTTGATACGGTCAGACTCCAATAATTGCATCAATGCATTGTCAGCGACGTAATCTTTAACTTCCCTGTCACCGTACACATTCTCTTCTTTGTACATGTAACCATTAAATCGTCTAGAATTCAATAGATGGTCAAAAGACAATGGCATAGCACTATTCTTATTATTGAATGCTTTAGCTTCATGAAGAATCTGTCTCACTTCTGGATAAAACACCCAGAACAATGGAATTGGTTCTTTGTTAGCTTCGTCTTCAGAATCGATAAAGTTGACATCAGGAGCAGCTGGAGCCAATCCTAAAATACGATACTTCAATTCGCCTTGACGTTTGTCAAAATACCACAGACCTTTGATTAGATATGCACTAATGTCATAAGATTGTATATCTCTTGTAGTGATATATTCAGGATCAACCTTTCCTTCTGCATTGTATTGTTGATAACCAATATCTAAAGTATCTACTTTATGCAGAGCCGATTCGATATCTTTCAAGGTACGTTTTGCTGTAAAGTAAGAATCGTCATACATGTTTTCAATCTTACCCTCATTGATGTTTTTTACTAAAACATCATATAGTGAACGCCTATCTTTTCCAATGTTATTTGTATCTACTGGGAAATACAATGGAAAATTAACACGCTCATCAAGAACTACCTTTTCCCATGTCATTTTAGAGAATAAAATATCTCTGTCATCAACATATCCATATTCCAAAGGCTTATCGTTGTCCATTTCCTTTTGGGCTTCAGACTTCTGACCTATCTCTTGAGGTGTCTTTGCATTCAATAAGTTAGTTTGTGCAAACGAATACGTCGCCAGACTTACACTTACTACGGTTAATAAAACACTTTTTAAATTCATAATTCTTTGTATTATTTGGGACACTAGTCTTAACATCTATACAACGTTAAAACGCTACCTAAATTATATTAATTCGATATCTCTACAAAAACCGGTGATACATTTGGTAATTTAACCGGGTTACCTACGATAGAAGCCTTGATATCAAAAATCTGAACACCATCACCACGTGATGCTTTACGCAACGCATTTTTGGCTTGGTCACTCATTTTGTTACCGTTTACATTCACAGAAGGCTGTCCAGGTACTTTAACTTTAAATGAGGTAACTGTTAGATTTAAATCAAAATCAAAATCATTCAATACCGCACCTACAGTACCTATTTCAAGGTTTTGACGAGGCAAACTTACGTTATCTTGTTGTCCAGCAATAGTACCTGATGGTTTAGGTATGTCCTTGATACGGAATGTAGCTCTATCAGAAACTTTAGTTCCGTCAGGAAGTGTACCGGTCACATTAATAATTACTTCCCTACCTTGTCCAGGACTCATATTATATTTACCGACACCACCAGCTTTCGATAAACCAGGTGCACTTGCGGATACGTTATTGTCTGATACTCCAGCAAACGAAATAGTCATAGGATTAACAACTCCACGATATACCACATTCATTTTGTCTGCAGAAATAGTTGCAGAGTTTGGTTTAGGAACTACAGCATAAGTGCTTTTTATTTCAATCGGAACAATTGAATCTCCTTCTTTAAATTGCAAAGTTCCATTTATTTCACGCTCCCCCACTGCTCCAGCTGGAAAATCAAGGATAACTTGACCTGCTTGAGTATTAGCAATCTCTCTTCCATTAATAACAATCTTATCAAAATTTAATGTGTTATCAAAACGTCCTAAAACTACTTTTCCTTTGAAATTTTCTCCGCTAAAAAAAGCGGTTTTATCGGGTATTACAATCGCCTGATAATTTCGCATTGAAAGCTGTTTTACTTGCTCGCCAGCTAACATTGCAGATAATACTTCAGATTCTGTCGTCTTAACATCAGCTTGTAATTGAGTCATTTTTGTTAAAGATGCCACTAAAGGATATCCTTTATAATTATAATCCAACCACTCAATTTTATTTCCATCTCTATTTGTAACTGGTTCAGTCGCAAATTTATCTTTGACATCTTTAGCAATTACAGGATACGTATCTCCAATTATTGATATCACTCCATCTCTAAATTTGGCAATTTCATTAATAAATTCTTGACCTTCTGGCTTTAACTTGTCACCAATAAAGAAATTATTATCAAGATAATCCCCTTTATCCATTACCTCATAGTCTTTAGGGTCCTCAAGTTTCGCTGTCATATCTGTTTTGATTTTAGACAAGTATGCGTTGAAATCATTTGCCAATTTTGTGATGTTATCGGCGTTTTGCTTGATAGGTTGGTATTTTGCTGGTTGCTCATCAGCTTTAACAGCCAATCCAGCCATAAAAGCCTCGTTACGCGCTGTTGCCGCTTGATTTGAAGCAGTCAGCTTTTCGTTCATTAATCCAAATGCTGATAGCACTTCTTTTGACATATTCAATGCTAACATCGCAATGAAGATTAAATACATCAAGTTAATCATTTTCTGCCTTGCGGATAATTTTCCTCCTGCCATTTCTAATTAGTTTTAGTTGTTAATTGTTTAGAATTCACTAATCACTAATTAGTTTCTGTTCATTGCAGAAAGCATTCCACCGTACACACCATTCAATGATGATAAGTTAGAAGCCATAGCTTGCATTTGTTCTTTAAGTTTTTGAGCATTCTCAACTGCTTCTTCATTGATTGAAGCTTGACGACTTGCAGCTTCCATTTGAACTTTATAAAGACTGTTTAAAGACTCCATTTGAGCAGCAGCCAATGACATTTCTTCACCATATTTTTTAGTCGCAGCTATAGAATCTACAGTTGGGCTGATACCTTTTGCAGCTCCTTCAAAGTTTTTGATGCTATTTCCTAAACTTGCCATCAATTCACCATCAATTTTAGCTTCTTTTAATAAATCATCTAATTTTTTAGATAATTGAGCTTCTGCATCTTTAGGTTGATCTTTCTTTCTGTCAGCACCTTTTCCTCCAGCTAATTCTGGGTAAACCAATGACCAATCTAAATCGTCGTCAACTGGTTCGAATGCTGAAATTGCGAAAATAAGCGCCTCTGTAATCAAACCAATAGCTAACATCACGTTACCTGTTAATGGTCCTATTTCAAAGTGAATGATTTTAAATAATGCACCAACGATTACTACTGATGCTCCTAGTCCGTAAGCCATGTTCATAAACTTCTTACTTGCTCTTGATTGTGCCATAATTTTGTTGTTTTAGTTAAGTTGATTACTTAAGTAGATTAATATTAATTTAGTTTGTTGTTGTTGTTGTTTTTTGTTTTGTTAATACTATTAATTAGTACCATTTCCTGCATTTTTGGTAACATCAGTTCCCATATAATCTTGAACCGTTCTGAAACCTATGTAACTTCTAGCCGAATCTGCATATTCATAATCCCTAGAGCTAACTTGCAAGAAATATGCTACGTCTTTCCATGAACCTCCACGCACAACTTTACGTTGATTGTCTGCATCATTAACATTAGGATTGATAGTTGACATATACTCATAGGAACCTGGATCATAAGAACCATTAACCCATTCAGAGACATTACCTGCCATATTATATAGGTTAAAATCATTTGGATCGTAAGATTTTGCCTCTACTGTATATAATGCTTGATCAGCAGCGTAATCTCCACGCAATGGTTTAAAGTTGGCCATAAAACAACCTCTGTCGTTTTTGGCGTATGGACCACCCCAAGGATAAGTAGCTCCTTGAAGACCGCCTCTAGCGGCATATTCCCATTCTGCTTCAGATGGTAATCTGAATCTATTAACTGGTTGAGCACCTTTTTGTTTTTGATAAGCATTTTTCTTCAATGTTCTCCATTGACAGAATGCATTCGCTTGTTTCCAAGAAACACCTACTACAGGATAATCTCCGTAAGCAGCATGCCAGAAATAATCGTTATGCATTGGCTCATTATAGGAATAAGCAAAATCTCTAATCCAAGCAGTTGTATCTGGATAGACTTCAACTTGCTCTTGAACTATAAAATCAGAACGTTTTTTTCCTTTGTTTTTTGCAGCTTTAGCAATATCCATGTAGGTATATTGGAACTTGAATTTTCTCACATCCCAAGTACGTTGCCCATTATANNGTATCAAAAATTAAATCTGGATCGTGATTTAACTTTCTACCTTCATAGCCAGTTGGACCTAATCCACTATAGTTGTCATACATGTACTTTTCATAAACGGACATATTGTTTGGGTCTGCATCTTTAAATGCAAACTCACCAATTCCTCCCGTGCCAGGAGTTTGTCCGACTTCATCAGCCAAAATAGCCAATTTAGTTCTTAAGATAGAATCTCTAACCCAATACACGAACTCGCGGTATTCGTTGTTAGTAATTTCTGTCTCATCCATGTAAAAAGCACTTACAGTGGCAGTTTTAGTTGGCGCATCTTGAACACCAGCTAAATCGTCATCCGATTTACCCATAATAAAGGCTCCACCCGGAACCAATGTCATACCATAAGGTTTTTCAGGATGCCATTTCTTTCCAGTAGCTCCTACTAGTTCTCCTCTGTCCCCAGAGCCACAACTAGCCAATAGAGCTAAAACAGCGGTTAATAAAGCAAACTTCTTCATATTCATATAAACTCGAGGTTAAAATATTAGTTTTAAATTTGGTCTTAAAAAATTTGAGGTGGTAAACATATCTATATATTTTGAAATAAACAATTTTTTTTTAAACTTTTTTACACTTTATCCTAAAAAAGATGCATTTCATCGATTAAAGAAGTGTTAAATATTGAAATACAAATGTAATCAAAAACTGTTCTTTTTGTACGCTTTGTACCATCTTTCTGGTATTTTACCGTGACTGGCCTCTATATAATCGTCATGCATGCAAGGTAATAACGCATGTTTTTTTAGTTTATTATTAACATTTGGTAAAAATGGAATCTCAATCCACCACCGCCCTGTTTTAACACTCTTGTAAAATATAAGTTCCTCATCTTCGACCAAGACATTATACTTTTGGTAGTTAGCATCAATCTTAAAATCATCGTCATTGACCCTACAATTAACTCCTTCGATGAAATACCAAAGTATTTGGGCAATCAGCATTGCCGTCATATGGTCATCTTTTGAAGGATGATATTCATAAACGCCAAATGAGGAAACTTTATTGCTTATACCCGCATACCTTGAAATAGCGCATATTTCTTTGCCATCAAATCCATTTGGGGAATATTTTTGTTTTGTTGATACTTCAGAAGCTTTTACCGATTTTAAATCCAAGCCGACTATGTGTGCATCTCTCATGACTGGCTCGACCAAGTGTATGGATTTTGAAATTTCTCCCAAACGATAGGCTTCAAAATAAAGCTTCTCTATTAAATCAATTTCTTCCTGTGAATTAAAATAGGTTTGATAGCCAATTGTAGAATAGTTGAATAGATTGTATGGTTTCTCTAAAATAATCTTCCCAAGATAACTATTGTTCTTAATAGGTTGTGAAGCGTCTCCTAAATCAAAATTAGAATCGACATTGACAATATTTACCATTGGAGAAAACGTATCATACGATCTATATACAGGATATGTCAAATCTTGACTTCCACCCAATATAATAGGTATAATTTTTTTTTCCAATAAAACAGATATAGTTGTTCTTAAAGCGAAGTAGGTATCCTCTACGGTTTCTCCTTTTAGAATATCACCTAAATCAGCGATCTCTGTGTGCCAATTTCCTGGGAATAATCCGTACAAAGCAATACGGATGGCATCAAAATTAAAATCCTCTCCTATATAATTGACATCATTACGATTTTCCAAAACACCAATAACCGCCATTTTCACACCATCCAAATCTGGCACCCCCAATTGCTTGGAATGAATCTTGACCTTTTTTCCAAGAGCCTGGTCTGATAATAATTCATTATGTGCCAAAACCACATCAGAAACCGGTGAGAGAAAATTAAAGTTCATGAAAAAGATTTCAATTTTTTTTAAAAAAAATTATACAAACACAAATATCTTTAGAATAATTGACTTATTGTATAGTTTCAAAATAAAAATAGCACACTAAATACTCAATAGTGTTATTTTTTTAAATATATAATTGAGAAAAATTCAATTAAAATTTATCTCATACAAAACAAAAACTATTTCTTTTTAGCAGTAGTTTTCTTTGTTGTTTTCTTTTTGACCGCAGTTTTCTTTTTTGGAGTTTTACTCGCTATAAGTTCCATGGCTTCTTCCAAACTCATTTTTGACACATCTACTGATTTGTCCAATTCAACTTTCGTTTTGCCTTTGGTCACTGTATGCCTTCCCCATCTGGCTTTCTCTACTTTGATGCCTTCTTCTTCCCAATGATGTATGAGTTTATCCTTTTCTTTTTGAAGCTTATCCTCAATTAACTCTTCTATATCATTATCTGATAAATTATCCCAATCGTATTTTTTATTTACATTGATGAACATATTGTTCCATTTGATGAATGGTCCAAAACGACCTTTCCCTTTTACAACGGGCAAATTTTTATACTTATATATAGGAGCGTCTGCTTTTTGTTTTTGTTTGATTAGTTCAATAGCATCGTCAAGCTCCACACTCATTGGGTCTGTTCCATTTGGAAGTGAGACAAAAGTATCTCCAAACTTTACGTAAGGACCAAAACGACCATTATTGACTTCTATAGACTGACCTTCATAATTCCCTAAATCTTTTGGAAGTTTGAATAAATCCATTGCTTCTTCGTAAGTAATGGAGTTTAATTGCTGGTCTGGCAATAAACTAGCGAATTGAGGTTTTTCTTCTTCGTCCGGCGTCCCAATCTGAACCATTGGACCAAATTTACCCAAACGAACCAAAACGGTCCTTCCTGTTTTTGGGTCCTTCCCCAAAATACGTTCTCCAGACTCGCGCTCGGCGTTTTCCTGCACATCTTCAACCTGTGGATGAAAATCCTTATAAAAGCTTTTCATCATTTTGGTCCAATCTTCCTTACCTTCAGCGATGTTATCGAAGTCCTCCTCCATTTTAGCGGTGAAGTTGTAATCCAAAATGGTTTCGAAATGGTTGACAAGAAAATCAGTCACAATCATCCCAACATCGGTTGGCACCAGTTTTCCTTTATCAGAACCAACTTTTTCCGTCAATTCTTTTTCTTTGATGCCTCCAGACTTAAAAGTCAATTGGGAATACTTTCGTTCTACACCATCCACATTGCCTTTTTCCACATAATTACGATTTTGTATTGTAGAAATGGTTGGCGCATAGGTGGACGGACGACCAATTCCTAATTCCTCCAATTGTTTTACCAGAGAGGCTTCAGTGTATCGATATGGCGGTCGTGTGTAGCGCTCGGTCGCAGTAATGTAATTATTAAGGAGAGCTTCATTGGCTTTCATTGCTGGCAACATGCCTTCATTCTCTGTGTCTTCATCATCTGTTCCTTCCAGGTAGACTTTTAAAAACCCATCAAACGTGATGACTTCTCCATTGGCAGTAAACTGTTCTTTATGAGTGGACGCACTTATTTTTACATTGGTTCGTTCCAATTCAGCATCGCTCATTTGTGAGGCAATTGCTCGTTTCCAAATTAAATCATATAAACGAGCTTGGTCCCTATCGATAGTGACCGAATGCACCGAAAAATCGGTAGGACGAATGGCCTCATGTGCTTCTTGTGCTCCTTTGCTCTTCCCTTTATAATTTCTTGGTTTGCTGTATTTAGAACCATAGGCGCTTTCGATTTCCGCTTTAGCACCATTTCTAGCTTCGTCTGATAAATTGACGCTGTCCGTTCTCATATAAGTTATAAGTCCAGCCTCATAAAGACGTTGTGCCATCGTCATGGTCTTGCTAACAGAAAAATATAATTTACGTGAAGCTTCCTGCTGCAAGGTTGATGTTGTAAATGGTGCAGCGGGTGATTTTTTGGCTGGTTTTTTATCTAACTCGGCAACTTTGAAATTGGCACCAGAGTTTGACTCCAAAAACTTGTATGCTTCTTCTTTAGTTGCAAATGTTTTTGGTAATTTGGCTTTAAATGTTTGCCCTGCTTCATTGGAGAATTCAGCATCTATTCTATAAGATGCTTCAGATGTAAACTCTTGAATCTCTCGCTCTCTTTCAACAATCAACCGCACAGAAACAGATTGCACTCTTCCAGCGGATAAGCCTCCTTTGACTTTTCGCCATAAAACTGGAGACAATTCATACCCAACGATTCTATCCAATACACGTCTTGCCTGTTGTGCATCGACTAAATGATAATCAATAGAACGTGGATTTTCAATTGCTTTTTGAATGGCAGATTTTGTAATCTCATGAAACACAATGCGTTTTGTTTTAGCCTTATCAAGTTTTAAGGTTTCTGCCAAATGCCAAGCAATCGCCTCACCTTCTCGGTCCTCATCACTTGCCAGCCAAACCATGTCGGCTTTGCTTGCCAAATCCTTCAGTTTTTTGACAACATCCTTTTTGTCTTTCGACACTTGATATTTTGGTTTGAAATCACCTTCAACATCCACACCCAATTCTTTGGAAGGCAAATCGGCAATGTGCCCAAAACTGGACTCTACCTTATACTCTTTTCCAAGAAATTTTTCAATGGTTTTTGCTTTTGCAGGTGACTCAACGATTACTAAATTCTTCGCCATATTCAATTTTTTATGCCTACAAATGTATATGAAAAAAAAGTATTCAACCTAATTTTAAATTTTTTAGACTCATACGAACTACAATTTTATCCGATAAACATCATTAAAAAAGCCTGACGAATCAGGCTATAAATCTTATATGTGTAAGTTGTTTATAATTGCAAAGTGCTCAAAAGCGTCACCGTATTTCCATTATATTGATATTGATACAACACATTGTCTCCAATCATCAACAACGAATTTTCTAAAGGAATGACATCCGTAGCATGAACTTCGCTGAATGTTTCAATCCATTGTATATCTAATGGATTGGTCTTGTCATATATTTTTAAACCCGCATCACCATCACAGACAAATAAAATATTTTGATTGACTCCCAGTCCATAAGGATTGTCTAAACTATAAGTTGCCATGAGTGTTGGATAATTTTTATTGCTGATGTCAATCACTTCTAGAACACTATCTTGCTGTCCACAGTTGTTGCCTCCTCTCAATGTTAGATACGCATAGTCACCATCCACAACAACTGGGTCACATCCTGTCCAATGCACAAATTCTGAAACGAATACTGGTGCGGAAGCATTCTCTAAACTATAAATGTACATTCCATCTGTACTACCCAAATATAAATAACCATCGGCCTGAAATAAGGTTTCGATATTATTTCCTGAATAAAACGTATTGGCCAATGTTGGCTGTGATAAATTAGAGATGTTAAAAATGGTCATTTCGTGTGATCCAACGGTGTACAGATACTCATTCACAATTTGAAAACGTGCCAATGAACCTCCAGTCCCAACAGAATTAAAACCACCAGAATCGTTGCTCGCCGTATCTATGGTCAAATATTCATAGTTATCATTGATTGTTATTTCTCGTTGTTCAACCGTCCAGCCAATNNACATTTTCCAAATTTCCAATCAACTCTATATTATGAATATCAGAAATATCAAACACTAATAAATCGATGGCGCTATCGGCATATAAATAATTATTCTTCACCGAAATATCTTCATTTCCCGGAATTTTGATATAAGCAATCGCTTCTGGAGATGACGG
The DNA here is from genome assembly GCA_002426755.1 of Flavobacteriaceae bacterium UBA5544. Taxonomy (GTDB): domain Bacteria; phylum Bacteroidota; class Bacteroidia; order Flavobacteriales; family Flavobacteriaceae; genus JBPOFM01. The sequence goes on from DINI01000012.1 coordinate 21,827, forward strand.
ATTGGTATTATCAATTACATGAACGCCTTCAAATTTATCATTAATAAAAATGTAATTTCCGTAGGCATAAATTTTTCCAGCTTGGCTGATTGGCTTGGGAGGTTGTATTTCTACCATAGTCCTAAACTCTGCTTTACTGACCACTTGAGGAATGGCAACATTGACAGTTTGATATTGCGTATCGTCTTCATTACAAGACCAAGCTATTACAGCTAATACAATAATAATTACTTTTTTCATAATGGTTGGATTTTTTAGATAGATGCAAAAAACCCGAAAAGGTTGCGTTAAAATTCTTGGATTTTTCCAATTTGATTCAGTTCACTTGAATCATCAAATCCGATAACTTCTTTATAAACAAAATAGATTGGTAAATACACAAACGACGCAGTGACAAAAATCCCTATGAAGCACATTAACAAGCCTATAATCTCCGCCAAAATTGCAGCAATTAATATCAAACCAAACGATAATAACCATTTCTTATTGCCTATTCCAAAAGACGCTTTAAGGATTTCGGACGTCGATAATTCCGGATTGAAGGCGAACACCACTGAAAAATATGACATTGGAACCAGGACATAAAAAACTGGCAATACACAAAGCAACATGGCCAAAAGGTAAATGCCTATTGAAGCCAATGCAAGCTTTAATATTTTACCTATATATTTCTTTTTGAAGAAATAAATAATCATCTGAAGCAATCAAATTCAAATCTTTCTGTCTACAAATCCGGAAGAAAGCTGCTTGTGTTGAAAATGAGATAAACATCGCACAGAACATAAAAACGATCACAAACAAAAAGAATGGCAAAATAATAAATACATTTGGATCGCTTCCTTGTTGAAAAGATTCCGGATCGATGACTCCCATTGCAATCAAGGGCAAATACATGATAATATAAAATGGTATCATTAAAGCTGCGGTAATAATGAGCGTTAGCAGACCTTGCAACCATACCTTCTTAAAAAGTTCTATGGATTGATTAAAAATGGTTCCAAAATCCAATTCTCTTGCATTGGCGATTTTTGATTGTATTTCTGTTAGTGTCATTTTAAAAATATTAGTTGATTAAGTATCAAAGAAACAAATACTATTTGAAATCTTCAAACAAAATTAACAACTGTCACTTTGTCACAATCCTTAAATAATCCTATCTTTGCAGACTTAATTGATTTGAAAGTAATTTCTTTTGTAAATGGAGAAAATCATCGATGAAACCAAACAAGGTGAAAGCCTTGTACTGCAACAAAAAAAAGGCAACACTCGCAAATTGTTTATTGAGAGTTATGGCTGCGCCATGAACTTTAGCGATAGCGAAATTGTAGCTTCTATTTTAGCAAACGAAGGTTTCAACACGACCAGTAACCTGGAAGATGCTGATTTGGTTTTGGTGAATACTTGCTCCATTCGAGACAAGGCCGAACAAACGATTCGCAAACGTTTGGAGAAATACAACGCAGTCAAAAAAATAAACCCAAAAATGAAAGTTGGGGTTTTGGGCTGTATGGCAGAACGCCTGAAAAGCAAATTTCTTGAGGAAGAAAAAATTGTCGATTTAGTGGTTGGTCCGGATGCTTATAAAGATTTACCCAACCTCATCGAAGAAGTGGAAGATGGTCGAGACGCGATAAACGTAGTCCTTTCTAAAGATGAAACTTATGGCGACATTTCACCTGTTCGTCTAAACTCCAACGGAGTGACTGCATTAGTCTCCATTACACGCGGTTGTGACAATATGTGTACATTTTGCGTGGTTCCTTTTACACGTGGACGAGAACGCAGTCGTGACCCTCAAAGTATAATTGAAGAAGTGAACGATTTATGGAAAAAAGGTTACAAAGAAATCACTTTGCTTGGGCAAAATGTGGACAGTTACCTCTGGTATGGTGGTGGACTCAAAAAAGACTTTGAGAAAGCTAGCGAGATGCAAAAGGCGACTTCGGTTAATTTTTCACAATTGCTGGAGATGTGCGCCACTGCTCAACCAAAAATGCGGATACGATTTTCAACTTCCAATCCACAAGATATGACTTTGGATGTTGTGAGAACGATGGCAAAGTTTGATAATATTTGTAATTATATACATCTTCCCGTTCAGAGCGGTAGCAATCGCATTTTGGAGGCGATGAATCGTCAGCACACTCGCGAAGAATATTTTAAATTGATAGATGACATTTGTGAAATCCTTCCTGATTGTGCCATTTCTCAAGATATGATCTCGGGATTTCCAACCGAGACTGAAGAAGACCATCAAGACACCATAAGTTTGATGAACCATGTGAAATATAGTTTTGGTTATATGTACGCCTACTCTGAACGACCAGGAACTTTGGCAGAACGAAAATTAGAAGATGATGTTCCTGAAGAAACCAAAAAAAGACGCTTACAGGAAATCGTGGATTTACAACAACAGCATAGCCATTATAGAACAAAACAATTTCTTGGAAAAACTGTTGAAGTTTTAATCGAAAAAACCTCAAAAAAATCGGACAATGATTGGTCCGGAAGAAATGCACAAAGTAGTGTTGTGGTATTCCCTAAAGAGCATTACAAAATTGGCGATTTTGTCAACGTTAAAATAAACGAATGTACGACTGCAACACTGATTGGTGAAGCTGTTGGGTATTCTGAAAACAATTAAAAAATGGTTAGAGTTTTTGTTTTATTCACATCAGTTTTTATTTTAAATGCAATTCATTGTTTTGGCCAGTTCGACCCGAAAGCATATGCTATTCTAGATGCTGAAATTGAGCTTTCTAACGGAGAAAGGGCAAATTGTTATCTAGTTCAACATTCTTTTAATGACCAATTTTTTTTAAGCAAAATTCAAAAAGAATACGGCGTACTGACCAAGCTGGAAGACAAAAGCAACGGGGATACGGTTTATTCAACTACAGAAATCAAAAATAAAAGATGGTCAGAAGATGATGTTTTTCTTATTATTAACTTAAGTAATAACAATGAAATTTATCCTTTGGGAAAAAATCAATTTTATTTTGAAGGTAAGTTAGTAGATTCACCAAAATACATCACCACATTTTATCTTTTGGACAAAAATCAAAAAGATATTTTGGATTCAAAGAAATCTCAAAAAAAGTTCAAAACCTATTTAAATAATCTTATCAAAAAGATAACTAACTAGTAAAAAATGAAAAGACTTATTCTAATTTTATTGTCAATCACCTTATTTACATCCTGTGATAACGAACCTTTAGACAACACGGTTTTGAATACCGGAAATGGCGGCGGCAATACAAGTGATGATCCATTGGCTCTTAATGCATACAGCTTGGATTTGGATTCTGAACTTCCATTTGTTGGCAATTTGGTTCTCAATACAGATTTTTCATTTAATTCTAACAATCAAGTTAGCAACTCAATTGTAGCTTCGACATTTTTTGGACAGACAACTACGGAGAATGTGACATTTACCAGAGATAATTCCAATCGAATCACAGGATACAGAAGTATGTCTTCAGGTGTTTTGACAAATGAAACCACAGTTACGTACAGTGGAAACAACATCTCCTCTATTGTTTATAATTATGTTGGCGATGATGAAGACGATTATACCTACAACTTTACATATTCGGGAAACAACATCACTCGAATTGAAGTTGGCTCAACCATTTCTACAGTTTTCACTTTAAATGGCAATAATCAACTTATCAGAAAGGAGTCTTTTGACGGTACCACTTCCATTAAAACCGAAGTTCTAGATTATGATGGACTGGGTAATTGCATTGCATCCATCATCACTGGTGAAGATGCCACTTCTTCCACTTTTTTATTTGACACCAATGACAATCCATTAAAACCGGCGTTTAGGGATCAATTTCAATTGTCTTTTCTGAATGATGATTATTCAGATGAAGTAGGGAGCTCCATGGCACAGTTTGCAAGTCCAAACAATTGGAAAGGCGTAACGACACCCGAAGGGACAGTTAATTTTACTCTTGCATATGACACAGAAGACAGAATTATAAGTCGAAATGGTAACTATGATTTTGGTGATGGCGTGTTGATACAGCAGGACGAAATGTTTAGTTTTATTAATTAAAAAAGATTCCTGCCTTCGCAGGAATGACATATGGAATCAATTCAAGCTATAAAACAACGATTTGGAATTATTGGGAACGACCCAAAACTCAATCGTGCCATAGAGAAGGCCATTCAAGTGGCACCAACAGATATTTCGGTGTTGGTGACAGGTGAAAGCGGTGTGGGAAAAGAAAGTATTCCTAAAATCATCCATCAGCTGTCGCATAGAAAACATGGCAAATACATCGCCGTCAATTGCGGAGCCATTCCTGAAGGTACTATCGATAGTGAGCTTTTTGGACACGAAAAAGGGTCCTTTACTGGGGCTACACAAACTCGTGAGGGTTATTTTGAAGTCGCCGATGGTGGAACCATTTTCTTGGATGAAGTTGGTGAATTGCCTTTGACAACTCAAGTTCGTTTGCTTCGTGTTCTGGAAAATGGTGAATTTATCAAAGTAGGTTCTAGCAAAGTTCAGAAAACAAATGTGCGTATTGTAGCAGCCACAAATGTGGAAATGTTTGAAGCCATCAAAAAGGAAAAGTTCCGTGAAGATTTATATTATCGATTAAGTACAGTGGACATTAATATTCCGCCGTTACGCGAACGAAAGGATGATATTCATTTACTGTTTAGAAAATTCGCGAGTGACTTTGCCATCAAATACAAAATGCCAACCATCAAATTAACTGACGATGCCGTTGAAGTGCTTTTGAAAAACAGATGGAATGGAAATATTCGTCAATTGAGAAATGCGGCTGAACAAATTTCGGTGTTGGAGCAAAACAGAACCATCAATGCCAATACGCTACGCAGTTATTTGCCAAATCACGGTAGCAACCTTCCAGCAGTCATTAATTCTTCCAGATCCGAAAGCGACTTTAGCAGCGAGCGAGAAATTCTTTATAAAGTCCTTTTTGATATGAAAAGTGACTTGAACGACCTTAAGAAGCTAACCATGGAACTCATGAAAAACGGGAATGCAAGTGACGTTCAAAAGAAAAACGAAGGTTTGATTCAAAAAATATATGGTGGAGAAGAAGATGCTGATTACGAAGAAAACACAGAGGAAGCCGAAATTTTATCGTTAGCCGAAAAAGCGAATCGCTATGATGATATCATAGAAGATGAACCATCTGAAACCATTAAGGACAAATATCATTTTGCGGAAGAGATTGAAGAAGAAGAAACCTTATCTTTACATGACAAAGAACTGGAGTTGATAAAAAAATCCCTAGAGCGTCATCATGGAAAACGCAAATTGGCAGCAGCAGAGTTGGGTATCAGTGAGCGTACTTTGTACAGAAAGATTAAACAATTTGATTTGTAATCAAACGTTATTCAATAAAAAAAGCACGTGAAACACTTAAAGTTTTTATTATTAACAGTCATCGCCACAAGCTTTTTAGGTTGTTGGAAGTATTCATTTACAGGAGCTTCAATTCCTGAAGGCACCAAAACGTTTCAAGTCAATTATTTTCAGAATAATGCTCCTTTGATAGAACCTGGTCTCGAACGTGATTTTACACTCGCATTACAAGACCTCATCCTTAATCAAACAAGTCTCGAACTTGTTAAATCTGGGGGAGATTTGACCTACGAAGGCGAAATTGTGGAATATCGTATTTCTCCGACCACAGCGACAGCCAACAATACTGCTGCACAAAACCGATTGACCATAACCGTAAACGTTCGTTTTTATGATAAGAATGATGAAGATGCCGAAAAGGAACAACGTTTCTCGTTTTTTTATGATTATGCAGGGAGTGCCCAATTGGTAGGCAGTCAAAAAGATACGGCAATTGCTGAAATATTTGAGCGCATTACCCAAGATATTTTTAATGCCACACTTGCCAAATGGTAGGGTTTGTCATTAAATTATTTATCATCAGTAAAATTAAGGATACCGAATTTTGAACAAACAGGAATTTAATTATCTCTTACAACATCCGCAGCAAATCACTGTGGAGCAGACTAGTGATATAAATTCGATTATCACAGAGTATCCCTATTTTCAACCTGCCAGAGCACTTTATTTAAAAGGACTTAAAAATAAGGACAGTTTTAAATACAATCAAGAACTAAAGATTACGGCGGCATACACGACTGACCGAAGTATTCTGTTTGATTATATCACATCTGAATCTTTCAATCAAAATGAAATTTCACAACTTATCAAACAAAATTCAGAGCATTTAAAAGATATTTTTGTTAATGACTTTGATGATATTTCTGTGCATAAAAGCGTAAAAATTGATGATGCCCTAAAAGAGCAAATAAGATCTACAGAAGGTGTTCTCGATCCAAATTTATTTGAACAAAGAGTTACCATTGGAACGATTGCAAATTTTCATATTGAAGGTGAGACAGAAACAGCAAATTCTCAAACTTCAACAGAAAAACAACAACCAGAAGACATACTAAATATTGGCAAGCCTCTGGAATTCAACAAATCGGAAACGCATTCCTTTTCAGAGTGGTTAAAAATCACGAGTTTTAAACCTATTATAAGGGAAGAACAAGAAGAACAGCTTGAAGAAAAAGTAGAAATTGAATCTTCGGTCGACAAAAAATTCGAATTGATAGATAAATTTTTAGAGGCCAACCCTAAGATAATTCCATCCAAAGAAACACCCACCCATAACATCGCCAAAGCCCAGTCAGTGCAGAATGACGGCTTAATGACCGAGACTTTGGCACGTATTTATTTGGAGCAAAAAAATTATGATAAAGCAATTCAATCTTATAAAATTTTAAGTTTGAAATATCCAGAAAAAAGTGGTTTCTTTGCAGACCAAATTAAAGCAGTAAAACAATTACAAGAAAAAAATAATTTATAAGTCGATGAATACGTTTACAATATTTTTATTACTGATTATCGTTGTAGCCTTTTTGCTAGTGGTCGTTATTATGGTACAGAATCCTAAAGGTGGTGGATTGTCATCTTCTTTTGGTGGTGGGGGAACTCAACAATTGGGTGGAGTCAAAAAAACAACTGACTTTTTGGATAAAAGTACTTGGATTTTAGCTACTGTATTATTGGCACTGATTTTATTATCCAATGTGGCAATTGACCATAAAGGTAATGCAGAGTCTAAAGCGTTGGATCCGGATGCAACTACCACAGCACCTGCTCCAGTTTCGACACCTGCAACCAATGATACAGCAACACCTGCTGACTCAACACAAGACTAAGAATTTAAGGATAAAAAAAATATAAAAAATGCCAACCTACACAGTTGGCATTTTTTATTGCTGAAACTTTGTCAGTGCAAATGTCTTGGCACAATTTTCGAATAACGCAATAGCGTTAAATAATTTTATTAATTAATCAAAAACTTAAAATATGGGCTTAAACATTAAACCATTAGCGGACAGAGTTCTTATTGAACCTGTAGAAGCTGAAACTAAAACAGCTTCAGGAATCATTATTCCCGACAACGCCAAAGAAAAACCTCAAAAAGGCAAAATTGTTGCCGTGGGAACTGGCACAAAAAAGAATCCAATGACAGTTAAAGTTGGAGAAACTGTTCTTTATGGAAAATATGCAGGAACCGAATTAAAACTTGAAGGTAAAGATTATTTGATCATGCGTGAGAGTGATGTTCTTGCGATTATTTAATAAAAAATAAATTCCAAAAAATCAAACACCAAATTCCAAAAGCATTATTCTGAATAATTGGAATCTGGGATTTAAAACATTAAAATCAACACAAATTATGGCAAAAGATATAAAATTTGATATTGAAGCACGCGACGGATTAAAACGCGGTGTGGATGCATTGGCAAACGCAGTAAAAGTAACGTTGGGCCCAAAAGGTCGAAACGTAATTATAGGTAAATCATTTGGTGCACCTCAAGTGACCAAAGATGGTGTTACTGTGGCCAAAGAAATAGAATTAGAAGATGCTCTGGAAAATATGGGCGCTCAAATGGTTAAAGAAGTTGCTTCCAAAACCAATGATTTAGCAGGTGATGGAACTACAACCGCTACCGTTTTGGCACAAGCAATCGTTAAAGAAGGCTTGAAAAACGTTGCAGCTGGTGCAAATCCTATGGACTTAAAACGTGGTATCGATAAAGCAGTTGAAGCCATCACTAAAGATCTTGAAAAACAAGCAAAAAAAGTAGGCAACTCATCTGAAATGATTAAACAAGTTGCTTCCATTTCGGCAAACAACGACGACACAATTGGTGATTTAATTGCCAAAGCTTTTGGTAAAGTTGGTAAGGAAGGTGTCATCACTGTAGAAGAAGCAAAAGGAACGGATACTTATGTTGACGTTGTGGAAGGAATGCAGTTTGATAGAGGTTATTTATCTCCATACTTTGTTACTGACGCTGACAAAATGGTTGCAGATTTAGACAATCCATACATCTTATTGTTTGACAAAAAGATTTCAAATTTACAGGAAATTCTTCCAATACTAGAACCTGTTGCACAATCTGGACGTCCATTATTGATAATTGCAGAAGACGTTGAAGGTCAAGCGTTGGCTACATTGGTAGTGAATAAATTACGTGGTGGATTAAAGATTGCAGCTGTAAAAGCACCAGGATTTGGTGACAGACGTAAAGCAATGTTGGAAGATATTGCCATCCTAACAGGTGGAACAGTGATTTCTGAAGAAAGAGGTTTCTCTCTTGAAAATGCTGATTTGAGCATGCTTGGAACTGCTGAAACGATCACCATAGACAAAGACAACACAACTATTGTAAATGGTTCTGGTAATGCTTCTGACATCAAAGCAAGAGTGAACCAAATCAAAGCACAAATTGAAACTACAACTTCTGATTACGATAAAGAAAAATTGCAAGAACGTTTGGCTAAATTGGCTGGTGGTGTTGCTGTTCTTTATGTTGGTGCTGCGAGTGAAGTGGAAATGAAAGAGAAAAAAGACCGTGTTGATGATGCATTACATGCGACAAGAGCAGCCGTTGAAGAAGGCATTGTTGCTGGTGGTGGTGTTGCTTTGGTAAGAGCAAAATCAGTACTTGAAAAACTAGCTTCTGAAAACAATGATGAAGCTACCGGAATCCAAATTGTAGCTCGTGCTATTGAAGCGCCTCTTCGTACCATCGTTGAAAATGCAGGTGGTGAAGGAAGCGTAGTCGTTGCTAAAGTGATGGAAGGCAAAAAGGATTTTGGTTTTGATGCCAAAACTGAAACCTACGTTGACATGCTGAAAGCGGGGATCATTGACCCTAAAAAAGTAACACGTATTGCACTGGAAAATGCAGCCTCTGTTGCTGGTATGATTCTTACTACCGAATGTGCTTTGGTTGACATCAAAGAAGACGCTCCAGCGATGCCGATGGGCGGCGGTGGAATGCCAGGAATGATGTAGTCGAGACTCGACACACAAACTAATTAAAAACGCCTCAATTTTATTTGAGGCGTTTTTGTTTGCTATTATTTCATAACTTTATAAAAACCAATCACTTCAATGAAAAAGATAAACTGGCAATATACCTTTGGAGAGATTCTTATTGTTATCATCGGCATTTCTATTGCATTCAGTTTAAATAAATGTGCAGAAAATTCGAAGAACGAAAATGAAAAAAACCAATATCTAAACTCTCTTATCAATGATGTGAAAGTCGATAAGACAGTTTTAGAAGCCAACGTTGCCGCACTTGAAAAGAAAATACGAACGGCTGATGAGGTACTACCAATATTAAACAGTGAGTCTCCAGATAAAATGAGTGTCGTTGGAAAGATTTTTCAACTTGTGAATCTTATTGAGTTTACACCTAAAGACAATACCTATCAAACACTTATCAACTCTGGTGATTTAAAATTATTTGATGATTTTGAAGTCAAAACAGCCATTGAAAAACACTACTCCTACTATGAAATTATGTTGAAGAGTTATCTACGGTTAGAAAACATTCAAAAGGAATATGTTGGGAGATACTTTATTTATAATACGAATTTTGACGATTTTAGACTTGGTAAATTTGGATTTACGGATGAAGCACTTTTAAAAAATATACTGATGAGCTTAAGAGGTTCTTTTGAATTAAAATTGAAAGCATCCAAAGAAGGCGTCAACAGTTGCGAAGAATTGTTAACCGTCCTGAACAAAAAAACGTCCCAATAGTTTTGGGACGTTTCTCTTTTGTACTAAAATCATTTTCTCAATAAAGGTTCCAAAATGAACCATTTCACTGACTACTTCTTTTTAGGAGCAGCTTGTGGTGCCTTTTTAGCAGGTTGCTTTTGAGCAGGCTTTTGTGCTTGTGGTTTCCCACCTTGATTTGACTGTGCCATAATAATATGATTTTAAAAATCCATATTAAAATTACAATCAATCGGAGCGCAATTATCCACTTGTTAGCAAATATTTAACTAAATAATTATTTCTAATCATTTTTATGATCATCCTTAACGGCGTCATCCCTGTAATAGCAACATGGATGCACACTATAATAAGCTTCATCAGTTGCTTTGATCTCTTTGGTGTCATGACCAACATCCGCAATACTTTGCTGAATGGTTTTGAGATTGGTTTTACGCTCGTCATAAATCAGTTTCAACTCATGGGTTTTTACGTCCCAAATTGCCGATTTAACTCCTTTTGCTTTTATGGCAGCTTTTTCTATGCGCTCTTTGCACATTAAACAAACACCATCAACTTCGATAGTAGCTTTGGCATTTTTGTTTTGTGCGAACGTTATTGTCGTTACCAATAATGTGATTGCTAATACTATTTTTTTCATTAGTTCTATTTTTTATTAATTATTTAATTTTAAATCTTAATCCTGCATAATACATACTTCCAAAAATTGGACCATAGACAAAAGTAGTATCAAAATTTGCTCCAAAAGGGTCGTCTGCTCCTACAATTGGATTGGACTGCCTAACATTTGTGATGTTTTCTCCGCCTAAATATACCTCAAATTTTGGAGAAAACACCTTGGTCATTTGTGCATTCAAAGTTCCAACGGTCGGTGTGTACTCTGGTAATTGGTATTGTATAGGGTTTGATACTGTTGATGAAAATCGTTGTTCACCCAACCAATTATAGGTAACGTCGAATTTCCAGTGGCTGCCATTTTCTTTTAATTGAGTCTCATAGGATGCATTGGCAAACAGTCGATGTTTTGGAGTCAATGGTTTTTCTAGCTTTCCTGAATTATAGTGTGTCTTGATATCATAATATTTATAAGCTGTTCTTAAATCAAAATGCTCAAACACGTTATAATTAAACTCAAACTGAAAACTATTTGCATAACTGGCACCGTCCAGATTATAAAAACTGACTTGCTGTGGGTTTTCGTAATCCACCACTATTTGATTTTGAAAATCTGTTCTGTAATAATCAAAAGTGATGTCGGCCTTTCTTCCAAATAAATTGAAACCTTGCAAAAATGAAACACCATAATTCCAGGCAATTTCAGGATCCAGTCCATAAATTTCCCCTCCAGAATTTATAATGTTTATGTTTCGAGATGTCGAAAAAATAGATTGATTTTCAGTAAAAATATTGGCACTACGTTTCCCCCTTCCAAACGAAAAACGCAATGCTGATTTTTCCCACGGGGTATAACGTGCATGAAATCTTGGCGTCACGAATGTGCCCAATAAATTATGCCTGTCAATTCTAATTCCTGCTGTTAGGTTCCATTTTTCAAGATTATCAAAGTTGTACTCAAAAAATGCACCGATGGAATTTTCCGTCCGTTCGAAATCAGTTGTATTTACAAATTCGTCATAATGGTCATAAGTATAGCTGATCCCTGTTTTTATTTTATGTCTGGAATCACTGATAATGGAATTATATATTGCATTGGCATACAAACTGTTGTGTACAATGTCATATTGGTTCAATCCGAAATACGAATCCTGTTTATGACTGCTAAAAGCGGTCTGCACACCGATACTTTGCCAAGGAACTTCAGGATTGACATATCCTGTTTTTATAGACACGTCCAGCCGTTCTGTATCAATTTCACTTCCCCAAGCATTTGTGGTCAATTTATCGGTATCTGTATTAAATGCCAACTGCCCAGTTTGTTTGGCGTCATTTAAATATCTAAAATTGATAAAGCTCACAAATCCTTTTTCTGGATTGGTATATTGCCATCGATTCATCACATTGATTTGATTGTAAATCGGCATATCCATAAATCTATCACCATTCACATCATGTTTTTTATCATGTCGATTGCCATGAAGGTACAGCCCTGTACTCCACCTATCGCTTACCTTGGTGTTGAGATGTACATTAGCTTCCATGCGTTCACTACTCGCTCCGTACAGATTCACAAATAACTTGTTATCTGTTGTAGGCTTCACAAGTTCTGTATTAATTTGACCAGCAATACTTTCAAATCCATTGACCACACTTCCAGCACCTTTTGTAATCTGAATACTCTCAACCCAAGTCCCCGGAGTAAAGCTCAATCCATAGGCTTGAGAGGCACCTCGAATAGTTGGAATATTTTCCGAAGTAATTAAAATATAGGGGCTCGTTAAACCCAGCATCTTAATTTGGCGCGTCCCCGTGACAGCATCTGCAAAATTGACATCAATTGATGGATTGGTTTCAAAACTTTCCGAAAGATTACAACACGCAGCCTTAAGCAATTCATCACTACTAACGTTCATTATATTTGCGGCTTGTAGATAAGATTTTGAAGTCGCTTGTTTACGTGCTGTAAGCATCACTTCATCTAATTCGCTTGTGGCTTTAAGTTCGTGTTTTACATATTTCGGTTGGTTGATGGTCAAGGTATCTGTTTTAAAACCGACAAAACTTATTACCAACTTTTTGTAACTTTCATTATAAGGAATACTGAATTTTCCATCAATATCTGTTATCGTGCCGACAGACGTATCGAGCCAATATACATTTGCTCCTGCCAAGGGAAACATTTTGTTTTCCGAAACTCGTTCGGTTATAATGCCTTCAATCTTTTCTTGCGAAAACAACATTGAAGGAAGTAAAATCAAAATATAAAGTATCTGTTTCATCAATTATAAATATTTAAAAGCATTATAATTGCCATGATTATCATGATACTATTTTCAATAAACGTCGCTTTGGTCATTGGTAATTTTAAAGCGGTTCCTAAGCAAGCACATTGTATGGACTTTTTGTCCAATAAAGTTTTGGTCACTCCGACAGTCGTAATTCCCAAAACTATTAACGTGACAAAGAGTGTCAACGGAATTTGCAGTCGCATCAAAAACAGAATTCCAAGTGTCAATTCAATAAAAGGATATATCCACCCATACGCTGGAATCATCTTCGCCAAGGGGTCATACATTCTGAAAGATTCTGGAAAACCTTTTAAATCGAGCAGTTTAAAGAAGCTAAAAACAATATAAAACAAGCCCATAAAATCGAGCATAAAACTCCTCCCATTCCAAGGACTAATATTTAATAAAATTGCTGCAACTGTGATGTATCCAAAAATTAAGAATAGTGGAAACAATTGTTGCAAATCACTTTTTTCTTCTTCCAATGGCATTGAAGCCGATTGAAAAACGTTTTTTTCTTTTTTATCTGAAATTTGATATTTGTCGGGTAATGCTTTTTGAAAGGTTTCTGTTGAAATGTGATTTTTCATCACAACCGTAGCTTCCGAAGCTACTAAATCAACAGAAACATGTTCGACATTGTCAACAGATTTCAAAGCTTTTTCTACCGAAGCTTTGCATCCGTTGCATGTCATGCCTGTAACTGTATAGGTATGTTTCATTTTTAGTTTTATAATAAATTAATAATTGGCAAATGCCACGAATGACAAATACCGAAAAGCAATCTTAAAACCAAAAATCAAATGATGAAAACTTGATCCAACACATGTATGTCTACGACCAAGTTAGGGGGAGAATAATCTTTATGAGGTATGATTTGTTCTGATAACCCCTCAAAAAGATTCGTATATGAATATATTAAACTAGTAAGAAAAAGTTGTTGGTCTAAATGTAAATCTTCGAAAGTGGTCGACTTTAAAATATCTTGACCTTTGACGAGTTCCAATTCATCTTTGCAACAGTCCATCTTTGTAATAGTTGATTGTTCAATTTCAAAAGCCTCCATTGCACATTTTTGTGATTCAGTAAAGACGGCAACATCTATTAATGTATCACCACAAAAATGTTTCTCAATCGTAAACGACACTGTAGAAAACAGCACTAAAAATGCCATCAACAATGAAAATCCTTTATGGAATGTTTTTTTCAACATAGGTGCAAAGTTACAAAAAAACAAAAACATGCACATTTATTTTAAGACAGCTTTACATATAACAATTAAATTATAATCAATATTGTACAGAATATTTCATCCTTTCAGTAGTCAAATCCCATTTGTCATTTCTAAAAGGAATGGCGGGAAACCCTTGTTGATTATATAAATTGGAATTGCCAGCATCATCGGCCCAGCCATACCTTACAGCTATCGGCTTTGTTACTTCTTTACTATTTAAAATAACCAAATTGTTGATGATGGTTGCGGTAGCTTTATAAAATATTTGATCTTCTCCTGCTATTTCAAACCCCAATAATTCTGAAGCATTGTTTCCTATGATTAGTCCACTACCAATATCATTAAATTTTAATACGACTTTATTTTGATTAACCTCCATTTTTTTGAATTTTGGTCCCGACGAAATTATGTCTTTACCATAGCTCTTATTTAATGCTATGGCCGCCAATCGATATCCAACAGTCTGTTTATTTCTTGGGTGAATATCCTTGGCATTGCCGACATCTATAGTGACGCACATTCCGGTGTTTTTAACGTTTTCTGAAGTATAGGTTTGTGACTCTCTTAATTCAGCCCATTTACTTCCATTATTGCTATTACCTTTTAGCTCATCATAACTGGAAAGCTGTACGAAATAAAATGGAAAATCACCCTGTTGCCATTGGGCTCTCCAGTCGTTAATCAATAGGGGAAATGACTTTTTATATTGTGCTGCCCAATGCACATTTGATTCTCCTTGATACCAAAGTACCCCTTTAATTCCGTAAGGAATTAATGGATTAATCATTGTATTGAACAAAAGAGAAGGGAAACTGTTTGGGGAAAATTGGGTGACAACTTCTGTAACATTGTATTTCCATTTGCCCGAAAGTGAATATTCTTTATTGCCTAAGGTTAATTTTATATCTGATGCATCCCCATAAATTCCACCACCGCCACCAGTGTCCGTAATTCTTACCGCAATGACATTATTTCCTGGCTTGAGTAATCCATTTGGAATGTTGTAAACTCTACTCAAATCATATTTATCAGTACTTCCAACCTGTTTACCATTGACATAAGTGATATCTGAATCATCTATTTTTGACAATTCTAAAATTGCTTCTTTATCCGAATCTTCTTTCGAAAGTTGTATGGTCTTACGCATCCACACCAAACCATCCAAAGTTGGGAATTTCTGGTTTTCCCATAAACCCGGAACAGTCAATTCTGGCCATTCAGAATCATTAAAGTTCGTTTCTCTTAAACGGGATTCTTCTGAAGGGCCTATGATTCTACCTTGAATTGCTTCTACCTCTTCAACCATTTTATTTTGCTGAATTTTCATTAAGGAATCCAAATCCACTTTTGGAATACCTGAAATGACTTTAGAAAATTCGTCACTTTGACTTAAAGCATTTGTACTGATCCATGATTCAACTACCGTACCACCCCAAGTCGTATTGATGATTCCTATGGGAACATTCAACTCTTGATGAATTTTTTTTGCAAAGAAATAACCAACGGCTGTAAAGGCCTTAACATTTTTGGGATTACAAACAGACCATGACCCTTTTTTAATCCTATCTTTCGGTTGCATAGACATGTCTCTTTCGACCACAAACTGGCGAATCAAAGGATAATTTGAGTCAGCCATTTCTTTTTGAGCATCCACTACATTATCTACCGTGAACTCCATATTCGATTGGCCACTGCACACCCAAACCTCTCCAATATAAACATCTTTAATGTTAATGATATTACTGCCAACAATTTCCAAAACAAATGGCCCGCCGTAAATTTCCGGTTTCAACTCCAACTTCCATTTTCCGTCATGATTAGCAACGGTTTTCAATCTTTGGTTTTTTAATTTAACGGTTACTTCTTCTCCTTCGTTGGCCCATCCCCATATTGGGATTACTTGATTTTGCTGTAAAACCATTCCATCAGCAAATATCAACGGGAGCTCCACTTCTGCATTTCCATCAAATGTGACGAAACAGCAGATAATTATAAATAGGAATTTCATTGCACATTCTATTTTAAAAAAAAATGTCTTTATCATTATCTATAAAAATTTTAGGACTTTTTGTTCTTCAGCTTATGATAGTAAAATGCTGGCAACAAAAGCAATAACAGTAGTGGCTGAATCAAAAAACGTCTGATATTAAAGAAAGTGTAATAATCTTCCTGTTGAGGATTGATCACGAAATATAAGAACAACAAAATAAGAACGAGGAATGACAGTCCATAAATTAATGCTGAAAACTTCACAATGTTTTTATCCTTAAAGAACAGATAAATAATCCCCAGAGAAATACCAGAATTCAGTACATAACGCAAAGTTGTAAACATTGTAAGCTTAAAAATCTCACGTCTGGGACTGTCTATATACAAATAATCATTCTTAAAAAAAGAAAGATATGGGTCATAAAACAGTTCGTTCTCAAAAGCTCTTATAAGGATTAGAAATCCGAAAAGCACCAAAAGCAATATCATTTTTATGACGCTATTCATGCTTCTTTTTTAATTTAGAAAAACGATTCACCCAGAACATCCATAGCAAAAAAACCATTCCGTAGATAATCAACGGAAAAATAACCGTGTGCAACTCTTCTCGTCTCCATGGATAGTGATAGAGACCGATGGACAAGATAACAATCCTAAATAAATTGACTACATATATCAACACACTTCCTGCAAGAATATATAAAAAGGTGGTCTTAAATTTTCCGGCAAAAGCAATCATGAACGCTATAAAAAGAATAATGACACTTATGGAGTTGCACCCTTCCACTACTCTAGCCACAAATTTAGTGTTGATAATAAGTTTCATAGAAGCTTCATGTGGATGCTTGGCAATGCTTGCATCATACCCAAACGTATGCAACAGGGATTCACTTTGTTTGGCAACCAAATTTGTCAAATAATCGGGATAATATTTGGACCCATCGGAAAAATCTAAATATAGTTTATAGGAAAATGACAACACAGCATATACCAATAGAAACGTAAGAATAAACTTGATGACCGATTTATATTTGACAAGTAACTCCTTCAATAATTGAGTGTTTTAGTTAGCTTGTTAAAATTAAATAAAATAATATCTCCAATTACACATTTGTGATACTTTTACCAAAATTTTTGAACAATGACATTCGACGAATTAAAACCACAGATAGAAGCGACAGTTTCAAATCAGAACAAATCGGTTGATGAACGCTTATTGAATATTTGCGAACTTCTAGAATTGAATATATCATATTATAATTGGGTTGGTTTTTATTTTAGGAATGGAAACAAGGAAGAACTAAAACTTGGCCCTTATGTGGGTGCTCCAACCGACCATACCATCATTCCTTTTGGAAAGGGCATTTGTGGGCAGGTAGCCGTCAGTAATCAGAATTTTGTAGTGCCTGATGTGTCTGCGCAAGATAATTATATTGCATGCAGTATTACCGTGAAAGCTGAAATCGTGATTCCCATTTTCGTAAATGGCGAAAATATCGGACAAATAGATATCGATTCGAATACTCCCGACCCTTTTACAGAAGAAGATGAACGATTTTTGGAGTTTGTCTGTGAAAAAGTTGTAGCGTTATTTTTCTAAATACAATCTATAAACTTCTAACAATTTCAATTTACTTTTTTTGGTTAAAAAGCGGCATAAATACGTACTTCTACGTATTTTATAATTGAAAATCTTTAATTAATTTAGCTTCAGTTGTATACAGCAAATATATCTGAATCATAAATGGTTTAAGAAAAATTATTTAGCTAGCTCTTAAATCAAAAAATTTAGTTGTATTGAATTCTTGTTGAAGAATTTAGGATGAAGTTCGAACAACAGTTAAATAATGCTAAAATTTTTTAATTTAATTATTGCATATCAGGGAAGATAATTTCTTCCCTGATATTTAAAATCTTTTACCATGAAATCAATACTTACTTTCTGCCTCATTCTTTTATTGTCGTTTAATGAAAAGGGAGCTAACGCCGACGAACATTATGAACTGCATTACAAAATAAATTCCTTGGAAAAAAGCAATACTGATATTGAGAACCTATTTTTAAACAACATGGTTTACAATATTATCGCCAATGATAAAGTGTGTTATCTTCAAAGCACATCAATTTTAGAACAAGAAGGCATCTATTCAAAAGCTGAAGGGAATGAACACATTTATATAAATTATTTAAACAAAAACGTTTTTTTTGATTTGTTAAGTAACAATAATTATACATATGAAAAAACGAAATTCATTAAAGAAGATGCCTATAAAGGAAAACTAAATGGTTTCAATGTAAACAAATTTGTATCAGAAGATGGGAATTGTATCATTTATTCTTCTACGGAGTTACCTTGGTATATACAGCCTTGCATATTTGATGAACTGAATATGAATGAGAGTGTAATTAAATTTGTCAATTTAAAATCTAAATATGAAATAGAATTGATTGATTACAAAAAGGTTTCCGATAAATCAGTTAATGACATTCAAAAAATTCTTAACAGAAAATCTGTCAATAAGAAAACATCTATTATTTGTCCTTTTTTTGAGTGATGATTTTAATTAAAATAATGAAATTCCAATTTCCAAAATAGATTTTTAATGGAAATTGGAATTTTCCTTTTTGACGTTATAGGTTTTATATTTTTTTAAATTTATTAATTTACATCCCTGTCCTAATTGCTTCCACAGGATCCAATCGGGAAGCAGAAATTGCTGGAATCACTCCTGAAATCAATCCGATAAGTGTAGAAAGTCCGAAGCCCAGTAACATATTCCCAGCAGACAATACAAATTCAAAATCGCCCGTAAAGGTAGAAGCAATTTTCGATACAATCCATACAAATAACAAGCCTATCAAACCACCTATAACCGCCAATACTACTGCTTCAAATAAAAATTGAAACAAAATAAATCGGTTTTTTGCTCCGAGTGATTTTTGAATTCCAATCAAGTTGGTCCGTTCCTTAACACTTACGAACATAATGTTGGCGATACCAAATCCTCCAACCAACAATGAAAATCCGCTGATAATCCACCCCATAACATTCATAGTACTAATCACACTATCAATGGCATCTGTAAATCCAGACATTTTATTTACAAAAAAATCATCTGGTTCGCTTGCCTTCAAACCTCTATAGACCCTAAATTTTTGCTTCAAAACACCCTCAAAGGCTCCCATATCCACTCCTTTTTCAGGCTTTACAATCACTGCACCAGGAATGCCATCGGCACCCCCATTTTTAAATCGTCTTACAAAATTGGCCGGCACGTAGGCTTTGTCATCAGGAGAATCAAACATACCTGATCCAAATTTCTTCAAAACGCCGATAACCGTCAGCTTTCTTCCATATACGCGAATTTCTTTGCCCAATGGATTGGCTGTGCCGAACAAGTTTTCCGCAATAGAATATCCAAGCACAATGACCGGTGAACCGGTTACAGATTCAGATTCTGTATAAAAACGGCCTTCACCAATTTTCATATCTTCAATTTCATAGATCTCATTCGAAACAGGAGTTACATTTACCCCTGAAATGGTTTCTGCACCGTACTTTACAGTTTCACCAGAGCCAAACATTACATAGGCCACCGCCTCGATGTCTGGCACGTTCCGCTTGATGAATTCATAATCGTTATATTCCGTTTGTGGAAAATTATCACGTTGCCAGCGTGGTACCTCGGTTGGACCAAATGAGTATTTGGTAAGGTACATCGTATTTTTGTCCAATCCTGAAAGATTTTCTTGAATGTTTCTATCTAAAGAATCAACAGCCGCCAATACCGCTATAATTGAAAAAATACCAATCGTAACACCTAGTAAAGACAAGAAAGTACGCAATTTATTATTGGTCAAGGCACTAATCGCAAAGGAAAAACTTTCTTTAAAAAGGCGTAAGTAAAGTAACATGGATGATGGCTGTTTATAAACGAATTTAAAGATAGGACGTTTTTAACAATTTTTTGTTACAAAAAACCTAAATAAACTCACAAAACATCCCCCTAATTCTCTCTAAGAATACTTACTTTTGCACTTTAAAACCACACAACTACATAATGAGCAACAACAAATCGATTAAATCGGCTTTAATTTCTGTTTTTAGCAAAGATGGATTGGAGCCGATTGTAAGGCAATTGAACACACTTGGGGTAAAAATCTACTCTACAGGTGGAACAGAAACATTTATTAAAAATCTTGGAATTGATGTAATTCCTGTTGAAGATGTTACTTCTTATCCATCGATTTTAGGTGGAAGAGTGAAAACATTGCATCCTAAAGTTTTTGGTGGCATTTTGAACAGACAAAACAATGAAAGTGACATTGCCGAATTGGAAGAGTTCAAAATTCCTCAAATAGATTTGGTTATTGTTGATTTGTATCCTTTTGAAAAAACAGTTGCTTCTGGAGCAAGCAACGCCGATATCATCGAAAAAATTGATATTGGCGGTATTTCCTTGATTCGAGCAGCTGCAAAAAACTACGCAGATGTTATTTGCGTCTCTTCAGTTGATGACTATTCAGAATTTTTAGGACTTTTAGAATCACAAAACGGTGAGACATCAGAAGCCGACAGAAAACGTTTTGCAGCAAAAGCCTTCAACATATCCTCACATTATGACACGGCAATCTTCAACTATTTCAATAAAAACCATGACGAAGCTGTATTAAAAATCAGTGAGACCAAAGGTCAAGTATTGCGTTATGGCGAAAATCCTCATCAAAAAGGTTTTTTCTTTGGGGATTTTGATGCGATGTTTACAAAATTGCATGGTAAGGAATTAAGTTATAACAATCTTTTGGACGTTGATGCTGCCGTCAATTTGATGAACGAATTCAAAAAAGATGCGCCAACTTTCGCCATCTTAAAACATAATAATGCCTGTGGAATTGCGCAACGCAACACCATTCATCAAGCTTATATAGATGCGCTCGCTGGCGACCCTGTGTCAGCTTTTGGAGGCATCTTAATCAGCAATACCAAAATTGATAAAGCAACAGCAGAAGAGATACACGATTTATTCTGCGAAGTTGTTATTGCTCCTTCTTTTTCAGCTGAAGCTTTAGAAATCTTGAAGGGAAAAAAGAATCGGATTTTATTGGTTTTGAAAGATATTGAATTGCCAAAAACTTCTGTAAGAAGCTGTCTTAATGGAGTGCTGGTTCAAGATAAAGACAATGTCACGGATGCCATGGAACATTTATCTTATGCCACCAACAATAAACCTAACGAAAAAGAGTTAGAAGACTTGATATTTGCATCTAAAATTTGCAAACATACCAAATCGAACACCATCGTTTTAGCCAAAAACAAACAACTTTGCGCCAGCGGAACAGGACAAACAAGTCGTGTAGATGCTTTGAATCAAGCCATTCATAAAGCACAATCCTTTAAATTTGATTTGAAAGGCGCTGTCATGGCAAGCGACGCGTTTTTTCCTTTTCCTGATTGTGTAGAAATTGCGGATAATGCAGGAATTACAGCTGTTATTCAGCCAGGAGGATCCATTAAAGATGAATTGAGCATCGATTATTGTAACAAAAATGATGTTTCGATGGTTTTCACCGGAACACGTCATTTTAAACATTAAAAATTGTTGCAAAAAGGAATTTCACCTATCAACTGTAATCTTTAAAAAAAGAAAAATTAATAAAGTCGTCGACTAAAATTTAAAAAATAACGTATATTATTAAATCCTTAATATTTAGTAAGTTTTATTACATTTACAACAACAACCAAAAAACTAATATCAACCTTTTCAATTAACAGACGCAGATGGGATTTTTTGATTTCTTAACAGAAGAAATAGCAATAGATTTAGGAACAGCAAATACATTAATTATTCATAACGACAAAGTAGTCGTGGATAGTCCCTCCATAGTTGCCAGAGACAGAATTACCGGAAAAATTATTGCCGTTGGTAAAGAAGCCAGCATGATGCAAGGGAAAACACACGAGAACATCAAGACAATCCGACCTTTGAAAGATGGAGTAATCGCTGATTTTGACGCCTCTGAGCAAATGATTAATCTATTCATTAAAAATATCCCTGCACTTAAAAAGAAATTGTTTAATCCAGCGCTTCGAATGGTGGTCTGTATTCCTTCTGGAATTACGGAAGTGGAAATGCGTGCTGTAAAAGAATCTTGTGAGCGCGTTAACGGTAAAGAAGTGTATTTGATTCACGAGCCTATGGCGGCGGCTATTGGTATTGGGATTGACATTATGCAACCTAAAGGAAACATGATCGTGGATATAGGTGGTGGAACGACAGAAATTGCAGTGATTGCCCTTGGAGGAATTGTTTGCGACAAATCAGTGAAAGTAGCTGGTGATGTCTTTACAAATGATATTATCTATTATATGCGAACCCAACACAATCTGTATGTGGGAGAGCGTACTGCTGAAAAAATAAAAATCCAGATTGGTGCTGCTACCGAAGATTTGGATTTACCTCCAGAAGAAATGAGTGTCCAAGGCCGTGACCTTTTGACTGGAAAACCTAAACAAGTTCAGATCTCCTTCAGAGAAATAGCGAAAGCACTCGATAAATCCATTTTAAGAATCGAGGATTCCGTGATGGAAACCTTGTCCCAAACGCCTCCAGAATTGGCAGCCGATATTTACAATACTGGAATTTATCTTGCAGGTGGTGGTTCCATGCTTCGTGGTTTGGATAAACGTTTATCCCAAAAAACCGATTTGCCAGTTTACATTGCCGAAGACCCATTGAGAGCTGTTGTAAGAGGTACAGGAATAGTTTTGAAAAACCTAACCAAATTCAAAAGCATCCTGATAAAATAGTAAACAATAATGCAACAAATCATCAATTTTGTCATTCGAAACAAAACATTTCTTTTGTTTTTGTTGCTGTTTGGTTTATCTCTGTTTTTCACGATTCAATCACATTCTTATCATAAAAGTAAGTTTATCAATTCCGCCAACTTTTTTACAGGAGGAATTTATAAAACCACTCATGGTATCGGTCAATATTTAAACTTAAAAGAAGAAAACCAAGCCCTTATTGAAGAAAACAGAAAATTAAGAACTATCGTTTTTAATCTTGATTTGGATACACTTCGCGTCTCAAAAATAGACAGCACACTTCTGGGAGACCATTTCCGATTTACAGATGCTGATGTGTTTAAGAACAGCTACACGTTGACAAATAACTATCTTACCATCAACAAAGGGAAGAAAGACAGCATACAACAAGATTTTGGTGTGATTACTTCCAAAGGAATTGTAGGTATTGTTGAGAATACTTCAAAAAATTACGCGACAGTCTTGTCCATTTTGAGCAAGAAAATTAGCGTCAATGCTCAATTGAAAAAAACAAACAACATAGGTTCGTTGGTATGGGATGGAAAGTCATCCCAATTTGTGCAACTAACGGATATTTCAAAATTTGCTCCTGTGGCGGTCGGAGATACGATTATGACAGGTGGGCAATCTGCGATTTTCCCTAAAGGAATTCTTATTGGAAAAGTAGAAGATTTTTCTCTTGATATAGGTGGAGATACTTACACCATTAACGTTCGGCTTTTTAATGATATGACCAACATTGGGCATGTGTACATCATTGAAAATTTGAATGCCAAAGAAATCAAAACATTACAAAACCAAAGCAATGAATAGCACTACCATCTATAGTATTCTTCGCTTTGTCCTTTTAGTCTTACTACAGGGTTTGGTTTTGAACAATGTGAATTTTTTAGGGTATATTAATCCATATCCATATATCTTGTTCATTGCACTTTTTCCTATCAATAACAATAGAACATTATTTATATTCTTAAGTTTTCTATTGGGATTATCCGTCGATTTCTTTACGGATTCTGGAGGAATTCATGCTGCCGCGTGTGTAACGATTGCATACATTCGCCCACCAATTCTAAAATTCTCATTTGGTACTATCTATGATAATCAGACCATCAAATTCAATCAAATAGAAGTTGGAAGTCGAATGGTCTATTTTTCCATCATCGTGACCATTCATCACCTCATACTTTTTTCGTTGGAAGTTTTTAACATTTCAGACATAATTTTAATCCTGAAAAAGACGTTATTCTCAAGTATTTTCACTATAATACTGTGTACCCTTTTAAGTATTCTATTCAGCCCTAAACGTAAATGAGAAAATTATTACTTTTTTCAATCATTACAACAGTTGGACTTATATTTATTGCTCGTTTATTTTACCTGCAAATCTATAAACCAGATGTTTACAATCTATACGAAGACAATGCCATCCGCAAAGTATATGACTATCCTAAACGAGGCTATATCTATGATAGGCATGGTGCGCTTTTGGTTGCCAATCAGCCTTCTTATGATGTGATGGTCATACCAAGAGAAGTTGAGCCTTTAGATACATTAGAACTATGTTCACTTCTTAAAATCACCAAGCAAGATTTTTTAAATATTTATAATAAAGCTTACACTTACTCTCCTAGACTACCTTCAGTATTTATTCCTCAATTGTCAAGGAATGACTTTGCCATGCTTCAGGAAAAAATCAGAAAGTTTGAAGGGTTTTACATCCAAAAACGTTCGTTAAGGGATTATCAACGATCCATTGGTGCCAATGTTTTAGGAGACATTGGTGAAGTCAATGATTACCTTATTCAAAAATATCCGTACTATAAAATGGGGGATTTGATTGGGAAACAAGGTGTTGAACAAACCTATGAAGAAGTATTGAGAGGTGTGAAAGGG
Organism: Flavobacteriaceae bacterium UBA5544; assembly: GCA_002426755.1. Classification (GTDB taxonomy): domain Bacteria; phylum Bacteroidota; class Bacteroidia; order Flavobacteriales; family Flavobacteriaceae; genus JBPOFM01. Next base: position 46,805 of record DINI01000012.1, read on the forward strand.
ATTAAATTCATCCAAAAAGACCGATTCAATCGAGATATTGGCCCTTATAAAGATGGTATTTATGATACCTTGCCACAATCCGGTCGTGATATTACCATCACCATCGATGCCGATCTACAGGAATACGGTGAAATGTTAATGCAGAACAAACACGGAGGTATTGTTGCCATTGAACCTGCCACAGGAGAAATACTTGCTATGGTTTCTGCACCAACTTATAATCCCAATCTATTGGTTGGGCGTCAGCGTTCGGTGAATTTTACCAAATTATATAATGACACCATCGCAAAGCCACTTTATGATCGAGGACTTCAAGCTATGTATCCTCCTGGTTCACCTTTCAAGATTTTAAATGCACTCATTGGGCTACAAGAAGGTGTTGTAACAACCGAAGACCGATTTAGTTGTAATCATGGGTACAGTTACGGAGGAAGAAAAATGGGTTGTCATGGACATCCGAGTCCGCTGGCGATGAATGGTGGAATTTATAACTCCTGCAACGCCTATTTTGCGAATGTTTACAGACGGATTATTGATAAAACCAAAGACCCTGCTGAAGGTATGGATATTTGGAGCAACCATGTAAAAAGTTTTGGTTTGGGTAATTATCTTAACAACGATTTGTCTGTCGGACAGCCTGGAAAAATTCCAAATAGTAAAACCTATGACCGACTTTATGGAGAGAATCGATGGGGAAGCACTTACAACCTTTCAAATGCCATTGGGCAAGGTGAGATTTTGACCACTCCCATACAGTTGGCAAATATGGCTGCAGCTATAGGTAATCGTGGTTATTATTACACGCCTCATATCATCAAGAAAATTCAGGGAGGCAAGATTGATTCAACATTCACAAAGCCAATTCATACCACTATTAACAAAGAGCATTTTGAACCTATTGTTCAAGGAATGTTCGATGTGTACAATCACGGAACAGCTACTACGGTTCAAATTCCCGGTATTGAAATTTGTGGTAAAACAGGAACTGCGGAGAATTTCATTAAAATAGACGGTGTCAAAACCCAATTGACCGACCATTCCATCTTTGTAGCATTTGCTCCAAAAGACAATCCCACAATTGCCATTGCCGTATTTGTTGAAAATGGATATTGGGGAAGTCGTTTTGCAGGACGAATCGCTAGTTTGATGATTGAAAAATACATCAAAAATGAGATCACCCGGACGGATATGGAAACTTGGATTATGACGCATGGTTTACAAACCGAATATTCCAAACCATATTCTGGACAGCCATTTACCATTAATAAAGGAGCAACTATCGATTTGGTTCCATGGGAAAAGAGCAAAGAACCACAAAAAAACAATCCAGAACTGAAGTCCAATAATACTATGGGCATCAGAGCAGAATCTACTGAAGAAGACGAAGAATAACAATGATGACAACGCAGCGCGAACCACGAGGTTTTAGATTGGATTGGATTACCATAGTATTATTCTTGCTTTTGGTCGGATTTGGATGGGTCAATATTTTGTCAGCTTCACATCAAGGCGAGGTTACCAATTACTTTGACATGGACCAACCATTTGGAAAACAGGCATTTTTTATCATTTTAACCATCGGTCTTATTATACTTACTTTAGCGATTGAAGCGAAGTTTTATGAACGCTTTGCAAGCGTCATTTACTTTGTGTCGTTACTTTCGTTGGTTGGTCTTTTCATTTTTGGTAAAAACGTGAATGGAGCCACTTCTTGGTATGCCATTGGCGGAATGACTTTACAGCCAAGTGAATTTGCCAAGTTTGCCACTTCTTTGGCAGTTGCAAAGTATATTAGTGATTTACAGACCAATATCACCACACTTAAAGATCAGTTAAGATGTATTGTTATAATTCTAATTCCCGCTGTTTTGATTTTATTGCAAAACGATGCCGGAAGTACGGTTGTATATGCGGCTTTCTTTTTTGTGTTTTATAGAGAAGGTTTGCAACGCATCTATCTAATTATTGGAGTAGTACTGATTTTGCTATCTGTATTTGCACTTAAATTTGGAATTGTTTTCACTTCCATATTAACTGCTGTAATTGTTTTTGGCCTACATTTCTTTGGAAGACGAAAACGTCCAATGCTAATTGAAACCATTAGTGTACTATTACTTTGCATTGGATTTGCCTTTGGAGTCAAGTATTTTTACGAAAACATTCTAAAAGAGCACCAACAAGACCGGATCAGTCTTTGGTTGCGATTGGAAAGTGACCCAGAAAAACTGCAAGAAATGAAGCAGACCATTCTGTACAATCTTAACGAATCAGAAAAAGCGATTAGCTCAGGAGGGCTGGCAGGTAAAGGATTTTTACAAGGTACTCGAACGACGGGGAAATTTGTCCCAGAACAACATACCGACTATATTTTTAGTACAGTTGGTGAAGAATGGGGTTTTATGGGTAGTGCATTGGTCGTCATTTTGTTTGTTGCTTTATTGACACGCGTACTTTATTTGGCAGAACTGCAAAAATCACAATTTAGCAGAGTTTATGGTTATTGCGTAGCTTCAATTCTTTTTCTACACTTTATGATTAATATTGGGATGGTGATGGGATTGATTCCTACCATTGGGATTCCCCTACCTTTCTTCAGTTATGGAGGTTCGGGGCTTTGGGGCTTTACCATATTGCTTTTTATTTTTGTGAAACTGGATTCCAATCGGTTGTATGACTGGTAATAAAAAAAGGAGCTAAATTAAGCTCCCTTTTTTTTTGTATGCTTCAATAAGCTATTTCAAACTCGCTAAACTAGCTTTCAAAGTCTCAATTTTAGCCAAAGCGTCCGCTTCTTTGTTTCGTTCATTTTGCAACACTTGTTCTGGTGCATTATTTACAAACCGTTCGTTCGCCAATTTACTTTGAACCGATTTCAAGAAACCTTCGGTGTATTTTAATTCTTCATTTATCTTTTTGATTTCTTCCTCAATATTGATGTTTCCAGAAATGGGAATAAAATACTCGTTGGACTGAACTCTAAAGCTCAACGCACCTTCAACGGCATTTGAAACTGATTCCATTTTTGAAATGTTTCCAAGTTTTATTATGACCGAATTGTATCTTTCCGATAAGGTTTCATTATTCAATACTGACAATTCAATGGTATCTCTAAAAGAGATGTTCTTATCTTTTCTAATGGTTCTAACTCCAGAAACAATTTCTTTCACCATTTCAAAATCTGAAATCAATCGTTCATCAAAAGGTTCAATTTTAGGATATTGAGCAACAATCAATGCCTCTTCGGGTGTGCGTTCTGAAATATATTGCCAAATTTCTTCCGTTAAGAATGGCATGAATGGATGCAATAATTTCAAGTTGGCTTCAAAAATCGCAGTGACTTCCCTGAATGTTTTGGAATCAATTGGTTGTTGATACTCTGGTTTTATCATTTCCAACAGCCAAGAACAGAAATCATCCCAAATCAACTTGTAAATACCCATTAAGGCATCGGACAATCTATATTTGCCGTAATGGTCTTCGATTTCAACCAGAGCCTGTTGAAATTTGGCTTGATACCATTCGAGAGCCACTTTAGAAGCTTGCGGTTGTTCTATTTCTGCAACTTCCCAACCTTGTACCAAACGGAAAGCATTCCAAATTTTGTTGGCAAACCCTTTACCTTGGTTGCACAAGTCTTCATCAAACATCAAATCATTTCCTGCTGCGGAACTCAAGAGCAGACCGACCCTGACGCCGTCAGCGCCATAATCGTCAATCAATTTTAAGGCATCAGGAGAATTTCCCAGTGATTTGCTCATCTTACGACGTTGTTTATCACGCACCAATCCCGTTAAATAGACATTCTCAAAAGGTTTTTCATCCCGGTATTCATATCCAGCAATAATCATTCGAGCCACCCAAAAGAATAGAATATCGGGTCCTGTCACCAAATCATTGGTTGGGTAATAATAATCGATTTCAGGATTATTTGGATTTCTAATTCCATCAAAAACACTGATTGGCCATAACCAAGAAGAGAACCAGGTGTCAAGAGCGTCTTTGTCTTGAGTTAAATCGTTAATTGTGAGTTGTTGGTTATTTGATTTTTGTATTGCTAAGTTTAAGGCCTTCTCTTTTGTTTCACTTACAACAAAATCATCCGCTCCATCACCATAATAATACGCAGGAATCTGCTGTCCCCAAAGCAACTGGCGGGAAATGTTCCAATCGCGAATGTTTTCCATCCAATGACGATAGGTGTTGTTGAAACGCTTTGGGTACAATTTTACTTCTTCGTCTTCCAAAACGGCTTTGATTGCTGGTTTTACCAAATCTTCCATTTTTAAAAACCACTGGTCAGAAAGTCTTGGTTCAATAACAGCTTTGGTGCGTTCGCTTGTTCCTACTTTATGCGTGTAATCTTCTGTTTTAGCGAGAATTCCCAAAGCCTCCAATTCTTTCGCAACATCCATTCTAGCGGCAACTCTGTCTTTTCCCGCATGGTGCAATCCGAAACTATTCAATGTTCCATCTTCATTGAGCACATCAATGATTTCAAGTTTGTGTCTATCGCCAATCGCTTTATCATTTACATCATGGGCAGGGGTGATTTTCAAACAGCCAGTACCAAATTCCATATCTACATAATCATCTGCTATAATAGGAACTGCACGATTACAGATGGGAACAATGACATTTTTGCCTACCAAATGTTTGAAACGTTCATCTTCAGGATTCACACATACAGCCGTGTCACCCAAAATAGTTTCAGGTCGTGTGGTTGCAATGGTTACAAAACCATTTTCTCCTTCAATTTTGTATTTTACGTAGTATAATTTATCCGTTCTTTCTACATGGATGACCTCTTCATCGGACAAGGTGGTTTTGGCTTCAGGATCCCAATTCACCATTCTATAGCCTCTATAGATTAAACCCTTATTGTATAAATCAACAAATACCTTGATGACTGACTCACTCATGTCATCATCCATTGTAAACTTGGTTCTATCCCAATCACAAGAACATCCCAATTTTTTTAATTGCTCTAAAATGACTCCTCCGTATTCGTGGGTCCATTCCCAAGCGTGAGCCAAAAATTCATCTCGCGATAAATCGTTTTTGTCAATACCTTGTTCTTTCAATTTGGCCACCACTTTAGCTTCCGTGGCAATAGAGGCATGGTCGGTACCAGGTACCCAACAGGCATTTTTTCCTTGCAATCGCGCTCGCCGAATCAATACATCCTGAATGGTATTGTTCAACATATGTCCCATGTGCAATACTCCAGTGACATTGGGAGGTGGAATGACAATCGTATAAGGCTCTCTATCGTCTGGTTTTGAATGAAAATAATTGTGTTTCATCCAGTAATCATACCATTTATTTTCTACGTCAGAAGCCGAATATTTTGTTGGAATTTGCATGTTTTGGTATTGTTTTTGTAATACAAGATGCAAAAGTACTTATATTTCTTTTTTTGTGAAATGATAAGCGCAATTAATAAAAGTGGAGAAAGGCATATATATACTTTAACACTGTATTATAACCGATTTATTTTGCGAAATGGCAAAAAGTAAGTAGTTTTGAAAGTTAAATTTTAAAAAAACAGAACACATTTGAAATGTTTAAATGTGAAATGAAAATAATAATCTAAATTAGAAAAACAATGAAAAATTTAGTTGTAATTTTATTTGTAGGGTTAATGAGCCTTGGTGCTTTTGCTCAAGAAAAAGTAGCCAAAATCGAATTTAAAACTGACACCATAGATTACGGAACAATTGAAAAAGGCGCAAATGGTGTACGTGTATTTGAATTTACCAATACCGGGAATGCTCCGTTAATCATCAGTGATGTAAAATCAACTTGCGGTTGTACGGTTCCTAAAAAACCAGAAGGCCCAATAATGCCTGGTCAAACCGGAGAGATTTCTGTAAAATATGACACTAACAGAGTGAATCCTATTAGAAAAACCATTACGGTAACATCCAATGCTGATACACCAACCGTAGCATTAAAGATTAAGGGCGAAGTCATCGACCCATCCAAAACAAGTGTATTGGAGAAAAAAGACAAAAGTGTTATGGAACAATAATACGTTCTAATGCATACTATTAAATCCCTTTTGTGAAGTTCATAAAAGGGATTTTTGTTTAAAACAACTTTTCCAATCTAAATTCGTAGTTCAGCACAAGTCCATTCCTATCTATCCTTAAACGAATTAACTTTCCATCGTCGCCTGAAAACATACTATTGATATCTTGCATTTTTAGATTTGCGGCATCCTTGTTGTTGACTGTCAAAATAACATCACCCAATAACAATCCTGCTTTTTTGGCTGGAGAATCCTTTCGCAACTCAACAATCGTGAAAGCTGGTTTAATAGCAATTTTATAGGAGCTTTGAACTATAATCTTATCGGCTCCAGTCGTGTTCTCGTCTCTATTATAAAAGAACCTGTCCGATAATTCCCTTACCACCCTAATACCATCCTGTTCTAATACAATTCCACTTTTATTATAATGGAAAGGGGCTTTAAAATTGCTGTTTTTCCTAAACGTTACTTTTTCATTGCCGTAGTCAAAAATAACATTAAATCGTTTAAGCAATTCACCAGCTATACTCCCGCTTCTATCAGCATATTTTCTAGCAATGTGAATAGATGAAGAGTCGGGGAAAGCGACATTGACATCATTAAATTTAAAATCCTGAAGGGAAAATGATTTAATTTTGGAACGTTTGCCATGAACACTACCACTCAAACCCTTACCTAAATAATCTTCAAAATACTTATTATCAAAGGGCATTATTCCTTTTTCTTGGTTTTCAAACAACCATAATGCATCGCTTCCACCAGAATCGATCAATAATTTAACNNTGCGGGATTATGAAGCTTTATTGCTTTTGAAGAATAATTGATTTCTACCACAAAATCTTTAAAAAGGTCATATCCTATGATACCATGAATAGGGATTCCAAGTCTGGGAGCAAAATTGATACCTTCATCAAAAACAACATATAATTCTTGGTTTACATTTATTGCCTTACCGATTTTTACAATGTTCTTTTTGGATTTTAAAGCCTCAATAGAACCTTCACTGCCCAATCCTCTCAAATAAACAGTTTCTACGTTATTGATTTGCAACGAATCGGATAAGTTAATGATGTTAAAGAGAATTGGCTTGCTCACGCCAGAATCCAATAAAAAGGAGAGCTTAACCCCATTTACCTCGACTGGAATAACAATTAAATTATTAATGAGCTGAAATTTGATTTTATCGCTCTTGGTATTTATCAAATTGAAACTTCCTTGTGCAAAAGAAAAAGCAGCAACAAAAATTAAGAATGTCGTAAATATAATTCTCTTCAGCATTAATTGTGAGTTAGATAGTCATAACAATTTACAACAAGTTGCTCCAAGTTGCTTTTTTAAGGTTAAATTTTAAAAAAAATTTAAGATAATTTTCGGTACTTTGCCACCTAAATATTAAGTCAATGCCAAAGATTTCTCAAAAAGGGCAATCCATGCCCGAATCACCAATAAGAAAACTGGTGCCATATGCCGAAAAAGCCTACAAACAGGGAAAGACTGTTTACCATTTAAATATTGGGCAACCAGATATAAAAACACCAGAAGTTGCCTTAGACGCCGTAAAAATACATTCATTGGATATTCTTGCCTATACACGTTCAGAAGGCTCTGAAGAATATCGGAAAAAAATAGCACTCTACTACAAAAAAAATCATATTGATGTTTCCCATAATGACATTATTGTAACCACAGGTGGCAGTGAGGCATTATTGTTTGCGTTTGGAAGCATTATGGATAGTGATGATGAAATTATAATTCCGGAACCTTTTTATGCAAATTATAACGGTTTCTCAACGGCTTCCAATGTAAAGGTAGTTCCAGTGATTTCAAAAATCGAAGATAATTTTGCCTTGCCAGCTATAGAAGAGTTTGAAAAATTGATTACACCAAAAACCAAGGCAATTCTTATTTGCAATCCTGGAAATCCAACAGGTTACCTCTATTCAAAAGAAGAAATAAAAAAATTAGCTTCCATTGTCAAAAAGCATGATTTATTCTTGATTGCTGACGAGGTCTATCGTGAATTTGTATACGATGGCATCGAATTTTATTCCATCATGCAAGAAGAAGGTCTGGAAGACAATGCCATTATGATTGACTCCGTCTCTAAACGTTATAGTATGTGTGGCGCCCGAATTGGGTATCTGGTTTCTAGAAACAAAGAAGTCATAAAAACAGCTTTAAAATTTGCTCAAGCGCGTTTAAGCCCTCCTACTTTAGCACAAATAGCGAGCGAAGCAGCACTCGAGACACCACAGAGTTACTTTGACGAAGTCATCAATGAATATGTTCATAGACGAAATACTTTGATTAAAGAATTGAAAAAAATTGATGGTATAAAAGTCGCCAAACCCAATGGCGCTTTTTACTGCATTGCAGAATTGCCCATAAAAAACGCTGACAATTTTGCGCAATGGCTGCTAGAAGATTTTGACATAAATGGCGAAACAGTCATGGTTGCACCAGCTGCCGGTTTCTATTCTACTCCAGGAGTTGGGCTTAATCAGATTAGAATAGCCTATGTACTCAACGAAAATAGCTTGAAAAAAGCAGTGCATATTTTGAAAGAAGCATTAAAAGTGTACAAAGATTAAATGCAAATTCAGCACAACATATCTTTAAAAACATATAACACCTTTGGTATTGACGCTAAAGCAAAGCATTTTGTTGCTGTAAATTCAGTTGAGGAGCTAAAGTCTGTTTTGGATATGGAAGCGTATCCAAACAAATTTATTCTTGGTGGAGGAAGTAATATGCTGCTCACCAAAGACATTGATGCACTAGTAGTACATGTCCATTTAAAAGGAATTGAAATCGTTGAAGAAACAGATAATTCTATTCTTATCAAAGCGTATGCAGGTGAAAATTGGCATGAATTTGTGCAATGGTGTTTAAGTCATGATTATGGTGGATTAGAGAACTTGTCATTAATCCCTGGTAACGTTGGAAGTGCTCCAATCCAAAATATTGGAGCCTATGGTGTTGAATTGAAAGATACTTTTGTATCATGCGAAGCTGTGGATGTTGAGACACAAAAATTGAAAACGTTTGAATTTGACGAATGTAATTTTGGATATCGTGAATCGGTCTTCAAACAAGAGGCAAAAGGTCACTACATCATTACAAGTGTCACTTTCAAATTGACGAAAAAAAACCATTTGCTGCATACCCAATATGGAGCAATAGATTCTGAATTGCAACAGATGAATATTCAACAGCCGACCATACAGGATATTTCAAAAGCGGTAATTGCAATTCGTCAAAGCAAACTTCCTGACCCGAAAAAAATTGGCAATAGTGGTAGTTTTTTCAAAAACCCTGTCATTTCAACAGCTCAATTGGAGTCTTTGAAACTCAATTTTCCAGACATTCCAAGTTATTTTGTGAGTGACACTGAAGTGAAAGTACCTGCAGGATGGTTAATTGAAAAAGCAGGCTTTAAAGGAAAAACATTAGGAGATTATGGCGTTCATAAACACCAAGCTTTGGTTTTAGTGAATTATGGAAATGCGCAAGGCAAAGACATTTTCAATTTGGCACTCCTTATTCAAAAAACAATTTATCGTATCTTTAATATCAAGATAGAAACTGAAGTGAATATCATATAAAATTAAAAAAGAGTTCCAAAAAAATATTTTGAAACTCTTTGATTTAATAGATGTAATTATTTGAAAAAGCTATTAATCATTTCTTTTATGAAGAAAAAATTACATTCTATGAATTTGAAAAACAATATTCATTTTAAAATACTGTTCTGTTATATTTACTAATTTTACCCGTTTAAAATTATATACGTATACAAATGGCATTTGGATTTTTTTCCAATAAAAAAAATAACTTTTGAGCGCATCGTTAGAACAACATATCGTTAAACTCCTAGAAAATGGAGACAAAGCTGCATTAAACTTGCTATATGAAAACTATGCAGACAGTCTTTATGGGGTAATTTTAAAGATTACCAGAAATGAAGAACTCGCTCAAGACGCTCTCCAGGAAAGTTTTGTAAAAATCTGGAAAAATTCTACAAAGTATGATTCGTCTAAAGCAAAATTATTTACTTGGCTGTATCGAATAGCACGAAATACTGCCATTGATAAATTAAGAAGTTTCAACAATCGTTTTGAGAAAGAAGTCCAAATAGATAAATCAAACGTATATATCTTACCAACCCAGAACTTAAATCAGGATGTACTTGATTTGAGAGATCATGTTGGAAGACTGGACAGTAAGTACCAAATTGTGCTAAACGCCCTCTTTTTTGAAGGGCTCACGCAACAAGAAGCGAGCGAAGAATTGGATATTCCATTAGGTACTATAAAGTCTAGATTAAAAATTGGATTGCGAGAGCTGAAAAAGGTTTACGATCCAGAATAATCAAGAAAATGGAAAAAAAATTACAAACATTCATTAATTCTGGCCTAATAGATAAATACATATTGGGCGACACTTCTATTGCAGAATCAATTGAAGTTGAACACTACATTTCAGAATATCCTGAAATAGAACAAGAATACAACCGTTTACAGAATAATTTAGAAATTATCGCAAAGTCTCATTCAGTGGAAGCCCCAAAGCATATTTTGGCATCCATTTTAGAAGACATCGAAGACAAACCTGTAATTAATTTAAATGTCCCAAAGCACAGAACACCATGGTATAGCATTGCAGCAAGTTTTGTAGCAATTGCCTTTGCAGTGATGGCATTTATGTTGTACCAGAAAAATATGTCTTTGATTGAAGAAAATCAAGTGGTTGTCGATGAAATCTTTGATTTGAGAAGCGATATAGATAGCTACAACTCCAAACTGGATAATGTGATGCTTCAGTTCCAAAAACTCAATAATCCTGAAACTGAAAAATACGTATTGCGTGGTAATTCAAGAGCTAAAGATTTAAAAACGGTGGCTTATATAAATTCAATAGACAAAACATCTATGATTGATGTGGTTTCTTTACCAAAATTACCTGAAGAGCAACAATATCAAATTTGGGCTGAACTTCAAGACAAAATGGTAAGTTTGGGTATATTAGATGCCAATGATAGAAACCTTAAGTCAATTCCTTATATGGAAAACGCTTTAGGATTAAGCATTACCATTGAAAACAAAAACAATGCTAACAATAAGGCAAATGCCGAAAATTCGGTTGCCGAAATTTCTTTAAAAAACAAATAATACGTAATTTCTATTACGTTAAAAAACCACTCTCCCGGTAGTTAATTATCGGCATTGAGTGGTTTTTTTGTATATAAAGTCGTGCGCTTTTAATCCTTGCTAAATAATACTTTATGTATAAACCCAGCTACCAAAGCGCCTGCAATTGGGGCAACCCAAAACAACCATAATTGCGAAGTAAATTCTCCACCAGCAAATAAGGCTTGACTTGTAGAACGAGCAGGATTTACAGAGGTATTGGAAATTGGAATGCTAATTAAATGTATCAATGTTAACGCCAATCCTATAGCAATTCCGGCGAATCCGGCCGGCGCTTTAGGATATGTACTACCTAAAATAATCAATAAGAAAAACATCGTTAGCACAAATTCCGTGATCAAAACAGAGCCCATACTATAACCTCCAGGTGACAAATCATCATACCCATTGGCTGCAAAACTTCCAATATCCACAAAGTCAGATTTTCCACTGACGATTAAATACAGAACCGATGCTGCAGCAATGCCCCCAACAACTTGAGCAATAATGTACCCCATTAAATCTTTAGCAGGAAACATGCCTCCAGCCCATAAACCCAATGTCACCGCTGGATTAAAATGTGCTCCGGAAATATGACCTACAGCATACGCCATGGTCAGAACGGTCAGACCAAATGCCAAAGCTACTCCAAGAAACCCAATCCCAAATTCAGGGACAGCTGCAGCAAAGATTGCGCTACCACAACCTCCAAATACAAGCCAAAATGTACCAAAGAACTCTGCAAATAATTTTTTCATAAATTTAAATTTAATTGGTTAGTATTCTTAAATGTATAAATTATTATTAGTCAAATATCAAAATTGTTAAAAAGTAACATTGTTTGTTGATTTTTATGCAATTAGCGATTCTTACAAAAAACACATCTTACTTTTGATAATTGATTAAATAGTTTTAAAAACTATATCTTTGCAAAAACAAATTATATGAAACTGCTATTAATCACATTGATACTTCTCGGTCTCGGAGTAGCAGGTATAGCTATTAAATTATGGGCAAAAAAAGACGGAAAATTTGCTGGCACTTGTGCAAGCCAAAATCCGATGCTCAATAAGGAAGGTGAAGCTTGTGGCTTTTGTGGTAAAACTCCTGATGAATTCAAAAATTGTAATGAACCTCAACACTCATAGGTATTCATGCTGATTTTTCAGGTTCTGTTCTACAGTTTTATTGTAGTCATTCTTATTCAAATTGTTTTTTATGGTTTTATTTTCGGGAATTTTTCTTTAAAAAAGAAAGAGAGATGGTCCATGAATACTACAAATCATCCCATTTCAGTAATCGTTTGTGCAAAAAATGAAGCCAAAAATCTCAAAAAACATCTTCCTTTAATTCTCGAACAAGATTACCCGAAATTCGAGGTCATACTTATTAATGATAGTTCTACCGACAAGACCTTAAAAGTGATGGAACGTTTTAAGGCCGAACACAAAAACATAAAAATTGTTGATGTTAAAAGTATTGAAGCATTTTGGGGCAATAAAAAATATGCTTTGACATTAGGTATTAAAGCATCAACATACAATCATTTGCTATTTACGGATGCCGATTGCAGGCCTTTATCCAATCAATGGATTAAAGAAATGAGCCTTCATTTTTCCAATGACAAATCGATTGTTATTGGTTACGGAGCTTATAAAAAAACACCTAAATCATTTTTGAACAAATTGATTAGGTTTGAAACCTTGTTGACGGCCATTCAGTATTTTTCTTATGCTAAAATGGGGCAACCTTACATGGCTGTTGGTAGAAATTTGGCTTATACAAAAGATATCTTTTTTGAAGCTCGCGGCTTTATGAATCACATGAATATCAAATCAGGTGATGATGATTTATTTGTCAATGAAATTGCCAACGCATCCAATACCGCGCTTTGCACATCCAAAGATAGTTTTACAGAATCAGTCCCGAAGAAAACTTATGCCGATTGGTTGTTACAAAAAAGAAGGCATATCAGTACAGCCAAATATTATAAAACAAAGCACAAAGCGTTGCTGTCCCTGTTTTACCTTTCACAGTTATTGTTTTTCATTATTTCAATTTTGCTAATCAGTTCATTGCTTTACTGGAAAATTGTCATAGGTCTCATCGTCTTAAGGTATGTTTTTCTATATACCAGCCTAATTTTAGCTTCAAAAAAATTAAATGAAAAAGATTTGATTCCATATTTTCCACTACTGGAATTATTTTTAGTTATTGCACAATTCTCTATCTTTATAAAAAATCTGACTTCAAAGCCCAATCATTGGAATTAAAAAACGCAATTGAAAAAGCGAAACAGAACGACCAAATGGCATTCAATTTTTTGCTGGATAGATTTTGGAACGATGTTTACGGTTTTCAATTAAAAAGAACAGAGAACGAAAATGATGCGGAAGACATCACTATTCAGACATTTTCTAAAGCATTTGATAAAATAGCAACTTTTAGGGAAGAATATGAGTTCAAAACATGGCTTATTACCATTTCCAAGAATATCCACATTGATCTATTAAGAAAGCAAAAGTCTTCCATAGCAAACACAACTAGTGATAATAATACCGATGAATTTTATGATATCATTGACGAATCTCCATCACCTGAAGATGATTTGATCACAGAACAAAATCTGGCAAAATTACTTCGGGATATCAAAAAATTAAAACCTCATTATCAAGAGGTCATCAATTTGAGGTACTTTCAGGAATTAAGTTATCTCGAAATTTCTGAACAACTTAACGAGCCCATCAATAATGTTAAGGTGAAATTGTTGCGTGCAAAAAAATTATTGGCAGAGATTATCAAGAAAAAATAATGCGGTTCAACCTTAAACAATTTGGTCCAGGCTTATTATTTGCAGGTGCTGCGATTGGTGTATCCCATTTAGTACAATCTACACGTGCTGGTGCGGATTTTGGATTTGGCCTTGTGTGGGCATTGATTTTAGTCAATCTTTTTAAATATCCATTTTTCCAGTTTGGTCCTCGTTATGCTTTAGCCACTGGCGAAAGTTTATTGGATGGCTATAAAAGACTTGGCAAGGGAGTTCTTCTCGCCTATTTTATTTTATCAATTGCAACAATGTTCACCATACAACTTGCCGTTACCATTGTCACCGCAGGCTTAGCCTCTTCAATATTTGGAGATTTTATTTCGGTAGAATCATGGACGCTTGTCCTACTATCAATTTGTTTTTGCATTTTAGCATTGGGCAAATATCCTCTTCTTGATAGATTGATGAAATGGATTGTCATCACACTTTCAATAAGTACCATCGCAGCAGTAACAATGGCACTAACGGATTTTAACGCATCCATTTCATTTCAACAAGTATTACCTGCAAACAGCCTTGAAATTGGATTTTTGATTGCGTTTATGGGATGGATGCCAGCACCTTTAGACATCTCTATTTGGCAATCTCTTTGGGCATTGGAGAAGACAAAGGAATCCAAGGATTATGATGTAAAAACATCTATTTTTGATTTTAATGTCGGTTTTATTGCTGCCATAATTTTAGGGCTTGGATTTATTGCTCTTGGAGCTTTGGTTATGTACCATAGCGGAGAAACCTTTAGCAGTTCTGCAACAGAATTTTCCAACCAATTAATTGCGATGTACTCTAAAAATTTTGGCAGTTGGTCATATCTTATCATTGGAATCGCTGCATTCGCTGCCATGTTCAGCACGACACTTTCAACCTTGGACGCCTCACCAAGGTCCATGGATAAGGCAGTAGAGTTATTATTTAATGGTTCTTTTAAGAAAGGTTATCTAATATGGTTGTTGGTATTAGTCATAGGAACCTTGTTAATCTTTTTCCTTTTGAATTCCGAAATGGGGTTCTTGATTAAAATCGCAACGATTCTATCCTTTCTTACCGCTCCTTTTTATGCCATTGCCAACTATCGCTTAATCTGTAGCAGACATACCCCAAAACAATGGCATCCATCCATAAAAATGCATATTTTATCATGGTTGGGCATTGTGTTTTTGATAGGATTCAGTATATGGTATCTCAATACATTATAACATCATTTTAAGATTTATCTTTGTACCTTTGCGATTCTAATTTCAGCCACAGATGGATTCAGAAACACTTTCAAATATTTTACCCGAACGTCAAGCCAAACCGAAATGGCTTCGTGTTAAACTTCCCACCGGAAAGAAATACACAGAGTTAAGAGGTTTAGTTGACAAGTACAAATTAAATACAATTTGTACCTCTGGAAGTTGCCCAAATATGGGTGAATGTTGGGGAGAAGGCACAGCTACATTTATGATTTTAGGAAATGTCTGCACCCGCTCATGTGGATTTTGTGGTGTAAAAACAGGGCGTCCAGAAACATTGGATTGGGATGAACCCGAAAAGGTAGCTCGTTCCATTAGAATCATGAATATCAAGCACGCTGTTTTAACCAGTGTCGACAGAGATGACCTGAAAGATATGGGCAGTATCATGTGGTCAGAAACCGTAAAGGCAGTTAGGCGCATGAATCCTGAAACGACATTAGAAACTTTGATTCCCGATTTTCAAGGAATTGAACAGCATATCGATAGAATTATCAATGTAGCTCCTGAAGTGGTATCACATAATATTGAAACCGTAAGACGTTTGACACGTGAAGTCAGAATACAGGCTAAATATGATAGAAGTCTTAGCGTCTTGAAATATCTAAAATCACAAGGACAACGCCGAACCAAATCCGGAATTATGCTCGGTCTTGGCGAAACAAGAGAAGAAGTGATAGAAACGCTTCACGATTTAAGAGCCAACGATGTGGATGTGGTAACAATAGGGCAATATCTTCAGCCAAGTAAAAAACATTTGCCTGTCAAACAATTCATTTTGCCACAACAATTTGAGGAATATCAGCAAATCGGTCTCGATTTAGGGTTCAGACATGTAGAAAGCAGCGCTTTGGTTCGTTCTTCCTACAAAGCGCAAAAACACATCAATTAATGATTAACGTTGCCATCAACGGTTTTGGTAGAATCGGTCGTCGCGTCTTTCGATTGATACAAGAGCGAGATGATATGCAAGTGGTTGCTATCAATGATTTGGCAGACACAAAAACATTAAGCCACTTATTAAAGTATGACAGTATCCATGGTGTTTTTGGCAAATCGGTATCTTCAGATTTAAGCCATATTATTGTTGATGGCACCAAAATTCCATTACTTAACCATCAACATCCCAAAGACATTGATTGGAAGCCCTATGATGTTGATTTCGCAATCGAATCTTCGGGAAAATTCAAAACAACAAAAGACCTTCAGAACCATATAAATAATGGAGCAAAACAGGTTATTCTTTCCGTTCCACCAATTGAGGATGATATAAAAACAGTAGTTCTTGGAGTAAATGATGATATTTTAAATGGGACAGAAACCATTATTTCCAATGCCTCTTGCACTACAAATAACGCAGCTCCCATGATAGATGTGATTAATCGGTTGTGTAAAATAAAACAGGCCTATATTACAACCATTCACTCCTACACTACAGACCAAAGCTTACACGACCAACCGCATAAAGACTTGCGTAGAGCAAGAGCAGCCGGACAATCAATTGTTCCAACAACCACTGGAGCCGCAAAAGCTCTGACCAAAATTTTCCCAAAACTATCCGATGCTATAGGTGGTTGCGGGATAAGAGTTCCGGTGGCTAACGGATCACTTACAGATATTACTTTCAATGTTGTTGACCCTGTGTCGATTACGAAAATCAATACCGCTTTTAAAAAAGCTTCAGAGAACTATCTAAAACATATTCTCGAATACACCGAAGATCCTATCGTTTCCATTGATATTGTGGGCAATTCGCATTCTTGTATTTTCGATTCTCAAATGACTTCTGTCATAGGAAATATGGTGAAAATAGTAGGATGGTATGATAACGAGACCGGTTATTCTAGCAGAATTTTAGATTTAATTTGCAATATATCGGACAAAAAAGCACTTTTATCGAATAAATAATTATATTTGTTCATTAAAAGTTGTTAAAAAATGTCCCATATCAACTACTATATAATTGCATTTCTTATTTGCATTACCTCATTGGGATTTTCTCAAGATGTTCCGAATGAAGATATAGATGTGCTCAAGATGCGCATCGAGAACTACATTGGCCACTCTGACCTAGAGAATGAACGCGGTGATTATTATAGCGCCAATGACAACCTGGAAAAGGCTTTAATTCTAGCTGTACAAATCAAAGACAGAAAAAGCGAGGGAATTATCCATACAAAACTTGCAAAGCTACAATACTCTGTTGATGAATCCGAAAAAGCACTAATTTCGTTGACAAAGGCTGCGGAAATTCAACGCGAAATAGGGGACGATGTGAATCTTGGAATAACTTATAACGTCAGAGGGGTTTTGCATGCGAGTAAAAAAGAATATCAAAATGCTTTGGATTACTTTAATTCAGCAAAAACCAAGTTTGAGGAAGCAAAGCTAGAAGCCAACATTTCGGATATTACATTAAATGAAGCAAAGGTTTACATCCAAATGGAAGATTATCCTAAAGCAAAGTCTTTGTTGGAGAAATCAATTATTCTAGCAAAAAAATATGATCAAACTAAAGTTTTGAGCAGTGCATTGATTTATAGCGGAAAAGTGTTAAGCCTGATGGGCAACAATACAACTGCACTTTCCATGACTCAAGAAGGTATGCAAATTGCAAAACAAAACAATATCATTGAGAATATTAACGACAGTTATTCCACATTAAGCGAAATTTATGAGCAAACAAAAAACTATCAGCTCGCCAATGAATTCTTGAAAAAACATATTCAACTTTCAGATTCTATATTGGATATTAAACGTGTTAATTTATCTCCAGAACACAAAATTCAATTCATCAACGATTATCACGAAGCAGAAAAAAAACAAATGGAAGTAAAGCTTGAAGCGGCTGACGCTTCTAATAACTTAACACGTATTACAACCATTTTGAGTATTGCGCTTATTACCATTCTATCCTTACTGACCTTATCTCTATACAAGAACAACAATATCAGGCTGAAGACCAATAACATGCTCCATAAAAAACATGACGAGTTGGTCGTTGCCAAGGAAAAAGCAGAATTGGCATCAAAGACTAAAGCTAATTTCCTATCGACCGTAACACACGAATTAAGAACACCTTTATATGCCGTGACAGGTCTCACCAATATGTTATTGGACGAAAATCCTAAACCAGAACAAGTACAGCATTTAAAATCCCTAAAATTTTCTGGAGATTATTTGCTAACCTTCATCAATGACATCTTGCAAATCAATAAGATTGAAGCCAACAAAGTTGAACTTGATCCAGAATTATTCAATCTTAGAAAAAAAGTGGAAAATGTGGTGTCAGCTCTCAATAATTCGGCTTTGGACAACAACATTAAAATGCATTATGAATATGAAGAAGGTCTACCGTCCAATTTCGTTGCCGACCAACTTAAGATTTCACAAATTTTAATCAACCTTATTGGTAACGCCATCAAATTCACAAAAGATGGTGACATATGGGTTAGAGTCTATAAAATCAATCAACAAGACGATAAATACACACTTCGGTTTGAAATAGAAGATAACGGAATTGGTATAACGAAGGAAAAGCAGGAACACATGTTTGAGAGCTTCTCACAAGGTTCCATACAAATCAATAGAAAATATGGCGGCACTGGCCTTGGTCTTTCTATTGTAAAAGGACTTATTGAAATTTTAAAAGGTAAAATTTATCTAAAGAGCGAACTTGGAAAAGGGACCACCTTCTTTTTTGAAATACCACTTACCTATTCCGCAGATGAATTAGCGACCGAAGAAAAACCTAAACAATTTAAAAACATCGAAGCAGTGGAACTAAATAATATCAAAATTTTGGTGGTTGAGGACAACAAAATCAACCAAATGATTACCAAAAAGATTCTCAATAAAATGGGACTTTATTGTGACGTTGTTGATAACGGTGAAGAAGCCGTGGAAAGGGTAAAAACCGAACGCTACGACGTTGTGCTCATGGACATTCATATGCCAGGAATTAGCGGTTTGGAAGCTACCAAAATCATACGGACATTCGACAAGGAACTAACCATTTTTGCATTGACCGCCGTCACTATTGATGATAAAATGCATGAGTTTGAAGAAGCAGGATTTGACGATATCATCTCCAAACCTTTTAGGCAAGATGATTTTGAACGAAAATTATATGGAGCTCTAAAAACTAATGAAAATTCTGCGCCTTCTGTATAATTGTACTTTTAATTAAGATTTCAAAATCGTCTGCTGCATCAATTTTTACTTCAATTGGCAAATAGAACAGCTTTTCACTTTCTTCAAAATGAGGTTGCAATCGCACAAAATCCTTTTCAGTCGTCAGGATAAACTTTTTTTGTTTTAAATCTTGAATTTCGCTCAATGTAAAGTCGTGATGGTCACCAAAATTTAAATGTTCAAAATTTAAATTCTTGGATTTTAAATAGTCTACCAAAGGTTTTGAATTCGCGATTCCGGTGACTAACGCAAAATTTTTGTCCGAGAGATAACTCAATTCTTTCTCTTCTGAATTGCTTTTCATAACATCTGAATAGTCTATCCAACTAAAAAAGACTTGTTGATATGTTTTCGGATTTAAGGATTTTATAATTCGTTTTTTATCACTTGAAGAAATCGATTCGGGACATTTGGTCACTACAATCACATCCGCACGCTTGGCTCCTCTTCTGGGTTCCCTTAAATTTCCTGTTGGCAGCACAATATCATTCACATATAAATCATCATAAGAGGTCAACAGGATATTGAATTTTGCCTTTACTTTTCGATGTTGGAAGGCATCATCCAATAAAATAACTTCTGGAGGATTATTCAATTGTATCAGTGTAGAAATTCCATGTCGCCTATCCGCATCAACGCTCACAATTACGTCTTCAAATTTGTTATAAAACTGAAATGGTTCATCTCCAATTGTAGAAGCATTGGTCGTTTCATCAGCAATCACAAAACCTTTGGTTGAACGTTTGTAGCCACGACTCAAAGTTGCCAATTGATAATCTGTTTTTAATAACCGAATCAAATATTCAATCATTGGTGTTTTTCCGGTTCCACCGACGCTCAAGTTCCCGACACAAATTGTGGGAATAGTATATTCTGAAGATTTAAATAATCCCCAATCGTAAAATTTATTCCGAAGCCAGGTCACCAAAAAATAGATTGGGACAATTGGAAAAAGGATGTATCTCAATATTTTCACGATAACGAAAATATAATATTTTATCTTTGTGATGAACCTAAAACCGAAAAATCATATGATTATCCAAGATGTTATCAATCATCTCGAAGAATTGGCTCCCCTGCATTACGCGGAAGATTTTGATAATGTCGGATTGTTGGTCGGCAATAAAAATGAGGAAGTCAAAGGTATTTTGGTCACACTGGATAGCTTGGAAAGTGTTGTGGATGAAGCGATAGAAAAGAATTGCAATCTGATTGTAAGCTTTCATCCAATAATTTTTAAAGGTTTAAAAAAATTGAATGGAAATACGTATGTTGAAAGAGTCGTCATCAAAGCCATTCAAAATAATATTGCCATTTTTGCCATCCACACCGCTTTGGATAATTGCCTGCAAGGTGTAAACGATATCATCTGTAATACTTTAGGGCTCAAAAACAAAAAAATTCTGCTGCCACAACAAGGCACCATTAAAAAACTGACCACGTACGTTCCAACCAACGATGCCAAAACGTTGAGAAATGAATTGTTCAAGGCTGGTGCAGGTACAATTGGCAATTATGAAAATTGCAGTTTCAATATCGACGGTACAGGAACTTATCAAGGTAACGACGATTCCAATCCCGTAAAAGGCAAAAAAGGAGAACTGCATCAAGAAGAGGAAACACAGATTTCAGTCACGTTCAAAAAACATTTGGAATCCAAAATTTTGAAATCACTTTTTGAACATCATCCTTACGAAGAAGTGGCTTTTGAAGTCACAACTTTAGATAATTACAACCAAACCATCGGCATGGGAATGGTTGGAGAACTTGAAAATGAGACAAAAACGGACGATTTTTTGGTTTTTGTAAAGAATAAAATGAATGTATCGGTTATTAAGCACTCAAAAATCACAAAAAAATCAGTGAAACGGATTGCGGTTTTAGGTGGTTCAGGAAGTTTTGCCATACAAGCTGCGAAGTCAGCAAATGCTGATGTTTTCATCACTTCAGACCTAAAATATCACGATTTTTTTTCGGCAGAAAACCAAATTATTTTAGTAGATATTGGACATTATGAGAGCGAACAATTCACAAAAAACTTTTTAGCCGATTATCTATCAAAAAAATTCACTAATTTTGCAGTCGTTTTAGCAACGACGAATACCAATCCTGTAAAGTATCTATAAAAATATGGCAAAAAAAGCTGAACTATCCGTAGAAGAACGATTAAGAGCATTGTATGATTTACAATTAATCGATTCACGAGTGGACGAAATCAGAAACATTAGAGGCGAACTTCCTCTTGAAGTTAGGGATTTAGAAGATGAAGTGGAAGGTTTAAACACCAGACTTGAAAAATTAAACTCCACATTGGAATTGATTGACAACGACATCAAATCAAAAAAGAATTTGATGGAAGAAGCGCGGTCTCTCATAAAAAAATATGCAGAGCAGCAAAAAAATGTGAGAAACAATAGAGAATTCAACTCTATCACCAAAGAAATCGAATTTCAGGAATTGGAAATCCAATTGGCTGAAAAGCATATCAAGGAATATAAAGTTCAAATTGAGCAGAAAAAAGAAGTCATTTCTGAAACCAAAGACCGTTTAAAAGACCGTCAAACACATTTGAAACACAAGAAAGGTGAATTGAATGCAATTTTGGCAGAAACTGAAAAAGAAGAAAATGCATTAATTGCAAAATCAAACGAATATCAAGAACAAATCGATGAGCGTTTGGTATCTGCTTACCACAGAATCCGTCAAAACGTGAAAAACGGTTTGGCAGTTGTGGCCATTGAAAGAGGCGCTTCTGGAGGTTCTTTCTTTACAATTCCACCACAAGTACAAGTAGAGATTGCTTCTCGTAAAAAAGTAATCACTGATGAGCACAGTGGACGTATCTTGGTCGATGCACAGTTGGCCGAAGAGCAAAAAGCAAAAATGGAAAAATTGTTTGCAAAATTGAGTTAAGCAAACCTTTATTGATACTGAAAAGCCTTTACAAATTGTAGAGGCTTTTTTATTTTAGGAAAACTTTCACATTCATTTTTTAAGGTTTGAAACCACTTCCCGACTACTTAAAAAATCAAACTTATGAAATCAATTATTTTATCTCTTTCCCTAATCATTTTATTCAGTTGTCAAAACAATGCACAAGTCAATTCCAAACAGCAAGAGGTTATCAACGCAACACCTGTTGAAGTGCCTATGCAAAACGGCAAAGCCAAAGCTTATTTTGCCAGTGGTTGCTTTTGGTGTGTCGAAGCGATTTACGAACACGTCAAAGGTGTGGATGAAGTGATTAGCGGATATTCTGGTGGACATACCAAAAATCCAACGTATGAAGCCAGCAATACTGGCAGCACAGGTCATGCCGAAGCTGTAGAAGTTATTTACGACCCAAAAATAGTGAGCTTTTCGACTTTAGTTGATGTCTATTTTGGTTCACAGAATGTGACTCAAGTGAATGGCCAAGGCAATGACAGAGGTTCTCAATATCGTTCGATTATTTTTTATCAAAATGATGAACAGAAAAAAATTATAACAGAAAAAAAAGAAGCTCTTGCCAAAAAATTGAATGAAAAAATCGCTGCAGAAGTCTATCCATTCCAGAAATTTTGGATTGCGGAAGATTATCATCAGAATTATGAACGATTGCATCCAAACGACGGTTACATCAGGAATGTATCTGTTCCAAGATTAAATCGATTCAAAGCGAAATTCCCAGAATTGATTAAAGAGTAATAAAACTTAAATAAATTTTAAAAAACCTCAACGTATCTATTTTGAGGTTTTTTTATGCTTTTTTGGTGGCTTTCAATGTAAAAATCAAAGGATATAATTTGTCTTTTGATACATACATTCCTGATTCGGTTTTAACTAAATTGGGGAAAATATCATACGGACTTTCGTCATATTCTTTTAAGTTTTCAATTTGCAATCCTGCTTCTGTTAGAGCATTCACGACTTCTCCCAAACCATGGTTCCAACCGTATTCCTTGCTGGTCATTTTAGAATTTGTATTGGCATAGGTCCCTTCCGATTCTTCATAAATAACTTCCTCTTGCATATATCCATATTTCATGATGGAAGTTCCATTAGAATACTCAAACATCCAAACTATCGGATGAAATTCAGCCATAAAGAAAACCCCACCCTTTTTCAATCGGTCGGCAATCAATTGTCCCCAGGGTTTCAAATCTGGAAGCCAGCCAATCACGCCATAACTCGTAAAAACGATATCAAATCTATCCTTGATATGCTTTGAAGTATCCAAAACATTGCAACAGAAAAAATCAGCATCCAACTGCAACTCTTCATTGAGTTTTTGCGCCAATTTTATGCCTTCATCACTCAAATCCACGCCAACACATTTTGCTCCCATCCTGCTCCAACTCAACGTATCTTGACCGAAATGACATTGTAAATGCAATAAAGATTTTCCATGGACATCTCCCAAAGCTTCCAATTCATAAGCCATCAATGATGATTTGCCTTGTTTAAAGGCTTCCAAATCATACATGTCGCTTTCTGAATGAACTTTGACCTTTTCATTCCAAGTCGCTTTGTTGACTTTGAAATAGTCGTTGAACTTATCCATATTCGAGATTTAAAGCCACAATTTACGTTAAGTTACTGATATTTAATTTATACCTTTGAAAAAAAACATATGAAATATTCACTTCGTTTTCTTGCTCTTTTTATAATGGTTTTCTCATGCAAGACCGATAAAAAAGAAGAAACAACGCCAATACAAGAAACCTTATCTGTTGCTGAAAAAATTGCGCATGCTAATGGCCTTGAAATCTGGAAAGAGGTTTCTCAAATCCATTTTACATTCAATGTTGATAGAGACACGACCCATTTTGAACGTTCATGGAGTTGGAAACCAAAAACTGGAGACGTCACTATGATTTCGGGAAAAGACACCATTTCCTATAATCGAAAATCTGTTGATAGCATTTCACTCAATGCTGACAAAGGCTTCATTAACGATAAATATTGGATGTTGGCACCATTTCAATTGGTTTGGGACACTTCCGCATCCATTAGCGAACCTATACAAGAAGAAGCTCCTATAAGTAAAACTCAAATGAATAAAATCACNNATGATGACCACTTGGGAAGATTACGAAGATTTCAACGGCATCAAAATTGCAAAAACGCACAAGAGACCAGAAGGAAATTGGAAACTACACTTTACCAACATCAAGGTTACAAAATAAGGTGGTTGTTAAAAAAGTGCTAAAATCAAACCTTCAAAAATCCAAAGAGAAATAGACCGACGTATATAAGATATCTCAAAAGAATATTCCGCAGTATGCGTCTCTATATATTCAAAGAGCTTCCACTAACCAAGTTGAAGCTCTTTTTTTTTAGCAAAACAAAGTTTTTAAAAGCCTTTTCGGCGCATTAAAAGGTTTTGGTTTTGCTAATCCCGCATTTGGGCGGGATATTTCTTTCCTTTTACAAACTATACTTTAAATTCAATTCCTTTGTGGGCACCATCGCAAAATGGTTTGTTTGACGAAGCGCCACATCTACAAAAAGTGGTCACTCGTGTTCTGCTTTCATCTGTTCCATTGGCATGGATGACTTTGAGTGTGCCATGAACCACCAAAGGTCCATTTTCTCGAACTTCAACTTTAATTTCTTCAGCAGGATGCTCCAAAATCTGTATTTTTTCATCGTTCATATAATGACTCAACGCACCTGAAGGACATTCCTTTACCTGATGAACCAACGCATCCGTTTTGGCAGCATCTATTTTTATCCAAGGTTTCTCTTTGGGCTTGAACACTTCACCCAATCCTTTTACACAAATCCCTGAATGAATGCATAAATCGGGTTTCCAAACGATGGTCACTTCTCCATTTGAATATTCCTTTATCTTGGTCATATCGGTTTCATTTTTATTAAAGATACAAAAAAGGACGTTCCGAATTAAGTCCGTTTTACGACTTTATTCCTAACCTAATAATGCTTATTTTTGTTGGAAACCGAAAAACAATTCACTTTGTCCAACTATCAATTAGGTTTAGAATACGCTAAACAACAAGACCAAAATGATGCTTTGGCGTCCTACAGAAATCACTTCCACATCCCTAAAGACAAGGATGGCAAGGATTGGATTTATATGACAGGCAACTCCCTCGGATTGCAGCCAAAATCAACAAAAGAGTACATCAATCAAGAATTGGAAGATTGGGCAAATTTGGGTGTAGAAGGTCATTTGGAAGCAAAACATCCTTGGTTGCCATACCATGAATTTTTGACGGAAAGTATGGCAAAAGTTGTCGGTGCCAAACCGATTGAAGTTGTCGTGATGAATACCTTGACAGCGAATCTTCATTTTATGATGGTGTCATTTTACCAACCCACAAAAACTCGCTATAAAATTGTCATTGAAGCCGATGCATTTCCTTCGGATAAATATGCGGTTGAAAGTCAATTACAACATCATGGTTTTGACGCAAAAGATGGATTGATACTTTGGAAAGCCAGAAAAGGTGAAGAATTAGCCAATTATGAAGATTTAGAAACCATATTGAAAGAACAAGGTGATGAAATTGCCTTGGTCATGATTGGTGGCGTCAACTATTACACAGGACAATTTTTTGATTTAAAACGAATTACCGAACTCGGTCACAAACACGGTTGCATGGTTGGTTTTGACTGTGCGCATGGCGCAGGAAACGTCGAATTGAATTTGCACGATTCAGGTGCTGATTTTGCCGTTTGGTGTACCTATAAATATTTGAATTCAGGACCAGGAAGTTTGGGTGGTTGTTTTGTACATGAACGCCATGCACATCGAAAAGACCTCAACCGATTTGCCGGATGGTGGAGCCACAATAAAGAAACACGTTTTAAAATGCGCGACGAATTTGACCAACTTTCAGGAGCAGAAGGTTGGCAATTGAGCAATCCTCCTATTTTATCCATGGCAGCCATCAGAGCGTCCTTGGATATTTTCGCCGAAGTTGGCATGGAAGAATTGACAAAAAAATCAACACAACTCACAGGCTATTTTGAATTTCTATTGAAACAATTGGGAGAAGATACCATCAAAATCATCACGCCATCAAATCCTGATGAACGTGGTTGCCAACTCTCCATACAGGTCAAAAATGCCGATAAAGCATTACACACCAAGTTGACAGAAGCAGGTGTCATCAGCGATTGGCGCGAACCAGATGTCATCCGCTGTGCGCCTGTGCCTTTGTACAATTCATTTCAGGATGTTTATCATTTGGTGGAGAAGTTGAAACAAATCTTAAATTAAAAACAACTGTCACTTCGAGCGCAGTCGAGAAGCTTACGAGGTCTCGACTCCGCTCGACCAGACAGAAATTATATGAAAAACAAACAACAAAATATACTCATCATAGGCGCAGGTCTTTGCGGAAGTCTACTCGCTTTGCGTTTGGGTCAACGCGGTTACAATGTTACTGTGTACGAAATGCGTCCTGATTTGCGTAAAACCGACATCAGTGCTGGGCGTTCCATTAATTTGGCGTTTTCTGACCGAGGCAATAAAGCGATGAAACTCGTCGGTATTGAAGATAAAGTGAAGGAACTCTGCATTCCGATGAATGGTCGCATGCTTCATGACATCGAAGGAAACACCGTTTTGGCACCATACAGTGGACGTGAACATGAATATATCAACTCCATTTCACGTGGGCAATTGAATGCGTTGTTATTGGACGAAGCCGAAAAGCATGAGAATGTCACCATTCATTTCAACAAAAAATGTAAGTCTGTTGATTTCGAAAAAACAACAGCCTTGTTTCAAGATTACGAAACCAAACATGAATTTGTAGAAGATGCAGATGTCATTATCGCCACCGATGGTGCAGGTTCTGCGATGAGAAAAAGTTACTTTTTGGGCAAAAAGTTTCTGTTCAGTTTTTCACAGGATTGGTTGACGCATGGTTATAAGGAATTGAGCATTCTTCCTGCAGCAAATGGCGGTTATAAAACCTACAAAAATGCCCTGCATATTTGGGGTCGAGATTCGTTTATGTTGATTGCGCTTCCCAATTTGGATGGAAGTTTTACGGTCACCTTGTTCTTGAGTTATGATGAAGGAGAATACAATTTTAATAATTTGACTACACAGGAAAAAGTCGTCGAGTTCTTCGGTAAATATTTCAAAGATGCTTTGGAATTGATGCCGAACCTTGCCGAAGACTTTTTTACCAATCCAACGGCTGCGTTAGGAACGGTGAAATGTTCGCCATGGCATTACAAGGGCAATACGCTTTTGATGGGTGATGCAGCGCATGCCATCGTACCGTTTTATGGTCAAGGAATGAATGCCTCATTTGAAGATGTGGTCGAATTTGACAAGGTTTTGGATGAAGGTCACACAGATTGGGAAACCATTTTCAAAATCTACGAGAGAAATCGCAAAAAAGATACCGATGCCATTGCCGATTTGGCGATTGACAATTTCCATGAAATGAAAGGTCATGTGAACAATGCTATTTTCCGCGAAAAACGTAATTTGGAAATGGCTTTGGAAAAGAATTTCCCTGATGAGTATTCGTCGAAATATTCATTGGTCACGTTCAATGAAGATATTGGCTATCGTGAAGCAATGTTGCGAGGCCGCGCCCAAGACAAGGCGATTCTCAATATGTTGGCAGACAAAGAAATCAACCTTAATGACGATTTAAAAATCAATCTAGAAAAAGTAAAAACAGCCACCGAAGAAATTTTGGATGATGATAGGGTTGCAAAGAATTTTAAACATTAATCATAATGTCAGTTCGAGCGCAGTCGAGAATAACAAATTGAATATACTAAAATGAGCAACAAAAAAAATGAGATTCCTGCCTCTGCAGGAACTAATGTAACACCACGAGGCGCTTATCCACACACCAAACGTGTCGGTGATTTTATATTTGTTTCAGGCACGAGTTCGCGTCGTGCAGACAATACCATTGCAGGTGTTGATATCATTGACGAAATGGGAACAAAACGACTAAATGCCGAAGTTCAAACGCGCGAAGTCATTTTAAACATCGAAAAGAATTTGGCAAAAGAAGGCGCAACCTTAAAAGATGTAGTCGATGTGACTTCGTTTTTAGTGAATATGAACGATTTTGCAGGTTACAATAAAGCCTATGCCGAATTCTTTGATAAAGAAACTGGACCAACTAGAACCACTGTGGCTGTGCATCAATTGCCTCATCCTGATTTGGTGGTGGAAATTAAGGTGATGGCTATTAAAAAATTGTAAACAAAAAGACCTTTCAGGTTTTGAAAACCTGAAAGGTTTCCTAACGATTTATAAAATTTAAAGATATTATTTTCCAAATTTATCAATCAAGGCATTCTCCACTTTTATTCTGATAACAGTTACTCCTACACCCATAATAACAATGGCTAGAATAAACCCAATCTTAAAACCTAATCTTACAAATATTCCGATGCTTCCGAGCAAAAATAAAATGAAGGCCAATTTCAAATAAAGTTTTCCTCCATAATTATGAGAAAAATCCCAATGGGCTTTGCTTCTCCCTTCATATTTAGACTTGGTCCAACCTTTAAATGCATCACTGTATTTAGGTGGATTTTTTAAATAATTCAAACCTACCAGAAACATGACGATAGAAGACACAATTAATATTATTGAAAAGCCATTTTCAAATTCCATTGTTTAAACTTTGTTTAAATATATTAAAAAAGTTGATTTTTCAAATCCAGCACTTACTTTTATAATTTGTATTTTTGAGTCACAAACAAACGTTTCGTGAGAAAAATTCAAAACTACATCAATGGTCAATTTTTGCCTCCTGTCGCTGACAGGTGGATAGACAATTATTGCCCAGCCAATGGCGAAGTCTATGGACAAATACCAAATTCGTCAAAACAAGATGTTGACAACGCCTATAAATCTGCCAAAGCTGCTTTTAAGCAGTGGTCGCAAACTACTTTGGAAGAACGAAGTCGTATTATGATAAAGATTTCGGAACTGCTTGAAGCAAACCTACAGCGTTTTGCAGAAGCAGAAAGCATGGATAATGGGAAGCCAGTTTCATTAGCTAAAGACGTTGACATCCCACGAGCTGCAAGTAATTTTCGATTTTTCGGCAATGCGATTACACAATTCGCCAGTGAAAGTCACGAAAGTGTGGGGCAAGATGCGATTAATTATACCTTACGACAACCGATTGGAGTCGTTGGCTGTATTTCGCCGTGGAACCTTCCTCTCTATTTATTTACTTGGAAAATCGCTCCAGCTATTGCTGCAGGTAATTGTGTGGTGGCTAAACCAAGTGAAGTCACACCGATGACTGCTTATCTTTTAGGCGAAATTTGCACAGAGGCTGGCCTGCCAAAAGGCGTTTTGAATATCGTTCATGGCTTGGGAACCACCACAGGACAAGCCATTATTGAACATCCAGACATCAAAGCGATTTCCTTCACTGGCGGAACAGCAACAGGCGCACATATCGCTAAAGTCGCAGCTCCAATGTTCAAAAAACTATCGTTGGAATTGGGAGGAAAAAATCCCAATATCATTTTTGCTGATTGTGATTATGAGGATATGTTGAGCACGACCGTTCGCTCCTCCTTTGCCAATCAAGGTCAAATTTGCTTGTGCGGAAGCCGAATTTTTGTGGAAGCTTCCATCTATGAAAAATTCAAAACGGATTTTATTGAAAAAGTGAAAGCGCTCAAAGTTGGTCATCCCTCGGAAAGCTCAACCAATATTGGTGCTTTGGTGTCCAAACCTCATTTGGAGAAAGTTTTGGACTATATAGACATTTCTAAAAAAGAAGATGGTAAAATTCTGTGTGGCGGAAATAAAGTCGTGGTTAAAGGCTTTGAAAACGGTTACTATTTGGAACCAACCGTTATAGAAGTAGAAAGTGATGAGTGCCGTGTAAACCAAGAAGAGATTTTTGGGCCAGTGGTGACGATGATGCCTTTTGAAACTGAAGATGAAGTGTTGGAAATGGCAAACAAAGTAAAATACGGTTTATCAGCCACCTTATGGACCAATGATTTAAAACGCACCATGCGAATGAGCAACCAATTGCAATCTGGAATTGTTTGGGTCAACACTTGGATGATGCGTGATTTAAGAACACCTTTTGGAGGTGTGAAAGCTTCAGGCGTTGGCCGTGAAGGCGGCTTTGAAGC